>CBDBGD010000006.1:0-242341 GCA_965205235.1 Dehalococcoidia bacterium
CCGCTGCCAGTAGAGCGACAAGGCCAGGCGTTCCAACCCAGAGTAGCCAGTTGAACCCGACGGGCGTGATGGGCACGCCGATGAAGTACGTGAGGGGCGTGAGACGGTCGTCACCGTTGAAGGTGAAGGTGAGCGGTACAGCGGTCAGGGTCTCATCGTCGGGCACCTCCAGATCCAGCAGCGCCGTTCCGCTGCCGTCCGTGACGACCTCGGTCCCATGGCTCGTCCGGAGAGTGGCCCAGGGAATCCCCTCTCCCCTATCGTCCCTCAGCGTGGCCTCCAGGCGGACCACGCGCCCGGGCCGCACCTTGTCCAGCGGCGCGACGATCATGCTTACGCTCGACTTCACGGCAAAGGACGCCGTGGCACCGGCGTCCACGCTGTCCGCAGCGACGACCACTTCCGCCGCCCTCAATGGGGCATCCTGGTCCACGTGATGGCTGAAGGTGAACGCACCTGACTCGCTGGATTGGGTCACGCCGGCTCCGTCGACGGTTAGCTCGACGCCGGGGAATGGGCGGTTTCCAAGCAATACCGTGCCCCGCAGCTCCACGGCATTGCCGCGGGCGACGGGTCCCGCCGGCTCCATGACAATCCGAGGAACGCCAACGACCACCTCCGCAGCGGCGGCACTGGGCGCGAGATGATCGGTGCCCGGAAACGTAACAGCGAGCTCCAACGTGGTCTCCACAGCGTCAGCCGGCGCGCGGGGGTCCAGGCCGGCCACCCCCTCCCAACTGAACGTTCCGTCTGCCTCCGTCACCAGTGGCTGAGAGACTCCCGCGTCCAGTTCCACTGTTGCGTCTGCAACCGGCGATCCGTCGGCGCGCAGTAGGACGCCGGTCAGCGTGAAGGTCTCGCCCTCTTGGACAACGTCGGGGGCCTCCACCGTCAGGGCTGTGGGGGCCAGCACGGTGAACGTCGAACTCGCGGAGTTGGGCGAGATGAAGTCGCCGCCCGGGAACTGGAAGGTGAGGGAGTGCGGTCCGGTCCGGTCAAAGGCAGGATGCTCATATTCGAATGCGCCGTCGTCGCCGGTGGTGACTGTGGCCAGCTCGGCTCCGCCGGCATCCAGGATGGTAAGCGGGGACTGGCCCAAGGGGTCGAGCTCACTGGTGGTGAGTCTCCCTGCGAACACTCCGCCCTGGCCCTGCTCGAGCTGGCTCGGTCCCTCCACGGTCAGTAGGACAACCTGCTGTACCGCGACACTGGTGGCGGCTTGGGAGCCCAGCACAAAACCGTCGCCCGAGAAATCCGCCCGGATCGCCACGGCCCCTGGCGCGTCCAGCGTGCTCGAAAGCTCGAACATCCCCGATGCGTCGGTCAGCACGTCCGTGGAACGTTCGCCAACGTACACCGTCACGGTCTTGCCCGATAGGGCCTCGCCGCGTATGCCCTGCAAGGCGCCGGTTGTGACGAACTCTTCGCCCACCTCGACCGAACCCGGCGTCTGAATGGTGGTCTCCGTGGACAGCGTCACTTCGAAGTCGATGCGAGCGCGGTTGTCAAGCAGGAACTCCGCCCCGGCGAGCTCCACCTCCACCCAGTGGGGCCCGGGGTCGGAGAACACCCGGACGAACTCGAAGTTGCCAAAGGAGTCCGTGACCACGGGTTCAATGAGGGCGCCGTCTACGGCAATCTGGATCTCTCGGTCCGGCACACCCTGTCCGGTGTCTTCCGAAAGCCTGCCGGTGAAAACAGCCTCCACGTCCACGGGAACTTCCGAGGGACCGGTAAGCCTGATGCCGCTTCCTGAGTAGACGCTGATGTCCGGGTCGCTCCAGGACTCGTTGTAGCGTTTGTTTCCTACCGCCCGTGCCAGCAGCTGGTAGGACCCCAGTTGCAGGGACTCGGGCAGCTCCGCCTCCGCTTGGAACCGGCCTCTGCGAACCGTGGTTGTCCCGATGATGATGCCGCCGTGCTCCTTTGTCTCGTTCACGTAGATCTCGACCTTCATGCCGTCGACGGCGTAGTTGGTTATGGTGCGTACCGTGCCACCCACGGTGAAGGGCTGCCCGCGTCGTACGTCCGACGGGGACCGGGTGATTTCAGTCACCGTGTCGAGGGGAGGAGGCGGTGCTGGTGGAGTTGGTGGTGGGAAACGAACTGGAGGTTGGGGAGGCACCCTATCAAATGGCCCGCCTGAGCCGGTGGGTTCAAAGGTGACCCAGCCTATTCCCTCCAGCGCCACCTCAGCCCACTGGTGTGCCTGGCCCGCGTAGACGGTTTGCTTGGCGTTTGTTCGCGAGACCGCCCAGCCGGAGACAACCCTGGCGGGGATGCCCACGGAACGCGCCATGACCACAAAGGCGCTGCTGAACACGCCGCACGTTCCCTCCCGGTGGTCAAAGAGGAACCAGTCCACGGGTCGCGCCCGGGAGGCACTGCGTCTTCGGGCCCATCGGCGAACCGATAGGGGTACTGCGTCTTCAGGAAGCTCTCCAGCGCCCTGGCTTTGGCGTAGGTCGAGCTGTAGCGCGACGTAACCGCCTCCGCCAGCTCCCGGATGCGACGGGGCAGGTCTTCTGGGAGCTGGAGATAGGTCCGGTCCGAGGTCCCCGGGGCCGAACGGTATGCCGCAGCGCTGTGAGTAGCGCTCCTGAACGTCCAGGAATAGTCGGAGACCGGCCCATTCACCCGGAAGGTGGCGCTGAAGGGGTAGTAGTCTCCTTGGACGCTTGTCGTTTGCAGGCCGCTGGGGACGGGAAGCACAGTGAACGGAAGCGATGTGTTCGCCGCTGTGGGGAGTGCCCGAACAACGTACGTTCTCCCTCCCTGATTTCGCTGTACAAGCAGGGCCGGGTCTCTTCTCTCCCAGGGCAACCCCGACCACTCGTGGCGTGCCAGGTCCACCATGTCTGGAATGCTATCGCCTGCGATGACGTCGGCGACCACGGGGTCCACCTGCTTCCAGTCGCCGTCCACATACACGTCGCCTGTTGCGGTCCTCAGGTAGCCTGTATGTGACGTGCCTTCCAGCCTGAAGATCGGGATCCGCTCCCCTCCGGCCGAGGCTTGTCGTGTGCTGGCTCCCGGGATGAGCAGCATTGAACCCGACCCGCCCCCTCCCAGTCCTTCACCGTCTTCGCCTCCTTGGACCAGGGCCCCTCCGTTCTCCAGCCGAGTCACCTCCGCTCCCCCTTCTTCAAGGGCGCGTAGCGCCTCCTCGAAGCCTTCGGGGTCGCTGCCGGCAGTGCCCTGCAGGGCCGACCGTGCTGATGCTCCTCCGCGGGCCGTCGGATCGAAGGTGACCCAGCCCACTCCGTCAAGCGCTACTTCGGCCCACTGGTGGGCCTGGTCCGCATGGACAGTCTGGCTGGGACTTGACTGTGAGACTACCCAGCCGGAGACGATCCTGGCGGGGATGCCCGCGGAGCGCGCCATGAGCACAAAGGCACTGCTGAACGCGCCGGACGTTCCCTGTCGACGGTCGAAGAGGAACCAGTCCACGGGATCGCGCCCCGGAGGCACGGCACCCTGGGGCCCGCCTACGTAGCCGTACGAGTACCGCAACCTCAGATATGTCTCCAACGCCTTTGCTTTGGCATAGGGCGAGCTGTGGCCGGCAGTGATGGCCAGCGCAAGGTCTCGGATGCGCGACGGTAGGTCCGGTGGCGTCTGGAGATAGGCCCGGTCCAAAGACACGGAGGCGGACCGATATGCCTCGATGCTGTGGGAGTCGTCCCGGAACGTCCAGGAGTAGTCCTGCTGGTAGTCCTTGGTCCGGAACGTGGCGCTGAAGGGGTAGTAGCCTCCCCGGACATCTGTGGTTTGCAAGCCGAGGGGGACGGGAAGCGTCCTGAATGGAAGAGACGTGGTTCCCGGCCTTGGCAGCGCTTGGACTACGTGTGTGGCCCCTCCCCGATTCCGATGGACAAGCAGCGCCGCGTCTCTTCTCTCCGAGAGTAACCCGGTCCACTCGTAGCGTGTACGCTCCACCATATCTGGGATGCTGTCCCCCGTGCGAACGTTCTCGACTACGGGGTCCACCTGCCTCCAGTTTCCGTCCACGTACGCATCGCCCGTGGCGGTCCGCAGGTAGCTGGTATGGGGTACGCCCTGTAGCCTGAAGACCGGGATTTGGGTTGAAGGAGCCCATCGTCCTGACGTGGTCCCCCCAAAGCAGGCTGTCAAGCTGCCTCTGCTTACAAGAGCTCCTCCGGTCTCCAGTCGAGTTATCTTTGCGCCCGCCTCTTGAAGGGCCCGCAGCGCCTCCTCCAGCATCTCGGAGTCGTCAGGCGGGGCTTCCCAGGCCGCCTCTGCACGCGCTCCTCCCGGGGTGGGATCAAAGGTGACCCAACCCGTCCCCGCAAATGCCACCTCCGCCCACTGGTGCGCCTGGTTCGTGTAGACCGTCTGGCTATAGGACGTAGCGCCAATGGCCCAACCGGAAACCACTCTGGCCGGAAGCCCCAGCGACCGCGCCAGGAACACGAAGGCGCTGCTGAAGCTGCCAGAAGTTCCTTCGCGGTCCTCAAAGAGAAAGCGATGAACGGGGTCGTCCACGTCCGAGGGCGTTGACTGCTGCTCCGGATCGGCGTACGCGTAGGTGTAGGTCGACCGCAGATACTCCTCAATCGCCTTGGCCTGGGCGTAGGGTGTTCTCTGACCTGCCGTGATTTGAGCTGCAAGGTCATAGACCGGACCCCGTCGGGCCCACTCCGGCAGGTTTGTATACGGTGAGTTGACGCCGGTCTGCAACCTCCCCGCACCATGCAGTACGGCCTGCGAGTAGTTTTCGCCTATGGAGGACCAACCGTAGATGCTCGTGGGCTCGTCGATGGCGAAGAGAATGCTCTTGGGCCAGTAGAGTCCTCCCACGTCCGCGGACTTCATGCGCTGTGAGATTGGCACCACACCGCGGGGTATATCCTGGTCGGCTTCAGCAAGTGAGAGAAATATCTCCTGTGAGTACGTGGCAACTCCGCTGACCGATGGGAGGGTCCTTCCCTCGTTGTAGTCATGGTAGGTGTTGTCCTGCAACCGCCACTGACCGTCCTGGTAGACGTCACCCACTGCAGTCCGCAGGTAGTTCGTGTGTCGTGCTCCCTGGACTTCAAACACGGCGACCTTGCGCGGTTCGGCGGCGTCTTCGGCCGTTGTGCCCGCAACAAACCCAATGATGGCGGAGTCACGCGTAACTATGGCGCTTCCGTTCTCCAGCCACGTCACAGTCCCCATCTTGTGCAGGGCTTCCAGGGCTGCGGCCCGCACTTCCTCGTTCTGGTCGCTCAGGGCCACGCTCAGTTCCATGATCGCTGCGTGGTACCTGCGCTCGCCCAGGATCTCCGCTGCTGCCGCTCGCGCCGTCGGGTCGGTCTCGGTCAGGAGGATGTGTGCCAGCTCCTCAGACTCCCACTGCCGAAGGGCTTCTGCGGCAGCCGTTCGTACGGTCTCTTCGGGGTCGTCAGACTGCGCGTCCAGCAGGGGACGCAAGCCCCCCGGGTGTTCCATCTCGCCGAGGCTCCACGCAGCAGCGAGGCGGATAAGCGTGTCGCCATCTGCGCGGAGCAGGCTGGCCACGTCCGCTACGGTCCACCCTGCTTTGAGGCTGCCGAGCCCGCGGATGCAGGTCGACCGGACTCCAGTGTTTTCGTCGAACTTAGCAGCCTCCAACAGCCCCTCTTCCGCCTTCCTTCCGCCAAGCTTGGTGAGCGCTTCGGCTGCGGCTATCCTGACGAGCGCCTCTTCATCATCGCCGAGGGCCTGAAGCAGCGGGTCGATTGCCCTTGGGTTGCCGATTATCCCCAATGTCTCGGCTGCCGCGGCCCTCATGGTCGGGTCCTCGTGAGTCAGGAGGATCCGTATCAGCTCCTCAATGTCCAGCTTGTGCAGCGCATCCTCCGCTGCAATCCGAACAGCCAATGTGTTGTCGGTCAGCGCGGCGCGTAGGAGTACCGGCAGGGCGTCTACGCCCTCGTCACCCAGGGCTTCCACGGCCTTCTGCCGGGCCTGGGGGTCGTCGCTGGTCTTGAGTTCCTCGATCAGCTCCAGTTCGCCGCCTGACTCCTCCGCCAGGCGCTCATCGGTTGGCGTAGGGTCAAAGGTCACCCACCCGATGCCATCCAGGGCGATCTCCGCCCACTGGTGGGCCTGATCCGTGTAGACGACCTGCTCCTCCATTTGCGCATCGATTGCCCACCCCGCTACGACCCTTGCGGGGATGCCCGCGGCTCGGGCCAAAACGACGAAGGCGCTGCTGAAGCTGTCGCTGGCGCCTACCCGCCGATCGAAGAGGACCCAGTCGACCGAGTCCTGACCCTCCGGCGGTTGCGTCGCCTCGGTGAGCGGGTCGGGGGCGCGGTATGCGAGTTTCTCTCGGAGGTATTTTCTGATGCGATCGGCCCTCAGGTAGGGCGACGGCTCATCCTGGAACTGCTCTGCCAGGTGGTAGACGCGCTCGGGGAGGTCGTCCGGGAGCTGCAGATAGGCCGGGGCGTCAGCCGCGGAGGCCGCGACAAGGTCGCGAGGCGAGAACTGAAGGACCCATGCCTCCCACTCGTACCACCCAATCGCCTCTGCGACGCTCACGGTGTTGCTGAAGGGATGGTAGGTCGCGGGGGTGCTTATCCACTGCAAATCCTTCGATACGGGAAGTGCGCCGGCGCCAAAGCTGTGGGACTCCCAGTACGAGGTCACCGCTATGTTGTCAGTCTCCGCGATGGCCGGTTCCACGGAGGGAGGAGCAAGAAGCACCGCACCCCGTGACCGCGCCTCTTGTCTCACTTCTTCCATCAGGGGGACAACTGCATCAGCGACCAATAGATCAAAGTCCAGCGGCACGCCTACCGGATAAAGCTGGGCCCACTCTCCGTTCCTATAGACATCGCCGGTTGCGGTGCGGAGGTAGCGCGTGTGGGAGGCTCCCACAACCCAGAACACCGGCTCAGGTTCCGCGGAGTTGGTCTGCAAGGCTTTGCACGTTTAGCTAGGCCTGCACTAAAACTCCGCATCTTGCACCAAAAGTCCAGCTAGGCCAGCAGGCCGACCGCCCTTTCTTAGTTCGGCTGGCGACCGTACTCGTTCTCACCCTCTTTCCCCGCCCCAAACAGCAGGGCAATCTGCACGACAAACCCAACCAGCGGAACAATGAGTATCAGCGCCCATCGCCCGGAGTGTCCGAGGTCATGGAGCCGCCGAACCGCAGCGGCTATGCCTATCCACACAATCAGCACAAGGATGGCAATCGACGCGAGTGTCTCTATCGCGGCCCCAGCTTCCTCGCCTGCAACCGCCTCCACGAGTACCAAGATGAGGTTTTGGACCACCACGCCGACGATGAAGACCGAAACCGGCACGAGTAGCGCGAGCACCGCGTAGCGAAGGCGGCCAATCCGCCCATCAAAGCTCAGAAAGGTCTGGCGGAGTCTTGCCAACATAGAGGAGCCCCCTTTCAGACAGGTGTGGGTTCGAGTGTTGAGCTCTCTTGCCCGGACAGCCCGCAGAAAGGGGGCACAGGCCCCATTTCCTGTCATGCGGGGTCCGGGAGAGCTCAACGGAGAGGACGATACCAAGAGGGCGCGCTGGCCGCAAGGGGGCAGGATGGGGATTCTGCGTGATTCCCTGGAGGCGCTGCTCTCGCGCTTGCACGCGATCGTGAGAAGGAGTACGATAGCCTAATTTGGAGTTGGACGCACAAGACCCCCGGTGTGAACGGGGGCCTTGCTCGTCGGTCTTGACGACCGAGGTGCCACAGACAAAGCACCTCAGATGATCCCGCTATCGGCACCTCCCGTCAAGACCCTCCTAAAGATTTTCAGGAGGGTTTTATCATGCGGAAGCCACCCGTGCCCGACTGGGCGGTCTTCGTTGCGGTGTTCGTCACGCTGGCCTTCTTGGTCTCCTAGAAGCGACGCCGGTAGAGAGCTTACGGCCCTGACCCCTCTGCCAGGGCCCGCTCGCTCCTCGCACTCCCGAGATTCGCGTCGTTCAGCGCGTCCGCTGGGCCGCGACGCATCTCGTCACATGACGTTCCGAAGGAGCTGTTTCGATGCAGAGGGCTCGACAGATTGGACACAAACGGCGAAAACCCGTACGCAATTGGAGCGCTTTCGGCGGGTTTCAGCTTGACTTATGGCGTGAAATCGTCGATAATCCGAGGGTAGGAAAAGCGGAAGCGGCAGTGCTCGTAACACCGCCGCCTCCAAGTCAAAACGGAGGGTTGAGCTCCGCCATGACCACCATCAAGTCTACGCCACGAACCACCTACCCGCAAGACTGGCCTGCGTACAACGCTGCCCAGACCGCCGAGAAAGACATCCTCATGGGCCTGCTGGCGGACCTGTGCGCTCAGGTTCCCCAGCTACCGCTCCAGCCAACCGGGCGGCCTCGGCTTCCCGTGAGCGACATGCTGTTCACCGGAGCGCTCAAGGTCTACACGGGCCTTGCCTCCCGGCGGTTCGCCTCGGATGTGCGGGACGCCCATCGCAGGGGCTACACCAGCGCAACCCCCAGCTTCAACACGGTGACCCGCTACATCGCCAACCCCATGTTGACGCCCATCATCACCGAGCTGGTCGAGGAGACCGCAGCCGTCCTACGAGATGTCGAGCGGGACTTCGCCGTGGACGCCTCGGGCTTCTCCACCAGCCGCCACGAGCGGTGGTTCGACCACAAGTGGGGACGGGAGAAGTCCAAGCGGCAGTGGCTGAAGGCCCACATCTGCGTCGGCGTCAGGACGAACGTCATCACGGCCATCAAGGTCACAGCGGGGAACGTCCACGACAGCCTGGTGCTGCCGGAGCTGGTGGACCGGACGGCCCAGCAGTTCACAGTGGATGAGGTGTCGGCGGACAAGGCGTACCTGTCGGAGAAGAACCTGGCGCTCATCGAGAGCTACGGCGCAGCGCCCTACGTGCCGTTCAAGAGCAACACCACCGGGCGGGGCTCGGCCATGTGGAGGCGGCTCTACGCCAACTTCATGCTGAACGAGGCGGAGTGGGACCGCCACTACCACAAGCGCTCCAACGTGGAGACGACCTTCTCGATGGTCAAGGGGAAGTTCGGGGATGCGGTGCGGTCGAAGAGCACCACCGGCCAGGTGAACGAGATTCTGCTGAAGGCCCTCTGCCACAACCTCTGCGTGGTCATCGGAGCGATGCACCGGCTCGGGCTCACCGCCCCGGCCTTCGGGTCCTTCACCCCCAACTAGGGCTCAGGCACACTTGCACCAAAAGTCGGGTGTCTGCACCAAAAGTCTTCTCAGGCGTGGGGTTGGGGTGCAAAGCCGGTCTGCAATACAGTTGCACTCGTGATTGCAGAAGCATCGGGGAAAGGAGAGGCGCCAGGGATAGGCCCCATTTGGGATTCCACGGCGGGTTTCTCCGGCAGTTCGCCAGCCAGTTCCACCTGCGCGTCGGTTGCATCGGGGATTGTTCGCTGGTAGTCCTCAACGAGAGCGGTGTATTCGCTGGACGCCTCCAACTGATAGGAGCGTTCGAACAGGTAGAGGCCGTCCACAGAGCGGGTGTCAGCGAAGCCAAAGGCCACGGCAGCACCCAACCAGACGGCCAGGATCAGCGGTAGTAAGTAGCGGCTGACGACCCCGGCAATGGCCAGGGTGAGGAAAATCGCGGCTGCCAGCGCCAGCCCGCCGGACTGCAGGAAGGAACGGTATACCGTGTGCTCATCGTAGGAGAGTTCTTGGCCCAGTACCCCAGAGAAGGCAAGATAACACCCCGCCGCCACAAGAGCAGCCGCGGCGACCACGCCAAGGGCAAGGGACGGCGATGGCCGCAACGCCGTTCTGTCCCAACGTCCACCTACGGCCACTGACAGCGCGGCCAGTGCAAACACGGCGGAAACTGCGAGGACTGCATACTGCAGGAGTCGGACGCCGTTTGGGAGGCCAAAGGTCTCCTGGTCAGATGGGTTCTCGGCGAGAATGTCCTGAGGCCCATCGGAGAGCAGATTGCCCAGGAACTCCAGGATGAGGAAGAAACCAATCAGCGCGGCGGTGAGAAGCAACAGGAGCGCGGCCTGACGCGCCAGGTTGCCGGTCACCGGTGCGGTCAGTCTTGTAGTCAGCCTTGGCATCTTGTGACTATCTGACGGATGCGGAAAGGCCATGTCTGCGAGAAGGCACAACCCTCCAGGGTCCGTCCAGGAAGGCCATTCTACAGGCGGGGGGACGAGAGGGAAAGAAAAGAGCGAGCAACACGGCAGGATGCCTCCCACCAGATACCGCTTTGCATCGACACATTACCACATTCTGTCAACAATTCAACTGGACCCCGTGAGCTGTCCGACACAGTCAGGGCGGCTGCACCCTGGACGCTCAGTGCGACTACCGGTCGCGCATGTACGCTATAGAGGACTGCCGAAACGCCAGTTCGGGACAAGAGGTCTTAAACGGCTGGACTATCGTGGGTATCGGACAGCATCAGGTTGAGCAAGGCCAGGATAGGGCGGTCCGCTCGACGCGGGGCGCCCATACTGGGCATCGACCGTGAGGAGCGGGGCTAAGCCGAGGGTGAGGAGCGGCATGTCGGCGGACCGGAGAGGGTGGGATTCGAACCCACGATCCCTTGCGGGATACCGCATTTCGAGTGCGGCGCCTTCGTCCACTCGGCCACCTCTCCCGAACCGCCGACAATCCTACACCGACGACCGGTTCTCGTCGACCTCCCCCTCTCCTTGACGTGCGTGCGGGTAGTCGATAGCATGAGACCAGTGGACGAAGACGCCATAGGCGCGACACTATAGCAGGAGAGGCCCCACCGACCGGCTTTGGGTAAGGCCGCGGGGGCCTCTTCTCTTTCCTGAGGAGAAGACGTGCCCACCTGGAGGGCGGTTATCCTGGCAGCGGGACGCAGCAGCCGCATGCGTTCGCGCCTGCCCAAGGCGTTGCATCCTCTCTGCGGCACGCCCTTGCTCAGCCACGTGGCGAACGCGGTGGAAGGGGCCGGCATCCACCGTCCGCTTGTGGTGGCGCCTCAACAGTCCGCCCCCTTCCGAGAGCTCCTGACAGAGATGGACTATGTGGTCCAAGAGACACCCCGGGGGACCGGCGCCGCCGTGCTGACGGCGCGGTCCGTGCTCGAGGGCGGCAGCAGCTGCGTGCTGGTCGTCAACGGGGACCTTCCCCTGCTCACGAGCGAGACACTGCGCTCGCTCATGGAGCACCACGAGGCTTCCGGCGCGGCCATCACCCTCCTCACAGCGAAGGAGGCGCCCCAGAGCGGGCTGGGGCGAATAGTCCGGGACTCAGCCGGACACGTCACGGCGATCGTGGAAGCGCACGAGGCCTTACCGGAAGAGCGAGAAATCCAAGAGGTGAACGGCGGGGTCTACGCATTTCGCAGTGAAGCCCTGTGGTCCCGCCTGGGCGCGCTTCAGCCCTCCGCCAGCGGTGAAGTCTACCTCACCGACGTCGTGGCATTGACGGTACAGGCCGGCGAGGGGGTCGACGCGTTCTCCGTGGAGGACTCCACGGAGCTGCTAGGCGTCAACAATCGAGTCCACCTGGCGCAGGCCGAGGCGGTGCTGAGACAGCGCCTGCGCTCCCACTGGATGCTGGCGGGCGTGACCCTGGTGGACCCTGCCTCAACATTCATCGACGCCGACGTAGAGATAGGCCAAGATACTGTGGTCTACCCCAACACGCACCTGTACGGCACAACGCGGACCGGCCGCGGTTGCTACCTGGGCCCCAACGCGATGATCGCGAACTCCGTCATCGGCGAGGAGTGTCGCATCGTGGCCTCCATGCTGGAGGGGGCGACGCTGGAAGCAGGGGTAAGCGTGGGCCCATACTCCCACCTCCGACCGGGCTCTCACGTTGAGCAGGATGTCCGCGTGGGGAACTACGTGGAGGTCAAGGAGAGCCGCCTGGGACGAGGCACGAGGGTGGGACACTTCAGCTACATAGGCGACGCCACAGTGGGTCGCAACGTGAACGTTGGAGCCGGGACGGTGACCTGCAACTTTGACGGTGCGGCGAAACACCGGACGGTCATCGAAGACGGGGCGCTCATCGGCAGCGACACGATGCTGGTGGCCCCGGTCCGGGTGGGTCAAGGCGCCGTCACCGGGGCGGGCGCCGTGGTGACCCGAGACGTGGACCCCGAGGCACTGGTGACGGGCGTGCCGGCGCGGCAACGCTCCAAGCACCAACGGCCCGAACGCCAATCCGCGACCCCGGCAAAGGAGGAGTAGGCCCGTTGGAGGGAAACGAGACCACCATACTCGTACTTCTGCTGCTGTCCTTCTGCGTCTCGCTCCTGGCCGGCGCAGCGGAGAAGGGCCTCCGACAAGTTGCGCGCGACGGACTCCAGGCGAGCGCCGCGGAGGGGCAAGACTCTACATCCGCGCGGCTGGGCCTTGCGGTCCTCCGCCAAGCCTTCGGAGGCGTTACCCTGGTCTGCTGGGTCTATCTACTCACAAGCAGCGACGCGACGTGGGCCACGCTTGCTGCGAGTGTCCTGGGCACCCTCGCATTGCTACTAGCACTGCCGGCGATGGCAGAGTCACTAGGCATCTCCCGCGTGCTCGCGGTCCGGGGCGCGCCCCTCCTGACAATCCTGGCCGGCCTTACCCGGCCTTGGGAGAAGCTGGGCAGGAGCATTGCCCGCATGGTCCTAGGCAAACGCTGGGAGGCTGAGCAGGAGCGCAGGAACGGGGCCGAGTCCAGCATACTCATCCCGGTGGACGAGGCCGCGACTCCACCCGACGAACGAGACCTTCGGATGATCCGCGCCATCCTGCGGATGGAGCGCAGCACGGTCCGGGAGATCATGGTTCCTCGCGTGGACGTGCTGGCGCTGTCGGTAACGGAGTCGGTGTCTGCAGCGACCACCCTAATGGCGGAAAGCGGACACTCCCGGTTCCCGATCTACGAGGGGAACATCGATCACGTTCTGGGCATTCTCCACGCCCGAGACCTCCTCTCCCTCGCCGGGCAGGGCGGCCCTCCCCACGACCTACGCAGCTTGCTGCATCCTGTGCGCTTTGTCCCGGAGACCAGGCGACTGGACCAGCTCCTGCCGGAGTTTCTGGCCCAGAGGAGCCAGATGGCCATTGTGGTGGACGAGTACGGAGGCACAGCGGGGCTGGTGACCCTGGAGGACGTGCTCGAGGAGATCGTGGGGGAGATCGCCGACGAGTTCGACGCGGATGAACCGGAGGCCCAGGTGGTCAGCGAGAATGAGGTGGTGGTGGACGCTCGTATTGGCCTGGACTACCTGAGGGAACACTTCGGCATGGAGGTCTCCGACGAAGGGTTCGATACGGTGGGAGGCTTCACCTACCACCTCTTTGGAAAGGTCCCGAACCCCGGAGACGAGGCGACGGCGAACGGCCTACGCGTCCACGTGCTGACGACGTTGGGAAAGCGTATCAAGAAGGTCCGCGTGGTGCGGGAGCAGTCGGAGTAGGCGCTCGCGCCGCCGACAACGAATTGCCCCCGGCCGGACAATGACCCAGTCGGAGGCAACGTGATAGGCTCTTGGCGAGCTACTTGCCAGGAAAGACTACAGGGATGGTCGCCACGCTCCCCTCACCACCCGTCACTCGAATGGTGTAGACGCCAGGCTGCACCCGGTTGTAGCCAATATTCAGGCTAATCGTCGTGGAGAAGGCGCCATTCGAATCCGCGTAGACCCCTTCGGCCGTATAGCCGCGGGGGTTGGCTCCCTGGATCTGGGGAAGGACGTATTCGCCGCGGACGAAGCCGGAGCCGTACACGGTAATGCTCTCACTAAGACCCTGGTGGTACACCGCCCTGTCCAGAGCCAGGGCAGTCCCGACTCGCACGTCTCCAGGCTCACCCTGAGGACCGGCCTCTCCTTGCGGGCCCTGCGGACCTTGATCTCCCTGGGGGCCAACGAAGACACCCTCGTCGATTAAGGGTTGGAGCAGTGCAACCAAGGACGCATGAACCTGATCTTGAGTAATCGCCGAGCCCTGCACACCCTGGGGGCCCTGGGGTCCCTGTGGGCCCGGGACACCCTGTGGGCCCTGGACGCCCCTGGAGACCAGGGTCACCCTGGCACGCCGCGGCCACAACCACTCCCGTAACGACCATGCCCAGGAGGAGGAATCGCATCCGCTTCACCCGTGACCACGCCATCGGTCTGTCCCTTTGCCTCACAGCAGTTGCTTCCGTCTGCTTCCCCGCATGCTAGGAACGGCGGCAGGGCCTGTCAAGCTCTGCTACCTGCGGGAGCACTTCGGCGCGGAGGTCTCCGACGGGGGTTCGACACGATGGGGGGCTTGACCTACCACCCCTGCTGGGGAAGGTCCCGAACCCCGGAGACGAGGCACGGCGAACAGCCCTTACGCGTCCATGTGTTGACGGCATGGGGGAAGCGCATCAAGAAGGTCCGCGTGGTGAGGAAGCAGTCGGAGTAGGGCGCTCCCACCCCGACAATGAAGTTGCCCCCGGCTGGCTTGCTGACCGGCCGGGGGCAACTTGATTTCAGGCTCTTGGCAGAGCTACTTCTCAGAGAAGACTACAGGGATGGTCGCCACGCTGCCGTCACCACCCGTCACTCGGATGGTGTAGACGCCAGGCTGCACCCTGTTGCCGCCAGTAAGCAGGGCAATCGTCGTTGAGAAGGCGCCGTTCGCGTCTGCGTTGACACCCTCAGCCTTAAAGCCGCGGGGGTTGGCTCCCTGGATCTGGGGAAGGACGAACTCGCCGCGGATAAAGCCCGAGCCGTAGACCATCATGGTCTCATCACCCAGGGTCTCTTCACCGTGAGCGAGGTAAGCCGCCTTGTCCAGAGCAAGGCCCAGACCCACCTGTACGTCTCCCGGCTCACCCTGAGGCCCAGCCTCACCCTGCGGCCCCTGCGGGCCCTGGTCTCCCTGGGGGCCGTTGAAGGTGCCATCGTCGACTAAGGGTTGAATCAGGGTGACCAAAGAAGCCTGGACCTGGTCTTGACTAATGGCCGGGCCCTGTACGCCCTGGGGTCCCTGGTCACCCTGGGGACCCGGTACCCCCTGCAGTCCCTGGGCACCCTGATCGCCCATTTCGCCCTGGCACGCCGCGGCCACAACCACTCCCGCAAGAATCGCACCCAGGAGGAGAAATCGCATCCGCTTCACCCGTGACCAGTCCATCTGTCCCCCTTTTTTTCTCGGCTTGCAGCCGTTGTTCGTTGTCTGCTTCCGGTGTGGTCTTCCCGCACGCCAGAAGTAGCGGGAGGGCCTGTCAATCCAGCTATTCCTACTTCTCTGAAATCACCACGGGGATCGTCATGAGCGTGCCCTCGCCGCCCGTTACTCGGAGCGTGTAGACGCCGGGCTGCACCCTGTTGCCGCCGGTTAGCAGGGCAATCGTCGTGGAGAAGGTGCCGTTCGCACTCGCGTTCACTCCCTCGGCTTTGAAGCCGCGAGGGTTGGCGCCCAGGATCTGCGGGAGGACGAACTCGTCAGCGACGAAGCCCGAGCCGTAGACCATGATGCTCTCGTCCCCAACGGTCTCTTCACCATGAGCGAGGTAAGCCCGCTTGTCCAAAGCCAACCTGGCTTGCTCAACGAAGGCCGGACCCTGCGGGCCCTGGGGTCCCTGGATGCCCTGCGGGCCCTGAATACCGGGCTCGCCCTTCATCTCGGGCACTATCTGGATGACCATGGGCTGAACCAGTCTCTGGACGTCACTGGCGGCGATCGGAGGGCCTATGGGTCCCTGCCCGCCTTGGATGCCTTGCGCTCCCTGGGGGCCTTGTGGGCCTTGGGCGCCCTGCAGACCCGTTTCTCCCTTGGCGCCGCAAGCCGCTATGAGCAAGGTTCCAAGGGTCACAAGGGCTAGGGGCACGAGCGATGCTTTCGCTCTACGAAAACCGGCCATACGGGACCCCCCTTCTTCGGTCTCTTCAGGAGGCCTCTGCCCAAATAGGCAGAAGAGCTTTAGCAATGGTAGGCAGGGCGGATGTGAATGTCAAGCCCTATAGGGCGGCCCACGAAGCGCGTTAGCTCCATGGTACAATGAGCGCCAGGTCAGACGCCACGCCAGGAGCCCAATGGAAGCGGAACACCTCACAGAGCACGTCACCCGCATTGTCCTGCAATTGGCGCTGATCCTCCTGGCTGCGAAAGCCGCGGGCGAGGTCTGCGAGCGCTACCTGAAGATTCCTCCCGTTCTGGGGGAGCTGGCAACCGGCGTCATCATCGGTCCCTTCGCGCTGGGCGGGATGGACTTGGGCCCGCTTGGGACCCTCTTCGAGCTTAGCGAGGAGGCAAGCACAAACCCCCTTTCGACGGTGCCCCGGGAGCTGTGGGTCATTGGCCAGGTCGCCGCAGTGGTGTTGCTATTCGTCGCAGGTCTGGAGACGGACCTGAAACAGTTCCTCCGCTACGCGGGGCCCGCCTCAGCCGTGGCCGCCGGCGGGGTAATCCTGCCGTTCACACTGGGCGTTGTCGCGACGGTGCTGGTGGGCGGAGCGGACGGCTTTGGGGACCCCTTGGCCCTCTTCATGGGGGCCATCCTTACGGCAACGTCCGTGGGCATCACGGCCCGGGTGCTGGCAGACCTGGGCCGCCTGAACACCCCCGAAGGCGTGACGATCATCGGGGGCGCCGTCATAGACGACGTGTTGGGCATCCTCATCCTCACGGTCGTGGTGGGGATAGCGGACACCGGCGGCGCCTCTCTGGGACAGGTTGCCCAAGTGGCGGGCAAGGCCATTGGCTTCTGGGTGGCGCTCACGGGCATCACCCTCATTGCCGCAAAGTGGATCTACCGGGTCTTGGGAGCCTTCCGGGTGGCCGGCGCCCCGCTGGCCCTCGCCCTGGCTCTCGCCCTGCTGGGGGCAGGGCTGGCGGAGACCGCGGGGTTGGCCATGATCATAGGGGCATACTCGGTGGGCCTTGCCCTCTCCTTGACTCCCCTGCGACGGCTGATAGAGGAGCCGCTGATGGGCCTGTACCACGGCCTGGTCCCGGTCTTCTTCGTCGTCATGGGGATGCTGGTGGACATCAGGGCCATGGACGATGCCCTGGTGTTCGGGCTGGTGCTCACCGCCCTGGCGATTGTGGGGAAGGTATTGGGGTCGGGAATTCCCGCGGCGGCGACCGGCTTCACTCCGCTGGGCGCCTGGCGCATAGGACTAGGGATGCTGCCCCGGGGCGAAGTGGCCCTCATCATCGCCGGAATCGGCCTGTCACGCCAGGTCATCGACACAGACGGGTTCGGCGTGGCGATCCTGATGACCGTGGTCACGACCCTTCTGGCGCCCATCCTCCTGGTGCCTGCATTCCGCAAGGGCACGCCAGGCACTCGCCGTCCGCAGACCAACGCGCTTGAGGCGTCGGAGTAGAGTCATGCTAGAACCCGTCCAGCTAGCCCGCCGGACCGTGGAGGTCGCCACCGAGAAGCAAGCGACGGACATCCTCTTGTTGGACGTCACAGGGGTGGCCTCTTTCGCCGACTACTTCGTCATACTCAGCGCAGGGAGCAGCCGCCAGATGAACGCACTTCGAGAAGACGTGGTCGCAGCGCTGAAAGCGATGGGAGCGAGTCTGCACCACCAGGAAGGCGTGGCCGACTCCGGCTGGGTGCTGCTGGACTACGGAGACGTTATCGTGCACATCTTTGCGCCCGAGGAGCGCGAATACTACCAGCTAGAGCGTCTCTGGTCCCAGGGGGTACCCCTGGTCAGGATTCAGTGACCCAGGGGTCCAGGGCCCAAGCCCACGACACGAGCTCCTGCGGTTGGAAGAAGAGGGCCACCTCCGTTGCCGCGCTCTCGGGAGAGTCAGAGCCGTGGATCAAGTTCCTCCCAATGTTCAGCGCCAAGTCTCCCCGTACGCTCCCCGGAGCAGCCTTGACGGGATCCGTGGCCCCCATGAGCTGCCGGACCGCCTCAACGGCGTTCTCGCCCTCCACCACGGCGGCCACAACGGGGCCGGAGGTAATGTGCTGGAGCAGGCCTGCGAAGAAGGGCTTGTCCAGGTGAGCAGCGTAGTGGCGCTTCGCCAGGGCTTCGTCCACTTGGAGGAGCTTTAGTCCTACGAGCTTGAGCCCTCGGGCCTCCAGCCGTCCCAGGATGACCCCTACCAGGCCTCGCTGCACGCCATCTGGTTTCACGAGCACCAGGGTGCGCTCCGTCTCTGTCACAGTTACAGTCCTCCTAGAGCCCAGTTGTCGCCCGCTTTGCCGAGCGCAAGGTGATGCTGGGACGTCGCAAGTACATGGGCTGGAGCTGGTCTCGGTCTGCTCCAGCGCCTTCGGTCAGGCGTAGGAATCCCAGACGGGCCAACGCCAGACATCGACGAGTGGGAGGCGGCACGGCCAGTACCAAGGCCGACCGGTCTGCGCGCTCCCGGAGAAGACCCCTGTGCGTCCACGCGCCCTCGCCACAGTACACGGCCTCCGGCGCAGCCCCGGCCACCACATCCTCCGGTGATGTGATCTCCGGGCCACGAACCTGCCGCCAGCTTCCCTGGTCCTGACGGTACACCGCCCAGGCCACCTCTCCACGTCCAACGTCCAGCAAAGGATAGAGGGAACGGCCGGTCTGTGCATAGAGATACGCTTCCAACTCCAGCGTTCCCACTCCCACCAACGGAATATCCAAGCCCTCCGCCAAACCCTTGGCGGCACTCATGCCGACGCGCAGCGCGCTGAACCCGCCAGGCCCCACGGCGAGAAAGACCGCCTCAAGGTCGCTCAGGGATGCTCCGGCCTTGCTCAGCAGCATCTGGATGGTCGGCGCCAGCTCGACCGTGTGGTTGCGCTTGGAGAACCAGCTAGTCTCCCATTGCGGCTCCCCGTGATGGGAGATGACGACGCTTGCGTAGCGGGTCGAGGTGTCTATGCAGAGCTCCACGTCGCCTCCGTGCTCCAGCGGGCCTCTAGCACACCCGGCTTGCCAAAGCCTCGTAGCGAGACCCCCTGGCGCTAATCTTCAGCCGGCGCGTCCGGGGCCCGGTCAATTCAAGGTGGATGGAGAGATGTTCCTCAGGGAAGACGGCAGGCACGCGGTCCGCCCACTCCACGACGCAGACGCCTTCGCCCGCGACGCACTCCTCGATTCCGGCGTCCAGCGCCTCCTCCAACCCTCCGATTCGATAAAGGTCCACGTGGTACAGGGGGAGCCGGCCATGGTGTTCCGACACCAACACGAAGGTCGGGCTTCTCGCAGGTTCCTTCACACCAAGGCCCCGGCTAATGCCCTGCACTAGTGTGGTCTTGCCACTGCCGAGGTCGCCGGTCAGCAGGATGACGTCTCCAGCTTGAGCCAGACGACCGAGGTCTGACCCGAGCTTGCGGGTCCTGGCCGGCGACGGGCTTTCCATCTCAATGACGGCGCTCATGGGCGGAAATGCTCCCATCCGTAGGAGGTCGCGTCAAGGGGACGACCGTGCTCGTCAAGCACGACGATCCGGCCGGGCATATCTTCCACTATCCGGCCCACCACCGCTCCCCCGCTCGGGAGGGCGCTCAGGGCATCCTCGACCAGTTCAGGAGGGCCTGCGAAGAGCAGTTCGTAGTCCTCACCGCCTCCGAGGGCAAGGGCCAAGTTCCGCCTAGGGTAGACACGCTTCGCCACGGGGTGAATGGGAAGGGACGCTGCCTCTACGACTGCTCCTACGCCGCTAGCCCGGCACACTCTGCCCAGGTCGGTCACAAGACCGTCGCTGAGGTCCATGGCGCAGGGCACGCCTCGCTTCGCCAGAAGCTGGCCTTCTTGCAGGCGCGGCTGGGGACGCAGGTGGGCGATGCGGAGAGCCAAGGCATCGCCTTCTTCGAGGCAGAGCCCCTGCTGGAAGGCCTCCAGTCCTGCGGCCGACCCGCCCAGGGTCCCCGTTACCGCGACGGCGTGGCCCGGACGCGCCGACGACCGGGTGAGGAGGCGCTCGGCGGCACCCGTGAGCGAAACAGCGATGAAGACCACGGGAGAGCGCACGACGTCTCCCCCGACCACAACGCCACCGTGCTGGGCGCAGCAGTCGAGGATGCCGTGGTAGAGGGCGTCCACCGCTGACACCTCGAGGTCCGGGGGAAGGCCCAAGGTCACCGTTGCAAGCCCCGGCGACGCACCCATGGCGGCGACGTCGCTGAGGTTGACGGCCAATGCCTTCCAGCCCACCTCCTCCCAAGAGACCATGTCGCGCCGGAAGTGGACTCCCTCCACCAGTGCGTCGGAGGTCAGGACCTGCGTCGTGCCCGCCATCGTCTGCCAAGCGGCAGCGTCATCACCGATACCGAGGAGGAGGTCCGGCGGGCGACTCGCCCCGTCTATCAGGCCGGCTATGCGCTCGACAAGCTCCAACTCGCCCAAGTCACTGACCCTCATACCTGGCATTATACCGCCCTTCCCCTGACTCACCGACGCGGCACACGTCCTGGTGTATGATACCCGCAGGTCTGCCATGAGAGCCCTCATTGTCTCCGACATCCACAGCAACCTGGAAGCCTTCCGGTCCGTGGTCCGGAACGCGGAGGACCGGGGCGGCTTCGATACCATCTGGTGCGTGGGGGACATCGTAGGCTATGGCCCCGACCCCGGCGGCTGCATCGACCTGCTCCGGTCGTACCCTCACGCGGCCATCGCCGGCAACCACGACCTGGCGGCCATCGGGGTCATTGGCGTGGAGACCTTTAACCCGCACGCGGCCGAGGCGGCGCGATGGACGTCGAACGAGCTTGCCGATGAGCACCGGGCCTATCTGCGGGAGCTCCCGTTGACGGTAGAGTGCGGTGCGTTCAGCCTGGTACATGGGAGCCCCCTGAACCCGGTCTGGGAATACTTCCTGCCACAGACCATGCGCCCAGCCGCCCTGCTGGCGAGCTTCCAACGTTTCACGACTCCGTACTGCCTGGTAGGGCACTCGCACATCCCCTTGATCTGCTGGGAGGAGGACCTGAGCTTTCGCCTGTTCCCTGAGGGTGAGATGCTGGGGCTGACGGCGGAACGGGCGGTGCTCAACCCCGGAAGCGTGGGGCAGCCTCGCGACGGGGACCCGCTGCCCAGCTACGCCCTCTACGACAGCGTTGCAGGGACGATAGGACGATTTCGCACGCCCTATGCCATCGAGGTCACACAGGAGAAGATGCGCCGACGAGGGTTACCTGAGTACCTGGCGGCCCGCCTGAGCCACGGACGATAACGGTGTCAGCGTTTCGCGCACCCGTTCCCTGTGCTACCATACTAACAATGAAACGCGCAGGCCCCAGACCCCACAGTCCGGAATGAGCAAGCTCGTCCAGCGCCTCGAGCGGTTGGGGCGTGATGCGCCCGCACCCATGGGATTCGGCTTCAGCGCCCGTCGCCAGCCAGCGCCGCAGATGCTGCTCCTAGCCTCCTACGCCACTCCCGCCGGGCTGTCGCAGGAGGCCCTGGCACACCTGGACGGCGTGCTCCTGACCTCATCGGACCACGCGGACAGCCTTACGACCGGCGACACCCCCTGGGGCGTCATGCTCCCGGAGGTCGCCGCCGACGCCATTGGCCCGCTACGAGAGAAGGGGTGCGATTTCATCGCCCTGACAGCCGGTGGAGTGCACCTGGACTCGCTGAAGGACGAGGAGCTGGGACGGGTGATGGTGACGCCCCGAGACCTGTCGACGGAGCGGTGCCACAGCATGGCCGACCTGCCCGTGGACGCGGTGCTGCTATCGGAAGCCCTCTCGCCCCCGTTGACGCTGCAGGCGCTGATG
The DNA here is from genome assembly GCA_965205235.1 of Dehalococcoidia bacterium. Classification (GTDB taxonomy): domain Bacteria; phylum Chloroflexota; class Dehalococcoidia; order Lucifugimonadales; family UBA1127; genus CBDBGD01. Next base: position 21,608 of record CBDBGD010000006.1, read on the forward strand.
GACCTGTCCGCCCTGCGAGGCGAGATCGGGAAGCCTGCGCTGGTGCTGCTGAGCGGCGTGCCATCGGCGTGGGAGGTGGAGTGCCTGCGCGACATCGGCGTGGACGGCGTTGTCGTGGACGCGGCGCGCGTGGGTGCAGACGACCTGGAAGTTCTGAAACAGCACATCCTCGCCCTCCCGCGACGCAGACCGCGGGGCGAGCGCCCGGCGCCGTCGGTATCGCACCCGGCGGTGGCAGCGGGCGCGGACCTGGACGAGGACGAGCCGTGACACTCCTCACGCCGACGGGGGCGCAGCGGCAAGCGCCCGCAATCTCCTCGGCAGACGCAGGCGCACCGTGATTCTGCGTAATCTGGGTAACCTCGACTCCCTCGAGTTTGTCCTCTCGATTCTGCTCATCCTGGGTGGTCTGGTCGTCTGCCTGACCGTGCACGAGTTCAGCCATGCGCTTGTGGCCACGCGGATGGGGGACCGCCTAGCGAAGAGCATGGGCCGCCTGACGCTCAATCCCTTGGCCCACCTGGACCCTCTGGGCGGTCTCATGGTGTTGATGGTGGGATTCGGGTGGGCGAAGCCCGTTCCGGTGGACCCGCTGGCCCTGCGCGGCGACCCACGGAGGGGCATGGCCATAGTCGCCTTTGCCGGCCCCCTGTCGAACACTCTCATGGCAGCGCTGCTGTGCATCCCCTTCAAGGCCGGGGTGGTGGCCTGGCCCAATACCTACGCTTCGTTTCTCCAGAGCCCGACGGAGCAGCTCATAGCGACGGTCCTGTTCATTCTGATCATGATCAACCTGCTGCTGGCCGTCTTCAACCTCATCCCCGTAGCGCCGCTGGACGGGTCCAAGGCCATCCTGGGGCTGCTGCCCCGGCACCTGGCAGAGGCGTTCCGCCGCCTGGAACCCTGGGGGCCCGGCGTTCTGCTCACCGTCATCCTGCTGGACTGGTTCGCGAACACCCGCATCCTGATTCGGATCATTCGCCCGGCGGTAAACACCCTCAGCGACCTGCTGGTGGGCCATAACGTCTTCTGAGGCGCGAGTCTTCCCGCCCGGATGCCGCTGGCACACTCCTGGGGTATAATGGCGCACACTGAACGGCCACCGCGCGACTAGGCCAACGCGGGAGGAGGTGCATCGTGGAGCGGGTCACCATTGTGGGGCTTGGACTCATCGGCACGTCGCTGGGGCTTGCCCTGAGGCAGACGAAGACGCTCCGGGCGGAGATCGTGGGCCACGATGCGGAGCCCGCTCACGCGGCCCGGGCCCAGCGCCGCGGGGCAGTGGCCAAGACCTCCTACAACCTGTTGGACTCTGTCGACGGCGCTCGCCTGGTCATCTTGGCCGTTCCGGTCATGGCCATACGCGAGACCCTGGAGCTCATCGCTCCCCACCTGGTCCCCGGGTGCGTGGTGACGGACACGGGGAGCACCAAAGGAGAGGTCCTGGGCTGGGCCGAAGAGATCCTGGGGGAGCGCGACGTGAGCTTCGTCGGCGGCCACCCAATGGCGGGCAAGGAGGAGTCGGGCCCGGACGCCGCCGACGCCGAGCTCTTCAAGGGCGCCGCCTACGCCATCTGCCCAGCCCCCTCGGCCAGCGAAGAGGCCACCCGCGCCATCGTGACCATGGTCGAGGCCGTGGGCGCGGTGCCGTACTTCGTGGACGCAGTCGAGCACGACAGCTACGTGGCGGCCGTGAGTCACCTGCCGTTCCTGCTCTCCACGGCGCTGGTCGCCTCGACCACAAGGAGCCCTGCGTGGCGGGAGATGTCCCGCCTGGCGGCCACGGGCTACCGGGACATCTCGCGCCTCGCCGCGGGAGACCCCATCATGCACCGCGACATCTGCGTGACCAACAGCGTGGGAGTGGTCCACTGGATCGATGAGTTCATCAAGCAGCTTTCGGCGATGCGCGAGTGGATCCAGGAAGACCACGACGCGCTGGAGCTGAGCCTCATCAACGCTTGGGAAGCCCGGGCGCGATGGCTGGCAGGGAAGGACTCCGGGGAGCGCCCCGGGGCGGACCTGCCCAAGGCGTCAGAGAGCATGATGCAGTTCATGATGGGAGACCGGCTTGCGCAGCGCTGGAAGCAACTGAGCGAGCGCAGCAATAGCGACCCCACCAAGTACCGGAAGAGGTAGGGCCGGGTGCTCCAACGCATGGTTGCCCCCGCCCGCCTGGAGGGTGAAGTCACCCTCCCGGGCGACAAGTCGATCTCGCATCGTGCGGCGCTTCTCAACAGCATCGCCAGGGGGACCGCACAGGTCACGAACTTCTGCGTGGGCGACGACCGCGCCTCCATGCTCCGCTGCCTGCGCGGCCTCCACGTCGACATCGAGCACGAGCCGGCGGCAAGCGGGGACGAGACCCAGGACCGCTTCATCATCCACGGCAAGGGACCGGACGGCCTCTCGGAGCCGGACGGGGTGCTGGACTCCGGCAACAGCGGCACGACCATGCGTCTCGTGTCGGGACTGCTGGCGAGCCGACCCTTCTTCAGCGTCATCACCGGCGACAAGTCCCTGCGCTCCCGCCCGATGGACCGCATCGTACGCCCTCTGCGGGAGATGGGCGCGCAGGTGATGGGCCGCGGCGGCGGATCCAAGGCGCCTCTGGCCTTCCACGGCGGCGGCCTCCACGGCATCGAGTACGAGATGCCCGTGGCCAGCGCTCAGCTCAAGTCCTGCCTGCTTATCGCAGGGCTGGGGGCCCAGGGCGAGACCGTCGTCCGGGAGCCCGCAGCCACCAGGGATCATACCGAGCGGATGATGCGGGCCATGGGCGCGGACGTGGAGCGTGACGGGCTGCGCATCGCCGTACGGCCGTCCGAGCTCACAGCCGTGGACGTGCGCGTGCCCGGAGACATCAGCTCCGCTGCCTTCTGGCTGGTGGCCGGGGCCGTGCACCCCGAGGCCCAGGTGGTGGTCCGAGGCGTCAGCGTGAACCCCACCCGCACCGGCGTGCTGGAGATCCTCCGGTCGATGGGGGCCCGCCTGACGCTGGAGGACGTTCGTTTCGAGAGCGGCGAGGAGGTGGCCGACATCCTGGTGGAGTCAAGCGAACTCCACGCGACGGAGATCGCAGGAAGCCTGGTGCCCCGGGCGATTGACGAGCTGCCCGTGCTGGCCGTCGCGGCCTGCTACGCACAAGGGACAACCGTCATCCGGGACGCGGCCGAGCTGCGGACCAAGGAGACGGACAGAATTCGGGCCATGGCCCACGAGCTCCAGCGCATGGGGGGACAGGTGGATGAGATTCCCGATGGGCTGATCATCCGCGGCCCCACGCCCCCTCCGCGGCGCCGACTGCCGCAGCCACGGCGACCATCGCATCGCCATGGCTGTATCGGTAGCCGGCCTGTTGGCCCGCGGCGAGACGACCGTCGAAGGCGCTGAAGCCGCCGCCGTCTCGTACCCAGGCTTCTGGCAGCAGATGGCATCCCTGACAGGGGAAACCGCACGATGACGACGCCTCAACCGGACGTTGGAGGAGCGCCGACACCCATCCTAGTAGTCCTCTCCGGGCCCTCAGGGGTTGGAAAGGACGCCGTGCTCGCTCGGATGCGAGAGGGAGCGGTCCCGTACCATTTCACGGTAACCGCGACAACCCGGGCGCAGCGCCCGGGGGAGCGGGACGGGGTGGACTACATATTCCTAACCCCTCCCCAGTTTGATCAGATGGTGGAGCAGGACGGGTTCCTAGAGTGGGCCCACGTCTACGGCAATCGCTACGGAGTGCCCAAGGAGCAGGTGCGGAAGGCCTTGGACCAGGGCAAGGACGTCCTCCTCAAGGCGGACGTGCAGGGCGCGGCCACCATGAAACGCCTGGCCCCGGAAGCCGTGTTCATCTTCCTGGTGGCGCCATCCCTGGAAGAGCTGGAACGGCGCTTGCAGGACCGCAAGACGGAAAGCACGACAGACGTGAACCTCCGGCTGCGCACCGCCAGGGCCGAGATGGGGCACCAGCCCATGTTCGACTACGTGGTCGTGAACCGGGACAACGCGCTGGACGACGCTGTGGCGGAGATCGAGGCCATCATCGCGAAGGAGAGGCAGCGTCAGCCGCCAAGGAGGGTCAGCCTTTGACGGAAGCCATGTCCAACATCGACCTGTTCGAGGCCATTCACACCCAGCGGGCTATCCGGCGCTACAAGGCGGTCCCGGTGCCGCCGGAGCTGGTGAGGCGAGTATTGGAAGCGGCCGTGCGGGCGCCCAGCGGCGGCAATCAGCAGCCCTGGGCCTTCGTCGTCATCACCGCTCCGGAGACAAAGCGTCGCATCGCCGCGCTGTACCGGCAGTCCTGGGACGAGGTCTACGGCCCACCGGAGCGCGCCGCTACGCTCTCTTGGCAGGTCCATACTTCCGCCTCCTACCTGGCGGAGCACATGGCGGATGCGCCCGTTCTGGTCTTGGCCTGCATCCGCCACGACGGCTCTCCCAGCTCCCTGGGACGCGGTGCCTCCATCTACCCCGCGGTCCAGAACCTCATGCTAGCAGCGCGTGCGCTGGGCCTGGGAACTGCGTTGACCACTCTCCACAAGCGCTATGAGAGGGAGGTCAAGGAGGTGCTTGCCATCCCGGACAATGTTGAGACGGCAGCCCTCATTCCGCTGGGCTACCCCGAAGAGCCGGAGCACTTTGGCGGGAGCAAACGCGTGCCGGTGGCCGACGTGACGTACCAGGAGCAGTGGGGCCGGAAGGGGCCTACACCGTAAGCCGCTTGTAGAGCTCCGGCAGACGCTGGGGCAGCGCGCTAATCTCCGCGAGGACCTCGTAGCCCATGTCCCCGCACATGGCCTTCAGGTAGTCATGGCCGGTGCGGTCCACCGTTAGACAGAAGGGCGTTATGTCCTTCCGCCGGGCCTCCACCAACGCCTGGTGGGTGTCGTGGACGGCGTACTCCTTCTCGACACCCTCACGGCTGTAGCCCCGGTCCTGAGGACGCCCATCGCTGATGAGGAACAGGACCTTGGTCTTGGCCGTGACCCTATCCAGCAGAGTCGTGGCGTGGCGGATGGCGGGGCCCATGCGCGTGGCGTGGAGGGGCGCAACCCGGTCGATGCGGCGCCGCACGGGGTCCGTGAGCGTCTCCTGCAAGTCCTTGATCACGTAGAACTCGACGTTCTCCCGGCCGTACCCTGAGAAGCCGTAGATCCCGTACTGGTCTCCCAGCGCCTCCAGGGCCTGGATTAGAAGGACGATGCTCTCCTTCTCCAGGTCGATGATGCGCTTGTACGAGCGGCGGGAGGTGTCCCCGCGGCGGGTGCGAAGCCAGAGCATGTACTCCACGGGGTCGTTGGGGGCGTCCCAGTCGTCGCGGCGGTTCTCGTCGATGGCCTCTGCGGTCGAGGCGCTCATGTCCAGAAGGAAGAGGACGGCGACGTCCCGCTCCACCTTGTTGCGTCGCCAGTAGATCTTCTCCGAGGGGTAGCCGCCGGCCCGCAGGTCGACCATGGCGTCGACCACTGCGTCCAGGTCGAAGTCCTCACCGTCGGCGAGAGGACGGATCTTGCGGAAGGTCTCCGGGACGACGCGTTCGAACTGGCGACGAATCTGCGCGACCAGGGAGGAGTGACCCTGGAGCGTCTGGTACCAGAAGGTAGGCTCCCCTTCAGCCACGGGCTTCTCCCGGACGAGACACCATCGAGGCTTGTAGTCGTCGGCGCGGAAGTCCCACTCATCGTAAAGGTAGGTGGTGGGGTCATTGCTCTGGAGGGGGCCTCCCTCTTCATCGACATGAACGAAGGGGCCCTGCCCCTGGGATGGGCTCTGCGGCGGGGGCGTGATGCCGACGCTGCGCATGAGGTTGGCAGCGAAGGCGCCGGCGTTCTGCAGCGCCTCTCCCTGGCCGGAGTCCACCTCCGCGCTCTGGTCCAGGAGCTGCTCCAGCATCTCGCGGGTTGTGGCCGCATCCTGCTCCACGCCCTCTTCCTGGGCCTCCTTGAGCTTGTTGATGAGCTGCACGAGCTCGGGCTTGAAGTCCCCACGGTAGTCTACCTGCTGGGGCGACTCGTACGATTGGTCCTGGGAGGGTTCGGCCTGCTCGTCCTCGCCCGGCGCCATCTGGCTGGACAGGGTTTCCAGGATCTGCTCGGTGTCCTCGTCCCCCTCCTCCGGGTCCTGCGTCGGGTCCACCTCTTCCCATTCCTCCTGGGAAAGGTCTTCGTTGGGTATCTGCGACAGGACGGCGTAGATGCGCAGGGCCGCCTCGCCCACATCCTCCACGGAGGCCGCGGGGTCCTGAATCCGACGGAGCACCCGGGCGATGGCCCGCGCCTCCTCGGCGTGGGCCTTGGGTGCGATCAAACCTTCCTGCTGACCAAGGCTGAGGCGGACCAGAAGCTCGACGAGAGACTCCCGTGCCGGTAGCTCCTCCAGCGCGGGGCGATCCTCCAGCGAGTCGTGCTGGACCTGCTGGTAGTGGGACCGGATGCCCAGGTACTCGTGGAGCACGCGGGCGTCCAACCGAGCGTCCTCAAGGATGGTGAAGACGTCCAGGGCAAGGCGCCGGTCGCCGAAGAGGGCGAAGAGCCGGTGCATGTCCGTGCTCCACTCGGAGTCCTCCGCCGACGGCGCGCCAGTGGCCTCCTGGGCGAGGTCTTTCGACCCAGGCAGAGTCGCGAGCCTGGGGCGCAGGTCCTGGAAGATTGTCGAGGGCTTCTGGAACTCGAAGTCGAAACTGCCGTACTCCAGGTGCGCGACCTGGTGAGTGGCCACCACCTTCAGCAGGCCGAAGTTCCTTGCCTTGGCGTCGTACCTGCTGGCCATAGCCGGGAGATACACGGTGGTCCCTTCGGTCGTCGGGTGCTCGCCGGACACCCAGCCGATGCCCTTCCGCACAAGCTCCTGGGTGGGCGCGATCTCGACGTGGGTGCCGGCCAGGGCCCGGCAGTACATGCGGACCACGTCCTTCACCCGCGACAGCTCGACCACGGCCGACAGGGAGCTGATGATCTCCTGGGAACGGGCCGACTCGAGCCGGAAGTAGGCCATGCCCCCGTCCTTGTTCTCATTGAGAAGCTGGACGCCGTGGGCGAACCAGACCTCCATCTGTCGGGCGTCGATGCGATTGAGGATGCTGGGACTGCTGCGGAAAAACTCGGACAGGGCCGGGGGATGGAGCTGCATCAGCGACTCGCCCAAGGTGAGGAGCAGGGGATGGACATCGCTGTCGAGGCGGGACAGCCCTTCGGCGCCCTCGCCCAGGAACCGGGCGATGCCGCGGTGGCCGGACCGGCTGAGACGCTCGGCCAGGGCCAGGAAGCGCGTTCGCTGGGTCTCTTCGATGCGCGGGAGGCCCTTCCCTCCGGCTTCGAAGCAGCCTCTGACCTCCCGCCAACCGGCGTCGACGACGGTGGAGACCAGAGAGATGAAGCTACCCCGGCTCTCCCCCAGGCGCGGGAAGACCTCCTGGCCGAGGACCAGGCACTCCTGGGCGAGATCGTAGGAGCGGTGCGCCAGGGCGTTCACGAAGCCTGCAAACCGCTCCAACTCCGCGTAGGTCAGCGAGTCCAAAAGGGCGGGTGAGACCTCAAAGAACTTACACGCCAGGGCCGTGGACTTCCACGTGCCCTTGTAGAAGTTCTGGCCCAGCGCGCCCCAAGGTCCGACCTCATGGGAGCGGAGGAGCGCCAGGGAGGCTGCGCTCGCACGGAAGAAGGCCACGGCAACCGGGGGCGAGTCCCGGCTTATGACCTCGCCGGAGCGTCCCCACTCGAGCAACGCGGCCAAGGGGTGGTTCGGGAGCACTTCCGGACTCGCTCGAAAGTACTCTGCAGCGGCCTCCCAAGAGCGGACGCCCTGCTGCGCTATCGTCAGGCCCTGTGCCGCCCAGCTAGCCAGGTCATCGGGGAGGACCGTGGGGCCAAGCGCTTCAGTGGCGCGGCGATATTCGTGGGACAGCGAGAGGGGGAAGCTCTCGATCTCTCGCTCTATCTGGAGCAGGCGGGGGTCCCGCTCGACCACGGGGCCTCCTTCCCCTGGGCATCTGCCAGGAGGGTCACAAGCTGGTGAAGGATCCTGGCTGTGGCGCCATGAATGACGCGTCCCCGGTACACGTACGAGGGGGAACGGGTCAGCGCCCCATCGCGCCAAGCGGCATCTTCCCTGAGATTCGAGGCAGCCGTCAAGGCCGAAAAGGGAACGTCCACGACCTCATCGATCTCCCGAGGGTTGATACGGAAGGGAGAGGTTGCCGGGATGTACCCAACCACCGGCCTGATGGTGAACCCCGTGCGCGTCTGCTCTGCCGCCAACTCACCCACAACCTCCACGGATTCGGGCGGGATGCCCACCTCCTCCCAGGCTTCCCGCAGTGCCGTGGCTCGCTCGTCGGCGTCCCATGCCTCCCGAACGCCGCCGGGGAAGCACATCTCGCCCTTGTGGTGGGCGACGTGCTGTGAGCGGCGGGTCAAGACGATGGAGAGGCCGTCCTCCTGCAAAGAGAGGGGGATGAGCACGGCGGCGGGAATGCCGGACTGCTCTGAGTTCGATTGGCCCGACGCGGGCCAAGGGAGGGCGTGGAGGAGCGCCAGGAGGCTCCCGTTCAATGACTTCTCGACAGTGCAGGTCATTCGAAGATGGACGAAATGACCTCCTCGATGCTGCGCTGCACCTGAAGATCATCGACAACAGCCCAAACGACGGCGGCCTGACACGCCCGCCTCGCCGGGATGCCCTGACTGATGAGCTTGCCGGCGTAGATGAGGAGGCGGGTACTGGCCCCTTCCTGAAGGCCGTGGTCCTTGAGGTTACGCACCTTGGCACCCAGCTTGGCCAGCTGCCATGCCATTTCGTCATCGATACCGGCCTCGTGCGCGATGATCTGGGCCTCGAGCTCCTGCGGAGGGTAGTCGAAGTCGATGGCGATGAACCGCTGCCGCGTGGACTGCTTCAGGTCCTTGATGGCGCTCTGGTAGCCCGGGTTGTAGGAGATGACCAGCAGGAAGCCCTCATGCGCCTCGATGAGGGTGCCGCGCTTCTCCACGGGGAGGATGCGCCGGTGGTCGGTGAGGGGGTGGATGAGCACCGTGGTGTCCTTGCGCGCCTCGACCACCTCGTCCAGGTAGCAGATGCCGCCGGCCTTCACGGCGCGGCTCAAGGGGCCATCAATCCATCGCGTGCCGTCGGCCTCGATGAGGTAGCGGCCCACGAGGTCGCTGCCAGTGAGGTCCTCGTGGCAGGCCACGGTGACCAGGGGGATGGTGTGGCCGTTGCGGCTCCCGCCGTTGGAGGAGTGCTGGCTCAGGCGGTAGGCCATGTACTCCACGAAACGAGTCTTGCCGCAGCCCGTGGGCCCCTTGAGGATGAGCGGGATTCGCTCCGCGTAGGCGGCCTCAAAGAGCTCAATCTCGTCTCCCTGGGGCAGGTAGTAGGGCTCCGTCTCCACCAGGTACTCTTCGATGCGGAGCTCATTGTGGTAGGAGACGGTCCGCTTCTCTTCTTTCGCCACAGTTCACGCCTTTCCTGAGAGGATGCGCTGCTCCCATATCTCCAGCACCCGCTGGCGAAGCCTCGCTCTGTCCTCCGCATTGTCGATGATGACCTGGGCATGCCGGGCCCGCTCACTCGCGGGCATCTGCGCACCTATGCGGGCATGCACCTCTTCCAACGGCAGGTGATTTCGGGCCAAGAGGCGCTGCACCACCTGATGCTCCGGGGCCGCCGTCATCCATACTTCGTCGACAAGGGGCGTCCATCCAGCCTCGATGATCAGGGCGCCCTCCAGCACCGCTGCGGGAGCCTTCCCGGCCCGAATCTCTCGGATCTCGGCCTCCGCCATGGTATAGATCCGCGGATGCACGATGGCATTGAGACGTGCAAGGGCCGCCGGGTCGGCAAAGACGATCGCTCCGAGCTTGCGCCGATCGATCTCTCCGCCGGGATGCAGTATCTCCTCGCCAAAGGCGGCCACAACCTCCCGCCACGTGTCCGTGCCAGGCCGGTAGGCCCGGTGCGCCAGCTCGTCAGCACTGACTCGGACTGCACCCAACTCCTGGAGGAACTGGGCCACCTCACTCTTGCCGGTCCCTATGCCTCCCGTGAGGCCGATGACAATCATCCGCCTCCTGTACACGGCCCGCGAGCTAGCACCTAACTCTACGCCCCGACGCATAGCGGGTCAAGGGTGTACGCACGTGGGTTGTGCCCCCGGCGGGCGGCGACGAAGTTGCGATTTTAGACGACCCACCGGAGCAGGGCAGCCATGAGACCTCCGCTGACCAGCGGGACCGAGACGTTGTCGTCGACGGGCAGGCGGAGGAGCTCGACGACGGCGGCAACGAGCGCTCCGACGGCGGCGGGCCAGAAGACGTCGAACGCGCCGGTCACCCAGAGCACGGCGCTCACAACCAGGGCGACGCCGAGAAAAGCCAAACTGCCCTCAAGGGTCTTTCGCTGCGGACTGCCGGCGCCCACGGCCGGAAGTCGGAGCCTCCCGAACCGTGAGCCCACCATCGCCGCGGCGGGGTCTCCCCAGGCGTGGAACAGGAGCGCCAGCGCCGCCACCGACGGGGGGTACAGGAGCAGGACGACAAACGAGGCACATACGAGGTAGGTCGCCCCGGTAATCCTCCCCTGCTCCTCAGCGGGGCGCATCATCCGTCCAAAGGCACCGACAAAGAGCCGGTTCACGCGAGGGGAGAGCCGACGCGCGAGCTCGGCCGCGACTATGGCAAGGGCGGCTGCGAAGGCCACGCCCTGCACCAGCGGAAGGGGAAGCACCAGCGCCCCCACGGGGAGAAGAGAGGCCGCCACGGCGTGGAAGGCCCGGCGCTCCAGGTGTATCGAGGCAGCGTCCGACGGCACGTCTGACGTTCTCCCCTCGCGGCCGATGTGCTGCGGTCAAGTATAGGATCGGGCATGCACCCAGACCAAGCTCCTGCGGCCCGCGCACGTCAGACTTTTGGTTGACTGGGCCAATTCCCCGCGACTACACTTGAGGGAGAGGAGCCCGTCGATACAACGCAGGTTTCTCGCGCTTTGGAGCTCAGTTCGCAACCGGGTGGAGGTTTCGTAGATGGCTAACGTGATGCCGGTAACCGACGGCGAGTTTGAGAGCCAGGTCGTGCAGGCCGACGTGCCTGTGCTGGTGGACTTCTGGGCCGAGTGGTGCGGGCCTTGCAAGATGATCGCACCCATCGTGGAAGAGCTGTCCCAGGAGTACGACGGCCAGATCAGGTTCACCAAGATGGACGTGGACTCCAACCCCATGACGGCCGCATCGCTGGGCATTCGCAGCATCCCCACGCTGCTCATCTTCCGGGGAGGCAAGCCCGTGGAGCAGGTGGTGGGGGCAGTACCCAAGGCCCTGCTCAAGAAGCGGCTGGAGTCGGCACTGGCAAAGGGCTAGCCCCGCCCGCACCCCTGGGAGTGAATGGGGCCCGGTGGCCCTTGCGGTCTTCAAAACCGTCGTGTCCGCGGTGAGCGGATAGGTGGGTTCGACTCCCTCTCACTCCCGCCATGCCGCGTGGGCCCAGCTATCGCCTACGGCCGCGAGGCCATTGCGATGCTCCCGGAGCAACCATGGGGCGACTATGCTGGGCCTTGTCCTTTGATGGGAGTCCTAAGAGCTTAGAAGCACAACAATCAGGCTAGACCCCAAGGTCACCACACTGGACAGGACAAGCACCTAGACGGGGAACCAATTGTTGCTAAGCCAGTGACGGCGGGGGGCATGTAGCCTCTCGTAGTAGTCATAGCCCGGGATCGTGATGGCGTAAGCGCTGGTGCCGACTTCCAACAAAGCCCCAGAAGCGGTGAGCAGTCCAACAACCTCGTGGGTAATGGCTGGGTCCCCAAAGAAGACAGTAAGTGCGAACTGCTCTTCTCTCGGGTCCGCCAGCTTACCCAAGATCCTGAGGATTTCTTCGCGCAGTTCAGGTCGCATCACTCCCTCCGCCAAGTATTGTTGCCCACTGCCCTAGAACACTTTGGTTCGGCAGCGTAGTTTGGCGATGCCCCGCGCGCATCACCCACCCATGCTCGTCCGCGCCTCGTCGCACTGATGGTCCGTGCCGACGGGGTGCAGGAACGCCGTCTCGTCGGCGCGGAGCCGCTCCACCACGACGTCCACAATCGCCTGCGCCGGCGCGAGTCGCGCCTCCCCACGGCCGACGACCCCGCGCCGTTGCCGACCGGCCTCCTCCAGCCAGCCGTCCACCAGCGCGAACCGCTCGCAGCAGTGGTCGATCTCCTCGTAGTCGAACCGCGAGGGCACGCCGTCCCGGAGAACGGTGAGGCGCTTCCGCCGCCGGTACCGGACGCCGGCCAGGTATTCGGCGAGGTGGACCGTGGTGTCGGCGGTGTGGTCTACGCCGAGCAGCAGGACGTGACCGCTGAGCTCATGGACGCGGCCGACGGGGCTGTCGGGCCCGTGGGGCAGCGATAGCGGGTGCGGGGCAAGGATCCGCGCGGCCAGAGGGCCTGACGCGGCGAAAGCGTGAGGACTGTCGCTGCGAAGCACGTCGGGCAGCCGTCGGAAGGTGTCGGCGACAACGCCCATACCGACACACCGCGTGGTGTGCGGGTCGAAGGGGTGGTCATCGTCATCGGACATGCTGGGCATGACCAGCGTGCCGTCGCGCCCGACGGCGGCCTGCAGCGCCGCGATCAGCCCCGACGGCCCGCCCTCGACCGGACCGATCTTCGAGAAGGCCGTGTGGACCTGCAGGACCATACCCGCCTGCACGCCGAGGGCGCGTAGCTGCTCCGTCACAGCGTCGACGCTGAGGGGCTGCACGGCTGTGGGCGACGGCGCGCCTAGTGCTCGCCGGGGAGGAGGAGCTGGAGGCGATGGCCGTCGGGGTCGTTGAAGTACAGGCAGTTGGGGTCGCCGGAGCGGCCGGAGACCGTGCACCCGTGCTCCTCCAACGCGGCCTTCACCGCCGCACGCTCGCCGCCGTCCAGCCGCAGCGCCATGTGGTTGAGCTCGACCCCGTTCGTGACTGACGCTCCGGCGGGGGCCTTGAACAGCGCCACGACCTGCTCGCCGCACCGGAGGAAGGTGTGGCCTCCGCCCTCATGGGCCACCGACATCCCCAGCACGCCCATGTAGAAGGCCTTGGACCGCTCCACGTCGGCCACGTGCAATACCACGTGGTCGATGCCCACCGTCTTGAGGCTGCTTGTCGTCGCCATTGGCTCCTCCTCTGTCACCCTAGTGTTACGTCGATTGCACTCCCAGCGCCTCGACCGTCTGCTCCTCGATGCCGGGCATGATCCAGACCGACGGCGCGCCTCCGGGCGGAGCGAAGGTCAGCCCCGGCTCGTCGGGCGAGACGCCGGTGATGGTGAGCTGCATCTGCTCCTCGTAGCGGACGTCGCCGTCGACGAGGCGGAAGGGCTGGTCGTGGCCGGGGTAGACGATGTCCGCCTCGTCCAGCACGCGGGCGATGCTCTTGTCGGCCTGCCGCTCGTTCCAGAACACGATGGGGTGCTTACGGGTGGTCGCCTGGCTTGCGTTCAGGACGACGTCCGCGGTGAGGATGCAGCGGCCGGCCTCGGTCTCCACGGCGAGGCAGATGCTGCCGGGCGAGTGGCCCGGCGTGTGGATGACCCGGACGCCCGGCTCGATCTCGTATCCCTCGTCCACCTCCGTCAGGCGGGGGTGGGTCTCCACCATCGCGCCGGTCCAACGGGGTGTCGACCAGTCGTTGGGGTGGGGGTGCTGAGCGTATCGCCGCTCCCAGGGGTGGATGAGGAGCGGGGCGTGCTCGAAGAGGTCAAAGTTCTGGTTGTGGTCCCAGTGCGCGTGGCTCATCACCGCGACGTCGATGTCGGCGGGGGTGAGGCCGCGGCGTTCGAGGGCCGCGAGCAGGGCCGTGCGCCGCCCCACGTGGCCGACGTCGACGAGGGTGCGCTTCTGCCCGGTGACCATGATGATGCTGCAGAAGCCGGGGATGCCGGAGTCGGTGCCGAAGCGGTAGCCGTGCAGGAGAATGTCAACGGTGGGCATGGCAACTCCTTCGATCGGTTTCGGCTTTGGGGCGTCATCCTACCACGGGCGACAGGGGCGGGACAGCCTGCGTCCCGGTGAGGGCGAAGTCTTCACCTTGACACTCGCGAAAGCGGCTGCCTAGACTCGCGCCAACCACAGGTGACGAAAGGAGCGGGATGCGACTCATCCTGACCGGCTGCGAGTACGCGGGCACGACGACCCTGGTGAACAACATCTGCGACTGGCTGGAACGGGCCATGGGGACGCCCGCAAGCCCGCACGACCACTTTAAGTTCCCGGACCTCTCCCACGCCTCGCTGACGGCCGAGGAGCAGGAGCAGCTCCTGGGCCTGAGCCCGCTGCTCAAGGAGCAGTACCAGCGCTACCACGTCGACTACCACGTCGGCGACCAGTTCTACCGGGAGGCGGCGCACCACATCGTGGTTGGACTGCACTTTGACGAGGCGGTGTACGCGCCGCTCTACTACGGCTACGGCGGCGTTGGGGCGCCCTTCGACCGTCGGCTACTGGCCCGGCAGGTGGAGAGCCGGCTGATGGAGGTGGCGCCGGACACGGTGGTGGTGCTGGTGAAGGCGTCGCCGCAGGTCATCGCCCAGCGCATGCGGGAGGTGCCGCACCCCCACGGCCTGCTCCGAGAGGAGGACATCGAGGCGGTGCTGGGGCGCTTCGAGGACGAATACAACCAGTCAGTGCTACGCCACAAGTTCGAATTGGACACGAGCGAGGCCACGCCGGAGGAGACGCTGGCCGAGTTCCAACGCCAGGTTACGCCCTACCTCAGTGACGGCGACCGCCTACGACTGCTCGCGCATGGGGGTGGTTAGGGAGAACGCCTGCGCTCAGCTTTGCAGGATACGCAGAAGCTCCTCGCGCAACGTCGGGGTGACCTCCGTCCACGCCTGGTAGGCGGGGTGGTCGATGACGATGTGGGCCTGCATGTCCGCGTCTTCGAGCGCGGCGGCGGCCTCGGGCGAGACGGGGAAGCGGAGGTAGTGGACGCTGCTGGTGGTCTCGGCGGTGCTGCGCCCCCCCTCGCCGCTACCCGCCACGACGACGGCGCCGACGCGGATGCTCACAGCGTGCTCGATGCCCACGAGCTGTGGCAGCCGCCGGCGCAACTCCGCCTGGTCCGTGATCTCGAGGAGGAGCGTAGCGACAAGCTCTCCGTCCTGGGGCACGAGGGAGTTGTAGGTGTCGAGCTCCGTCTGGACGCCCTCTGCCGAGGTGATGCTCTCGGCGCGCATCATCTCCTGGACCTGGTAGAGGAGCGTGCGGCGCTCCTCGAACGCCAGGGAGACGATGGGGCCAAGGATGACGCGGAGCCGCCCGCGCAGGGCGATCATCGCGGGCTGGGTGTCCGGCCTACGCCGCTCGTACTCGGGCAGGGGGAGAACTTCCTCGTAGGCGATCTTGTCCATGGGGCTCCTACAGGCCGTAGGCTCGCTTGACGACCTCGATGGGGTGGAGGGCCTCCCGACCCGTGCCCTGCTCGATCTGGAGGGCGGCCAGGGAGCAGTCGGTGACGACGAGGTTGGCATCGGCGTCGTTGATGCCCTCGAAGAGGCGGCGCGCAACGCGCATGCCCATGTCGTAGAACTTGGCCTTCATGCCCCACGTGCCGTCGTGGCCGGAGCAGCCCCGGTCGACGAAGTGGACGGTGGCGCCGGGGATGGCGCCGAGAAGCTGGGCCGTCAGGTTGCCCATCTGCTGGTGTCGCAGGTGGCAGGGCATGTGGTAGGCGATGCTGCCCGGCGCCCAAGTGAAGTCGGTCTCCAGCCTGCCCTCCTTGTGGAGCTTGAGGAGGAACTCGCTGATGTCGTAGGTGTTCTCGGCGACGGTGCGGGCCTCCGAGGTCTCCAGCAGACGCGGGTACTCCTTCTTGAGCATCATGCCGCAGGTGGGCTCCGGGACGACGACGGCATAGCCGTCCTCCACCCACGGGAGGAGCGCGGCCACGTTGCGCTCCATGAGGCCCATGGCGTGCTCCAGCTGCCCCATGTCGACGTAGGGCATGCCGCAGTCGCGCTGGGGCGGCAGGGCCACCTGGACGCCGTTGTGCTCCAAGACCTGCACGGCCGCCGCGCCGATGTCGGGCCGGTTGTGGTTCACCATGCAGGAGTGGAAGAAGGCGACCTTGCCATTGCGAGCCTGTGTCTCCAAGGGGGTGCGGGACCGGAACCACTTGGCGAAGGTCTGCCAGTGGAAGCGGGGGAGGATGGCCCGGCGGTCTATCCCGAGGGTCTTCTCCAGGAGGAGGCGCGCCGGCGGAAGACTGTTGGCCGCGTTGACCAGTGGGGCCGTGATACGTCCCAGGCCGCCGACGCGCTCCACGTCACCGACGATGCGGTCGCGGAGGGGGACGCCTTCCTCCTTCGCTCGGACGGCCTTGGCGCGCCGGAGGAGGTCGGGGACGTCCATCTGCCACTCGTGAGGCGGGGTATAGGGGCAGCGGAGGAAGCAGAGCTCGCAGAGGAAGCAGAGCTCGGTGACGCGGTTGACGTCGGCCATCGTGAGGTCGGCGGCCTCGCCGTCATGGTCGTCGATGGCGTCGAACATGGCGGGGAAGCTGGGGCAGAAGGTGACGCAGAGGCGGCACGTGCCGCAGACGTCGAACTGGCGCAGGGCCTCCTGGTGCAGGGCCCCGCTGTCCCAGAAGTCGGGGGAAGGCACCGGCTATCCTCCTGCGCAGGTGGGCGTGGGCCGTGGACGAGGCCGCTTACGACACCGACCGTCCTGCACGGCGGGGCCGAGAAGGACGGCCGGCGAACATGGCCGCGGTGCTAGGCGCCCAGCCCCTCCAGGCCCTTGGTGAAGCGGCCGGCGTGGGAGCGCTCGGCGCGGGCGAGGGTCTCCAGCCAGTCGGCGATCTCCGGGAATCCCTCGTCGCGGGCGGTGCGGGCGAAGCCGGGGTACATCTCGGTGTACTCGAAGGTCTCGCCGGCGATGGCGGACTGGAGGTTGGCGGCGGTGTCGCCCACGGGGACCTCGGTGACGGGGTCACCGACCTCCTTGAGGAAGTCGAAGTGCCCAAAGGCGTGGCCGGTCTCGCCTTCGCCAACGGAGCGGAAGAGGGCTGCGATCTCCGGCTGGCCCTCGACGTCTGCGACGCGGGCGAAGTAGTTGTAGCGGCGGTTGGCCTGGGACTCTCCTGCAAAAGCGTCCTTGAGGTTCTGGTGGGTCTGGCTGCCCTTGAGCGGCCTGCTAGCCATGGCGTACTCCTCCAGTGCACGGTGTTTACGGCGCACCCCGTATTGTAGAGGAGGGAGGGCGAGCAAGCAACGGGGAGGGGCAGGCGCGCACCCTCCGCGGCTGCCGAAGCGAGGCAGGGATTCGATTCGAGTCGATTCGTGTCGCGCGTTTTTTCCCGGCCCTCCTGTGCCTGGGGTCGCGCGGCGGAGGGGCGAAACAGCTTTGAGGTTGATTCGCGGCTGTTCCGCGTGGGGATGGGGCGCAGCTTGGACTCGTCTTTTCGTCCGGCCATCGGCGAGGGGGTCGCAGGTTGGGGGTTGTTTCGCAGGCGGGGGTTGGAACCGCGCGGCGCAGATAGGAGACAAATGTCGCGCGGAACAACCGCGGAACAAGGTCCAGGTAGGGCAATGGGCCGAAAACGGGGGGTGTGAAACAACCTCGCAGGCACGGGCGAGAGAGGGCGGGTAGCGAGGTCCCTGCTTTCGCAGGAACGACGATGGGAGTTGGGCGCGTGCGGTGGGTGGGCATGGGGGGATGGTAGGGGATGGGGGTTGTCGGGGGATAGGGGGAGGTGGCACGCGGGGAGCCTTCGACGGGGTCAGGGCGGGCGCGCGGCGGGTTGTGTGGGGCGCGGGAAAGGTGCTACGCTTTTCAGTCGTTGTCCGCCCCTGGAACCGCCACGCAAGGAGCCGCCAGTGCAGCACCCGCCCTACGCCGCGTTGGAGCGCGAGAAGCTGCTTCGCCGCAGGACGCCGTTCCTCCTGATGAGCCGCCGGACGCTGCGGGAGAAGGCCGCGGAGTTCACGGCATTCTCGCCGCGGGTGCAGACGCTGTACTCGGTCAAGGCCAACCCTGCGCCGCAGGTGCTGTCGTTCTTCATGGGGCTGGACATCGGCTACGAGGTGTCGTCGCAGGCGGAGCTTCGGCGGGTGCTGTCGCTGGGGACGCCGGTGGAGCAGGTCACGACAAGCAACCCGGTGATGCCGCCGGAGTTCATCCGCTACGCCTACCGGAAGGGTCTGCGGGAGTACGTGATGGACTCGTCGGAGGAGGTGCGGAAGCTGGCCCGGTACGCTCCGGGCAGCGGCGTGCTGGTGCGACTGGTGGTGGACAACACGGAGAGCGCGTGGCCGCTGGACGAAAAGTACGGCGTGGAGCCCTCGGAGGCCGTGGAGCTTCTGCTGGACGCACAGGAACGGGGCCTGCAGCCGCAGGGGGTGACCTTCCACGTGGGGTCCCAGTGCACGGGGCTTGCAAGCTGGCGGGCAGCGCTGGAGAAGGCGGCGGAGGTCTGGCGCCGGTCGGCGGGACAGGGCATCACGCTGACGGCGCTCAACGTGGGCGGCGGGTTCGCCGCGCACCACACGCCGGACGTGCCGACGGTCACCGAGTCGATGCAGACGATCGTGTCGTGCGCGGACGAGCTGTTTCCGCCCGGCACCGAGCTTCGGGCGGAACCGGGCCGGGGGCTGGTGGGCGATGCGGGCGTGCTGGTGGCGTCGGTCATCGGCACGGCTCGGCGGGGCAGCCAGGACTGGGTGTACCTGGACGTTGGGGTCTTCAACGGCCTCATGGAGACCATCGGCGGGCTGCGCTACTCCATCGTGCCCGTGAAAGGTGTGGAGCAACGCCCGGAACGCGCCTGGGTGGTGGCAGGGCCGACGTGCGACAGCTTCGACGTGGTGTCGCGGGAGACGCCGCTGCCGGCGCTGGCGGCGGGGGACCGCGTGGCGATTACCCCCGCGGGGGCGTACACGACGTCCTACGCGTCCAGCTTCAACGGCTCCTCCATCCCCAGGACCTACCTGGCCTAGCCGGGATGCCGCGGCGGCCCGTCTTCCGGGAGCAGGACCCCTTCGCCCCACTGCAGTACAGCTACCCCGACGCTCGCGAGCTCCACCGCGAGGAGAGCCCCTACCAGCGCATCCAGGTGCTGGAGCACCCGTTCTTCGGACGCATGCTGGTGCTGGACGGCGTGGTGCAGCTCACGGAGCGGGACGAGCTCTTCTACCACGAGATGCTGGTCCACGTGCCGATGGCGGTCCATGCGCGCCCGCGGCGGGTGCTCATCGTGGGGGGCGGGGACGGGGGAAGCCTGCGGGAGGTCCTGAAGCACCGCGAGGTGGAGTCGGTCACGCTGGCGGAGATCGACCCGCAGGTGATCGAGGTGGCCAGGCGGTTCTTCCCCACGCTGGCGCTGGGGTACGGCGACCCGCGGGCGGAGGTGGTCGCCATGGACGGCGCGGCCCTGCTGCGGGAGCGTCGCGACGCGTTCGACGTCATCATCGTCGATGCGCCGGACCCGGTGGGGCACGCGCGGACGCTGTTCGCTGCGAGCACGTTCGAGGCAGCGTCGGAGGCGCTGACGTCGGAGGGGGTGTTCGCGGCGCAGACGGAGTCGCTGCACTTCCACCGGGACTTCGTGCGGCAGACCCAACTGGAACTCGGCGGCGTATTCCCTGTGGTGGACCTGTACACACAGGCGCTCGCGACGTACGCGGGCAACTGGTGGACGTTCTCCATCGCCACCAAGGGGCGCGACCCGCGCAGGCCTCGGCGCATGGCGCAGGTGCGGACGCGGTACTATTCGGGGGAGGTGCACCGTCGGGCGTTCCTGCCGCGACGGCTGCGGCAGCGGCTGCTGCGGGGGCGGCTGGCGTGGTGAGACCGCTCGTTCCTCGGCGGTAGAGGATATGCTAAGCTTGTAGGGTTGGGGGCTCCGGCAGCCGGGCGCCCCCCTGGGCGTCGAGGTTCCTGCCTTGGCAGGAACGACGAAGGGCCCCATAGTCGGAAGAAGGAGAGCTGTGGGCGGGTCACTTCGACTGGGGAGGGTGCTGGGCATCCCCCTGGGTGTCAGCTACAGCTGGTTCCTGGTGCTGGCCCTGGTGATCCTGGTGTTGGACTCGCACCTGGGCAGCCGCTACCCGTTCTGGGGCGACGCCCAACGCTGGGCCACGGCAACGGTCGTGGCCCTCCTGTTCTTCGCCTGCATCGTGGCGCACGAGATGGCGCATAGCCTGGTGGCGATAGCGCGCGGGATTCCCGTGAAGGGCATCACGCTGTTCATCTTCGGCGGGGTGTCGCAGATCGCGCGGGAGGCGAACAGCCCGCGGGTGGAGCTGAGCATCGCCATCGTGGGGCCGCTGCTGAGCCTGGTACTGGGGGCGGTGTTCCTGGGCGTGGCCGTCGTCACGGAGAACGCAAACACGACGCTGTACGCCGGCGCGCTCATCCTGGCGTACGCGAACTTTGGGCTGGGCATCTTCAACCTGGTGCCGGGCTTTCCGCTCGACGGGGGGCGAGTGCTACGGGCCGGGGTGTGGCGGCTGACGGGCGATCCGTGGAAGGCGACCCGCATCGCGGTGACGACGGGGCGCATCGCCGGGCTGCTGCTCATCCTGGGCGGGCTGGCGCTGACGGCGACGGCGGGCACGATATGGCCGCTCTGGCTGGCGCTGGTGGGCTGGTTCCTGCTGCAGACGGCATCGTCGAGCCTGCGACAGGCGCGAGCGCACGAGCAGCTCCGACACCTGCGGGCCCACGACGTGATCGAGGGCGATCTGGCCATGGTGCCGGAGTCGACGCGGCTGAGCGAGCTTATGGAGTCGGAGGTGCTGCCAAAGGGCCACCTCTACTGCCTGGTGAGCCGGGACGGGGAGCCCCGCGGGCTGCTGCCGCTGCTCAAGCTTAGGAAGGTGCGCACGTCGCGGTGGGACGAGGTGACGGTGGGGGAGCTGATGCTGCCGCTGGAGGGACTGGCCCGGGTGGCGCCGTCGACGGAGGCGCTGGAGGTGCTGGAGGTGCTCAACGACCGGAGCCCGGACCCGGTGCTGGTGGACCACCACGGCATGCTGCTGGGCATAGTGAGCAAGGACGGCCTGACGCGGCTGGTGGCGCCGCATCCACGCGAAGGACGACGGAAGGCGTCGACGTAGGACGTGCTGAACCTGAAGCCCGAAACTCGCACGAATGGACCGCCGGCAGAGGCCCGGACGGGGGTGGTCTACCTGGACCACGCGGCGACGACGGCGCTGCGGAGCGAGGCCCTGGAGGCGATGCTGCCCTACCTGACGGGGGAGTACGGGAACCCCTCCAGTATGCACAGGGTGGGGCAGGAGGCGCGCAAGGGGCTGGACGACGCCCGACAGACCGTCGCCGGGGTGCTGGACTGCCGGCCGAGCGAGGTGGTGTTCACGAGCGGGGGCACGGAGGCGGACAACACCGCTATCAAGGCGAGCGCGCTGGCGCTGCAGAGCACCGGCAACCACATCATCACGACGTCGATCGAGCACCACGCGGTATTGCACGCATGCCATCAGATGGAGCGGTTCGGGTTCGAGGTGACGTACCTGCCGGTCGATGGCGACGGGCTGGTGGACCCGGAGGACGTGGTACGGGCCATCACCGATCGGACGGTGCTGGTCAGCGTGATGTATGCGAACAACGAGACCGGGACGGTGCTGCCCGTGGCGGAGATCGCCCGCGGGGTGAAGGAGCGGGCGCGGGAGTTGGGGCGCACCATCGTCGTTCACACGGACGCGGTGCAGGCGGCGGGCTACCTGGACCTGTCGACGAGCGCGCTGGGGGTGGACCTGCTGAGCCTGTCGGCCCACAAGTTCTACGGGCCGAAGGGCGTGGGAGTCCTGTACGTGCGTCGAGGGACGCCGTTCTTGCCGCTGATGGCCGGCGGGGGCCAGGAGCGGGAGCATCGCTCCGGGACGGAGAACATCCCGGGCATCGTGGGGTGTGCGCGGGCGCTGGAGCTGGCCGCGGCGGAGCGGGGGGAAGAGTCGGCGCGGGTGGGGGCGCTGCGGGACCGGCTGGCGTCGGGCCTGCAGGAGCGGCTGCCGGGAGCGCTGCTCAACGGCCACGCCACCAAGCGGCTGCCGAACAACGTGAACGTGTCGCTTCCGGGCGTGGAGGCGGAGCCGCTACTCATGGGCCTGGACCTGGCGGGCGTATGCGCTTCCAGCGGAAGCGCGTGCTCGACGGGGTCGCTGGAGCCCTCCCACGTTCTGACGGCCCTGGGGCGCACGGCGGAGGTTGCCCGGAGCAGCCTGCGGTTCACGCTGGGCAGGAAGAACACTGCGGAGGACGTGGAGACGCTGCTCCAAGTGCTCCCGGACCTGGTCCGACGACTTCAGACAACTTCAGTACGAGGACGCGTGAGGACCTAAGCATGGCAAAGCATCGAACCCGTCTCCTGTCGGTGGCCCTGGCGTGGAGCGTCGCGGCGCTCCTCCTTCTCGCCGGGTGCGAAGAGGGGGTGGACGTCACCCCCGGCGTGGACTACGAGTCGGTCGACCGCGGGACCTGGGCCCGAGGCTCCCATCTCAGCGTGAACGTGCGCAACATTACGCACGTGTCAGAGGTGGCCTACGAGGACCAGGGGACGAACTATGTGATCCGGCCGCGGAACGCCGCCAACCAGCTCACGGTGGCGAAGGTGCTGATCCTGAACCGCAGGTCGTCTCGGATCTCCCTTCTCATCGACGAGGGAGCGGCGAGTCTGGAGAACCGTCGACTGGCGCGCTTCGGCCCGGTCGACCCCTTCGGACCGCAGCGACTGGAGGCGGAGGAGGCCTCACCCGACGGGAACGAGTACGTGCCGTTCCTGTGGGGAGAGGTGGAGCTGGAGCAGGACAAGCAGCTGGAAGGGTGGATGATCTTTGAGACGCCGCCGCAACTGGAGCTGTACCAGCTCCGGTGGGACCAGGGCGAGAGAGTGTTTGTTCGCCTGCAGTGAGCGGGTCTCAGGCAGGGCCGGCAGACACGGCCCAGGAAACCGGCGGGGCGGCGCCAACGTACTTTCCAAGGATGAATAACGCGGGCAAGCCTTGCGTGCAGCGGACAGTGTAACTAAAATAGCGGATTTGGGCGCGCTAACGCATAGCAGGACGTCGACATGAGTGATGTGAACACAAGCGAGGTGATGATCGAGGCCGAAGAGCTGACAAAGTACTACGGCAGCTTTCTGGCGGTCGAGAACATCAACTTCACGGTGAACCGGGGCGAGATCGTGGGATTCCTGGGGCCGAACGGGTCCGGGAAGACCACGACGATGCGTATCCTCACGGGGTACATGCCGCCCTCGACGGGGGTGGCGCGCATCGCCGGCGCGAACGTGACGAGCGAGTCGCTGGAGGCGCGGCGACACATCGGCTACCTGCCGGAGACGGTGCCGCTGTACACGGACATGCCGGTGGACGAGTACCTGGGCTACATGGGCGCTCTCCGAGGCATGACGAAGCCGCGGATACGCCAGCGCACGGACGAGGTCATCAGCATGGTGCGCCTGGAGGAGTACCGCTCCAGCCTTATCGGCAAGCTGTCCAAGGGCTATCGACAGCGGGTAGGGCTGGCACAGGCCATCCTCCACGAGCCCGACGTGCTGATCCTGGACGAGCCAACCATCGGCATCGACCCGATCCAGGTGGTGGAGACCCGCGAGGTCATCCGCGACCTGGGACGGGAGCACACAATCCTGCTGAGCACGCACATCCTGGCGGAGGTGAGCCTTCTCTGCCAGCGCGTCCTGATCATTCACGACGGGGCGCTGGTGGCAGAGGATGCTCCCGATCAACTGGCCAGGAGACTCCGAGGAACAGAGCGGCTGGAGCTGGAGGTCCGAGGGCCGGTGGAGGAGGTGACGACGGCGCTTCGAGAGGTGCCGGGCGTCACCAACGTGCGGAACTCCAAAACGGGCGACCATTACTCGTACATGGTGGACGCCCGGCACGGGGCCGAGCTGACGGAGGACGTGGCGCGCCTGATCATCCAGCGGGACTGGGGACTACTGCGACTAAGCCCCACGGTCATGAGCCTGGAGGAGATCTTCCTCCAGCTGACTACGGGCGAGGAGGAAGCTTAGCCCGTGGGCAACACACTGACCATCGCCTGGAAGGAGACCAAGACCTACTTCTCGTCTCCCATGGGCTACGTGATAGCCGCCGTCTTCCTGGCCCTGACCGGATACCTGTTCGCACAGAGCGTGAGCGCGCCGTTCGCCGAGGCGAGCATTCGGAGCTGGATCGTGGACTCAACGCTGCTGTTCACGCTGTGGTCGCCGGTGCTGACGATGCGGCTGCTGGCGGAGGAGCAGAAGCTGGGGACGCTGGAGCTGCTGCTGACATCGCCGGTGCGGGACTTCGAAATCGTCATCGGCAAGTACCTGTCCACGCTGGTCATCCTGGTGGGGACGCTGGCCCTGACGTTCTTCTACGTGCTGCTGCTGTTCCTGTACGGTGACCCGGACATCGGCCCGATCCTGGCGGGGTACCTGGGACTGGTCCTCTTCGGCGCCGCGACATTGGCGGTGGGCGTTCTGGCGTCGTCACTGACGAGCAACCAGATCGTGGCGGCGGTGGTGAGCTTTGGCATCCTGCTGCTGCTGACGCTGCTGGAGCAGGCGGCGGACGTGACGGGCGGGCGAACGGCGCTGATCCTGGAGCAGTCGTCGCTGACCGGGCACTTCCGCGACTTTGCACGGGGAATCATCGACTCGAACAACATTGTCTACTACCTGACCTTCATCTCGGCATTCCTCTTTCTGACGATACGAAACCTTGAGTCACGGCGGTGGAGATAGCATGGCAAACCCCTCTCCCGAGGAGCAGGACGGCAGTCCCCTACCCGAGCGCGTCTCGATCTGGGGTCGAGCCCAAAGCATAGCCGCGAGCTCGGCGATCCCCCTGGCCATCCTGGGGGGCATTGCGTTCATCGGCGGCGGGGTCATCTACGTCGCGGAGCAAGAGCTGCAGGACTTCGCCCTGGTCGTGGTGGCCGTGGGCGGCGGGCTGCTGCTGGTGTCGCTGCTGGCGTCGTTCGTATCGGTGCGGGCGGCGCTGACGGACACGCGGGGGCGTTATGCAACCAACGCCATCGCAATCCTGCTGCTGTTCTTTGCCATCGCGGTGCTGGTGAACTTCATCAGCTTCCAGAACCCGGAGCGAGCGGACACGACGTTCACGCAGCACTTCTCACTGTCGCCGCAGACGGTGCAGGTGCTGGAAGGGCTGGACAACGAGGTGCGGGCGACGGGCTTCTTCGTCGACGTGCGCCGGGACCAGGTGGCGTTGAGGCAGCAGGCGGACGATCTGCTGTCAGAGTTCCAGCGTCGGTCGAACAGACGGTTCACGTACCGCTTCTACGACCCGGAAGAGGAGCCGGCGCAGGCTTCCCGCTACCAGGTGAGCCGCTACCCGACCATCGTCTTTGAAGAGCTGGGGACGGACAACCAGTTCCAACTGAGCCTGCCGCCCCTCTCGGAGCAGGACCTGACGAGCGCGCTCCTCATCCTGACGGGTGAGAAGCGCAAGAAGGTCTACTTCCTGACGGGACACGGGGAGAAGGACCTGCTGGACACGGACGTTCGCAGCACGACGGGCTACCGCCTCATGGCGGAAGGCGTCCTGCGGGAGAACTACCAGCTGGAGCCGCTCAACCTGAGCCAGGAGCGGCCGTTCGACTGGCGGGACGACGTGGCGGTGCTGATCATCGCGGGGCCGCAGCGCGAGCTGTTCTCGGACGAGTACGAGCAGCTGGACGAGTGGCTCCGAGGGGGCGGGCGCGCGCTCTTCCTCCTGGACCCCAAGACGCCGGCAAGCGTACGGCGGCTGCTGGAGCCGTTCGGGCTGCAGCTGACCAAGCAGGTCATCGTGGACGAGGGGAGCTCGGTCACGGGCGACCCGCGGACGCCGCTGCTGCAGCGGCCGTCGTACACGTTCCGCTCCATCGGAAGCGCGAACACGCTGGAGACGGCACGGGGCAACCCGAGCAAGATCACGGACAACCTGGACGTGACCTTCTTCCCGGAAGCCACGCCCATCAACCTCATCCCCGAGTACATCGAGGACCAACGGCGGATCCCGCCGTGGATCCAGTACTACCCGCTGGCGTTCAGCAGCGGGGCGAGCTGGGCGACAGAGGACGGGGAACGCAACAGCTTCCTGGAGGACGTGGACTTCCTGGGCCCGCACGCAATCGCCCTGGCGCTGGACGCGTTCTGCCCCATCGACACGGAGGAGTGCGAGCGGCTGGCAGCCGCGCCGGGAGGGGCGCTGCCGGAGAAGACGAGCATCGTGGTGATCGGGGACTCGGACTTCGCCAGCAACCGCTACTTCCCTGCGTACTTCAACTCGGACTTCCTGCTGAACTCGATCAACTGGCTGGCCGAGGAGTACGAGCTGATAGCGATCCACGCCAAGCCGTTCACGTTCCGGGAGCTGGTAGTGACGCGCCGGGAGCTGAACTTCATCCGGTACACGAGCTGGTTCCTGCTGCCGGTGAGCATCGGGTTCCTGGGGTTCATCGCCTGGTGGCGGAGGCGGTAACGGGCCGATGAGCATCCGAACGACGTTTGTGCTGGCCATCATCCTGAGCCTCATCGCGGGCTACTTCGCGCTGGGCGAGAACCGGGACTTTGACCTGAGCTCGGAGGAGCAGCCCTGGTTCTACACGGTGACGGAAGACGACATCGACCGTATCGCCATCAACAGCGGAGGCGCCGAGCAGTCGTTCATCAACGTGCCGGGCGTACAAGCGTCGGGCGGGTGGGTGTTCGAGAACGTGCACCAGATCCCGGTGGACTACGCTCGCTGGGGCGGCGTCACGCTGCTGCTGAGCGGCCCCCGAACGCATCGCCTCTTCGTGGAAGCGGAACATCAGGACGTCGACTTCGGGCTGGAGGAGCCGCAGACGATCATCGACATGACGCTGCGGGGCGGCCGCGAGGTGCAGCTTACGCTGGGGAACTGGACGCCGGACCGGGGCTACAACTACTCGGTGAACCGGGGGGACGAACGCCTCTACCTGGTGGACTCCTCCTGGGGCCTGGTGCTTGGGGCGCTGGCGACGAACCCGCCATACCCCGAGTGGTACTACAACGTGGGGCCGGAGCGCGCCCGCACCATCATCGTCAACCACGACGGCGAGGAGGCCTCCTTCTTCTTCGAGCTAGTGAGCGAGCGATGGCACATCTCCGGCGAGCGGAGCGTGATGGCGGAGCCGACGTACTGGGCCGACGTGTACCCGCACCTGGGGGGGCCGACGGACCTGCAGATCGTGAAAGACAGTATCGGGCTGGACGAGTTCGCACAGTACGGCCTGGATGACCCCGTCACCGTCGTGACCGCGGTGGTGGCGCCGCCGGCGACGGTGGAGGAGGGCGCCCGCCGCATCGAGATGGAGATCGGCTCGCCGCTGCCGGACGGCGACGGCTACTACGCGAAGGTGCGAGGCCAGCCCTACCTGCTGTCGGTGGACTCGGCGTGGTACAACGCGATGGTGAACCTGATCGTGAACCCGCCACCGCCGGACCCCGAGGACCAGTAGGCAGCGACCTCGCCCTTTCCTGTCAACTTGCGCCTGCCTTCGACGCCCGGTAAACTCGCTGCGACTCCCCCCGGAGGTCCCATGCGCGGAGAAATCCTTGCCTGCGGCACCGAGCTGCTCATGGGCGAGATTGTCGACACCAACTCGGCGTATCTGGCCGCTCGGCTGCCGGCCACCGGAGTGCACGTCCAACACGTGAGCCTGGTGGGCGACCGCATGGAGGACCTGGTCGAAGCGTTCCAACGAGGCGCGACGCGCTCGGACGTCATTCTCACGACCGGCGGGCTGGGGCCGACGCCCGACGACCTGACTCGAGAGGCGATCGCGGCCGCTGTGGGCGAGGAGCTGACGGTGGACCCCGAACTGCTGGCGCACCTGGAGCGCACCTTCCAACGCCGGGGTACGGCGATGCCGGAGGGGAACATCAAGCAGGCGACGCGGATACCTTCTGCGGAGAGCCTGCCGAACCCCATGGGGACTGCGCCCGGCTGGTGGGTGGAGAAGGACGGCCTGACCATTGTGGCGATGCCGGGGGTGCCGCCGGAGCTGGAGCGCATGTGGCTCCACGAGGTGGCGCCGCGGCTGCGCCGGCGGCAGCAGGGCGCGGTCATCCTCTCTCGCACGCTCAAGACCTTCGGCTACGCGGAGTCGGCCATCAGCGACCAACTCCGCGGCCTCTTCGGCCGGGAGAACCCCTACCTGGGCATCTACGCCAAGGTTGACGGCATCCAGCTTCGCATCATCGCCCGGGGGGAGACGGAGACGGAGGCCCGGCAGCTGCTGGAGCCGCTGGAGGCGGACATCCGACGCATCCTGGGGACGGCGATCTGGGGCGCGGACGACGAGACGATGGAGTCGCACCTGGGAGACCTGCTCCGCAGGCGGCGTATGAGCCTGGCAGTCATGGAGTCGTGCACGGGGGGGCTCTTCGCCAGCACCGTCACCGACGTGCCGGGAAGCTCCGAGTACTTTCGGGGCGGCGTGGTCACGTACGCGACCGAGGCGAAAAGCGCCTACGGCGTGGACCCGGCCCTCATCGAGCGGCACGGCGTGGTGAGCGCGCCCGTGGCGGAGGCGATGGCGGAGGCGGTGCGGGGCCAACTCGGGGCGGACGTAGGCGTGGGGATCACCGGCGCGGCGGGGCCGGACGCCCTGGGCGATGCGGCGCCCGGCACGGTGTACACCGGCGTCGCATGGGCGGGAGGCTCGGCGAGCACGAGCAACCGCTACCCACCCACTCGGCCGCTGGTGAAGCGGCGCGCTGTGGGACAGGCGCTGCTGCTGGTCTACCGGACGCTGCTGGAGCGCGGGGTGTAGGGCCACCCCCGGCTATTTCAGGTAGCGGTCGAACCAGCGCAGAATGTGCTCCAAGCGCACTATGCGCCTGTCGGTGCGCCCGCTTCGGGACAGGCCGTGCGACTCGTCGGGAAAGCGCACGAACTCGGTCTCTACTCCCAGCCGCTTGAGCGCCACGAAGAGCTGCTCGCCCTGTTCGATGGGGCATCGCATGTCGTTCTCGCTGTGGATGACCAGCGTGGGAGTGCGTGCGTTGCCAATGGCCTTGAGCGGCGACTGGTCCAGGTAGTTCCCAGGATTGACCCAGGGCTGTTCGTCGCCCAGCGCCTCTTCTCGCATCCAGTTCATATCGCTGGTCCCGTAGCTGCTGAACCGGTTGAATATGCTGCGCTGGGTGACGGCCGCCTTGAAGCGCTGGGTCTGGCCGATTATCCAGTTGGTCATAAAGCCGCCGTAGCTCCCACCCGTAACCCCCATGCGCTCCTTGTCCACGTACGGCAGCCGCTCCACGTAGTCCGTCCAGGCCATCACGTCGTCGTAGTCGGCGGTCCCGGCGGCGTTCCAGATGGAGGCGCCGTGGGCCTCGCCGTAGCCGGTGCCGCCCCTGGGGTTGGAGAACGTGACCACGTAGCCGTTGGCCGCCAGGAAGAAGAATTCGAACATGAAGAAGTTCCCGTACTGTCCCTGCGGCCCACCGTGGATTTCGACCAGGGTGGGGTACTTCTTCGAGGGGTCGAAGCCGGGCGGAGTCAGCACCCAGCCCTGCAGGTCATTCCCCGCAGCCCCCTGGAACCAGACGGACGTGACCTCTCCCAGGTCGACGCGCCTCAGGATGTTGTCGTTGAACCGAGTGAGCCGCCGTTTGCTCCCGGTGTCCAGCCGGCGCGTCCAGACCTGGCCAATCTCGTACGTGCTCGCGTGGAAGTAGGCCAGTCGTGTGCCGCTGTCGTCAAAGCTGTAGGCGCCAACCACGCCCTCGTCGTCGATGACCGGCGCCATCTCGCCGCCCTCGACCGGGATGCTCATGAGCTGTGTGTTGCCGTGCTCGCTCACCTGGAAGTAGATGGACCCGCTGTTCCTGGCCCAGGTTGGCGCCATCATGTCTGCGCCGCCCAGGTCGTTCATGGTGGAGTTGGACACGGATATGTCGAAATGGCCGGTGAGGTCCGTGGGCGGCGCGCTCCCGTCGAATGGGACCACCCAGAGGTTATCGTGCTGCCACCAGTCGGAGCGACGGCTCCGTCCGGTGAAGGCGATCCACTTACCGTCGGGTGAAACGCTGATGAGGCCCTTCTTCCCAACGTGCGTGTCCACCTTCCGCGCCTCGCCGCCGTCGGCGGGCATGACGAATATGTCGACCGAGTCGGGAGCGAAGTCAGGGTCCTCGGCGATGTTGGACGTGTATGCGATGTGGCGGCCGTCCGGCGACCAACAGGGCTCGCGTTCGGCGTGGACGGGACCGTCGGTCAGCTGCGCAACCCTGCCGGTGCGGGTGTTCACCGTCCAGATGTGCCACTGCTCGTGGCCGAAAAAGCCGATGCCGTCCCACTTGTAGTGGACGCGCGTATAGTGGCGGGACACGATCCCCAATCGACGCTTTCGCTCGTCCGCCTCGCGCTCCAGAGCGTCCTGGTCCCTCTTCTGGAACTCGAAGGCCAGGCGCGACCCGTCCGGCGACCATTCGAACGCCCCGAACTTGCCCTTGAGGCCCGTTAGCGGCCGGGCCTCTCCTCCACTGAAGGGAATGATGTGAATCTGGGCCTGGGTGGAATTGCCCCTGTTGGAGAGGAAGGCTATCCGAGTCCCGTCCGGCGACCAGCGCGGGCGCGTGTCTTGCTGGTCGCCGTGGGTGAACTGCCGCGGCGCGCCGCCTCCCGTGGGCGCCACCCACAGGTTGGCGTACTTGCGCTCGGAGTCCCTGTCCACACGTTGAACGCTGAACACCACGTGGCGACCGTCGGGTGAGATGGCCGGGTCGGAGATGGTCTGAATACGATAGAGGTCCTGGGGGGAAATGCGCCCTCGCTGCCGAGTGTTGGTTACCATAGCATCAACTCCAGTCTCTTGGGTCCATGGGATGGGCGCATTCTACCCCGTAGCAGCGAGGCGCGGCGAGCACGCTGCCGGAGCGCGGGCCGTAGGGCCTTCCCCCGGCCCGTTAGCTTGCCCGCCAAGCGTGCGCCCTCGTATACTAGCTACGAGAACGAAAGACGGAAGCAGGGATGTCGTGAAAGTTGGAATCCTCAACGTAACGGGCTACGCCGGAGCGGAGCTGGCGCGCATCCTCTACCTGCACCCGGAGGTGGAGATCGCGGCGGTGACGGGCCGGAGCGCGGCAGGGCAGAGGCTGCCCGATGCGGTACCCCACCTGTGGAAGCTGGACCTGCCTATCACCAGCCGCATGGAGGAGTCCGTCGACGTGGTGTTCTCGAGCCTGCCCAGCGGCGCGAGCGCCGAGGCGCTGGCGCCCCTGGTCGACGAGGGCGTGCGGGCCGTCGACATCGCCGCGGACTTTCGCCTTCGCGACCCGGAGGGGTTCAAGGCGGCGTACAAGATGGAGCATCCGGCGCCGCACCTGCTGCACCGGGCCGTGTACGGGCTGCCGGAGGTCCACCGCTCGCGGCTGGGCGGCGCAGACCTGGTCGCCAACCCCGGCTGCTACCCGGAGGCGTCGATACTGGCGCTGGCCCCGGCGGTGGCGGCAGGGCTGGTGGAGGACGACATCGTCATCGACGCGAAGTCGGGGGTGTCGGGCGCGGGCCGCGGGAGCATCACGTCGGACCCGATGTACCACTTCGCCGAGGCGAACGAGAACGTGCTGGCGTACGGGCTGGGGGGCCACGGGCACCAGCCGGAGATCGCCCAGGAGCTGGCGGGGCTGGCCGGCGCGGAGAGCGCTCGGGTCACGTTCGTGCCGCACCTGATCCCGATGACCCGGGGGATCTTCGCCACGTGCTACGCGCCGCTGCGGGACCCGAGCACGACCAAAGAGCGGGTGCAGCAGGTCTACCGCGACTTCTACGCCGACGAGCCCTTCGTGCGCGTGCTGGACGCCTCGCCGCGGACGAAGCAGACGGCGGGGAGCAACCTGTGCCTGGTCCACGCAACGGTGGACGCGCGGGCGGGGAGGCTGATCGCGGTGAGCTGCCTGGACAACCTGGTGAAGGGCGCCGCGGGCCAGGCGGTGCAGAACATGAACCTC
This sequence comes from Dehalococcoidia bacterium, assembly GCA_965205235.1. Lineage (GTDB taxonomy): Bacteria > Chloroflexota > Dehalococcoidia > Lucifugimonadales > UBA1127 > CBDBGD01. Next base: position 53,581 of record CBDBGD010000006.1, read on the forward strand.
ATGATGGGACTGCCGGAAACGGAGGGCCTGGAAGCGCTGGCCCTCTACCCATAGATTCGCATCGAGTGGAGGCTTCGACCCCCTGCCTGCCCCCATAGTCTAGCGGCCTAGGACGCCACCCTTTCAAGGTGGAGATCGCGGGTTCGAATCCCGCTGGGGGCACTCGAGGGCCACGGGCACGCCCTTCGACAGCCGTTCGTCCCGAGACCAGCTACGGAATGTGGTAGAGTGAAGCCAACCCACGCTCAACGAGCCCCGAGTACGTCCCGACCAGAGGGAGGCTATGACCAACGCAGAGAGGGTCCTGACCAAGACGGAGCGCAACCTGTGGAACGCCATCGTGGCGGAGGCGCTTGCGCACCTGAAGTACTCGGCCTACGCGATGAAGGCGCTGGAGGAGGGGCACCCGGAGGTGGGGCAGGTCTTCCAGGAGGTCGCGGGGGCAGAGACGATCCACGGGGTGAACCATCTCCGAGTCGTAGGTGACATCAAGTCCTCGCGGGAGAACCTGGAAAGCGTCATCAGCGGCGAGTCGAGGGAGTTCGCGACGCTGTACCCGCGCATGATCCGCGAGGCTATGGACGAGGACCGGCACGATGCGGCGCAGACCTTCGCCGTGGCCATGGACCGGGAGATCCAGCACCTGGAGTCCTTCAGCCGATCGCTGGAGGAGCTCAACAAGAAAGTGGCCGCAGAGGCCGCGGCCCTGAAGCAGCAGCCGGCAGTCGGTCGGCCCGCGGAGGTCGCCGAGCGCCGGGAGAGCCCGGCCCCGCAACCGCCGACCAGCTACCCCAAGGCTGTCCAGGAGATGGCGGGCGAGCGGCAGCGAGTGGCGGCCTTCGGGCGGATCCGGGAGGTGGTCTTCGGAGCGCAGGATGGCGTGCTGAGCACGGCGGTGCTGGTCACTGCCGTGGCAGCGGGAGTCTCCGACACCACGACCATCATCATTGCGGGGCTGGCCGCGGCGCTGGCAGGGATGATCTCGATGGGCAGCGGCAGCTACCTCGGCTCCAAGGCGCAGCGGGACGTGTACCTGGCGGAGATCGAGAAGGAGGCCAAGGAGCTGGAGGAGAACCCCGCGGAGGAGCTGGCCGAGCTGGTCTTCATCTACCACCAGCAGGGGTTGAGCTACCGCCAGGCGCGGGAGATGGCCGACCACATCTCCTCCGACAAGGACCTGTGGCTTCGCACGCTGGTGGAGAAGGAGCTGGGCATCAACCCCGACCTGCTGCAGAGCCCGGTCAAGGACGGCCTGACCATGGCCGGAGCGTTCATCGCCGGGGCGGCCGTGCCGCTCGTCCCGTACCTGCTGGCGGCGGCGGGTCTCATCGACCGGGGGCCGGCCATCGTTGCGTCGGTGGCTGCGGCGCTGACGGGACTCTTCCTCATCGGCCTGGGCAAGGGGCGGCTCATCGAGAAGTCGCCGCTGCTGCAGGGGCTGGAGGTCCTGGTCATCGGCGCGACGGCATCAGGCATCGGCTACCTGTTGGGCGAGGGGATTTCACGGCTCTTCGCATAGCCAGTCGGGGAGGTCAACATGGCGACCGGCAACAGTCCGCAAGCGGAGACGGCGATGCGCGGCCCCACCTTCTCGGAGGTGCTGCAGGCGCGCAAGGCCATTCGACCGTACCTGCGCCCCACGCCGACGGTGAGCTACCCGGCGCTGAACGCGTACGTCGGCGCCGAGGTTTATGTCAAGCGGGAGGACACCCAGCCCATCAGCTCCTTCAAAGTGCGCGGGGGCATCAACCTCCTCGTGAACCTGTCGGCGGAGGAGCGCTCTCGGGGGCTCATCACGGCGTCGTCGGGCAACCACGGGCAGTCGATCGCGTACGCTTGCCGCCTTTTCGGCGCGCGGTGTGTCGTGGCGCTGCCGGAGGGCGCGAACCCGACGAAGGTCGAGGCGATGCGAGGCTTCGGCGCGCAGGTGGTCTTCCACGGCAGCGCGTTCGACGACGCCAGGCTCCACGCCGAGCGACTGGCGCGCGAGGAGGGGATGTTCTACGTCCACGCCGCCAACGAGCCGAGGCTCATCGCCGGGGTCGCCACGGAGACGCTGGAGCTCCTGGAGGAGGCGCCGGACCTGGACGTGATCTTCGTGCCGCTGGGCGGCGGCAGCACGGCGTCCGGCGCATGCATTGTGGCGAAGACCGTGAGCCCGCAGACGCGGGTGGTGGCGGTGCAGTCGGCGCAGGCGCCGGGAGCGTACCTGTCGTGGAAGGAGGGGCGCATCGTCGAGGCGCCGATGCAGTCGGAGGCCGAGGGCCTGGCGACCCGCATGGGCTACGAGCTGCCGCAGCGTATCCTCCGGGAGCTGCTGGACGACTTCATCCTGGTGGACGACAGCGAGATGTGGCAGGCGGTGGCGGTGTACCTGGACAAGTGCCACGCTCTGTCGGAGCCGGCGGGGGCGGCGGCCCTGGCGGGGGCGCTCAAGCTGCGAGCGGAGATCGCGGGGAAGAAGGTGGGCGTCATCCTCAGCGGGGCGAACATCACGATGGCGCAACTCCAGAAGGCCCTTGCACACGCACCCACGGGAGGCGACTGACGCTTTGCGGCGCTACCAGCGAGGCCCTCGCAACCGCTACGAGCGCCGCCGCGCGCAGCGGAGGTCCGCAGGCGTCGCCGACCGGCGGACGCTGACGTGGGGGCTGGCGGCGCTTCTGGTCGTTGCGGTGGTCATTGCCGTGTCGCGCGCGCTGGTGTGAGGGGCTACGCCGCCGGCTGCGGGCGTTGGCGTCGGCGGAGGGGCTGGCCGCTCCGGTAGGTAGCGACGCGCCAGAGCCACTCGGCGGGGCCGTACAGGAAGCGGCCCAGCCATGCTTTCGACCACCACACCTGGAGCGCCCACACCGCGAGCACGAACGCCAGCACCGCGCTCCGATTCACGGCGTCGACGTCACCCAGCAGGACGGTGAGGACCAGCACGCCCAACACGGTCTGCGCCAGGTAGTTGGTCAGCGCCATCCTCCCGACCGCACGCAGCCGCCCCTTGAGCGGGCTGTCGCCGCGGTTGTTCCAGAGGATGATCAGGCTCATGTACGCCAGGGCGAAGGGGATCGTGCCCAGGGTGTTGGGAATCTGGCCGATGAAGGCGACCGCGCTCGAGTAGTCGTTCGCGGCGGTGATGATGACGCTGGCGGCGGCCAGCGGCACGCCGACCGCAAGCCCGACGACCGCGGTCCGCCGGTACGTCTCGGCAGGCAGGCCGCCGTTCATAAAGCCCATGCGGTACAGGCCGGCGCCCAGCAGAATCAGCCCCAACCCGCGGAGGAAGAAGCCCAGGAGGAAGACACCCTCGATGGCCTCTGCCTCCACCTCCTCGCCCGGCGTCCAGAGGCCGGTGAGCGACGCGCCGGGCGCATCGGCCAACTGCTGCGCCCACAGCGTGGTCGCGACGGACAGCCCGAAGACGATAACCCCAACGGCGATGAGCGTCCGGCCCGGCAGCTTCCGCAGCGCGAGCAGGAAGACCGACGACACGGCGTACACCATCAGGACGTCGCCGTCCCACAGCAGGAAGTGGAGGACGCCGATGAAGAACAGCAGGACGTTTCGCCAGAGGTTCAGCAGCACTGCGCGCTTTCCTTTTGCGCTGGCGCGGTCGATGAAGAGGACCATGCCCGCGCCGAAGAGCATCGAGAACAGCGCCATGAACTTCTGGTCGACGAAGACCTCGCCGAATATGCCCACGGCCCAATCGAGCCACGTCTCGGAGCCGCCCGCGCTCAGGTTGAAGTAGGGCGCACCCCCGAACCTGAACGACACGGCGTTCATCAGCAGAATGCCGAGCACCGCAACCCCGCGTATCAGGTCCAGGCTGGTGATGCGCGCAGACTCGCGGACGGGGCCGGCGTCGCTGGTTTGCGAAGGCGTCGCCAAGCGATCACTCCTAGCGCGGCGGAGGGCTGGACCGACTGCTTCCCCTGCGGGCACTTGACATTGTGATGGCCTGACGCGGATAGTGGAAGCGCTTTCCAATGACCGTCGCTGCCACTATGGGGCGTCGGGTTGGGGAGCACTGAGACGGGAGCTGGGAGAGACCGGCTGAGAGGCCCCGGCGGACCGGGGCGACCGTCAGAACCTGACCTGGGTAATGCCAGCGCAGGGACCGCCTCGCAAGCCGTTGCGAGGAACGCGGACGCCGCTGGCCGTGCCGGCGGCGTTTCTGTTTTGGAGGGGGAGGCATGGACGACAACCTGACTATCGCCGGGCAGACGTTCTCGTCGCGGCTCATCCTGGGCACCGGGCGGTACCGCTCCCACGACGACATGGTGGCGGCGCTGGAGGCCTCGGGCGCGAACATGATCACCGTGACGACGCGCCGCCTGCCCCTGGACCGCCCGAACGAGAAGAGCATCCTGGACTACATCGACCAAACCAAGTACACAATCCTGCCCAACACCGCGGGCTCCCGGACGGTGGAGGAGGCGGTGTTCAACGCCAAGCTGGGGCGGGAGGTGACGGGCTCGTCCTGGGTGAAGCTGGAGGTGCAGCCCGACCCCGCGTTCCTCTTCCCCGACCCGGCGGGCACGCTGCAGGCGGCAGAGATCCTGCTGCAAGACGGGTTCGTGGTGCTGCCCTACATCCACGCAGACCCTGTGCTGGCGCAGCAGCTCGAAGACATGGGATGCGCCACGGTGATGCCGCTCGGGTCGGCCATCGGGTCGGGGCAGGGCATCCACACGGCCGAGGAGGTCCGGATCATCCTGGGCCGGGCGCAGGTGCCGGTGGTCGTCGATGCCGGGCTCGGGGTGCCGTCCGACGCGTCGCAGGCGATGGAGATGGGCGCCGACGCCGTCCTCGTGAACACGGCCATCGCCCAGGCCCACGACCCGGCACAGATGGCATACGCCTTCCGGCTGGGCGTGGAGGCAGGCCGCATGGCGTACCTGGCGGGCCGCATCCCCCGGAAGGAGTACGCCGAGGCGAGCAGCCCCACCACCGGCGTGCCCCAGCCAGCAGCCCCCTCGTCGAGGTAGCCATGCAGCGGCTTCCGGAGCCCTGCCTGGCCCTGGTCACCGACCGCCACCTCTGCCTGCCGGGACACAGCCTCGCAGTCGCGGTGTCGGCGGCGTGCGACGGCGGGCTGGACATGGTGCAGGTGCGGGAGAAGGACCTGCCGGGCGGGGCGCTGCTCACGTTGGCCCAAGAGCTCCGCGAGGCCACCCGCGACCGCGCGCTGCTGATCGTCAACGAGCGGGTCGACGTCGCTCTGGCCTGCGAGGCGGACGGCGTGCAACTCGGGGAGGAAGCGATGCCGGTGGAGGAGGCCCGACGCCTGCTGGGCGGCGACGCGCTCATCGGTCGGTCGGTGCACAGCGTGGCGGGCGCGGTGGAGGCAGAGGCGGCGGGTGCAGACTTCCTGCTGGTGGGCCCGATCTTCCCGACGCCGTCGCATCCCGACAGCGAGGGCGCGGGGACGGCGCTGCTGGAGCAGGTCCGCCGCGCGGTCGCGGTCCCGTTCCTGGCCATCGGCGGCGTCGACGCGTCGAACATCGGCCAGGTCGCACGTGCGGGTGCGAGCGGCGCGGCAGTCGTCCGCGCCGTGATCGCCGCGCCGGACCCCGCGCAGGCGGTCGCAGAGCTGCGTGCGGCGTTCGTCCGGGGGCTGGGCCCGGCCGGCGGAGGCCCGGAGGCGGCCACCATCACGATCACCGTCAACGGCGAGGAGCGGCGGCTGGCGCAGTCGCTGCGTCTGCCGGAGCTGCTGGAGAGCCTGGGCGTGCGGGCCCGCCACACGGCCGTGGCATACAACGGCGACGTGCTGCGCCGGGAGGAGCACCCCAACATCGCGCTCAAGGACGGCGACGTCCTGGAGCTCGTGCGGCCGGTGGGCGGGGGGTAGGGGCCATCTCGGCAGAGGGAGGCGAACCATGCGCTGGTACGTGCTGAAGCCGTTGGCAGCGGTGGTGGGGTGGATGATCGCGGTGCTGGAGCTGAAGGTCGCACTGCTGGGCGCGGTGCGCTTCTTCCTTCTCACCGGGGCGAGCCCGCGCTATGTCCTGGAGCGCAAGCGCTGGTACGAGGAGTCGATGCTGGGGCGGAAGATGGGCGTGACGGACCTGGTCGAATTCGGGGCGTGGCACGCGCGGGTGGAGCGCGGGGGCTGACCCATCCGCCTCGGCCCTGCCCGCCCTGCTGCCATCTCGCCCTACCCTCTCACCCCCCTTATCCCCTACCATTACCCCATGCTACCGGACTGCACAGCCACAGCTTCCGCCACAGCTCAACAACCCAAGATGAGGGTGCAGGGCGCGCCCTGCGATTCGTTCCGCGCAACGAAGATTCCGTATCTGCAACGCGCCGCCGATTCGTTCCGCGCACTCCTCCGCGGCCGTTCGTTCCTATCTGCGGCCCGCGGTTCCAATCCTCGACGAAAGAACGAACCCAAGCTGCACCACCCTCTTCGACAGCGGTTCGATCAAACGAGTCCAAGCTGCCCCCATCTTCGTGCGGATCGAATGCCAAAGCTGGACCGCGTCCCTCCAGGCACAGAGGAACCGGAAAAAACGCGAGGAACGAAACGAATCGAATCCAATCACGCCGCTCCTCCACCGCGGTTGACGCCCTTCCGGCGGGCTGACATACTGCCCGAAACTTCAGCCGACGAGGTCGCCTAGTGCCCCCTCGCATCGCCATCGTGGGCGCCGCCGAGTCCGACGAGATCGGCCACGTCCCGGACAAGTCGGCTCTCCAGCACCACTCGGAGGCCGCGTACAACGCCCTTGAGGATGCCGGCCTCGCCATGTCGGACGTCGACGGCCTCTTCACGGCGGGCTACTCGACGCTGCTGACCGCGGAGTACATGGGCATCCAGCCTCGCTACACGGACTCCACGTCCGTCGGGGGCTCCTCCTTCGTCATCCACGTCGCCCACGCGATGGCAGCCATCCAGGCCGGGTACTGCGAGGTGGCGCTGGTCACGCACGGCCAGATCGGCTACTCGGGCCGGGGGCTGGGCGGAGCGCCGGACCCCACGCAGCCGTCGGCGCAGTACGAGGCGCCGTACGGGATCATGGGCGCGCCGATAAGCTACGCGCTGGCCTGCTCTCGCTACATGCACGAGTACGGCGAGGAGCGGACGCGGCAGGCGATGGCGGAGATCGCCGTGTCGACCCGCAAGTGGGCGCAGCTCAACCCCAAGGCGTTCATGCGCGACCCCATGACCTTCGACGACTACCACGCCTCACGATGGATCGCCTGGCCCTTCCACCTCTTCGACTGCTGCCTGGTGACCGACGCGGGCGGCGCGGTGGTGGTCACGACGGCGGAGCGCGCCGCGTCGTGCCGCAAGAAGCCGGTGTGGGTGCTGGGCGCCGCCGAGGGGCACGACCACAGCATGGTGAGCCAGATGCCGTCGTTCACGTCGCTCATCGCCCGGGAGACGGGGCCACGAGCCCTGGCTCGGGCCGGGGTCACACACAGCGACCTGGACCTGACGATGATCTACGACTCGTTCACGTACACGGTGCTGCTGAGCCTGGAGTCGCTGGGGTTCTGCGGGCCGGGCGAGGGCCCGGACTTCGTCGCTGGGCAGCGCACGGCGCCCGGCGGGGACTTCGCCCTCAACACCAACGGCGGCGGGCTGTCGTACACGCACACGGGCATGTACGGCATGTTCCTGCTGGTCGAGGCGGTGCGCCAGCTCCGGGGCGAGGCGGGCGACCGGCAGGTGCAGGCGAGAGGCGGCAGCGGCCATGCGAAGCTGGCGCTGGTCAACGGCACCGGCGGCTCGCTCTCATCGACGGGCACGACGATCCTGGCGGGAGACTAGCGCATGTCGACGACACCACCAACACCGCCGCCGCCCCCCAAGCCCCTCCCGCGGGTGCAGCCGGAGTCGGCCTTCTACTGGGAGAAGTGCCGCGAGCACGAGCTGTGGCTTCGATGCTGCCGGGACTGCAAGAAGGCCTACTTCTACCCCCGGGACATCTGCCCGCACTGCTTCTCTCGGAACACGGCGTGGGTGCGGAGCAGCGGCCGGGGCACCGTGTACGCCTTCGCCATCGTGCATCGCGCGCCGTCGCCGGCGTTCCGGCCGGAGGCGCCCTACGTCGCGGCGATGGTGGAGCTGGAGGAGGGGCCGCGGATGCCTACCAACCTCGTCGACGTGGAGCCGGACACCGAGCACGTCCGATGCGGCATGGCGGTGGAGGTGGTGTTTCGGGACGCGAGCCCGGAGATCAGCCTGCCGGTGTTTCGACCGTCGGCGTAGCTGCACGCTCGACAGCTGGCCCCTCGCTCTTCGCCCTAGCGGCGCGCCAGCGGAGATAGCCTTCGTAGAGCGCGATCGCCAGGAGCCCCACCGCCAGACCTCCCACCGCGTCGAGGACGTAGTGATTGCCCGTGATGACGATCGAGAAGAAGTGCACGCCGGGGTACAGGACGCCCACCACCTTGAGCCACGCCGGGCCAAGGCGGAAGAAGAGGACCCCGAACAGGAACGTCCAGGCGAAGTGCATGCTGGGCAGAGCCGCCAGGCTGTTGTAGATGGAGTCCATCTCGGCGCCGCCGTAGTAGGGCAGGCTGGAGTAGGCCTGGATGGTATCGACAAGCCCCATCATTCGAGGAGGCGCAACGGGAAAGAGGGCAAAGACGCACACCGCCAGGGCAAGGCTGATGACCAGCACGTTCCGGTAGTAGACGTACAGGTCGCGGTGCCGCAGGTATACGAGGACTGCCGCCAGCGCCATGCTGGGCCAGAAGGCGAGCAGGTAGTACCAGTTGAAGGCGAGCACCACCGGCGTACCCGCATCCAGCGCCCAGCCCTGCCAGGCCGCCTCCCAGCCGATGCCGAGCTGCGCCGAGAGGTCCATGACTCGCTGGGCGTTGCCCGCGGCGCCGTCTCGCAGCGCCGCGAAGAGGACCCGGGGCACCAGGAGGTAGAGGCCGTACGCGCCGAGGACTATCGCCACCTCGCGGGCGGGGTCGCGGAGGGCGGCTCGAACGCGGGAAAGGTCCGGTGCGTGAGGGAGGCGCCAGGGTGGAGCAAGAGGATGGCTATCCAGCCCCAAGCGCAGGCTGAGGCTGTGCAAAAAAAGCCGCAGATGGACGGGCCTGAAGCCCGGTGGTACAGCGTGTCGCATCTCAGCTATCGGCGTCTATGATATACGGGAAAGGCCCCAGTTGCACAGCCGGTCTGCACACGAAAATCCGCCGCTCTCCGCTGCCCTAGCCTCCCGCCGGACCGCCGCCGAGACCGGGCTCGGTCATCCCTTCCGGTTCAAGGATCTCGTCGAGCTGGGCCTCGGAGAGGTCCGTGAGCTCGCGGGCCGTCTCGCGGATGGTGCGGCCGGACTCGGCTGCCTTCTTGGCGACCTCCGCCGCCTTGTCGTAGCCGATGGCGGGCGACAGGGCCGTGCCGAGCATGAGGCCGCGCTCCACCATCTCCGGCCCGCGGGCGGTGGCCGCGAGGCCCTGGACACACTGGTCCGCCATGTTCCGGCAGGACGCGGCCAGCAGGGAGATGGACTGCAGGAGGTTGTGGGCCGCGACGGGCATCATAGTGTTGAGCTCGAAGTAGCCTCCCTGACCCGCCGCGACGACGGCGGCGTCGTTGCCGAGTACCTGGGCCACGGCCTGAATGGCTGACTCGGCGATGACGGGGTTGACCTTGCCGGGCATGATCGAGGAGCCGGGCTGCACCTCGGGCAGCGCGATCTCGCCGATGCCGGCGCGGGGGCCGGAGCCCAGCCATCGGATGTCGTTGGCGATCTTGTGCAGGCTAACGGCGATGGTGCGCAGCGCGCCGCTGGCGGCGACAACGCCGTCGAGGGTGCTCTGGGCCTGGAAGTGATTGTCCGTTTCCCGGACGGTGACCCCGGCCATCTCGGAGATGAGCGCGCAGGCGCGGCCGGCGAACTCCGGGTGGGCGTTGACGCCGGTACCCACGGCGGTGCCGCCCAGGGCCACCTCGGCGAGCTCATTGGCCGCGTACTCGACGCGGCAGAGGGAGCGCTCCATCTGGCCTGCGTAGCCCCACATCTCCTGGCCGAGCCGGACGGGGGTGGCGTCCTGGAGATGCGTGCGTCCGGTCTTGATGACGGGCCAGAACTCCTCCGCCTTGGCCTTCAGCGCGTCCCGCAGGGCCTGCCCAGCGGGGACCAGCTCCTCCCTGATACTGATGAGGGCCGCAAGGTGGATGGCCGTGGGGATGACGTCGTTGGAGGACTGGCAGATGTTGACGTGGTCGTTGGGGTGGACGAGCTTGGAGCCGCGGTCGCCACCCAGCAGCTCCGTGGCCCTGTTGGCGATGACCTCGTTGGCGTTGGTGTTGGTGGAGGTACCGGAGCCGGTCTGGAAGATGTCGACGACGAAGTGGTCGTCCAGCGCGCCGTCGACGACCTCCTGAGCCGCTCGCACGATGGCGTCGCCCAGGCGGGGGTCGAGCAGGCCGAGGTCCATGTTCGCCCGCGCCGCCGACAGCTTGACGAGGCCCAAGGCCTGGATGAAGCGGCGGGAGAAGCGCAGGTCGCTGATGGGGAAGTTCAACACGGCCCGCATGGTGGATGCGCCGTAGTAGGCGTCCTCCGGCACCTCCATGGCGCCCATGGAGTCCCGCTCAGTCCGCATCCTGTCCTTGACAGTCATGGTCTAACGCCTCCTTGGGGGCCTGCTTCTACGCGGTGAGCTTTGACCACTCCCCACCGGGGAGGGCGGCTATCCCCCGTAGTTGGGCCGCAGGTAGTCGGCCACCGAGTCTTCCGGGACCCCCGCCATTATCAGCAGGTCAGCGATTGCGGGAAGGCAGGCCCGACAGGACAGCCCGACCCCGCAGGTGTCTCGAACGTCGTCCACCGTAGCTGCGCCTTGAGTGATGGCGTCCTGGATTTCCCGGTCTGAAACCCAGTGGCACATACAGACGATCACCGCCACCCTCCGCCTTGCCCCAAGCTCTACGGAGCACAACGGTACCGAATAGGCAATGGCGTGTCAACGCAACTCGGCGCGCTCTGGCAAGGTGCTGCGGCGATGGTCAGGACGGGGCATCCGGCAGCCAGCCCCGAGGCCGCGGCCCCCAGTCCAGGGGCATGGGTTCGCCGCCTCGGACGGTCAGGGCGGGGGCCAGGGCCTGCTGCCCCCGAAGTATCACACCCTCGCAGTCCCGGAACAGGAAGTCACCCTCCAGCAGCTCCAGCACCGTGACGTCGGCCTCGCGACCGGGGGCCAGCGAGCCCAGCGTGTCGGACATGCCGAGGGCGCGGGCTGGGTTGGCGGTGGTCATGCGGATCACATCGTCGAGGGAGAAACCCAGGGCCATGGCCTTCGACATGATCTCTGGGAGGCTGCCGACCGTGGTGTGGCGGCCGGGACGCGTCATGTCTGTGCTGAGGCAGTCGGGGTAGACGCCCTGATCGAGCAGGCGTCGGGCGGTGTCGAAGCTGAAGTTGAAGCGGCCGTGGGCGCAGTCCATGCAGACGCCGCGTGCGACAGCCTCCGCGACCTCGGGCCAGGCGCGGCCGTTGGGATCGAGAAGGTTGGCCTGCTGTCCGGTGAAGAAGTGGGTGACGATGTCCCCGGGCTCCATCAGGTCCAGCATGGCCCGCGTGACGGACGCGTCCACCTCCTTCTCGGGGTCGCCGATGTGGACCATGAGGCGCGTGCCGCTCTCCCTGGCGGCGCGACGGGCCGTCTTCACCGCCTCGGCGCCGAGGGCGTGGACGCCCGCGCCGACAAGGCGCACCTTGACGCCCTGGGCCATGGAGCGGTAGGTATCGATGGTCTGTATGACACCCTCCGGGTCCATGTCGCCGGGGGCCCGCAGCTCGGGCATGAAGGCCAGGCCGGTGCGCACGATGTGGACCATGCAGAGGACGCGGGTCTTCACGTTCGCGGCGATGTAGCGGGCGATGGCGGGGAACGTGTGAGACCCGGCGCTGCCCGCGTCGACGACGGTGGTCACCCCGGAGAGGACGCCGGCGATGTCCGGGTGGACGCCAGAGGGTGTCATGCCGTCCGAGATGTGGCAGTGGATGTCGATGAGGCCGGGGACGACGAGGCGGCCGTCGAGCTCGATGACCCGCCGCGCTTCGGCCGGGTCGATGTTCGGGGCGACGCCGGCGATTCGACCGGCCAGGATGCCCACGTCCAAGGCGCCGCGAAGCCCCGCTCCGGGGTCGAGGACCTCACCGCCGCGGAGGAGGAGGTCGTACATGGGCATGGCGCGCTCCACGGCCGTCACCTAGGACGTCGCCACCCGGCGACGCCTGCCGACCTCGCCGCGGATGAACTCCGCGACCTCGCCGGTGGTGGCGCCGGGCCCGAAGACGCCCGTCACCCCGTGACGCTGCAGGTGAGGCCGGTCCTCGTCCGGGATGATGCCGCCGAGAACGACGACCACGTGGCCCATGTCCCGCTCCTGGAGACCCTCCGTGATGAGGGGGACGAGCTCCATATGCGCCCCCGAGAGAATGGAGAGGCCGACGACGTCAACATCCTCCTGGACGGCGGCCTCGACGATCATCTCCGGGGTCTGGCGGATGCCGGTGTAGACCACCTCCATGCCGGCGTCGCGCAGAGCGCGGGCGATGACCTTCGCGCCGCGGTCGTGGCCGTCCAAGCCCGGCTTGGCGACCAGCACGCGGATGACGTCGCGCACGGCCCTACTCCTTCTCGACGAGCTCGATGAGGACGCCACGGGTGGCGCGGGGGTGGAGGAAGGCGATGGTGCCCGCCGCACCCTTTCGGGGGGCCTTGTCGATGAGCTCCACGCCCGCGTCCTGGAGCGCCGCCAGCCGTGCGCCGATGTCCTCGACCTGGAAGGCGATATGGTGCATCGCCTCCCCTCGCCGCTCGATGAAGCGGGCGATGGCGCCGTTGGGGTCGGTGGGCTCGATGAACTCGACGCGGGTGCTGCCCACGGGCAGGAGGCAGGCGCGGACACCCTGGTCGGGCACCTCCTCGATGGGCGCGGGGCCAAGGTCGAAGAGCCTCCGGTAGAGGTCCATGGCCTCGTCGATGCTCTTCACGGCGATGCAGACGTGGTCCAGATGTTTCGCGGCGCAGGGGACGTCCGCCATGGCGCTACCCGTGCGCGCGCCCCAGGAGGTGGCGGGCGATGACCATGCGCTGCACCTCCGAGGTGCCTTCGTAGATCTCCATGACCTTTGCGTCCCGGTACAGCCGCTCCACGGTCGCGGGCTTGAAGTAGCCAAGGCCGCCGTGGACCTGCACCGCCTCGTTGCTAACCGCGGTGGCCACGCCGGAGGCGTAGAACTTGGCCATGGACGCCTCCTTGATGAAGGGCAAGCCCGCATCCCGTCGCACGGCGGCGTTTCGCACCAGGAGGCGCGCCGCCTCCACCTGCGTGGCCATCTCGGCGAGCTTGAACTGGATGGCCTGGTGGTCGGCGATGGGGACGCCGAAGGACTTGCGCTCCTGGGCGTAGCTGGTCGCCGCTTCGAGCGCGCCCTGGGCAATGCCGACCGCCTGGGCCGCGATGCCGATGCGGCTGGCGTTCAGCGTGTTCATGGCGACCTTGAAGCCTGCGCCCTCGTCGCCCATGCGGTTCTCGGCAGGAACGGGCACGTCCTGGAAGAAGACCTGGGCGGTGTCGGAGGCGCGCATGCCCATCTTGCTGCCCAGCGACTGGGCGTCGACGCCGCCGAAGGCGCGCTCGACGATGAAGGCCGTGACGCCGCGGGAGCGCTTGGACGGGTCCTGGGTGGCGTAGACGACAAAGGTGTCGGCGTAGTCGCCGTTGGTGATGAAGGTCTTGCTGCCGTTGATGACGTACGTGCCGTCGTCGCGCCGGGCGGAGGTCTCCATCGACACGGCGTCGCTGCCCACGGCGGGCTCGGAGAGGCAGAAGGCGCCCAGCTTCTCGCCGCTCAGGAGCGCGGGGAGGTACTTCTCCTTCTGCTCATGGCTGGCAAAGCTGTGGATGTTCTGGATGGCCAGGGAGGTGTGCGCGATGTAGGTGAGGCTGGTGGCGCCACAGCACCGTGCCAGCTCCTCGATGAGGATGGCGAGATGGCGGGACCCGCCGCCGCTCCCACCGTACTCCGGGTCGACGCCGACGCCGTAGAGGCCCAGCTCGGCCATGGCCTTGACGGCGCCCCAGGGGAAATCGTGCGTGGTATCCAGCTCATCGGCCTTGGGTGCGAGCTCCTTCTCCGCGTAGTCGCGGACCATGTTCTGGAGCAGCCTTTCCTCTTCTGACAGCAGCAGCTCGGTCACGGACGCACCTCCATCGATATCGGGGGCAGTTGCTGGGGTCTATCGTAGCACAGTTGTGGGGGACGGCGGCAGAGTCGCGCAGGGCCCAACCTTCAGGGCGGTGGCAGGGATTCGAGTCGATTCGTTTCGTTTTGCGCGTTTTTTTTGGCTGCCCCGTGCCTGGGGTGACGCGGTCCAGCTTTGGCCTTCGTTTCGGACGAAGATTGGGGCAGCTTGGAGTGGTTTGGTTCGAATGGCCGTTGGTGAGGGAGGCCAGCTTAGGTTCGTTCTTTCGTCGCGGATTGGACCCGCGGGTCGCAGATAGGAACGAATGCCGTGGGAGGGGGTGCGCAAAACGAATCGCAGCGGGTCGCAGATAGGGGAATGGGCCGAAAAAGGGGGGTGTGAAACGAATGCCAGATAGGGCGAACTCCGCCTGCCCCCTCCCCCCGGCTCACCCTTCGAGGGCCTCAGGGTGAGCGGGCAGGGCACGCCCTGCACCCTCAGCTTGCGTCGTTGGACCACGGCGGAGGTTGGGGGCGGACCCTTCGAGAGCCTCTGGCTGGCTGGCCTTCGACAGGCTGAGGGCCCGATAGGCTCGGCCCCGTATCCGGTACGGGGCAGGCTATGAGCGCGATGCGTGTGTGCGTTGGCATGGGGGAAGGGTAGGGGATGGGCGGGGTGTGGGGAAGGGGCGGATGGCAGTGGGGGGAGAGTGGGGTGTGGGGAAGGGGCGGATGGCAGTGGGGGGAGAGTGGGGTGTGCGGGTGTTGTGGCGCGGCTGCGATCTTAGATTCCTCGTCGCTTTGCTCCTCGGAATGACAAGTAAGGGAGGGTGCTCCTCGGAATGACAGCTAGGGGGCAGAAGGAGCGAGGTTCCCCTGCCTTCGCAGGGGCAGGCTCTGCCTTCGCAGGAACGACGAACCGGTGTGGTTGGGGGGCAGAAGGAGCGAGGTTCCCCTGCCTTCGCAGGGGCAGGCTCTGCCTGCCCAGGAACGACGAGAGGGATATCCGCCACCCCTCCCCTGGGTTCCGGCTCGGAGGCCGGAACGACGCCCTTCGACAAGCTCAGGGTGATGGTTCGACAGGCTCAGGGTGAGCGGCGGCGCGCCCTCACCCGCGGGACCCTCACCCCAGCCCTCTCCCAGAGGGAGAGGGGGATGCGGTTAGGCGGTGGCGTCGTGGCGGTGCTCGCCGAAGACGGAGCGGAGGGTGTCTGCAATCTCGCCGGTGGTGCAGTAGGCCTCGACGCAGGCGAGGATGGCGGGGACGGTGTTGTCGTCGGAGCGGGCGACGGCCTGCAGCTCGTCGAGCGCCTTGCGGGCCCTGTCGCCGTCGCGGCGTGCGCGGACCTCCCGGACGCGGTCGACCTGGCGGCTGGTCTCGTTGGGGTCGATGCGGAGGATGCCCTCGACGGCGGGCTGGTCGGCGGCGAAGCGGTTCACGCCGACGATGGTGCGCTCCTTCTCCTCGACGAGGCGCTGGTGCTTCACCGCGGCGCCGGTGATCTCCCGCTGCTGGTAGCCGCGTTCGAGCGCGGCCAGGCCGCCGCCCATGCGATTGATGCGATCGATGTAGCCGTTGGCCTCTTCCTCCAACTGCGACGTGAGGCGCTCGACGTAGTAGGAGCCGCCCAGGGGGTCGACCACGTCGGCGACGCCGCTCTCGTAGGCCAACACCTGCTGGGTGCGCAGGGAGAGCTGGACGGACTCGGCCGTGGGGAGGGCGAGGGCCTCGTCGCGGGAGTTGACGTGGAGGGACTGGGTGCCGCCGAGGACGGCAGCCAGGGCCTGCACCGTGCAGCGCACGACGTTGTTGTCGGGCTGCTGGGCGGTGAGGGTGACGCCCGCGGTCTGAGTGTGGAAGCGCAGGGCCCAGGAGCGCGGGTTCGTTGCCTTGAAGCGCTCGCGCATGATGCGCGCCCACATGCGGCGCGCGGCCCGGAACTTGGCGACCTCCTCCAGCAGGTTGTTGTGGGAGGCGAAGAAGAAGGAGAGGCGCGGCCCGAAGGTGTCGACCTCCAGACCTGCGTCCACGGCGGCCTGGACGTACTCGATGGCGTTGGAGAAGGTGAAGGCGAGCTCCTGGGCGGCGGTGCAGCCGGCCTCCCGCATGTGGTAGCCGCTGATGCTGATGGTGTTCCATCGAGGCATGTGCTCGGCGCAGTACTTGAAGACGTCGACGACGAGGCGCATAGAAGGCCGGGGCGGGTAGATGTAGGTGCCGCGGGCGATGTACTCCTTGAGGATGTCGTTCTGGATGGTGCCGTTGAGGATCTCCGGCTGGAGGCCCTGCTGCTTGGCCACGGCGGCGTAGAGGCAGAGGAGGATGGAGGCGGTGGCGTTGATGGTCATGGAGGTGCTGACCTTGTCGAGGGGGATGCCGTCGAAGAGGAGCTCCATGTCCCGCAGGGAGGAGATAGGCACGCCCACTTTGCCGACCTCGCCGAGGGCGACGGGGTGGTCCGAGTCGTAGCCCATCTGCGTGGGAAGGTCGAAGGCGACGGAGAGGCCCGTCTGGCCCTGCTCGAGGAGGAAGCGGTAGCGGCGGTTGGACTCCTCGGCGGAGGCGTAGCCGGAGTACTGGCGCATGGTCCAGAGGCGACCGCGGTACATGGTGGGCTGGACGCCGCGGGTGAAAGGGTACTCGCCGGGGTAGCCGGGCCCCTCCGCGGCGCCGACGTCCTCCTCGGTGTAGAGGGGGTCAAGCTCGATACCGGACTCGGTCTCGAAGCGGTCCTGGCGCTCGGGCGTCCGCTTCAGGACGGGACCGAGGGTCTTCTCCCGCCACTCCTGTTTGCTGTCGGACACGGTCCACCTCCCCGCGAGGCAGAGTACGAATGCAGAGGGAGTGTAGGCGTGAGCATCGGGAGTGTCAATTTGGGCGCCGTTTGACTAGAATGACGCCGAGGAGGGCCATGACGGAGCGACTGACGGCGGGCAACCTGCAGGTGGAGGACGCGACCCTGGACCGCACCCTCCGGCCGCGGCGGCTGGAGGAGTACGTAGGGCAGGAGCGGGTGAAGGAGAACCTGCGCATCGGCGTGGACGCCGCACGGATGCGCGGCGAGCCGCTGGACCATACCCTCCTCTACGGGCCGCCGGGCCTGGGCAAGACCACACTGGCCCACATCCTGGGGCAGGAGATGGGCGTCAACGTCAAGATCACGTCGGGCCCTGCCATCGAGCGGGCGGGGGACCTGGCGGCGGTGCTGACGAGCCTGGAGCAGGCGGACATCCTCTTCATCGACGAGATCCACCGGCTGAGCCGCATCGTGGAGGAGGTGCTGTACCCGGCGCTGGAGGAGTTCGCCATCGACCTGGTCATCGGCAAGGGGCCGGGGGCGCGGAGCATGCGGCTGCGGCTCAAGCCGTTCACGCTGGTGGGGGCGACGACCCGCTACGCGATGATGAGCGCGCCGCTCCGGGACCGTTTCGGCGCGGTGTACCGGCTGGACTTCTACAGCGCGGAGGAGGCGCAACTCATCCTGCAACGGTCGGCGCGCATCATGGGGGTGGAAGCGGAGGAGGAGGGGCTGGGGGAGATCGCACGGCGCTCGCGTGGGACGCCTCGGGTGGCGAACCGCCTATTGCGCCGAGTGCGGGACTTCGCACAGGTGCGCGCCGACGGGAAGATCACCCGCGACGTGGCGCTGGAGGCGCTGGCGATGCTGGAGGTGGACTCGCTGGGCCTGGACGAGGTGGACCACAAGGTGCTTCGGGCGATCGTGGAGAAGTTCGACGGCGGGCCCGTGGGGCTGGAGACGGTGGCGGCGGCTATCAGCGAGGAGGCGGACACCGTGATGGACGTGTACGAGCCGTACCTGCTGCAGCTTGGCTTCGTCGAGCGGACGCCGCGGGGGCGGACGGCGACGCGCCACGCCTACGAGCACCTGGGCGTGCCCTACAACCGTCGAGAGACGGAGACGCCGCAGAAAAAGCTGTTCTAGACGGCAGAGGCGGCGCTTCACCCTTCGACAGGCTCAGGATGATGGTTCGACAAGCTCACCATGAGCGGACTCTACCCCACCCCCCTGAGGTTCCTGCCTCCGCAGGAACGACGAGATCAGAAAGGACACCATGACCGTTCCGCACAATACCCCCGGCGTGGCGATGACCGTGACGGGGCCGGTCGCGGCCGAGAGCCTGGGCGTGACCCTGATGCACGAGCACCTCTTCCTGGGCGGCGGGTCGCGAGGGCCGGGCCCGGGGACTCCGGCGACGGAGGTCGCTATCTGGGGGCAGCCGCTGACGCTGGAGCGCCTCCACCTGGCGCGGGACGGCGTGAGCTTCAAAGACCTGGCGCTGAACGACGAAGCCTTGGCCGTGCGGGAGGCGCAGGCGTTCCGGTCGGCGGGCGGGCGGACGATGGTCGACACGACGAACATCGGCATGGGGCGCGACCCGCTGGGGCTTCGCCGGGTGTCGACCGTGACGGGCCTCAACATCGTCATGGGCTGCGGCTGGTACACGCCGGTATCACACCCGCGGGACATGGACGTTCGCACGGCGGAGGAGCTGGCGGCGGAGATGGTGCGGGACATCACCGCGGGCGTGGGCGACACGGGGATTCGGGCGGGGATCATCGGGGAGCTGGGGATCAACGGCGACCCGTTATCAGCCAACGAGCTGAAGGTGGTGACGGCCGCGGCGTGGGCGAGCCGGGAGACCGGCGCAGCCATATCGCTGCACTACGGCGGCCTGTGGCGCGAACGGCTGCAGGTCGCGGAGATGCTCGACAGAGAGGGAGCGGACCTATCGAGGGTGATCTTCGGGCACAGCGACAGCTACGCGTCGGACGTGCCTTTCGTGCTGGAGCTGCTGTCGACGGGGGTGTGCGTCGAGTTCGACCTGCTGGGCCGCCCCGGCGCGCCCATCGCCCGGAGCCCCGGGGTGCCGGGGGGCAACCCGTGGGGGCCGCAGGCGACAGACATCCTGGTGACGGAGGCCGTGCCACAGCTCATCCACGCAGGGTACGGCGACCGGCTGCTGCTGTCGCAGGACGTGGGGTTCAAGATCTGGCTTCGAGGCTACGGCGGCAACGGGTACGTCTTCGTGCTGGAGAAGGTGGCGCAGGAGCTGCGCCGACAGGGCGTCACGGAGTCGCAGCTGCACACGATGATGGTGGAGACGCCGCGGCGGCTGCTGACGCTGGGGGGCGGGTGAGGGGCGTGGCGAGGGTGTGCGGGTGTACAATGGCGGGTGAGGAGGAGGGGTCGGAGTGCCGCCGTTTCGCATAGCGTCCGAGTTCCGGATGACGGGAGACCAGCCGCAGGCTGTGGACCACCTGGTCGACAGCCTGGAGGCGGGACACTCGTTCCAGACGCTGATGGGCGTGACGGGGTCGGGGAAGACGTTCACGATGGCGAACATCGTCGAACGGGTGCAGCGGACGACGCTGGTCCTCGCCCACAACAAGACGCTGGCGGCCCAGCTCGCGACCGAGTTCCGAGAGTTCTTCCCCGACAACGCCGTGGAGTACTTCGTCTCGTACTACGACTACTATCAGCCGGAGGCGTACGTCCCACACACGGACACGTACATCGAGAAGGAGACCGAGATCAACGAGGAGATCGACCGGCTGCGGCACGCCGCCACGCGGTCGCTGCTGACGCGCCGGGACGTGCTCATCGTGGCATCGGTGTCGTGCATCTACGGCCTAGGGGACCCGCAGGACTACCTGAGCTTCGTGGCGACGGTCGAAAAGGGGGAGCGGCGCAGCCTCCACCGGCTCATCCGGTCGCTGGTGGACATGCAGTACGAGCGCAACGACCTGGACTTCCGCCGGGGCACGTTCCGGGTGCGGGGCGACACGCTGGACGTCTTCCCCGCGTACGAGGAGCTGGGCGTGCGCATCTCGTTCTTCGGCGACGAGGTTGAGAGCATCGTCGAAATGGACCCGCTGACGGGCGAGGTGCTGGCGGAGCGGAACGAGATCCAGTTCTACCCAGCAAAGCACTGGGTGACGCCGGCGGAGAAGATGGAGCAGGCGCGCGAGACGATCCAGGAGGAGCTGGCGGAGCGGCTGGCGTGGCTGCGGGAGCAGGGCAAGGTGCTGGAGGCGGCGCGGCTGGAGTCCCGCAGCAGGTACGACCTGGAGATGCTACAGGAGGTGGGCTACTGCTCAGGCATCGAGAACTACTCGCGGCACCTGAGCGCCCGCGAGCCGGGCAGCGCCCCGTGGACGCTGCTCGACTATTTCCCGGACGACTTCCTGCTGTTCATCGACGAGTCGCACATGACGGTGCCGCAGGTGCGGGGGATGTACTTCGGGGACATGTCGCGGAAGCAGACGCTGGTGGACTTCGGCTTTAGACTGCCGTCGGCGATGGACAACCGGCCGCTGAACTTCCCGGAGTTCGAGGAGCGGCTGAACCAGGTGGTGTTCGTGTCGGCGACGCCTGGGCCGTACGAGATGCAGCGGGGCGCGACGACGGTGGAGCAGATCATCCGGCCCACGGGGCTGCTGGACCCGACGGTGGAGGTGAAGCCAACGACGGGGCAGATCGACGACCTGCTGCACCAGATCCGGGCGCGGGTGGAGCGGGGCGAACGGGCCCTGGTCACGACGCTCACAAAGCGGATGGCCGAGGAGCTTGCCGACTACCTCCAGGAGATGGGCGTGCGGGTGCACTACCTGCACTCGGACATCGAGACGCTGCAGCGGAGCGAGATCCTGCGGGACCTGCGGCTGGGCGTCTACGACGTGGTGGTGGGCATCAACCTGCTGCGCGAAGGGCTGGACCTGCCGGAGGTGAGCCTGGTGGCCATCCTGGACGCGGACAAGGAGGGCTTTCTACGCTCGACGACTCCGCTGGTGCAGACGATCGGGCGGGCGGCGCGGCACGAGTATGGCCACGTGATCATGTACGCCGACGTGGTGACGGACTCGATGCGGCAGGCGATCGGCGAGACGTACCGCCGGCGGGACATTCAGGAGGCGTACAACCAGGAGCACGGCATCGTGCCGCAGGGGATTCGCAAGGCGGTGCGGGACATCACGGAGCGGGTGCGGCAGGTGGCGGAGGAGAAGGAGAAGTACGACCCCAAGCCGGCGATGCCGAAGGAGGACGTGGCCCGGCTGGTGCGGGGCCTGGAACGCCAGATGAAGGAGGCGGCCCGCAGCCTGGAGTTCGAGAAGGCGGCGATGCTGCGGGACCAGGTCATCGACCTGCGGCGCATCCTGGCGCTGGAGGATGACCCGGTGGTGGGGGCGAAGGGGTAGGGGGGTTACCCCAGCGCATCACCAGCGTTTCAGTATGTGGTCTGCAATCTCAATCGCAATGGGAGCACCCCTGGGATTGCTGGCTGCGAAGAAGAGTTCGAACAAGGGAGAGCCTTTTGAGTTCCTGAGCGTTCGACTACTCGGTGCGACGCGGTGAAACACACCTTCTAGGCGCTCCCTATACAGTGATACGACTTGGTGTATTGGTTCCCGTTCTTGCTTGGGTTCATCGCCCAACAGAGACAATTGAGACGAGGTCCGGTAGCTCCCCTGCCAGTACCCACTTCCTCCGAATATGCGATCTAGGCGCCTTCCCCATGCCGGACTCGGCTCCCGGTCCAAGGGCATGAGACGAGTGACCGCGCTCAACGGGAAGAGTATCCAGCAGTCAATCTTCTGAGTCGCGGCGATAGCCTCTACGGTTGACCAAGCCACCTCTGTTGCATACGGGTCGAGGAAGACCACGGCGCGGTCAAAGTCGCCCATACTACGGCAGAACTCCGGCACCCTAATGTTTGCGTCTCCCTGGATGACCTTTATGTCACGTCCTCGATACTCGTTCGTGAGGATGAGCAAGGCTTCCGCTGAACTCGCCTCCTTCTCGATAAAGACCAGTCGGTCAAACGGCCTGTCCTCCACCGCCAATGCTATCCGCGCCGAGCCCTGCCGAAACTCGTGGAACTCGGCGTAGTCGTCACCTGACTCGAGGTATGAACCGGCGCCTGCGAACCCGTCGACGTAAATTAGGGTGAACCCACGGTTCTTGAGCGCAGTCGTGTACGCGTCAAGGTAGGCGCGGAGAATCTCCAGCTTCTGCTGGGTCCACGATCCGCCGAACTGGGGAAGGGTCATTTCAACTCAGGGCTGCGGCGGGCATCTGCATCCACGTCCGGCCGTCCAGGACCGCGTCCGCTCCGGAACGCTTGCCGCGGCGGCCGCCGAGCTGCTTCAGGAAGTAGGCCACGCGTGCGTCGCGGCACTGGTCTCGCAGGTCTCGTGCCCACTCCAGCTCCATTGGCCTGGCGGAGCGGCCGCTCTCTCCGCCCGCGATAACCCAGTGCACGGCGCCGGCGTCGAGCCACTGGCGGAGGTCGACCGGCCCGAGCAAGGGCTCGGCGGAGACGAACCGGACGGGCGCCGGGAGCCGCGCCAGCACCGAGATGCGCGCGGCGTACTTCTGGTTCTCGACCGACGTTCCGATCCACACGCCCGCAGGCCACTCGCCGCCATAGCGATCCTGGTTGCGCTCCCACCAGCCAACGGCTCGGCCAGGCCGCTTCGTGAGGACCTGGAAGACGTGCCCGCGCTGCTCCGACGCAGCGCGCATGACGTCAAACATCTCCGTGACAAACTCGTAGGGGACATGGGGGTGGAAGACGTCCGACATGCTGTTGACGAACACCCGGCGAGGCTTCGGCCAGCGGAGCGGCACGTCCAGCCTGTCATGGAGCAGCTTCACCTCCTCCGGGCCGTCTTCATAGCCCGGCACGCCCATGGCCATTAGGCGCGGATACAGCGCGTACATGTAGCAGTGGTCGCAGCCGGGCGAGACGCGGGTGCAGCCCGTTACGGGGTTCCAAGTCTCGTCCGTCCACTCAATGGTGGATGGCATTCGGCACCCCCCGCCCTTGTATTAGAATATCCGTTCTTATCATACCGGCACTGTCAAGGCGCGCGCCAGCGCAAAGACGTCCACGAGGCGGAAGAGAGGAGTTACGACGGATAGACTCGCCACCGCTCCGGGTGGGAGCGAGGGTGTCTGAGTTCTCCATCCGATTCAGGGCCCCGTCGGGCTAGACCTTGTAGGCCTCCAGGAGCTGGTCTACGGTGCGGGGGCGGGCCTTGGTGTTGGCCGTCGCCATGCGCTCCTCGAAGGGCTCGGAGTCGGGGGCCTTGTAGAGGACGCCGAGGGGGAGGCCGCCCGATCGCAGGAGCTGGGACGCCGCTTCTCGGTCGGAGGCGTCGTGGTCGTCGGGGATGTCCCAGATGGCGGCGGGGACGCCGGTCTTGGGGTTGCCCTTCAGCACCTCGTAGGTGTCGTAGTAGGTGGTGCAGGGCGACTGGACGTGGACGATGGAGAAGCCTGGGTGCTCCATGCCTTCGCCGATGAGCTGGACCATCTCCTTGACCTTGGCGGAGAAGGCGGATGCGACGAAGGAGACGCCGAGGGTGAGGTACAGCTCGAGGGGGTTCAGGGAGGCCTCCACCTTTCCGTAGGGCGTGGTGGAGGTGATCTGGCCGAAGGGCGTGGTCGGGGACGTCTGGCCCTTGGTGAGGCCGTAGACGCCGTTGTCCATGATGACGCAGCAGACGTTGAGGTTGCGCTGCGCCTGGGGCGCGATGTGCTCGCCGCCGATGCTGAGGAAGTCGCCGTCGCCGGCGACGATGACGACGTTGAGCTCCGGCCTGGCCATCTTCACGCCGAGGGCGATGGGGAGCGTGCGGCCGTGGATGCCGTGGAAGCCGAAGGGCTGAGGGCCCTCCAGCAGGTGCACGAGGTTGCCGGAGCAGCCAATGCCCGCGACAACGACGTTGTTCTCAATGGGCTGCTCCGTGCGGACCATCCGGTCCTTCATGGCCATTTCCAAGGCCCTGCGCACGCCGAAATCACCGCAACCGGGGCACCACTTGAAATCGTACTCGGGGTTCTTCTTGCTCATACTCGCACCATCTTCTTGGCTGACGCGCCCACTCGCGCCGTAATCCGCTCCATCAAGTCGCCGATCTTGAAGGGAAGGCCCGTGTACTGGGTGATGGACTCCGCCCGCACTCCCTCGGAGCGCAGGATGGAGGAAAGCTGCCCCTGGTAGTTCAGCTCAGGCACCAGGACAAGCTCCTTCTGCCGCAGCTCCTCCAGCAGCTTGGGAGGCATGGGATTGAGGAACATGGTGTAGTACCACCCCAGCCGCTGGCCCTGCTCCAGGAGTTGGTCGTAGGCCTCACGCGTGGGGCCCTTGGAGCCGCCCCAGGGCATGAGCACCACGGGCTCGTCGACGTTCTCACGCTCGTATGTGCCGTCCTCGAGGAGCTTGAGCTTGGCGAAGCGGCGCTCCGTCATCTCGATGTGGCGGTTGGGGAGGTGGGTGGTGTCACCCACGGGGTCGTGTTCGCTGGCGTTGGCCACGTAGGCGCCGGCGCCGCCGGGGAGGGGCATAGGGGAGACGGTGGGGCCCTCGTAGCGGAGGTAGCCGTTGGCGCCCTGGTAGACCTGTCGATTCTCCACCGCGAGCTTGGACAAATCGGGCCGGGGGATGTTCTGGGCGCGCTCGGCCAGCATCATCTCGCTAAGCAGCATGACCGGCCCCTGGTACCGCTCGGCCCAGTTGAGGGAGTGGACGGCGGCGTAGAAGCACTCCTCCACCGTGCCGGGGGCGATGACGGGGAGACTGGCGTCGCCGTGGGCCGGGTGGATAGCGGCGAAGAGGTCCGACTGCTCGGTCTTGGTGGGCAGGCCGGTGGCGGGGCCGCCGCGCTGGACGTCAATGACGACGCCGGGGATTTCGGCCATCCACGCCATGCCCAAGCCCTCGCTCATGAGGGAGAAGCCGGGGCCGGCGGTGGAGGTCATAGCCTTCTTGCCGGCGTAGCCTGCGCCCATGACGGCGGTGATGGACTCGATCTCGGAGCTGGCCTGGTAGACGAACTTGCCGGGGCCGACCAGGGTGCGCTCCATGAATACGAGGATGGTGGTGGCGGGCGAGATGGGGTAGCCGATGAAGAAGTTCAGCCCGCCAGCCAAGGCCCCGAGGGCGATGGCCTCGTTGCCCTTCACCAGAACCTGCTCGCCCTGCGGCGGGACCGGGTCGGCCAGCTCGCCGATGGAGAGGCCGCTTTCGGCGACGCGGTCGCGGCCGAGGCCGAGGGCCTCGATGTTGGAGCGGATGATCTCGTCGTCGCCGGGGCGGCCGCGGGTGAAGCGGCGCTTCACGAAGCCTTCCAGGTACTCCTGGGGCATGTTGACCAGGTGGGCAAAGGCGCCGATGACGACCATGTTCTCCGCGCGGGCGTTGCCGGTGGACCTGGCGAGCTCGGAGAAGGGAAGGCCGACGGCGCGCGGGTCGTCCTCCAGCTTGAAGGCGCCGGAGTTGTAGATGATGACGCCTTCGTCGCGCACCTCGTGGTTGTGCTCCTCGTAGGCCTCCTTGTTGAAGCAGACGAGGACGTCGAGAGCATCACCGTTGCTGAAGATGGGGCTGGTGGCGATGCGGGCCTGGGCCCAAGTGGGACCTCCCATGATCTGGGAGGGGAAGGTCGAGTAGGTCAGGACGTGGTAGCCGCCCTGGGCCGCCGCCTGGGCGAGGCCCTCAGCGGACGTCACCATGCCCTGACCGCCCTCACCCGCGAAGCGGGCTACGAAGTCATGCCTCTTCACCATTTCCTCCAAGAGAACACATGCCTACTGACAAGGCTCATCCCCTCAGGGCACCGGAAAGCGTAGCATTCCGTTCCTAGCACTGTCAACGGACGCGGGCGTGCTTCCGTGCTCGCGCGCGGGGTGTGCGGGAGCCAGTTGGAGTATAGTAGGAGCGTGAAGAAGGGAGCCCCGGCCAACGCCACCGCAGTCGATTACGCCCCCGGCCAACGCGTCCGGCTCACGCTGGAAGGGATGGGGGAACTGGGGGAGTGCGCCGCTCACGCCGACGGCGCGCGCTTCTTCGTCTTCGGCGGGATTCCGGGCGAGGTGGTCGAGGCGGAGGTGGTGCGCGCTCGGCGGCGGTACGTCGCCGCGCGGGTCGTGGAGGTGCACGAGGCGTCGCCGCACCGTGTGAGCGCGCCGTGCCCCTACTTCTGGCCGTGCACCGGGTGCCAGTGGCAGCACATCGCCTACGAGCACCAACTCACGCTCAAGCGCGAGTTCGTGCGCGACGCGCTCTCCGGCGTCGCAGGGCTGGCCGACGTGGCCGTGCTGCCCGTCACGCCCAGCGAGCAGCAGTACGGCTATCGCAACCACGCGCGGTTCACGGTAGGGCCGGGGGGAACGCTGGGGTACGTGAACAGGACGTCGCGGGAGTTCGTCGCGGTCGGGGCCTGCCAGCTTATGGACCCGTGGATCAACGATGCGCTGGCCTCGCTGTCGGGGCGGTGCCAGGAGACCAGCCAGCTATCGATACGCTACGGGGTGAACACGGGCGAGTGGCTCATCCAGCCCCGGCTGCTCACCGCGGGCATCCCCATCGACACGGGGCAGACGCACTACCACGAGGCCATCGACGGGCGGCGATACCGGATCGCGTCGCCGTCGTTCTTCCAGGTCAACACGCCGCAGGCGCAGGCGATGGCGGAGTGCATCCGCGGCATGCTGGGGCTGGAGGGGTCGGAGGTTCTGGTGGACGCGTACGCGGGGGTTGGGACCTTCGCCGGGCTCCTGGCGTCGCAGGTGGGCCGAGTCATCGCCATCGAGGAGTCGGCGGCGGCGCTGCGAGACGCGCGGGACAACCTGGCGGACCTGCCGAACGTGGAGCTTCGCCAGGGGAGGGTGGAAGCGGTGCTGTCGTCGCTGGAGCCCCGGCCGGACGTGGTGTTGGTGGACCCGCCGCGGGTGGGCTGCCATCCCAGGGCATTGGACGCTCTGTGCGAGCTGGCGCCTCGACGGGTGGTGTACGTCTCGTGCGAGCCCAAGGCGCTGGCGCGCGACCTCGCGCACCTGGTGGCTGGGCCGTTCCGGGTGGAGCAGGTCCAGCCGATCGACCTGTTCCCGCAGACGCACCACATCGAGTGCATCGCCACGCTCGCCATCGACGGGGCAGGGGCGTGAGGGCGCTCGTGCTGGCTTCAGCGTCGCCACGACGGAGGACGCTCGTCGCCATGCTGGGCGTGCCGTGGGTGGCGGACCCGTCGAACGCGTCGGAGGAGGTGGACGGGGACGCGCCCTCGGCGAGCGCGCTCGCGGCGATGCTGGCGGAGCGGAAGGCGCGCGCGGTTGCTGCGCGGCGCGAGGGCGACCTGGTGCTGGGCGCGGACACGGTGGTGGCGGTCGACGGCCGGAGCCTCGGCAAGCCGGCGGACGCGGTGGAGGCGCGGCGAATGCTGCGGCAGCTACGTGGGCGCAGCCACGAGGTCGTCACCGGCGTCGCGTTGGCCGACGCGGCGTCGGGGGCGGTGGCAGTGGCGCGGCGGGAGACGACGGTCACGATGCGGGACTACGGCGAGGCGGAGATGGCGGTCTACGTGGCCTCCGGCGAGGCGATGGACAAGGCGGGCGCGTACGGCGTGCAGGACGCGGCGTTTTCGCCCGCGGCGCACGTGCGAGGGTGCTACGCCAACGTCATCGGCCTGCCGCTGTGCACCGTGTCGAGCATGCTGGCGGAGCACGGCGTTATCGCTCCCGAGGCGGCGCGATGGCGGCCATCCGCGGACTCGGCGCCGTGCGCGGGGTGCAGGGCGCTGGCGGCGGGAGGGGCGACGACGTGAACATCATGGGCGTGGGCGGGCTGGAGCTGCTGGTCGTCGTGGTCGTGGCGATGCTGGTGCTGGGGCCAACGCGGGTGGCGGAGTACGGCCGCACGCTGGGGAAGCTGATCGGTGAGCTGCGACGTGCCAGCGAGGGGATACCGGCGGTGTTCGAGAACCTGATCGACGAGCGCAAGGCCGAGACGGAGGAGGAAGAGGAGGCGGACGAGCCCCCACCTCCACCGGAGGGATCGCTGCCGCAGCCGCGTCGCCAGATACCGCGGCGAGACCCCTCGCCGCAGGACGACACCCCGCCCGAGGAGCGCTAGTGGTACGAGACACCCCCCGACCGCTGGGAGAGCACCTGGAGGAGCTTCGCTGGCGCCTCTTGACGTGCGTCCTCGCGCTGCTGGTGGGCGCGGGTATCAGCTTTGCGTTTTTTGGGACGATTTCGGACATCCTCCTGGCCCCGGCGGAGGAGCACCTCTCGGCCACCGGCGACCCGATCTTCACCGAGGTGACGGAGCTGTTCACCGTGACGGTGAAGGTGTCGCTGCTGGGCGGGCTTGTGCTGGCGGTGCCGGTGGTGACCTACCAGATCCTCATGTTCATCACGCCGGGGCTGACGTTCCGGGAGCGCCGGTGGGCGCTGGCGCTGGTGCCCGGCGCGCTGCTGTGCTTCGTCGGCGGGGCCGCGTTCTGCTACTTCGTCATGCTGCCGCCGATCCTGCGCTTCCTGCTAACCTTCGGCGACGGGATCGCGGACCCGATGATCCGCATCGGGAACTACATGAGCCTGATGATGACGCTGCTGTTCTGGATGGGGATGGTATTCCAGACGCCGCTGGTGATGCTGGTGCTGGCGAAAACGGGGGTCGTGTCGCCTGCGGCGATGGCGCGGGGACGGCGCTTCGCCGTGGTGCTGGCATTCATCCTGGGGGCGATCATCACGCCGACCTTCGACCCGGTGAACCAGGCGCTGGTGGCGCTGCCGTTCGTGGTGCTGTACGAGCTGGGCATCTGGCTCGCCAAGCTGGTCCGGAGGACGCCGCGCCGGAAGCGTCGGCGCGCGCGGGCTGCGGGTCGCAGCGACTAGGGTTCAGGGCGCGCCGGTGGAGTCGTCGTTGCGGCGGCGGGCGGCCCTTCGAGGCTTCTTCTTCCCCTCCAAGCCCTGGCGGAGAGAGCGCACGCCGCGGCCCAAGGTCCGGCCCAGCCGGGGCAATCGGCCCGTGCCGAAGAGGAGGAGCAGGATGAAGATAATGATGAGGAGCTCTGGCAGGCCCATACGCACGCAGCCGCCTCACGCGACGTTTGCGCCATCATAGGGGCGCACAGGCGCGAGGGTCAATTGGGAGGGGGAGTCTGATACAGGGGATGCGTTCGCGCGCTTGCAAGTGCTAGAATGGGCACTGCATTTCGACCCTAGGCACGTTTGAAGGGAGCTCATGGCTGACTACGATTACGTTGTTGTGGGGGCGGGCCCAGGCGGCTACGTCTCCGCGATCCGGGCAGCCCAGCTGGGAATGAAGACCGCCGTTGTGGAGCGGGACGCGCTGGGCGGCATCTGTCTCAACTGGGGGTGCATACCAAGCAAGGCGCTGCTCCGTAACGCAGAGGTGCTCCACCTCTTCCATCGGGCCGAGGAGTTCGGCATCACGTACAAGGACCTGACGGTGGACTTCGGCGCGGCCATCGGGCGGAGCCGGGAGGTCGTCGGCAAGCTGACCCGCGGGGTCGGCGGCCTTCTGCGAAAGAACAAGGTTGACCACATCGCGGGGCACGCCGCCCTCCGCAGCGGCACCACGCTGGAAGTCAAGGAGACGGGCCAGAGCATCGAGGCGGGGCACATCGTCCTGGCCACGGGCGCGCGGGCCCGGTCGCTCCCGAACCTGCCCATCGACGGCTCGCTAGTCATGACGAGCCGGGAGGCGCTGGAGATACGCGACCTGCCAAAGTCGGCGCTCATCGTCGGCGGCGGGGCCACGGGCTGCGAGTTCGCCTACCTCTACGCCGCCTATGGCGTCGACGTCACCATCGTCGAACTGCTCCCTCACCTGCTGCCGAACGAGGACGAGGAGGTGAGCCAGCACCTGGAGCGGGCCTTTGCCAAGCAGGGGATCACCACTCTGACCGGCACTAAGGTGACGGGGATGGAGGCCCGCAACGGGCAGGCCCAGGTGACGATGGAGGGCCCCAACGGCGCGCAGAGCGTTGAGTGCGACCGCATCCTGGTGGCCGTGGGCGTGCAGGGGAACGTGGAGGAGATGGGGCTGGAAGAGGTGGGCGTCGCCACGGAGCGGAGCTTCATCACCGTGGACGACCGGATGCGCACGAGCGTGCCCACCGTCTCGGCCATTGGCGACGTGACAGGCCGGATGCTGCTGGCGCACGTCGCGTCGGCGCAGGGCGTCGCCGTCGCCGAGTGGCAAGCAGGCCAGGACTCGCCGGAGCTGGACTACGCGCTGATGCCCAAGGCGGTCTACTGCCAGCCGCAGGTCGCAAGCTGGGGCCTGACGGAGAGGCAGGCACGCGAGGCCGGGCACGAGGTGAAGATCGGCAAGTTCCCCTTCGCCGCCAACGGCAAGGCGCTGGGGCTGGGCGAGGGGGAGGGGTTCGCGAAGGTGGTGGTGGACGAGCAGTACGGCGAAATCCTGGGCGCGCACATGATCGGGCCGGAGGTGACGGAGCTCCTGGCGGAGCTGTCCATGGCCCGACTGTTGGAAGGGACTGCACAAGAAGTGGGCTGGCTGGTACACTCCCACCCCACGCTATCGGAGGCTGTGAAGGAGGCGGCGCTGGCTGCCCGGGGGGAGGCCATCCATGTCTGACACATCCAAGGCAGCGGGCGGCAAGCGCAGCCGCGCTGCAACCAAGACCGCCCCGAAGCGCCAGGACGAGATACCTGACAAGGCGACGCTCCTGGACCTCTACCGGCAGATGGCCCTCATCCGCCTGATGGAGGAGCGGAGCGCCGAAATGTACATGCGGGGCAAGATCCGCGGGTTCCTCCACCTTTACATCGGGGAGGAGGCCATCGCCGTTGGGTCGATGGCCGCGCTGGAGCCGCAGGACTACGTCATCACGCACTACCGGGACCACGGCCACGCCCTGGCCCGCGGCATCCCCTCGAAGGCGGTGATGGCAGAGCTGTACGGCAAGGCCACGGGGTGCAGCGGCGGTCGCGGCGGCTCGATGCACCTGTTCGACTCGTCGCTCAACTTCGCCGGGGGGCATGCGATCGTCGGCGGGCAGCTTCCCATCGCCGTTGGGCTGGCCATGGCGGCCAAGCAGAACGGCAAGAACCCCGTGGTGGTGTGCTTCTTCGGCGACGGCGTGCTGAACCAGGGTGAGTTCCACGAGTCGATGAACCTGGCGTCGATATGGAAGCTGCCGGTCATCTTCTTCCTGGAGAACAACTTCTACGGCATGGGCAGCCACATCGACCGTGTCCACGCCGGCCCCGGCGACGTGTACCGCATCGCCGACTACTACCAGATCCCGTCGCGGCAGATCGACGGGATGAACGTGCTGGAGGTCCGGGAGGCGACGGCGCAGGCGGCCGAGCACATCCGCTCCGGCGCGGGGCCGTACTTCATGGAGGCGCTCACCTATCGCTTCCAAGGGCACTCGATGGCCGACCCCGAAGCCTACCGCAACCGCGAAGACACGACGGCGTGGCGGCCACGGGACCCGGTGTCGACGCACCGGGCGTACCTGCTGGACTCGGGCCACGCGACGGCGGAGGCGCTGGACGAGGTGGACCGGAGCGTGCAGGCGGAGGTGGAGGCGGCGGTCGAGTTCGCCGAGGAGAGCCCGGAGCCGACGCCGGATACCCTGGAAGAGCACATCTACGCAGAGTCCTGAACCACCAGAGGCGAGGAGAACCTGTGCCGGAAATAACCCTGCGAGAAGCGATTAGCCGGGGGCTGCGGGAGGCCCTTGAGGCAGACCCGCGGGTCTTCATCATGGGCGAGGACATCGGGGCCTACGGGGGCGCGTACGCGATCACCAAGGGGTTCCTGGAGGAGTTTGGGCCGGAGCGGATCAAGGACACGCCCATCTCGGAATCGGCCATTGTGGGCGCCGGGGTCGGGGCCGCGATGGCCGGACTGCGGCCGGTGGTGGAGCTGATGACCATCAACTTCAGCCTGCTGGCCTCCGACCAGATCATCAACCACGCCGCCAAAATCCACTACATGTCTGCGGGCCAGTTCAGCTCCCCGCTCATCATCCGGACGGTGACGGGAGGAGGGGCAGGCCTGGGGGCGACGCACTCCCAAAGCTTTGAGGGCTTCTACGCGTCGGTGCCGGGCCTGAGGGTGGTGACGCCCTCCACGCCGGCCGATGCGCTGGGGTTGCTCCGAAGCTGCTTCCAGGACCCGAACCCGGTCCTCTACTGCGAACACGCGCTGCTCTACGGCGCCCGCGGCGAAGTGCCGGACGAGTACTACACAGTGCCGTTCGGCCAGGCGCGGATCGCTCGTGAGGGCGGCGACGTGACCATCGCCTCGTACGGACGGATGGCGCAGGCGGCGATGGCCGCGGCCAACCGGCTCGCCGAGCGCGGGGTCGAGGCGGAGGTCATCGATCTGCGGACGCTTCGCCCGCTTGACACCGCGACCGTGGTGGAGTCGGTGCGCAAGACGCACCGGTGCCTCGTGGTGGAGGAGGCCTGGCAGACGGGCGCGTTCGGCGCGCACCTGGCGCAGGTGGTCCAGCAGGAGGCCTTCGACACCCTCGACGGGCCCGTGGGCCACGTGGGTGGCGTCGACGTCCCCAGTCCCTACGCACGAAACCTGGAACGCCTGGCGATACCGTCGGAGGAGACGATCCTGGAGGCGCTCCAGGAGCAGTTCGGTCTCTAGCCTCGCGGAGACGGAGGAGGTCCCTTGGCTACAACCATCGTGATGCCCCAGATGGGCTACGACATGCAGGAAGGCCGCGTGGTGAAGTGGCTCAAGAAGGAGGGCGAGGAGATCGCCCGGGGCGAGGACGTAGCCGAGATCGAGACGGACAAGGCAGTCATCCCGGTCCCCGCGACGGAAGGCGGAGTCCTTCGCAAGGTGCTGGTGGACGAAGGCTCGACGGTGCCCGTGGGCGAGGTCATCGCCGTGATGGGCGCGGCGGACGAGGAGCTGCCGGCGAACCTCACGGGCTCCTCGGCGGCGAAACCCAGCGCGGAGTCGGCCCCAGCGCCCGAGGCGACAAAGCCAGCGCCGGCGGCCGCTGCCGCGACGGCGTCGACGACAGAGGTGCGGGCCACGCCCCTAGCGCGCCGGCTGGCGGGCGAGAAGGGCGTGGACCTGACCAAGGTCACGGGCACCGGGCCTCGCGGGCGGATCACGGAGAAGGACGTCCTGGCCTTCGCCGAGAGCCAGGCATCGGCCGCACCCGCAGCTGCAGCACCGGCGGCGGGTGAACCGCAGATCGTGGAGTTGTCGCGGATGCGGCAGGCCATCGCCCGGCTGACCACTCGCAGCAAGCAGGAGGCCCCGCACTTCTACGTGACCTCCGAGGTCAACATGTCGGCGGCCATGACCCTGCGGGCAGACCTCAATACTGCGCTGCAAGACCAGGACGTGCGCATCAGCGTGAACGACCTCATCGTCAAAGCGTGTGCGCTGACGCTGGCCCAACCGCGCTTCGCCTCGTTCAACGCGTCGTTCCAGGGCGACAAGCTGGAAGTACACCCCCACGTCAACATCGGCATCGCGATTGACCTGGAGGACCGGGGGCTCATCATCCCGGGGCTGCTGAACTGCGAGAGCAAGTCGCTGGCAGACATCGCACGGGGAAGCAGGGACCTGGTGGAGCGGGCCAAGGCGGACAAGCTGCGGGCCGACGAATACACGTCGACGACGTTCACGGTGAGCAACCTGGGCATGTTCGACGTGGACAGCTTCATCGCGATCATCTACCCGCCGAACTCGGCCGTGCTAGCACTGGGCCGGGTCAAGGACCGTCCCATCGTCCAGGACGGGCAGGTGGTGGTGGGGAAGATGATGAATGCCACCATCTCCACCGACCATCGGGTCGCGGACGGCGCCGGCGCTGCGCGCTTCCTGGCAGAGGTGAAGCGGCTGTTGGAGCACCCGGTCCAGCTGTTGGTGTAGGGGGAATAACCCCGGCTCCCCACGGGTACGCTCCCCACAAGCCACCCTGCGTTTTGCTACAGGTCGTTCGTCGCGCCTTCCTGCTGTCCCTTTCCGATAGCGCAAAGTTGCTGCAGAGGGCACTCGGAGCAGCGGGGGACGCGCTTCAGGCACACGCGACTGCCCAGGCGCACGAGGAGGGCGTGGTACTCGTTGAACAGCGGGACGTCGGCGGGTAGGTGGTCCATGAACCAAGTCCGCCACGTCTCGTAGTTGTCGGGGTCCAGGCGCACGCCGATGCGGGTGAAGATGCGGCGGGTGTACGCGTCAACAACGAAGCTGGGGTGGCCGGCGGCGTAGAGCAGGATGTCGTCCGCGGTCTCGGGGCCGATGCCGCGAACCGCCAGCAGCTCCGCTCGCAGGGCGTCGAGGGGGCGAGCCAGCATGCGCGCGAGGTCGCCGTCGTAGCGCTCGACCACGTGCGCGACGAACGCCTGGACTGACAGCGATTTGCTGCGATAGGTACCGGAGGGCCGCAGCAGCTCCGTGAGCTCGTCGGTGGGCAGGGCCTCGAGGGCCGCGGTAGACATGACGCCGGCGTCCTTCAGGCGCGCCAGGGCGCGCTCGGCGTTCCGCCAGGTCGTGTTCTGGGCGAGGATGGCGCCGATGCAGACCTCCAGAGGCTCCTCAGCGCCGGGCCACCAGCCCTGGGGCCCGAACGCGGCCATGAGGCGACGGTAGACCTCCAGCGTGAGGTCGCGGGCTGGTGTGTCTGAAGCTCGTTCCGTCATGCTCATAGCAGCACCGGGACCGGATGGGCCAGCCGTATCTCCCGACGCGTGACCCGGCAGACGTACGCATAGGCCTCGACGCCCGCGGCGACGGCGTCGCGGAGGGTGCGACCGAAGGCCGGGTCCGACGCGTCGTGGGGGGCGCAGGCGCGGGCGTCCTCGCGTTGGATGACGAAGACAGCCGCTGCCCGATACCCTTCCTCAACCGCCCGAACCAACTCCTCCAGATGGCGGCGACCGCGCTCCGTGGGGGCATCGGGGAAGAGGGCCACGCCGTCCTCGACGAGAGTGACGGACTTGACCTCGATGAAGCACGCGCCGTGTGGGCCGGACAGGAGCAGATCGAGGCGGCTGTCGCCGTAGACCACCTCCCGCCGTGCCGAGTCGAACCCGGCGAAGGGTGGCAGTCGCCGCTCGCGGAAGGCCTCCGACAGCAGCGCCGGGGGCAGGCGGGCGTCGGCGGAGACGAGGACGCGTCCGGGGGCGGAGCCTGCGTATTCCTCGCGAGGCTCGCCGACGGCGCGGTCGCGTTCGACCTCGACGAGCGCGAGGTCGAACGCAGTCTTGCGGCCCGCGGCCGTCCGCGGCGCGACGAGGCATCGAGCGCCCGCCCGCAGCAGCTCGCGCATGCGGCCGGAGTTGGCGACGTGCACCATCGCAGGCCGCCCGTCGAGTTCGACCGTCGCGGCGAAGCGGTTGAGCCGCTGCTCGAATGCGCCCTCCACCAGGGGGCCGAGCTGCATCGACACACCTCCCAAGGGTCACTCCATCGTACTCGATTCGTCGCCGGCCACCCATCGACCGTCGTCGGACTTTGACCCCTCATCCGGCCCCATGTAGAATGGGCTTGGTCTCAGTGCTTGGAGGTGGAGGAGATGTCCGGCCATTCCAAATGGTCGCAGATCAAGCACCAGAAGGGTCAGACGGACACCCGTCGCGGGCAGCTGTTCACGAAGCTCGCGAGGGAAATCGCGGTGGCGGCGCGCAAGGGCGGCCCCGACCCGGACATGAACCCGAGCCTGCGCATAGCCGTGGAACGCGCCCGCCAGAGCAACATGCCGATGGACAACATCAAGCGAGCCATCGACCGGGCGGTGGGGAACACCGCAGACGGCGGGTCGTCGCTGGAAGAGGTGGGGTACGAGGGCTACGGCCCCGGCGGGGCAGCCATCCTGGTGGTGGCGCTGACCGACAACCGCAATCGCGCCGCATCCGAGGTGCGCAAGGCCTTTGTCAGCCACAACAGCAAGCTGGGCGAGGTGGGCTCGGTCGCGTGGATCTTCGAGCAGAAGGGCGTCATCACGCTGGAGGAGGACGCGGGACGGGCGGAGGAGATCGCCCTGGAGGCCATCGACCTGGGGGCGGAGGACTTCACGCTGGACGACTCGTCCCTGGAGCTGCGGGTTGCGCCGGAAGCCTTCGAGACCCTCCGACGCGGGCTGGAGGAGCGAGGCCACACGCCCGCACAGGCCGAGGTGACGCTGGTCCCGAAAACCCTGGCGCCGCTGGATGAGCGCGCCGCCGAGCAGACGCTGCGCCTGCTGGACAAGCTGGAGGAGCTGGACGACGTGCAGCGGGTCTACACCAACGGCGATTTCCCCATGGCGGTCCTGGAGCGCTACCGGGCCGCGGCCTAGCCCGATGGCCGAGCGCGTTCTTGGCATCGACCCCGGCACTGTGCGGATGGGGTACGGGGTGGTGGAGTCGTCGGGATACGAGACTCGGCACCTGGCGTCGGGCGCCCTTGCCCCTCGACGCTCGCTACCGCTGGGCGACCGCCTCTGGAAGCTATTCCAGGAGCTGACCACGCTGCTCGACACCTGGAAGCCCACGACGCTAGCGGTCGAAGAGCCCTACGTCCCACGCACGAGGGCGGACGGGTCGGGCTCCAGCGTCCGGTCGGCGATGGCGCTGGGGCAGGCGGAGGCGCTGGTGCTGATTGCGGCCGCGGCTCGAGGCATCCCGGTGACTCGCTACGCTCCCTCGCAGATCAAGAGCGCCGTGACGAACGACGGCCGGGGGTCCAAGGAGCAGGTGCAGGAGATGGTGCGCCTGATCCTGGGGCTGCCGCAGCGGCCGCAGCCCACGGACGCGGCCGACGCGCTGGCCGTGGCGCTATGCCACCTCCAATATCAGCGCGCGGCGCGGCTGGTGGGCGCGGGCAGATGATCCGCAGCGTCCGCGGCGCGCTGGAGGCGGTGGGGCCCGGCTGGGCCATCGTGAACGTGGGCGGCGTGGGCCTGCAGGTCTTCGTTCCCGCGTCTGCGCTGGCGTCGCTGGGGCCGGTGGGGTCGCAGGTGAGCTTGCACACCTACCTGGCCGTGCGCGAGGGCGACCTGACGCTCTACGGCTTCCTCACGACGGATGCGCTGCGCCTCTTCGAGCTGTTCCTGGGCGTATCGGGCATCGGGCCCCGGAACGCGCTGGGCCTGCTCTCGGCGATGTCGCCCGAGGCCCTGGGACACGCCATCGTCACCGAAGACATACGGACGCTGGCGTCGGCGCCGGGGGTGGGGAAGAAGACGGCAGCGCGCATCATCCTGGAGGTGCGCGGTAAGCTGGAGGAGAGCTGGGCCACGCCCGCACCCGTGGCTGTGGGAGGGGACGGCGACGTCCTAGCGGCGCTGATGGGGTTGGGGTACACCGGGGCGGAGGCCCGTGCCGCCATGGCCAACCTGCCCGCGGATGGCTCGCTCACCACGGAGGAGCGAGTGCTCCGGGCGCTCCAGAACATGGCCCGGATCTAGGGGTTCTGTCGCATTTCGCGGGGTAATTCCCTTTGGAGATAGGTTGTGGATTATTCGTTCAAGCCCAAACCAGTCGAGTACAATGGCACTGAGTTCCGAAGCAAGTTAGAGGCTTCATGGGCAGTTTTCTTTGATCTGTGTGGATGGGACTATGTCTATGAGCCAGAGGAGTTTGATGGCTGGATGCCGGACTTCGTGCTGATAGGCAATGATGGCGACCGTGTGTGGGTGGAAGTGAAGCCTATTCCGTTCTCCCCCGACCTGTACCCTATCCCCCCATACATCCAAAAGGTTATGGATAAAATCGAGGTAGCCACACAACACACGGCCGATGAAATACTACTTCTTGGGTATGAACCAACGGACGGGTGCATTGGATGGCTGGGTCAGGCTCTCTACGGGTGCCTAGAGTGCCCCACAGGCGCACACTGCTCAAACGCAGGCATAGTACCATGCTTCTACACAGAGGACACAGGGGACGCCGAGGACCCACCCCACACATCGATAACCCTGGGCCGAGAATGGGCGAGTGCTGCATTCGGGCAGTGGGAAAAAGCGCAAAGACCAGGCTTCTGTTCCGACACAGGCGTGTTCTTTGACCGTATGAGCGGTGAGTATGATGGGGGTTGCTTTGGTGCGGGGAAACTAAAGCACAATCTTTCAGAGCTGTGGGTAGAGGTGCGGATGCGGCTACAGTACATGCCTCGCCGTCGCCCTCGCCGCGATATTGGCACTTTCAGCAAATACCGGAAGAGGTAGATTGTCAACCGCCCCGCAAAATGCAACGGAACCACTCTAGGGCCTGCACCGCTAGGGCGCAGAGGGGCACGCTTCCGGGCCGGGCTCGGGCTCCGGCGGCTGGGCGTTGAAGCGGTTCATCGCAGCCTCCACCCCTTCCGACAGCACACAAGCCACCGCGTCGGCGGCGCGCTCAAGGACGGGCTGCAGCGCCTGCTCCTCCTGTCGGGTGAAGGCGCCTAGAACGTAGGGTATCTCGTGTACGCCGAGCGGCGGGCGGCCGATGCCCACGCGCAGCCGAGGCAGCTCCTGGGTCTCCATCGACCGCAGGACCGACGTCATGCCCTGGTGACCCCCGGCGCTGCCGCGCGCTCGGATGCGGATGACGCCGAGTGGCAGGTCCATCTCGTCGTAGAGGATGAGGAGGCGCTGCGGGGGTACGGAGAAGCGAGCGGCGAGGTAGGCGACAGCGGGACCGCTCTCGTTCATGAAGCTGCGGGGGCGGGCGAGGACGATCTGCCGGCCCTCGACCGAACCGAGGCCCAGGAGGGCGTGGGGGTTGCGGCGCTGGAGGGGGATGCCCCAGCGCGCGGCCACCTCGTCCAGGACGCGAGCGCCGACGTTGTGTCGAGTGCGTGCGTAGTTTCGCCCAGGGTTGCCCAGGCCGACGACCACGAGGTCAACTGCCATCAGCGTCGCCCGGCTACTGGGCCACGACGGCTTCGGGGCTTTCCAGGAGCTCCAGGAACTGCTCCTCGGTGAGCAGCTGTGTCCCTGCGCGCTCCGCCTGCCGGAGCTTGGAGGCCCCGGTCTCCGCTCCGGTCACGAGGTAGGTGGTCTTGCGCGTGACGGAGCTCGTGGCCGTAGCGCCCAGCTCCTTCACTCGCTCCTCGGCCTGGGAGCGGGGCATGGAAGACAGGGCGCCGGTGAAGCAGAAGGTGAGGCCGGACAGCGGCAGGCCCTCGGCGGGCGGGGCGACGGGAGCGTCCGCCTCCATGCGCAGGCCGGCGGAGCGGAGCCTCCCGACAAGCTCACGGTTCGCCGGGTCGGTGAAGAAGGACACGACGCTGGCCGCGATCACGGGCCCCACGCCGGGGACCTCCGTGATCTCCTCCTCGGTTGCGTCCATGAGGTGCTGCATTGATGGGAAGTGGGCGACCAGCAGCTCTGCGACCTCGGACCCGACGTGGGGAATGCCGAGGCCGAATACGAGGCGCGCCAAGGGGCGCTCCTTGCTGCCCTGGATGTTCGCCAGGATTTTGGCCGCCAGCACCTCGCCCATGCGATCGAGCTGGACGAGGTCGTCCAACTTGAGAGCGTACAGGCCCGCCACGTCCTCGATGAGCTTCTGCTCCAGGAGGATGCGGACCCACTTCTCGCCCAGACCCTCGATGTCGAGAGCGCCGCGGCCGACGAAGTGCTGGACGCCTTCGAGCAGCTTGGCGGGGCAGGAGACGTTGGTGCAGACGTGGGCCGCCTCATCGGGCGCGCGGACGACGTCGCCGCCGCACGCGGGACAGGTCGCAGGCATGTGGAAGGAGGACGTGTCCGCGTCGCGCCGGTCCGTCACGACGCGCACGACCTGCGGTATGACCTCGCCGGCGCGCTCGACGACGACGGAATCGCCGACGCGGATGTCCTTGGTGCGAATGTAGTCCTCGTTGTGAAGGGTGGCGTGCTTCACCGTTGCGCCGCCGACCTGGACGGGCTCCAGCACGGCGTAGGGGTTGAGCTTGCCGGTGCGCCCGACGTTGACCTCGATGGCCTCCACGCGGGTGACCACCTGGTGTGCGGGCCACTTGTAGGCGATCGCCCATCGAGGCTCCCGGCCCACGACGCCCAATGGCTCCCACAGCACCCGCCGGTCCGCCTTCACGACCACGCCGTCGGTCTCATAGTCGAGCGTTTCCCGCCCCTCCAGCCAGTCGGCGTAGTAGCGGAGGACGTCGTCGGGAGTGGGTGTGTGGCGGGTGTGGGGGTTGGTGTGGAAGCCCAACAACGCCAGCCACTGCAGGGTTTCGCCCTGGGTGGGAGGCAACGCGCCGCCCTCAACGTCGCCGACGGCGTAGACGAAGATGTCGAGGGGGCGCTGGGCCGTGGCCGCGGGGTCGATCTGGCGCACGGAACCGGCAGCGGTGTTGCGGGGGTTGGCGTAGAGGGGGAGACCCTCGGCCTCGCGCTGGGCGTTGAGTCGTTGGAAGGCAGTCCTGCCCAGAAAGACCTCGCCGCGGACCTCCATCCGGGTGGGCGCGCGCTCCAGGAGCCGCAGGGGGATACTGCGGACCGTTCGCAGGTTACCGGTCACGTCCTCGCCGCGGGCGCCGTCGCCGCGGGTCGCGCCCCGCACCAGCACCCCGTCCTCGTAGGTGAGGGAGACGGCCAGGCCGTCGATCTTGAGCTCGCAGGTCATCTCGAAGTCCTGACCGTCGAGCAGGCGCACGACGCGGTCGTACCAGGCCTGGAACTCGGCCTGGTCGAAGGCGTTGGCAAGGCTGAACATGGGCGCGCCGTGGGTGACCTGGGGGAAGCCCGCCGTGGGCGGCGCGCCCACGCGCTGCGTGGGGGAGTCGGGGGTGACCAGCTCGGGGTAGCGCTCCTCCAGCGCGCGCAGCTCCCGGATGAGGGCGTCATACTCGGCGTCGGAGATGGTGGGGTCGTCGAGGACGTAGTAGCGATAGTTGTGGCGAGCGAGCTCCTCCCGCAACCACGCTGCGCGCTCGCGCGCTTCCGAGTCGACAGCCAAGGCAACGCTCCCGCACCTGTCTGGGGCTTCAAGCCCGAAAAAGTATACCAGCTACGCCGCAGCGAATGGACTTCGCCTTCCTCCGCTCCCTATACTAACTGCGTACCCCCCAGGAGGCGCCATGGCAGACGTGCGTCCGTTTCGCGGTCTACGCTACGCCCCCGACGTCGTCAGTGACGTGGGGCAGGTCATCTGCCCGCCCTACGACGTCATCGACGCAGCCCACCAGGCCGCGCTCTACGATCGCAGCCCGTACAACGCCGTGCGGTTGGAGTTCGGGGCCGCGGAGCCCGGCGACGACGAGTCGACGAACGTGTACACGCGCGCGGCGGAAAGGCTGCAGACGTGGCAGCGGTCCGGCGCACTGGAGCGCGCGGCGCGGCCCACCTTCTACCTGATGGAGGAGGAGTACGAGGACGGCGGGGTGTCTCGGCGGAGGCGATGCCTCCTCGCCGCGGTGCGGTTGGAGGCGTTCGACCACGGCGCGGTGCTGCCCCACGAGTTCACCCGCCCCGGACCGAAGGAGGACCGCCTGCGGCTCATGCAGGCCTGCGCCGCCAATTTCAGCCCGCTCATGGCGCTATACCGGGACCCGGGCAGCGTCGTGGGCCTTCTGGAGTCGCAGGCCGGAGCGCGGCCGCCGGACGTCACCGCCGTGTCGGAAGGCATCACGTACCGGCTCTGGGCGCTGGACGACCCGTCGACGGTGCAGGAACTGCAGGGGCTCCTGGCCCCGCTGCCGCTCTACATGGCCGACGGCCATCACCGCTACGAGACAGCCCTGGTCTACCGGGACCTGCGCCGGGGTGAGGGGACGCAAGCCGACCCCGGCTACGACTACGTGCTGATGGGCCTCATCGAGCTTTCAGACCCGGGCCTGGACCTGCTCGGCTATCACCGCCTGGTGTGCGGGCTGTCGTCGGAGGCGCTGGCTGGGCTGCGGGCGAGGATGCGGGAGCTGTTCGTCGAAGAGCCTGGGCCGGAGGGCGGCGACACCACCGCACTGCAGGCGTTGCTCCGTGCGCTCGACGCGAAGGACAAGGCCCGGCCGAGCTACGGCCTTGTCGACGCGGCTACGGGCCGCCTGAGCACACTCACCCTGCGGGAGGACGTTGCGGCCGGGATGCTGCCGATGGCCGCGGTCCCAGCCCTTCGGCAGTGCGACACATGGCTACTGCACGAGGCGCTGCTGAAGCCGGCGCTGGGGAGCGCCCTGGAGCAGGTCTCGTACGCGCACGACCTGGGCGAGGTCGCCAGCCGGACGGGTACGGGGGAGTGCGGCCTGGCGTTCCTGCTGCGGGCGATGGACATGGACGTGTTCGAGGCGGTGGTGCTCGGGGGTGAGCGGCTGCCGCCCAAGAGCACGTTCTTCATGCCCAAACTGCCGTCGGGGCTGGTCTTTCACCTGCTGGACGGGGCGCTCTAGCCGCGTCGTCGACGGGTCTGCGTCAGGTCAGGCGGACCACGCGCAAGCTGGTGATGTGGGGAATCGCCAGCACTTCCTCCTGGACCTCCTCCGGCATGGGGTCGTCCAGGCCGATGGCCATGATGGCGTGACCCCGCACCTCGCGCCGGCCGACGGCCATTGACGCGATGTTGATGTCGTGCCTGCCCGTGATGCCGCCGACCGCGCCGATGAGGCCCGGCTGGTCCGTGTGGTCTACGATGAGGAGGTAGGGCGTCTCGACGATGGAGTCGAGCCAGTATTCCTGAATGCGCACGATGTGGGTCTTGCCGCGGATGTAGGCACCGGTGATCCGCGTCGCGCCACCCCCCGCGCCGATCTCCACAGTGATGAGGTTGATGTATGGGTCCGGGGCCGCTTGGTCCCGCTCTTCCTCGATCCTGATCCCGTGCTGCTGTGCCAGCAACTCGGCGTTGACCAGGTTCACCCGCTCATCGGTCACGGGCTGGAGCAGGCCCACGAGCGTCGCGGCCTTCAGGACGGAGGTGTGCTGGCTCACCAGCTCTCCCTGATAACGCAGCGTGATACGGGAGAGCTGGCCCTCCACCATCTGGATGGCGATCATGCCCACGTAGGCGGCCACGTTGAGGAAGGGGGCCACCTGGGAATGGACCTCCGGCGCGATGAAGGGGGCGTTGACGGTGAACTCGGCGGGGTGGCCGCGCAGCACTGCCAGCACCTGCTCGGCGACCTCCTTCGCCACCTCTGCCTGGGCCTCCGTGGTGGAGGCGCCAAGGTGCGGCGTGGTGATGATCCTGGGGTGGCCGACGAGCGAGTCCTGCTCCGGCGGCTCCTGGCTGAAGACGTCCAGAGCCGCGCCGGCGACGCGGCCATCCTCGATGGCGTTGAGCAACGCTGTCTCGTCGATGAGGCCGCCGCGAGCGACGTTCAGGAGCCGGATCCCCGGCTTGAGGCGTTCCATCTCCCGGGGGCCCAGAAGGCTGCGGGTGCCCTGCATCAGGGGGGTATGTATGGTGAGGAAGTCGCTCTGCTCCAGGAGGGCGTCCAGGGTCGTCGCAAGCTCGATGCCCTGGCGCGAGGCGCGTTCCGCGGCGACGAAGGGGTCGAACGCGAGGACGCGCATGTCCAGACCCAGGGCCCGGCGGGCGACCTGGGAGCCGACGCGACCCAGGCCGATGATGCCCAGGACCTTGCCCCGCACCTCGACGCCCATGAAGTCGCTGCGGCGCCACTCGCCGCGCTTGAGGGAGGCGTCGGCCTGGGGGACGTGGCGTGCGAGGGCGAGGATGAGCGCGATGGTGTGCTCGGCGGCGGCCATGGTGTTGCCCGTGGGAGCGTTGACGACGGCAACGCCGCGCCGGGTGGCGGCTTCGAGGTCGATGTTGTCGACGCCGACGCCCGCCCGGCCGACGACCTGGAGGTGCGCCCCGGCTTCGAGGACGTCAGCGGTGACCTGGGTGTCGCTGCGGACGATGAGGGCTTCGCAGTCGGCGATGCGGTCGAGTAGCTCAGCCGGGGGCAGGCGCAGAGCGACCTCCACGGTCAGGTCAGGCTGGGCCCGGAGGAGGTCGATCCCCGCCTGGTTGATGGAGTCGGCGACCAGGACCTTCGGCATCGACTACACGCCCGCCCCGGCCGCGAAGCCCACCACCGGGAGGGTCTTCTCCAGCGCGGTCAGCACGCCGTTGACGTCGTCGGGCGTCACGTAGCCCAGGTGGCCGATTCGGAAGACCTTGCCCTCCATGGCCGGCCCCTGGCCGCCCGCGACGACGACGCCGTGGTCGGAGCGCAGGGTCCCCAGGAGCTTACCGGCCTCGACCCCTTCGGGGACCTTCACCGCCGTGACGGTGTTCGAGGCGTAGCTCTGGTCGCGGGCGAAGAGCTCCAAACCCAGCGCTACGACGCCCTCGCGCGTCATCTGCGCGACCTGAGCGTGGCGGCGATGGATGGCGTCCATGCCTTCCGCGAGCATCAGGTCCAGGGCGCGCTCCAGGGCAAACATGACGGAGACCGCCGGAGTCCAGGGAGTCTGGCCTCGCTTGTAGTAGCTGACGTGCCGGTCCAGGTCGAGGTAGAAGCGGGGCGTCGTGGCGCTCTTCGACGCCTCCCACGCCCGTGGGCCGACGCCGACGAAGGCCAGACCGGGCGGCACCATGAAGCCCTTCTGCGAGCCGGTGACGACGACGTCGCAGTCCCAGGCGTCAGTGTCCAGGGGAATGCAGCCCAGGCTGCTGATGGCGTCGACGAGGAGGAGAGCGTCGGACTCACGAACGACCGCGGCGATGGCCTGCAGGTCGTTGGTGACGCCGGTGGAGGTCTCGTTGTGCGTGACCGCGACGGCCTTGATCGCGGGGTCGGCCTGGAGCGCTGCGCGAATCGCGTCGGGGTCGGCGGCCTCGCCCAGGGGGAAGGAGAGCTTGGTGACGTCGGCGCCATAGGCCCCGGCGACCTGGCAGAAGCGGTCGCCGAAGACGCCGATGCTGACGCAGAGGAGCTT
This sequence comes from Dehalococcoidia bacterium, assembly GCA_965205235.1. Taxonomy (GTDB): domain Bacteria; phylum Chloroflexota; class Dehalococcoidia; order Lucifugimonadales; family UBA1127; genus CBDBGD01. The sequence goes on from CBDBGD010000006.1 coordinate 98,389, forward strand.
GTCGCCGGGGGAGAGGGTGTTGACCACCGCCGCCTCCAGCCCGCCGGTGCCGGATGCGGTGAGGATGGCGATGTCGTTGGTCGTGCGGAAGACCTTCTGCAGCCCATCGTGGCAGGCGGCGATGAGTGCGGCGAACTCCGGGCCGCGGTGGTTGATCATCTGGCGGGCCCCCGCCTGGAGCACCTCTTCCGGGCACGGAGTGGGACCGGGTACACGCAGGTTCACGGCGCCTCCTCTAGCGCACGGACACCCCTGACAGGGAGCGGCGCATGGGCATTGTAACAGGCAAGCGCTTAGGTGCGCTCCTACACTCCAGGAAGAAAGTTGAACGGCCCGGCGAGAATCCGCCAGAAGAACTCGAGCTTGTCTACGGGTTCAACGGTATCACTGGTGAACAGGTACATCAAAGAGAAGAAGACCCAAACACCCGTGCACGCGCCTCCTCCTTCTCTTGCCTTGCTCTTTTCCAAGACCCTTACCTCCTTGGGCAGGACTACTGGGTCGGGCGCTCAGTCAGGAGACTTCGCCTTCTTCTCCTCTGTTCCCGCGAATGCCCCCGCCAGGATGCGGCGGGTGAGGTCGACGTCCTGGTGCATGCGGGCGACGAGCGCGTCCGCGGTGTCGAAGGTCTGCTGACCTCGCAGGCGGGCCACGAACTCCAGTCGGACCTCCGCGCCGTAGAGCTCCTCAGAGAAATCGAGGACGTGGGCCTCCACGGCGCGCCGCCCGCCCCCAAAGGTGGGCCGGACTCCGATGCTGACCGCCGCGGGCCGGCGCACGTCCCCGACCCAGGCCCAGGAGGCGTAGACGCCGTCGCCGGGTAGGGCGAGGAGTGGGTCGACGGACAGGTTGGCGGTGGGGAAGCCGAGCCCGCGCCCGCGACCCTCGCCGCGTTCGACGACGCCGGACAGCGCAAAGGGTCGACCGAGCAGGCGAGCGGAATCCTCCACTCGGCCGTCGTCGAGGGCGCGGCGGACGGCGGTGCTGCTGACCATACTCCCCTGCCCCTCCAGTTCCAGGGCATCGACGGCATGGAGGGAGAAGTCCATCTCCTCGCCCAGTGCACGCAGGACGGGGACGGTACCCTCACGGTTGTGGCCCATGGCGAAGTCGGGGCCGACCACGAGGCCTCTCAGATCGAGGGCCGTGCGCAGCAGCGTGACGAACTCACCGGGCCGGAGCAGGGAGAGGTCGCGGTCGAAGGTGAGCGCCACGACCATGTCCACCTCGCGGCCGAGGAGGGCCAGGCGGTCCTCGAGCGAGCAGACGTAGGGGACGGAGATTTCGGGACGCAGCACGGTTACGGGATGCTGACGCAAGGTGATCGCCGCGCTGCGGGCCCGTCGGGACGCCGCGTGCTCTCGCAGGGTGCGGAGGAGGTGGCGGTGACCGCGGTGGACGCCGTCGAAGACGCCGATGGTGGCGAGGACGGGGCCCGACGAGGCGACGCGGGCGAGCTCTTCCCTGGCCTTCACACGCGCTCGCTAGACCGCGCCGGGTCCCGGTGGAGTGGGGCCGTAGCCGCTCCCGCGGCCGGAGAAGCTCTGCTCTCGCAGGTGGACTGCGCCCCGGAGATAGACGTGGACAATCTCCTCCATGCGCTTTGTGGTGTTCACCATCACGAGGACGCGGATACACCTGGGCAGTCCGTCCGGGACGGCCATCTCGTGGCCGCAGAGCATGGGCGCCTGGGTCCATCCCATCTGCCGAACGGCGGCGGCGGGGAACTCGGCGTTGAGGTCCGGGGTGGTGGTCAGGAAGAGGGCCGCCACGTCGTCGGGCTCGATGGCGTTGGCCGCGACGATGGACTCGCACATCTCGCGGGTGGCCGCGAGGATCGCCTCGCGGCTGTTTTCCTCCGCCGTCGTAGCGCCCCGGATGCCGCGACACACAAGGGTCATGATTCGCCTCCCGGTGGAGCAGCGCTGGGCTGCAGCTCGCGGAGGAACTCGCTAGCGGTCTCCGGCTCCCGGCCCGCCGGCGCGGCCGCCACTGCGTCGAGCAGGGCGCTCGCCACGACTGCGGCATCAGCGTACCGGCCCACGGCAGCCACGTGCTCCCTTCGGGAGATGCCAAAGCCGACGGCCAAGGGCAGGCTGGTCCAGCGCCGAACTCGCTCGACCACGCTGGACGCCTCCTCGCCGACGGCGGCCCTGGCACCCGTGACGCCGGTGAGGCTGACGCAGTAGACGAAGCCGCCAGCAGTGGCGCAGGCTTGCCGAACGCGCTCCTCCGTGCTGGTCGGCGCGAGCAGGGGGACCAGGGCAAGCTCGTGACGAGCCAAGGTCTCTTGCAAAGGGCCCGCCTCTTCCGTGGGAAGGTCCGGCACGATGAAGCCGTCGACGCCGGCGGCCGCGGCAGTCTCGGCGACGCGCCCCAGCCCCGCGGCCAGCAGCGGGTTGTAGTAGCCCATGGGCACAATGGGGACTCGCAGGCCCCGGCGGCGCAGCTCCGCGGCCGCTTCCAGGCACTGCATCAGGGTCACCCCCTGGCCCAGGGCGTGGAAGCTGGCGCGCTGGACGGTGGTCCCGTCTGCCAGAGGGTCGCTGAAGGGCACCCCCAACTCGATGGCGCCTGCGCCCGCGTCCTGCAACGCCAAGGCCATCTCGATGCTGGTCTCCACGCTGGGATAGCCAACGGTTACGAATGGGACAAGCCTCACCTGGTCACAAGCGTCGGGCTTTCGCAGGGACTGCTCCAGGTGGTGGGCGCCCATCAGCTCACCGCGCCAGGCTCAAGGCCAGGGCGTTCTGGAACGCGTGCGCGGTGACGCAGGCCCAGATGGAGCCGGCGCGGAGGAAGAGCCAGCCCAGCAGCAAGCCCAGGATGAGGGCGGGAAGCAACAGTCCAATGGCCCCGTGAGCGACGGAGAAGAGGGCGGCGGAAGCGACCACGGCGCCCCAGGGGCCAAGGGAGGGAAGCAGCCCCTGGAGGACGAACCCCCGGAAGAAGACCTCTTCGGCTAGGGGGGCGAGGAAGACCACGACGCCGATGACGGCCGCGTACTGCACGGGCATCGCGCCCCGCAGGAGGGCCGGTGTCTCCGGGGGAAGGAGGGCGTCGACGCCGGAGGCCCTGGCGGCGAGGACGACAAGGCCGGTCAGGGAGATGCTGGCCAGGAGGACGAGCAGGGGCAGGCCAAGGTGTACGCCGACCCCGGCTGCTCGGAAGCCGAGGGCCCGCCAGGAGAGCCGCCGCCTCACGGTGAAGGCCCACACGACGGCCAAGAGGAGCAGCTCCAGAAGGCCCACGACGACGAGGGTTCCGGCGACGCCGGAGAGCACCCCGGCCCTGGAGGCCAGCGCCCCTACGCCGAGCAGCACCAGCGCGCCGGCCAGAGCCAGACCGATACCGGAGAGCGTATCGCGACCGCTCCATGGCGCCGGGGAACCCGCGAGGTAGCGCTGCGCGTCCATACCAAGTCCAAATCGACTGAATTGCAGCTTGCGGATGATACCATGGCCGTACGCGGGAGGACAACGAAGACGGCCGGGGGCCTGCTGGAGGTCCGAGGAGGCGCCGGAGCCCGCCGAGACTACGAGTCGGCGACGCCCCGCGCCTTGATATAGTCCACGGCGTTCTGGACCGTGCGGATCTTCTCCGCATCCTCGTCGGTGATCTCCAGGGGCTGGCCTTCAGTTGCGAACTCCTCTTCGATGGCCATGATGAGCTCGACGAGGTCCAGGGAGTCCGCGTTGAGGTCCTCGGTGAAGGAGGCGTCGGGCACAACCTGGTTTTCGTCCACGCCGAGACGGTCCACAACCACCCGGGTGAGTCGCTCTTGAATCGTCGCCATGTTTTCCGCTCCTACGTCGTGCACCTAGGGGTGCACATGCTCCATGATAGCGCCCAAGACGCCGTTGACAAAGCGGGACGAGCTCTCACTTCCGAGCAGTTTTGCGAGCTCGACGCCCTCATTGATGGCGACTTTGGGCGGGACACGACGGTCAACCATGATCTCATAGATGGCGAGTCGCAAGAGGTTGCGGTCGACGCCGGCGAGCTGGTCGACGGGCCACGCCGGGGCCTGGGCCTGAATGCGCTCGTCCAAGGTCTGACGGTGTTCCAGCACGCCTGCGACCAACTCCTGGGCGAAGCTCCGACCGTCCCCGCGCAGGGGGACCTCCGGGAGCGACCAGGCGGCGCACGCCTCCGGGGAGTGCCCGGTCACGTCCACCTCATACAACACCTGGAGGGCAACCATGCGAGCACGTCGACGGGGGGGCAGATGTGCCCATCCCTTTTCGTCGGCGTCCGCCTCGATGGGGACTGCCTCCGGCCTGGAGGTCACATACGATGTCACAGCTACGCCGCCAGTCCCGCAATGGCCTTCAGGTCCCCAACGCTGGTGGTCTCAGCTTCAGGGTGCGAGCGCTTCACCAGGTTCGACAGAACCTTGCCCGGGCCGATCTCGTAAAACTGGGTCACGCCGGCGGCGGCCATGTGGTCGAGGGAGCGCTTCCACTGCACGCAGCCGCAGAGCTGCTCTTTCAACTCAGTCTTGATCTCCGTCTCCGTGGTGAGGGGAAGGCCGGTGCAGTTGGCCACCACGGGCACCAGAGGCGAGTGGAAATCGGCCTCCTCCAGCGCATGGGCGATGCCCTGGCTGGCATGTCCCATAAGTCGAGTGTGGAAAGCGCCGCTGACCTGGAGCCGCACGAGGCGCCGGGCGCCTCTCATGGCGGCCAGGTCCATTGCTCGGGCTAGGGCGACCCGCTCCCCGGCGATGACAATCTGGTCTTCAGCGTTCACGTTGGAGATCTGTGCGCCGGTCTCTCGGCAGACCTCCTCCACCGTCAACTCGTCCAGGCCGAGCACCACGGCCATAGCGCCGGGCTGCTGCTCCGAAGCCTCCTGCATGAGGCGGCCGCGCTCCCGGACGAGCCGCAAGGCGTCGGTCATGTCCAGGACGCCTGCGGGGACGAGGGCCGTGTACTCGCCAAGGCTGTGGCCGGCGACGAAGGACGGGGAGGGAATGCCCTCCGGGCCCAGCGCCTCTTCCATCGCACGCATGCAGGCGAGGCTGACGGTGACGATGGCGGGCTGTGCGTTGACGGTGCGGGTCAGCTCGTCCTCCGGCCCCTCGAACATGAGGCGGCTGAGGGACGTGTGGAGGATCTCGTCGACCTCCTCGAAAACCGAGCGCGCGGCGGGGGAGTTCATGGCGAGCTCCCGGCCCATGCCCACGTGCTGGGTACCCTGACCGGGGAAGAGGAACGCCGTCTTCCCGGGGCTAGGAAGCACCCCATTAGATGACATACAAATTACTCCTACGAGTGGTTATCCGAGACCAGTCGGTCCGGATAAGCAGGCCTTTCAGTTGTAAAGTTGCCGGTCATCTAGCCCGGCGCTTCGTCCCCGCCCACAGCCACTATCTCCCGTCCGCGGTAGTGGCCGCAGAGAGGGCAAACGTGATGAGAAGGCTTTGCACCGTGACACTGCGGGCAGCGGGAGATCCCTCCCGTGCGACCGCGGAAGTGTGCAGCGCGGGAGCGCTGCTTGGACTTGGACATTTGCTTCTTTGGAAGTGGTGGCACGTCGAACCCCCTAGGACTCGGCCTTACCGGCAGAGAGAAGCTCCAGCAGAGGCTGCCAGCGAGGGTCCGTCGCCTCGTTTGCACAGCCGCAGGAGACCTCGTTGCGGTTGGCGCCGCACTGCGAACACAGCCCCAGGCAATCGAGCCGGCACAGGGGCTTCAAGGGCTGAACGGTCAGGGCCGTCTGCCGGACCGCCTCGCACAGGTTCACCTCGTGCGAGGGGCTCAAGCGGAAGGCGCCCTCCTCCACGTCAAGGGAGGTCAGGGTCTTGCCCGTGGCCATGTCCACGACCGGATAGAACTGCTCGTCGATTGGGAGGCCCAAGGACTGACTGAAGCTCCCGAGACACCGGCTGCACACAAAGGGCGCCGTAGTCTTCAGGAAGCCTCTGGCCCAGACGCCTCGGTCTGTTCGCATGAACTCCACCCACCCGTGCGCAGACGCGATACCCGTGTCTTCCAACGGTGGGAAGTCTTCCTCGACGTCGTACCGTCGGGTGGCCCCGATGGACTCCTTTAGAAGCTGGGCCACATCAAATCGCATAGCAACACCAAGGGCCGCTATCAACAACTTGGGCGAGATTGTAGACCTCCCCACTCGGACATGTCAATAAGGGTTGCTACATTTTTCACACATCTGCCCCCTCAGGGCGTCTCCAAGACCTGACGCAGAGCGGCGAACACACCGTCGAACATCTCATGGGTCAGCCGCCCGGTCTGGGTGTTGCGCTGGCTGGGGTGGTACGAGGAGAGCAGGGTCACGCCGTGAGGAAGCGTGACTGCGCTCGCGTGCGAGAAGCGCGGCCGCGGGCGCGGGGTCTCCACACCCCGCTCGCGACACGCCAGCAGGTACGCGTCGAACGCGATGGCGCCCAGGGCCACGACAGCCCGGAGGTCTCGGAACCAGTCCAGCTCCTCGTGCAGGTAGGGGCGGCAGGCGACGAACTCGTCGGGCGTGGGCTTGTTGTCGGGCGGGGCGCAGCGGACCGCGGCGGTGACGTAGACGTCGCGCAGCCGCAGGCCGTCGTCGAGATGTCGCGAGATAGGCGAGTTGGCGAACCCCGCACGGTGCAGGGCGCCGTAGAGCATGTCGCCGCTGCGGTCGCCGGTGAAGACGCGCCCGGTGCGGTTGCCTCCGTGGGCCGCGGGGGCGAGGCCAATGACCAGCGCTCGGGCGTTGGGGTCGCCGAAGCCGGGCACGGGGCGGCCCCAGTACTCCCAGTCACGGTACATGCGCCGCCGCTCCCGCGCCACCCGCTCACGGTACTCGACGAGCCGCGGGCAGCGGGTGCAGGCGACGATGCGCCGGTTGAGGTCGTCCAGGTCAGTCATTCATCCTCCGCCGCCATGGGCTCCGCGGTCCGGCTGCCAGTGCAGGCCCTCATGCTATACTCTCGGCAACCCAACGTGGAGACCCCTCATGAACGGCGCACAAGCTATCGCCCGCATTCTGAAGCAGGAGGGAATCGAGAACCTGAGCTGCTTCCCCTCGAACCCGATCATCGAGGCCGCAGCGGCGGAAGGCATCCGCCCGATCATCTGCCGCCAGGAGCGCGCGGGCGTGAACATCGCCGACGGCTTCAGCCGGGTGTCGAACGGCCGCCGCATCGGAGTGTTCGCGATGCAGTACGGGCCGGGCGCCGAGAACGCGTACGGCGGAGTCGCCCAGGCCTTCGCTGACTCGGTGCCGATCCTGCTTCTTCCGGCGGGCTACCCCAGGGACCGGGCGGACACGTCGCCGAACTTCGGCGCGGCGCTGAACTACGCCGGCGTCACCAAGTGGGCGGGGCAGGTCAACAACGCGGCGCGCATCCCGGAGATGATGCGCCGGGCATTTAGTCACCTCCGCACCGGCAGGCCGGGCCCGGTCTTGCTGGAAGTGCCGGGCGACGTGGCCGCGGAAGAGGTGGACGAGGCCACGCTGGACTCCCCCGCAGTCGCGCCGGTGCGAAGCGCGGGAGACCCGCACGACGTTGCGGAGGCGGCGCGGGCACTGATCGCGGCGAAGCGGCCCGTCATCCACGCCGGCCAGGGTGTGCTCTACGCGGAGGCGTCGGACGACCTGCGCGAGCTGGCGGAGCTCCTGCAGGCGCCGGTGATGACGACGCTGGCGGGGAAGAGCGCGTTCCCCGAGGACCATCCTCTGTCGCTGGGCACGGGCTCGAACACGACCACGGGGATGGTGCACCACTTCCTCCAGAAGGCGGACATGGTCTTCGGCATAGGCTGCAGCTTCACGCAGACGACGTTCGGCGTCACCATACCACCGGGGAAGGTCATGGTGCACTCGACCAACGACCCGGCGGACGTGAACAAGGACTACCGCATCGACGTCGCGGTGGTGGGCGACGCCAAGCTGGTGCTTCGGCAGGTCATCGACGAGGTGAAGCGGCAGGCCGGGGCAGGCGTGCCGCGGGAGGACCCGACGCCCGCCCGCGAGATCGCGGCGGTGAAGGCCGAGTGGCTGCAGGGCTGGATGCCGCGGCTCACCTGTGACGACACGCCCATCAACCCGTACCGCGTGGTCTGGGACCTCATGCACACGATCGACCGGCGGAACAGCATCGTCACGCACGACTCGGGGAGCCCCCGCGACCAGACCATACCGTTCTACGAGGCCCCGACGCCGCGGAGCTACCTGGGCTGGGGGAAGTCGACGCAGCTGGGGTACGGGCTGGGGCTGTCCATCGGTGCGAAGCTGGCGGCGCCGGAGAAGCTGGTGGTGAACATCATGGGGGACGCCGCCTTCGGCATGGCAGGGCTGGACGTGGAGACCGCAGCCCGCTGCAGGCTCCCCATCCTCACGATATTGCTGAACAACTCGATCATGGGGGGCTACGGGGCGAGGATGCCGCTCGCGACGGAGCGCTACGGGGCCGCGCACCTCTCCGGCGACTACGCCGCGGTGGCCGAGGGGCTTGGCGCCTACAGCGAGCGGGTCGACCAACCTGCCGAGATCGTGCCCGCCATCCGGCGCGCGCAGAAGGCGATGGAGTCGGGCCGGCCCGCGCTCCTGGAGTTCATCACCGCCGAAGAGCGCACCGTCTCCGAGTTCGCGTAGCCGAAGCCTCGGCGCTAGCTGCTCCACGCCTCCAGGGATTCCCGGATTATCTTGCGAACGCTGTCGCCGTTCTGCTCCGACAGCGGCAGGTCGTGGTAGTGGGCGTTGGGCAGGCACTCCTCCAGGTAGCGGGCGGCGGACGTCGCGTGGGCGGGGTCGTGGCCGGGGATGATGGCCGCCGGCATGGTGAGCCCCATGATGGTCTCCGGGTCCGTGCCGGGGAACGTGTCACGGTCGAAGAACGTCGGCCCCATGCGTGACACCATCAGTAGGTAGCGCTCCACGTCCTGGGCGCAGTAGGCCTCGGCGAAGTCATCGTCGCGGGCCAGGAGGTTGACCCACGGCCCGACCTCCGGCTCCAGCCAGAAGCGCTGGCTCTTCTCGCCCTGCCTGGCGCGATCAACGACGGCCTCGAGGCCGTTCTGCTTGACGAAGGCGTAGTGAGTGGCGAAGCGGTCCAGCCCCATGCCGCGGTAGCGGAGACCACCGACGGGCCAGTGGAGGATGAGGCCCAGCGTCCGGTCCGGGTGAGCGGCGCCAAAGGCGACGGCCACCTCCGTGCCCATGCAGCCGCCGATGACGAAGGCCTGGTCGATGCCCAGGTGGTCCAGGATCGCGCGGCCCTGCTCGGCGTAGCTGGTCCATCGCAGCGGCTCGATGCGGCCGCCGGACTCGCCCGCCTCCCGCCGGTCGTGCGCTATGCAGGTGAAGCTGTCGGTCATGGTCTCGAGCATGCGGACGTTCTTCCACACGCCCGCCGTCGACCACTTCTCGACGGTTGCGTCGAACCCACCGGCGGAGAACATGAGGAGGGCGGGGCCCTTTCCGTAGACCTCGTAGCGGGTGCGGATGCCGTCAGCGTCGATGAAGGGCATGGCGGGCTCCTTTCGTCGTCCTTGGGGTGCGGAGGCATTGTAGAGGGGGCGCTGGGGGTTCGGCAATGGGGGCGTGTTAGGGGCGGTACTTGCGAGTCTCAAGCCTCATAGATGGGCGTCCTGGTCTGCTCCACGGACTGAAGGAAGTAGGGACTCCTGATGGCCGAGGCCACCACGAGGTCCACGGGTCGCTGGAAGAGGCGCGCGAGGGCCTCCAGCAGCCCGAAGTACGCGTCCGCATAGGCGTCGAGGGCCGCGGGCTGGAACTCGACTAGGAAGTCCAGGTCGCTCCCATCCGGAACGTACCGATCCGTTGAGGCCGATCCGAACAGGTCGAGCCGCCGGACGCGATAGGCGAGGCAGAGTCGCCCAAGCTCCTCGGTGCGCTCCTGGACCGCCGCAATCATGCCGCCTCCTTCTTCCGTCGAGGATATGGCGACGGGCACGGTCAGTCAATGCGAGGGGACTGTGTCCGCTCGTGGTTCGACACGCTCACCACGAGTGCAGGGTGACCCTTCGACAGGCTCAGGGTGAGCGGGGGCGCAGCCATGCTATAATCGTAGCTGCATGACGCAGCAGAACCCGCCCCTGATTATCTCCGTCATCGGCGGAGGAGACCCGCCCCCGGAGGCCCGAGAGCTGGCCTACGAGGTGGGCCGCGAGCTGGCGCAGCGAGGCGCGATGGTGGCCTGCGGCGGGCTGGGCGGCGTCATGGAGGAGGTGTGCCGCGGGGCCCGCGAGGAAGGCGGCCAGACCATCGGCATCCTCCCCGGCGACGACGCCTCCGCGGCCAACCCCTACGTCACCATCCCCATCGCCACGGGCATGGGCTACGCGCGGAACAGCATCGTGGCCAAGGCCGGCGGCGCGGTCATCGCCATCGACGGCGCGTATGGAACGCTGTCGGAGATCGGCCATGCGCTGGCGGAGGGGATCACCGTCGTCGGGTTGGACACATGGGTCATCTCCTACGGCGGCCGCGAGGACACCGCCATCGTCGTCGCCGCCGACCCGGCGGACGCGGCCGAGAAGGCCATCGCCGCCGCACGTCTCGGGACCGCCCGCACGCCGCGGTCCGTGGGATGAGCGCCACCATCGCCGACGTCCGGGCCCGCGAGGTCCTCGACTCGCGCGGCAACCCCACGCTGGAGGCGGAAATACGCCTGTCGGACGGCGCATCGGGGAGCGCGATCGTACCGTCGGGGGCGAGCACCGGCTCGCACGAGGCGGCGGAGCTTCGCGACGGCGACCCGGCTCGCTTCCGCGGCACTGGCGTGCTCACGGCAGTGGCCAACGTCGTCGAGCGCATCGGGCCAGCGGTGCGGGGCCTCTCACCCTTCGACCAGGCAGGCCTGGACGGCCGCCTGCTGGAGCTGGACGGCACCAGCGACAAGTCGAACCTGGGCGCCAACGCCATCCTGGGGGTGTCGCTGGCCGCCGCCCACGCTGCCGCGGCCTCCCGCGGGCAGCCCCTGTACCGGCACCTGGCCGACGGCGATGCGACCCTGCTGCCGGTGCCACTCTTCAACGTGCTCAACGGGGGCAAGCACGCCGCAGACTCGACGGACATCCAGGAGTTCATGCTTGCGCCCGCAGGCGCGCCGACCTACGGCGAGGCGCTGCGGGCCGGCGCGGAGGTGTACCAGGCCCTGAAGCGCGTGCTGCAGGCGGGCGGGTACAGCACCAACGTGGGCGATGAGGGCGGCTACGCGCCGTCGCTGCCCTCGAACCGGAGCGCGCTGTCGGCGCTGGTTGAGGCGATCTCGCTCGCCGGGTACGCGCCGGGGAAGGACGTGTTCCTGGCCCTGGACGTGGCCGCATCTGAGCTGTTTGAGGACGGCCGCTACGCGCTCCCCAGGGAGGGGGCGGTCTACACGTCGGCGGAGCTTGTCGCGTTCTACGCCTCGCTGGTCGACGACTTCCCCATCGTCAGCATCGAGGACGGGCTGGCGGAGGACGACTGGGACGGCTGGGTGCTCCTCGTCGAGCGGCTGGGCGGCCGCGTGCAGCTCGTCGGGGACGACCTGCTCACGACCAGCGCGCCGCGCATCCAGCGGGCCATCGACATGGGCGCGGCCAATGCGCTGCTGGTGAAGCCCAACCAGGTCGGGACGCTGACTGAGACGTTGGAGGCTATGGCGCTGGCCCGAGGCGCCGGCTGGGGTACCGTGATGAGCCATCGCTCGGGGGAGACGGAGGACACGACCATCGCCGACCTGGCCGTGGCGACGAGCGCGGGGCAGATCAAGGCGGGCGCGCCCGCCCGCTCCGAGCGCGTGGCCAAGTACAATCGACTACTGCGCATCGCAGAGGAGCTGGGGCCGCAGGCCCGGTTCGCAGGGATGAGCGTGTACCGCGGCAAGGCCGCCTGAGCATCGGAGGGCGACGGGGAAAGAACAGCCGGAGGAGGCACACATGGCTACTCGGATCGGCATCAACGGCTTCGGACGCATCGGACGGCAGGTCCTGAAGGCGACGCTGGAGCGTCACCCCAACGACCTGGAGGTGGTCGCGGTCAACGACCTGACCGACGCCGCGACAAACGCCCACCTGCTCAAGTACGACACCAACTACGGCCGGTTCCCTGGCACGGTTGAGGTGGCCGAGGACAGCCTGCTGGTCGACGGCCGCGCAATCCGAGTCTTCGCCGAGCGCGAGCCCGCGAAGATTCCCTGGGGCGAGGTGGGCGCGCAGATCGTCGTGGAGTCGACAGGGCGGTTCACGGACGGCGACCAGGCGCGGCAGCACCTGCGGGACACGGTGAAGAAGGTCATCATCTCGGCGCCGGCCAAGGGCGAAGACCTGACGCTGGTGATGGGCGTGAACGACGACAAGTACGACGCCGCAAACCACGCCGTGCTCTCGAACGCGTCATGCACGACCAACTGTGTCGCGCCGATGGCCAAGGTGCTCAGCGAGTCGTTTGGCATCCAAACTGCCCTTATGTCAACCATCCACGCCTACACCAACGACCAGCGCATCCTGGACGTGTTCCACGAAGACCTGCGACGCGCCCGCGCTGCGGCGATGAACATCGTGCCGACGACGACGGGCGCGGCCAAGGCCGTGGGCGCGGTCATCCCGGAGATGCAGGGCATCGTGCACGGCATGGCCTTCCGTGTGCCCACGTCCACCGTGTCGGTCATCGACCTGGTGGCGGTGCTGGAGCGTGAGGCGACGGCGGAGGAGGTCAACGCAGCCTTCCGCGAGGCCGCGGAGGGGCCGCTGAAGGGGATCATGGCCTACAGCGACGAGCCGCTGGTAAGCAGCGACTTCAAGGAGAACCCGCACTCGTGCATCTTCGACTCGCCGCTGACCCTGGTCATGGGCGGCACCCTGGCCAAGATCGTGGGCTGGTACGACAACGAGTGGGGCTACTCCTGCCGCACGGCGGACCTCTGCGCCTTCCTGGCTGACAAGGGGCTGTAGCTCTCAACCCCCGGGCGGGGGTCTCGGCTACAATAGGGCTACTATGGCCCGATCTCCGGCGCTGGACCGCCTCGCCGCCCTGTCCCACGCGTGGCCTCGACTTCGCACTCGGGCCGGAGCGGCGGCGCTCCCGGCGGTCCTCGCGCTGGCCGTCGCGCTGAGGCTCTTCGGCATCAACTGGGACGACGGCTACCTGTTCCACGCCGACGAGCGCGCAGTCCTCACCGCAGTCGACCAACTGGCACTGCCCCCGGCCTCCGACCTGGGCGTTCTTCTGGATGCGGACGAAAGCCCGTGGAACCCCGGCTGGTTCCCCTACGGCAGCCTTCCCCTCTACCTGCTGAAGGGCGTTCAGCTCGGCGCGGCGCCGTTCGGGGGGCTGGACCTGGTCGAGATGCGCCTTGCAGGGCGGGCGGTCTCCGCGCTGGCGGACTCACTGACGGTGCTCGCGGTGTACCTGCTGGGGCTGCGCCTGGCCGACCGTCGGGTTGCCCTGCTCGCGTCGCTGCTCGCGGCGACCGCGGTGCTGCACATCCAACTCAGCCACTTCGCCGGCGTCGACACGCTGCTCACGCTCTTCGTCGTGCTGTCGATACTCGCCGCGGTGCGCGCGTCGGAGCATCGGACGTGGGCCGCCTCGGCGATGGCGGGGGCCGCGGTCGGGCTGGCCCTGGCGACCAAGGCCAGCGCTGCGCCGTTGATACTGCCGCTGTTCCTGGCACACCTGCCGTCCCTGGGCGTGGGATGGCGGCGGGAGTGGACGGGCAGCGCGGCGAGGTTGGGGGTGGCGCTGGGGGCTGCGGCGTCGGTGCTGGTGGTGGGCCAGCCGTACATGCTCCTGGACTGGGAAGTGTTCCGCGCAGACGTCGCCGAGCAGAGCGAGATGGTGCGGCGAATCCGCGACTACCCGTTCACGCGACAGTACGCGGACACGACGCCCTACCTGTACCACGTTCGCCAGCTGGCGGTCTTCGGGCTGGGGCTGCCGCTGGGGTTGGCCGCGTGGGCGGGGCTGGTCTTCGCGGGGTGGTGGTGCGTGCGGCATCGCAGCAGGGCGCACCTGCTGGCGCTGGCGTGGGTGGCGCCCTACCTCCTCATCGTCGGCTCCTTCGAGACGAAGTTCCTCCGGTACATGCTGCCCGCAACACCCTTCATGCTCTTGTGCGGCTCGCAGATGCTGGTGGCGGCAGTCGACTGGACCCGTGCGCACAGGAGCTCGCTGACGCCGTGGGCCCGCGTGGCGGTCGCGGGCATTGTGGGCGCGACGGCGCTGTACGCGCTCGCGTACGTCGGGATCTACAGCCGGCCGCACCCGGCGGTCGAGGCGGCGGCGTGGGTGGAGGCGCAAGAGCTACCGTCGGACACGGTGGTGCTTCGTGAGCACTGGGACGACAGCATTCCCTACCTGGGGGGGTACGACGTCCGCGAGCTGCAACTGTACAACCCGGACGGCCCGGAGAAGACGGAGCAGCTGTCCCGAGAGCTTGCGGAGGCCGACTACATGGTGCTGTACAGCAGCCGCCTGTACGGCAGCATCGCCCGGCTGCCGGACCGCTACCCGGTGAGCAGCCGCTACTACTCACTGCTCTTCGGAGGCGCCCTGGGGTACGAGCTCGTCCACTTCGAGGCCAACCACCCGTCGCTGCCGGGGCTGGCGCTGGTGAACAACACCTTCTCCCGGCCCGACCTGCCGACGCCGGCGCCGTTGGCGGCGCACCGCCCCGCATTCGCCACGTTCAACCTGGGCCACGCCGACGACAGCTTCGTCGTCTTCGACCACCCGCTGGTGCTGGTCTTCCGGAACACGGGCGGACTTCCCGCGGGGGCGATTCAGGCGCTGCTGCACACCCCGGCCGATGCAGGGTCCACGTTCGACCCGCTGGTGGCGCCCGCGGACGAGTGGGCGCTGCAGCGCGCAGGGGGCACGTGGCGGGAGATCGCGCCGCTCGACGGCGTCGGCGCTCGCTACCCCTTCCTGCTGTGGACCGCGCTGGTGTACGGCGTGGCCCTGGCGACGCTGCCCCTGGGGCTGATGGTGTTCCGCTTCCTGCCGGACCGGGGGTACCTGCTCGCGCGGGTGCTGGGTCTTCTTCTGACGGCCTACATCGCCTGGCTGCTGGCAAGTTTGAAGTGGGTGGCGTTCAGCCAAGCGTCGGTGCTGCTGGCGCTTGGCGCGCTCGCGGCGGTGTCGCTGTGGCTGGCGCACCGGCACAGAGAGGAGCTGTCGAACTTCGTCCGGCAGCGGTGGCGGCTGCTGCTGGGCAGCGAGGCGTTGTTCTTCGGCGCGTTCGTGGTGTTCGTGCTCGTACGCATGGCCAACCCGGACCTGTGGAACCCATGGTTCGGCGGCGAGAAGCCCATGGACCTAGCGTACCTGAGCGCGACGGTGCGCTCCACCGTCATGCCACCGCTGGACCCGTGGTTCTCGGGCGGAGCGATCAACTACTACTACTTCGGCCACTTCACCGTGGCGGCCATGATCAAGGCCACCGGCATCCCCGCCACGACGGCCTTCAACCTGGCGGTGCCGCTCTTCTTCGCGCTGACGGCGGGCGGGGCGTTCTCGCTGGGCTACAACCTGGCCGAGGGAGCGCGGCTCGCGCTCCGTCAACGCGGCGGCGTCGTTGCGCCGGCGTGGAGCGCGGTGTGCGCAGGCCTGGCGGCGGTGCTGTTCGTCGTCGTCCTGGGGAACCTGGACGGCGCGATGCAGCTCGCGCAGGGAGCGTGGGGAGACTTCGACTACTGGCGCTCGTCACGCATGATGCCACCGGACCCGCCGGGCTACGAGATCACGGAGTTCCCCTTCTTCACCTTCCTCTTCGCCGACCTGCACGCCCACCTGATGGCGCTGCCGCTGACGCTGTTGGTCCTGGGGTTGGGTACGAGCAACCTCCTGGGGGCGTACGGCGGCGCGAGCCTCAGCGCGCGGCTCTCGGGGCTGGTAGCCTTGGGGCTGGCGCTGGGCGCACTGTGGGCCACCAACGCGTGGGACGGCCCCACGTACCTGGGGCTCAGCCTGGTGCTGCTGGGAGCGGCGGAGTGGGTGCGGCGTCGCCGGGCCGGGCTGGGCTGGATGGCGAACGCTCTGGGCGCATCCTTGCTGGTGGTGGGCGCCGCCGCGGTGCTCTGGCTACCGTACCACCTGCGCCTGACGAACACGCTGGACGGCATCATCCCCGCGCCGGTCCAGACCACCCTCTGGCAATACCTGGCCATCCACGGGCTGTTTATCTTCCTGGCCGGGAGCTTCCTGGCCGCCGCGCTGTGGCGGGAGCGAGCTTTCCTGTCGAGCCTGGGGCGGCGGGTCCTGCGGTCGACGCCGGGGCGCTACGCCGCTGTCGCCGGCGTCTTTCTCCTCGGCACGCTGTTCATCGCGCTGGGCTGGGCCGGGTTCGCCACGGTCGCGTTCTTGCTGCTCCTGGCACTGCCCACCGGCGTGCTGGCCTGGTGCTGGCTCCATAACGCCGAGGCGCACTCCCGGCCCGAGGCGCCCTACGTCGTCGTCACACTGCTGATGCTGGGGCTTGCCTTCGCCATCGGCATCGGCGTGGACCTGGTGATCGTGGAGGACGGCCTGGAGCGGCTGAACACGGTGTTCAAGCTCTATCTCCAGGCCTGGGTGCTGTTCGCACTGGCAGGGGCCTACGGCCTCTGGCGTCTCCTGTTCGTGCAGGGGCTGCTTCGGAGGGCCGCATGGCCGCACGTGCTCTGGGGGGTAGCGGCGGCGGCCCTGGTCGTCGGCGCGCTGGCCTATCCCGCCCAGGCTGTCAAGGACCGAGTCGGGGAGCGCACTCACACGACGCCGTGGACGCTGGACGGCACGGCCTACATGGTGGAGGCGGTGTACCCCGACGAGAACGGACGCCTGCCTCTGCGGGGTGACCTGCGAGCCATCGAGTGGCTGCAAGCGAACGTGGACGGGTCTCCCGTCATCATGGAAGCGGTCACTCCGCCGTACCGCTGGGGCGCCCGCGTCTCCGCGTACACGGGCCTCCCGACCGTAGTCGGTTGGGACTGGCACGAGATCGTCCGCAAGTGCGGGCTGGCGCCGTGTCCCGCCGTCCACGAGCGGCTGCGGGACGTGGAGCGGGGCTACTCCACGAGCGACCCGCGGGAGGCGCTGGCGGTGCTCCGCAAGTACGACGTCTCATACGTCTACGTGGGGGAGCTGGAGCGCCTCTACTACCCGGCCGAGGGGCTGGCGACCCTTGTTGCGATGGAGCAGCAGGGAGCGCTGACGACAGCCTACGAGGCCGAAGGGGTGACGATCTACCGGGTCGGCGAGTGAGGACGTCGGTGGGGTCTCTCGGCGTCTACGCTGTGGCGTCCCGCGGGTACGAGCCGAAGACTTTCAGCAGAGAAGCGTGCTTGGCCACGGCGTCAATGGCCTCTCGCACGGGGGCGTCCTCCCTGTGACCTACGAGGTCGACGAGGAAGATGTAGCGTCCCAGGCTCTCTTTGGTCGGCCGGGACTCGATCTTCGCCAGGTTGATGCCGCGACGGGCGAACTCGCCCATGACTTCGTAGAGGAGGCCCGGCCGGTCGTCCTGGAAGGAGAAGCAGAGGGACGTGCGGTCGTCGCCTGTCGGCGGATGGTCCGCCGAGGCGAGCACTACGAATCGCGTGAGGTTATTGGGGCTATCCTGGATCCCCTGGGCGAGCACGTCCACCCCGTACATTGCCGCATTGCGGTGGGGGGCAATGGCCGCAGCAGGAATGGCGCTGGCCTTCATCTCCTCCACGGCCGCCACGGTGGAAAGGGTCGCTGCCACCTGCACCTTGGGGAAGCAGCGCTCCAGGAACCGCCGGCACTGCCCCAGAGCCTGGGGATGCGAGTAGATAGCCTGGATCGCGTCCGCCTGGACCCCCGGCGAGGCAAGAAGGCAATGCTGGATGGGGACGGTCACCTCGCGTCGGATCTGCAGGCCCGACTCCTCGATGAGCACGTCCAGGGTGTCCGTCACCGAGCCCGCAAGGCTGTTCTCGATGGGGACCACGCCCTCCTCGGTCATGTCGGAGCGGACGGCCTCGGCGACTGCGGGGATCGAGAGGAAGGGGATGCGCTGGGCCTGGGGGGCGTAGTGGAGGGCCGCCTCTTCGGAGAACGTGCCGGGGGGGCCCAGGTATGCGAGGCGATGCGGCACGCTACGCCTCTCCCGTCATGGTCTCCAGAAGTGCCCCCGCGTTGTCGGAGGAGGTGAGGGCAATCACCTCGTCGTGAGCTTCGATAGTTGTCTCTCCGTTGAGCGTCTTGAGGTACCCGTCCCGGCGGATGAGGGCAGCCACGCTCGTGCCGGCGGGCAGGGCAACGCCGTGCAGAGGCTTGTCAACGACGTCCGCCCCCGGTGGGACCTCGACGCGCACCATCTCTCGATTGCCCCGCACCGGCAGCAGATTGAACTGGACGCGGGTGGGCAGCTCTTCCTCGATCTGGTCCATGATGATTTGCGTGCTGCTCACGGTGATGTCGATTCCCAGAAGACGGAAGAGGACCTCATTCTCCGGGTTGTTGATGAGAGCCACGATCCGGTCCACGTTGAAGCGGTGGCGGGCCAGCTGGGAGGCAGCCAAGTTGTCCTCGTCCTTCCCGGTGGTGGCGATGACAACGTCCGCCCGAGCTGCGCCTGCCGCCTCGAGGAGGCTGGGGTCGGAGCCGTTCCCCCGAAGCACGACGTTGCCGAAGTCTTCCGCCGCATCCGCAGCCTTCTTCGCGTCCTGCTCCACGATGGCGACCTCATGGCCGGCGTTCAACAACCCCCGAGCCAGGTGGTAGCCGACAGTCCCAGAACCTACCAAGACGATGTACACGGCGCGCCTACGCTCCCACTGCGTCGACGATAAGGTCCCGAGTCAGGTCCGTGGGGCTGACCGCGGTCAACCCGAGCTGCTGGTACATCTCCTTGCGGCCCAAGTCGCCAACGCGACAGACGACTCGGGGCACCCGGAAGATATGCCTGGCTTTCTGCGCAGCCAACGCGTTGCGACTGTCCGAAGCGGTGACGGCCACGAAGACGTCCGCGCCCCGGGTACCCACGGTCGTCAGGTCTTCCTCCAGCATGCCATTGCCCACCAGGGTGGCCCCTTCCGTCTCCCGAAGGCCCTGAGGCAGCCGGTAGAAGCTCTCCGGCTCCAGGTCAAGCACGGCCACCTGGTTTCCATCCCGCCAGAGGCGCGTGGCCACCTCGGCGCCGATTCGCCCGCACCCCATCACGACAACCTTCATGCTTCCGCGCTCCGGGCGGCCTGTGCCACCACGGGCCAGAGGGTGCGCGGGACGGTCATGGGTTCGCGCAGGATGAGCACGGGACAGGGAGCGTGCTCCAGGACGTAGGGGACGGTGCGACGCAGCGAGAAGAGGCCGTGGCGGCGGCGGTAGGGCATGCCGAACAGGACCAGGTCGACGTCACGCTCCTGGGCCTCCTGGATGATTGCAGGGCCCACCTCGCGGGCTTGGAGAAACTCCGCCGTCACCGTGCACTTGAGCTCTCTAAGCCGCTTCTCAACGCTTTCGAGGACGGCCTCCCCGCGGGCGACCGCGACGGGCAAGTCCGCGTCCACCGGCTGGGAGCGCGGGGCCTGAATGACGTAGAGGGCATAGATGTGGCCCTGGCTTGGACGCACCAGGTCGGCTGCCAGCTGCATAACGTCCTGGTCCACCTCCTCACCCTTGAGAGGAAGAAGCAGACGGCTCACCTGCATCGCGCAGACCATCCAAGTCCGGCTTGGGAGACAGGGGACAAACCGGGGCTATTATGTCCCGCAGCCTGGGAAAAGGCAAGAATGCTAGGCCCGGGCGGGCGTAGAGTTGCGGGCCTGGTAGAGCCGGTCCAGCATATCGTCCTTGTTCGCCAGGATCAGCAGGTCCTCCGATCGCAGGCGCTCCTCCTCCGATGGAAGGAGGATCAGGTTCTTGCCCCGCCGGATGGCAAGAATGGAGAGGCTGTACTTGTCTCTCGTGCCGGACAGTCCTGCCTCCTTGAGGGTGAGGCCTTCCAGAGCCGGCGGCGCCTTCATCTTGCTGATGCCAAAGCCTGCTGCCAGCTCCATGTACTCCAGGACGTCCGGATTGAAGAGGGTGCGAGCGACGCGGGAGCCCATCTCTCGCTCGGGGTAGATAACGCGGTTCGCCCCCAGGCGCTCGAGGGCCTGGCCGTGGAGCATCGTGCGGGCACGAGCGGCGATGTACGGCACGCCAAGGCCCTTGAGGAGCACGGTGCACATGACGTTGGCTTCGATGTCGGAGCCGACGGCCACCACTGCCGAGTCGAAGTTGAGGACGCCCAACTCCCGGAGCACCGATTCGTTGGTGGCGTCTGCCTTGACCGCGTAGGTGACGTCAGCCATGACCTCCTGGACCAGTCGCTCGTCCAGGTCAACGGCCAGCACGTCGTGCCCCATCCGGTACAGGGTGCGGGCAAGGTTGGAGCCAAAGCGCCCCAGCCCAATGA
Organism: Dehalococcoidia bacterium; assembly: GCA_965205235.1. Classification (GTDB taxonomy): domain Bacteria; phylum Chloroflexota; class Dehalococcoidia; order Lucifugimonadales; family UBA1127; genus CBDBGD01. Next base: position 118,739 of record CBDBGD010000006.1, read on the forward strand.
CGATAACCTGCTTCTTCGCCATACTCTACGTCCTCAACCTATAGTAACGCGCTCACGTGCATAACGGTAGAGGGGAGGATGCAATTCCTGCTGGGAAACCATGAGGGCCAGCATCAGAGGGCCAAGACGCCCGATGAGCATGGACAGGATGATGAGGAGCTCGCCGGGAATGCTCAGCGTTGACGTGACTCCCCGGCTTAGTCCCACGGTCCCGATGGCGGAGACGACCTCGAAGAGGAAGTCGATGAACTGTCCGCGGCTCTCCTCGGTGAAGATGAGGACGAAGGCGACGAAGAACACGAAGAAGAAGGCGAAGGCGGTTACGGCAATGGCCCTGTGGACCTGCTCCGCCGAGAGCTCCCTGCCGAAGCAGGTGACCTGCTCTCGCCCATGGAACGAGCTCCAGATGGCGGCCAGAAGTACGCCCAGCGTGTTGAGCCGGATGCCGCCGCCAACCGACGCTGAGGCGGTCCCGATGAACATCAGGCCGATGATGAAGAAGGCCGTGGAGGGCGCCAGAAGGCCGATGTCCACGCTGCTGAACCCGGCAGCCCGGGCGGTGATGGACTGGAAGACCGCGTTGAGCACCTTGTCGCCCACGCTGAGCGGGCCCAACGTGCCGGGGTCATTGTACTCCATGGCAAAGATGACGATCGCGCCCAGGACCCAGAGCAGCAGGCTCAACGTCATGACGAGCTTGGCATCCAGGTTGAGGCGCGCGAAGCGCCGTCTGCGGACCACCTCGGCCATTACCGGGAAGCTGAGGCCACCCAGGACGATGAGGAGCCCCATGACGCCCATGACGACGATGTCGCTGGCGAAGTAGCTGAGGCTCTGTGACCCATCCAGGATGGTGAACCCCGCGTTGTTGAAGCCGGATATCGCGTGGAAGAACCCCTGCCAGAGGGCCTGCGACCACTCCCAATCGAAAGTGTCTCGAAAGCGCAGGGACAGGGCGATGCCTCCCAGGAACTGCAGGCCGAGGAAGGTCAGCATGATGCGTTGCAGTAGCCGGACAACCCCTCCGAGGTGGGGCGTCCCCAGCGAATTCCGGAGCGCCAGGCGCTGCTGAAGGGTGAGGCGCTGGCCCAGCAGGATCAGCAAGAAGCCCGCCAGCGTCAGCCACCCCGTCCCACCGATCAGAATCAGGGCCAGGATGATCGCGTGTCCCGTGGTGCTCCAGTAGACCGGCGTGTCGGTGACGATGAGGCCGGTCACCGTGACGGCGGACGTCGCCGTGAACAGCGCGTCGACAAAATCGGTGTAGGAGCCATCCGCACTGGAGTAGGGAAGGACCAGGAGGAGCGTTCCAATGCAAATAAGCAGCGCGAAGCCGTAGAGCACCATCTTGGGCGATGCCAGGTTCGGGGGGGAGAGCCGGGCCGTCGGCATCCGCACCACGGCGGGCCGGACTTCAGCCTGCCGGGGGCGACGCGCTACCCAGTCCCCAGGCTTGGGGCGCCACTCGCTACGTTTGGGTCTCTCGTTCACGGGCATGGGTACGGTAGCTATCTACCGTGGGGTTGTCAACCGTATCGCGTCGCGGTGGTGAGGCTATAGCAGAGGCGTGGAGAGCGGACCCGCCGCGCCCTCGGCGCCTGCCCTGCGGAGCACGCGCCCGGGCAGCGCGCCGGTGTGCCTTCCTCCATCGACCACAAGCGCTCCGTTGACCAGAACGTAGTCGATGCCCTCCGGGGACGCGTGGGGCGCGGCCAGAGAGGCCTTCGAGCGAACGTGTGCGGGGTTGAAGACGACGAGGTCCGCAACGTAGCCGTCCTTCACCACGCCTCGGTCCGTGAGCCCCAGTCTCTGGGCAGGCTGGGAGGTCATCTTTCGCACGGCCTCCGGCAGGGCCAGCAGCCGCTCCTCCCGGCACAGCTCGCCCAGGACCATGGGAAAGGTCCCGTACGCCCGCGGGCCCGGCCGCTCCCCCGCCACGAGTCCGCCGCTCGCAACCATCGCGGCGGGATGTCGGAGTAGCTCACGGAGAGCCGTTGCATCGCTTCCGACGCCGACGTAGGACAGGCCCAGGTGCTCGGCGGCCAGAAGCTGGCACAGGGTCTCCACGACGGGCCGCCCCATGGCCTGCGCGATGGCTGCGAGGGAGGCGCCTTCCAGACCTCGATTGCGAGACCGGGTGAACCGCGTGACGAGCACCCGGGAGAAGTCCTGGCGCTCCAGATGCGGGTCCGCAGCGATGTTCCGCCGGTCCTCCTGTCGATGCAGGCGCTTCATGGCCTCCCGCGGGCCGCCGCGGAAGACCCACGAGGGAAGGAACGCGGCCAGCGGGCCGTTGGTGTAGGGGTAGGGAGAGACGTCGAAGGTGAGGTCCACTCCCCGCGCGCGGGCGCCGTCGACCAAGGCCAGGACGCGGCGGGCCTCTGCGGCCCGTGGGACGTGCAGGTTCGAGACGTGAACAGCGACGCCGCTGGCCCCGCCGACGGCGATGGCCTCCCGGACGGAGTCTTCGATTCCGCCGCCGGGCGCAGCGCGGAGGTGCGTGACGTAGAGGCCCCCCTGCTCACGCACCACTCGGCAGAGCTCCAGTAGCTCGCCCCAAGAGGCGTAGCTGCTCGGTGGATACGTGAGGCCGGAGGAGAGGCCCTGTGCGCCCTCGTGCATCGCCTGGCGGAGAAGGTCGGCCATCCGGCCCAGCTCCTGCGGGGACGGCGCGCGGTCATCCCACCCAAGGGCGGAGAGCCGTAGGGGGGCGTTCCCCACCAGCATGGCCTGGTTGCATCCGACGCCCCGCCCGAGACGCTCAAGGTACTCCACAACGGAGGTCCATCCGAGGCCGGAGGGAGCAGGGCCGTCCAAACCCGCACTGTATTCCGCCAGGAGCGCCACGGTTTCCGTGAACGGCAGGGGCGCGTAGGAGATGCCGTCCAGACCCGTGAGCTCCGTGGTGACGCCCTGGAGCACGGCCGGGCCCCTCGGAGGCTCCCGGAGGGCCAGCAGTCCTGCGTGGGCGTGCAGGTCGACGAAGCCGGGACAGACAACGGCCCCGGTAGCGTCGATGGTGCGGGAGGCGGTGAGGCGGGAGGTGTCGCCGCGCAGCACCGCGAGGCGGCCTCCGCGGACGCCAACGTCCGCACGAAACCAGAGGTTTCCCGTGCCGTCCAGGACGCGGCCGCCGCGAATCAGCAGGTCAAACACGGGCGCCCCCGGCCCAGGGGATACGGGCGGCCACGTCCGCAGGGATGTAGGGTTGGAGCGGAGGAAAGGGGATATGGCGCTCTGGTCGCGTATGGCTCTCCATGGGCCCTAGCGGGGCATCTCCCCCAGGGTCACCGGGGCCTCCAGACGCTTGCCGTCGCGGATCAGCTCGACCAGGATCTGCTGGTCCACGTGGAACTGCTCCCGGAGATGGCGTTGCAGGTCTCGCACCTCACCCACGGGATTGCCATTCATCGCGATGACAACGTCTCCTTGCCGGAGGTTGGCTTCGTCCGCGGGGCCGTCGGGCCAGATGTAGGCCAGGACGACGCCGCCCCTGCTGGGCAGGTCCATCTCCAGGGCGAGGGTGGCGGAGACGTCCTCGACGCTCACCCCAAGCCAGGGCCAGACGACGCGCCCGGAGTTGATGATGGACCGCACCACCGGCACCGCGGTGAAGCTGCCGACGGAGAAGCCGATGCCCTGGGCCGAGCTCACGACGATGGTGTTCACGCCGACGACCTCTCCTCGCATGCTCACCAGCGGGCCGCCGCTGTTGCCGTCGTTGATGGCCGCGTCGGTCTGGATGAGGTCGCCGAAGTAGCTGTGGCCCACGCGTAGGGTGCGCTCCAACGCTCCGACGACTCCAACGGTGACAGTGGGCCCGCCCGGCAGGCCCAGCGCGTTGCCTATGGCAATGACCCAGTCGCCGACGGCGACGGCGTCCGGGTCGGCGAAGGTGACGGTGGGGAAGGGGCCGTCCTCCTTGATCTTCAGCACTGCGAGATCGGTGCGGGGGTCGTGGCCCACCAGCTCCGCTTCCAGGGTACGCCCGTCGTCGGTCGCGACCTGGATCCGCTCGCTGCCCTCAATGACGTGGTAGTTGGTGACGACGTGGCCTTCCTGGGTGACGATGAAGCCGGTGCCGCCTCCCACCCGGGGCCGGACGCCGAAGAAGTCGGACCGCGTTCCGACGGTGGCGATGCTGACCACGGCGGGCCGGACCAGCGCGACGACATCCGCCACGGAGGGGAGGGCCGGGGCCAGGCTCGTCGACACCAGGCTGGGGGTGAGCAGCGGCGCCGCCCTGCCGTTCACGGCAGCGTCAGCCGCCGTGACGTTGGAAGGCGGTGCTTCGACGGCATCGAAGAGGCCGCAGGAGGCCATCAGGAGGCCGACGAGCACGGCGACGACAAGCAGAAGCCTTCGCCGGGTCAACGCTTCACGCCCGCGGGACAGTGAGACCCCGCGTACACACGACAGGGCACGTCGCGCCCTCCTCCGAAATCTACGGGGTGTCCTGCTCGCCCTCGGCAGCCGCCTCGCCCGCCTCGGCGGGCGCCGCCGCGCCTTCTTCGTCCTCGGCAGCGGCGACGGGCGCCTGTGCGTGCACCACGACCTGCTCGGGCGGGGTGATGACCGTGACCCCGTCGGGGATGGTCAGGTCGGCCACGCGAACGGCCTTCTCGAAGTCGTCGATGCCGGAGACGTCGGCGCTGAGGGACTGGGGCACCTCCAGCGGAAGGCACTCCACAAGCACCGTCGAGAGGGTCTGCAGAAGGTTGCCGCCCAGCATACGAGCGGCAGGCGCGTCCCCCTCGAGGAAGACGGGGACTTCCACCTGCACGGTCTCCGCTACGTTCACCCGCAGAAGGTCCACGTGGAGCACCTCGCGCCGAACGGGGTGGAACTGGATGTCTTGGACGAAGGCAAGCTGCCTGTCGGACCCGACGTGGACGAAGACGGGCTGGCTGGTGCCCACGCGGAGCAGGACCCGGCGCAGGTCGGCGGTGCTGGCCTGGAGGGAGTCGGAGGGCTGGCCCGCGCCGTAGAGGTGGAGGGGCGTGATCCCCTGTCGCCGCAAGCCCTTGACCGCCTTTCCCAGCACGGTGCGCGGCTCGGCCTGTAGCATTGCGGTGTCTGTCGTCATGCTAGCTCCTCTCTGGTCGACCGGCTGCCGGCAGGGCAGCCGTAGGTTGGCGATTGCATTACGCGCTCCTCCCTATTCTACACAGGAGTCAAAGCGCGGGCGAGTGGGGTGGAAAAGCTGAAAAGGCCATCGGCAATTCACCCTCTCTTGTCCCAGGAAGGAAGCGCCTGCTATACTTAGCCACACACGGCTCCAGAGGTGGGCCACAATGCGCGTACCCATGAAGGTAGACTACGGGGTCCGAGCGCTGGTGGAGTTGGCCCAGAACCACGGCGAAGGGCTGCTGATGCCCTCGGCCACGATAGCCGGGAAGCAGAGCATCCCCGAGCCGTACCTGGACCAGCTTCTAGCCCTGCTGAACAAGTCAGGGCTCGTCCGGAGCCGCCGGGGACCGCAGGGCGGCCACATGCTGGCCCGCCCGCCCAGCGAGATCACGCTGACGATGGTGATGAACACGCTGGAAGGCCCCGCGGCGCCCTTGGACTGTCTGGACGAACCAGGCGAGTGTACCCTGTCCGGCGCCTGTGCGCAGCGCGAGATGTGGCGGTCAGTGGAAGAGGCTTTCGAGCTGGTGTTGCAGTCAACCACGATCGGCGACCTGGCCATCCGGCAGCGTCAGCTGACGGCACGCAGCACCTACCAGATCTAGACTCGACGCCTCGGCCACACGAACCGCAACCGGCATCCGGGTGGTGCCGGAATCTCCAGCGCTGGCAGAAGGCGTCTTTTTGTTGCCCGCCAGTCCGGAATCGGCACGAACCAAGGAGGTCTGACAGATGACGCAAGTGCGAACGATGACACCGGAGCAGGTGAACCGCTATAGCCGGCATATCATCATGCCCCAGGTGGGCAGCCGAGGGCAGCGCGCCCTGATGGAGTCGAAAGTCCTCATCGTGGGCGCCGGGGGCCTGGGCTCGCCCGTGGCGGTCTACCTGGCCCTGGCCGGCGTTGGGACGATTGGACTGGTCGACTTCGACGTGGTGGACCTGTCCAATCTCCAGCGGCAGATCCTCCACCAGACAGAGGACGTGGGCCGGCCCAAGGTCGTCTCGGCGCAGGAGACCATCGCAGCCTACAACCCCGACGTCGAGGTACGTGTCCACGAGACCCGCCTCTCGTCCGAGAACGCCATGGAGATCATGGGCCAGTACGACGTCATCGTGAGCGGCGCCGACAACTTTGCGACGCGCTACCTGCTCAACGATGCGGCGTACCTGCTCGGCAAGCCACTGGTCGACGGCAGCATCCTCATCTTCGACGGCCAAGCGACGGTCTACATCCCCGGCAAGGGGTGCTACCGCTGCCTCTTCCCAACGCCTCCACCGCCCGGCGCCGTCCCCAGTTGCGCCGAGGCCGGCGTACTGGGCGCTCTCACGGGCATGGTGGGAAGCATCCAGGCCGTGGAAACGCTGAAGCTGATCCTGGGCATCGGCGAATCGCTGTCGTCGCGGCTGCTGCTGATCGACGCTCTCAGCATGGAGTTCCGCGTGGTGCGCATCCGCCCCAACCCCTCGTGCCCCCTCTGCGGCGCGGAGCCCAGCGTCCACGAGCTCATCGACTACGAGGTCTTCTGCGGCCTCCCGGCGGCAGCGGACTAGCGGGGCGTATGAGCGCACACGAGGACTTCCCGGAGCTTTCGGGCTTCCAGAGCGGCGGGCTAAAGCGCGACCTGCTGGACGCCATCGGGAACACGCCGCTGGTGCACCTGCCGCACGTGAGCCCCAAGCCGGGCGTTCGCATCTTCGCCAAGCTGGAGGGCCAGAATCCCACGGGCAGTGTCAAGGACCGCATCGCCCGGTCGATGGTCCTGAACGCCGAGCGCGACGGCACCCTGACGCCGGACGTCACCGTGTTGGAGCCCACCAGCGGCAACACCGGCATCTCCCTAGCCCTGACGTGCAAGCTCCGGGGGTATCGACTCAAGGTGGTGATGCCCGCCAACGTGAGCGCCGAGCGGACCCAGCTTCTGGAGGCCTACGGCGCAGAGGTGGTCACCAGCGACGGCGACAAAGGCACGAACTACGCGATCCAGGTGGCCCAGGGGATGGTCGAGGCGGAGCCGGGCGCGTACTTCATGCCGTACCAGTACGGGAACCCCGCCAATCCCCAGGCCCACTACGAAGGCACGGCGGCGGAGATCCTGGATGCGCTGCCGGAGGTGGACGTCTTCGTCGCGGGACTGGGCACCGGCGGCACGCTCATGGGCGTGGCCCGCCGCCTCAAGGAGCACAATCCCGCCATCCGCATCATCGCCGTGGCCCCGCATCCGGAGGACGTGATCATGGGGCTGCGCAGCCTGGAGGAGGGGTTCATACCCCCCATCCTGGACCTCTCCATGCTCGACGGGCGCATCATGATCGACAGCCAGGAGGCCTTCCGCACCACGCGCGGTCTGATGGAGAAGGAAGGTCTGTTCGCCGGCATCTCCTCCGGCGCCGTGGTCGCCTGCGCGCTTCACGTGGCACAGCGGATGGAAAAGGGCAACATCGTCTGTCTGCTGGCGGACGGCGGCTGGAAGTACCTCAGCACCAATCTCTGGACGCGGGACTACGCCGCTCTGGAGAAGGTGGTGAAGGGCAAGATCTGGTGGTAGGGCGGCGGAGCCGCTCTCGTTTGCGTCGTGAGGGTTGGTTCGCCATCTGGGAGGGGTCCAGGTTCCTGCCTCCGCAGGAACGACGACATTCGCCCTGACCTCAGCCCTGTCCCCAAGGGGAGCGGCCTCGCTACTCCAGGACGATGTCCCCGCTGCGGCCGCCGCTCTTGCGCACCAGCCGGACGCCCTCGATGCGCATGGCCCGGTCCGCGGCCTTGGCCATGTCGTAGATGGTGAGGGCGGCAACGGTCACGGCGGTGAGCGCCTCCATCTCGACGCCCGTGCGGGCGACGGCCCGGGCCGCCGCCGTGATGTCGATGGCGCTGCGAGATTCGTCGAAGGCGAACTTGACGTCGATGTGGGTGAGGGGAATGGGGTGGCAGAGGGGGATGAGCTGCGGCGTCTGCTTGGCGCCCATGATCCCGGCCAGCCGAGCCATCGCCAGAACGTCGCCCTTCTCGACGCCGCCCCGTCGGATGAGGGCGAGGGTCTCGGGCCGCATGACGATGCTGCCGCGGGCCACGGCCTCCCGCGCCGTCTCGGGCTTCGCCCCCACCCCCACCATGCGGGCCCTGCCCTGCTCGTCGAGGTGGGTGAGGCGCGCACCCTCGGCCCCGCCGGAGGGCGGCGGTGCTGCAGCTGCGACCTGCGCCGTCCCGCCGAGGCGCACGTAGCGCTCCAGCGCGGGCTTCTCCCGTACCACGCCCGCCTCCCACTGGGCGAGGGCGTTGACGAACTCGTTCTCCGGGTGGCCGGTGTGGCCCCGCACCTCTTCCCATCGGACACGGCGGGAGGCCGACATCTCGTCGAGCAGACCCCAGAGGTCCAAGTTGACACGACGCTTCCAGCCGCGCGTCATGGTGGCCACCACGTAGCGACTGTCACTGTAGAGCGTGACCTCCGCCCCTTGAGGGACGGCCTCGAGAGCCTTGATGGCCGCGGTCTGCTCCATACGATTGCTCGTGGTTCGGCCCTCGCAGCCGGAGAGGACCCTGGGTGCGACGCCGCCGTCGACTATGAGGGCAGCCCAGCCGCCCTTGCCCGGATTGCCGTCGCAGGAGCCGTCCGTGTAGATGCGCAGCATACGGGGACTAGCCTCCCACCCGGTACATCTCCACCTTCTGCGGACGCGGCTCCGTGAGGGAGGCCCGCTCCTCCGAGTAGCGGTCGTCGCGGAGGTTCCAGACCCGCCGGACCCGCTCCTCCAGCTCGGCGTCAGTGGCGCCGGCGCGCAGCGGCCCCTTGAGGTCGGAGCCCAGGCTTGAGAAGAGGCAGGTGTAGAGGACGCCGTCGGCCGAGAGGCGCGCCCGGGTGCAGTCGCCGCAGAAGGGCTTGGTCACGGAGGCGATGACGCCGATTTCCCCCTCGCCGTCGCGATAGCGATAGCGGAGGGCCACCTCGCCGCCGTAGTTGGGCGGCAAGGGTTCGAGGGGCATGACCGCGTCGATGCGCTCCAGGATTTCGTCGGCGGGCACCACCTCGTCCAGCCGCCAGCCGTTGCGGGTGCCCACGTCCATGTACTCGATGAAGCGGACGATGTGGCCAGCGTCCTTGAAGAAGCGGGCCATGTCGACGAGGGTGTGGTCGTTGACGCCGCGCTGCACCACCACGTTGATCTTGATGGGCGTAAGACCGGCGGCGACCGCGGCGCGTATCCCTTCCAGGACGTTCTCGGTGGTGAAGCCGCGGCCGTTCATTCGACCGAACGTCGCATCGTCAAGGCTGTCCAGGCTCACGGTGACCCGGTCGAGCCCGGCGTCCGCGAGGGCTTGCGCCCTGGCGGCGAGGAGGTAGCCGTTGGTCGTCAGGGTCAGGTCCCGGACGCCCTCGATGCCGGCGAGCTGCGCCACCAGCACCTCCAGGCTGTTGCGCACCAGGGGCTCCCCGCCGGTGAGGCGGAGCTTGGTGACCCCCATGTCGACGAAGATACGGGCCAGGCGCGTGATCTCCTCGAAGGTGAGCACTTCGGCCCTGGGGAGGAACGGATAGCGCTCGCCGAAGACCTCGGCGGGCATGCAGTAGGGGCAGCGGAAGTTGCACCGGTCCGTGACGGAGATGCGCAGGTCCGCGAGCCGCCTGTTCAGGGTGTCAGTGACCATCTCCGACTCTCTCAGCTCTCCTGCAACTCCGGGTGCAGCGTGGCCAGCAGGGCCTCGGCGGCCCTGGCCGCGGCGGCCCGGTGGCTGATCCGATTCTTCTCCTCCAGGGCCAGCTCCGCCATGGTGCAACCCAGCTCAGGAATGTAGAACACGGGGTCGTACCCAAACCCCCCATCGCCGCGCGGCTGGAAGCCGATGACACCCTCGCACACTCCCTCGCACTGGTGCACCTGCCCCTCCGGCGATGCGATGGCGATGACGCTGCGAAACCGTGCCACTCGCTGCTCCCAGGGCGTGCCGTCGAGGCGACGGAGAAGCTCCCGCACCAGGTCCGCGTCCGAGGCGCCCTCCCCGGCGAAGCGCCGGGACCGGACGCCGGGGGCGCCGCCCAGCGCCTCCACCTCCAGGCCCGAATCGTCGGCCAGGGCCCACAGGCCGCTGTGTCGGGCGTACGTCCTCGCCTTGAGGGCGGCGTTCTCCTCCAGGGTCTCGCCGGTCTCCTCCACCTCGAAGTCGACACCCTCGTCCCGGAGGCCGACCATCTCCCAGGGGACCGATTTCAGGAGCTGGGCCAGCTCCCGCGCCTTGCCCGCGTTGGTCGTCGCCAGCAGCAGTTTCGCCGTCCTGCCCCCTTCCGTCCTCCGGCCCCACCGGGGCCCCAAAGACAAGAACGCGCCCAAGCATACGGCTCTGGGCGTGGACATTCACTCTAGCAGACCCCAAGCGCAGGTGTCAAAAGGAGCGTCGGCGCTGGATTTGGCTAGGCACTGTACATTGCCGCCGTCTTCCAGTAGAATGCTGCATCATTGGAAGATTGCAATAAACTTCACAATCAACGGGACTAGGCCTCCAGTAGAGCAGAGTGCAGAGAGAAGCGACAAGTTCCACGGGGTAACGGTGACGAATCAGAACGCCGACGGGGATATCGGTTACGTACTTCGCACAGCGAGGGACGCCGTCGGCCCACACCATGGCCTCGACACCCCGGTCCTCCCGTCCCGCGGACGGCGTACCATCGAGGCCGCAGCATGACACGCCGCCCTGACCGCGAAGCGGCACGCGGACTCCTCTGGCAGGGGATGGAACGCGCCGCGTGCGGCGTGGGGTTCGTGGCCGACGTCGCCGGGGCCCGCACTCATCGAATCGTTCAGATGGCCGTGACCGCGGCGGTGAACCTCACCCACCGCGGGGCCGTTTCCGCCGACGGCAAGTCGGGAGACGGCGCCGGCGTGCTGACGCAGGTCCCCGTGAAGCTCATGAACCGCGAGCTGGCCCAGCACGGCCGTGACCATCGCTTCGAGCCGGGCGACCTGGCCGTGGGCATGCTCTTCCTCCCCCACGAGGCCGCAGCGGCAGAGCGCAGCCGCCGCATCGTCGACGAGGCGCTGGCAGCCCACGCTCTGGAGGCGCTCCTGTGGCGACCCGTCCCCGTCGACGCCTCTGCCCTGGGCGACAAGGCCCTGCGCACGATGCCCACGATCGAGCAGGTCCTGGTGGGCCGTCCCCCGGCCATGGATCGCGGGGAGTTTGCCCGGTCCCTCTACCTGGCCCGCAAAGCCGCCGAGGCCGAGCACGTCAAGGCGGGTGTGCAGGACTTCTACGCCGTCTCCTTCTCGGAGGCCACGCTGGTCTACAAGGGGCTGCTGGTGGCGACGCAGCTCGCCCGCTTCTACCCGGACCTGAAGGACGAGGACTACGAAAGCGCCCTGGGCCTCTTCCATCAGCGCTACAGCACCAACACCTTCCCCACCTGGGCGCTCGCGCACCCCTTCCGCTTCCTGGCCCACAACGGCGAAATCAACACGCTGCAGGGCAACGTCAACTGGGTGCGCGCTCGGGAACCGGAGATGACCTCGCAGGTGTGGGGCGACAAGGTGAAGGAGCTCCGGCCCATCATCCAGCCGGAGGGGAGCGACTCGGCCCAGCTCGACAACGTGCTGGAGGCGCTGGTGCACTCGGGCCGGGGCGTCCTGCACGCGATGTCGATGCTGATCCCCGAGGCCTGGGAGAACATGCCGAACCTGGACGCCAAATGGCGCGCCTTCTACCAGTTCAACGCCTGCGTCACCGAGCCCTGGGACGGCCCCGCGGCCCTGGCCTTCTCCGACGGCGTCCTGGCCGCCGCAGCCCTGGACCGCAACGGCCTCCGCCCGGCGCGCTACCAGATCACCGACGACGGCATCGTGACGATGGCCTCGGAGGTGGGCGTGCTGGACGCCGAGGGCGCCCGGATCGTCGAGAAGGGCCGCCTGGGGCCGGGGCAGACGCTGGCTGTGGACACAGCCAACCACCGCATCCTGAAGAACGCCGAAATCAAGGATGCCCTTGCCACCCAGCGCCCCTATGACGAATGGGTGCAGCGCCACCTCTTCTCGCTTTCGGATTACGTCCCCACCAGGGAGGGCGTAGCTCTATCCATCGAGCCCGCCGATCAGCAGTTGCAGAAGGCCTTTGGCTACACTGCGGAGGAGCTGCACCTCATGCTCCTCCCCATGGTGAGCGAGGCCATCGAGCCCGTGGGCTCCATGGGCGATGACACGCCTCTGAGCGTCCTGGCCACCAAGCCGCGGCTGCTGTACGCCTACTTCAAGCAGAAGTTCGCCCAGGTCACCAACCCCCCCATCGACCCGCTCCGAGAGCAGATCGTCATGGCCCTCCACACCTATCTGGGACAACGGGGAAGCCTGCTGGAGGAGACGCCGGAGCACGCCCGCCTGCTCTTCCTTCCCAGTCCCGTCCTGCTCGACCACGAGTTGGACGCCCTCCGAAATATTCCGCAACAGGAGTTCCGGTCAGCCACCATCTCCTGCCTCTTCCCGGCCGACGGCGGGCCGGGGGCCCTCAAGCCCGCGCTGGACCGGGTCTGCGACCAGGTCGTCGAAGCAGTGGAGGGTGGCGCACGCATCATCGTGCTGTCCGACCGCGGGTCCGACGAACACTTCGCCCCCATTCCGATGCTCCTGGCCACCGGCGCCGTGCACCACCACCTCATCCGCAGGGGCATCCGGATGCAGTGTTCGCTGGTGGTGGAGACGGGAGAAGCCCGGGAGATGCACCACATAGCGTGCCTGGTGGGCTACGGGGCGCACGCAGTGAACCCGTACCTGGCCTTCAGCACCGTTCGCCGGATGGTGGAGGATGGGCACTACCGCGAGCTCCAGGAGGCCACACTGGGGACCGCCCAGTCCAACTATCGGAAGACCCTGGAGAAGCAGCTTCTGAAGATTATGTCAAAGATGGGGATCTCCGCGATCGCCAGCTATCGCGGCGCCCAGATCTTCGAGGCCATCGGAATCGGCCCCGAGGTCATCGACTCCTGCTTCGCGGGGACCGTCTCCCAGATCGGCGGCATCGGCTTCACGGAGATCGCCCAGGAGGCGCTGGCGCGCCACGCCCTCGCCTACGGCGATGGGGTCGCACGGTTGGAGGACTACGGCTATTACCGCTTTCGGAAAGCGGGCGAGCCCCGGGCCTTCAGTCCGCTGATGACCAAGCCTTTCCACAGGGGAGTGGCCAACGGCGGGAGCCAGGAGGACTACCGGGAGTTCGTCAGGCAGACCACGGGCGTGGGCCCCCTGGCCCTACGGGACCTGCTGCAGTTCTCGCCACTGGGCCCGGCAGTACCCATCGGCGAGGTTGAGCCTGCCCAGGACATTGTCATGCGTTTCAGCACCGGCTCCATGTCCCTGGGCGCCCTCTCCCCCGAGGCGCACGAGACGCTAGCCATCGCCACGAACCGCATCGGCGCGAAGGCGAACACCGGCGAGGGCGGCGAGCCTCCCGAGCGCTACAGCCAGCGCAACGGCCACGACAACAACGCTAACTCGTACGCCAAGCAGGTGGCCTCCGGCCGCTTCGGCGTGACGCCCGCCTACCTGGCCAACGCAAAGGAGCTGGAGATCAAGATGGCCCAGGGCTCCAAGCCGGGCGAGGGAGGCCAGCTTCCCGGGCACAAGGTTGTGGCCCACATCGCCCGGCTGCGGCACACCCGAGAGGGAGTGCCCCTCATCTCGCCACCTCCACATCATGACATCTACTCCATCGAAGACCTGGCGCAGCTCATCTACGACCTCAAGGTTGTGAATCCTCGGGCCAGGGTCTCCGTCAAGCTGGTGGCCGAAGCCGGTGTCGGGACCATCGCCGCGGGGGTCGCCAAGGGCTACGCGGACACGGTGCAGGTCTCCGGCCACGAGGGAGGCACCGGGGCCTCGCCGCTGAGCTCGGTCAAGAACGCCGGCTCGCCCTGGGAGCTCGGGGTGGCCGAGACCCAGCAGGTGCTCGTCGCCAACGACCTGCGCGGCCGGGTGACCCTCCGCACCGACGGCATGATGCGGAGCGGGCGCGACGTGGTCATGGCCGCACTGCTGGGCGCCGAGGAGTACGGCTTCGGCACCGCATCCCTCATCGCCGTGGGCTGCACCATGGCCCGGCAATGCCACCTCAACACGTGCCCCACGGGAATTGCCACCCAGGACGCCCGGCTGCGGGAAAAGTACAAGGGCACCGCGGAGAACCTCATCAACTACTTCTTCCACGTGGCGGAGGAGGTGCGAGAGATCCTTGCTTCCCTGGGCGCACGCAACCTGGAAGAGCTCATCGGGAGAGTGGATCTCCTCCGGCAGGTCGAAGCCCCGGACCATCCCAAGGCCAACACGCTGGACCTGGGCCGCCTGCTGGCACCCGCCGACCCCTCCGGCAGCCTGCCTCGGCACCGACTCCAGAGCCGGAATGACCGCCCCGAGCCCATCCACGACGACGCGCTCCTCCCCCAGATCCAGGACGCTCTGGAGGGGAAGGCTTCGGTCAGCCTGGAGCTGCCGATTCGCAACACGGACCGCACGGTGGGCGGGCGCGTGGCCGGGGAGGTGGCCTACCGCTACGGCGACCCGGGGCTGCCTCACGACATCACCATCGAGCTCATCTTCCGCGGCTCGGCAGGCCAGTCCTTTGGCGCGTGGTGCACCCACGGCATGCGCCTGGTCCTGGTGGGAGAGGCCAACGACTACGTGGGCAAGGGCATGTACGGCGGCGAGATCATTCTGCACCCACCGGATGACACCGGGCTGGAATCTCACGAGAACGTCATCATGGGCAACACCGTCCTCTACGGGGCCATCGGCGGGGCACTCTTCGCCGCGGGACGGGCGGGCGAGCGCTTCGCCGTGCGCAACTCGGGAGCCTGGGCGGTGGTGGAAGGCACCGGCGACCACTGCTGCGAGTACATGACAGGCGGCGGCGTGGTGGTGCTGGGCAAGACCGGGCGAAACCTGGGAGCGGGGATGTCCGGCGGCGTGGCCTACGTCCTGGACAACACCCTGCCCGCCACCTACAACCCGGAAATGGTCCAGCTGGAGCGGGTGGACGACCCGCACGACGCCGACCTGCTCCACAGCTTGGCAGAGCGTCACTACGTGGAGACGGGCAGCGCTCGCGCCAAAGAGGTCCTGGACAACTGGGACGACTTCTTGCCCCTCTTCTGGAAGGTCACGCCCAAGCCCACGGTCGCACCGCCCCAGCCTCGGGAGGTGCAGCGCCAGCAGCGGGACCGCATGCTGGCCGCCACGCGCGCCCGGGTCGGCGCCGGCGACGGCTAGTCGAGAGCGGTTAGAGCGGCGCGACGGGGCGTAGCGCTACCGGGGGACGGCCCCGATCTGCTGCATGATTCCCCACGTGTCCATTATGGTCCAGTGCTCCGCGACCTTCCCCCCGGCGACGAGAAACACGTTTATGCCCGTGATCCTGACCTCTTTGCCGGTGGGGGCCACTCCCATGAACGGCCCGCGATGCGTTCCCCGCAGCACGTAGTGGGCCATCACCCGGTTCCCCTCTGCGAGGAACTGCTCGTCCACGGGATGGACGTCCGGGAAGGCGGCGCGGAGCGACTCCGCGGCCTGTCTCACTCCCTCCGGCCCGTTGGGGGTCCCTGCAGGGAAATCGTGGAAGACGCAGTTGTCGTCAATAATCTCGTCGGCAGCGTCGGCATGGCCTTCGAAGATGGCCGTCCATCGCTGCGCAAGCCCAATGGTCCCCTCCACCATAGGTCGCCTCCGTTGAAGTTCATCGAGTCACCGCACGATAGCATCGGGCAGGCCCATCGTCAACGCCGCGGCTACCGGACGAACAGCTCCCGTGAGAAGCTGGTCAGGGTCTCGGCGCCCTGCTCGGTCACCACCACGGTCTCGCTGACGCCCATGCAAAACTGTCGATGCTCGCGCAGGGCGGGCGGGATGTGGAAGACCATGCCCGGCCGCAGCGGCCGGTCGTCGTTGTGCTTGATGTCCATGATGTGGCCCTCGCCCCACGTGGGCGGGAAGCCGCCGCCCACGCTGTAGCCGATGCGCTTGCGGAAGTGGGGGCCGTAGCCCGCACGGTCGATGATGCCCTGGGCCACGCCCTGCACCTCCGCGGAGGTCACGCCGGGGCGGATGGCGGCGATGGTGCACTCCAGCGTCTCGATGCAGGTCGCGTGCATCCGCTCGACATCGCGCGACGGCGGGCCCACGACGACGGTCCGCATCAGCGGCGCGGAGTAGCGCTCCCACGCAGCGCCGATTTCGATGAGCACGGTGTTGCCTCGACGCAGGTGGCCGCGCTGGAAGGTGGTGTGGGCGATGCCTGATTTTACGCCTGCGGTGACGATGGGCTGGCTGCTGTAGAACTCGCTCCCGGCCTCCACCATCGCCGCGTACGACACCGCCGCCACGTGGTTCTCCGTCCGCCCCTCCGCCACGGCGTCGATGGCCGCGCGCATGCCGGCCTCGGAGCATCGCGCGGCGGTGCGGATGTAGCCGATCTCCAGCGGCGACTTGATCACCCGGACCGCGTCCATGATCCCGGAGCCATCGGCCAGCTCCTGCCCCACGACGTCCTGAATCTGGAGGTAGGACCGGACAGTCGTGGTCGGGCTATTGCGCTCGGCGGCCAGGCGGCCGGAGCCGAGACCCGCCTCATGTAGGGCCCGCCGCACGACGTCGGCGGGCTGCTCATGGTCTTCGTACGCGAGGAGGCCACCCAGGCCAGCGGTCGTCATCTCCGCCACGGCCCGCTCCAGCGCCCGCACCACCAGCACCGGGGCCGCATCCGCCGAGACGATGAGGCAGGCGTAGTTGGAGAAGCCGGCGGTGTTGAATCCTGTGAGATAGAAGAGGTTGGCGGGCGAGAACAGCAGCAGAGCGTCCACGCCCTGCGCTGCCATCCCTCTTCGCACCGCCGCAAGTCGGCGGTCGTACTCCTCGTTCGGGAACGGACGTGTGGGGTATGTCATGTCGGCTCACTCCTTTGCCGGACGAGGAGACCGCAGAGGTCGCCCTCACCCGCAACCTACTCGCAGCGAGATGGGGATGCCTGGACCGAGTCTAACGGCGCGCGACAGGCCCAGCAACCGCGCTGCCTCAGGAGTCCATCGTCCGCGGCTGCTATAATCGTGGCATCCCCTGCGGAGAGGATGGCGCCATGGCTACATCACGAGTCCGTCAGCCCATCGAGCGCAACATGGCCATGGAGCTGGTGCGAGTCACGGAGGCCGCGGCGCTGTCCGCCGCCCGCCACATGGGCATGGGCAACAAGGAGTTGGTGGACCAGGCGGCGGTGGACGCCATGCGGTTCACCCTGGGCTCCATCCCCATGGACGGCACCGTCGTCATCGGCGAGGGCGAGAAGGACGAAGCGCCGATGCTCTACGTCGGCGAGCGCATCGGCGACGGCTCGCCCCCCAGCGTCGACATCGCCGTCGACCCCATCGACGGCACGACGCTGCTGTCGAAGGGCCTTCCCGGCGCCATCGCCGCCGTGGCCCTCTCCGCCAGCGGCACCATGCACGTGCCCGAAGAGGTCTTCTACGTGAACAAGATCGCCGTGGGGGCGGACGCCAGGCACGCCATCGACATCAACGCATCGGTGGAGGCGAACCTGGCGAACATCGCCGGCGCAATGGGCCGCAGGGTCTCGGAGATCACGGTGGTGGTGCTAGACCGCCCCCGCCACGACAAGCTGCTGGCGGAGATCCGGGCCGTGGGCGCGCGGGTCAAGCTCATCACCGACGGCGACATCGCCGCAGGCATCCACGCGGCCATGCCGGAGAGCGGAGTGGACGTGCTCATGGGCATCGGCGGCACCACGGAGGGCGTGCTCACCGCGGCGGCAATCCGCTGCATCGGCGGGGCCATCCAGTGCAAGCCCTGGCCCCGGGACGATGCGGAGCGGGAGGCGGCGGTCTCAGCGGGCCTGGACCTGGACCGCGTCTACACGACGGAGGAGCTCGTAAGCGGCGAGGACGTCTTCTTCGCCGCGACGGGCGCCAGCTCCGGCGACCTGCTCAAGGGCGTCCGCATCTTCGCCAACGGCGCCGAGACCCACTCGCTCGCCATGCGCGCCCGCTCCGGCACCATCCGCTGGGTAGACTCCCTCCACGACTTCACGCGCCTGGACAAGGTCCGGTTTGAGGAGTAGCGCGGGATCACTCGTCTCGCACCACGTACCACTCGGACTCCTCGGCAACTCTAGTAGTTTCTTCGGCTTGTAAACCAGGGAACGCCAGTTGCCTGCTGCTCGTCGCTCTCCTCACGCGCGGTTTCTCCAGAATGAAGGCGTGCGGGTCTATCGGTTCCGCACTAAGGCGCATTCTCGCGATATCACAGAATTGGGGGTTCAGATCAATGCCAATGAAGTTGCGCCCAGTCGCTTTCGAGGCGATACAGGTTGCCCCTGTGCCGTTAAACATGTCCAACACAATGTCGCCTTGGAAGCCGGTATCGTGGCACTGACCGAACGTGTACATCTTTACTAAACGCAGGGGAAGCACAACAGGGAAGGGTGCCGGATGGCCTCCCGCCCTTGCGACGTCTTCAGGATACATAGGCCAGACCTGCATGGTCAGATTCAGCCATTCAGCCTGTGTTAGTTTACTAGGCTCCTTGGACTTCTGGTCGATCTGAGGCGGGAGGCCATCCTTGACGAAGACGCTGATGAACTCAATGGTGTTATCTTCGTAGATGTTAGGCGGGTAGGGATAGCTACCGAACATCTTCACTGTCGTCTGCTTTTGCCATACGAAAAGGCTCAAGCGCTTCAGGTTGGGGATCGACGACAGAATGGTGGCATCGATATCTCCTGATATGTTCTTCAAGTGACGGGTATGCTGGCCTCCGATGACTCTCTTGGGGATAGGCATCACCGGAGTAACGATAGCGAGCTTGCCATTGGGGATGAGTACCCGCTCGGCTTCCTTCCATACCGCGAGCAACTGATCCAGGTAGTCCTCATAGCTGGTCTGACCAATCTCCTGATCTATGCCCCCGTAGTTCACTATGTCCCAATAGGGCGGGCTCGTTACTGCCAGTGCAATGCATGCATCTGGGATGCCCTTCATGGTGGCCTGCGCATCACCAGAGAGCACGCGCCCCACCATGTCGGCAGGCCAGACCGATCCGCTAGGTAGTCGTGGCAGTGAGTCCATGTTGCTTGAATCGAATAAATCGGTCCGCATCATCTTTCAGGAGTCCTACTCGAGAGTATCGGGCTGCTTCCGGGAATTGTGACGCCAAAATGACCCCGCGAACCGGCGCCCCGCCTAGGTTACGATGAACCCAGCCAATATACCGCAGAATCTGGCCAAACACAGCATCGGTCGCCTCGGCTGCTTTAATCTCAACGATGACATAGTCACCATCAGCAGAGGAGCAGAGCAGGTCTATGCGTCCAATCGGCGTCGTATACTGTCTACCTCCTCGAATTAGCTTCAACCCCGGTTCAATCAAACTCAGTCGCGTAACATAGAATTCTTCTATACCCTTCTCGATCTGCAGCCTCTCAATCTCCTCAGCCTGAGGAGCAGTTACCCGATTCCTATTCCCTTTAGCGATCCTCTTCGCTTCCCTTTCAGTAGAGGCCCTTTCGATTGCGTTCCTTAGATACGTGTACCAAGATGGCTGCTGATCAGGGTCGCCGTAATAGGCAAACCACTCATCGGGTGTCGCAAACTGGGTGACCTTAAAGTCCAGTTGAGCAGAGTCGACAAGGGAATCCACGACCTTACGGTCAACGACAACCAGACTCGACCCCTTACTATCGGAAGAGGCGGCAACATAGCTCGGATACGTTAGGAAGGCACGCTGATAGCTAGAATTCTGGGCAATGCGGTTGTAGCGCCTAGCCGACTTGCGACTCCTTCTTAAGGTAGCCAAGACTACCTTTCGTTCATCAACAACAAGGTCCCGCCAGGAAAGAATGTAACGAACAATTCGGTCCAGGTCCTCATGACTTCTAGCAAGATTCACAAAGAGGTCATACTCTTCAACAGTGATACGATAGGCTAGGCGATGCATCGCCTGCAGAAGGAAGATATGGGGCACCAAGCCACGGAACTGGCGAGCGTAAGAAGTCACTAAGCCTGGGTTGGGGTACTGGTACTTACTTACCTGTTCCTCAAGGACCAGGCGGGACTGGTCAGGATTCAAGAACCGAGTTCCTGCAAGCGTCAACAGCGATTCTTGACCATCGCGTATCCAGACTAGCCCTAGGAGCTCCAGGAGTTTTTTCCATATGCGAATGAGCGCGGTTCTGTGCTGCAGACTACCATCCTGGACATATGGCACTAAGACTCCTACCTGACGGCCACGGGCGAGAATCAAATCTTGGGTGGCCGGGCCCCATAGGTGCCCTGAGAACTCCTTGCCAATTATGTTTGTCAGCTCACGTACGGCCTCTAGATTGGAATCTGACAACGAGCGCGTCTTTGGCACGTACCAGTAGGATTCACTGCGTCGATATTCGCGGATGAAACTGCTGAACACATCCCGGAAAGGAAGTCCCTTGGGCAGCGTTACCATGTGGCTCCTATTGCAGGGACGCTAGGCACGCTCATAGACGACCGTACCTTCCCGAAGCGCGGCATGCAGCACAGTCCCAACTACGTGTCCTCGGCTCGCAATGTCGTCCGGCGTGGCTACGACAATATCCTTGCTCGCCGGAAGGTCCCGCAACGCACGCCTCATCTCAACTGCAGCCCGGCGCTTGTCAGGAACGTCGCTCATCACAACGAGTAGGTCCACATCGCTGGTATCGCTGGCGGCGCCTCTTGCGCGCGAACCGAACAGCAGCACACGAGACGGCTGGAACTGCCCGACTATGCGCTCCACCATGGTCGAGACAATGGTCTCAGAGGTCATGATACGGCGCTCCCCCGCTCCATATCCCCCTACGCCACCGACACGTACGCGCCCTGCCGCGCCGCGCTGGTCATCTGCGCTCGCCGGTAGAACGCCCCCTGGGCGTCGGCGACGTTCTCCGGCCTGCCGGACCACGCCTTGAGCGGCGCAGCCTGCAGCCCTCGGCCGTACGAGAAGCTCAGCTCCCACGGCGCTCGGGCCGCCGACGCCTGCCGGTTGATGGCGTCCAGGTTCACCGTCGCCTCCTCGTCGCCCTGGCCGCCCGACAGAAAGACGATGCCGGGCACCGCGGCGGGCACGGTGCGCTTGAAGCACGCGATGGTCTTCTCCGCCACCTCGTCGGGCCCCGCGCGGTTGGCCGCCGACGCGCCGGAGATCACCATGTTCGGCTTCAGCAGCATCCCCTCCAGGGCCACGCGCTGCTGGCCCAGGTGGTAGAAGACCTCCCGGAGCGTTGCCTCCGTGACCGCCAGGCAGCGGTCGATGTCGTGGTCGCCGTCCATGAGCACTTCCGGCTCGACCATGGGCACCAGACCCGCCTCCTGGCTCAGGGCGGCGTAGCGTGCCAGGGCATGCGCGTTGACGGCGATGCAGTAGTCGCTGGGGATGTCGGCGCCGATGGTGATGACGGCGCGCCACTTGGTGAAGCGCGCTCCCAGATCCGCGTACTCGGCGAGCCTGCCCGCCAGCCCGTCCAGGCCCTCGGTCACCGTCTCGCCGGGCGCGCCGGGCAGGGGCTTCGCCCCCGTGTCCACCTTGATGCCGGGAATGACGCCTTGGTCCTGCAGCACCCTGACCAGCGACGTGCCGTCGGCGGCGTTCTGCCGGATGGTCTCGTCGTAGAGGATGACACCGCTGATGTACTCGGCGGCGCCGGGGGTCCGAAACAGCAGTTCGCGATAGTCGCGACGCGTCGCCTCCGTCGACTCGGCGCCTATCGAGTCGAACCGTCGCTTGATCGTCGTCGTGCTCTCGTCGGCCGCGAGGATACCCTTCCCCGGCGCGACCAGGGCGTTGGCTGTGTCGGCTAGCTTCCGGATGTCCATGTGCGCCTCCTGTGTGCTGTCTACGCCGCCCGCTGCGGCGGCTTCCGGTCCGCGTCGACGAGTTGCAAGCGCCACCCGTCCGGATCCCGGAGGTTGACGTTGGTCCTGCCAGTGGACTCGACGAGGTGGGGGCCTCGTACCGGAGTCAGCCCCTGCGCCCGCACGTCGTCGTACGCTTTACTGGCGCTGTCGACCCGAAAGGCGATGTGGTTGATGCCGATGACCTCCTCGCCGGTCGCCGTGTGTATCTCGATGACGGTCTGGTTCTCGCCCGGCAGCTTCAGTTCCGCCGACTCGCCATGGTGCGACGTGCGCTGCAACAGCTCGAACCCCAGCTTGCGATAGAACTCCACGTACTCGTCCACGTCCCGGACGATCAGCTCGATGTGGTCGATGCCCAGCAGCATGATTCCACCTCCGCGCTACAGCTCAATCTCCTTCAGCCCCGGCGACACCCGCAGTGGCGCCCCGGTGATGCTCTGCACCTCCTCCGCGGTCCACCCCGGCGCGACCTCGGTGAGCACCAGGCCCGCCGGCGACGCCTCGATGACGGCGACGTCGGTGCAGATGAGGCTGACGCACTCCCTGGCCGTCAGCGGGAACGTGCACTCCGGCACGATCTTGTGGTCGCCCTTGGGCGTGGTGTGCTCCATGGCGACAATGACCCGCTTGGCGCCCGCCGCCAGGTCCATCGCCCCGCCGATGTTGCCCACGCCCCGCTGGGGCACCATCCAGTTCGCCAGGTCGCCCCGTTCCGACACCTGCAGCGCGCCCAGCACCGACACGTCGATGTGGCCGCCGCGGATCATCCCGAACGCCTCCGCCGAGTGGAAGAAGGCCATCCCCGGCACCGGCTGGAGGAACTGGCCGCCGGCGTTGATGAGGTCGATGTCCTCTTCACCCTCGGGGGCCATGGGGCCGTAGTTGAGGATGCCGTTCTCGCTGTGGTAGATCACGGAGCGGCCCTCCGGGATGAACTGCGAGACCAGCGTGGGAATGCCGATGCCCAGGTTCACGTAGCTGCCGTCGGGCAGCTCGCGCGCCACCCGCATGGCGATGACCTCTCGGGGCAGTCGGTCCATGGCCATGGCGTCACCTCCTCACGATGCGATGTACGAAGATGCCGGGCGTGGCGATGGCCTCGGGGTCGATGTCTCCCGGCTGCAGTATCTCCTCGACCTCGACGACGGTGATGCGCGCCGCCGTGGCCATGACAGCGTTGAAGTTGCGGGACGACCCCCGGTAAGTCGTGTTGCCCAGCGTGTCCGACTTGTAGGCCCGGAGGAAGGCGAAGTCCGCGGTCAGTCCCGTCTCCAGCAGGTAGTCGCGGCCGTTGAACACCCGCACCTCCTTGCCTTCGGCGACGACGGTGCCGACGCCGGTGGGTGTGTAGAAGGCGGGAATCCCGGCGCCGCCGGCCCGGATACGCTCGGCGAGTGTCCCCTGCGGCAGCACCTCCAGGTCCACCTTGCCCTCGCGGTAGGCCAGCTCGAAGGCGTTGGGCCGGGACGCCGAGGGCGAGACGGGGAACGAGGCGATGATCTTCCGCACCTGGCCGTTCTCGACCAAGACGCTGTGGTTGATGACCTCCTGCCCGGCCACCGCGCCGAAGCCAGGCAGCCCCGCGGTGTTGCTGATGATGGTGAGGTTGCTGGCGCCCTGGTCTCGCAGGGCCAGGATGAGCTGCTGCGGCATGCCGCCCGGCCCGCCGAAGCCGTCCATCATGATGACCGCGCTGTCCGGCACGTCCGCGACGGCGTCGGCGAAGGAGGCGTAGACCTTATCGATGGGCATTACTTCACTCCCCAGAGACTCTTGAGGCGCTCAACTGTATAGTCCCACTTGGGGCTACGTGGGCGAGCCACTGTGTTCTGATTCCCAAAGAAGCCACGCTCCCTCACGGCGTGTTGAAGATCGACCGTCTTTATCCAATCGATGCCCACGAAGTGCTGGGCATCGTCTTCGTTGAACGCATTCTCAGCTTTGAGGCCGACCTTGGTGATGGGGGTGTCAGAGCCATCGATCTTGAGGGTGAATTGTTCGTAGTGGGCGACAGGAGTGACAACTCTGCCAACTCCGACGTATCCCCTCCCTGGAACGGATACCCAGACCCGAGCACCAGGCTCAAGCAGTCCAAGCGTTCTCACATACCACTCCCCGCCACCAGCACATATGAAACCGTACTCCCTCGCGTCATCCCAGAGCCTAGAACCTCCTTCATCAAAGTTTGCGTAATACTCCTCATTCCACTCTCCTCGGGTCGCGGGCAACGGCGACGCTTCCGGCTCGCTCATCCAGGAACGGGCGAGGTATTGCCGGTCTCCGTCCTGAAAGGCACGGAATAGGACAACATTAATGTCAATCTCGTGCTCCTCGCGAAGGTACCTCACGATACGCTCAGTTGCGGAATCGACCTCTGCGCCTATGATCAATAGCCGGTGCGCGGAGTTGAGTTCATCCAGTCTTCCCCCGAATCTCCTCTGAAAGGCAGTGTCGATTGCCTCCGGTTGTTCCACCCCGTGGAAACGACGCTGGTACTCAACGAAAACCGGTGCGATCTCCGGGGTCATTTCCTTCACAGCGGAACCGTAGTCAAGAACCTGAGCTACCACGTCTCTTGGTGTCCTGTCCCGCTTCAGCTCAATGACTGTGAGGTCACCGGCCGCATCAATTGCGAGAAGATCGATGTGCCCGCCATAAGGGGTAGGAACCTGTCGACCGACTATCATCAGGTCCAAGTCAAGAATGGACGGGTCTTCGTCGATAATCCTCTCCAAGTGTTTTTCGAAGTCTATTCCCCCAAGAGAAAGGCGCTGTACCTTTTCCCTTTCAACCCGCCAGATCGCCATCTTCGTCGACATATATGACTCCTCTCGTCGTCGGGTGGCTCACGCCCCACCCGTCGCCGGGCGGAAGACCAGGACTGTGCGCGTCTCCTCGCCCTCCTGCTGCTCCACGAAGTCGGCC
The DNA here is from genome assembly GCA_965205235.1 of Dehalococcoidia bacterium. Taxonomy (GTDB): domain Bacteria; phylum Chloroflexota; class Dehalococcoidia; order Lucifugimonadales; family UBA1127; genus CBDBGD01. Next base: position 143,695 of record CBDBGD010000006.1, read on the forward strand.
TGCAGCGGCATGCCGATGGCGATGCTCTCCGGCCGCGTGGCGTCCATGCCGACGAGGCGAGCGGGGAGCCTCGGCCCCTCCTCCAGCGTGACGATGCCGGTGAGGTAGGGGTTCTCCCGCCCGTAGCCCTGGGCCACCATGGCCGTGGGCGCGACGTAGATGGAGGTGTAGCCCGCGAGCGTCCCGCGGCCGCTGAGCTCCCGCAGCTCCGCCCGAGAGTCGGGGCAGGCCGTGCAGACGCTGCGAGGCGGGACGTACATGACCTCGCAGTCGACGCACCAGACGCCCACGAGCTTGCGCTCGTTCAGGTACCGCTGGAATGCCTTGACGCCGTACTCTTCCTGCGTCATGACAGGCCTCGCTTCAGGATGTTGACGACGCAGCTGTTGCCGGAGCCGCCCAGGTTCTGCGCGAGGCCGTACCGCAGCTCCCGACCGGTGACCTGCCGCTCGCCCGCCTCCCCGCGCAGCTGCTTCCAGATCTCCACGATCTGCGCGCCGCCGGTCGCGCCCACCGGGTGGCCTTTCGACTTGAGCCCCCCTGACGTGTTGATGGGCTTGACCCCGTCGCGGGCCGTCAGCCCCTCGGCGGCGGCCAGGGCCCCCTCGCCGGGGGCGAAGTAGCCCAGGTCCTCCGTCGCGATCACCTCTGCGATGGTGAAGCAGTCGTGGACCTCCGTGACGTCGATGTCGTCGGGCCCGATGCCGGCCATGGCGTAGGCCTGCCGGGCCGCCCGCTTGGTCGAGGGGATCGACGTCAGCTTCTCCCGGTCGGCCAGCGACGCCGCGCTCGCGTGCGCCGACGCCGCCACGGTGATCGGCGCGTCGCTCAGGCTGCGCGCCACGTCCTCCGACGCTAGCACCAGGCAGCTCGCGCCGTCGGTCATGGGTGAGCAGTCGAAGAGGCGCAGCGGCCAGGCCACCATGGGGTTCCCCGAGAGGTCTCGGAGGAAATCAAGCTCGTCCTTCCACTCCGGCGCCGGCGCGCCCCTGTCCTTGAGCCGCTTGATGCGGGACTCCATGAGGCTGCGAATGGTCCGGTTGAACTGCGCCTTGGGGTTCAGGGCGCCGTTCTCATGGTTCTTGATGGCCACGCGCATCAGGTGCTCGGGGACGGCCCCGTAGCGGTTGAGGTAGGCCGATGCGATGATGGCGAAGACGCCGGGGAAGGTGAACGCCGCCTGCTGCACCTCGAACGTGCCGTCCGCCGCCATGGCGAGCGCGTCGGTGGCCTGCTCGACGGGGAGGCCCGTCATGCTCTCCACACCGCCTACGAGCACCAGGTCGTGCATCCCCGAGGCGACGGCCATGACCCCCTGCCGAAACGCCGCGCCGCTGCTGGCGCACGCGTTCTCGATGCGCGTCGCCGGGATCTCCGGCAGCCCTATCCAGTCCGCCACGTGGGGGCCCAGGTGCGACTGCCCTTCGAACGCGTCGCTGGTGAAGTTGCCTAGGAACAGCGCGTCCAGGTCCGCGGGCGCAAGCCCCCGGTCGACGGACGCCACCGACTCTCGGAACGCCTCCAGGAAGAGGTCGCGGCTGGACGCGTTCGGGTACGCGCCGAAGGCCGACACGCCCGCCCCGACGATCGCGACGTTGCGAGCGAACTTGGGAACTCGGTCTGCCATGGCTCCTCTCCTCCTGCTCGCCCGTTTCCGGGGCGGCCTTCCTCAGTCTGCCAGCACCGGGACTAGGCTTCAACCAGTGGGCAGGCCCCAGTATACCTGAGACGCGTGACCTGTGGGCCGCGGGAGCAAGAGGCGTCGATGTCCCTGCCTTCGAGATTCGCCATCATCCAGAGGGAACGAGATTACGGGAGGCGCGCAGGAGAGACGCTCGCCGGTCCCGGGTGGCCCGGCATGCCGAACATCGAACACCCGACGCACGAACGGGGCTGGCCGCACGGGGCGACCGTGGAAGTCGCGCCCGCAGGACCGCTGCCCAAGCCCTCGCGATCGGAGTCGCGGCTGGAGAGTTCAAGGCGGAGCTGCCTGGCGCGCGGCGGCCGCTGGCCGGGGAAGGCCAGGAAGGCCCAGGCCCGCTTGCGTACTACGCCCATCGCCTCCAGGTCGCGCCAGGTATCGACCTTGTGGCGGCGTCGGTTCTCCACGATGCGCTGGGCCGAGGTGGGCCCCACGCCCGGGACCCGCAGTAGCTCCTCGCGGCTGGCCGCGTTGACATCGACAGGGAAGGCGTCCAGGCGCTCCAGTGCTATGGCGGTCTTGGGGTCGTCCTCCAGCGGAAGGAAGCCGCTGCGGTCAAAGGCCAGCTTGATCTCGTCGTTGGAGAAGCGATAGATGCGCTTGAGCCAGTCCACCTGGTAGAGCCGGTGCTCTCGCATGGGGGGCGTGGGCGGATGCTCCTCCAGGGGCGTGTGGCGTACCGGCCGGAAGGCTGCGTAGTAGGCCCGTTTGAGGTCCCACTCCGTGTACAGCTGGTCGACGCGCCGGAAGATGTCCCAGTCCGACTCGTCGGCAGCGCCCACGACGAACTGGGTGGCCTGGCCCACCGCGCCCTGGGCGCCGTCCCGCGTGAGCTGGTGGACCCATCGCATGGGGTCTAGGATGTCCCGCTCCAGGTCCTTCATGGCACTGAGCTTGCGCATCATGTCCACGGTGGGAGTCTCGATGTTCACCGACAGCCGCGTCCCAAGGCGATGAGCGGCCTCCACGTACTGCCGCTCCGTGCCCGGCATGACCTTGAGGTGAATGTACCCCCGGAAGCCATACCGATGGCGGATAGCCTCTACGACCTGAATGAGGCGCTGGGTGGTCTTGGAGCCGTCGCCGGCAACCCCGGAGCTCAGGAAGAGCCCGTCGACCGTGTGGCGCTGGTGCAACTCGGCGAAGAGCCGGGCCAGCTCGTCCACCTTGAAGGCGTACCGGCGACGCGGGACCCAGTGGCTGTTGGGGCAGAAGGCGCAGTCCATCTTGCAGAAGTCGGTGAACATGACCCGCAGGAGATTGATGTACCGGCCGTTGGGCATGGCGGCGCGGTACACGCCCGGGACGGGGTTCTTCTTCGCCGCAGAGTAAGGAGCCGTGCCGCGGGACCGCAGCCGCTCGGGTGGAGAGAGGATGTCGTCACCGGCCATGCCACCGAGGATCTGGAGCTTCTCGTAGACATCGGGAAAGTGTCTGATCAACATGGGCGCTCCTTTGTTGGAAAATGGGAACATAAGTTCTCTTACTGGCGCTTGCCTGTCAAGAGGGGAGTGGCAGTCTGCGGACGGGAGGCTATACTGGACGGAGACAGCGAAGGAGTGGAGAAGCGATGGCGGGCGAGACGGCGACGGTGCTACAGCTGTGCAAGGTGTGTCGCACGGAGCTTGGGCGCTACGAGATCAAGCGCGAGAACATGATGCTGCGCGCCGGCGGGTCAATCTGGTGCGCGGTGTGCAACGCCTCGCAGCCGGAGCTGCGAGAGGTGGAGGGCCGCCAAGACGCCATCGAGGAGGAGCAGCGGAGCTACCCCAAGCCAACCCCCACGGGCTAGGGGGCGAAGCGCCCTTCGTCCTCCTGCGCGTCGAGCGCCCTGGGGCGATCAAGATCGACACCGGGGCGCAGACGGACGCCGCGTACGGTCACCAGCCGCATCAGGCCGCTGCCGGCGACCACCCCTCGGCCTCCAGCAGGCGCGCCTTCAGCGCCAGCCCGCCGCCGTAGCCGTGCAGCGAGCCGCTGCTGCCGATGACCCGGTGGCACGGCACCAGCGGCGGGAACCGGTTGCGGGCCATCGCCTGCCCCGCCGCCCTGGCGGCGCCGGGCCGCCCCGCCTCCGCCGCCAGCCAGCCGTAGCTGCGAGTCTCGCCCCTGGGAATGCGCACGCAGGCCTGCCACGCGGCCAGGGTGAAGGGCGCAACGCCCTCCACGTCCAGGGCCACCTCGGCGCCTCTGTATCGCAGGCGGGCCCTGCCCGCGGTCTGCGACGGCCCCCACTCCGGCGCACCGGGCTCTCCGCCGAGGATAGCCTCCACGAGCGGCGCCAGGTGCGCCCACGAGCCCTCCTGCAGCGGCGCGTCCATACCATCGAGCTCAAGAGCCTCCCACGCCGCGTCGGGCGACGCCACGGGCAGCGTGAGCTTGCGCAGCCCCTTGGCCGACCCCAGCGCGCCCACCCAGCCAAGCTCCGTCAAGATCAGATCGTACGAGTACATCGTCATCTCCCGGTCGATTCTGGAGTGTCGGTGGCCTCTTCGGGCGGCGCAGCCGCCGAGGGGCGAGTTCGGACGAAGACCCGGAGCAGGAGCTGGCGGCGGGCCCGTCGCCACGCCCTGAGGAGCTGCTCGCGCTCGTCCTCCTCCAACTCCTTGTGCCCGTAGCGGGCGCGGGAGTACTGGCGGCCAAGCAGAGCGACCTCCTGCTCCACGCTGGGGAACCGTTGGGCCAGCGCGCCCACGTACTCCTGCGGCGTCTGCGTGGCCGCGGGGCCGATGCCCGCGAGACTTCCGAGTCGGCACATCCGGTCGAAGGGCCCGAACGGGAGGGATACCCAGACCAGCAGCAGGTGGTACAGGTACCAGAGCGCGGCAAGCCCCCCGAGGCTGGATGCAACGATGATGATGGTCCGGGTGCTGAGCGGGTCCCCGAACGTCTCCACGATCGCCAGCCCCTGCGGCTGCGACAGCTCCTCCTCAGTGCCAAAGAGGTCCGCGTCCTCCAGGATTTCCTGCAGGTCCTCCTGTCCCAGCAAGGTGCCCAGCCCAGTCCGCCCTCCTCCAGCACGGCAGCGGCCGCTCGTCGCCGGCCAGGGCCGCCGCGTAGCCCGGCGTCGGCTCGAACTCCACCCAGCCGTAGCCGGGGAAGTAGGCCTCCGTCCACGCGTGGCTGTGGAGGTCCCGGACGATGTAGACCTCCTGCTCCTGCACCCAGTCGCCGGGGGCGTAGCCCGGCCACCAGGCGGGACGGAATGCCGATGGTGCGCAGCATCACGGCCATCGCCGAGCCGAAGTAGTCGCTGTAGCCGCGCCGCAGCGTGAAGAGGAAGAAGTCCACCCCGTCCGCGTCGAAGGGGGGCGTGGGAATGGTCTGCGTGTACGGCATGGCCTGCAGGAAGGCCTGGATCGACGCGGGCCTTGTCGTAGGGCGTGGGCCGGTCGCGGGTCAGGGCCGTGGACAGGTCCCGGACGCGGTCCATGGCCCGGGCTCTCCGGGAGCTGCAGGTAGCGGTCCGTCACCCAGCCGGGGTAGTTCGAGCCGGCGCTCCGCAGCTCCGTGGGGCGTGGCCGCGGACGTCTGCGACACCACGGTGTACGACTCGCCGCGGTCCAGCTCGCCGGTGCTCCGCACGTACAGGATGTCCGGCGGCGTCACGCGCTCGCGCTCCACGTGGATGGCGACGAGTCTGCCCCTGCCCCCACGGCCGTCCTGCAGTGCGCCGTCACGTAGTCGGCATCGCTCCCGCTCCTGACCTGGACGATGTCCTGCGAGGTCATCCTCCGCCCGCTGCACGAGCACGTGCGTCACCACGATCGTCGTCGGGAAGGAGCTGCACCAGCGCCTCGGAGAGGTCGCCGCCGCGCCGCGGGACGTACTCGCCGTCGATTCGAGCGAGGGCCTGCGCGCGCCGGCGCGGGTCCCAGGCGTTCCGCAGGTCGGCCGACGCGCCGGGGTCGTCGCGCACCGCCGGGTCCAGGTAGAGCCACGTCCGGAAGGGCGGCGGCGCACCCGCCTCCAGCGACTAGGTCGCCCTCCAGGGGCAGCGTCGACACGGGCAGGGCGGACGGCGTGTAGACCAGGGTGACCGTGTAGTCCACCTCCACGGTCCTGCGGTCCCGGCGAGGCTCACCCAGGAGGAAGCGCGTCCTGGAGGTCGGCCTCCTCCACGTCGCCCTGAATCCACCCCTGCGGCGTATAGACGGGATAGACGCGGGCGCGCCAGTAGAGCTCCCTGTCCGTCCGCACCTGGAAGAGCGGCTCGTCCTCCAGGGAGATCGCTGCCCTGGAACGGCAGGAACGCGCCAAAGCTCCGGAAGGCGTGAGGCCGGCGGGAGGGGAGCCCGGCGAAGAGTCGGCCAAAGCCGCCCTCGGCGTCCTGGACCGGAGCGCTCGGATGTTGTTCCAGGTGTCCTTCACCACGTCGAGCGCGTCGGTCCTGATCGGAAGCAGGGACACCAGGAGGAAGAGGGGCACCAGCAGCAGAAGGGCGTCCTGCAGAACCCCCAGCCCCTGGCCCGGTGCGAAGGTCTAGCCCCGATCGCTTCCACTCCCGCTCCCGCTGCAGCACGGTCATGCGCACTGCGAAGACCATCGTGACGAAGAGATAGAGGACCAGGCGCGGCGCAAAGTCATCGGGGAGGTAGCTCATGGCGGAGGTCAGGGCCAGGCCTCCCGGCAACACGCTGAGCCACAGGTTGTGCAGGCGGAAGGCCGCCCACGCCGAGAAGTAGGCCAGCACCCAGCCCAGCGCGCCGAGCCCAAAGGCGAAGGGAAGGGTGTCGATGCCGATGCCCTCGCCCCTGGCCGTGTGCCACCAAAGCTCCAGTCGGGTGTTCAGCTCTCGGAACCGGTCCAGCCACCCCTCGCTATCGGCCAGGGCGGCAGTGCTCCAGTAGACGAGCGCCGCACCCCCGAGCAGTGCCAGGAGATGCCAGGCGACGGACGGGCCCCTGAGCTTGGCGACGAGCATGCCCGCCAGCGCCCCCACCACGACGACGCCGGCGAGAGACGGCGCCTCCACCCACCGTGCGGCGTTGATGGTCCACACCACCACGAGCAGCGAGGCGAGGAGAAGGAGGACGGCCAGCCACCCTTCCTGGGGCGTGACCAGCTTGAACAGCCGCACGACCGGCGCGTGCAGCCGCCAGCGTCCTTGGGCGGGACGTACCATCGTCCCCGCGCTCATGCCGGGCTCTCGATTTCAAGGTTGGCGGCGGAGGCGGCGCCGCCCGCCTGGTACGGCCGGGCCAGGCCCTGCATCAGCGGCTCCCCCCTACGGACAACGTAGCTGGTGACGCCCGACACCATCAGGCGGTCCAGCACCGGCCCCAGGGAGGGCGCCTCGCCGAAGGACGCAGGGTCCACCAGGACCGCCACCACCCGCGTGCCCTGCTGCATGATCGACGGCAGCGTGGCCGCCCACAGCGGGTCCGTCGAGGAGGTGATGACCATCAGCGTGTTGAGCCCTCGGAAGCCCACCTGCCGCCGGAGAAGCACCTCCGACAGCGGGACCGCCCCCTCGGCCTTCACGCGGGCCAGGGCGCCCAGCACGCGCGGCAGCTGCTCCATTCCCCTTGTCGGCGGGCACCGAGACCACCTCGTCGCCGTAGGCGATGAGCCCCACGGGCACTCTGAGGTCCAGGTACCGCTTGGCGACGGACGCCGCGACCGTCACGGCGTACTCGTCGGTGACGTCAGGCTCGCTGCCCACCTGGGCGTCTCGGTGCATGTCCACCAGCAGCCACAGCGAGTTCCCCACGCCCTGATCGAACTGCTTCACCATCAGCTTGCCTGTGTGCGCCGTGCTGGGCCAGTGGATGCGGCTGAACCCGTCCGAGGGCAGGTACTCACGCACGGTCGAGGCGTGCGGGGTGGGGAGGAGTGCGTGCTGCTGGCGGCTGCCCTCACCCGTTTGGCCCACCAGCGGCAGCCGCAGCACGGGGATCTCCTGGGTGGCGGGGTAGACCACCATGTTGTGCGTGCCCAGCAGATACCGGCGATGCACGAACAGTCCGAACAGGTCCCGGCTCTGCACCTCCAGCGGACCCAGCGTGTAGACGCCGCGACGCTGGGGGGTGATCCGCTGCACCCACGACCGGCTGTCCCGCCCGCCCACGCGCACGACGCGGCCCAGCGCGGGGCCGGGCAGCGTCGTCAGGTCGCGGACCTCCAGCCACGGCTTGGGGATCGCGCTGGTGTTGCGGACCGTGATCAGCTCGTCGACGGTGTCGCCGACCTGCAGCCGCAGCGAGCGCCTCTGGGCTTCAACCTCGATTCCGCGTATCCCAAGGAGGCTCCACAGGTAGCTGAGGGCGAATGCCGAGCCCAATGCCGTACAGCAGGCGGAAGTACATGGCGAAGCCCGTGGCGAGCACGTAGAACAGAATGACCAGGAGGAGGATGACGACTACATGCCAGCGTTTCATTCGCTGAGACCTGTCACCGATAGGCGGCTACCGCGGGAGCCAGGCGCCGGAGCGAAGCCCGGGCACGGCCACATCCTCCAGCACTGCGTTGACCACGTCCTCGCCGGTCACCCCGCGGATGCGCGCGTGCGGAGCGACGATGACCCGGTGGGCCAGCACGGGCACGGCCAGGCCCTTCACGTCGTCGGGCAGCACAAAGTCCCGGCCTGCAATCAGGGCCAGGGCCTGGCTGGTGCGGAAGAGGCCCAGCGAGCCCCGCGGGGATGCCCCCAGGGCCACGTCCTCGTGCTTGCGGGTGGCTTCCACCAGCGTCACGATGTAGCGCTGCACCAGCGGGTCCACCTGCACCTCTCGAACGCTCGCCTGGGCTTCCAGGATGCCCTCCGGCGTGATCACCGGCTCCAGGGAGTCGATGGGATGCGTCACCCTCTGCTTGTCGATGATCGACACTTCGTCTTCGAAACCGGGGTAGCCCAGGCTGATGCGGATGAGGAAGCGGTCCAACTGCCCCTCCGGCAGCGGGAACGTCCCCTCGTACTCGATGGCATTCTGCGTCGCCAGCACCAGGAAGGGCTGGAGCGTGGCGCGGGTCACGCCGTCCACGGTCACCTGATGCTCCTCCATCGCCTCCAGCAGCGCCGACTGGGTCTTGGGCGTCGCCCGGTTGATCTCGTCGGCCAGGAGGATCTGTGCGACCACGGGGCCTGCGTGGTACTCGAACTCTTCCGTCTTCTGGTTGTAGACGGTCACCCCGGTGATGTCGCTGGGGAGCAGGTCGGGAGTGAACTGGATGCGCTTGAAGAGGCACGCCGTTGAGCGCGCCAGGCTCTTCGCCAGCATCGTCTTGCCCACGCCTGGGACGTCTTCGATCAGCGCGTGGCCGTTGCAGAGAAGGGCGACGAGGCACTGCTGCACGGCCGAGGGCTTGCCGATGATCACCTTGCCGATATTGTCCAGCACCCGCTGGATGGCCTGCTGGGCTGCTCCGTTCTGCGTCACGGGACACACTCCATCAGGATTGGTGCACTTGGAAGCGCCATTCTAGCACACCCTTTCAACGCGCTCCATTGCGCGCCGGCGGGCAACCCACGCCCGGGTACGGGTGGCTTGGTTCCAGCATACCCCGCGTCTATCGATGCTTCAATCCGTAACCGCCACGGATTCCCTTGACACGCCAGGGCGGGCTGCTAAGATGGTTCCGCTGCCGACTCTCGTAGCGGCAAGCCGGCGACCACACGTAACACCAAGAGCCGCGGGGATCACCAATGACCGCGACGGCGAATAGACGGCCTGCCCCTGCGCCCTCGTGGATGCTTCCACGAAGGCGTTTTCTATCCACCCCGCACATCTGCCGCCGTCGCCGCGCGCCCCGCCTCGGACGGCCGCTATGACCCATCCCGCTACGTCTCTCACGGAAGGCGGCATCGGATTCATAGGCGCGGGCGCTGTCGCGACGGCCCTGGCCGCGGCCTTTTCGCAGCGCGGGTATCCCGTGCGGGCGGTGGCGAGCCGCAGCCGCGCCTCCGCCCTCCGCCTCGCCGCCCGCACACCCGGCGTCGAGTCCTGCGACGACGCGCAGGGCGTCGTCGACCGGTGCTCCATGGTCTTCCTCACCGTCCCCGACGCTGCCATCGCCGAGGTCGCGGCGTCGCTGACGTGGCGACGCGGGCAGGCCGCTGTCCACTGCTCGGGCGCGACCCCCCTCGACAGCCTCGACGCCCCCCGTTCGCAGGGCGCGCTGGTCGGGGGCTTCCACCCGCTGCAGACCTTCGCCGCGCCGGAGGGCGCGCCGCGAGACCTGCGCGGCACGGCCTTCGGCATCGAGGCGGACGAGCCGCTGCTGGAGGGGTTGGAGGCGCTCGCCGCGGCCCTGGGCGGCCGGCCCATCCGTCTCCGCGCTGAGGACCGGCCCCTCTACCACGCCAGCGCCGTCGCCGTCTGCGGTCTCTTGACGTCGCTGGTGGGCCTCTCCGCCGACCTCTGGTCGGGCTACGCCAGTCCCAGCGACGGGCTTCGGGCGCTCCTGCCCCTCGTGCGAGGCACGGTGGAGAGCCTGGAGCAGGACGGCCTGCCCCACAGCGCTGACCGGGCCGCTGACCCGCGGCGACGAGGCGACTGTCGCCTCTCACCTCAGTGCGCTGGAGGCCGCGTCGCCTGAGCTGCTGCCTATCTACTGCCGCCTCGCGCTGGCCGCACTCCCGATGGCCCGCGCCAAGGGAGGCCTATCGCCCCACGGGGAGGCCGCCTTGGAGCGCTCGCTGCGAGCGGCCCTCGCGCGGTCGCAGTCCACTGCATCCATCGCAGAGCCGCTTCGCCCGTAGAGGAGGAAAGACGTGCGCACAACAGTCCGAAACATCCGCGACATGAAGCGGCGGGGCGAGAGGATCCCGATGCTCACCGCCTACGACTACCCCTCGGCCCAACTCGTCGAGGCCGCGGGGACGCCCATCATCCTGGTCGGCGACAGCCTGGGGCAGGTGGTCCTGGGCTACGACTCCACCGTCCCCGTCACCCTGGACGAGATGCTCCACCACACGCGGGCTGTGGCCCGCGGCGCAACCAGGGCCCTCATCGTCGGCGACATGCCCTTCCTCACCTACAACGCCGACGAGAGGCAAGCCCTTCGCAACGCAGGGCGCTTCCTCCAGGAGGGCGGCGCGCAGGCGGTGAAGGTGGAGGGCGGCACGCGCATCGCCCCCACCGTGCGCCGCCTCACCGAGGCCGGTATCCCCGTCATGGGCCATATCGGCCTCACTCCCCAGTCGATTCACCAGATGGGCGGCTACCGCGTGCAGGGCCGGACGCCGCGGGCGGCCGCACGCCTCCTGGCCGACGCCCAGGCACTGGAGGACGCCGGCGCCTTCTCCATCGTGCTGGAGGTGGTCCCGTCCCCCCTGGCGAAGCTCATCACCGATCGTTTGCGCATCCCCACCATCGGCATCGGCGCGGGGCCGGACTGCGACGGCCAGGTGCTGGTCCTCCACGACATGCTCCGCTTCCACACGGAAGAGGGCGCCAAGAAGCACGCGAAGGAGTACGCCGACCTGGCGGGCGCGGCCCGGAGCGCCATGGAGCAGTACGTCTCCGAGGTCCGCTCCGGCGAGTTCCCCGGCCCGGAGCACGGCTTCGCGATGGACGAAAGCGTCATCGCCGAGCTGGCAGGCCAAGAGGCCAGCGCGCGGTCCGCCGACCGGTAGCGCAGTGGAACAGGTCGCCACCGTCGACGCGCTGCGGGAGTCGGTCCGGGCCCTCCCCCGGCCACTGGCCCTGGTGCCGACCATGGGCGCCATCCACCAGGGCCACATGGCCCTGGTACGGCGCGCCCGCGACGAGAACGCGAGCACGGCCGTCTCCATCTTCGTAAACCCCGCGCAGTTCGGCCCCAGCGAGGACTTCGCCCGCTACCCCCGCGACCTCCAGGCGGACCTGGCCCTGCTGCGGGACGCCGGCGTCGACCTCGTCTTCACGCCGCCCGCGGCGCAGGTCTACCCCCCCAGCTTTGACAGATGGGTTGACCCCGGCGCGCTGGCCACGCGGCTGGAGGGCGCGTCCCGGCCCGGCCATTTCCGGGGCGTCTGCACGGTGGTGCTCAAGCTGTTCAACCTCTTCCGCCCCGACCGCGCCTACTTCGGCGAGAAGGACGGGCAGCAGCTCCTGGTCGTCGAGGCCATGGCCCGCGACCTCGACACCGGTGTCGAGGTCGTCCGCGTGCCCACGGTCCGCGCCGACGACGGCCTGGCCCTATCCAGCCGCAACGTCCGCCTCTCGCCCGAGGAGCGGCGCGCGGCCACGGTCCTCTGGCGCGCCTTGGCCCTGGCCCGCCGCCAGTTCCAGGACGGAGTCCGGGACGCCCGGTCCATCCGACGGCGTATGGAGGACTGCATCGCCGCGGAGCCGCTGGCGAAGGTCGACTACGTCAGCATCGCCGACGCCGCCACGCTCGACGAACTCGACAGCATCGACCGGCCCGCGCTGGTCTCCCTCGCCGCCTGGGTGGGCGCGACGCGCCTCATCGACAACATCCGGCTTCCCAAGTGAGGCGAACGATGCCGCGCGACCGCGTAGAGGCGTTGGAGGAGGAGCTGAGCCGCCTTGAGGAGCGGATGGCGACCCTGCAGCTCACCTACGAGGCGCGGGCTGCCGAGCTCCAGCGGCTGCGGACGCTGCGGGCCCGGCTCGAGACCTACCGCCTGCCCGATCCCGCCTCCCTCACGTGGGCGTCGGTGTGCCGCTCGCTGGGCTGGCCTGCGGGCGGCAGCGCGCACGCGACGGTTAAGCGCCGCGACCCGGCGCTCCACACCCTCCTCCACGCCTGCCTCTTCGACGCGTACTGCGCGCTGGACCGGGTGTCCTACGCCGCGTAGGGAAAAGCCGTCACCCCAGACCTCTCTCAGAGAGCAATTCTGCTAGACTGCGCCGACACGATGCGGGAGGCCACCGATGAAGGCAGTGTTGTACCCGTTGCTGGCGCTATTGCTGGCATTAGCCCTGGGTAGCTGTGTTGAAGGGCCGCCAGGACCGCAGGGAGAACGCGGTCCGCCAGGCCCTCCAGGAAACCAGGGGCCGGCAGGAGGAGAGGGGCCGGAGGGTCGCCCTGGCGAGTCGGCACAAGACCTCACGCTGGTTGTTCCTGGCGACGCGAGCGAGCTATGGCCCGAGCTGGCTTTCGACGTTCAGCTTAGCGCGGACTGTGTCCGCTACATCCTGGAGTACGTGGAGTACTACGGCACCGAACGAGAGATAGCGGAATCCAGGGAGTGGTGGAGCACCCTGCTCTCTCAGCAGGCTCGCTACCTCTCCGACACTGAGCTGAGGCATGTCAGGGAGGCCATCGAGAACGCCAACTCCGATAGCGAGACAGCACATGACCGAGGCCCGTGTCGAGAGGAGTACGCGGGCGTTGAGCAGTTCAGAGAATACCGGTCTTGGAGCCCACTGGGACGCTGGCGCGAAGATGTGCTCGACGACTTCTGGGACTGCTATCACGACCTCCGTAGGGAGGACCCCAGCGACAGCACTGTCGAGCACTGCGAAGAGGTGATGGCCTATATGCCCGAAGGATGGGCCCCGCCTGGCGTCGAGTGGTAGGCCGCGCCCCTACCCCCCGCGTCCCTGCGCCACACCCGCCGCAGCGTCCTCCACAACGCCTCCCCGGCTCGTGACCCAGTGCGTGGCCGCCACGACCACCATCAGCAAGACTGCGAAGACGACGAGAAAGGACGAGGCCCCGGTGAGCAGGGCCACCACGGGGAAGAGGACGAAGAAGAACACCAGCGGCGGGACGGCGCTGCGTGCAATGACCAAGGGGATGGCCCCCGCCGCCGCCAGGGACAGGCCCGCCGGAGGCCACAGCGCGATGAGCACGCCCAGCAGCGTCGCCGCGCCCCGGCCGCCTCTCAGGCCCAGGTACGCGGGCCAGTTGTGTCCGGCGATGACCGCCAGCCCCGCAGCGATGGGCGCCGCCTGCCCGCCGATCACGACCTGCGTCACCAGTACGGCGGCCGCACCCTTGCTCATGTCTGCGATGAAGACCGCGATCCCGGCCCTGGCCCCCAGCAGTCGCCACGCGTTGGCCGCGCCCGAGTTGCGGTCGCCGTGGGTCCGGATGTCCACGCCCCGCATGAGCCGCGCGGCAATGTAGGCGAAGGGCGTACAGCCCAGCAGGTAGCTGAAGAGGAGCAGAAGAGCCCAGGAGAGGGCCATCTCCATCCCTCCTGGAGCACGGCGTTGGACCCTAGGCGACGACCAGGCGCTCCGGCACCGCTACGGCACACCAGTGGAGGTATTTGGGGTTGCGGCCGTGAATGATATCCCGGTAGAGGTCCTGCAGGGCCTTGGTGATGGGGCCCACGCCGCCGTTCCCAATGGGGTGGTAGTCCAGCTCACCCACGGCGGTGATGTGCGCCGCCGTGCCCGTGAGGAAGACCTCGTCCGCGAGGTAGAGCTCGGTCCGGCCGATGGAACGCTCCTCGGTCTCGATGCCGAGCTCGGTCCGGGCCACCTCCATGACGGTCATCCGGGTCACGCCTTCCAGGATGCTGCTGGACACAGACGGCGTGACCAGCTTGCCGCCCTTCACCATGAACAGGTTCTCCCCCGACCCCTCAACGGCGTGGCCCGACGGGTCCAGAAGGATGGCCTCGTCGCAGCCCGCCAGCGTCGCATCGGTCCTGGCCAGCAGGCTGTTCACATACAGGCCGCTGATCTTCAGCCGTGGCGGGATCATCGTCTCTTCGATCCTGCGCCACGTCGAGGTCACGCAGCGGATGACGTCCGCGGCAAGGTAGCGGCCCAGCGGCACCGCGAGGATAGCCAGGTCGTCCTCCAACTCGTGGAGCTTGAGGTTTGCCACCTTGGGCGCGCTCTTGTAGGCCAGGGGCCGCAGGTACAGGTCCTCTCGAAACCCGTTGCGCTCCACCAGCTCCACGGTCAGGTCCACCAGCGCGGCGGCGTCATGGGGGAGGGACATGCGAAGCACCTTGGCGCCCTGCAGCATCCGCTCGTAGTGCTCACGCGGACGGAAGATGAACGTCTTGCCCTGGTCCGGGTCCCAGTTCCCGCGAATCCCCTCGAAGACGGCCGTCCCGTAGTGCAGCGCATGGGTAGAAATGGGCACCTTGGCCTCTTCCACCGGAACGAAATCTCCTTGGAAATAGGCATACGGCCCCGATCCCATCCCTGTCCTCCCTACGACGACGATTGCGACGATTATAATGACGCCTACGCTCGAACACAATACGGCGGCATTTGGGAGGCGATGGATGGACAACGGCGAGGCGGGCGACCCCCGTCCCTCCCCGACCGTGGAGCGGTTGGGGCAGCTTGCCCTGCTCCTCCTCTTCCTCTTCGCGCTCGCCGGGGGCATCGCCCTCCTCGTGCAGCAGGGCCGCCCCGGAGGCGTGGAGGTCGTCCTTCCCACCGCCACGCCCGAGCCGTCGGTCCAGGTCTACGTGACGGGCGCAGTGGCCGAGCCGGGCGTGTACGCGCTCCAGCAGGGCGACAGCCTCCAGGACGCCGTCGACCGCGCCGGCGGCGCAACCGAGAGCGCCGACCTCGCACGCGTGAACCTGGCCCTCCACGTGCAGGACCAGGACCACCACCACATCCCCGCCGTCGGCGAAGAGGTCGCCACCGCCCCGTCGCCGCAGGCGGATGCACCGGCCAGGACCAACCTCAACCAGGCCAGCTTGGCGGAATTGATGGAGCTACCCGGCATCGGCGAGGTGCGCGCAAACGCGATCCTGGAACACCGCCGTCTGAACGGCCCCTTCCGATCAGTCGACGAGCTGGTGGACGTGTCGGGCATCGGCTGGACCACCCTGGAGCGCCTGCGACCCCTGGTGTCGGTGGAGTAGGCCCGTGGCCCTGACGCTGCTGGCCGCAGCCTGGGTCCTCGGCCTTGCCCTGGGCTGGGCAACGCCGCTGCCTTGGACCGCCGTCGCGTTGTGGGGGGTGGCCGCGCTCGCGCTTTGGGGCTGCCTCGCCCTCAGGGCGGACCCGGCGCACGCCTTCGCCGAGGGGCCTCCTCGTATGGCGCTCTGGGGCCTCCTCGTCGTGGCCGCGCTGCTGGCGGGGCTCTGGTGGGGTGGAGCCTCCGGCGCGGTAGCATTCGAGCCCCTGCCGTCGCAGCCCGTCGCATTCGAAGCCCAGGTCGTCGCCGACCCGGTCGAGACCGGCAGCGCCCACCGGCTCGAGGTGGCGCCTCGAAAGGACACCTCCGACGCCGCCCTCCCCGATCGCGTGCTGGTCACCCTCCGCCCCAGCGCAACGCTCGTGCGCGAGCGCGACGCCCCGTACTTCCGCTACGGCGACGTCCTGCGCCTCGAGGGTCGCCTGGAGACGCCGCCCCGCTTCGGCTATCGGGAGGACCCGGACGACGTTCTGAGCAACGAGGATCGCCCGGAGACGCCGCCGCGCTTCGCGGGCTTCGACTATCGCGAGTACCTGGCGCGCCAGGGCATCGCGGCGGTCATGCCCTTCCCCCGCGCCGCGCTGGTCGACGAGGAGCAGGGCTCGTGGGCGCTGGGCCGGGTGTACGCGCTCCGCCACCGCCTCGCCGACTCGCTGCAGCGCAGCCTGCCCCAACCCCACGCCGCGCTGGCCCAAGCCGTGCTGCTCGGCCTCCGCGGCAACCTCCCCGACGATGTTCGCGAGGACTTCCTGGAGACCGGGACGGGGCATCTGCTCGCCATCTCCGGGCTGCACGTCGGCGTCCTCCTCGGCCTGACCCTCGCGGCCTCCCGCGCTGTGCTGGGCGGAGGCCGCTGGCACCTCCTCGTTCCGCTGGTCGCGCTGTGGCTCTACGCCCTCCTGAGCGGCATGGCTCCGCCGGTGGTGCGAGCGTCGATCATGGGCACCCTGTTCCTCGCCGCGCGCTTCAGCGGCCGACCCGGCGCGGGGATGCCCGCGCTGAGCGTGGCGGCGGGCGTCATGGCCGGCCTCGATCCGGCGCTGCTGCGCGACGTTTCCTTCCATCTCAGCTTCACGGCCATAGTGGGCCTCCTTCTTTTCGCGCCGCCCATCCAGGCGTACCTCAACTCACTGCTTGAATCACGCCTGTCCGAGCGCGGGCCGGTGTTGCGTTGGAGCAAGGGACTCGCAGCCGCGCTCGCGGTCGGCTGGGCGGTGACGTTGGCCACGCTGCCCCTGCTGGCCTTCACCTTCCACCGAATCTCGTTGCTGGGCATACCCACCACACTGCTGGCCCTTCCGGTGCTGCCGCCGCTGCTGTTGGGCAGCGTCCTCACGGGCGCACTGGGCCTGGTCTGGGGCCCCCTGGGGACCGCAGTCGGTATCGTGACGTGGGTCCCCATCAGCTATCTCCTTGGCCTTGTGGCGGCGTTCGACGCGCTTGGCCTCGTGGTCGCGCACGAGGCTCTCCCCAGTGAGACGCTCGACGCCGAACCATTTGCACCATGGTTGCTCGCGGCCTACTACGGGTGGCTCCTCATGCTCGCGGCCCGACGTCCCATTGCGAGGCTCATCCGCCTGGCAGCCCGAGGCGACGTCTGGCGGCTGCGCGGCTTCCGCGTCCCCTTCCGGCTGGCCGCCCCCGTCCTCGCGGTGGCGGCGGCCCTGCTGTGGGCCGGCGCGCTCTCCGCCCCCGACGGTAAGCTCCACGTCACCTTCCTCGACGTCGGCCAGGGTGACGCCACGCTCATCGTGACGCCATCCGGTCGACAGGTGCTGGTCGACGGCGGCCCGGACCCGCGGCTCGTCACGCGGGGGCTGGGCGCGCGCCTGCCCTTCTGGGACCGCAGCCTGGACGTCGTCGCCCTGACCCACCCCCACGGCGACCACGTGAACGGCCTCCTAGACGTTCTCGACCGCTACGACGTGGACCTCTTCCTGCATCGGAGCGCGGACTATCCCACGGCCGAGTACGCGCGCTGGGAGCAGGCCGTCGCCGAGCGCGGCGGGCGCAGCACGGTCGTGGAAGCGCAGCGGGGGCATCGCATCGCCCTAGGCGACGGCGTCGTCCTCGATGTGCTCCATCCGGGGCCCGTCACCATCGAGGGCGAGACGAACAACAACTCCCTCGTCCTCCGCCTCTCCTACGGCGAGGTGGTCTTCCTGCTGACCGGCGACGTCGAGACGCCGATCGAGTCGATGCTGCTGGCCCGCGGCGCCTCCCTCGATGCCACGGTCCTGAAGGTCGGCCACCACGGCAGCGCCACCTCCACCTCGGCGCCGTTCCTGGAGGCCGTGTCGCCGTCGCTGGCCGTCATCAGCGTCGGCGAGGACAACCGCTTCGGCCACCCGGATGACGAGGCGCTGCAGCGCCTCCACGCGGTCCTCCCCCACGACCGCGTCCTGCTCACGGCGCAGCACGGCGACGTCGCAGTCACCACCGACGGCCGTCGCCTCTGGCTGCAGACCGCCCGCGAGTCACCGCGGCTTGATAGGTAGAGCGCCGCGGCGCTACCATGGAGAGAGACGGTTGAGCGACGGGGAGGAGGCGCAATGGGGAACGTAGTGCTCGTGGTGGACATGCTGCGGGGATTCCTGGAGCCCGGCCATAACCTCTACACTGGCGACGAGGCCAGGGCCATCATCCCGCGGGTGCAGCGATTGCTGGACGAGGAGCTGAAGGCCGGCTCCCACGTGCTCTTCATCCGAGACACCCACGAGCCCGACGACCTTGAGTTCCAGATGTTCCCCGAGCACTGCGTTCGCGGCACGGCTGAGACGGAGGTGATACCGGAGCTGGCCGGCTACCCCGGCGAGCACGTTGCGAAGAACCGCTACAGCGCCTTCTACGGCACCGACCTCGCCGACCGCTTGGCCGCCCTGGACCCCGACAAGGTCATCGTCGCCGGGGTCTGCACCGACATCTGCGTGCTCCACACCGCCGCCGACGCCCGCAATCGCGACTACGTCGTAGAGGTCCCGACCGACTGCGTCGCCTCCTTCGACCCCGACGCCCACCGGTGGGCCCTGCAGCACATGGAGCGCGTGCTGGGCGCACGCCTCACGCAGGCCGTCGGCTGACGCCCCCCGCCGTGCAACCCTCGCAGGCTCGCGGGCCCGCCGACCCTTGGGAGTGAGCGCGAATGGCTGAGCCCCGCTTCCGCATCTGGCCGCAGGTGATCTCCGGCGAAACCGCCGACGTCTACTTCGCCCGGACCACCCGGGTGCTGGAGGCCGCGGGGATCAACCCCACGGTGGTGATGGAGGTCTTCCCCGGACGGCCCGGCGTCCTGTGCGGCATTGAGGAGTCGCTGACCCTCCTCCGCGAGGCGCTGCCGGCGGACGGCGCTGAGCTCTGGGCTCTCGAGGAGGGCGCCGACGTGGCGGCCCGCGAGGTCGCCCTGCGCATCAAGGCCCCCTACCTCAGCGTCGGCGTCTACGAGACGGCCATCCTGGGCATCCTCGCCCACTGCACCGCCTGGGCCACGGCGGCCAGGGAGTGCGTCGAGGCCGCGGGCGGCATCCCGGTCTTCTCCTTCGGCGCACGGCACGTCCACCCCAACGTGGCGCACGTCATGGACTACGCGGCGGTCGTCGGCGGCTGCGTCTCCTGCTCCTCCATCCTCGGCGCGAAGCTCGCGGGCGTCGACGCCGCGGGCACCAGCTCCCACGCCTTCAACCTCTGCATCGGGGACACGGTCACGGCCTTCGAGCTGTTCGACAAGCACATGCCGCCGGACGTCCCCCGCATCGCCCTTGTTGACACCTTCAAGGACGAGGTGGAGGAGACCCTGCGCGTGGCCAACGCCATGGGGGACCGCCTCCAGGCGGTGCGACTCGACACCCCCTCCCAGCGAGGAGGCGTCACCCCGGCGCTGGTGAAGGAGGTCAGGGCGCACCTGGACCTCAACGGCCATCAGCACGTGGGCATTGTGGTCAGCGGGGGCATGACGGCGGAGCGCATCCGGGACTTCATCGCGGCCGGCGCGCCCGTGACCGCCTTCGGCGTCGGCTCCGCCATCACCGCCGCCGCGCCCAACGACTTCACCGCCGATATCCACGAGATCGACGGCCGCCCCATCGCCAAGCGCGGACGGATTCCGGGGGTCACCCACAGCCCCAGGCTGAAGCGCGTCTCCCTCGCCCCCACATCCCCGCCCCCTCTGGGAGAGGCTTCCAACACATCCCCTCTCCCCCTGGGAGAGGGTTAGGGTGAGGGTCCCCGTGACCTCCTACCGCCTCATCTCCTCCGACTCCCACGTCTACGAGCCACCCGACCTGTGGGAGCAGCGCATCGACCCCGCCTTCCGCGAGCGCGCCCCCCGCCTCGTCCACGAGCCCGACACGGACCAGTGGTACGCCGACGGCGACGTCAAGTTTGGCGTCGTTGGCTCCAACCAGCAGGCGGGCCTCCGCTACGACGACCCGGACAAGATCACCTCGGAGGGCCGCTTCGAGAACGCGCCGCGAGGAGGCTGGGACCCCCACGCCCATGTCGAGGATCTGGCCGTCGACGGCGTTGCCGGCAGCGTCCTCTACCCCTCCGTGGGCCTCAACGCCTTCAAGCTGCCCGCGAGCGACCTGGTCACCGCCATCTTCTGCGCCTACAACGGCTGGCTGGCCGACTTCTGCAGGCCCTACCCGGACCAGCTCAAGGGCATCGCTCTGCTCAACGTCGACGACGTGGCCGGCGCCGTCGCGGAGATGCGCCGCACGGCCGGGCTGGGTCTGGTCGGAGCCATCATCAGCATGCGACCCAGCGGCCCGACATACGACCACCCGGACTACGAGCCCCTGTGGGCCGCCGCCCAGGAGCTATCGATGCCCCTCTCCCTCCACGTCGGCACGGCGCGCTGGCGGCCCGAGCCCCCCACCACCGCCATGGACCGACTCGTCGAGCAGACGACGCGCGAGGCTTACCCCCGCAACGCCATCGCCGCCATGCTCTTCTCCGGCGTCTTCGAGCGCTACCCGGCCCTGCAGGTGGGCACCGCCGAGTTCGACGTCGCCTGGGCCCCCTTCTTCCTCGACCGCATGGACCACCTGTACACGGAGCGCGCCACCATGTTCGGCATCCGCCGCTTCGCCTCCGGCGCCCTCCCCAGCGAGGTCTTCCGAAGCCACGTCTTCCTCAGCTTCCAGGAAGACGCGCTCGGCGTTCAGCTCCGACACTACGTCGGCGTCGACAACCTCCTCTGGGGCTCCGACTACCCCCACGCCGAGAGCACCTTCCCCCGCTCCCGCGAGGTCGTCGCCCAGATCCTCGCCGGCGTCCCCCACGACGAGCAGGCCAAGATCGCCGGCGACAACACCGCCCGCATCTACGGCTTCCCCTAGCCCCCCCCACATCGTCGTTCCTGCGCCCCCCATTCGTCGTTCCTGCGAAGGCAGGAACCTCGCTATCCGCTCGCCCTGACCCCCAATCCCCTCTCCCTCTGGGAGAGGGTTAGGGTGAGGGCCCCCCCTTGAGGCTCTCGAAGGGTGAGCCGGGGTGGGGACGTGGCAGGGTGAGGGGTATCCGGCACCCCCCACATCGTCGTTCCGGCCCCCGAGCCGGAACCCAGGGGTCGGGTGGGGTGTATTTTCCGCACATTTGTACCAAATCCCCGGATGCGCTACAATCACCCCCATGGCGCGCCAGAGCGAACCCAACGTCAACAACGCCCTGGGTGAACTTCTCCGAACCATGCTGCCCCGCAGCGCGGTCCGATACGAGAACACCAGGACCCTCGCCGGCAACCTCAGGAAGCAACCCGACATCTTTATCACCGCGCCTGGTCGCTCTCCTGTCATCATCGAGTCTGAGTACATGCCCGCAGCCAACGTTGAACTGGAGGCGAAGGCCCGCCTTGGCTTGGAGGCGGAGGAGGACGGCCGCATCATCGAGGCCGTTATCGCTCTCCGCTACCCTACCGCTATCCGCGATGCCTACGATTTCCGCGCCGCCCTTTCCTCCGCTCGCCTCTCCTACTGCCTCTTCACCGAGGGCGCAGCGGAGCCGGTTCGCTTCCCGGAGTCCGGCTGGCTGGAAGGCGCCGTTGAGGACATCGCGGACATGGTCCGCCTCGTCTCCGTCCCCCAGCGCGCCGTTACCCGTGCCGCCACCATCTTGCAGGAGGGCATTGACGGCGCCGCAAAGCTCCTGGACGAGATGAACGAGACCCGTTCCGGCATCACCACGGACATAGCCCGGCTGCTGGGAATGAAAGACGTGCGCCAGACCCGCCGCATGGCCTGCGCCATTGTGGCCAACGCCCTGGTCTTCCACGGCCGCATTGCGGGGATGCACCAGGGCATCAAATCACTGGCGGTGGTGTGCGGCGACGACGTGGACAACCCCCAAGGGGAGGTCCTGGTTGCCTGGGGCGACATACTGAAGATCAACTACTGGCCTATCTTTGCCATCGCTAGGAAAATTCTTGCGCAGCTACCCTCTACCGATGCGGCGAACATCCTGCGGCGGCTGCGAGACACCGCCCAGGCCGTCAACGCCGCGGGCGTGGACAATGCCCACGACCTCACCGGCCGCGTCTTCCAGACCCTCATCGCAGACCGCAAGTACCTTGCCACCTTCTACACCCTTCCCGCCTCCGCCGCGCTCCTGGCCCGCCTCGCCGTTGCCAAGCTGGAGGGCGTAGACTGGTCCAGCGCCGAGGCCATCGGCAAGCTCAAGGTGGGCGACTTTGCCTGCGGCACCGGTGCGCTCCTCTCCGCCGTCTACGAGCAGATCGCCGCCCGCCACGAGCGGGCCGGCGGTGATCCCGCCGCCCTCCACAGGGTCATGATGGAAGAGGTCCTCTACGGCCTCGACGTCATGCCCTCCGCCGTCCACATCACCGGCGCAACTCTCTCCGGTATGGAGCCGTCTGTCCTCTTCAACAAGTCCCGCCTCTACACGGCGCCCTACGGTCGGATGAAGAACGGGCGCGTAAGGGTAGGCTCCCTGGAGTTACTTCGAGCCTCAGGTATGTTCACCCAGGTCAACACCAGCGACCCGGCCATGCGCACCGGCAGCGTTGGCGAAGAGACGGTTGCTCAGATACGCGCGGAGATACCTCACGAGGCCTACGACTTGGTGATCATGAACCCACCCTTCACCAGCGATACCAAGCATCGAGATGCCGACGAGGGAGTCCTGAACGCTGCTTTTGCCGCGTTCGACACTACCGAGAAAGTCCAGTCGGATATGGCAAAGAGGCTCATAGCACTGTCCACCGATATGGCCTATCACGGCCACGCAGGTCTGGCCTCTGCATTTGTTGCTCTTGCCCACAGGAAGCTGCGCCAGGGGGGAGTCGCAGCCTTTGTGCTGCCGTTTACCGCAATCAACGGGTCGTCATGGGCCAAGTTCAGAGAGCTGATTGCCAAGCAGTACACTGATGTAACGGTTGTGAGCATCGTAGCAAGCGGCTTCGACATGTCCTTCTCGTCTGATACAGGTATAGCAGAGTGCCTGGTGATTGGGCGCAAGCGGGCCCAACGCAGCAACCCCAACGATAGAGGGGCCTTTATCTCATTGCGGCGCAAGCCGAACAGTTTCACGGACGCTCAGGAGCTGGCCAAGGTAGCGTTATCCAGTTCCAAACTTCGCCGCTTGGAGGACGGGCCGTATGGCGGAGTTCCCCTACACTGCGGAGACGCCATAGCCGGCGAGATGCTGGATGCCCCCATCGATAGTCATAAGAGCGGATGGGGAGCAGCTAGGATTCTGGACTACTCTGTGGCACAGATCGCTCACTCGCTATCTGCGGGGAAGCTATGGCTACCTACAGATCTAGAAGCCCGAAAACTGCCTACTACGCGACTGGAACATCTGGGACGGCGCGGAGTTGATCATCAATTCCTGGTTAGCGCCGCTCATAACGCCCCGTTCGTGAAGGCCGCGGCCAGTCCAACTTCCAGCTATCCAGCTCTGTGGAATCACCACGCCAAGGGTGAAACCAGAATGGTCTGCATCCCAGACTCGCAGATGCTTGTCCGGCCTGGAATGGAGGCTGCTGCTGTCAGATTGTGGAAAATAGCGAGTCGTTCCCACATCACTCAGGACTTCCGATTCACTTCTCAGCCTTTGGTAGTGGCAATCACCGACCGGGAGAGCATAGGTGGTACAGCATGGCCCAACGTGACTTTTTCGGACACTAGATTTGATTCCGCATTTGCCTTGTGGTGCTATAGCACTCTGGGCTTGTTGTTGTTCTGGTGGCATGCAAACCGCCAACAAAGCGGACGCGGGCGTATCACAATAACTGCAGTGTCATCCCTCCCTGTCCTGGACTTCCGCGCCCTCAACTCCATGCAGCTCCGCAAGGCTGAGCAGATCTTCAAAGCCTTCCGCAACAAAGAGCTCAAGCCTGCCTACCTCGCCGATGCGGACCCCAACCGCGCCCTCCTGGACCGCCGCGTCCTCTGTGACCTCCTCGGCTTCGACGAGGACACCTACGTCGCCGTCCGCCGCCTCGCCGCCAAGTGGTGCGCAGAGCCCTCCGTCCACGGCGGCAAGCCCCGCCCCAAGAACGCCACCCTCGTCATCTAGGCGGCACCGTCCCCCTCCTGAGGGTCCAGGGCTGGCCCTGGTGCCATCTCCCCCTTCCGCCAACACCGCCCATCCCCTACCATCCCCCCATGAGCACACCACGCGACCCCAGCCGCAAGCCCCGAAAGCGCCCCCGTAACCGCGGCGGCGCCCCCAAGGGGAACCAGAACGCCCGCAAGCACGGCCGCTACTCCAAGCTCCGTCCCGCAGACCGCCCCGCCTTCATCCGCAAGACCCTCCGCTCTTACGGCGCCCAGGACACCGCCACCCTCCTTGGTGTCCCCTACGCAGACCTCGCCGCCCAGTCAGACACCGTCCTCACTCTCCTCCGCATGCTCCTCCGGGCCTCGGAGCAGATAGCCCAGGCCAATGCCCAGATCAACGCCTACCGCCGCAACGGCCCAGCGCCGCGGTGACTCTCGTGCCTGGAGGTTGTTTCACACCCCCCCTTTTCGGCCCCATTTTCCTATCTGGAGGTTGTTCCGCGGTTGTTTCACGCGGCACTCGTTTCCTATCTGCGCCGCGCGGTTCCAACCCGCGCTCGCGATTCAACCGCCAAGCTGGACCCTCTCTCCGATGGCCGGACGAAAAGACGAGTCCAAGCTGGCCCTGCGCGGGCCGCGGAACTACCGCGATTCAACCTCAAACCTGTTTCGCCGCTCCGCCGCGACACCCCAGGCACAGGAGGCCCGGAAAAAACGCGCGAGAACGAAACGACTCGAATCGACTCCCTGTGGTAGAGGGCGCAGGGCATGCCCTCTACTGGAGTGGGAGGGGAGGCTGCCACCACTTGCTGGTGTCGTTGACCTCCAGGTGGGTCACCCACTTCACCCAGTCGTAGCCCCGCTTGTCGGGCGCCACCAGCCGGAGAGGGTAGCCGTGCCCCCTCGAGAGGCGCTCGCCGCCGACGTGCGTCGCCAGCAGGTAGCCGCTGGCCTCGCCCAGGCTGAAGCGCCGCTCGTAGCCCGTCGCCGACCGCACGGTCACGCTCGCCGCATCCTCCGACAGCCCCGCCCGCTCGAAGAGGCGGTCCAAGCGCACGCCCCGCCACCGCTGCGTCGAGTGCCACCCGCCCGTGCAGTCCAGCGTCGCGTCGATCTCGTCGTCGAAGCTCTCGGCGTCCGCGTAGTCGAGGCTGACAGTCCGAGCCACGTGCCCCTCCACCTCCAGCCGCCACCCCGCCTCGTCCAGCGTCGGCACCCGGTCAGCCAGCCAGATCGTGCGGGGGAAGGCGTTGCCGGTGTAGTCGCCGGCGGGGTAGGAGCCGGTGAAGCGCCGGTCGCCGCCGGACAGGCCCAGCAGCGGCGATACCCCCTCGCCGATGCGCCACACGACGACGCCCCCCAGCGCCGCTGCCGCCGTGCGCATGAACGTGCGACGGTCGGCCCAGTAGCGCCGCTGCAGCGAGTACGTCCGGCGCAGCACGTGCACGACCACCAGGACCGCAGCGGGGATGGCGAGCATGGCGTGCCACGTCATCCCGCTGAACCCGACGAGGTCGTACGGCCCCACGTTGCTCCAGTACACCCCCGTCGCCATGATGCCGACGACCATCGCGGCGAGGAGGAGCGAGGCGAACGTCGAGACCGGTCGGCGACGCCACCGGCGCAGCCCGACGCGGATGTTCCACACCTTCCACCAGAAGATGACGACGACGGCAAGGCTGCTCGCAGCGTGAACGTCGGCCAGGTAGGGGGAGTGGTTGCTGGTCAGCGTCAGGAAGCCCGTGACGAGAGAGACCGCCAGCGCCGCACCGATCAGTACGTTGGCCCACGGATACCGCATCGTCCCCTTCCGGGCTGCCTCCCCACCTGTGCATCGGGCGTCGCAGCCCACCTGCGCCGCCGCCCCCTATCTCGTACTACGACGCCTGGGTGGGTGCGGACGTTTCCGGGCGAGCCTGCGCTGCCTCGCCGGAGGTTAGGAGCCGGTGTAGCGGTTGACGATGGGCATGCGGCGGTCCCGGCCGAAGGCCCTGGGTGTGATCTTGATGCCCACGGGAGCCTGGCGGCGCTTGAACTCGTTACGGTCCACGTCCCGCATCACCCGCGCCACCACGGCAGGGTCCAGGCCCTGCGCCACCATCTCCTCGTACGACCGGTCCTCCTCCACGAAGGCCTCCAGCACGCGGTCGAGCACGTCGTAGGCGGGGAGGTCGTCATCATCCCGCTGGTCGGGCCGCAGCTCGGCGCTGGGGGGCTTGATCAGGACGCTCTCAGGGATGACGCCGCGGGGCTCGCCGTGGGCGTTTCGCCAGTGGCTGAGCTCGTAGACCAGGGTCTTGGGCGCGTCCTTGAGCACGGCGAAGCCGCCCGCCATGTCACCGTACAGGGTCGCGTAGCCCACGGCCATCTCGCTCTTGTTGCCGGTGGTAAGCACGAGCCAGCCAAACTTGTTGGAGAGCGCCATGAGCAGATTGCCGCGGATGCGCGACTGCACGT
Source organism: Dehalococcoidia bacterium (assembly GCA_965205235.1). GTDB lineage: Bacteria > Chloroflexota > Dehalococcoidia > Lucifugimonadales > UBA1127 > CBDBGD01. The sequence continues at coordinate 170,161 of CBDBGD010000006.1, forward strand.
TCTGCTCGGCGACGCCGGGCTGCGTCTCGCCGAAGTAGGGCGCCAGCGTCTCCTCGAAGGCCCGGTGCGCCGCCTCGATGGGCAGCAGCCACAGTGGGATGCCAAGGTTTTCGGCGAGGGCGCGTGAGTCGTCGGTGGCGCCGTCGGAGGAGTAGCGGGAGGGCATGGTCACGCCGACGACGCGCTCGCTGCCGAGGGCGTCCACGGCGATGCAGCACGTGAGGGCGGAGTCGATGCCACCGGAGAGGCTCACCACCACCTTGTCGAAGCCGTTCTTGCGCACGTAGTCACGGGTGCCGGTGACCAGCGCCTCGTAGACCTCGCCGACGGCATCCAGGGAGGGTGAGAGCCGGGGGGCGACGGGTGTCCTCTCATCCTCGGCCGTGGCCGAGCTGACGTGGACCCACAGGGGCTCGCCGGCTGGCTGCTCGCTCGGCTGCGCCGCCTGCCGAGGCTCCGGCCGGCGGCGGGCGGTGCCGAGCTCCAGGTCCGTCACCAGCAGCTCCTCGCGGAACTGCCCCGCCCGAGCCAGGAGCTCGCCATCGGGGCCGAGGACCATGCTGTCGCCGTCAAACACCAGCTCGTCCTGGCCGCCCACCATGTTCACGTAGGCGACGAAGAGCCCGTTGTCGGCGGCGCGGGAGGCCAGCATGGGCTCTCGGACGTGGCGCTTTCCTGCATGGTAGGGAGAGCCGTTGATGTTCACGATGAGCTCAGCGCCGGCCTCGCCCTGCACGGACGTGGGCCCCGCGGCGTACCAGATGTCCTCGCAGACGTTGACGCCCACCTGGGCGCCACGGACCTCGTAGACGGGACAGGTGCGACCAGGCGTGAAGTAGCGCTCCTCGTCGAAGACGCCGTAGTTGGGGAGCTTCAGCTTGTGGTAGACGTCGACGAGGCGGCCGTCGTAAGCGACGGCGGCGGCGTTGTAGATGTTGCCGTCGACAGCGTCGACGAAGCCGACGACCACGACGATGCCTCTGGACGCGGCGACGACATCGTCCAAGGCTGCGCGGTTGTCCCGGATGAAGGCGGGCTTCAGCAGCAGGTCTTCCGGTGGATAGCCGGGCAGGGCTAGCTCCGGCAAGGCCACCAGGTCCGCATGCTGCGCCCGGGCCTGCTCCACGTACTCCAGGGCCAGACGCACGTTGCCCCGGAGGTCGCCCACGGTGGGGTTCACCTGTGCCAGCGCGACGCGAAAGCTCCCCATCCCTACGCTCCCGGGGACGCGGGGTACGGCGCTGGGCGCATCGTCAGCCGGCTACCCCTCGCCGCGCTCGCGGCGGGAGGGGGGAACGATGGCGGGGACCTCGACCTCGTGCACCAGGTTGATGAACTGGGGAACGTCCACGTCCATGACCTGCTGCAGTCGGCCGAGGGGTTCGTCGATCTTCTCGGAGACGTCCTGGAAGACCTCCACCATCTGGCGGGCCGGGGCGAAGTCCGCGCTGCCGACGACCGTCAGAAGCTCCGCCAGTTTGCGGTTCAGCTTCACGGGCAGGTGCAGCCGGTCCCGCGCACCTCGGAAGCCGATCTGGATGAGGTCATCCTCAACGGCGCCCAGCTTCTCCTTCAACCCTGCCGCAGCCTCCTTGACCGCGTCAGCGGAGGGTCCTCCGCTGGCCCGGCCTTCCCACTCCTGGACCTGCTCGCGGACGCTGCGAAGCTCGACCACGGCATCGTTGGCCACGGACAGGCGATCGCGGATGGTGATAAGGAGGTCGAACTGCGCCTGCAGGTCCTCCTGGGAGGCGGCCACACGCGGGTCCTTGACGATCTCGAAGGTCTCTGGGGCGGAGGCTTGGCCATCGACGGTCAGCACGACCTGGTAGGTGCCCGGCACGGCGAGTGGGCCCGTGCCGGCGCCCTCAAGTGACTTGTCCTGGGGGATTCTGCGGGCGTCCGGGTAGCGCATGTTCCACAGGAAGCGGTTCATGCCTGCATCAGCGGGCACTCGCAGGTCGGCTTCCTCGGGCTTTTCTCCTTCGGGGGCGACGCTGGAGAAGGTCTTGATGGCGTTCCCTTGCGCGTCGAGGTAGGTCAGTGTCGCCTCGCCCTTGGGCGGCTCCTTGAGATAGTAGGTGGTCACAACGCCGTCCGGCGGGTTCTCCCCGGAGTCGAGGAACGTGCGGATGACGTCGTTGTGGGCGCCTTTGCGCTCGGTGTAGGTGACGATGCCGCCGAGTGAGAGCTGGTAGTTCTTGCCGGAGGAGGCCTTGCGGCTCCCGAAAGGCGATGGGAGGCGGTATGTGCGCCGCGGCCTCGCGAGGTGGAAGGGCTTGTCTGCGATCTCCGGCCCGATCTGGCGCACCTGGGAGAGATCGTCGAGGATCCAGAAGGAGCGGCCATGGGTCGCCGCCAGGAGGTCGTCGTCCTTCACCACCAGGTCGTACACGGGTACCACGGGGAGGTTCGCCTGAAAGGACTGCCAAGTCCCACCGTCATCGAAGGAGACGTAGAGGCCGGTCTCGGTGCCCACGTAGAGCAGGCCGCGCCGCCCCGGGTCCTCGCGGATGACCCGAGTGAAATCGTTCTCGCGGATGCCGGCGGAGATGTCCCGCCACGTCGCGCCGTAGTCGTTGGTGACGAAGAGGATCGGGCGGAAGTCGTCGAGGCGGTAGCGATGGGCCGCGAGGTACGCCGTGGCCGGGTCGTGGGGCGATGCCTCGATGGTGCTGACGGTGGCCCACTCCGGGAGGTCCGGGGGCGTCACGTTGCTCCATGTGTCGCCGCCGTCGCGTGAAATGTGGACCAGGCCGTCGTCGGAGCCGGCCCAGAAGACGCCCTGCTCGTGGGGCGACTCGACGAAGGCGAAGATGGTGCAGTAGGTCTCGGCGTTGGTCGTGTCCCTGGTCACGGGGCCGCCGGAGGGCCCCAGTTTCGACGGGTCGTTGCGCGTCAGGTCGGGGCTGATGACGTCCCAACTACTGCCCTGGTCGGTTGACCGGAAGACCTGGTTGCCGGTGATGTACAGCACCGACGAGTCGTGCGGCGAGAAGAGGATGGGGAAGGTCCACTGGAAGCGGTACTTCTGGTGCACAGGCCCCCAACCCCAGGCCAGCTCGGGCCACGCGGTGACGATGCGGACCTGCCCCGTCTTGTGGTCGTAGCGGAGGAGGTTGCCGCCTCCGCCGGGCGAGCTTCCCACGGCGCCGGCGAAGACGATGTCGGGGTCGTCAGGGTGCACGGCGATGTGGCCGCTCTCGGCGCTACCGACAGTGTAGCAGTCGCCCCAGGGGATGGCGCCTTTGGCCGTGCGGGAGGGGACGCTGATGGCCGAGTTGTCCTGCTGGGTGCCGTAGACCCGATAGGGGAAGCGGGTATCGGCGCGGACGTGGTAGAACTGGGCGGTGGGCTGGTTGTAGATGCTGGACCAGCTGTCGCCGCCGTTGAAGGAGATGCAGGCGCCCCCGTCATTTCCTTCGATGATGCGCTTCGGGTTCTTGGGGTCGATCCAGAGGTCATGGTTGTCGCCGTGGGGCGTGGTGACCTGGGTGAAGGTCCTGCCGCCGTCGATGGACCGCCAGACCAGGTAGTTGAGGATCCACACGGTGTCGGCGTCCTGAGGGTCTGCGAAGACGTGCTGATAGTACCAGGGTCGGCCCTGCAGGTCGGCGTTGTCGCTGACCATCTCCCAGGTGTCGCCGCCGTCCTCCGACCGGAAGAGGCCGGGGCTCTCCGCCTCGACGGTAGCCCAGACCCGCCCGGCCTTGGCCGGGGAGGCCGCAACACCGATGCGCCCCAGGGTGCCTTGGGGCAGACCGGGGTTGCGGGTGATCTCCGTCCAGGTATCGCCGCCGTCGGTCGACTTGTAGATGCTGCTGTCGGGGCCGCCGCTGGTGAGGCCCCAGGGAGTGCGCAGGACGTCCCAGAAGGAGGCGTAGAGGACGCGCGGGTTGGTGGCATCTAACGACAGGTCGATGGCGCCCGCGTGGTCGCTGCGGAAGAGGACCTGCTCCCAGTTCTGGCCGCCGTCGGTGGAGCGGAAGACGCCGCGCTCCTTGTTGTGACCGTAGGCGTGGCCCAAGGCCGCCACGTAGACGGTGTCCGGGTCCTTGGGATGGACTCGGATGCGAGCGATGTGCCGGGTCTCCTCCAAGCCGAGGTGGGTCCAGGTCTTGCCGGCGTCGGTGGAGCGATAGACGCCATCGCCGTGGGAGACGTTGCCGCGGATGCAGGCCTCGCCCATGCCGACGTAGATGACGTTGGGGTCGGCCTCGGAGACGGCGATGGCGCCGACTGCGGCGGTCTTCAGGAAGCCGTCGGAGATGTTCTGCCAGTACGTGCCGCTGTCGGTGGTCTTCCAGACGCCGCCGGCGCAGGCGCCGAAGTAGAAGGTGGTCTGGTCGACGGGGTCTCCGGCGACGGCCACCGTGCGGCCGCCGCGGGGCGGGCCGATGTTGCGCCATCGCAGGGCGTTGAGCAGGTTGGGAGCCACTCCGCCGGTGGTCGTCATGTGATCTCCTCCGATGCAGACACGCGGGGTAAGGCTAGGCAGGGATGCCGTACGGGAACCTGAGGCGACGATACAACCCGCCGTAGTGCGGTGTCAACCGCGGTGGAACCCGTCGCAGGCCCTGGGGCGGGCGGCCAGCGGGGCAGGGATTCGAGTCGATTCGTTTCGTTTTGCGCCTTTTTTCCGGCCCTGCTGTGCCTGGAGGGACGCCGTCAAGCTTTGACATTCGATCCGCTCGAAGATCGGAGCAGCTTGGAGTCGTTTGATCGAACCGTCGCCGGAGAGGGGTCGCAGCTTGGGGTCGTCTCTTCGTCGCGGATTGGACCCGCGGGCCGCAAATAGGAACGAACACCGCGCGAGCCAGCCGCGGAACGAATCGGACGCGCATGGCAGATAGGGATTCGGGGGCGCGCGGAACGAATCCAGGCAAGGGGCGGTCGGCAACGGCTGCTGTGAGTCCGCTCACCCATTCGACGGGCTCAGGGGGAGCGGGGGCGAGTTGCGGGGGATTGGCCGAGGTTCCCTAAACTCACAAACGAAGTGCAACACCTGGTTAAGGTGTTGTCATGGGAAGACGATATAGGCATGTCACCATTGAAGAACGCTGTGAAGTGGCCCGACTACACGCCCTGGGACACTCGGTCCGTCAAATTGCGGCAGCTCTGGATCGCTCGCCATCAACCGTGGCTCGGGAACTGACGCGCAATGGGTCGCGGACCCAGGGCTATCAGCCTCGGTATGCCGACCAGCACGCCCATGCCCGGCGCTGGCGCGGCGCTCGCTTGGAACGGGATGCAGGGCTCCGGCAGCAGGTCCTCTCCTGCCTCAAGCAGGGCTGGTCCCCTGAGCAGGTGGCGGGACGCATGGCCATGGAGTCAGGCAAACCCGTCATCTCCCACGAGAGCATCTACCGCTTCATCTACGCCCAGATCGCTCGCAAGAAGGACTACTCCTGGCGCCACTACCTGCCCCGCGGAAAGTCCAAGCGGGGATGGCGGGGACGCAGAGGAGGAAGCTCTGCCTCCTTCATTGCCCACCGACTTCCCCTGGCCCACCGCCCCCAGGAGGCTGCCTGCCGCCAGACCCCTGGCCACTGGGAGGCGGACCTGATGGCCTTCGGCCGCCGAGGCCCCGTGGTCCTAGCCCTGCACGAGCGCTACTCCCGCCTCCTCATCGCCCTGCGGCCCGAAGGGAAGGCCTCCAGCCCCATCGCCGGCGCCATCATGCAAGCCCTGAGCTTCTTCCCTCCTGCATGGCGCCAGACCGTCACCTTCGACAATGGCACGGAGTTCGCCCGCCATCACGCATTGCACGCGCTGGGCATTCAGACCTTCTTCTGCGATACCCACTCACCTTGGCAGAAGGGCGGCGTGGAGAACGCTATCGGCCGCATGCGGCGCTCCCTTCCCCGGAAGACCGACCTGGCGACCGTCTCCGACGCCCGGTTTGCTCAGCTCGTCCGCTCTTACAACAATACCCCTCGCAAGTGTCTGGGGTACCGCACCCCGGCAGAGATCTATGCTGCCCAGGTGTTGCACTTGAAATGTGAATTCACCTTCCTGCCTTCGCAGGAACGACGAATGTGGTTGGGCGCGCGTGTGTGGGCATGGGGAGATGGTAGGGGATGGGGAGCGATGGGGGTAGGGGGAGATGGCAGTGGGGTGTTGTGCGGCGTTGGTCCTCCCCGTGGTTCGACAGGCTCAGGACGAAACGGGACGGGGGTCGCGCGGGTGGCGTCGAGGTTCCTGCTTTCGCAGGAACGACAATTTCAGCGGGAGGCGAGGACGGTGCGCTCCAGGAGCTTGGCGGAGGCGTAGACCATGCGGGTGGCGGGCGTGGGCACGCCGACCTTCTCGCCGACCTCAACGACTGCGCCCATAAGGGCTTCGAGTTCCATGGGGCGGCCCGCCTCGACGTCCTGGAGCATCGACGTCTTGTGCGCGCCGACCTTGGCTGCCCCAGCGATGCGCTGCTCGATGGTGACGGGGACGGAAACGCCCAGGGCCCGGGCGACGGCATCGGCCTCGGTCATGATGTCGCGGGCCACGCTGCTGACGCCGGGATCGGTCGCGAGCTCCTCCAGCGTCGCACGGGTGAGGGCACTGAGGGGGTTGAACGCGATGTTGCCGAGGAGCTTCACCCAGATGTCCTGGCGGATGCGCGGGCGGATGGGGCAGCGCAGTCCGGCCGCAATGAGGGCGGCGGCGATGGCCTTGCACCGCTCCGTGGTTGCGCCGTCAAGCTCGCCGATGGAGAAGCGATTGCCCTCGATGTGCTGGACGACGCCCGGCTCGACGACGGCGGTGGAGGGGTAGACGACGCAGCCGACGATGCGCTCGGAGGCGATGTGGCGGGCGAGGATGCGGTCGGGGTCCAGGCTGTCGAGGTGCGTGCCGTCGAGGGGGCCGCCGTGGCGCTGGAAGTACCACCAGGGGAGGCCGTTTTGGGCGGCGAGGACCGCGGTGTCGGGGCCCAGCAGGGGGGCCAGGTTCGGCGCGATCTGGGGCAGGCCGTGGGCCTTCACCGCCAACACGACGACGTCGACGGGGCCGATGGTCGTGGGGTCGTCGGTGGCGACGGGGTGCGCCGTGAAGGCCTCCTGGGCGGTGCGGACGCGGACGCCGTGCTCTCGCATGGCCGCGAGGTGGGGGCCGCGGGCGATGAGGGCGACGTCGCCGCCGGAGCGGGCGATGACTGCGCCCAAGTACGCGCCGATGGCGCCTGCGCCGTAGATGGCGAACTTCACTGACATTCCTCCTGCGTTGCGATGTTGGGTGGGCGGACGGCGCACCCCCTCACCCTAACCCTCTCCCTCCAGGGAGAGGGGATGAACGCCCCCACCCTGCCCTTGGATTCCGGCCCCGGCCTTCGCTGGAAGGGGGGCGTCGAGGTTCCTGCTTTCGCAGGAACGACGATGGGAGGGCAGGAACGTGGTTCGACAAGCTCACCATGAGCGGGGGGGTGCGCCCTCACCCGCTGCGGCGCGGCGGCCTCTCCCACAGGGAGAGGCGGGACTCTTTGACTGGCCCAGGATGAGCGGGGAGGGGAGAGTGGGTTGGGGGCGAGGTTCCTGCCTTCGCAGGAACGACGAAAGGGGGGTGCAGGAACGGCGAGGGGTCAGCATGGCTGCTTGTAGGCGTACATGATTGCGCCGCGCTTGGTGACTGTGAGGGGCGTGGGGACGCGGGAGGCGGCGCTGGGGACCGTCGCTTGGGGGAGGCCGTGGCCGTAGAGGTACAGCTCAACGGCCTGGCGGTCGGGGAGGCGGGTGTAGGGGCCGTCCCAGCGGTCGACCTCAACGTTGCCGAAGACGTCCTCGATCAACGCGGGGCCGTCCTCGGAGTCGAAGCTCATGGCGTCGAACGTTGCGGCGTACTCCGGGACCGCCTCGACAAGCTCCGGGTCGTCGAGGCTGCTGGGCGCGCAGGCCGCGAACAGGCCGCCGGTGCGGAGGACGCGATGGCACTCGGCGATGGCCTGGGCCGGGTCCGGTAAGTGGTAGAGCACGTAGAGGGCAGCAACGCCCCCGACGGACTCGTCCGGGAAGGGGAGTTTCAGTGCGTCGGCGCGGACTCTTGCCCCGGCCGCCTGCGCAAGCTGGGACGGTGACGCGTCGACGCCGACGACGGGCACGCCGCGCCGGCGCAGAAGCGCCATCAGGACGCCGGAGCCACAGCCGACATCGACCACGGGCAGGTGTCCTTCCCCGGCCAGCCTGTCGGCAACGTCGCCGTGAACGTCGCCGGCCGCGCCGTACCGGTCGGTCGACGCCTGCGCAGCGCGGACGCGGGCCGGGTCACGATCGTAGTCGACGGCGATAGACCTGGTGCGGTCGTCGGGCATCGTCACGCCTCGTAGACCGTGCGGCCGCCCACGACGGTGCGGAGGACGGGGATGTCCTTGATGGTGAGCGGGTCGACCGCGGTGAGGTCTTGGCCCAACACGACGAGGTCGGCCAGCTTGCCCACCTCGATGGAACCCTTCCGGTCTTCCTCGAAGGAGGCGTAGGCGCCGTGGAGGGTGTACAGCTTCAGGGTCTCCTCGACGGTGACGCGCTGCTCCGGGCCCCAGACGCGGCCGGTGCTGTCGGCGCGGGTCACGCAGCTCTGGATGCCCAGCAGCGGCTCGAAGGGGCCTGGGGGGTAGTCGGTTGCGCCGGTGGAGATGATGCCTGCGTCGATGAAGGAGCGCTGGGCGAACATCCACGAGGCGCGCTCCTCGCCGTAGAAGGGCAGCTTCTCGCCATGATAGTAGACGTAGGTGCAGAAGGGAGTGGCGACACACCCCAGGGCCTTCATCCGGCGGAGCAGGTCCGGGTTGACGACGGTGCAGTGCTCCAGGCGGTGGCGGATGCCCTGCCGGGGGAAGGCCGCCTGGGCCTTCTCGTAGGCGGTGAGGACCATGTCGATGGTGACGTCCCCGTTGGCGTGGACGCACACCTGGAAGCCGGCGCGGTGGACCGCCATGGCCCACTCCTCCATCTCCGGGGGCGACATGGCGAGGATGCCGCAGTCGTCGTCGCTGCCGACGTAGGGCTGCGAGAGGTGGGCCGTGCGGGTGGCGATGGCGCCGTCGGCGACGAGCTTGATGCCGCCGACGCGCAGCCGGTCGTCGCCGAAGCCGGTGCGCACGCCAGCGTCCCGCAGGGCGGTGAAGTGGTCTCGATGCATCAGCGCGTAGACGCGCAGGGGCAGGTCGTCCTTGGCCCACGCCTCCTGGAAGGTGCTGAACTGGTCGGCGGTCACCATGGCGTCGTGGACGCTGGTCAGGCCCGCGCGGACGAACATGTCGGTGATGAGGCGGAGGCCGTCATACCGCACCTGCGGCGTCTCCCGAGGGAGGAGGTGTTGAACCAACTCCGCCGCGCGGGAGTAGAGGACGCCGGTGAGCGCGCCGGTGGCCGGGTCGCGGCCAAGCACGCCTCCCGGAGGGTCGGGCGTCTCGGCGTGGAGGCCGGCGACCTCCAGGCCGCGGGTGTTGAGCGAGTAGACGTGGCCGGCGCGGTGGGCGACGAACACGGGGTGTTCCGTGGAGACGGGGTCGAGGTCGTGGCGGGTCAGGAAGCGCGCCTCCGCGGTTTTGGTGTCGTCGTACTTGAAGCCCTGGACCCACTCGCCGGCGGGCGTCTGCCGGGCGCGCTCTCGCAGCGCATCCTGGACCTCGGCGACGCTCGCACGGGCGCAGTCGGCCGCCATGATGTGCCGGGTGCCGCTGCTGAGGACGTGGATGTGCGCGTCGATGAGTCCGGGGATGACGGTGGAGCCCTCCACGTCGAGCACGGCGGTGCCGGGACCCTTCAGGGCGTCGACGTCCTCGTTGCTGCCGACGGCGACGAAACGCCCGCCGCGCATCGCCAGGGCATGGGCGCGGGGGAGGCGCGGGTCGACGGTGATGACGTTGGCGTTGCGGACTATCGTGTCAGCGTGAAGCATAGGCGCCTCCGGTCGACTCGGTCGATGCGACTAGGCGTCGGCGTCGCCGAGCAGGGTTGCGGCGACGATGCGCCGCTGGATCTTGCCCGTGGCCGTGCGAGGCAGCGCGTCGACGACGTAGACCTTGCGCGGGCACTTGAAGTCGGCGAGGTGGGCGCGGCAGTGGGCCACGAGCTCCGCCTCCGGGACGGCCTCGCTGAGCACGACGGCGACGCCGGGCTCTTCGCCGTGGGTGGCGTGGGGGACGGCGAAGGCCACAGCCTCGGCGACGGCGGGGTGGGCCATCAGCACCTCGTCGATCTCTCTGGGCGATATCTTCTCGCCGCTGCGGTTGATGAGCTCCTTGATGCGCCCCGTGAGCGTCAGGTAGCCCTGCGCGTCGAGGACGCCCTCATCGCCGGTGCGGAACCAGCCGTCGGTGAAGGAGGAGGCGTTGGCCTCCGGGTTGGACTCGTAGGCGCGGATGACGTTGGGGCCGCGGATGACGACCTCGCCGCGGTCGCCGGGGGCGAGCAGCGCGCCGGCCTCGTCCATGACGCCGATGTCGACACCGGTGCCGGGGCCGACGGTGCCGGGGAGGCGGTCGCCGGGGGGCAGGGGGTTGGAGGCCATCTGGTGGGCGGCCTCCGTCATGCCGTAGGCCTCGAGGACGGGAACGCCGAACCGCTCCTCCATCTCCTCCATGGTCGCAGGGGCGAGTGAGGCGCTGCAGGAGCGGATGAAGCGCAGGCGACCGGTCGCCGCCGCGTCGCCGCCGTCGCGCCTGCGGGCGCGGGCGACGAGGGCCTGGTGCATGGTGGGGACGGCGGAGAACCAGCTCACGTCGTGCTCCTGAACGACGGGCCAGAAGCCCAGGGCGTTGAAGCGCGGCGGCAGCACGACGGTTCCGCCGGAGCCAAAGGTGGAGAGCACGGAGGCGACCAACCCGTGGACGTGGAACAGGGGCATGACGCAGAGGGAGACGTCATCGGGCGTGAGGCCGTAGGTGGCGACGATGTTGCGGACGGAGGCGATGATGTTGGCGTGGGTGAGCGGCACGCGCTTCGGTCGGCTGGTGGTGCCGCTGGTGTGGAGGACGAGGGCGACGTCGTCGGGGTCCGGGCCGGGGCCGTCTGCGCCTGCCGCCGCGGGCGTGAAGGCGACCTCGCCCTGGTCGTCGGCGGTGACGGTGATGCGGAGGACCGAGCCGGGCGCTGCCGCGTCGGCGGCGTCTCCGCCCTCCGTGGGCAGCACCAAGGCGCGTGCGCCGGTGTCGTCCATGTAGAAGCGGAACTCGTCCTCCTTGTAGGCGGGGTTCAGCGGCGCGGCAGTGGCGACGTTGGAGACGGCAAGGAAGGCGACCAGGGCCTCAAGGCTGTTGGGCAGCACCATGGCCACGCGATCCCCTCGCCGGACGCCGAGCCCGCGGAGGTGGGCCGACAGGCGGTCCACCTGGCATCGGAGCGCGTCGTAGGTGACGGTGGGGCCGCCGGGGACCTGTATGGCCGGGTGGCCCGGCGCGCCGGTCTCCAACAGGCCACGGAGGGTGGACGTTGTGGTGGTCATTCCGGGGTAACCTCCTGCAGAGCTGCCTCCACCACCTCCGACGGAACGTCGGCGCGGACGGTGGCCCTGCCGACGTCTTCGAGGAGTATCCAGCGGAGGGCGCCGTCGACGGCCTTCTTGTCGACGCCCATGGCCTGTCGCACGGCGTCCCGGTCAACGCCGGGGCATCGGGTCGGCAGGCCGAAGCGCTCGAGGAGGCGGTCCTGGCGGTCGACGACGTCCTGGCCGATGAGACCCACGTCGCGGCTGATGCGGACGGCGGCGGTCATGCCCACGGCTACGGCCTCGCCGTGGAGGAGCTTGCCGTACCCCGTCGCCGCCTCCAGGGCGTGGCCCAGGGTGTGGCCGTAGTTGAGCAGCGCTCGCACGCCGAGGGTCTCCCGCTCGTCCTGCGAGACGACGTTGGCTTTGATGGCCGTGCTGCGGCGAACGATGTCGGTGGCCAGCGGCGTCTCCAGGGCCTGGATGGCCTCAGCGTGGTCCTCGAAGGTGCGAAGGAGGTCCGCGTCGAGGATGAGGCCGTGCTTGATGGCCTCGGCCCAACCGGCCGCCATCTCGCGGGGGGAGAGGGTGGTGAGGGTATCGAGCTCGGCGAGGGTGAGGCGCGGCTGGTGGAAGGCGCCGACGAGGTTCTTGCCCTGAGGCAGGTCGACGGCGGTCTTGCCTCCGATGGAGGCGTCGACCATGGCGGCGAGGGACGTGGGCACCTGGACGAAGGGCATGCCTCGGTTGAAGGTGGCGGCGACGAAGCCCGCAAGGTCGCCGATGACGCCGCCGCCCAAGGCGACGATGAAGTTGCGGCGCCCGGCCCGCCGCTCGGCGAGCCAGCCGTAGCAGACGCCGGCCATCTCCAGGGTCTTGGAGGTCTCGCCTGCCGGAAGGGTGAGCGTGTGGGTGGGGATGTCCACCGCCTCGAGGGCTGCCTGTGCGCGCCGTCCGTAGAGGCGGAACACAGTCTCGTCGGAGATGAGGTAGGCCGTCGTGGTGAGGCCGGCGCGGCGGCACCGCTGCCCCAGCTCGTCGAGGAGCCCCCAGCCGACGTAGATGGGGCAGGCCCCCGCGGAGGAGTGGACGACCGCCGCCAGGGTGTCGTCGCTGTGGGCGCTGTCCGCCACGGTGGGGCGGAGGAGGTCCCAGGCGCGGACGACCTCGCGGGCCGCCTGCTCGACGGTGAGGCCGTCGGTGTGGACGGTCCAGTGGGCGAGCGCGTAGGCGGGCTGGCGCTCCGCCTTCAGCGCGTCGATGCGGTCGCGGGGGGAGGGGCCGTGGAGGAGGGGGCGCACCTCCGCGCCGTCGGCGGCCAGGCGTTCGAGGATGGTGTCGGCCGTGGCCTCCAGGCAGACGACGATGCCGGAGCGCAGCATGAGGTCGCGGTTCGCGGCGTCGGCGATGGCGCCGCCGCCGGTGGCGATGACCGCGGGGCTGCGGCTGCAAGCGTCGGCCAATGCCTCCGCCTCCAGGCGGCGGAAGGCCGCCTCGCCATCGTCGGCGAAGACGGCGGACACAGGCTTGCCAGCGCGGCTCACGACCTCCGCATCGACGTCGACGAAGGTCCAGCCGAGGAGAGTTGCGGCGGCGCGACCGACGGCGCTCTTGCCGCTGCCGGAGAAGCCGGTGAGGATGATGCTAGTCATTGTGGGCCCTCACTCCGTCTGGCGCGGGGGGCTTGGCGTTGGGTGGGGGCGTCGAGGTTCCTGCTTTCGCAGGAACGACGACGTGGGGGGCAGTCGTCACGTGTCTCACCATGCTATGCGTACCGGGGAGCGGGGATGACGCGGTCGGCGGCCTGGCGGGTGAGGGAGCGGCAGACCTCGTCGGCGATCTCCCGGACCATGTACTCGAGAACGCGGCGGAGGTGGGAGCCGCGGCGGTAGTCGGCCTCGGCCAGCTCGTCGACGCGCTGGGCCTTGCGGAGCTGCATGCCCATCTCGAAGGAGCCGGGCTTGTCCGAGTCGTACACCGCGAGGGTGCGCCCGCCGCTGTCGCTCATCACGGCGAAGCAGGGGACGTCTGTGGGCCCGTCGCCGACGTAGACCATGTTTGCAAAGGGGATGCGCCGCTCCTCCCTGGGCACGTGGTCGTTGACGTCCTTGTGCAGGTCCAGGTAGCCCTTGTTGATGCGGAAGAGGTACTGGGTCTTCTGGGTGTGGCCCACGCCTCGCTTGGGGAAACGGAGGCGGCCCTCATCGTCCTCATCAAACTCGGAGCCGAAGATGGACTTGACGTGGGGGCGAATGCTGCTGCCCTCCAGGACCTCCCGCAGGCCGCCGGAAATGACGTAGTGCTCAAGGGTGATGTCATGCTCGCGGTAGCGGGGCTCCGCCACGATCTCCTCCAGCTCCCGGAAGAGGTCAGGGACGCCGGGGTAGTAGTGCAGACGCCCGCCCATCTCCCGCAGGCCGCCGTTGCCGAGGTCGCAAAAGGCGGGCTGGTCCAGCAGCAGGCCCATCCAGGCCAGCTCGTTCTCGTAGGTGCGCTCGTTCACCAGACGGGCGACCTGGCCCCAGAAGAAGTCCGGCTCCAGGCCCAGGTAGGGGAGGACGGTGTCCTCCTGCATGGCGTGGGGCGAGAGGGTATTGTCGAAGTCGTAGACGATTCCGATGATGTTCTGAGGCTGGGGCATGCAGAGGTCCTCCTACTCGTCGGCCGCTTGCTGTGCCAACCGAGGCGCCACCGTTGCGCTGTAGGCCCGCCAGTTGCGCAGCGTCTCCTGGACGTGGTCGCCGCCAAACTTCTCCAGCACGGCGTCCGCGAGGACCATGGCAACCATGGCCTCACCGATGACGGCGCAGGTGGGGACGAAGGTGATGTCGCTGCGCTCGAAGTGGGCCTTGGGGACGTGCTCGCCGGTGGCGAGGTCCGCCGTCTCCAGGCCGTTGATGATGGTGGCGATGGGCTTGACCACGGCCCGCGCCACTAGGGGCTCGCCAGTGGTCATTCCGCCTTCCAGGCCGCCGGAGTTGTTGGTGCGACGGGGCCAGGGCCGCATGGCACTGCCGCCGGCGGCGCTCTCCCACTGGTCCACGGGCATGATGACGTCGTGGACCTGGGAGCCTCGCATGTAGGCCTGTCGGAACCCCGCGCCGAACTCGACGCCCTTCACGGCGTTGATGCTCATCAGCGCGGCCGCGAGCTTGGTGGTGAGCTTGCGGTCCCACTGGGTGTGGCTGCCCAGGCCGATGGGAGCGCCGGTCGCCACGATCTCGATGACTCCGCCGACGCTGTCCCCGGCTTCGCGGGCGGCGTCGATCTCCGCGATCATCTTCGCCGCTGCCTCGGGGTCGGCACAGCGGACGGCGGCCATCTTCGAGCCGTCGGGCCGCTCGCGATGGAAGGGAGGCGCCTCCAGGGCAGCCCAGTCGATGGCGTGCTGCGGACTCGCCTCGACGCCGCCGAGGACGACGACATGGCCGTGGACGCTGATGCCGAGCTCTTCGAGGAAGCGCCGGGCCACGGCGCCGGCGGCGACCCGGGCCGCGCTCTCGCGGGCGCTGGAGCGCTCCAGGATGTTGCGAGCGTCCTCCTGCATGTACTTGGCGGCACCGGTGGTGTCGGCATGGCCGGGGCGGAGCTTGGTGATGCGCCGGAAGGGGACGTCCGTGGGGTCCACGCTCATCACGTGCTGCCAGGGAACGCCGTCCGGGCCGGTGCCCGCCACCCAGTCCCGGTTCTCGATCCACATGCTGATGGGGCTGCCCATTGTGAGGCCGTGGCGCACGCCGGAGAGGAAGTCGACGTGGTCGCGCTCGATGTCCATGCGCCCGCCGCGCCCGTAACCCACCTGTCGCCGGGCCATGTCGCGGTTGATGTACTCCCCGCTCATGGAGAGACCCGCGGGGACTCCATCGACGATAACGGTAAGGCCCTTGCCGTGGGACTCTCCAGCGGTCAGAAATCGGAACACGTCGGTCCTCCATAGTGGCTCGAAAGCGCCGGTCTCATTATAGCCGCGAGGCCGCCCGTCGCAACGACGCGGGCTGCGACGGGGACGTCAGCCGCCGGCCAAGGCCTGGGACGCCGCCCTCATCATCACATCGACAGGCGCTTCGCGGCCCGTCCACATGCGGAAGGCGGCTGCGCCCTGGTACACGAGCATCGGGAGGCCGCCGAGGGTGCGAGCGCCGGCGCGCCGGGCAGCGGCCAGCAGCGGCGTCTCCGCCGGGTTGTACACCAGGTCGTAGACGAGCGTCCTGGCGGGAATCAGGGCCGCGGGGATGGGGGAGGCGTCGGGGTCCGGGCCCTGGGCCATTCCCAGAGACGTGCAGTTTACCAGGAGGTCAACGGATGCCGCGGCGAGCATGGGGGCCAGGGCTTCCGGGTCGAGCGTGAGGGTGTCGACTCTCGCCGGGAAGCGGGCGCTCAGCTCCTGGGCGAGGATGCGCGCCCTCCCCGGCGACCGGTTGGCGATGGCGACGCGAGCAGCGCCCTCGGCCAGCAGGGCGTAGGCCACGGCACGAGCGGCACCGCCCGCGCCCAGCAGCAGGGCGCTGCAGCCGCAGGGGTCGTAGGCGCCGTCGTCTCGCAGGGCCTGCAGGAAGCCGTCAAGGTCCGTGTTGGCGCCCACCAGCCGGCCGTCCCTGTGGACGACGGTGTTGACGGCGCCGATGTCGCGCGCCGCGGCGTCGACCTCGTCGAGGAGGGGCATGACCGTCTCCTTGTGGGGGACTGTCACGCTGAACCCAAGCAGGTCGGCATCGCGGAGCTGCCGGACGCGCTCCGCCAGTCGCTCCGGCTCGACGGGCCAGGCCTCGTAGGTGGCGTCAAGGCCCAGGTGGTCGAGGGCGGCCTGCTGGAAGGCGGGCGAGGCGGAGTGGCCCAGGGGGTAGCCGATGATGCCCAGACGCAGAGTCATGGCGTCGGTCGGTGGGCGTCCAGGTAGTCCTGGAGGATGACGGCGGCAGCGACGGCGTCGACCCGCTCGCGGTCGCGTGACGGCTTGCGGCCTGACTGACGCAGCAAACGCTCCGCCTCCGCGGTGGTGAACTGCTCGTTCCACTCGGCCACCGGGACCGGGCTGACGCATCGGAGGCGGTCAATGAAGGCGGCGATCTCCCGGCCCTGGCCGTGCAGTTTGCCGTCGAGGGAGACGGGCAAGCCGACGACGATGGCCTCGACCTCGTGCTCGCGGGCGAGGGCTGTGATGGTGTCGAGGTCCTGGGCATCGTCGTCGCGGCGGGGGAGGGTGGTGAGGGGGGAGGCGAGGGTCCCGGTGGGGTCGCTGAGCGCGACGCCGGTGCGGCGGGTCCCCACGTCGAGTCCGAGCATGCGCTTCATGGCGGTCATTGTAGCGCACGCGGGGGAGGGGCGCGGTGCGGTTCCGGCATTGGTCTCTCCGCTCGTGGTTCGAGAGCCTCACCACGAACGGGGGGTAAGGGCGCGAGGTTGGGGCAGGCGGACGTGGGCCCCTCACCCTAACCCTCTCCCTAGGGAGAGGGGATGTGCGGCCCGCCCCTACGGCGGCTTCGACGGGGCTCAGGGCGAGCGGGGGGTTCGGCGGGGTCAGGGTGAGCGGGGCTAGTTGCGGCGACAGCCGCAGTTGCAGGCGACCTCTTCGTCGTCGTCCGCTTCACACCAGTGGTCGAAGATGTCGCCGCCGGAGGAGCGCGCCAACCCGAGCATGTACTCGTGGTCCTCCGGCGCGAAGCCCATCGACATCACGGCGTCAGTCACGGCGTCGACGCAGGTTTCGCAAACAGATTCTTTGTCAGCTACCATCCTTGATCGCCCCCTTCCCCGTTTGCGGTCTCCAATGACGGCCCGTCGCCCCTACTCTCGCAGGAGGGAGGGGACGAGGGCGAGGGCGTCGTCGAGCTTCTCAGGGCTGCGGCCACCGGCCTGGGCCGTGGCTGCGCTGCCGCCGCCGCCGCCGCCCATGACCGCCGCAGCCTGCCTGGCGATGGCCGCCGCGTCGACGCCGCGCTCGACGAGGTCGGGGGTGGCCATGGCGACGAGGACAGGGCGCTCGCCGAGCACCGCGCCGAGGACGACGAGGCCGGAGCCCATCTTGGCCTTGAGGTAGTCGCCGACATCCCGCATGGCGTCAGCCGAGGCCGCGGTCACGCGGGCGGCCAGGACCGTTGCGCCGTTCACCTCGACGGCCTGAGCGAGCAAGCCCTCCGCCTCCCGGCGGGCGAGGTCGCGCTCCAGGCCCGCGGCGCGGCGGCGCTCCTGGTCGAGCTCCTCCATGAGGTCGGCGACGCGGGTCTCCAGGTCGGCGGGCGCTGTGTCGAGTCGACGGGCGAGGGACTCGAGGCGCTCGCGGTCGTGGCGGGCGGCGGCCTCCGCGGCGCGGCCCGTCAGGGCCTCGATGCGCCGCAGGCCGGAGCCGATGGAGCCCTCGGCGGTGATGAGGAACAGGCCGACCTCGCCGGTGCGGGCGAGGTGGGTGCCGCCGCAGACCTCGACGCTGAAGCAGGCTGGGCCGTCGCCGGAACTGTCGCCGTCGCAGCCCATCTCGACCACGCGCACCTGCTCGCCGTACTTGTCGCCGAAGAAGGCCAGAGCGCCCTGCTTGACGGCGGTGGTGTATGTGGACTCGCGCACCTGCACGGGCGAGTCGTCACGGGTCTCGCGGTTCACCATACGCTCCACCTCCGCCAACTCCTCCGGCGACATGGCCTGGACGTGGGTGAAGTCAAAGCGCATGCGGTCGGGGGCGACCAGGGAGCCGGCCTGCCGCACGTGGGCGCCGAGGACCTTGCGCAGGGCCGCGTGCAGGAGGTGGGTGCCGGTGTGGTTGCGGGCCGCGTCGAGGCGACGCTCCGAGTCGACCGTGGCATCGACCTGGTCGCCGACGGAGACTGCGCCATCGGCGATGCGGCCGCGGTGGACGACGAGGTCCTGGATGGGCGCGTGGGTGTCGGTGACCTCGATGCGGCCGGCGGGGCCGGTGATCGATCCGGCGTCGCCCACCTGGCCGCCGCCCTCGGCGTAGAAGGGGGTCTCGCGCAGGACGACTTCGACCTCCTGGCCCGCATCGGCAGAGGCGACGGCCTCGCCGTCGGGGCTGAGCATGCCGACGACGACGGAGGAGACGGCAAGCTGGTCGTAGCCGAGGAAGCGGGTGGCGGCCACGCCCAGGTCCCGGTACTGGAAGATGCGGGCCTGGGGGCCGCCGGCGAACCTCTCGCCGCCGGCGCGGCTGCGCTCTCGCTGCGCCTCCATCTCCCGCTGGAAGCCGTCCATGTCGACGGCCAGGCCGTGCTCGGAGGCGATCTCCTGGGTGATCTCCACGGGGAAGCCGTAGGTGTCGTGGAGGAAGAAGGCCTCCTGGCCGGACAGGGTGGTCGTCCAGGACTCGTCGGCGGTCTGGGGCGCCGCCGACGCCGCGATCTCGCGGCCTTGGCGCTCGTACTCGTCGGCGTGCGCGTCGCTGCGGGAGTCGCGGTAGCCGATCATGCCTGCGAGGGTGCGGTTGCCGTTGTCGAACACCTGCTGGAAGCGCTCCTCCTCCAGGGCGAGGACGCGCAGGATGAACTCGCGGCTGGTTGCGAGGTCCGGGTAGACGTGCGCCATGTGGTCGATGACGCTCTCAGCGACGCGGACGAGGAAGGCGTCCGTGAGGCCGAGCACCCGCCCGAAACGCACGGCGCGGCGGATGAGGCGACGGAGGACGTAGCCGCGGCCGTCGTTGCCGGGGACGACGCCGTCGCTGATGAGGAACGCTGCGCCGCGGCTGTGCTCGGACACGATGCGAATGGCCGTGTCCGTCTCCTCGCCGACGCCGTAGTCGACGTTCGCGAGGTCGCACACCCTGGCGACGATGGGCTGCATGAGGTCGGTCTCGTAGGCGCTGCGGGCGTCCTGGAGGATGATGGCGGCCCGCTCGAGGCCCAGGCCGGTGTCGATGTTGGGCGCGGCCAGTGGCGTCTGCGTCTTCGCCTGGTCCTGGAAGAACTGCATGAAGACCAGGTTCCACAGCTCGACGAAGCGCTCGCAGCGGTCGCAGTTGGGGTGGCAGCCCGGCTGCGGCGCAGACCCCTGCGCCTCGGTGGCGGCCTCCCAGGCGACGACGTCGTCCGGCGAGGCGATGGGGCCGCAGCCGCGCTCGGCGCCGAAGTCGTAGTGGAGCTCCGAGCAGGGGCCGCAGGGGCCCTCGAGGCCGGCGGGGCCCCACCAGTTGTCGGCCTTGCCGTAGCGGTAGATGCGCTCGGCGGGGATGCCGACGACGTCGTGCCAGAGGTTGTACGCCTCATCGTCGTCGACGTAGACCGTGACCCACAGCCGGTCGGGGTCGAGGCCCATGTGCCGGGTGACGAACTCCCAGCCGAACGCGACGGCGTCGGGCTTGAAGTAGTCGCCGACGGAGAAGTTGCCAAGCATCTCGAAGAAGGTGAGGTGCTTGCTGTCGCCGACGGCGTCGATGTCCGTGGTGCGGAAGCTCTTCTGGCTGGAGGTCATGCGCCGAGACGGGGGAGAGGCCTGGCCCATGAAGTAGGCCTTGAAGGGCACCATGCCCGCGCTGGTCAGCAGCAGGGTGGGGTCACCGGCGGGGATGAGCGAGGCGCTGGGCATGCGGAGATGGCCCTTGCCTTCGAAGTAGCGCAGGAAGCCTTCACGGATTTCGTCGCTGGTGCGCATTCGCGGGTACCTCTGGGGTGTTGCGGCTGCGAATAGTTTAGGGGCGGGCCAAAATGGGTGTCAACGAAGGGGGGGACGATGACGTGTTGGGCTCACCCTTCGACGCGCTCAGGGTGAGCGGCGCGGAGTTACTCTAGTTTGAACCGCACGGAGCGCTCTACCCGGCAAGGGGCAGGATGCGTTCCTTGGCTAACTCGGCGGCGTAGAGCAGGGTGGCCTGCACTGCCTCACGAGACACGGAGGGGTAGTGGGCCACGATCTCCTCCGGCCCCAAGCCTTCCGCCATGCTGTCCAGGATTACCGTAACCATCACCCGCGTGCCGGTGATGCAGGCCTTGCCGTGACAGACATTGGGATCAGTGGATATGTATTCACGCCAGTCCATGGTGAAGGCCCTCCCGATACCCGTTCATGTTCCGTTCGCGTGGCCCTTGCTGTCAACTGCCAACGCTCCGACGTACGCTCAGGGTGAGCGGACCGGCGGAGGGCTACGGGGCGACCTTCTCCCGCTGGAGGGCGTCCAACTCGTGGACGGGGATGTGGCAGTAGATGAGGTGGTCCGGGGAGGAGGGGCCGGTGTTCGCCGGGGGCGGAGTGTCGTCGCAGATGGGGCCGATCTTGCGGGGGCAGCGGCCGGCGAAGAAGCAGCCCTGGAACCGCTGCCGGAGCGTGGGGACGGCGCCGGAGAGCCGGATGCGCGTGGGCTCGGCGTCGGGGTCGGGGACGGGGGCTGCGGACAGGAGGGCCTCGGTGTAGGGGTGGGACGGGCCGTTGAGGACGGCCTCGGCGGGGCCGGACTCGGCGACGTGGCCGGCGTAGAGGACCAGGATGTCGTCGGAGACGTATCGGACGACGCCGAGGTCGTGGGAGATGAAGATGTAGGAGGAGCCGGCCTCCTTCTGGTGCTCGCCGAGGAGGTTGAGGACCTGGGCCTGAACGGAGACGTCCAGGGCGGAGACGGCCTCGTCGGCGATGATGACGTCGGGGTTGGCGGCGAAGGCGCCCGCCAGGGCGACGCGCTGCTGCTGGCCGCCGCTGAGCTCGCCGGGATGGCGGTCGAGGTGGCTGGCGTCCAGGCCAACGGCCTCCATTAGCTCCGCTGCGCGCTCGCGGCTCTCCTTCCGTCCGAGGCCTGCGAACTTCCGCAGGGAGCGGACGATGGCGTGGCGGATGGGGCGCTTGGGGTTGAGCGACGCGGCCGGGTTCTGGAACACCATGCTCATGGCGGCCTTCTGCGGACCAGTGCGGTCCTCGACAGAGGAGGCCAGGTCCTCGCCGCGCAGGCGCAACTCGCCGCGAGTGCGAGGGACGAGGCCGGCGACGGCGCGGGCGGCGGTGGTCTTGCCGGAGCCGCTCTCGCCGACGATGCCAAGGGTGCTGCTGGTGCCGACCTGGAAGTCGATGTCCGACACGGCGCGGACGGGGGGCCGCACACGCGGGCCGAAGAAGATGTACTTGCGCTGCCAGCGGCCGTAGAAGCGGCGGAGGCCCGTGGCCTCGAGGACGGGCTGTTCGGTGCTGCGGGTGCGCTCCTCGCGTTCCTCGGCCTCGCCCCAGATGTGGGTGCCCACGTCCTTGGAGAAGAAGCAGCGGGCCCGGTGTGCGCGTCCCAGGTCGAAGAGGGCCGGGGTCTGGGAGCGGCACTCGTCCTGGGCCATGGGGCATCGCTCGGCGAAGAGGCAGGCGTCGCCGGCCTCCTCCTGGGCGGAGAAGACGGAGCCGGGGATGCTGCGGAGCGTGGTGGCCGCCTCCCCGTCGGTCGGCGGCTGGGGGACGCAGGCAAGAAGGCCCGCGGTGTACGGGTGCTTGGGGTCCTTGAAGAGGTCCCGGACGGGGGCCTCCTCGACGACCTGACCCGCGTACATGACGGCCACTCTGTCGGCCACTCGGGCGATGACGCCCAGGTTGTGGCTGACGTAGATTATGCCGGCATTGACGCGGTCCTTGAGCTCGACGACCAAGTCGAGGATCGTGGCCTCCGTGGTGACGTCGAGGCCGGTTGTGGGCTCGTCCATGATGAGCAGGTCGGGGCCGCAGGCGAGGGCCATGGCGATGCCGACGCGCTGCTGCATGCCGCCGCTGAGCTGGTGCGGGTAACGCCGGCCGACGCGCTTGGGGTCGGCGAGGTTGACGCTTCGGAAGAGCTCCGCCACGCGCTCGCGGGCGGCCGCGGCGTCCATGTTGAGGTGCGTGCGGAGGACCTCCTCGATCTGGGGGCCGACTCGCATGGTGGGGTTCAACGACGTGGCGGGGTCCTGGTAGACCATGGCGATGCGGTTGCCCCGGAGCTCCCGCAGCTCCCCGGGCCGCATATCGGCAATCTCCTGGCCCTCGAACTGGATTGTGCCCTCCACGCGGGTGGTGCCGGGCAGGTAGCCCATGATGGCGAAAGCCATGGTGGACTTGCCGCAGCCAGACTCGCCGACAACGCCCACGACCTCGCCGCGTCCCACCTCCAGCGAGACGTTGCGCAACGCGCGGACGCTGCCCCGGGGGGTGAAGAAGGTGACGGCCAGCCCGTCGATCTTGACGAGGGGCTGTGTGGACTCGACGACGGCGCTCATGATGCCTTCTCCTGCGGCAGGCCGCTCGCCTGCTTGAGGCCGTCGGCCAGGAGGTTGACGCCCACGATGAGGGAGGCCACCGCGCCCGCGGGGGCCAGGGCCACCCAGGGAGCGCTGACGAGGAATTGCCGGCTCTGGCTGATCATGAGGCCCCAGTCAGAAGACGGGGGTTGGACGCCCAGGCCCAGGAATCCCAGGGAGGAGACGGTGAGGATGGCGTAGCTGAGACGGATAGACGCCTCTACGCCCAGGACGGGCAGGGCGTTGGGTAGGATTTCGCGGAAGATGATGTAGAAGGCCGACTCGCCCCGGAGGCGGGCGCTCTGCACGAACTCCTGCGTCTTCAGCGTCAGGGTGACGCTTCGGATGACCCGGGCGACGCGGGGCATGCTGACGACGCCGACGGTTGCGGCGATGTTGACGTGGCTGGGGCCGAGAGAGGTCAGCACGAGGAGGGCCAGCAGCAGCGACGGGAAGGACATCAAACCGTCCATCACTCGCATGACAATCTCGTCGACCCTGCCGCCTCGGTAGGCGCTGCTCATGCCCACGGCCGTACCGAGGGCGATGCCAAGGGCGGCGCCCGCGACGGAGACGGAGATGATGGACGTTGCGCCCGCCATGATGCGGCTGAGGATGTCGCGGCCAAACTGGTCCGTTCCCAGCCAGAACTGGGTGGAGGGTGCCTGGAGCTGGTAGACGTCCAAGGGTTCGTTGAACTGGGTGGGGGAGTAGGGCGCCAGCCACGGGCCAATGGCGGCCAGGATGAAGTGGACTACGACGATGGGGAAGCCGATGCGTCCCGCGCCCGTGGCCATGCAGAGGCGCAGGGCGTTCCCGGCCTTTCGCCCGACGACGGCGATGCTCTCCACTACCGCCTGGGGCAGCCCCGTTCGCATATCGCCTGTCGTTACGCGTATAGCCATTACGCCAACCTAATCCGCGGGTCGAGCAGGGCGTAGCTCAGGTCCGCCAGGAGGTTGCTGATGGCGTACGTCCCGGCCACCAGAAGCGTCAGGGCCTCCAGCAGCGGAACATCGCGGGTCAGCATCGACCGCAGGAGGAGCTGTCCAAGCCCGGGGTACGCGAAGACGTTTTCGACGATGATGAGGCCGCCCAGCATCCAACCGAAGTTGGTGGCGATGACGGTGATGGTGGGCAGCATGGAGTTGGGGAGGACGTGGCGGAGGATGACCTGCCGCATGGGAAGGCCCTTCAGGATGGCGGTGCGCACGTAGTGGGTCTCCATGACCTCCATGACGTTGGCGCGGGTCATGCGCATGATGTAGGCGAACAGGACGCCGGTGAGCGTCAGGGCAGGCATGATGAGGATTTCAGGGCGTGTCAATGGGCTTTCGCCGGGGAGCATGATGCTGGAGGGCGGTAAGAGGTCCAGGGTGGAGGCCAGCAGGAGCATGAGCAGAACGCCGGTGACGAACTCCGGCATGGAGATGCCCACGAGCCCAAAGGTGCTCACGGAGCGGTCTATCAGCGAGTTGGGCCGTATGCCGGCCCAAACACCGGCGGCCACGGCCACTGGCGTACCGACAACGAGCGCGAAGACAGCCAGCACCAGGGAATGGTAGATCCTTCTGGGGAGGATCTCAGCGATGGGTTTGCCAATGACGTAGGAGTCGCCCCAGTCGCCGCGGAGCACGCCGCCTACCCAGCTCAGGTATCGCTCGTGGGCGGGGCGGTTCAGGCCAAGCTCCGCGCGGACCTGGGCCAGCCGCTCCTCCGTGGCTTCCTGCTTGAGGATCAGCTTGGCGACGTCTCCCGGCAGGATCTCCGTGATGGTGAAGATGGCCAGGGAGACCACCAAAAGCGTGATGGCCACCAGGGCCACGCGTCTCACAAGAAAGTGCAACATACTTCACCAATCCGCTAGAGGCGCTTGCGGGCGGGCCCGCTCTCGAATTCGATTCTCAGCGCCTGCTTGTCCCAGCCCTCCCCACTCCGGGGAGGCGCTTCATCAGCGGGGCGGACCGAGGGGCACGGCAGCGCGGCCGGCCCCCCGGTCACTTCCCCTATGTATCGTTAGTTCTCCACGTAGCCGCGGTGGATCTGCAGGATGGCGTCCCACGTGGGGTCGATGCCGCGCACGTCGTTGCGGACGGCCCAGATGACCGGGCGGAACACCGGGATGATCCGGGGCACGTCCTCGATGAGGAGGCACTGGAGGTCGTGGTAGGCCTGCTTGCGGGCATCCACATCGGCAGTGGTGGCGCCCTTCTCTATGAGCGCGTCAACCTCCGGGTTGGAGTAGAAGGACTCGTTCCAGCTTGCGCCCGACGGGTAGACGATGCTGAAAGCCTCGTGCGGAGGACGACCTCCCCACCAGACGGTGGTGAAGGGCTTGACCATCCAGCCGTCGCTCCAGTAGCCGTCCTCGGACAGGACGGTGATCTCCAGGTTGATGCCGGCCGGAGCAGCCTTCTCCTTCATCACCGTGGCCATCTCCACCATGGCGGCGCCGGCGGTGGCGGTGTAGAGGGTCAGCTCGATGCCGTCAGGGTAGCCGGCCTGGGCCAGGAGCTCGCGTGCGAGGTCCGGGTTGTACTCCGGGGGCTTGCACCCGTCGTTGAAGAAGGGGTCAGTGGGGGTGACGGGGTGGTCGTAGGCAATGCCGCCCAGACCGAGCTGCGCGCCGTCCAGGATCGCCTGGCGGTCGGTGGCGGCCTGGAGGGCCCGGCGGACCAGGACGTTGTCAAAGGGGGCCGTGCGAACGTCCATTGCCAGGTTCATGTAGCCGCCGCCGGGGGCCTGCTTGACGGTGACCTCGGCATCGTCCGCCAGGGCGGCGACCGATGCGGTCTCCATGTCGAAGATCACGTCCACGATGCCGGCCTTGATGGCCTCGACTCGGGCCGTGGGGTCCGGCAGGTAGATGAAGAAGAGCTCGTCCGCCGGGGGATGGCCCTCCCACCAGTAGTCCGCGTTGCGCTCGAAGCGGGTGTACTCCCCGACGACGTGCTCCACCATGTGGTAGGGCCCGGTGCCGAGGGTCTCCTTCTTGAAACGCTCGGGATCGACGTCGGAAGGGGTCATCAGCGCGTGGTACTTGACCAGGGTGTCCAGCAGCGGCGCGTAGGCGGAGCTGAAGTCGAACCGAACCGTGTGGTCGTCAACGGCCACGACCTTCATGTCCTGGGGCAGCGTGCTGGCCAGGGGAGAGTCCACCTCGAAGAGGCGCTCGATGCTGTAGACCACGTCCTCCGCGGTGAACTCCTTGCCGTGGCGGAAGTTCACGCCCTCGCGGAGCTTGAAGGTCCACTGCGTTGCGTCGTCGCTGATGCTCCAGGACAACGCTAGCATGGGCTGGATGGAGAGGTCCGGGTTACGCATGACCAGGGGGTCATAGGAGTGCACGGCGACGTTGATGTCCGGGGTCTCGAGGGTGAGCGGCGGGTCAAAGGCGACGTGGGAAGCGAGCATGCCCACCTTCAAGGTGCCGCCCGGCCGGGTGACCTCCGTCACGGCTTGCTGCGTGGGAGTGGGGGTGGCGACGGCGGTGGTCGTCTGGGTGGTGGCCACCTGCCGGGCCTGCTGAACCGAGGCAGCGGCGCCCGAGGGCGTTGCCGCAGCCGCGGCCGTCGTCGTCTCGGTGGTGGTCGTTGTGGTCGTCTGGGCGGCGGTCTGAGTCTGGGTCGCAGTCTCAGTCGTCGTGGTGGTCGCCGTCTCTTCGTCGTCGCCCTGGCATGCGGTCATCGCCAGAGCGACGAGCAGGGCCGGCAGTACAAGGACTCGCAGTAGCTTGATGCGTCTAGACATGGATAGCTCCTCCTGTGTTCTAGGCTCTGGACTCCACCGTACGCCCCGGCGTCGGCGGTAGCCCGTAGGCCGTCTGTGTTTTGGCGCCTTCCTCGGCGCTGGTTGGAGTGAAAGTTGGTGAGGTCGTGCGGGCGACGCCCCGCTTGTAGGTCTCCCAGACCGGGTCACCCTGGTCGGATGGCTGCCAGGGGGTCTCGCTCAGGACCCAAACGCTCGCGAGGCCCTGCACCATTCCGTAGAAGGTGAAGGCAGCGGCGTCCACGTCCAGGTCGGGACGCAGGCTCTCCTCCTGGACACCCTTCTGGAGGATGCCCTTGATGCGCTCGATGTACGCGTCGAGCACGGAGACGACGCGGGGGCGGAGGGCGGCGTCCTCGAAGGAGACGGCGCCGGCGACGACGATGAGGGCGAGGCCCCAGTAGTCCTCGATGTCCCTGAGCTGCAGACGGAAGATGCGCTCCAGGTTCTCCAACGCCGAACTGTCCTGAGACTCGGCGTCCTCAACCGTCTCGCGGAGGAACTCGCCGACCTGGTCGACGAGGTAGGAGAGGATCTGCTGCTTGCTGACAAAGTGGCGGTAGACTGCGCCCTCGGTGACGCCCACCTCGCGGGCGATGTCCTTGATGGTGACATGACCCAGACCCTTGCGGGTGATGAGGCGGGTAACCGCCTCCATGATCTGAAACTGGCGCACGTCGTGGCGCTGTCTGACCTGTCTTAACACACAAATAGACCAGGGAAAGAATGTGAGCGCTCACTTACATAGTACCCCCCGCGAGGGGGGTCTGTCAACCCTAAAGGGCCGACCTAGGGGGTCTTGGCAGCGGTCCGAGCTAGGCGGGGCTGAGCTCTTCCTGCAGCTCGCGGACGACCTGCGGGAGGGGTCGATCGCGGGTGACGGTGGTCTGGGTCGCCCATGCGGGCTCGGGGGTGGTCGCCATGCAGACGAGTGTCGGACCGGGCTCGGAGAGGATGCGCTCGACCTGGCCGGTGAACTCCTCCAGGTCATCGAAGGAGTAGGCGGCGGCGTAGCCCGCGGCCTTCGCCATACCGGCGAAGGAGACGCGGTCGATTGCGGGCAGCGCCTGTCCGCCGGTGGTGGCGTAGACGCCGTTCTGCACGACGAAGTGGTAGAAGTTGGCGGGGGCCTTGGCCGCGATGGTGACCAGGGTGCCCAGGTTCATGAGCAGGCTGCCGTCGCCGTCCATGAGGATGACCTTGGTGTCGGATCGGGCGAGGGCGAACCCCAGCGCGATGGAGGAGAACTTGCCCATGGAAGGACAGTCGATGGAGAAGTCCCGCCGGGGCAGACGGCTCACCTCCGCCCAGCCCTTGACGGCCTGGTACGCTGGGATGACCACCGCGTCGCCGCGGTACTTCTCCAACACGGACATCCAATCTCTCTGGTCGATCATGATGCACCCCCTCCCATGCCTCTGCTGTTAGCTCTTGCTGCCGATCCGCACCTCGACGCGCCCAAGGTCGCCGAAGTCGGCCACTGCGACATCGCCCGCGACGACGGGCGTGACGCCGGTGCACGTCCCGGTGGTGATGATCTCGCCCGCGAGGATAGCATCGCCGAGGGCGGACAGGTGGTTGGCGGTCCATTCGAGCACGTTCAGAGGATCGCCCAGGGCGTTGGCGCCGACTCCCTCGACGACGAATGCGCCGTTCACGTAGAGCCGCACGGCCTGCCCCTTGACGTCCACGGCGCGCCAGTCCGCCGTCCGCGGCCCGGCGACGAATGCGCTGTTCCCGGTCATGTCGGACACCAGCCGCACGCCGCCCAGCTCGCCGAAGCCGCCGGCGAAGCGGCAGCCCACCACCTCAATGGCGGGGACGAGCGCATCGACGGCGTCGAGCACCTCGGCGCGGGTGTACCGCTGCGGCCGGGGCGGCAGGTCACGGGCGAAGGTGAACGCGAACTCGCATTCGACCTTCGTGCCCTGGTCGGCGAACACCGCGAGCTCCGCCGGAGAGGCGAGGCAGAAGGGCTGGAACATGGGGGCCGAGGCAGGCTCGTCGATGCCGAAGAGGGCCTGCATGGCGTCGTTGGTCGCTCCGACCTTCCACCCTGCCCGCGGCAGGCCTGCCATCGTCACGATCTCGCGCTGGACGTTGTAGGCCTCGCCGACGCCAGCGAGCACGTCCGTGGCCTCGCGGGGCAAGGTGCCGCCGCCGGTGCGAGCGCGCCAGAGCCGTGCAGCCAGATCGCGAACGTGGTCCACAGGGCCTCCTCGTACAGCCCCCACAGTAGCGGAAGATGAAGGCGTTCTCAACCCGTCAACGTCGATTCGCGGTCTCCCCTCACCCGCCGCGTTGCGGCGGCCTCTCCCCAGGGAGAGGCGGGGTCGCGGTCACGGGCGCGGACAGGTCTGCTACAATGGCGCACACACCCAACGATTCGGAGGCGGGCCGTGCGTGTAGTGGACTTGCGCAGTGACACGGTAACCAAGCCGACGCCGGAGATGCGCCAGGCGATGTTCGAGGCGGAGGTGGGCGACGACGTGTGGGACGAGGACCCCACGGTGCACCGACTGGAGGAGATGGCAGCGCGGATCACCGGCAAGGAGGCCGCGGTCTTCACCCCCAGCGGCACGATGAGCAACCTCATGGCCGTCCTAGCCTGGACGAAGCGGGGCGACGAGATCATCCTAGGCAACGAGTCGCACATCTTCTGGAACGAGGTGGGCAGCGCCTCGGCCCTAGGCGGCGTGGTAATGCGCACGGTCCCGAACGACGCGTCGGGGCGCCTGGACCCCGCCGACGTGGAGGAGGCGGTGCGAGGGCCCAACATCCACTTCCCCCCCACGACGCTGGTCTGCCTGGAGAACACGCACAACCGCTGCGGCGGCGGCGTCCTCACGTGCGAGGAGACGGCAGCCGTGGCCAAGGTGGCCCATGACCGCGACATCCCGGTGCACCTGGACGGCGCTCGCATCTTCAACGCCTCGGTCGCCCTGGGGCTGCCGCCGCAGGCGCTGACGGAGGACGTGGACTCGGTGTGCTTCTGCATCTCGAAGGGTCTCAGCGCCCCCGTCGGATCGCTGCTGTGCGGCAGCGAGGAGTTCATCGCGAGGTCGCGCAAGTGGCGCAAGATGCTGGGCGGCGGGATGCGGCAGGCGGGGGTGCTGGCCGCGGCGGGCGTCGTGGCGCTGGACAGCATGATCGAGCGCTTGGCCGACGACCACGTCAACGCCAAGCGCCTGGCCCAGGGGCTGGCCGAGGCGCCGGGAGTGAGCCTGGACCCCGACGCTGCGCCGACGAACATCCTGGTCTTCGAGTGGACCGGCGGCCCTGCGCCGGAGTTCATGGACCGGCTGGCGGAGCAGGGCGTGAAGGCGTCCTACCTGGGCGGCGCGAAGGTGCGCATGGTCACGCACGCAGGCATCAGCCCAGGGGACGTGGACTACGCCGTGGAGACGACGGCGCGGGTGGCCAAGGAGTCCATGGCAGTCGCCGGGTAGGCGGCGCTAGGGGCGCACATCGCCGTCGATGCCGAGTCCGGCGGACCGGACGGCCGCGGCGGCTGCGGCCTGGCGGTCCTCACGTTTTCATCTCCCAATGCCGATGTCCCCTCATCTGATCTGCTGCATCAGTCGGTTACGGGATTCTACCCACCACTCTGGAACCAAGCATCCCAGAACCTCGATAACCTCTGGATTTCTATTTTCGTGCTCCATGACGATGCCATAGATGACATTTATCGTCCCTCTGAGATACACGGTGTTAGAGAGAAAATCTCTCCTTGTGGTACTTCCTGTGAAGGGATAGAAGTCCGTGAAGGAGGGCATGTAGCACCTCACGACCCCGGATACAGTGTCTTCGCGCTCACTCAAGGGGAAGTCGACGTAGAGCGCACTGTCAGCAGCCCCTACCCCAGGGAAGCTATCGTATACCATTAGGAACACAGTCTCTCCCCCGAATACTCGATTGGCCTCTTCTCTGTCATTTTGGTAGGCACGAACGAGTTCCCATTCCTCCATGTATAGGTATGATCCCGTCCAGTTGAATTTGCGAAATCCATCAGACACTTTGGGCGGAAACCCTTCGCGACGAATGGTCTCATACGCGGAGTTTGCCTCTTCATGCGTGTACATGACCTGCTGACGGCAGCCAAGGAGAGAAGCCATCGTCGCGGCGAGGAGGAGTGTCAGCGCTGCTGACCGCATGGCTGTGCCTCGTCTAGGGCGGCGCTAGGGGCGCACCAGGGCGATGACGTCGCTGAGGCGCGCCAGCCGCACATCGCCGTCGATGCCGAGGCCTGCGAAGCGGACGCCCGCGGCGGCTGCGGCCTGACGGTCGTACATGGAGTCGCCCACCATCAGCGCCTCGACCGGAGTGACGCCCAGCAGACCGCACGCGCGCAGCACCATGTCGGGCGCAGGCTTGGCCGCGGGCACGTCGCTGCCGCCGACCAGCGCATCCGGGGCCAGGCCCAGCCCTTCGAGGACTCGCCCCGCCAGCGGCGAGGGCGTGTTGGTGACGACCGCAACGCCCAGCCCCATCTCACGCAGGGCCGCAAGCACGCCCGGAGCGTCCGGGTTGGCCTCGATGTGCTGGGTGTGGTCGGTGAAGTGGGAGTCGTAGAAGGCCTCAACCTCCGCCACGGTGCTGCGGGGGAAGAACATGCGCACGTCCTCGCTGGTGGGCTGGCCGTAGACCGCCCGGAACTGCTCACGGTCGACGGGCGGGTAGCCCAGGTGGAGGGCGGTGGCGTTCATCAGGCGCACCCACGCCTCGAAGCTGTCCACGAGGACGCCGTCCATGTCGAACAGCACTGCTCGGACCGCACTCTGGGACGCTGCGTGTTGCATGGCACTCAAGGATAGCGGCTCTCGTCGTCCGGTCAACCGGCAGCGCACGAGCGGAGGGTGAGGACTTGCGGGGGGCCGAGGCGCGCCGTAGAATCGCATGCTAGATTCCCACTTCGTGCCGAAGGAGTTGACGACATGCCCGTATTCACACCTGAAGCGGTTGAGGAGAAGCTGGTTGAAGCGATCAACGCCGGCGACCTTCTCACTGCCACGTCCCTCTTTGAGGGCGGCGCAACCGTGGTCTTCACCGATGGCGACACTGCCAAGGGCGGCGTGGCCATCCGAGAGGGGTTGGGGGAGCGGCTGGCCGCGAAGCCGCAGATCACCTCGGAACTCGTGAACATTCTTCAGGGTGACGGCATCGCCGTCGCCCACTACAAGTGGAGCCTGACGGCCGGGGGAGAGACGTCCAGCGGCGTGAGCGACCACCTGCTGCGCCGGCAACAGGACCAGACCTGGCAGATAGCCGCCCTCAGCAGGGCGGGTGCAGGGTAGCAGGACAGCCGGCTGAAATCCGCCACCCCGGCGGATGGGGCTCTAGCGCACGTACCCTTCCTCGCGCCTGGCGAGGTAGTCGCGCAGGTACAGGACCTGCACCGTGTTGGTGGTCCCGGCCACCCCGGTGAGAAACCCGTGGACAATGGTGAGCACGTCCGCCTTTGTCACGTGGCCGGACTGCAGGGCCCGGTCCACGATCATGGCCACCAGCTCGGGGATGTCCCGCTCGGCCGGGATGGACCCCAGAGGTATGAGGCCCCAACCGATGCACAGGCGGCGCAGCATGGACTCGTCGTGTGAGAGCACGAGGATGCGCTGGGCCGGCCGGTAGCGCGCCACCTCGAACGCTGCGCGGCCGGTGCTCGTGACGACGACGACGTTGCTGTTCAGGCCCCGCATGAGCGTCGCTGCGGCGTTGGCGATGGACTGCGTCCTGTCGCGGGGCGCGAGGTCCTGGAAGAAGGGATAGACCTCCTCCGACACCTGGATGATGGAGGCCGCGATCTCCACCGTCTCCACGGCGTGGTGGCCGATGGCCGTTTCGTCGGACAGCAGGACCGCGTCGCACCCGTCGAGGACTGCGTTGGAGACGTCAGAGACCTCCGCGCGGGTGGGCATGGGGGCAAGGACCATCGAGTTGAGCATCTGGGTCGCTATGACCGAGAGGACACCCACGTACTTGGCGCGTTCGACGACGCGCTTCTGGACCAGGGGGACCCGGGCCATGGGGGTCTCGATGCCCAGGTCGCCGCGGGCCACCATGACGGCATCGGCGGCCTCCAGGATGGAGTCCAGGTTGCCGATGGCCTCGGCGCGCTCCAGCTTGGCCATGATGGGCATGTCGCCGCCCTGCTCGCGGACGTAGTCCCGGACCTCCTGGATGTCCCGGCCCTCGCGAACGAAGGAGACGGCCAGCCAGTCGACGTCATGCTCAATGCCGAACCGGATGGCCCTCTTGGCCCTCTCCGTGAGCACGGTGGGGGACAGCTCCACGCCGGGTATGTTCACTCCCCGGAAGGAGGAGACCATGCCGCCCCGGGTGACCACGGAGCGGACTCCCTCCTCCGCGCGCTCCACGACCTCCACGCAGATGGAGCCGTCGGAGATGAAGACCTGGTCTCCCTGTTTCAACTCCGCCAGCACGTCCGGATGGGGGAAGGGGAGTATGGCCGCGTCCGTGGAGCTGTCCTGGGCCGCGAGGGTGACGATGTCGTCGGGCTGGAGGCGCTGATGCCCATCGATCTTCCCCAGCCGCATCTTGGCACCGCCCAGGTCCTGGAGGACGGCCAAGGGCCTCCGGTGTTTGCGAGAAAGCTCTCTGAGCGTGGCGATGACCTTCGCGTGCTCTTCAAAGGTGCCGTGGGAGAAGTTGAGGCGGGCGCAGTCCATCCCGGCCCGGAAGAGGCGCTCCAGCACCTCCGGGCTACGGGACATGGGGCCAATGGTGGCTATGATCTTGGTCTTTCGCACGCCTCGCTCCGGGTTGACCCTTTCCGACGCATTGTAGCCACCAGCGACGCGGGGCGACTACCCCCTCGCCCACACTTTCGCGCCGTTGTGGTGGGCAGCAGCCTAGGGAGACGGCCCTTCGGCGTCCTCGGGCGCGGCCAGCCGCAGCACGGGTCGAAGGCTCCTCCGCAGGTCCGAGTGGAAGACCTGGTCCGGGCTGATGACGACCCAGCCAAGCTGCGCGCCCTCCGGCGTGTCCACCATCACTCGGTCGCCGGTCGAGAGCGCCATCTGCTGCGCGTCGAAGTAGCGGACGAGGCCGTTGCGCTGCAGCCGGACTCCCACCAGGCGCGCCGTTCCGTGGGGGGTCATTGCGCCACCCGAGGGTAGGGCAGGGAAAGGGCCAGCTCTTCCAGGGCCAGGCGGGGGTTCACGTTGCGGTCGAGGAGGTCCTGGGTGCGAAGGAGGGCCCGGAGGGCCGCGACCAACTCCGGCACGGTAAAGCCCCGGGCTTGCTCTGCGGTGGCAGGGTCGGCGTGGACGGCGACGTTGGCGGCGCCGGTCCTGACCACGAGCAGGTCCCGCCACCACGCGCTCCACAGCTCCAGCACCTCTCGCACCGACGATCGCTCCTGGGCGAGCAGGCCGGCGAGCTCACCGGCGTGGGCGAAACGCTCCTCCAGAGAGCCGCCGCTGACCTTGATCAGCCGCTCCAGCCTGCGAGCGCGGGTCTCCAGAATGGTGGGGTCCCGCCAGGCGCGCAGGGCCCAGCCGATGCGCCCATGAGACAACCGGGCCAGCTCTTCGGCCTGGTCGGAGGGGACCTCCCATCGGCTCTCGAGCGCCTGGGCCACCTCCTCCTGGGCCAGGGGTCGATGGTCCAACCGCTGGCAACGCGAGCGGATGGTGGGGAGGACGCCTTCGGCGTTCGTCGCCAGGAGAACGAGCAGCACATTGGGCGGGGGCTCCTCCAGCGTCTTGAGGAACGCGTTGGCCGCCGGTTCGCTGAGGTACTCCGCGCCGTCGACGATGG
This sequence comes from Dehalococcoidia bacterium, assembly GCA_965205235.1. Classification (GTDB taxonomy): domain Bacteria; phylum Chloroflexota; class Dehalococcoidia; order Lucifugimonadales; family UBA1127; genus CBDBGD01. Next base: position 204,306 of record CBDBGD010000006.1, read on the forward strand.
TGACGCGCCACTGACCCTCGAATGGCCGCAAGTAGGCCTGGCGCTGCACCTCCCGCACGGCGTCGATGCTGATGGCCTGCTGCCCCGCGACCTCCTGGACCGCCAGCACACGAACGTCCGGGTGGCGCCCCTCGTCGATGTGGCGGCACTGGTCGCACTCGCCGCAGGGCGGCGCTGCGCCCCGGCAGTTCACGGCCTTGGCAAGGGCCAAAGCCACGGTGGACTTTCCGACGTGGGGAGGCCCGACGAGGAGATAGGCCGGCGCCAGCCGGTCCTGAGCTCGCGCCCGGTCCAGGAGCCGCACCACTCCCTGATGCCCAACGACGCCCCACATGGCCTAGACCCGCTCGGTGCGGAGCATGTCCTCGACCGACTCGCGGAGCCGGATCAGACGAGCGTTGCCGTTCTTGACCAGAGCTATGGGAGGCCGAGCGTTGAGGTTGTAGTTGCTGGCCATGGACGGCGCGTAGGCGCCCGCGGCGGGCATGGCGATGAGGTCGCCCGGCGCCATGGGCGGCAGGGGAGCATCCCGGACGAGGATGTCCCCCGACTCGCAGAACTTGCCGGCCACGGTCACAACCGTGTCGTGGGGTTCGGTCATGCGATTGGCCGCGACTGCCTCGTAGCGGGCGTCGTAGAGCGCGGGGCGAATGTTGTCGCCCATACCGCCGTCGACCGCGACGAAGGTGCGTACGCCGGGGATCTCCTTGACCGCGCCCACGGTGTACACGGACACGCCCGCGGGGCCGGAGATGGCCCTGCCCGGCTCGATGATCAGCTTGGGCGAGGGAAAGCCGTAGGTCTCGCACGCCCTGTGCGCGGCCTCGACGATGGTCTGCGCGTACTCGGCGTGACTCGGCGGGTGCTGGTCCCGGGTGTAGGCGATGGCGAAGCCGCCGCCGGGGCTGAACTCGTCCATCCGAAAGCCCTCCTCGCGGAAGGGAGCGGCAAAGGCCAGGACCGCGTCGACCGCTGCGGCATAGGGCTCAAGCTCGAAGATCGGGGAGCCGAGGTGGAAGTGGAGGCCCACCAGTCGGAGATGGGACGACCGGAGAGCCCTGCGCATCGCCTCGGCCGCGTCGCCGGTGGCGATGGGCAACCCGAACTTGCTGTCGAGCACTCCGGTGGTGGTGTGCGCGTGCGTGTGCGGGTCGATGCCAGGGGTGATGCGGAGGAGGATGTCCTGGGTCTGGCATCGCGAGGCGGCGAGGGCTTCCAGCCGGTCGAGCTCCGGCAGGTTGTCGATCACGATCCGCCCCACGCCGTAGTCGAGGGCCTGGGCGAGCTCCGCCTCGGACTTGTTGTTGCCGTGGAAGTAGATGGACTCCGGGGGGAAGGCCACGCTCTGGGCCACTGCCAGCTCGCCGCCGGACACCACGTCCATGCCCAGCCCCTCCTCCTGGACCAGGCGGGCCAGAGCGGGGCCGACGTAGGCCTTGGCCGCGTACACGACCTGGGTGTTCGGGTGCACGCTGCGGAAGGCGTCCCGGAAGGCGCGGCAGCGCCCACGGAGGGTCTCCTCGCAGAAGACGTAGAGCGGGGTGCCGAACTCGCGGGCCATGTCCGCCACGTCGACTCCCCCCACCTCCAGGTTGCCGCGGTCGTTCACGCGCCCCGTGTCCGGGAAGACGTGCTGAAGCTCGGCGTAGTCCACGTGACCTCCTCGATTGCGGGCTGATAGCGCCCGTCCATTATACCGGGCCGCGGCGGGTCTGGGCCTAGCCGTTGGGAGCGAGAATCGTCGACGGTCGGAGAAGTCGCGGAGAGGCTATTGACAAGGGGGACGTGGGTGTCGTAGCATTTATATTCGGCGAAATATGGCCTTTCAATCCACTGCCATTTGCCCCGTTATCCCCAGGCCCAGGTTCAGCGCGCCCGCTCGGTGCGCGTGAAGAGTTTCCCAAGGAGCGAAGAAGTATGGCGCTGACTCCCGTTGCGCGCAACGGCCAAGCTGTCCCCGTTCGGTCCTACGCACGAGTCCCGCAGTCCCTGGACGTTCCTCACCTGGTCCAAATGCAGATCGACGCCTTCGAGTGGCTCAAGGCGGAGGGCATTCGAGAGCTGCTGGACGAGGTGTCACCCATCGAGGACTTCACCCAGAACCGCTTCGAGCTCTCCTTCGAGAGCCACGAGTTCCGGCAGCCCAAGTACACGCCGGAGGAGTGCCGGGACAAGGAGACCACGTACGACGCTCCGCTGTTCATCACGACCAAGCTGCTGGTGAAGGACACCCAGGAGATCAAGGAGCAGCCCCTGTTCTTTGGCGATCTGCCGATCATGACGGACCGGGGCACCTTCATCATCAACGGCGCCGAGCGGGTGGTCGTGAGCCAGCTGGTGCGCTCACCCGGCGCCTACTTCACGCTGCAGACCGACCCGTCGACCGGCCGCGGGCTGGCGTCGGGGAAGCTCATCCCCTACCGCGGCGCGTGGCTGGAGTTCGAGACCACGTCCCGCGACCAGCTCATGGTGAAGGTGGACCGGAAGCGCAAGGCGCCCGTCACCACGCTGCTGCGGGCCCTGGGCTACGTGACGGACGAGGAGATCCTCGCGCTGTTCGAGGACGTGGACACGAACCCGAACCGCCGCTACCTGGCGACGACCCTCGACAAGGACCCGGTGGACCAGGAGCGGGTGGGCCGGTACTCAGAAAGCGACCTGAAAGCGCTCTGGGAGCGGCTGCGCCCCGACGTGGAGTACACCCGCGAGGCAGGCAGGGTGCTGGCGGCCGCCCGGTTGGAGTTCTACCGGAGAATGCGTCCCGGAGAGCCGCCCAGCCTGGAGAACGCCAACGTCCTTCTGGACAACCTCTTCTACAACCCCCGCCGCTACGACCTGGGCCGGGTGGGACGGTACAAGCTCAACCGGCGTCTCAACCTGGAAGCGTCCCCGGACCAGCGCATCCTCACGCAGGACGACCTTGTGGCCGTGCTCCGGGAGCTCATACGGGTGAACAACGGCCACAGCGAGGCCGACGACATCGACCACCTGGGCAACCGGCGAGTGCGCGCCGTGGGCGAGCTCATCCAGAACCAGCTCCGCGTGGGCTTTCTTCGCATGGAGCGCGTGATCAAGGAACGGATGACCATCGTCGAGCCGGAGGTTGCGACCCCCGCCGCGCTGGTCAACATCAGGCCGGTTGTGGCCGCCATCCGGGAGTTCTTCGCCGGGTCGCAGCTGTCGCAGTTCATGGACCAGCCCAACCCGCTGGCGGAACTGACGCACAAGCGCCGCCTCTCGGCCCTGGGGCCGGGCGGCCTCTCCCGCGACCGCGCAGGCTTCGACGTACGAGACGTGCACCGATCCCACTACGGCCGCATCTGCCCCATCGAGACGCCGGAGGGGGCGAACATCGGTCTGCTGGGCTCCCTGGCCACCTATGCCCGCATCAACGAGTTCGGCTTTCTGGAGACGCCGTACCGGCGCGTGTACCGGGAGCTGTCGAACAAGGACGCGGAGATGGTCGGTCGGACGCTCACCGCCGACGTGATCAACAAGAAGAGGAAGCTGGTGGCCTCCACGGGCGACGTTGTGGACCAGGCCATGTTTCACAGGATCAAGGCCCTGGCGCCTCGCACCGTCGCCGTCCGCCCCTTCGTCTCGATGCGGCCGGAGGACATCGTCTACCTGCCGGCCGACGAAGAGGAGAAGCTCGTCGTCGCGCAGGCGAACATCCCAACGGACGACCGGGGACAGCTCATCCCGGACAAGGTGGAGACCCGGACGCAAGCAGAGCCGGCCATCGAGTCGGTGGAGCTGGTGGACCTGATGGACGTTTCGCCCATGCAGATCGTCAGCGTCTCCACCGCCCTGATCCCGTTCCTGGAGCACGACGACGCCAACAGGGCGCTGATGGGGTCGAACATGCAGCGGCAGGCCGTGCCCCTGCTGCGCCCCGACGCGCCGCTTGTGGCCACGGGGATGGAGCAGCGGGTGGCCGTGGACAGCGGCCACGTGGCCCAGGCGAAGACGCCGGGCGTGGTGACCCACGTCGACGGGTCAGTCGTGGTGGTCACAGACCCCTCGGGGCAGGAGCACACCTACCGCCTGACCAAGTTCCTGCGCAGCAACCAGAGCACGTGCATCAACCAGCGCCCCCTGGTGACGGTGGGACAGCAGGTGCAGGTGGGAGACCCGCTGGCGGACTCTTCGTCGACGGACCAGGCGGAGCTGGCCCTGGGCCACAACGTGCTGGTGGCGTTCATGATCTGGGAGGGGTACAACTTCGAGGACGCCATCATCATCGGCGAGAACCTGGTGCGGGACGACAAGTTCACGTCCGTCCACATCGAGAAGTACGAGTGCCAGGCCCGGCAGACCAAGCTGGGCGACGAGGAGATCACCCGCGACATCCCGAACGTCGGGGAGGAGGCCCTTCGCGACCTGGACGACGAAGGGATCATCCGCGTGGGAGCGGAGGTGGGCCCCGGCGACGTCCTGGTCGGCAAGATCACGCCCAAGGGCGAGACGGAACTGACCGCTGAGGAGAAGCTGCTGCGGGCCATCTTCGGGGAGAAGGCGCGGGACGTGAAGGACACGTCGCTGCGAGTTCCCCACGGCGAGCGCGGCAAGATCATCGGCGTGCGGACCCTGGCCCGTGGAGGCCGGGAGGAGCTGCCGCCGGGTGTGAACCGGTCCGTGCGCGTGTGGGTGGCCCAGACACGCAAGGTGACGGTGGGCGACAAGATGGCAGGCCGCCACGGCAACAAGGGGGTCATCTCCCGAGTGCTGCCCGTAGAGGACATGCCCTACCTGGAAGACGGCACCCCGGCCGAGCTCATCCTGAACCCCATCGGCGTACCGTCCCGGATGAACCTGGGACAGGTGCTCGAGACGCACCTGGGCTGGGTGGCCAACTCGCTTGGCTTCCGCGCCCTGAGCCCCGTGTTCGAAGGGGCGCGGGACATGGCGATCGAGGACGGCCTGGCACGAGTCTGGTTCCTCCAGGCCTCCGGCGCGGTCGACCAGCGAGACCCGGACCATCCGGTGGTCGAGTGGGAGCGCGTCTGGGAGTGGCTGCGGCAGCGCGGCTACGACGGCGACCGCCTCTTCAACGACACCATCGTGGGCGAGGCGAGGCACGCCGGCCTGGAGCTCTGGCTGCGGGAGGTGGCGGAGGAAGACCCCACCGGCATGAGCGAGGCGGAGATGCTCCGGTTCACCCGGCAGGTCAGCCAGGAGCGACATCTGGCCCCGCCGATCCTGGGCAAGATGACGCTCTACGACGGCCGCACCGGTCAGCCCTTTGACTATCCCGTAACGGTGGGCTACATCTACATGATGAAGCTCATCCACCTGGTTGAGGACAAGATCCACGCCCGTTCGACCGGGCCGTACTCGCTCATCACGCAGCAGCCGCTGGGCGGCAAGGCCCAGTTCGGCGGGCAGCGCTTTGGGGAGATGGAGGTCTGGGCGCTGGAAGCCTACAGCGCCGCCTACAACCTGCAGGAGATGCTCACGGTCAAGTCCGACGACGTCCTGGGCCGGCAGAAGACCTACGAAGCCATCGTCAAGGGCGAAGACGTCAGCCAGCTGGGCGTGCCGGAGTCCTTCTACGTCCTGCTCAAAGAGCTCCAAGCCCTGGGCCTGGCCGTGGAGCTGCGGAGCGAGGAGGACGAGGAGCAGATGCTCGCCGAGGACGGCCACGGGGCCCAATTCGGCGGCGAGGAGGACTTTGCCGAACTGACCGAGGGCGCAGAGGCGGAGGCCGTCGCGGAAGCAGCGCCCGACGCCCAAGCGACAGCGCCGGAGACGCAAACGACCGCGGACGGAGAGACGCCATCAGCCGACACTCCGGCCGAGGCTCCGACGGAGGAGCCGGCCCCGGTGGAGGCCGCCGCGCCCAGCCAAGAGATGTAGTTGCAACCGCTCTGAAGCCACTGGGAATTCCCAGGGAGGAAGACATCCATGGTGCAGGCCAGTATCGACTTTAACGCCATCCGCATCGCCGTAGCGTCACCGGACCAGGTCAGGGCCTGGTCCTACGGCCAGGTGACCAAGCCGGAGACCATCAACTACCGGACACTTCGGCCGGAGCGCGACGGGCTCTTCTGCGAGCGCATCTTCGGCCCCAGCAAGGACTGGGAGTGCGCCTGCGGCAAGTACAAGAAGATCCGCTTCCGCGGCATCAAATGCGAACGATGCGGCGTGGAGGTCACCCGGGCCAAGGTGCGGCGCGAGCGCATGGGCCACATTGAGCTGTCCGCGCCCGTGGCCCACATCTGGTTCTCCAAGGGCGTGCCCAGCCGGCTGGGCCTTCTGCTGGACCTTTCACCGAGGAACTTGGAGCGCGTCCTCTACTTCGCCCAGTACATCATCACGTCGGTGGACGAGGACGCCCGCGAGGACGCCCGCGAGGAATTGGAGCAGACCCATCGAGAGACGGTGGCGCTGCTGGAGCAGCGGCTCGAGGACCTGCGCACGCAGGCTTCGGCCATCGCTGAGCAGGAGCCCGAGGCTGAGCAGCCCGCCTCGGAGGACGAGGCTGACGCCGACGGCGAACGGCCTGCGTCGGAAGAGGAGTCGCCGGAGGCCGCGGAGCCGACGGAGGCGCAGAGAGTCGCCGCCGCCATCGAGAAGGTGGTGGAAGACATCGCCCTGATGGAGGAGGAGTACCAGGCGGGTATGGACGAGCTGGACGAGCTCCGGCCCCGCCGCCTGCTGGTCGAGGCGCGCTTCAGGGAGCTGCAGGACCACTATCCGATGGTCTTCCGCGCCAGCATGGGCGCAGAGGCCGTGCTGGAGTTGCTCCGAGAGCTGGACCTGGAGGCCGAGCGCGAGAGGCTCATGCAGGAGCTGCACTCCACCTCCGGCCAGCGCCGGAAGAAGGCCGTGAAGCGGCTGCGCGTGGTGGAGGCCTTCCGCAAGAGCAACAACCTGCCGGAGTGGATGGTCCTCACGGCGCTGCCGGTGCTGCCGCCGGACCTGCGGCCCATGGTGCAACTCGACGGCGGCCGCTTTGCCACCAGCGACCTCAACGACCTGTACCGGCGCGTGATCAACCGCAACAACCGGCTCCGCAGGCTGCTGGAGCTGGAGGCGCCGGAGATCATCATCCGCAACGAGAAGCGGATGCTCCAAGAGGCCGTGGACGCGCTCATCGACAACGGACGGCGCGGCCGGGCCATCGCCGGCAGCCACAACCACAAGCTGAAGTCCCTTTCCGACCTGCTCCGAGGCAAGCAAGGGCGCTTCCGGCAGAACCTGCTCGGCAAGCGCGTGGACTACTCGGGGCGCTCGGTCATCGTCGTCGGGCCTGAGCTGCGCATGGACCAGTGCGGTCTGCCCAAGCGTATGGCGCTGGAGCTGTTCAAGCCCTTCGTGATGCACCGGCTGGTCGTGCGGGGCCTGGCCCACAACATCAAGAGCGCCAAGCGCATGGTGGAGCGGGTGCGGCCGGAGGTCTGGGACGTGCTGGAAGAGGTCATCAAGGACCGGCCCGTCTTCCTCAACCGAGCACCCACGCTGCACCGCCTTGGCATCCAGGCGTTCAAGCCCGTGCTCATCGAGGGCAGCGCCATCCAGGTGCACCCACTGGTCTGCACCGCCTTCAACGCCGACTTCGACGGCGACCAGATGGCGGTGCACGTGCCGTTGTCGCAGGGCGCCCTGCAGGAGTCGGGGCGCATCATGCTCAGCGCATACAACATGCTCTCGCCCGCATCGGGAGAGCCCATGGTGGCCCCCACCCTGGACATGGTGCTGGGGTGCTACTACCTCACGCTGGAGAACCCGCAGGCCCGGGGCGCGGGCAAGCGGTTCAGCTCCCCCGACGAGGCGATGCTGGCATTCGACGCCGGCGTGATGGACATCCAGGCCCCCATCGAGGTCTTCGGGGTCAACGGCGCGGAAGGGTGGAGCCGGACGACGTTCGGGCGGCTGCAGTTCCGGGACGTCCTGCCGGAGGAGCTGGCCAAGGACCCGGCGAACTGGAACGCTCTCATGGAGAAGGGCGCGCTGAAGGACCTGGTGTCCCGCAGCTACGTCCACCTGGGCCACAACCCCACGGCCACCATGCTGGACAAGATCAAGCAGGTGGGCTTCCACTATGCGACGGTGTCGGGCATCACCATCGCCATCAACGACCTCCAGGTCTCGGAGCAGAAAGGCGAGGTCCTAAACAAGGCGGAAGACCAGATCCAGCAACTGGAGGAACAGTACCAGCGCGGGCTCATCAGCGAGGGCGAGCGGCACGAGCAGGTCCTGGCCATCTGGGACCAAGCCAGCGACAGCATCACGAGGGTCATCGAGGAGTCGCTGGACACCTTCGGCGGCATCTACATGATGGCCAACTCGGGGGCCAAGGGGAACATCAGCCAGATCAAGCAGATGGCCGGCATGCGCGGCCTCATGTCCGACCCCAAGGGACGCCTGATCGAGGTGCCGGTGACCTCCAGCTTCCGGGAGGGCCTGAGCGTGCTGGAGTACTTCATCTCCACCCACGGCGCTCGCAAGGGACTGGCGGACACCGCTCTGCGGACCGCCGACAGCGGCTACCTGACCCGCCGTATGATCGACGTGGCCCAGGACATCATCTGCCTGCCCCACGACTGCGAGACGACGGAGGGCGCCTGGATTCGCCACGAGGACGAGAAGGAGCGCAACAACTACATCGCCGCGTTCAGCGAGCGGCTGGTGGGACGCGTGACCGCGGCACCCATCGCAGACCCCTCCACGGGCGAGGTGGTGCTGGACGCGAACGCCGTCATCGGCAGCGACCTGGCCGCCGAGCTCTGGGAGAAGGGCGTGCGTGAGGCCTACGTCCGCTCGCCGCTCACGTGCGAGGCCCGGCGCGGCATCTGCCAGCTCTGCTACGGGACCATGCCGGCGACCGGCCGCCTGATCGCCCCGGGCGAGGCAGCCGGCATCATCGCCGCGCAGAGCATCGGCGAGCCGGGGACGCAGCTCACGATGCGCACCTTCCACACCGGCGGCGTCGCAGGCGTGGACATCACCAGCGGCATCCCCCGCGTGGAGGAGCTGTTCGAGGCTCGCGTGCCCAAGAACCACGCCATCCTCGCCGAGATCGACGGAATCCTGGAGGTCGAGGAGACCCCGGACGGGAAGCGGCTCCGGGTGGTGAGCGTGGAGGAATATCGGGAGGAGTATGCGGTGCCGTCGAACTTCAAGCTGGCCGTCAAGGCCGGGGAAGAGGTCGAGCCGGGCGCGCCGCTGGCCCTTCCCAAGGGCCGTAAGAAGGACACCGAGGGCATCCCGAACGTGGTGGCCCAGGTGGCCGGCCGCGTGGACGTGGACAAGGGGAAGGTTGCGGTGGTGTGGGAGGAGCAGGACGAGCGCATCTACCTCGCCCCCCCGACGGCCTACGTTGTGGTCAAGAGCGGAGCCCGCGTCATTGCGGGGCAGGAGCTCACGGCGGGGCTCAAGAACCCGCACGACATCCTGCATATCCAGGGCAAGGAGTCTCTGCAGCAGTACATCATCGAGGAGATCCAGAAGGTGTACCGCTCCCAGGGCGTGACCATCAACGACAAGCACATCGAGACGATCATCCGCCAGATGCTGCGCAAGGTGCGGGTGGACCACCCCGGCGACACGGACCTGCTGCCGGGCGAGCCGGTGGACCGCTTCGCGTTCGAGGAGATCAACAAGAAGATCCTGGCGGAAGGCGGCGACCCCGCGCGGGCCACGCCCCTCCTGTTGGGCATCACCCGCGCCTCCCTCAGCACGGACAGCTTCCTGGCTGCCGCCTCCTTCCAGGAGACGACCAGGGTGCTCACCGAGGCAGCGGTAAACGGCATGGTGGACCGCCTTCAGGGCCTCAAGGAGAACGTCATCATCGGCCGCCTCATCCCCGCTCGCAGCGCTGTCATCGAGGAGGAGCGGCGGCGGCTGACGGTGGAAGCGGAGTTCCTGGCCAGCCTGCGGCGTGCCATGGCCGAGGACGAGCAGCCGAAGGAGGGCACAGCGTTCTTCTTCGGCCAGCAGCCGGAGGAATCGGCCGACGAGGAGCCGCTGTCGCTGACCCTGGCTTCTCTCGCCGAGGTATCGGGAGACTCCTGCTAGCCACTAGTCCTGAAGAAGGGACCGCATGAGCGTCCTCTACATCGCCGGGACGGAGCACGGCGCCGGCGCGACCGCCTTGGCCGCCGCCACAGCGCGCCACCTGTCGGGGCAGGGCAAGGCCGTCTCCCTGGTCAAGCCGGTACGCCTCGTGGGCGAAGGGGCTTCGCCCGGACCCGACCCCGACGTCAAGTTCTACCCCAAGGCGGTTTCGAGCATGGGCCCGGCGGCCGCGCCACTGGAGGCGACTGCCGCACAGCTTGCTCATGACCCGGGACTCCTCCGGAAGGCCGCTGAGACGGTAGCCGGACTCGCCGGAGACGGCAGAAGCGTCATCGTCGAGGGTCTTGCGGTCGATGCCGACACGGCGGACGCCTCGACAGCGCTGGCCGGCGCACTGAACGCGCGCGTCATCGTTGCGGGGCGATACCAGCCGTCCATGACCGGCGAGGGACTCCGGCAGGCCCGCGACCGGTTCGGAGAGAGTCTCGCGGGCGTGGTCCTCAACCGCGTCTACCGCCACCGGGCCCACGATGCCACGGCCCGACTCGGCCCGGCCATCGAGGCCGAGGGTGTGCGGGTGCTCGGGGCAGTCCCCGAGGACCGTCGCATGCTGGCGCCCACCGTCCGAGACCTGGCCGAGCACCTGGACGGCGAGTTCCTGCTCTTCCCGGAGCACGGCGATACGCTGGTGGAGTACGTGATGACGGGAGGCTGGTTCCTGGACCAGGGCGTCCACGTCTTCTCCCGCCGGGACAACAAGGCCGTCGTCGTGCGGGGAGACAGGCCCGACCTGCAGATGGCCGCGCTGGAGACGTCCACGGTCTGCCTGGTGCTGACGGGCGGGATCTACCCCATCCAGTACGTCACGTACCACGCGGAGCAGGAAGAAACACCGCTAATCCGAACGCCGCACTCAACGCTGGAGACGCTGCAGCGACTGCACACGGTGGACCAGCGCGTCTCTGTGCGGCATGCGGAGAAGGTGGCCCGCTACGCCAACCTGATGGCGCAGCACTGCCGGATGGACGAGGTCCTCGGGGCTATCGACGGCCGCTGATTCTAGGCCGGGACCCTGCGCGTCGGCTCGCTGCCGCTTCGCTCTTCCCGCCCTATGATCTCTTTTTCCGCTTGGAATACTCCATGTATGCCTGCCACAACCAAAGAGCGACTATGCCCAAGACGGCAGTAGGTACCGGCAACCCCAACGGAGGCTCTGCGTAGCCTGCTATCCAAACAACAGCCATCAGCACCACAAAGGGCGCCAACAACAACGTCCACCTGAACCCATAGCGGTGTGAGAGGCTCCACCATGACGAGCCGGTTGTCCGTTTAGGCTTGCCTGGTTCCTGTTTGTCGTCTGGGTGGCGCATAACGTGCTTCCCGTCCCTAGCCTTGCCTGTCCAACCCCGTGTCGGAAGTGCTCTCCTCACTCGCGGGCGGCAGACCGCTGCGCTCCCGGTACAGCCTCTTCTCCGCCTCCACGACCTCCGGGGCAAGCAGCTTCGCGCGGCCCAGGGTGCGGGACAAGAAGTAGACTTGCGCCGCGCGCTCGACGAGCTCGGTGAGCTCCACCGCCTCGTCGATGTCGCACCCGACCGCGACCAGTCCGTGGTTGCGGAGCAGCGCAGCCTTGCGTTCCCCCAGCGCTTCGCACGCCCTGTCGCCCAGGTCGGTCGTTCCGGGAAGAGCATAGTCCGACACCTGTACGGCGCCGCCCACCAGGACCACCAGCTCATCGACCAGCGGCGGCACCTGCAGGCCGGCCACGGCGCACGCGCTCGCATGGACGGGGTGACTGTGCACGACGGCGTTCGCCTCACTGCGCGCCTGGTACAGACTGAGGTGGAGGAGAAGTTCCGACGAGGGAGCGTGTGTGCCGTCCCTTAGGACACCCTCAGCATCGACGACGCAGATGTCGTGCGCCTCCAGGCTTGCGTGAGGGCGGCGCGTCGGGGTGATTGCGACCAGGAGCTCAACCGTCGGCAGGCGAACGCTCAGGTTACCGCTGGCCCGGCCCACAAGCCCCAGGCGGGCCAACTCCCGGGCAGCCTCGGCCACCTGCGCCTTCTGGACGTCCCACTTGCCGGCCACATGCCACCTTTCGTTCCACGTAGCCCCGCACCGGGGCACTCGCATTGTACTTGCCGCGACGGAGAGAGGCCAGCCGCGGCCGTCGGAGGCAGGCGACCGACTATACTTGTGGTTGCGAAACGAGGGACGCGCAGAGCACGAGGTGAACCTTAGCAACACACGTAATCACGGGAGCGTTCAGCTACACGGGCAAGTACATCGCGAGGCGGCTGCTGGCGGAAGGCTACACCGTCAGGACGCTGACGGGCCACCCACGGCCGTCTGATCCCCTCAGCCGCCAGGTGGAGACCTTCCCCCTGGACTTTGCCGACACTCGCTCCCTCGCCGAGGCGCTTCACGGCGCCGACTGTCTGTACAACACCTACTGGATACGCTTCGCCCGCGGCAGCCTGACCTTTGCGACGGCGGTGGCCAACTCCCGGTCGCTGATCGAGGCGGCCGTGGAGGCCGGCGTGCGGCGCATCGTCCACGTCAGCATCACCAACGCCTCGTCCGCCTCTCCGCTGCCCTACTTCCGGGGCAAGGGCCTCGTCGAGGAGGCCATCGCCGCGTCCGGCCTCTCCTACGCCATCCTTCGACCCACCCTGGTCTTTGGCGTGGAGGACATCCTGCTCAACAACATCGCCTGGTCCGTGCGGCGATTCCCCATCGTGCCTATCCCGGGCGACGGGGCCTACGAGCTTCAGCCTATCTCCGTGGAGGACCTGGCGTCGTTGGCCGTCGATGCCGCCAAGGGCGATGACCGAATGGTCATGGACGCCGTGGGGCCGGAGCGCTACACCTACGAGGCGCTGGTGCGCCTCGTAGCCGGCGCGGTCGGCAAGCGGCCCTGGCTGCTCAAAGTCCCGGCGGAGACGGCGCTAGGCCTGTCCCGGGTGTTGGGTTTGCTCCTGCGCGACACGATGCTCACCCGCGACGAGGTGAAGGGACTTACGGACAACCTCTTGGTATCGCCCGAGCCACCGCTGGGGACGGCGTCCCTGAGCGCGTGGCTCCAAGAACACGCCGACGCCCTGGGCCGCCGCTACGCCTCCGAGGTGGCGCGGCACTACCGGTAGAACCCTCATCCATAGGCCGCTTCCAGAGCGCGGAGACGACAGACCGTCAGGAAGCGTCGGCGGCAGCTTGGGCCGCCTGCACGCCGCTCCGCACCGCCGACTCCATGGTGGACGGCCAGCCGGTCTGCACCCAGTCGCCGGCCAGGAAGAGGTTGGGTATGGGAGTCAGCGTCGATGGGCGCAGGCTATCGGCGCCGGGCGTGGGCCGGAAGGTGGCGGCGAGCTGCTTGACCACGATGAAACGCTCAATGCGGGCGCCCTTCGCACGGGGGAACACCCGCTCCAGCTCCGCAGTGAAGAGCTCCCGGAGCGCCTCTTTCGACATGGGAGCGTAGTCCCAGGCGCCGCTGAGGGAAACGCAGACGTACTGCCCAGGCCCTTCGACGCCCTGGATGCGGCTCTTGTTGAAGACCCACTGCAGCGGGCTGTCGACCACGGCCACGAACTCCTCGTCCATGATCTGCCGGTCGTACCAGACGTGAATGCCGACGATGGGTGAGGCCTCGATAGAGGCTGCATTCGCCAGCGCGGGCGCTTTCGCCCAGGGCGACGGCAGAAGCCTGTGCAGCCCATCCCAGGCGAGCGCGCTGACGAAGCAGTCCGCCTCGATCGTCTGCCCGCCGGACAGCCGCGCCGCCGTGACCGCGCCGTCCTGCACCTCGAGGGAGAGGACGGCCCGGTCCATGATGACGTCGCCGCCCCGGCTGCGGATGAAGGACTGTGCCGCGTCGCTGATGAGGGCGGTGAGACCCACCCGCGAATAGCCGATGTCGGCGCTGTGGCGCCCGCCCAGCAGGCCTTCCTGGAAGACCATGAAGGCGGAGGCGGCGCTGACCGCGCTGGACGCATCGTTGAGGGCGGGCAGGACGAACAGGTCCCAGAGCCGCTCCACGGAGCGGGAGGATTGGCCTCTTGCCTCCAGCCACTGGAGGAAGGTCTGGCCCTCCAATCGATCGCGGGCCTTGGTGCGGTCCGTCCTCCAGATGTGCAAGATTGCAGACATGACGCGGAGCTTCTCCCTCCATCCCAGGTGGGGATACGAGAGGAAGGAGGGAAGCAGGTGCAGGGGGGCGGGGAGCCAGGTACACGCGCCGAGGATGCCCATACGCCCGTCGGGGTGCAGGACCGGCACACGGAGGCGGCCCTGGCGCGCCGGTGCGGTCCAGCACACCGAGGCGCTCCAAGAAGCCGATGTACGCGCTGCAGCAGCCCAGGAAGACGTGCTGACCGTTGTCGACCTCCTGGCCGGTCTCCGGGTCGCGGAAGGAGAAGGCCCTGCCGCCGAGAAACGGGCGCTTCTCGACCAGCGTCACGCGGTAGCCGTGGTCGAGGAGGGCGCAGGCGGAGGCGAGGCCGGCAAGGCCGCCTCCGATCACCACGCAGTGGCGAGTCGTCGGATGGGAAGAAGACTCTGCAGCCACAATCGTACCATCAGGAAAAGCTTTTCCCTGCTCGATAGGGACACCCGCTTAGCGTAAACGTCGTAGCCCTGGGCTTCAATGCGGTCGAGGAGGCGGCTGTAAATGCCGCCCAGGACCGCCGGACAGGCCCTGGAGCGGAGAGGCAGGAGGGGGAAGGAGGGCCTTGCCATGCTGGAACTGCTCTCGGGCCCGCTGCACCTGGAATCGCATCATGGTGATGAATCGATCGTTGAAGACGCGCTCGAGGAGCTCGTCGTTGCTGTAGCCGAAGCGTTGGAGGTCCTCCTGCGGGAGGTAGACCCGCCCGTTCGCACCGTCCTCTGCGATGTCCCGCAGGATGTTGGTGAGCTGCATGGCCACGCCCAGGGCGATCGCGGGCTCCCGCGCCTCCGGGCTGCTGCATCCGAAGATCCGGACGCAGATCAGGCCGACGACCGAGGCGACGCGGTAACAGTAGGTCTGCAGCTCCTCGAAGGTGGAGTAGCGATGCACTGTGATGTCCATCTCCACGCCGCGGACCACCTCGTGGAAATACTCCCACGGCACATCGTAGGTCGCGGCCACGTGGGCGACGGCCTGGAACACGGGACCCTCGGGGCGACCGGCCTCGGCCTGCTCGAGGGCCCTGGTGACCGCCCCAAGGCCCGCCACCTTCTCCTCCGCTTCCAAGGACGAGTCCGCGACATCGTCGCAGAGGCGGCAGAAGGCGTAGGTGGCGTAGATGGCCTGCCGGCGGGCGCGGGGCAGCGTGAGGAAGGCGTAGTAGAAGTTCTTCGCCTGGTCGCGAGTCACCCGCTGGCAGTGCTCGTAGGCGTCTCGAAGAGAGCCTTCCATTCGCCTCCCTCGCTCCCGGTCAGAGCCGCCTCGACAGCTTCATGCCCAGCAGGGTCTTTGCCAGCAGCCAGGCCTTTCGGCGCTTCGTCACCACCGGGCGGCGGCCCAGGACATCGTAGCCCTGCCGCTCGATGGCGTCCAGAACGCTCAGGCCGCCCAGGGTGAAGAGCCGGATGTCCAGCCGGGCGACGCCTTCCACCTGCTCCGTCAGGGGCGCTCCCAGCGCGAAGAGCTCCCTGGCCCTCTCGACCTCGAAGGCCATGAGGCGACGGAACGCGTCGGTGCAGACCCCCTTCGCGATGTCCTCCTCCGTGACGCCGAAGCGCTCCAGGTCCTCGACGGGGATGTAGATGCGGCCCATCTTGTAGTCCCGGGTGACGTCCTGCCAGAAGTTGGCAAGCTGGAGGGCCGTGCACGTGAAATCGGAGAGACGCTGCCGCTCCGGGTCGCGGTAGCCGAAGAGGTGGAGGAAGAGATGCCCCACCGGGTTGGCCGAGTGCTCGCAGTAGTAGAGGATGTCCTGGTAGGTGGCGTGCCGTTGCTTCCGCTGGTCGATGCGGTTGGCCTCGATGAGCTTGAGGAAAGGCTCACGGGGGATGTCGTAGGCCGCGATGGTGTGCTGGAGCGCCACGAGGTACGTGTTGCGGGGCGTACCGGAGTAGCAGCGCTCCAGGTCTTCCTCCCACAGGTCCAGCAGGTGAAGGCGGTCTCCCTCGGCCTCGTCCCCCAGGTCGTCCACGGTGCGGCAGAAGGCGTAGACGGCGCAGACGTGGGGGAGGATGGTCTTGGGGAGGGAGCCACGTGCCGACGGTGAAGTTCTCGTAGTGGTCTCGGGCCAGCCGGACGCAGCGCTGGTAGGCCTCCTCCAGGGATGGGGTCTCCCGCGGCCCCGTCAAGAGCTCCACACGCCCGCTCCTACACCCCGAGGACTTGCACCAGGACGTCTCGCGTCCGGGGCTGGTCGAGCTCGACCAGGAAGACCCGCTGCCACTGCCCAAGGGCGATCCGGCCGTCGACGATGGGGATGGTCTCGCTGGCGCCGAGGAGCAGGTGCCGGCAGTGGGCGTGGCCGTTGGGGGATTCGTCCTCGATTATGTTCACCGTGCGAACCGAGAAGTCGTTGTGCCGGTATGCGCCGTGCCTGGGTGCGACGCGCTCCAGGAGCAGGGCCATGTCCTCCAGGAGAAGCGGCTCCCACTCGTTGATCGTGACGGCAGCCGTGGTGTGACGGGAGTATACCACGACGAGCCCGGCGAGAATCCCAGCCTCCCGCACCACCGCAGCCACGCGGTCGGTGATGTCCACGAACTCAGGGGCAGAGGAGGTCACGACCTGGAGCGGCTGCACCAGCGACTTCATGGGGCCGGAGTGGGTCTGCGCCGACTGGGTCTGCTCCTCTACCATGACGTCCTTCATCGTGCGGCCTTCCTCCATTCTACCGCACTGCGACCGGACGTCTAGTTGGCGGTACTTCGCTCCACGCCCCGGGTGACGTAGCGCTGGTAGCGTCCCAGGGCCATGAGGGGCCAGTAGTTCCGGTAGAGGTGGTAGTTGATCATAAAGCCGGCGGGGAGCTCCGCCCCCTGGTGTCCTCGCTCGCCGGGGGCGGGGGTGTCGGTGAGGCGCTCGCCGATGCCGTAGCCGGGGAAGCCGGTGCCCGTGAACCAGGGCTCATCCCACGCGCCGTCTTCCTGCTGGGTCCTGGCCAGGTAGCCCAGACCTCGCACCAGGGCCGGGTGCCGCCAGTGGCCCGCGGCCATGAGGGCCATCAAGGCCCACGCGGTCTGGGACGCGGTGCTGGGCCCCTTCCCCCGCAGCAACGGGTCCGAGTAGCTGGCGCACGACTCGCCCCAGCCGCCGTCGGGGTTCTGGTGGACCACCAGCCATTGGACGGCCTGCTGGACCTCCGGCGCGCTCATGTCGGCGCCCAGGGCTTCCAGGGCCGGGAGGACGGCGCCGGTCCCGTAGACGTAGTTGACGCCCCAGCGACCGAACCACGGGCCGTCCTCTTCCTGCTCCCTCCGCAGGTACGCCAAGCCGGCCTGCACCGCCTGCGAGCGGGCCGGGTAGTCCAGGCGCGCCAGCGCCTCCAGGACGTGGGCCGTCACGTCCGCACTGGGGGGGTCCAGGGCCTCGCCGAAATCGCAGAAGGGCAGGCGCGCGAGCTGGGAGCAGGTGTTGTCCTTGTCGAACGCGGCCCAGCCGCCGTTGCGGCTTTGCATGCCCAGCATCCAGTCCATGCCCCGATCGATGGCCTCCTGGAGCCGGTCCTGCTCGGGGAGGACGACGCGCCGGAGGGCGATGAGGACTTCTGCCACATCGTCGATGTCGGGGTAGGTGTCGTTGTGGAACTCGAAGGCCCAGCCTCCGGGAGGCGTATCGGGGTTCTTCACCTGCCAGTCGCCGCCGGTGCGGATCTGCTGTTTCAGCAGCCAGCGGGCAGCCTGCTGCAGAGCGGGATGGTCTGCGGGAAGGCCGGAGTCCTCCATCGCAATCATGGCGAGGCAGGTGTCCCATCCGGGCGAGACGCAAGCCTGCACCCGCAGCGTGTCACCGTCCTCGATCATGAACTCGTCGAAGCCCCGAAGGCCCTTGGCGATGGCGCCGGAGCGGGGGTCATGGCCCAGCAGCTTGAGTGCGATGAGGGAGTAGACCCACGGAGGTTGGATGCCGCCCCACGAGCCGTCCGCCTCCTGGTGCGACAGAATCCACGCCTCAGCGCGGCGGATGGCGAGGCTGCGGCGAGGCTTCCAGCGCAGGCGTTCGTAGGGGCGCAGGATCTGGTCGGCGACCCAGAAGAGGCCCTGCCAGCTGACGACGCGGGGGGGACGCGGCGGGCGGTAGTCCACCTCGTCCCGCGCGACGGTGTACAGCTCGTCGATGTGGGCCGACTCCGGGATGGCGCACACGGGCCTGTGGGCGGTGATGACCAGGATCGGCACAATGGTAGCCCGGCTCCACATGGAGAACTCGTAGATGTTGATGGGCGAAGAGGCAGGCAGCAGCATCAGCTCCGGGGGCATGACGGGGATGCCATCCCAGTCCCACTGGCCGAAGAGTGCGAGCCAGATCTTGGTCAGAACCCGCGAGCCGGGCACGCCACCGCGGGAGAGGATGAACTCGCGGGCTTTCGCCATCCGGGGGTCGGCGGCGGGGACGCCCGCAAGCTTCAGCGCGAAATAGCACTCGATGGACGTGCTCAGATCGCCGGGAGCGCCGTAGTACTGGCCCCAGGAGCCATCGTCCCGCTGGACTCGCCGGATGTGGTTGGCCAGCTTGCGCTCCTGCTCCGGGTCGTCGGTGCCGAGGAAGCGATGGAGGAGAATGAACTCGGCCTCCATGGTGGGGTTGGACTCCAACTCGCCCCACCAGTAGCCTTCGGGGTGCTGGGTGCGCAGGAAGTAGTCCTGTGACCGTTGGACGGCGGTCGAGACGGCGCGCTCCAGGTCTTCAGAGACGACTCGCTGGCGGACCTGCACCATCGTGCCTACACTCCCTTCACGCGCGTTGTGCCGCGGTGGCCCGGCTGTCCTGGAACCAGCGCACCGCACGCTCCAGAGCGTCCTCCACCGAGCTCTGGGGGAAGCCCAGCTCCCGTACGGCCTTCGAGCAGTCGACCGCCCGGTGGCCCTGGGCGTGCAGAAGTCCCTCCAGGGGAATCCGGGGCTCTCGCCCCAACAGCCGTCCCTCGACGAACTCGTCGGCATAGGCCGCGGCCTGCATCAGCCACCGAGGGAGCTTCCAGCGGGGCGGCCGGCGGCCCAGGACTCTTGCCAGGACCTCCAGCATCTGCTGCAGGGTCATGTTCCGGTTGCCCAGAATGTACCGCTCTCCCGATCTCCCCTTTTCCCAGGCCAGCAGGTGGCCCCGAGCCACGTCCTCCACGTCCACAAAGTTGAGATGCGCCTCCACAAAGGCAGGCATGCGGCCGACGAGGTAGTCCCGGACCATGCGCCCGGTCGGCGTGGGCTTGGCATCACCCGGGCCGACGACCACCGTGGGGTTCACCACCACCACGTCCAGCCCGCGGCCCAGAAACGTGTGGACCTCCAGCTCCGCCAGGTGCTTCGTGTGCCGGTAGGGGCCCCGTAGGTCCCTGGGGGCCGCTACGGTGGTCTCGTCGGCAAGGCCGCCCGCCGCAGGTCTGCCGATGACGGCCCAGGTGCTGGTGTGCACCACCCGGTCGACGCCGGCGTCGAGGGCCGCGGCGAGGACGTTGCGTGTGCCCTCCACGTTCGTGCGGTGGAAGGCTCTCCGGTCGCGATGCCAGAAGGCGTTGAGGGCTGCGGCGTGGAAGACCGCCTGGCATCCCTCCACCGCCCTGGCGACGGAGGAGGGGTCCGTGACGTCTCCGTGGACCACCTCAACGCTCAGACCCTCCAGCGCCGTCGTATCGCTGGCGCTGCGGGCCAGAGCGCGCACATCGTGGCCTGCGTCGACCAGCACGCGCGACACGTGGCCGCCGACAAAGCCCGTCGCGCCGGTCACCAGGGTCATCACGTCTGCCGCCCTACGGGGAGCGCGCCCTCCGGCTCTCGTGCAGAGGTCGCCCAAACCGCCGCGAAGGCCTCGACGAAGGCCGTCAGACTCGCTCGGGCAAGAGCGGCCGCGCGGCCCAGGCGCAGCAGCCGGGGGTAGTGCCACGGCTGGGCCAGCAGGCGCGCCATTCGCCACGGTCCGAAGCTCCCAGAGGTTATGTCGACAAAGAAGTGTGGCAACTCATCTCCGACGGCGTCCACGACGGCGCGCGCGGCGAGGAAGGGCGTCCCGTACCGACGGCATACGTCGCCGACCCCCCCGCTCTCCATGTCCACCGCCAGGGCGCCCGTCGCAGCGCCCAGCCGGGCCTTGTCGGCGGGCGAGGCGACGACCTCCGACTCCGTCATCAGGAGGCCCCAGGAGTGGGATAGGTGTGTGGTCGCCAGGGCGTTCCGGGCACAACGCTGGAGGGCGTAGTCGGGCCGGAGGGTGTCGCCTTCCGGTGAGTCCGCTCGGACGATCTCCCCGGCCGCGATGAGGGCGCCCGGCCCCACGCGAGGTGCGAGCCCGCCGGCGAACCCGATCGACAGTACGGCCCCGGGGCGGAAGCGCTGCAGGAGCTCTTCGGTGGCGGACTCCGCCGCCGCCCGGCCCATGCCGCTCACGGAGAGGAGGACGTCCGTGCCGCCTATCGCGCCTCTGTACAGTCGAGAGGCGGCGTGGCTGGTCAGGCGCTCCCAGCGTCCCAGACGGAGCAGACCGCCGACCTCCTGAGGCAGCGCAGCGACAATCCCAAGGACTCGCTGCGTTTGGACCGGCTGCCGAACCTCCACCAACGACACCTAACTCGCGCCGACGCCGCTGCGTCGAGTCGCCATGCCCTTCACCAGGGTGCCCAGGGCGCGGGGGTCCTTCATGGCCCCGAAGATGGTGGCGGACTCAAAGCCGCAGTGCATGGTGCAGTTGGTGCACTTGGGGTTGACGCCCACACCGTAGCGCTCCCAGAGCGCGTCCTCGAACAGCTTGCCGATGTCCTGGGTGTGGCCCTCCTCGGCCAGGGGATAGCAGGGGACGCGCCAACCCATGGGCGTGTACGTGGGGTTGGACCATGCGGTGCACTGGTACCAGCGTTCGCCCCGGAGGAAGTCCAGGTACAGCGGGTTGTTGTAGAAGCGGAAGCGCTTGACCGCCTCCTTGTCCAATACCCGCCTGAAGACTTGGATGGACTCCTGGCGAGAGAGGAAGAGCTGCTGGTCGGGGACGGCCTCGTAGTCGTAGCCGCCGGAGACCATGATGCCCTCGAAGCCCATGTCCGTGACCATCTCGAAGAGCTGGTGGAGGTCATCGGCGTTGGAGCCGTGGAAGAGGGTGGTGTTGGAGCAGACCCGATAGCCGGCCTCCAGGGCCCGGCTCGCCGCCTGCATGGCCACGCGCCAGACGCCGGGGCGGGACACGGCAATGTCGTGCTGCTCCTCCATGCCGTCCAGGTGGATGACCCAGCACAGGTACTTCGACGGGGGGATGCGCTTCATCATGCGCTCCAGGAGAATGCCGTTGGTGCAGCAGTAGACGAATATCTTGCGCTTCACCAGCTCGGCGATCAGCTCCGGGAGCTGCGCGTACATCGTCGGCTCGCCCCCGGCGATGGAGACGATGGGCGCTCCCGACTGCTCAATGGCCCGCAGGCACTGGCTCACCGTCAGCGTGCGGTTGATCACCGGCTCATACTCGCGGATGCGGCCGCAGCCCTCGCATGTGAGGTTGCACGCCTCCAGCGGCTCCAGCATCGTCACCAGGGGGAAGCGCCGCCTCCGCATGCGTTGCCGTGCGACGTAGGAGAAGAGGCGGAGGGCAAGCTCCACGGGGCGCTTGGAAGGCCCCTTCACCCCCTCGGGACGATAAAGCTCAAGGGCCTCGGTGGCGGTGTTGACCTTGGGACGGGACCTGTTGATCTCGATTGTGGCCACGGTCGCTCCTTCTGAGGGAACTCGACTAGAACTGTCTGTGCGCGAAGAAGGTCGCCATCTCCTCCAGGTGGGTCCGGGCTGCAGTGGGGAGGCGGGCGCGGTGGACGCACTCGACGGCCTCCTGGGCCTTCTCCTCCGCCACCCGCTGTGAGAACTCCTGCGAACCCAGCTCCTCCATCACGTCCAGGACCGCATCGACGGCGCTGTCGTCCAGGACGTCCTGCCGGTAGAGCTCGATGAGGCGGTTGCGGGCAGCGTCGCCCGCCTGGTGGAAGGCGTGCACCACGGGGAGGGACTTCTTTTTGCGTCGGATGTCGGCGCCCACGGCCTTACCCGTCAGCCCCGTCTCACCCCAGACGCCCAGCACGTCGTCCCGAGCCTGGAACGCCAGCCCCAGAAGACGGCCGCAGCGGCGCAGCGCCTCGACCTGCTCGGCGTCCTGGGTGCCCAGGAGCGCCCCCAGATGCGTGGCCGCCTCCAGCAGGGCCCCCGTCTTCTTGGCCACCATCGTCAGGTACTCGTCGGGAGTCACGTCCGTCCGACTCTCGAAGCTGAGATCGAGATACTGCCCTTCGATCATCTCCAGGTAGCGCTGCGTGAGGATGGACTGGGCGTGCAGAGCCGTCGACAGGCCAACGTCCCTCTCGAGGAGACCGTGCAGGGCGGAGTCGGCGAGGACCCGCATGGCGTTGCCGGCCACCAGTGCCGTGGGGACGCCCCATTGGACCCACACCGTGGGCCGATGGTGGCGCTCCCGGTCGCCGTCCTGGATGTCGTCGTGGATGAGGGAGAAGTTGTGGATGAGCTCCAGTGCCATGGCGACGGGCATGGCCTTGGCCGCTACGCCGCCAACGGCTTCGCAGGTGAACAGGCAGAGCGTGGGTCGCAAGCCTTTCCCTGTGGCGCCGGAGGACGGCGCCCCCTGGGCGTCGACCCATCCCATGTGGTAGCGGAGCAGGAGGAGCAGGCCCGGATCGCCGTGCTCAAGAGACGCTCGGAGCTCCCGGCCCAGCAGCGGGGAATAGCGCCCAAGGACTGATGGGGTCGTGGACATGCCTCTCCTCACCCTTACGGGCGCGTCTTTCCGGGGGATACATAGTATAACGAGGGTAGAGCTTAGCAGTGGCCCTACAGCGTGTCAATTATAGCGGTTGGGCCGTCTGCGGATGTCATCGAGTACGCTTGACAGGATACCGTGCAGCATAGCTAAAATGCCTCTGCCGCACCCTCGCCAGTGGGCAGGTCTCCCTGGTATGGGTGCGCGGCGTGTGTCCAGAACCTGAGGAGGTGGCGAAAGGAGGACCATGGCAACTCGTTCAGCCTTTGCGCATCTCCCCATGGCCAAAGGGGTGCTGGAAAACCCAAGCCCGGAGGAGCTTCTGCAGCTCACGCGGGCCATGCCCAACGCTCAACGGACCGCCTTTGGCAACTACAACGTCCAGACCCGGGTGGATGCACGAAGCGCGGGAAGCACCTACGTGGTCTCCGACGACCCGCACAAGTACGAGGGCCAGAAGGTGGTCTCCCGCGCCGAGGCCAAGCGACTGGCGGACATCCAGGACGCGTACATTCGAGACCAGGAGATGGTCCTGGTCTCCGGGACCATCTGCGCCACGGGCGACCTCATGGCCCCGGCGTGCCTCTACATCGAGCGAAGCAACGCGAACGTGGCGGGCATGCAGCGCACCCTCTACTTCAACCCCGGCGACTCCGTGGGCGTGCCCGAGTTCTCCATGATCTACACGCCCAACCTTCCGGCGCCGGGCTACCCCAACGACCGGTGCATCATTGTTGACTTGGAAACGGGCGTCACCCGAATCATGAACTCCGACTACTTCGGCGAATCGAAGAAGGGCGGCCTGCGCATGTGGAACCACAAGGCCTACAGCGCGGGCGGCCTTGCACTGCACGCCGGATGCAAAGTCATCCCCGCCGGAGACGGCGAGCGCGTCTTTCTCATCGTCGGCCTCTCCGGCACCGGCAAGACCACGACCACCTTCACCGACCAGAACGGCTCTCTGCCGGTGCAGGACGACTTTGTCGCGCTGCTGCCCGGCGGGCACGTGGTGGCGACGGAAGACGGCTGCTTCGCCAAGACCTACCGGCTCAACCCCAAGTACGAGCCGGTAATCTACCGTGCGGTCACGCTGCCCACCTCCTACCTGGAGAACGTCTCGCAGAACGACGCCGGCGAGGTGGACTTCGCCGACGACCAGTACACGCAGAACGGCCGGGCGGTCTTCGGTCTGAAGGACCTGGGGGCATGGAAAGACGTCCGCGACGTGGGCCCCGTGGACGTTCTGCTCATCCTCAACCGGAACGAAAACATCATCCCGGCGGTGGCCCGGCTGACCCGCGAGCAGGCCGCCGCGTACTTCATGCTGGGCGAGACCCAGGGCACGTCGGCCGGCGGCAAAGACGAGATGGGCAAGTTCCTGCGCGTGCCGGGCACCAACCCCTTCTTCCCACTGTCCCACGGCCTGCAGGGCAACCGCTTCCTGGAGCTGTGGGAGAGCCACCCCTTCGAGGTCTACCTGATGAACACCGGCCGCGTCGGCGGCCCCGACGACGACCCCCGAAGCAAGAAGATCGGCGTCCTCCACTCCAGCGCCGTGGTCAGCGGCATTGCCGATGGAACGATCACCTGGAGGCGGGACCCGGACTTCGGCTACGAGGTAGCGGAGGGTGTGCCGGGGTTCGACGACGTGGAGCTGCTCCAGCCTCGCAGGCTCTACGAGCGCCAGGGCCGCCACGCCGAGTACGAGGAGACCGTGCGGCGGCTCAAGCAGGAGCGGGTCCAGGAGCTCTCCGCCTACCCAAGCCTGGCCGAAGACATCGTGAACGCCGTACGGTAGCCCCGTTCAGACCTGACAGAGGGGAGGAGAGCGGCATGCTCTGCTCCCCTTCCTTTGCGCGGTCAGCCCTGTACAATAGCTCCCATCCGAAGCAGGAGCAGAGCCGGTGGAGGCGAGCAGCCTGTTCGTAGGCGTGGACCTGGGCGGGACAAAGACGCTCGCCGTCCTCGCCGACGCCCACCTCAACGTGATCGGCCAGGAGACGGCTCCCACTCCTGCCGACAAGCCCCCGGACGAGGTGGTCTCCACCATCGTCGACTTGGCCCAAGGCCTGGTCCGTCAGGCGGGACTTCAGCCCGATCGACTGGCGGGGTTGGGAATCGCCTTCGCCGGCCTCTACGACGTCCACCGCGACGTGGTCGACACTGCCCCGAACCTGCCCGGCTGGGAGGGCTACCCCCTCCGCACAGAGCTAGCAGCGCGGCTGGGCGTCCCGACGGCGCTGGGCAACGACGTGAGCCTCGCAGCCCTAGCCGAACACCGACTCGGCGCGGGCCGCGGCGTCCGGGACATGCTCTTCGTCGCCGTGGGCACGGGCATCGGTGGGGGCCTAGTGCTGGGCGGACAGCTCTACCAGGGCAAGTCTGGCGTTGCGGGCGAGATCGGGCACATGGCGCTGGAGTCGGAGGGCCCGGTGTGCAACTGCGGCCGCACGGGGTGCCTGGAGGCGCTGGCATCGGGGACCGCCCTGCCAAGGCTGGCCCAAACACGCCTGGACGGCGGCCAGACGTCCATCCTTACGCAGCTCTGCGATGGACGCCCGGAGACGATGACAGGCGAGATGGTCTTCGAGGCGGCGCGGCAGGGGGACCAACTTGCGAGATCGGTGATAGCGGACGCCGCCCGGTCTCTGGGGACGGGCCTAGCCAACCTGCTCAACCTGCTCAACCCGGACATGATCGTCATCGGCGGCGGCGTGGCGTCCGAGTGGGACAGCTACGTCGTCCCCGCCATCGAGCACATGGAGCGGTCGGCGTTCCCCCACGTCGTCAAGGACGCCTCCGTGGTGCCGTCGCAGCTCGGAGGACTGTCCTCGGCCCTAGGAGCGGTGGCGCTGGCGCAGGAGGGCAGCGGGGCTTGAGAGCGACCCCAGAGTCGTGCCTTGAACGACTGTTCCGCCGTTGAGCAGGCCACGGTCTTCGTACTATACTCGACTCCTTGGTACAACCTGGGGGTGACGCGTTGCAAGCTGTGGTCCTGGCCGGTGGCCTGGGGACTCGTCTCCACCCCCTGACGGCAACCACCCCCAAACCCATGCTGCCCCTGCTGGACCGCCCCTTCCTGGAACGCCTCCTCCGCCGCCTGCACGGACGCGGCGTCACCCACGCGCTCCTGACCCTCCACCACCACCCGGAGCATATCCGAGGGCATTTCGGCGACGGCGCATCCCTGGGACTCGCCATGGATTACCTTGTCGAGGAGCAGCCGCTGGGCACGGCAGGAGGCGTGAAGGCCCTGGAAGGTCACCTGACGGGTACCTTCGTGGTGTGCAACGGGGACATCTTCACGGACCTGGACCTCCCCGCAGCTCTCGACTTCCACCGCCGCAAGGGCGCCGCTGCCACCATCGTGCTCACGTACGCGGACGACCCCACGGCCTTCGGGATGGTCGAGACGGACGGCGCGGGGCGGGTCCTTCGCTTCGTCGAAAAGCCCGCGCCGGAGCGGGTCACGACCAACTGGGTGAACGCCGGGACCTACATCCTGGAGCCCGAGGTGCTCCGGTACGTTCCCGCGGGGGAGCCCTTCATGTTCGAGGGTGGACTCTTCCCCCGGCTGCTGGAGGAGGGCGAGGCCGTGTTCGCCTTCCCGTCCGACGCCTACTGGACCGACATGGGCACGCCTGCGGCCTACCTGCGCCTCCACGCCGACCTGCTGCGGGGGGCCGCTGGGGGAGACCTTCTCGGCGACCCTGTGCGCCCCGGCCTCTGGGCCGACCCATCCTGCCGCATCGCGGAGTCGGCGGTGCTGGAGCCGCCGATGCTCCTCGGCGCGGGGTGCGAGGTAGCCGCCGACACCCACCTCCGAGGGCCGGTGGCCCTGGGCGAGGGGTGTATCGTCGACGCAGGCGCTGCCGCAAGCAACGCGGTGGTGGGGCGGCACAGCCGCATCGGCCGCGGCGCCGTGGTGGAGGGCTGCATCTTCGGGGAGGGGGTCGTCCTGGGCGCGGGGGCTCGGGTCGGGCCGGGGTGCATGCTCGGCGATGGAGCACGGGTCTCGGCGGGCGTGGCCCTGCCGAACGGTGCAACGCTGCTGCCAGGCGCAACGGCGTGACCCCCCGACGTCCTGCGCCCGGATGCGAGGCCCCATC
Organism: Dehalococcoidia bacterium; assembly: GCA_965205235.1. Classification (GTDB taxonomy): domain Bacteria; phylum Chloroflexota; class Dehalococcoidia; order Lucifugimonadales; family UBA1127; genus CBDBGD01. The sequence continues at coordinate 231,345 of CBDBGD010000006.1, forward strand.
GTGTTGACCCGCGACGGCATCGGAGGGCGGGTGGGGCGCGTCTACTTCGGCTGGTGGATCGTGATCGCCGGCATCATCTTCCAGGGTCTGAGCGGCCTGCTGTTCATGCACAGCGCCGGGGCCTACTTTGTCCTTCTACGCGACCAGTTCCAGTGGAGCGGAACCGTCCTGTCGGGCGCGTTCGCCATGTCCCGCATCGAGAGCGGAATCCTGGGGCCCCTCCAGGGCTGGCTCTTGGACAAGGTGGGCCCCAGGGCCGTGGCCCGCATCGGCATCCTGTTCTTCGCCCTGGGATTCGTGTTTATGAGCCGGATGGACTCCGTGCTCGAGTTCTACGGTTCCTTCGCGCTGATGGCCCTGGGATCGGGGCTTGCGGGCTTCCTCACCCTGACCACCACCATCGTCAACTGGTTCGAGCGGCGGCGCGCCCTGGCGGTCGGACTCGCCACCGCGGGCATGGGCCTGGGCGGCCTTGCCGCGCCGGTGATCGCCTGGGCCCTGACGACCTTCGGGTGGCGAGACGTTGCGCTCTTCTCCGGCGTGGCCATCGCACTGGTGGGCCTACCCCTGACGCAGCTCTACCGCCGCACGCCTGAGGAGTACGGCTATCAGCCCGACGGCGGAGCCCCGCGCTCGCCGCGAGTGCCGCCGCAGACCGTAGCCCGGCGCCTCTGGAGCACGGACGAGCGGGCCTTCACCGCGCGGGAGGCGATGAGGACACCGGCGTTCTGGCTCATCTCCCTGGGCCACGCCTCGTCCTTGCTGGTTGTGTCGGCGATGATGGTGCACCTGATCCCCCACCTGGTGCAGAGCCTGGACTTCTCCGTGGAGGAGGCAGCGGGCGTGGTGGCGGTGCTCAACGTGATGATGATCATCTGCCAGGTGATGGGGGGCTACGTGGGGGACCGGTTCAACAAGCTGAGAGTTGCGTCCGTCTGCATGCTGCTGCACAGCGTGGCGCTGCTCATCCTGGCCAACGCCACGGGCCCGGTCATGGCCTACCTTGCCGCCGGGATCCACGGCATGGCGTGGGGGCTGCGGGGGCCGCAGATGACCGCCGTCCGCGCCGAGTTCTTCGGCCGCGCGGCCTTCGGCACCATCATGGGCTTCTCCAACCTCATCATCATGATGGGGATGGTGCTGGGCCCCCTGATCGCGGGCGTGCTGGAGGACAGCCGCGGCGACTACAAGTTCGCCTTCATGCTCCTGGCGACGATGACGGCGCTGGGGTCCGGCTTCTTCGCCTTCACCCGGCGCCCGGCAGTCCCGCGACGTCGCGCCGACGTAGACGCGGAGAGCGCCTCGCAGCGGCCCTAGCCCAGGGCCACGAAGCCCTCGGCCTCCAGGCCCTGGAACAGCCGCAGGATGTGCCGCGGCTCCAGGTCGAAGTTGAACTCCGCGCCGATGGCCTCCGCGATGTCGTTGACGCTGCGGCGCCCGTCGGTGAAGTTCCACACCTCGTCGCCGATGATGCGCAGCGAGTCGAACTTCATCCTGGCGTCGCGAGCGTGCATCTCCTCGGACATCGCGACAAGCGTCGGGTAGTCCGTGCCCGCCAGTCCCGGAGCGTCCCGCTCCACCAGCCGCCGGGGCACCACCGTGCCGGGGCTGTACTCCTCCTGGGCCTCCCCTTCCGGAAGCCAGCTCAGCACCTGGTCGAGTCGCTCCTGGACCTCCTGCTGGACCTGGGCGCTGGTGGCCTCCAGCTCCGGGTGTTGCTGCCGCTCGTCGGCGGAGGTGAGGTTGAGGGCGGAGGCGACCGCCGCCTGGTCCCGAGCGCCGAGCACCTGGAGTCGGCGGCGCACGCGTCCCGCGCCCGCGCTCTCCCGGCCCTCCAGCGCGATGCGGCTCAGGCGGAGCTGGCTGCGGATGCCCACCTCCCGCATGATGGCCTGGGCGTCCGCCGGGCCCGCGCCGGCCAGCTCCAGGGCCGCCAGCGCGTTCACCACGCCGCATCGCTTGAACACCATGGGGTCAAGGTTGTCAGGCGTAAGGTAGTCCGTGTGGAAGTAGAGGTCCGGCCAGGACATGAACAGCGGCGCGGGGATGCCGAAGGCGGGGTAGTACTTGTTGTCGCTCCAGGGGGTGTAGGGGAGGTCGGTGAGGTTCACCAGCGGCACGAGGTCGTCGGTGGCGAACACCCACCGCGTGTCCCGCGGTGTCGACTCGATGAGGCCGACGAAGTAGTCGTTGACGAAGGTGGGCACCGAGTCCGGCGAGTGGTAGTAGAGCAGCGAGGACATCAGCTTGCGCTGGTCGTGGCCGACACTGTCGAGCGCGACCGCGACGATGGTACGGTCAGCGTCTTCTCGGTGGTGGTGGACGTAGTGCTTGGTGCCATGGCCCTCCACGTTGATCATGAACCGGATGCTGCGACGGGGCCGGGGCACCTTCCCCTCCGCGATGAGCTCGGCGATGACCCGGCCGATCTCCACCTGCAGCGCCGGGCCCGCGGCGCAGTTCGCGCCGGGCTTGGTGCCCGCCGTGGAGTGCGAGACGAACAGCACGGACTCCTCCGCCCGGTCCGTGCCCGTGATCTCGGCGAAGAGGTTCTGGGCCTCCCCGGCGAAGGTCTTTGCGTCGATGCGCGCCCAGACGACCGCGCGGCCCTCACGGGCCAGGGCCGCCAGGGTCTCGGCGGCGTGGTAGTTCACCGCAAAGGCCCACGCGCTGGGCCGGTTCGACGGCATGCGCAGAAGCTGGACGGGGTCCGGCAGCGACTCACGAGTGCGGAAGGGCGCCGTCCAGTACAGCAAGGTGTCGGTGATGATGCCGGCGGCGCCGCGCTCCATCGCCTGGTTGGCCGCGTAGGCGAACCCGTTGGGCCGCACCGAGCTTCGAATGAGCGCCGCCTTGCCGCGCAGGTCGCACCCCTCGAAGTCCGCGGGGCTCTCGCCCGTGCCCACGTCGACCACCTCGATCACGACGCCCTCCGGAGGCGTGGCGGGGGTCCACCACGGAAGGCAGGAGGGAGCGTCCTCGTAGGAGGTCAGTAGCTTGCCCGCGGGCGAGTCGACCCGCAGTTCGGCGCTGATGGGCTCCCAGGCCAGGGGCATGCTCTGGCTGAGCATCTTTGTCTCGCCGTCCAGCGGGTAGCGCTCAACCCAGACGCGGTCCAGCCCGCTGCCCCGGAAGCGCTCGGCGACGTAGTCCGTCGCCCGATGGTAGCCCGACGCGCCGGGGGAGCGGTAGTAGCGGGTGATCTCCGTGGCGGTCTCCAGGGCGCGGTCGCCCGAGAGCTCGTCTGCCAGCATACCTGCAAGTGTTCGACGTTCCATGGCGTTTACCTCGGCTCTGCGAATGTGAGGATGCGCTGGGGGTTCTCCACCACCAGCGTGTGAATCTGCTCCTCCGTGACCCCCTGTGCCCGGAGGAAGGGGATGAACTTCTCCAGGATGAACGTGTAGCCCGTCCCACCGTAGGTCTTGAGGTCGATCTTGGTGTAGACGTCCTGCGAGAGGAGGATGCGGTCCCCGTAGCCCGCCTCGATGAGCTTGGGCACGGCCTCGCCCACCAGGATGGTGGTCGCTCCCTGGGGCTTGGTGGGGCCGGGGCCGCGCACCGACGGGAGGCGGGAGATGGGAGCGCCCACGCGCCCCAGCAGGTCGAACTGGACGTAGCAGCCAAGCTCCAGCTGCTCGATGAGGAAGGGGATGTCGTCGGCGTAGCCGTCGCTGTGGCCGAAGATGACGCGGTCCATGTCCACGCCCTCTTCCCCGAGCATCGCCGCCACCTGCAGGCGCTCGCGGTCCGTGCCGCCGTAGTGCAGCGAGATGCCCGCGCCGGTGGCGAGGCTGGCCCACGCCGACGCCTTGAGGCTCTTGACCTCGTTGTCGGTCAGGGGGCCGCCGTTGATGCCCACCTCGCCGATGATGCCTGACCGCACGCCGGTCTCGCCGACGCCCACGGTGACGTCGCGGATGATCTCGTCGGCGAGGTCCTCGGCGGTGCGCTCGTCCATGTCGGGCGGGTGTGAGCCCTTGGCGTACCAGCCCGACCCCATGACGATGTTGACGCCGGTGACCGTCGACACGTGGCGCAGGGCGACCGGGTCTCGGCCGATGCCGATGTTCGTCACGTCGACGATGGCGCCACCACCCCACGCCTTGAAGTCGAACAGCTCCTTCACGGCCACGTCGACGTCCGCCAGCAGCCAGTTGTCCTTGTTGAGGACGCCGTTCTCCCGCACTAGGTGCACGTTCTCCAGGGTGAGCTTCTGGTCCCAGAAGGCCACCTCCGTTGCGGGCGTGTTGTACGCGGGGCCGGCGGTCAGCCCGCGGGTGAAGTCGATGAAGATGTGCTCGTGCATGACGGTCATGCCCAGGGCCGCGGGGTCGACGGGCCCGGTGACGGTCATAGCCCTGCCGGTCATGCCCTGGAGCGCGGGGCCTCGCGGCGATGTGCTCATAGGCGGCGCCTCCTGTTGCGGCCCCATGTTATCGGAAGGAAGGCGGTGTGCAAAGCGGCTACGCCCCTTCCGCGTAGGCCTTGAGCAGGTGGACGTGCGACAGCTCGCACTCGACTAAGCCGCCGACGGTGTCCGTACCGTCGATGGCGATGTACTCGTTCGCTCCGCCGCCCGCTCCGCCGCCAAGGCCGACGCTGCGAATCACCGGCAGTCCCAGGTCGGTCGCATAGATCGACCAGGGCCCGCCTCCGCCGCTGCCCGGCACGGTGACCACGGGCACGTCCATCTCCTGGAACGCGCGGCGGATGGACCGCACGAGCTCCGAGTTGGGGTCCGTGGTGGAGGGGTCGTAGGCGCCCATGGGGTTGAACACCAGGTCCTGGTAGCCCTGCGCGTCCAGGTGCTCTCGGATGCGGCGGATGGCCTCCTGCACCTTGTAGCCGCGGGGCACCCGGATGTCGAAGAGAGCCGAGGCCTCGTTGGGGAGGCTGAAGGGCAGCGTGCCAGGGCCGGTGAAGCCGCTCTTGAGGGCGTTGATGTTCAGGCTTGGGCCGTAAAAGAAGTTCATCACCGTCTCTTCGTCGCCCAGGTCGCCAAGGGGCACCGGCGCTGCGGCCACGCCGGGGAGCACCTGGTTCCACGGCCCGGGGTTCGGGTAGACGGCCTTTCGCTCCTCCTCCGTGGGCGGTGACACGTCGTCGTAGTAGCCCGGCACGGCGATGCGGTTGCCCCCCGGCTCCATGAGCGACGCCAGCGCGTGGACCAGCCGCCACGCAGGGCTGTCGACCACCGACGCGGTCATGCCGTGCAACGGCGCGCTCTGGGGGCCCCTGCCCCACTTGGCGCCGCTGGCCATCAGCTCGGCGTAGATCATGCCCTTGTAGCCCAGGGTCAGCGACACCCGACCGGCGGCGTCCTGGTTCGCGCCGGGGCTGAGGCTGGCCGTCGCCGTGGCGAGGCGGTCCCGGTACTTCGCGTACATGCCGCGGAAGTTGGGGCTGCCCAGGATCTCGTCGCCCTCCAGCAGCGTCAGCACGTTCACCGGCAGCGTGCCCTCGACTGCGATGAGGGCCTCCAGGGCGTTCAGCCAGGCGACGTAGCCGCCCTTGCTCATGGCGCCCCGGCCCATGACCACCTGGCCGTAGGGGCCCGCCGAGGTCAGCGCGCCGGAGTAGGGTGGGTGCTCCCACTTCTCGTTGGGCAGGACCGGGCGAGTGTCGAAGTTGTTGTAGACGATGATGGTCTTGGGCGCGCCCACGTCGTAGGCGGCCCAGAGGCCGGGAAGGCCGTCGGTGGGGACCACCTCCACGTCCGTGAACCCCGACTCGCGGTGGAGCTGCACGAGCAGATCGGCGCACTCCACGACGCCCAAGTCCTCCGACGAGACGCTGGGTTGCTGCACCGCCCGCTGGATGCGGGACACGTGGCGCGGCTTGTTCTCCTCCAGGTAGGCCCGGACCTTGTCCAACCCCATTCCAACGCGCATCTTCTCCTCCTAGTAACTTCTGGCCAGACTTGCTAAGCCCTCTATGGCAGACGGCAACTCCGTGAACGCAGCGACTTTGGCGGTTGCGCCGGACAGATCGTGCGATGCGGTGAACTCGTTTGCAACCACGATGCAGTCAATGCCCGCCGCTATCGCCGACTGCAACCCTCTCGCCGAGTCTTCGACAACCACCGTTTCATCGGCGGCGGCGCCGAAGCGCTGGAGCCCTCTCAGGTAGGGCTCGGGATGCGGCTTGGCCTGCTCGTAGTCCTCCCTCGCCAGATAGAACTCCATGTAGCCCAGGATGGACCGCTTTTCGTGTATCAGGGCGAAGTCAGCCCGCTTGGAGGTAGTGATTATAGCCATCCTGTACGTCTCTGCGAGTTCATCCAGCGTTTCCAGGACGCCCTCGATCTCGATGTCTTCCGTTCTGAGATACTCCTGGTAGTAGACATTGCGGACCTCGCGCTGCCCGCTGATGGTCTGTTCATCGATACCCGCCGCTACGGCCTGGGCCCACGTGGCCGCTCCCTGGATCATGTCCCGAAGGTACTGGTCTCTGTCCATGGTGAATCCGATGTCAGCCAGGGCGCGCTCTCCCGCCTTGTAGTACCAGAGCTCGGTATCTACCAGAACACCGTCGTGGTCAAAGAGAATGTACTTCTTCACCGTTGGTCCCTAACGCCCCCGTATGCCTTCATGCGATTCCACCAAGGTTGCTCTCCAACCGCGTCGCGATCGGTTGGTCCGCCTGTGGAAACTCAAAGGAGCGGCCGGTGATCTTCTCGTAGAGGTAGATGTAGCGTCGTGAGAGCTCGATGACAAGGTCGTCCGGCGCCGGCGGCAGGACCTCGTCCTCGTAGGGGTTGCAGTTCTCCGTGAACCAGAGCCGGAGGAACTCCTTGTCGACGTTGTCGGGCTCCCGGCCATCGCGCATGCGCTGCTCATAGGTGTCGGCAATCCAGTAGCGACTGGAGTCGGGGGTGTGGATCTCGTCGATCAGAAGGATCTCGCCGTTCTCGTCACGGCCCATCTCGTACTTGGTGTCGACGAGGACCAGGCCGTGCTCGGCTGCCTTGGCCTGACCGAACGCGAAGAGCTCCTGCGCGATGCGGCTGCAGTGCTCCCAATCGTCGGGCGTCATCCAGCCCTCGGATACGATCTCGTCGGGGCTGATCGGCCGGTCGTGGTGCTCCTCCTTGGTGGTGGGTGTGAGGTAGTTCGTCGGGAGCTTCTGGTTCTTCACCAGGCCTTCGGGGAGATCGTTGCCGCAGTACTCACGCCGGCCGCTCTTGTAGACCGTCCAGAGGGAGGTGTTGGTGGTGCCGGTGATGTATCCACGCATCACGAACTCAATGGGGAAGACGGTACATTTCTTGGCAAGTGTGACGTTGGGGTCAGGGATGGATAGGACCTGATTCGGCACGATGTGGCGAGTCTGCTCAAACCACCATGCGCTGGTCATGTTGAGGGCCTGGCCTTTGAAGGGGACCGCAGCCAGCACCCGGTCGAAGGCGCTCTGCCGGTCGGTGGTGATGAGCACCATGCGGTTCCCAAGGTCGTATCGGTCCCGCACCTTGCCCGTGAGCTTCTCACCCTGCGAGAGATTCGTCTCGACGAGGCAGTTTCCGAGCTCTTGTCGTATCCGGTCCGTGTAGCCCTCTGGGGTGAGAATGGCGTTCTCCATCTTCCCTCCGTCTCTAGTTCTCGTCGTCTCCTAGAACACCGGCGGCGGTATCAGCTCGCCCTTCTGCATCACCATGCGCATGGAGCGCAGGGCGCGGATGTCCTCGTGCGGGTCGCTGTCGACGACGATGAGGTCCGCCTCCTTGCCCGCCTCCACTGTGCCGACCACCTCGCCCAGGCCCACGGCGTTCGCCGCGACGGACGTTGCGGAGCGGACCACGGCGGCGGGGCTCATGCCCGCCATCACCTGCAGCTCCAGGCCAAGGCAGTAGTCGCCGAAGGTCTGGATGGCATCGGTGCCGGCCACGATGGGGACGTTCCACTCCGACCACAGCCTGCCCACGAACTCGACCTGGGAGTCGCACTTGGCGTGGAGGGACTCCAAGCGTCGCTCCTGCACCGGGGTGAGGGCCTGCCCCTGCTCCTGCAGGGCCAGCAGCCTCTCCCGGCCGCGCCAGCCCGTCTGCACCGTGGGGCTGATCATGACGCCCTGCTTGGCGATGCGCTCCGCGACGTGCGGGTCGAAGAGGTAGGAGCCGTCCGGCTCGATGAACCCCGCGTGCTCAATGGCGTCGACGCCCGCATCGAGGGCGTTGACGATGCTCTGGGTGGCCAGGCAGTGCGCGGTCGTGAGTTTGCCCAGGCCGTGGGCCTCGTCGATGATGGCCTGCAGCTCCTCGACGCTGTAGGACGGCAGACGGTTGTCGGTGCCGGCGGTGCCGCCGCCCGAGGCCATGATCTTGATGAAGTCAGCGCCGTCTCGGACCAGCTCCCGCACGGCCTTCCGCACGCCCTCCACGCCGTCCGCCTCCTGGTTGCACCACCAGAAGTGGCCGCCGGTCATGGTCACCGGGCGGCCGCTGAGCAGCAGCCGGGGCGCCAGCACCAGGCCCTGCCGGGCGCCGCGACGGAGGTCGAAGGTGATCTGGTTCCGTGCGCCGCAGTCCCGCAGCGCCGTGACGCCGACGCTGAGGTGAGTGTGCGCGTTGCGGGCGGCGCGCAGCAGCATGAGCTCGTCCGAGTCGTTCTCGATGACGTTCTCGTAGCTGCGCTCGCCTGCGCCGAACATGAGGTGCGTGTGCGCATCGATGAGGCCGGGGAGCAGGTAGCCGTCGCTGTGGTCCAGCACGCGCACGTCCGGGCCCTTCGGCACGTCGACGGCCTCCTCCGGGCCCGCGGCGACGATGCGGTCGCCCCGGATGACGACGACGGCGTTGGGGACGGGCGGGGCGTCGGCGCCGGTGATAAGGGCCTTGGCCCGGATGACCGTGGTCTGCTCGTTGCTCATATCGTCCCCCTTCGTATTGCTACAGGCCGTAGACCTCCAGGAACCGCAGCCAGAACTCGCTGATGGTGGGGAAGGCAGGCACGGCGTGCCAGAGCTGGTCCAGCGTCACCTCCCCGACGATCGCGATGGTGGCAGCGTGCAGCATCTCGCCCGCGCCGGGGCCGACGAACGTCGCTCCCACGATGACCCGCCGGTCCTCGTCGATGACGATCTGGCAGTTGCCGCGGACGCCCTGACCCGTGGTCACCGCCCCGCCACTCGCACCGAAGGGATGGGCGACGGTGCGCACGCGGATGCCGCGATCCCGGGCCTGCTGCTCGGTGAGGCCCACCGCGGCGACCTGCGGGTCGGTGAAGACGACGCGGGGTGCGCCGGTGTTGTCGGCCCAGGCGGCGACGTCCCTGCCGAGGATGACGTCGCCGGCGAGGCGGGCCTGGTACTTGCCCATGTGCGTCAGCGGGTTGCGGCCGTTGACGTCGCCGACGGCGTAGAGCCAGCCGCCGGGGACGTCCAAGGCTCGGAGCTGGTCGTCAACCCGGACGGGCCGTCCCGGCTCGAGCCCAACGGTCTCAACGCCCACGTCCACGGTCCCCGGCCTGCGCCCGACCGCCACCAAGAGCTCTTGGGCCGACAGGTCCGTGCCGTCCTCCAGGGTGGCCGTGACGCGGCCGTTGCGCCGCACGCTGACCATGGTGGTGCCCGTGTAGATGCGGATGCCGAGCTTGTCGAAGGCGTCGGCGACGAGGCGGCTGGCGAAGGGCTCCTCCCTGGGGATGATGCGGTCGCCGGACACGACGACCGTCACCTCCTCCCGCGCCCAGGGTCCGCCACGCCTGGGCCATCTCGACGCCCACGGGCCCGCCGCCCAGCACCAGCAGGCTCTGCGGGACCTCCTTGGCAGCGGTGGCCTTGCGGCTGTCCCACGGCGCAACATCGGACAGGCCGTCGATGGGGGGCATGGCCGCGGTGCTGCCCGTGGCGAGGACCACGGCGACGCGTGCGTTGAGGGTCGTGCGGGCGCCGTCGCTCGCCTCCACCTCCACGCTTCGCTCGCCGGTCAGCCGGCCGCGCCCGCGGATCAGGTCGACGTTTACCGACTGCAACCACTGCACCTGGCCCGAGTCGTCGTAGTTGCTGGCCGCGGCGTCCCGGCGCTTCAGCGCCTCCTGGGCATCGACGCCGCCGGTGACGGCGGAGCGAGCGCCCGGCACGCGGCGGGCGGCGGCCAGCGCCTCGGCGGGTCGCAGGAGGGCCTTGCTGGGCATGCACGCCCAGTAGGAGCACTCGCCGCCGACCAGCTCCGGCTCGACGACGACCGCGCTCAGGCCGCCGGCGGAGACCCGCCCGGCGACGTTCTCCCCCGCCGAGCCGCCCCCAAGGACGACGACGTCGTACTCATCCTGCATAGCGTCCTCCGCAGTGTCGACCGGCTCCGTCATGCGTCGTTGCAGTCGGCGAAACCGGGCCCTAGTCCTCGTCTTCCAGCGTCGATGTGTCGCCCACGGGGAGGCCCAGCTCCTGGGCCTTGAGCAGCCGGCGCATGATCTTGCCGCTGCGGGTCTTGGGCAGCGACGGGCGGAACTCCACGTCCCGTGGTGCGATGCTCTGCAGCCGGCTGCGCCCGAACCTGATCAGCTCCCGGCGCAGCTCCTCCGATTCGGTGTAGTCGTCCTTGAGGCTGACGAAGGCCTTGACCACCTCCATCGCCAGCGGGTCGGGCACGCCGATGACCGCGGCCTCCGCCACGGCGGGGTGCTCGATGAGCATGCTCTCCACCTCGAAGGGGCCGACCAGGTGGCCGGCGGTGTTGATGACGTCGTCGGCGCGGCCCACGAACCAGAAGTAGCCGTCCTCGTCCATGCGGGCCTGGTCGCCGGTGATGTACCAGCCCTTGCGGAAGCGGGAGTTGTAGAGCTCCGTGTTGCCCCAGTAGCCCTGGAACATGGAGGGCCAGCCCGGCCGCACGGCCAGGCTCCCCTCCTGGCCCGGCGGGAGAGGGTTGTAGTCGTCGTCCAGGATGGCGGGCTGCACGCCGGGCAGTGGGCGGCCCATGGAGCCGGGGCGGACGTCCATCGAGGCGTAGTTGGCGATGAGGATGGCGCCTGTCTCCGTCTGCCACCAGTTGTCGT
>CBDBGD010000007.1:0-645654 GCA_965205235.1 Dehalococcoidia bacterium
ACGGCGACGCCCTCACCCACGCCATCATCGACGCGCTCCTGGGCGCGGGCGGGGCTGGGGGACATCGGCACGCACTTCCCCTCAAGCGACGCCCAGTATCGGGGCGTCGCGAGCACGCTGCTTCTGCAACACACGGCCGCGCTCCTGGCCTCCCACGGTTGGAGGGTGGTGAACGTGGATGCTACAATAATCGCCGAGCGCCCCCGCCTGGGGCCGTACCTTGCTGCGATGCAGCGGGAGTTGGCCGAAAATCTCGGCGGGGACGCAAGCGCAATCAGCGTCAAGGCAAAGACCAACGACGGCCTGGGGTACCTGGGGCGGGGGAGGGAATGGCGGCCTGGGCCGTAGCCCTGCTCCAGGAGTCCTCATGAAGCTCCACGATACTCTGACCGGTCAGAAGCGAGACTTCGCGCCGGCAGGCGACATCGTCAAGCTCTACGTCTGCGGTGTCAGCCCCTACTCCTCGGCCCACGTAGGTCACGCCCTGAGCTACGTCTTCTTCGACGTGATGCGCCGTTACCTGGAATACCGCGGCTACCGAGTCCGCCACATCCAGAACTTCACCGACGTCGAGGACAACATCATCGCCGCGGCGCAGAAGGCCGGGACGACCATCTGGGACCTGACCGGGGAGTACATCCGGGAATACTTCGAGGACATGGACGCTCTGGGTGTGCAGCGGGCCCACGAGTACCCCAAGGCCACGGAGATGGTCCCGCAGATCGTGGAGATGGTGCATGGTCTGATCGACAAGAGTTTCGCCTACGAGGTGGACGGCGACGTGTACTTCCGGGTGCCGCGGGTCTCGGACTACGGTAAGCTCAGCCACCGCACGCTGGACGGGATGATGGCTGGGGCCCGGGTGGAGGTGGTGGAGGGCAAGGAGGCACCCCATGGACTTTGCCCTGTGGAAGTCTGCCAAGCCCGGCGAGCCGACCTGGGAGAGCCCCTGGGGGCCCGGCCGCCCCGGCTGGCACATCGAGTGCAGCGCCATGTCCCTCAACCTCCTGGGACCAGCCTGGACATCCACGGCGGAGGCCAGGACCTAATCTTTCCCCACCACGAGAACGAGATCGCCCAGAGCGAGGCCTACACGGGCCAAGCGCCCCTGGCCAACTTCTGGCTGCACAACGGCCTGCTCCGCCAAGACGAGAACAAGATGAGCAAGTCGCTGGGGAACCTGGTCACCATCCGGGAGGCCCTCTCGCAGGTGGGGCCCGACGCCCTCCGGCTCTACCTCCTCAGCTCCCACTACCGGAGCTCGCTGTCCTACAGCTCGGAGGGGCTATCAGCGCAGGCCCGAGCGCTGGGGCGGCTGCGCGAAGCAGCGGCCCAGGCCAGCGAAGCCGGCGGCAAAACGCTGGACGCGGCGCCGTTTCGGGAGCGCTTCCTGAGCGCCATGGACGACGATCTAAACACGCCGCAGGCCATCGCGGCGCTCTTCGACCTGGCGCGGGAGATCAACCGCATGGCCCCGGAGGGCGGCGACATCGCAGAGGCGCAGGAGGCGCTACGCGAGCTGGCGGGAGTGCTGGGGCTGAGCCTGGAGCCAGAGGCGGCCGCTCTCACCGGTGCGGAGCCGTTCCTGGACCTGCTGGTTGAGATGCGGCAGGAGCTCCGGGCCGCCCGCCAGTTCGAGCTGGCCGATCGGCTCCGCGACCGCTTGCAGGACATGGGAGTGTCGCTGGAGGACACGCCGCAGGGCACGCGGTGGAGGCTTCGGAGCGGGGGGCAGTAGCCCGCCGCCGATACCGCTTTCCCGCCGTGAAGGGCCGGACCTGGTCGGCTGACAGGTAGTCCAAACCGGAAGCCCTGAGTCTATGGTCTGAGGAGCGCCCTCATGCGCTTCCGCTTCACCGGCCTATGGCGACATCGGGACTTCACGAGGCTGTGGCTGGGAGGCACCGTCTCCAGCTTCGGGTCCCAGATCACGCTCCTCGCCCTTCCCTTGACGGCAGTGCTCATCCTGGACGCCACTCCTTTCCAGATGGGCATACTGGCAGCGGCCGGGAGCGCTCCGGCGCTGGTGTTCGGACTCGGCGCCGGGGTCTGGGTGGACCGCAGGAAGAAGCGGCCGATCATGATCGCCGCCGACTACGGTCGCGCGGTCCTGCTGCTGGCGGTGCCCGTCGGCGCCGCCTTCGACGTCCTCCGCATCGAGTACCTCTACGTCATCGCCCTGGCGATTGGCATGTTGGGCTTGCTGTTCGGCATCGCAAGCAGGTCGATGCTCCCATCGTTGGTCGCCCCGAAAGGAGCTAGTGGAGGCCAACGGCAAGCTCGCCATCGGTCGATCCGCTTCGGAGGTCACGGGGCCGGGCGTGGCAGGAGGCCTCGTCAGCTCTTCACCGCTCCCGTGGCGTTGATAGTCGACGCCCTCACGTTTGTGGCGTCGGCCATTGCAATCCAGTCCATCCGAGCGCCGGAGCCTGAGCCCGCGCCCTCGACGGACCAGGATTTCGTGAAAGAGGCCGTCCAGGGTCTTGCCCTCATCCGGCGAAGCAGAGTCCTGCTACCGCTCGCTGCAGTGGTGGGCGGAGTCGCCATCTTCAACGCAATGTTCGAGGCGGTGTGGATCCTGTACGTCAGCAAGGACCTGGGGCTGGAGCCGGTCACATTCGGCATCATCTTCTCGATGGGCGGCGTCGGTTTTCTCCTCGGCGCACTGCTCGCCAATCGAATCATAGGCTGGACGGGCATAGGCCGCGCCGTGTTCCTCGGCGTCGTGATAGCGGCGCTGAGCGACCTAGCGACGCCGCTAGCCGGAGGCCGGTCATCGCGGTAGCGGCCCTGCTGACGGCGGCGAGTTTCCTCTTCGGGCTCGGCGCTACGGTCTTCCGTGTCGCCCAGGTCAGCCTGCGACAGGCATCGACGCCCATCTCGCTTCAGGGGCGGATGAACGGCGCCATGAACTCGCTGGAGGTGGGGTTGATCCCGGTTGGCGCCCTGCTGGGGGGCGTGCTGGGGGAGATCATCGGCCTGCGGCCGACGCTGTTCCTGGCGGCTGGCGGTGAGTTGGTAGCGGTCCTCTTCATTCTGCTTTCGGCGGTGTGGTCGATGCGCGACCTGCCTACGCCGAGCGATGGGTGACCCGTCCGACTTCACCCGCCCTCACACCCCGTCGCGACGACCACGCGCTCACCGACGCCCACTCCAAGGATCGCAGCAGCGTTGCTGTTGCGCAGTGCGACTTCGATGGTGCCGTAGCTGCCCACCAACGCCATGAGGCCATCACCGGCGGAGCCGTAGGTCTCGCTGAGACCGGCGATGCTTCGGCCTGCAATCGAGACGGTCCGCAGCCGCCCCGCGACCTCCTCTGCGGGGACGTTGGTCACTAGGTTGCCGAAGCGGTCAACGTGGATGACCTGCCCGGTCAGGCCGCCCTCCTCGCGGCGGAGCGTGGGAGGCGCCAGCCATCGAATCGACTCCACCGGCTCGCCGAATTCCTCCGGGCGCACGCCCAGGGCCAGGTGGGCCGCCACAGGCCCGAAGATTTCCCGGGCGTGGAAGGTGCGGCTCACCGGATGCCACCAGTAGCGAGGGTTGGTCAGGTGGAAGGCCCGGACACCAGGCGGAAGGGGCGCATCGCCGCCCACGGGACGTTCATCGGTGGAGGCGGCGTGAGGAGCCAGAACTGACGAGAAGATGCCGTTGTCGGGCCCCACATAGGCTGCGTTGGGCGTGAGGAGCAACAGGGGGCGCCGCTCCGTGCCCACGCCCGGATCGACCACCGCCAGGTGCACTGTCCCGCGAGGGAAGTACGGGGCCGCGGCGCGAGCAGGAAGGCCGCGGCCGGAACGTCCTGCGGCGCTACGTCGTGTGTTATGTCGACAATCGTGAGGCCGGGATTGATGCCCAGGACGACGCCCTTGACCGCGGCGACGTACGCGTCGGACGTGCCGAAGTCCGTCAGGAGCGTGAGCAGCCGTCCCGGCATGCGGGGTCTAGCCGATGCCGATCCAGGTCGACGCCCTGAGGATGGCGATGAGGAGGAAGACCGCGGTGAAGATGATGGTGAACTGGAAGAGGAGCTTCTCTACGCCGCGGCGGACGCGATAGGTGCCCTGGGCGGCGCCAAAGAGGCCGCTTCCCTGGCCCCGCACCTGAAGAAGGATGGTCACGACCAGAAGGACCGAGATCATGATCTGCGCTATGCCCAGGTAGGTCTCCACGGTTACGCCCCTTTCGCGCTCAGGAAGAGTGTACCACGTCTACTTCTGCTTCATTGCGGCCAACCGCTCTTCGAGGAGGGTTGTGACCAAGCCAGGGTTGGCCCTGCCCCTGGTCAGCCGCATCACCTGGCCCACCAGGAAGCGAACGGCCGTCTCCTTGCCGCCCAGGTAGTCCTGGACCGCCTGGGGATTGTCGGCGAGGGCCTGGTCCACAGAGGGAGCGATGCCCTCCGCGTCGCTAATCTGGGCAAGCCCCTTCTCCTGGACGATCTGCTTTGGCGATGCCCCGGAACGGAACATCTCCTCGAACACCACCTTGGCCTGGGTGGAGCCGACGGTACCGCCCTCGGTCAGGACCACAAGCTCCGCGAGGGCTTGGGGCGTCACCCTGCTCTGGGCGATCTCCGTTCCGCTGGCGTTCAGCAGGCGAGTCGCCTCGCCGGTGAGCCAGTTGGCCACGGCCTTGGCCCGAGACTGTCGAGCGTCGCCCTTCTGGGCGTCGGCGGCCAGCGTCTCCTCGAAGAAGTCCGCCATGTCCCTGGAGGCCGTCAGGTGCGAGGCATCGTACGGCGAGAGGCCGTACTCGTCGATGAAGCGGTCGCGGCGAGCGGCCGGCAGCTGCGGCAGGCGGGCCCTCACCTCCTCCACCCACTCGCGGGAGATGGCCAGGGGAGGCAGGTCCGGCTCGGGGAAGTAGCGGTAGTCGTGCGCGTACTCCTTGGTCCGCTGGGAGACGGTGGCGCTGCGGTCCTCGGACCAGCCGCGGGTTTCCTGGACCACCCGGCCTCCGTCCTCGAGCACGGCCACCTGTCGTTCGACCTCATACTCCAGGGCGTTGAACACGGCCCGGAAGCTGTTCATGTTCTTGACTTCGACCTTGGACGTCAGCTCCGTCGAGCCGACCGGTCGAACGGACACGTTGGCGTCGCAACGGAACGCGCCCTTCTCCATGTCGGCCGTGCTCACGCCTAGGTACTGGAGGATCGAGCGGAAGGCCAGCAGGTACTGCCGGGCCTCCTCCGGCGAGCGCATGTCGGGCTCGCTGACGGTCTCCATCAAAGGGACGCCGGCGCGATTGACGTCGACTAGGGAGTAGGCCTCGCCCGAGCCGTCGCGGACGTGCTGAAGCTTGGCAACGTCCTCCTCAAGGTGCACGCGCGTGACTCCGACCCGCCGCCGCTCGCCGTCGACGTCCAAGTCGAGCCAGCCGCCGAACGCGATGGGGTTATCGTACTGGGAGATCTGGTAGCCCTTCATCAGGTCCGGGTAGGGGTAGTTCTTGCGGTCGAACTGCGTGTAGGACGCGATGGTGCAGTTCAGGGCAAGCCCGGTCATCATGACGAACTCGACGGCCTGGCGGTTGATGACGGGCAGCACGCCGGGCATCCCCAGGCAGACGGGGCAGACACGGGTATTGGGGTCGCCCTGAACGTACTCCGCCGGGCAGCCGCAGAACATCTTGCTGCGGGTGAGGAGCTGGGCGTGGACCTCCAGCCCGATGACGGCTTCCCAGTCTGTCCGGGTCCTGGTGCTTGTCAGTGCCACAATAGGTCAAGTATACCGGCGGCATAGGAGGGCAACAAGGACGCGGTTTTGCAGCACGGGCTGTGCGCCCGCTATAATGGGCCATCATGGACGGGGCCGTATCCGTGACTATCCGGCTCTTCGCGCTGTATCGGGAGCGTCTGGAACGTGACCGGCTGACCCTCAACGTGCCTTCCCGGCGACGGTTGCCGCGGCCTTGGCAGTCCTGGCCGAGGCCCACCCTCGTGTCGGGCTGCTGGTGGACAACACCATGGTGGCCGTGAACCAAGAGTACGTCGACAGGCCCACGCGCTCGAAGAGGGCGACGAGGTGGCCCTGATCCCGCCGGTGAGCGGCGGAGCACAGGTGAGGTGATGGCAGCAGGGTACACGCTCATTACGCAAGACCCTCTCATCCCCGAGGAGGTCACGGCCCAGGTGCGGGGGCCTGCCAACGGCGGCGTCGTCACGTTTCTCGGTACTGCTCGCAAGCAGACCCAGGGCCATCGCGTCCTTCGCCTGGAGTACGAGGTCTACGAGGAGATGGCGGTCAAGCGCTTCCGGGACATCTTCCGTGAGCTAGGGGAGCGCTGGGGGGTCACCGACGCCGCCATCGCCCATCGCTATGGGCGCTTGGAGATCGGGGAGATCAGCATGGTCGTGGCCGTGGCCACTCCGCATCGCAAAGAGGCCTTCGCCGCCTGCTGGTATGCCGTGGACCGCATCAAGGAGATGGCGCCCATCTGGAAGAAGGAGTTCTTCGAGGACGGCGCCGTCTGGGTTGGCTGCGGCGCCCACGCTCACGAGGTCCAGCCGGCTCATAGCGTGTCCTAGCCCCGTCGACCTCAGTCCAACTGGAACAGGGAGACCATGCTGGAGAGGCCGTGCCCCCACTGCGGGCACGTCAACCCCATCGATTCCAGGCTCTGCGCCCAGTGCGGAGCCACGGACAATCCGGACGAACCGATGCCATGGCATGCCTTCTTCACCCGCCCAGCGGACAAGACCCCATCGGACGCGGTCTACCTGTCGATGGGACGAGTGCTGGGCCTCACGGCCGTCACGCTGGGGCTCTACCTGGCGTACTGGTTCTACGTCACGTGGAAGCATCTGGCGTCTGAGACGGAGGACGCACACTATCCCCTGTGGCACACGCTGGCGATTCTCTTCGTGCCCATCTACGGGCTGTTCCGGCTGCACAAGCACATTGCCGTCGTTACGAAGCTGGCCCGCGCCCAAGGCGTGGACACGACCCTGTCGCCCCTCCTCGCCGTGTTCATGTGGTTCCTGTCGAGCGTGCTGCAGGCGCTCACACTACAGATGGAGGACCCCGGCACAGCACTGAGCATCACGCTCTTCGCGCTTGCCCTGCTGGTGGCCTTCCTCGTCTGGGCGCAGATGCCCCTCAACGCCTACTGGCAACGCGTCCGCGGCCAGCTCGCCGCGCCGCCGCTGGCGGTGTTCGAGGTGGCCCTTCTGGCACTGGGCGTCTTCTCCTGGCTGAGCCTGCTGCTACAAGCCTAGCGGGCGCGTCCGCTTGTGGGGGCGGGCGCCGCTCTGATAGCATAGGTCTGGGAGGGATCGCATAGTGGTCTAGTGCGGGCGCCTGCTAAGCGCTTAGGGGCTCAAAAGGTCCCTCGAGGGTTCGAATCCCTCTCCCTCCGCCACCTTCTTTCTACCTTGGAAGCTGCATCGCGTCCGGGCCGCGTGGACCGCGTTTCCGGCGAAAGGTTAACTCAGACCTGCAAGTGCTCTCATCAGTGCTGTGCCGAACTCACGCTTCTGCCAACCCCGGACTTCTGAACCAACTAGCTCCGACTGCGGGTCACCCGGGTGGCGGGCCAGACGTTCCAAGCTCGCGGTGGGCCACAGCAGGCTCGGGTCCAACCCCAGATCCTTCCCCAACCGGCTACGCCACCCCTTCAGGCTTCTGAGGCGAGCTTTGATTCTCGCTCGCTCCACCGAACCAGGCTCATCTTTGCTCCGGAGACGTCGGGGCCGAGTGACGGGAGGCGACCGAAGTCCATTGTCGATCGCTGCCCTCAAGCCTCTATCGGCGGGGGGACGGCCAAATCGCCCCAGCCCCTTGATGGTTGACAAGTTAGCCGCTGGCTCCGACGCCAGTTGGACAAGAGCGAAGTCCGGTATGACCTTGAATGGCGGACGGTCGAGGCGGCTGGCCTCCTGCTCTCGGAATTGGAAGAGCGCGCGTAAGACGGCCAAACCCCTGCCATCCAGACTGCGGCTGCCCTTGGCCGAAAGGAAGGCCGTCTCCCGGCTCGCGGGGGTGTGCCTCACCTGCTCCAGACGTGCGAACTCTTCCCTCACCCACTCGAGTCGCGACAGCTCCTCCAGCCGCGCCGAGAGTATTTCGCGGAGCTTCAGCAGGTGCAGAACGTCGTCCGCCGCGTACCCGAGCGCCTCAGGACGCAGGGGTCTAACGGTCCAGTCCGACCGCTGGAGCTTGCGGCTCTTGGCCAGCTCGACGCCCACGTGGTCCTTCAACACGGACTGCAGACCCACCTGCTGCGAACCAACGAATGCAGCGGCGATGGCAGTGTCAAACAGTGCGTTTACCCGGAACCCCCAGTCCCTGTCGAAGCTACGAATGTCGTAGTCGGAGGCGTGGAGGACTTTCTCCACGGACCGGTTGTTGAGAAGGCTGCCGAACGGCCTTACATCGTCTATCGCCAGGGGATCGATGAGGAAAGCGGTTTCGGCCGATGCGAGCTGCACGAGACAGATGCATTCGTGGTATCTGAAGAAGCCATTGGACTCGATATCAACCGCAACTCGCGACGCCTTCGACAGATGATTGACGACCCCGGCCAAGTGTGATGTTGTTCTTATGAGCTCAATCTGGCCCATCAGCTCACGCCATCCTCCTCAGAATTTTGATCTGGGTATAGGATAGCTAAGAACCATCCGTGTCGTACCATTGGACTCCCAACAACATTGGAGTTGATTCATGGCCACGTTGGGCGCGGTCCTGATCACCGGCGGGCCGAGTAGCGGCAAGACGGAGAAGGTTGTAGCGAGGCTGGCTGCCCGCTACGAGTCCAACCCTCTATACGAGGCGATTGCCCTCGTACCGACCAGCCGGCACGGCGACCAGCTCCGCAAGCGCCTGGTCTCCCGCTGCGGAGTGGCGCTCCGACTGCGCGTCGAGACGATGCACCAGTTCAGCCATAGCCTGACCGTCGCGGAGGAGAAGCTGTCCGGCACGGTGGCCGAGGAGCTTCTGGGAGCAGTCGCCTGGAGTGAAGCCCAAGGCGGGTCCGCCTCGTACTTCAGACCGATCGCCCACACCGACGGTTTCATCGACTTGGTGAGCGCCGCCGTCAGAGACCTGCTGTCGGAAGACGTCGACCCCGATGCGTTCCTTCAGGCCGCACGCCGGTCACAGATTCCTTCTCTGATTGGCCTCAGTGCCATCTACGCCTCCTACTGCTCCGAGTTGAATCTCCGGAGCTGGCTCCACCCGGCCAAGACGCCTCTGGCCGCGGCCGATGCCATCGAGGCGGGCTCCGCCGTCCCAGCTTTCGTGGTGGTTGACAGCTTCCACGTCTTCCGGGGTATCGAGCTCAGACTGCTCCAAGCGCTGGCGAAGCGAACAGAGGTGGTCGTAACCTTCGATCCCGAAGCAGGAGCACGTGCGCGGTGCGATTACGAGCGGCTTCTCGCCAGGCTTCCAAACGCTCACGTGCTTCAGCTGAACCGACAGGGGACGGGCGGGACCGCTTCGGTCGTCGCAAGCACCGCCTCGGACCGAGAGGAGCAGCTTCGAGCCATAGCCCGCCAGATCAAGCAGCGGCTCACAGACAACCCGCGGTTGCGCCCTTCCGACTGCGCCGTCGCCTTTCGACAGGTGTCGCCGTACCTGTCGCTGGCCCGGCAGGTGTTCGCCGAATACGACCTGCCCCTGGACCCCGCCGCGGGCGAGCGGCTGAACACTCGGCCTCTGGGAGTCTGGCTGCGCCGCCTGCTTCACCTTGCACAGGACGGCTGGCGCCTGCGTGACCTGACAACCGTGCTGTCAAGCGGATTCATCGACCTCGGTCGATGGGGGCTATACGCCAGCGACGTGGCTCGATTCGCGCGACAGGGCCGGGGCACGAACCTGTGGGCCGGACGCGACGCGTTGGAGCGCATCGCCGACAGTCTGAGGGCCGACAGCAGGCCATGTGGGGCAGGTCAACGCATCGCCGACGGCATTGCCCGGGCGCTCCAAGAACTCGGTGACCTGCTGGAGCGTCCGCCGAGCCCGGTGGGTGCGCATGCCCTGCACCTCGACAACGCTCTGTTCGGCCATCGTTCCCTCGTCCCGGCGTCGGCACGGGACCAGGACGGCGTCGGCACCGAGATCGAAGCCCTCCAAGGCTATCTGCGGGATATGGCGGCCTCCCAGGAACTGCTCGGGGGCCAGCCGGAATCCTTCGACAGCTTCGTTGCGCGACTTGAAAGGAGGATGGCCGCCCCCGCGGTCGTCCTGCGAGAGGCGGGAGGCGTGCTGCTTGCACCGATGCACACCCTCCACGGTCTGCGTTTCGACTATGTGGCCCTCGGTGGGCTCATACAAGGGGAGTTCCCGGCACAGCGCACCGGGACGACTCTGCTCGACGAGGCGGCACGAGAAGCGCTCAACCAGGCAGGCCTGACCCTGCCGCCAGAGCCCAGACTGGCGGAGGACGACCTCTGGCAATCGGCCAGCACGCGTGCAGATCGGTCGCTCTCGCTCTGGAGGACACGCCTGGATGCTCGCGGCCGGCCTGCGGCGCCGTCCTACTACTTCGACGCGCTGCCCCACGACTCAAGCGGCGAGACGGCCGCACCTGTCCCAACGGAGACGGCATCGCGCCGGGAGCTTGCCATAGCCTGCACGCGCCTGTGGCTTGCGCGGGGCGCGCTGCGTCCCCAGGGCAACGACGCATGGCCGATGGTACGGGCGGCGGTCCGTATCGAGGGGCGGCGGCGCTCGTTCGGCAACGGCGACGTATACGAGGGACGCATCGCAGCGGGGCTCGCGCCGCGGCTCACCGGCGAAGACGCGCGGTGGAGCGCCTCCAGGCTGGAGTCCTACAGAACGTGCGCTTTCCAGTTCTTCGGCAAGTACGCCCTCCGGCTGTATGAGCTCGACGAGGAGATGGACGCCGCCGATGCAGCCACCCGCGGCAGCGTCATCCACGAGGTCCTGCAGGACGCGCTGGCCCCGCTGACAGCACAAGGCCTCCCCCTGACGCCCGCCACTCTCCAGGACGCGTTGGACCGGTTGAGAACGAACGGCCCGGATATCTGGAACCGGGCGCCCAGCGAACGAGGCTTTGGCCGCGCAGCGCTGTGGCGGCTCGAAGCGGAGGCGGCGTTCCAGCAGATGGAGCTGCTCCTGCAACGGGAGGCGGAGGAGAGCCGACGCCTCGGCGTGACGAGGATCATTGGGGCTGAGAGGGAGATAACGGCGTCCCTACCCCTCTCTCCCCCAATGCGGGTGGTCGGATACGTCGACCGGCTCGATGAGGGTGACGGGCTGGCGGTGGTCGTCGACTACAAGTCAGGACGGGCGATACCCAGGGCCCACGTCCTGGACGGACGACGTGTCCAGCTCCAATTGTATGGCCACATGGCGCGGGCTGAGACTGCCGCGGAGAGAGTCATCGCGCGGTACGCGTGGCTCAGGGCCGACGCGGCGACGTGGGACCTCGACTCCTCCAAGGCGGACGACAACGCTGTCCTGGAAGACGTCGTAGGGATTGCCGGGGAGGTGAGGGCAGCCGTGGAGGCGGGAGACTTCAGGGTGAACCCGCAGGTGTCGGCATGTCCCACCTACTGCTCATTCCGACACATCTGTCGCGTGAACGAGTACAGCCGATGGAAGCGTTGGGACTGACCACAGAGCAGGCTACGATCGTCACCAGTCGCGGCAGCGACGTGCTGGTGACCGCGGGCGCGGGAAGCGGCAAGACCTGCGTGCTCGTGGAACGGTACGTCTCGCTGCTGAGTGAGTGTCGCATATCGGAGATCGCGGCCGTGACGTTTACCGACGCAGCGGCTTCCGAGATGCGCGAGCGGGTGCGTCGTGAGGTGCTCAGCCGCCCGGAGCTGGCGGACCATCGACCGCACCTGGACGAGGCGACAATCGGCACGATCCATTCGCTGTGCAGCCGCATACTCAGAGAGCACCCCGTCGAGGCCGGCATCGACCCGACCGCACGGACCATTGCCGAGGATGAAGCGGAACTGGAGAACATCACGGCCTGTGCGGACGCACTGGAAGCGGCGGCAGAAGCGGACGATCAGAGGGCCCTGGCGCTGCGAGAGATGGGCGTCTACTCCCTGACCAACCTTCTTCCGCGAATGGTGGCCCGGCGAAACGAGATCGAAGCCGCTTACGGGGTGCTGGCGGGGGCACCGCAGGCTTGGGCCGACCGGATCAAGGCGCTCCTGGACGAAGGCCTCGCCAATGCCGTCGAGCAGGCTCGCCCGTGGATCGTCGAGAGGGCAGCGTGGCTCAGGGCTGCTCACGCTGAAGCAGGGCAGGATGCATTGTCCTCCCGCCTTGGGAGCTTCTTGGAAGCGCTGGGTGATCCCTCGGAGGGGGACTGGCGCAGCCTGTTGGAGCGACTCGCAGAGGCCAGCGGAGAGATCAACGTGCGCGGCGGCAGCGCGTCGAACTGGACCCGCGACCTGGACGAGGTCAAAGACGCGATGCGAGCGATGCGGGATATGGCGAACCACCTGGACGGCCTCCCCCAATGGAACGAGCACGACCCCGTTGCCCTGGACGCCCTCGATTCGCTCAAGAGCCTCTTTGACGATGCGTGCGCACGCTACGAGGCGCGGAAGAGAGAGCTCGCGGCCCTGGACTACCTGGACCTGGAGCTCAAGACGGAAAAGCTGCTCAGGTCACACCCAGACGTCGCCGCCTCGTACCGGCACCGCTTTCGCCACCTCATGGTCGACGAGCTGCAGGACACCAACCCTGTCCAGATCGAGATACTCAGTCTGCTGTCACGGGGTGCAGGTCCCGCGGCGCAGGAGCCGGAGCGCTTCTTCGTCGGCGACGTCAAGCAGGCTATCTACCGCTTTCGAGGCAGCGACGTACGGCACTTCACCCGGCTCCAGCGCGAGGTGGAGAGGGCAGGCACCGTGCTCTCTCTCAACCAGTCGTTTCGTGCTCACGACCCGTTGGTGGAGACGCTCAACGTCATCTTTGGGCACGTCTTCGGCGGCGCGCGGGAGGAGTTCGAGGCGCCCATGCAAGCGATGAAGGGACGCGGGCCGGACTCGCCGCCCGGTCCGCACCTGATCATACTCCCGGTCTCGAACACGACGTCCTCGGGCGCCAAGGCGGGCGAAAACGAGCGCCGGAGAGTGGAGGCAGACGCCGTGGCCAGGGAGGTGGCATCGCTCCTGGGAAGCGGCACGGAGGTCTGGGACCGGGAGCAGCGCGCCTACCGGCCTGCCCAGCCGTCCGACGCGGCCATTCTTCTGCGCAGGCTCACCAACGTCCATCTGTTCGAGCAGGCCTTGGAAAGCCACGGTGTTCCCTATCGCACTCCGGCCGGCGGGGGATTCTTCACCAGGCAGGAGGTGCTGGACCTGACCAACCTGCTGGCCTGGCTGGGCGAGCCCGACGACGAGATAGCGCTGGTGGGCGCGCTACGGTCTCCCCTGTTCACGATAGACGACCAGACGCTCCTCATGCTTCGCTCGTCAAGCCACTCCATGCTCCAGGCGCTCAGCGACCCTCCGGCAGACGTCGGGCAGGAGAGCCGTGAATTCTGCATGCGGGCTGCCGACGTGCTCCGCGAGCTGCGGTCGGAGGTCCCGTTCGCAGCTGCGGAGGCCCTCATCGAAAAGGCCCTTGCGCTGACCGGGTTCGAGGCGGCCTGGGCCCCGCTGCAGGGCGGTGACCAGGCCCTTGCGAACATACGGAAGTTCGTGGACCTCACGCGCACGCTGGCCAACCACTCCCTGGACGAGCTTGTCAGCTACATCCGCCAGCGACGAGACGAGCTGGAGGCTCGCGAAGGACAGGCCGTTCTGGACGCCTCCGACGCGGTGCGCCTGCTCACGGTCCACGGCGCCAAGGGCCTTGAGTTCCCTATCGTCTTCGTACCGGAAGCCCACCTCCCATCCCGCGGAAACTACGAGCCTGTCCGATGGCGCACCGAGGAGGGCATTTCCCTCACCCTTGACCGGGAGATCGGCTCCGGGGGAAGCCGTCGGCGCCCTGGCTTCTACTCGCATCTGCTGGACCGGGACGGCCCGGAGGAGGCCGCAGAGCACAAGCGCCTGCTGTACGTTGCCGCCACGAGATCGGCCGACAGGCTGTACGTGAGTGGAGACGACTCGAGGGGTGGGGACGGCTGGCTCAAGTGCATCCTCGATGCCATTGAGGATGCACAGCCGGACGGGGTTCATGTCCGCCCGGCCATCGCCGCCGACGTAGATGCCATCGCCCGCCGGCCTGTTCGGACTGCGGTCGCGATACCCGCGTTCAGCGAGGAGCAGGACATACTGCCCCCGCTCGTGGCCAGACCGCCGGTGATCCCGCTGCGGTCGAGCACGCCGGTGACTGCACTGCGAGCGGCGCCCTTCCGGCCGTCCGGCGGCCACGGAGACGGTCTGGCCCTGCTACGCGGCAACCTTGCACACAGGGCGATCGAGCTCTGGTTCACCACCGGTGCGCGCCCGTTGCTCACCGAGCTGGCGCGAACCCTCGCCACGGACCACGGCGACCGGGAGATCGAACGGGTGGCTGCGGAGGTCGACGCGATGCTGGACCTTCTCGACGCCAGCCCTATCGCCCAGACTCTCCGACGTCCGGACACCCAGTCCTACTTTGAGTTGCCGTTCTCGTGGGACTGGCATGGAGCGCCCGTCCACGGGACCGTGGACCTGGTGTACGAAACGGGTGGCGCCTGGCATCTCATCGACTTCAAGACCGACGAGGTCCGCGGGGATGGCTTCGAAGAAGCGGCGGCGCCGTACCTTCCCCAGCTGGCCCTCTACGCCTCGGCCTTGGAGCAGGCGTTTGGACAGCGCCCGAACGCGGGCCTCCTCTTCCTCAGGACCGGCCGCCTCTACACGCCGACCCCGCTGGAACTGGCGGCGGCCTTGGCAGATACCCGGAGCCGCCTGGACACCGGGCAGATGCTCGAAGTGGCCACGTCCTCAGCGGACGGCGACGTGGCGGGCTTCGACGCTGAAGGCTGAGCAGGGGTAGGGGCCACGCCTTGCCTTCCCGAGGCTGCCCCTGCTACGCTCTTGGAGTCGAGAGGTCTCTCGGCCAGCCGCAGAGACAAGGACCCCAGGCAAACTGCCCCCATTGGAGACAGAGCGGCAATGGACATGACCACTACACCACAGCCGATGGCCTTCGTCGGCGTGCGCAGCGCAGAGACGTCGGGAGCGCGGGCCTCTACGACAGCTGGACTGCAGGACCTGCGGAGTTTCTACATCTGGACCATAGGCTGCCAGATGAACAAGGCCGACTCGGAGCGGCTGGCGGCGGCGCTGACCCAGATGGGCCTCCACGAGGCCCCGTCGCTGCACGAGGCAGAGGTCGTGGTGCTGAACTCGTGCGTGGTGAGGCAGAGCGCAGAGGACAAGGTGACGGGCACGCTTGGGCTTGCGAAGCCTCTCAAGAGTCGCCACCCCTCACGCGTGCTGGCCCTGATGGGCTGCATGGTGGGGCCTCGCCACGACGACCTGAAGCAGCGCTTCCCCTTCGTCGACGTCTTCATGCGACCGCAGGAGTACACGCCTCTGCTGGACCTGCTGGGCGAGCGCTTGGACATCGACTGGGAGGGGTGCGTGGGGCCACTGGTGCCGGCGCATCCCCAGGTCACGAGCTACATTCCCATCATCCACGGCTGCGACCTGTTCTGCAGCTTCTGCATCATCCCCTACCGGCGGGGGCGGCAGGTGAGCCGCCCCATCCCCGAGGTGGTGCGCGAGGTCAGCCTGCTGGCCGCCCGAGGCGTGCAGGAGGTGACGCTGCTGGGGCAGACGGTCGACGCCTACGGGGCCGACCTGCCGGACTCGCCCGACCTGGCGGACCTGCTGTACGCCGTCGCCGACGTTTCCGGCCTGCAGCGCATCCGGTTCCTCACGTCGCATCCGATGTTCATGAGCGACCGCATCATTCGCGCGGTGGCGGAACTGCCGGCGGTCTGCGAGCACATCAATCTGCCCGTGCAGGCCGGCGACGACACGGTCCTGGACCGCATGCGGCGCACGTACACCAGGGACGAGTACCTTCGCCTCATCGACCGCATCCGCTCGACGGTGCCGGGCGTCGCCCTCAGCACGGACGTCATCGTGGGCTTCTGCGGTGAGACGGAGGAGCAGTTCCAGCGCACCTGCGACCTGCTGGAGGAGGTCCGCTTCGACAAGGTGCACGTCGCGCCCTACTCCACCCGTTCGGGCACCATCGCCGCCCGAAAGCTGGAGGACGACGTGCCCCGGCCGAAGAAGGAGGAGCGCCGCCGACGCGTCGAAGAGATCCAGGAGCGCATCGCCACGGAGA
Source organism: Dehalococcoidia bacterium (assembly GCA_965205235.1). GTDB lineage: Bacteria > Chloroflexota > Dehalococcoidia > Lucifugimonadales > UBA1127 > CBDBGD01. The sequence continues at coordinate 16,227 of CBDBGD010000007.1, forward strand.
CCAACGCACCGCTGCTGGGGCAGACACTGGAGGTGCTGGTGGAGGGGCGAACGCGAGGCGCGTGGAAGGGCCGCACCCGCACCGACAAGCTTGTCTTCTTCCGGGATGAGGAACAGGACTACACCGGGCGCCTCCTCCCGCTGCGCATCACCCGCACCGGCCCATGGTCGCTCCAGGGGACGCCGGCGCACCTGTCGGAGCCGGCCGGGGCGCCCCGGTGACGTCGGAGAACGTGGCGAGGATCTGGAACGCCAACGCGGCGTTCTGGGACCAGCGCATGGGGCATGAGGGCAACGACTACCAGCGACTGCTGGTGGGCCCGGCCCAGGAGCGCCTTCTGGGGCTCAAGCCCGGCGAGACGGTGCTGGACGTAGCCTGCGGCAACGGTGTCTTTTCCCGGCGCATGGCAGACCTGGGTTGCCAGGTTGTCGCCTGCGACGTTGCCCCCAGGATGATCGAGCTGGCCAGGGCCCGCAGCGGCGCCTACGCAGGCCGCATTGAGTACCTGGTCTGTGATGCAACGGACGAACAGGCGCTACTGGCGCTGGGAGAGGGCCGCTTCGACGCCGCCGTCTGCAGCATGGCGATGATGGACATGCCGGAAATCAGACCTCTGCTGTCCGCGCTGGCGCGCCTCATCAAGCCGGACGGCAGGGTGGCCTTTTCCGTGGTGCACCCCTGCTTCAACCTCAACGCCGCCGCCCGGGTCACGGAGAGATCCGCCGAGGGCAACAGGGTGGTCGATCGCCACTTTCTGAAGGTGCCCGCCTCGTACATCACGCCTTCGACCGCCATGGGCATAGCCACTGCCGGCCAGCCGGAGCTCCAGTACTACTTCGACCGACCGTTGAGCCTGCTGCTGGGAACGTGCTTCGAGGCGGGGTTCGTCGTCGACGGCCTCGAAGAGCCGGTGTTCCCACCTGAAGACGGCGAGCACGGCCTGTGGACGCAGATACCACCCATCCTGGCGGTCCGGCTGCGGTTGGCGGAACCCCGGGCGTGAGACCTCGAACGAGCGTGAGCTAGCGGCGGGGCCGGTGGCGGTCCGCGCTGTCGATCCAGATGGTCACGGGGCCGTCATTGACAAGCTCCACAGCCATGTGCGCGGCGAACCGCCCTTGGCCCACATGCAACCCCGACGCACGGAAGAGGTCAACGGCCTGGGAGAAGAGCTGCTCAGCCTCGTGGGGAGGCGCGGCGCCGGTGAAACCGGGTCGGCGGCCCTTGCGGGTGTCGGCGTAGAGGGTGAACTGGCTGACCAGCAGCAGGCCGGCGTTCGCGTCCAGGGCGGAGCGGTTGAAGCGCCCCTCGTCGTCGGGAAAGATGCGCAGGTTGAGGACCTTATCGGCCAGGTAGCGGGCGTCCTCCAGGCTGTCGCCTGAGCCTACGCCAAGAAAGACCACAAGGCCGTGCCCGATGCTTCCCAGGGTCTCCCCCTGCACCGCGACCGCGGCCTTGCTCACTCGCTGAACCAGCGCACGCAATGACGCTACACGTCCGTCCGGAGGCTACTCCTCCTTGGACGCTCCCGCTGTGGTGCCCTCCGACTTGGCTTCACCGTTGGAGTCCCGGGACTTGCTCTCCGAGGACCCGCCGCCGTCCTGGCTGTCGTCGGAGAGGGTGCTGTTACGGCGGCTATAGTCGGTGACGTACCAACCGCTGCCCTTGAAGATGACCGGGACGAGGCTAATGCGTCGACCGGCGAGGCCGCCGCACTGGGGACAATCTGCCACGGGGTCTGAATCGAAGCCTTGACGGAGATCGAAGCGATGACGGCAAGTCTTACACTCGTACTCGTAGACCGGCACCCCTAACTCCAAAAGGGCACCCTGGCTCTCACCCGGCGTGCCCAACTCTGCGCGCAGTCTACACAATGGCCGAAAGCACTGTCAACCAAACTCGCCCGGCGTGGTACACTGCGGCCATCGCTCACGTCGGGAGAGGGGAAGCGTGGCAGGGCAAGAGAACGGCAGGGTGCTCCGGGTCACCGTCTGGTACGACTACATCTGACCGTGGTGCTACGTCGGCCTGGAACGGCTGATACGCCTGGAGCAGGAGTTTCCGACGGAGGTCCGGGGCAAGGCCTTCCGGCTGCGGCCGGACATTCTGCCGGGAGGCGCGGAGCGCAAGCTCCGGCCCGGAGAGAGCAGCAACGACGCACTGGGCGGCCACCTGGGCGCCAGCGCAGAGGAGGCGGGCCTGGTGATGCGCCGACCCCCGCGGACGGCGTACACGGTCCCAGCGCTGGAGGCCACGGAGTTCGCCAGCCGGCAGGGGCTCTTCCAGCCCTTCCACCTCGCAGTCTACCGAGCGTACTGGGAACACGGTCAGGACATCGAGCAGGTGTCCGTGCTCCAAGAGGCGGCGCGCGAGTCGGGCGTGGACCCCGACGCACTGGCCCGCAGCCTGGAGGAGGGACAGTACCGGGCCGCGGTGGAGGAGCAGTTCCACGAGGCGCTGACGCTGGGCATCCACGCCATTCCTTCCTTCGTGGTGGGCGGCGTGCTCTTCTCCGGCGCGCACCCCTACGAGTTCTTCCGTCGCGTGGCGCTCCACGCGCTGGATGGACGCTCGTTGACACCTTGAGTAGCGGACAGCTAGAATAGCCGCAGCAAAATCGAATACATGCAGGCACGGTGATGCTCCGAATCAGACTCCGTCGCGTTGGCAAGAAGAAGCAGCCCTCCTACCGCATCGTGGTGGCCGACTCGCGTGCGCCACGAAACGGCGCGTTCGTCGACCAGGTGGGGCTGTACAACCCACTGGTGGACCCCCCGGCCATCACGCTGGATGAAGAGCGGGTCCTCCGATGGCTGCGGGTAGGCGCCCAGCCCTCCGATCCGGTCCAGCACATGCTCCAGAAGTCCGGCTTGCTGGAGAGGGTGAAGAGCGATGAAGGAACTGATTGAGTTTGTCGCCAAATCCCTGGTCCACGAGCCCGACGCGGTGGTGGTCACGGAGAAGGAAGAGGACGGCGTTCACGTCTTCCAGCTTGAAGTTGCCCCCGACGACAAGGGTCGGATCATCGGCAAGCAAGGCCGCGTCGCGCAGGCCATGAGGGTGCTGCTGCGCGTGGCCGCCGTGAAGCACGAGACCCGGGCCATCCTGGAGATCATCTAGGGCAGGCTTCTCCGCTCGCCCCGGCCGATGGCCCCCCAGCACGACGACACCCCACCGCAACGCCCACCGCCTCCCGAACGCCTCATCGTCGGCCGCATTGTGCGCCCGTGGGGCGCGCGGGGCCAGGTAAAGGTGGAGCCCCTGACCGACTTCCCCGAGCGGTTCCGCCGCGGCGCACGCTTCCTCATCGGCGACGGCGAGTACAGGTGTAGCTCCGTGATGAACGCCCCGCGCAACCTGGTGCTGAAGCTGGACGGCGTGGACTCGCCGGACGCGGCGGAGGCCCTGCGGGGCGCACTGCTGGAGGTGCCCACGGCCGAGGCGCCCGCACTGCCCGAAGGCACGTACTACCACTACCAGCTCATGGGGCTGGAGGTGCGGACGGCGGAGGGGGAGGAGCTGGGGCGGGTGGTCGAGGTGCTGACCACGGGCGGCACCGACGTCTACGTGGTCCACGGCCCTCGCGGCGAAGTGCTGCTGCCCGCCACGTCGGAGGTGGTGGCGTCGATCGACCTGGAGGCCGGCCGCATGACCGTCACGCCGCTGCCGGGCATGGTGCAGGGCTAGACCAGCCTCCGCACGAGCGCCGCGAGCGAAGGCGCATCGCCTCGCCCCTTCGGATCGACCCAGAGGGCCTGCGCGCCTGCTGCGCGCGCCCACTCGCAGCATTCGGCCTCGCTGTCGATGACGAGGGCCGAAGCGGCGGGAACTCCGGCGTCGTCGAACACCCTCTCGTAGTAGGCGGGGCCGTTCTTCATCCGGTCCACGAGGTCCGCGCCATACAGGCGGACAAAGGCGTGACGGATGCCCATCTTCTGCGTGATCACCTCCATCTCCCACGAGGGTTCTCCCGAGGCCGTGTACAGCGTGTAGCCTGCCTTGTGCAGGGCCAGCACGGCGTCCGCAGAGCCTGGGACGGCAGCGTTGGCCCGCTCATCGACGTAGCGGGTTAGCTCGGCGTGGAAGGCGACGGCTGCATCATCGGAGAGAAGCTCGACGCCGACGTGGGTGCACATGGCCCGCATCCACTCGACGCTGTAGGTGCGCTGGAAGTCGGTGTAGGTGGCGAAGGTGGGCAGCCGCTTCTCGATAGCACGCCAGACGCGAGGGAACTCCTCACTGTTCACGCGCGCCCACTGCTCAGCCGTGCCACCCAGCCGAGGCGCCATGAAGCCGCCGATGAGGCGCAGCCACTCCGGCCCGCGGAGCGCGTTGTCGTTCAGCACCCCACCGTCGTCGATGAAGAGCACGCGGCGCGTCAACAATGTCCTCACCTCGGCCCTCTCCCTCCTGGTCTCGCTAGTGGGCGCGGGCAGTATAGTTCGATGTCCCCTTCGTCGCCTATACTGCAACTCGATATGGCGGAGTTCACTACATACAAACGCTGGACCCTCAGACCCGGTCGTCGTGAGTCCGAGCTTGTCGAACTCGTGCGCGAGCAGATCGTCCCTCACTACAAGAAGCTACACGGCTGTATCAGGCTGGGACTCCTGCGCATCAAGGGCACGCGGTCATACCTTGCTATGCAGTGCTGGGAAAGCCAGGAGAGTTGGCGCGCCACAACTGCCTCCGACTACTACCGAAGGTGGTTTGAGGAATACCGGCCAATCCTCGCCCGCTGGGACGAGATCATGGATCTCGAAGAGGAGTGGAACACCGAAGACATGCTCGGCAAGGGCAGCTCTTGAGGCCCCGGTTTCTGTCAGAACTGTAGCAGGTCGGCAACGGTCAAGCGAGAGATGGGGGTGTCTTGGATGAGTATGAATCTGAACCGAGAGATTAAGGCATACTGCCCAGACTTTGCTCCGGTCCGGCAGATTCTCCAAGATAGCGGGACGACCTTTGTTGGGGCCAAGGAACAGGTAGACTACTACTACCACCTTCCAGATCTTGGAGTAGGAGAGGGGACGCGACGACTTAAACTACGTGTTGAAGGCGACAAGAGAGAACTAATCTACTATCGAGACTCTCAAGAGATAGACACCCGGGTCAGCCGTTTTCAACTCTGGCAGATGCCCGACCACCAGGTCATGGAGGTTTTGGATGCCGTTCTACAGCACCGTGCGGTAGTCCGGAAGCTCCGCGAGCTGTGGCGCAAGGACAACATCAAGTTCAATCTTGACAAGGTTGAAGACGTAGGCCAGATATTCGAGCTAGAGGCGCAAGCAGACGATGCTCACGACATTGAGGCACAAGTGGAGGAATACCGTAGTCGTCTGGCCCCTCACCTAGGACCCTACATCGCTTGCTCCAACGTAGACTTGGTTCTAGGCGGCTCGTCCTCAAGAGGATGCGGTAGATAGGGAGCCTAACGGCGGTAGTATCGCTGCCTCCCGTTGCCTTCACCCCAGCATGGCCTCCCTACGGCTCGCTGCGGTCCCAGTCCGTCAGCTGCCAGTAGCCCTCCAGCGGCAGCTCCACCGCCGTCGCCAGGCCTTGGGCGCGCTTCAGGCGTTGGAGATTGTAGAGGTGCGTGATGCACTCGTAGTAGACGTGGCGGAAGCTGGCCTCCAGCGTGATGTACGTGGTGTTCGGCTCCGTGGGGTGCCACCGCACGCCCGTGGGGTGGGCGTTGACGAACTGTCGCCAGTGCGGCGGCGTGTTGGGGCGCTCCACCTCCGCCGCTCGCAGCGACGCCGACGTCTGCCCGGCCAGCACGTGCTGCGCCAGCCGCACCGATAGCTCCACGCGCTCCAGTAGTGCGGGCACCGGCCACGACTCCCCCGTGCGATGCCACTCCGCCTCCGGCGTGGGCACGACGCCCGCAAGCTCCCCCAGCGAGTCCAGGCCGTCGGGGAAGAGGTGGCTTCCCCAGCGGTCGAGGAGCCAGCTTGCGATGAAGGAGCCGATGTGCGCGACCTGACGGCGGATGCTCCACTGGCTCCACACCCATTCGTCGGACGTCCAGTCGAGCTGGGCGTCGGAGAGGCCGGCGACCTCGTCGGCGACCATGCGGGGGACGGCGGCGAAGCCGGGGAAGAGGTCCGTGCCCGGCGTATCGTTCGGGGTCGACTGCTGGGCCACGGGTCACCTCCATCTCTTCGCGACGACGCGATTCGTCGCCTGTCGCCGTCATCGGTGTGGATGTTCGTACTCTAGGCCCCGTGTCCGGCGTCGTCAACGGTCGCGCGGGTTGACGGCCCTTGCGCCCCGGCCTACCATCAGCCCACACGCTGGGAAGTGAGGGGGGTGCGCTATGGCTCTTGGAATTCCATCTTATCGACCCGCAATCACGGGGACCACGCACATGGTGTCGTCGGGCCACTACCTCGCGGCGGCCGCGGGGTACCGCATCCTGGAGGAGGGCGGCAACGCCATCGACGCGGGCGTGGCGTCCGGCCTGGCCATCAACGTGCTCTTTCCGCACTGGACCAGCTTCGGGGGCGTCGCGCCCATCGTGCTGCACCACGCGGGCAAGGGCGAGACGGTGGAGATCGACGGCCTTGGGCGCTGGCCTCGCGCGGCCTCCATCGACTACTTCAACCGCAACGCCGGCGGGGAGATCCCCCTCGGCATCCTGCGCTGCGTCACGCCCGCAGCGGCCGACGCGTGGTTCACGGCGCTCAGGCTGTACGGCACCATGAGCTTCGCGCAGGTCGTCGAGCCCGCGCTGGAGCTCGCCGAGCGGGGCATGCCCGTACCTCGCTCCCTCCACGACGCCATGGTCTCAGGCACGTCGCGCTCCTCGCCCGGCTCCAACGAGGCCGCCGTGTGGGCCACGTGGCCGTCGACGACCGACATCCTGCTCCCCGGAGGCCGCGTGCCGGACATCGGCGAGGTGCTGGCGCAGAAGGACCTTGCGACCTCCTTCCGCCGCCTCATCGACGAGGAGCGGGCCAACGCGTCTAAGGGCCGCGAGGGCGCCCTGCAGGCGGCCCGCGACCTCTTCTACAAGGGCGAGATGGCGGCAGAGATGGTCCGCTACGCCCAAGAGGAGGGCGGCCTGCTGTCAATGGAGGACATGGCGTCCTACACCGTCTCCGTGGGGCCGCCGGCGCGGGGCAGCTACAAGGGCATCGACGTGTACACGTGCGGGTTCTGGTGCCAGGGCCCGGTGGTGATCCAGGCGCTCCAACTAATGGAGGGCTTCGACCTGCAGAGCATGGGGCACAACAGCGCCGACTACGTGCACACGCTGCTGGAGTCGCTGAAGCTGGCGTTCTCGGACCGGCATGCGTACTTCGGCGACCCGGACCTCGTCGACGTGCCCGCCGCGGGCCTGCTGTCCCGCGCGTATGCGGAGCACCGACGCCGCAGCATCGACATGGCGCGGGCGTGGCCGGAGATGCCGCCGCCCGGCGACCCGTGGGCGTACCAGGCGTCCGGGACGCGCCGCGAGGTGGCGGCCGCGCCGCTGCCATCGACAGACGGCGGACTGCAGACGGACACGAGCTACACGTGCGCCGTGGACCGCTGGGGCAACGCCTTCTCGGCGACGCCGAGCGACGGGATCACGGGATCGCCCATCGTGCCGGGGCTGGGGTTCATCATCTCGAGTCGAGGCTCGCAGACGTGGCTGGACCCCGACCACCCCTGCGGCCTCGCGCCGGGCAAGCGGCCGCGCCTCACGCCCAATCCCGCCATGGCGTTCAAGGACGGCAAGCCGTGGATGCCCTTCGGGACGCCCGGCGGCGACATGCAGACGCAGGCCATGGTGCAGATGTTCCTCAACATGGCCGAGTTCGGCATGGACCCGCAGCAGGCCGTGGAAGCGCCCCGCGTGTCGACGTGGAGCTTCCCCGGCTCCTTCTGGCCGCACGAGTACATGGCGGGCCTCGTGGGCGTCGAGGGCCGCGTCGACCCCGCCGTGGTGGCGGATCTGGAGCGTCGGGGCCACACCGTGGACGTGTGGGACGACTGGTCCGGGCGCGTCTCCGACCTCTGCGGCATCGAGATGGACCGGGCGCGGGGCATCCTGCGGGCCGGCGCGGACAACCGCCGGGAGTCGTACGCGATAGGCCGCTAGCCGCTCCTTTCTCGGCCATGGGCGCCCTGCTACAATGGGCCGCGGAGGAGACGGCATGGTCCTGAGCGACCGCGACATTCGCAGCGAGCTAGCGTCGAAGCGGCTCCGCATCGAACCGCTGGGCGACTCCGCGGTCCAGCCGGCGAGCGTGGACCTTCGCCTGGGGCGTCAACTGCTGGTGTTCCAGAACCACCTGGAACCGTACATCGACGTCAAGCAGGACATGGCCCACCTGACGTCGCCCGTGGAGATCGACGAGATCAACCCCTTCGTCCTCCATCCGGGGGAGTTCGTCCTGGGGATGACGCTGGAATACGTGGAGCTGCCGGACGACCTGGTGGGCCGTCTGGATGGCAAGAGCTCGCTGGGGCGGCTGGGGCTGGTGGTGCACTCGACGGCGGGGTTCGTGGACCCGGGCTGGCAGGGGAACCTGACGCTGGAGCTGAGCAACCTGGCCACGCTCCCCATCTACCTGTACTACGGGATGAAGGCCTCCCAGATTTCCTTCATGCGCCTCTCCAGCCCGGCGGAGCAGCCCTACGGCTCCAAGGGCCTGGGGAGCAAGTACCAGGGCCAACTGGGCCCGACGGCCAGCCGCTTCTACATGGGCTTCGGGGGTGGAATCCCGGCCTCGACCAGTGGCAGTCGGCGGAGGCGCACGGCACAGACCGACCTGCGGCAGTGGCTCGCCGAGAGCGAGTTCGAGGGCGACGTTGGACGCTTCGCCGAGCACTTGGGCGTGAACCGCAAGACCGTCGAGAACTGGGTGTACGGCCGCACGAGCCCGTCGCTGCGCTTCCGCTCCCGTGTCCACGCCGCAACGGCGCTGCCACAGTACCGCGTCGACCAGCGGACGCTTTTCGAGTCGGAATCGTCCTCGCCATGACCCCGATGCAGCGGGCGCTGGAGCTTGCCCGCCAGGCCCTCGGCACGGCCAGCCCCAACCCGTCGGTGGGCGCGGTGCTCGTGCGTGACGGGAGCATCGTCGGCGAGGGGGTGACGCAGCCCTCCGGCGGGCCGCACGCGGAGGCAGTGGCCATCGCGCAGGCCGGGGAGCGGGCGCGAGGCGCGGCCCTCTACGTGACGCTGGAGCCGTGCAACATCCACGGACGCACGCCGCCATGCGTCCCGGCCATCGTCGAGGCGGGTGTGGCCGAGGTGCACGCCGCCACGCTGGATCCCAACCCTCGAATTGACGGGCGGGGCGCGGCCGACCTGGAGGCCGCAGGCGTGCGGGTATCGGTGGGCGAGGAGGCGGCGGCGGCACAGAGGCTCATGGAGTGCCACTTCAGGTGGATCACCACGGGGACGCCATTCGTCACGGCCAAGTACGCGATGAGCCTGGACGGGAAGATTGCGACGGCGGCCGGGGACTCGCGGTGGATCTCCGGCGCGGCGTCGCGGCGCCGGGCGCATTGGATGCGGGCGACGAGCGACGCCATCATGGCCGGCGTCGGGACGGCGGCGCGGGACGACCCGCAGCTCACCGCCCGGGACGAGGAGGACCGGCCGCTGGGCCGCCAGCCGCTGCGGGTGGTCGTCGACAGCCGGGGGCGGCTGCCGTCGGATGCCCGACTGCTGCGCTCGCCGGGGCGGACGCTCGTCGCGGTGGCGGATGCGCCGCCGGAGCGGGAGGCGGCGCTGCGCGACGCGGGCGCGGAGGTGGTGGCGTTCTCCGGCGGGGACGGTCGAGTCGACCTGCGAGCGCTGCTGGCGCACCTGGGAGGCCGGGAGGTCACGGGGCTGCTGGTGGAGGGCGGCGGGACGCTGCTCGCGTCGCTGTTTCGAGAGAGGCTGGTCGACAAGGTGTGCGCGTTCGTCGCGCCGGTGCTCGTCGGCGGGCGTGACGCGCCCACGCCGTGGGACGGCGACGGGGCCGCCACCATCGCTGAGGCGCTGCGGCTGGAGCGCGTGACCGTCGAGCGGCTGGAGGACGACGTGATGGTCGTGGGCTACCCGGCACGGAGGAGGTAGGGCATGTTCACGGGAATCGTCGAGGAGCTGGGGCGCGTGAGGGAGTGGCGGGGCAACGCGCTGGTCATCGACTCGCAGACCGCGCTGGAGGGGACGCGAGTGGGCGACAGCATCGCCGTGAACGGCGTGTGCATCACCGTGGTCGCGGTGGAGGAGGGCGCGTTCGTCTTCGACGTGAGCCCGGAGACGGCGCGGCGCAGCAACCTGGACGAACTCCGGACCGGCGACCCGGTGGACCTGGAACGCCCGCTGCCCTACGGCGGCCGCGTGGGGGGCCACCTGGTGCAGGGGCACGTGGACGGCGTGGGCGTCGTGCGCTCGATCGCACCGGACGGCGAGTCGCACCTGTACGCGTTCGACGCGCCGCCGTCGCTGATGCGCTACATCGTCGAGAAGGGGTTCGTGGCTGTGGACGGCATCAGCCTCACCGTGGCGGAGCGCGAGGCTACCGCGTTCACCGTGGCGGTGATACCATATACGCACGAACACTCGGTCCTGGGCGCACGTTCGCCCGGAGACCGGGTGAACATCGAGGTCGACATTCTAGCCAAGTACGCGGAGCAGCTCCTGGCCGCACGAGTCCCGGCGAAAGAAGCCGCACCCCCGGAGTAGCGTATGCCCATCGTCACCGTCCCGGAGGCCATCGACAGCATCCGCGCCGGCAAGTTCGTCATCGTCGTCGACGACGCCGAGCGGGAGAACGAGGGCGACCTGGTGCTCGCCGCGGAGAAGGCCACGCCGGAGCACGTCAACTTCATGGTCACGCACGCCCGCGGCCTGGTCTGCATGCCAGTCATCGGGAAGCGCCTGGACGAGCTGAACCTGCCGCTGCTGTCGCCGGAGAACGACACCCGCTACGGCACCCCCTTCACCGTGCCGATTGACGTGAAGCGGGGCGCGACCACGGGCATCTCCGCCTTCGACCGGGCGGCGACCATCAGGACGGTGCTGGACCCCAAGACCCGGCCGGAAGACCTGGCCCGACCCGGCCACCTCTTCCCACTGCGCTACACCGAGGGCGGGGTGATGGTGCGGGCGGGTCACACGGAGGCGGCGGTGGACCTGGCAGTGCTCGCTGGCCTCTTCCCCGCCGGCGTAGTGTGCGAAATCCTGAGCGACGACGGTAGCATGGCCCGCATGCCCCAGCTGGAGCAGCTCTCCGAGGAGCACGGCATCCCCATCGTGACGATTGCCGACATTATCGCCTACCGCAGCCAGCACGAGCGGATGGTGGAGCGAGTGGCCGAGGCGCGGCTTCCCACCCAGTTCGGCGCCTTCACCGTCTACGCGTACGACAGCATCCGGGACCCCGACGACCACCTGGCCCTGGTGATGGGCAACGTGGACGACGGCGAGCCGGTCCTGGTTCGCGTCCACAGTGAGTGCGCGACGGGCGACATCTTCGGCAGCCTGCGGTGCGACTGCGGCGTGCAGCTGCAGATGGCGCTGCAGGCCATCGCAGCGTCGGGGCGCGGGGTGCTCCTGTACATGCGGCAGGAGGGCCGGGGCATAGGGCTGCACAACAAGATCAAAGCCTACGCCCTGCAGGACACCGGCCTCGATACGGTGGAGGCGAACCTGAAGCTGGGCTTTGCCCCGGACCTGCGCTGGTACGGCATCGGCGCGCAGATCCTGGGTGGACCTGGGCGTGCGGAAGATGCGACTGCTCACCAACAACCCTCGCAAGGTGGTGGGCCTGGACGCCTACGGGCTAGAGATCGTGGAGCGGGTGCCAATCGTGGCGCCGCCGAACAAGGAGAACCGAGACTACCTCAAGACCAAGGGCACGAAGCTGGGCCACCTGCTCAACGGGCCCGAAAAGCCCGAGGTCGAGAAGAGCCGCACCTAGCCCATGCCGCGAGAGGTGGAGGGAAGCCTCCAGGGCCAGGGCCTGCGCATCGCCATCGTCGCCTCCCGCTTCAACCAGGACGTGACCGACCGACTGCTCCGCGGCGCGCTCGACGCGCTCCGGGCCCGCGGCGTCGCCGACGAGGACACGACCGTGGTGTGGGTGCCCGGCTCCTTCGAAATCCCCACCGTCGCCCGGAAGCTGGCGGCGTCCGGCCGCTACCAGGCCATCGTGTGCCTGGGGGCCGTGGTGAAGAAGGAGACGGCACACTTCGAGTACGTCGCTGCGGAGGCGGCGCGGGGTATCGCCGACGTGGGTCGGGAGACGGGCGTGCCCACGATCTTCGGCATCCTGACGACGTACAACGCGCAGCAGGCGCTGGCGCGGGCCGGCGGCGTGCAGGGCAACCGCGGGGCCGACGCGGCGGAGGCCGCGGTTCGCATGGCCAACCTCATGCAGCAGCTCTGCTAGAGCTGCTACCTCACCGCGGCCACTTCCACCACCTCGGTTGTGGCCTGCGGCCTGCGGGACCGATTCGCCGTCCTCGAGCAGTCCCTCGATGTGGAGCTCGATGGCCTCTCGGATTTCGGCCAGCAGCTCTTCCCGTGTGCTCGCCGTGGCCACGCAGCCGGGAAGGTCAGGCACGTAGGCTGCGTAGCTGTTGGGAGCCCTTTCGATAACGACAGCGTACTTCATAGCTTTGTCCGCTCCTTCAGGCCAGCCTGCCAAGCTTGCTCATCGGGGCGCTGAATGTCAATGCGCAAATGGTCAAGGGGCGGCCCACCACCCCCACGCGCAGGCTGTCCCTAAGGCGGGTCATGGGCTACAATGGCCGCGCACCGCCCAGGAGGTACGCCATGCAGTTTACGTCCCGACGCTCGCCGGTGCTTGCGCGCCGGGGAATGGTGGCGACGAGCCAGCCCCTCGCAGCGATGGCCGGTCTGAGGATGCTGATGGAGGGCGGCAATGCCGTCGACGCGGCCGTGGCCACCGCCGCCGCGCTGGCCGTCGTGGAGCCGATGTCGACGGGCATCGGCGGAGACGCCTTCGCCCTGATCTGGATGGACCGCGAGAAGCAGGTGCGAGCGCTGAACGGCAGCGGCCGGGGCGCCCGCGGCGGCCTCGCTGGACGAGGTGCTCCGGCAGGGCTACGCAAGCATCCCGAACGAGAACCCCTACGCCGTCTCCGTCCCGGGCACGGTGGAAGCGTGGCAGACGACGCTGGACAACTACGGCACCATGACCCTGGCCGACGTGCTGAAACCCGCCATCGCCTACGCCGAGGACGGCTACGCCGTCTCCCCCGTGGTCGCGTACCAGTGGGGCGAGAGCTACGACAGGCTCGCCCGAAGACCCTCGGGCCAGGAGCTGCTGCTCAACGGCCGCGCGCCTCGAACGGGAGACGTGATGCGGCTTCCCGAGCTTGGTGCTGTGCTGCGCGACATCGCGGACGGAGGCCCGGACGCGTTCTACAAGGGGCCGCTGGCCGAGCGCATCGCAGCCTTCGTACAGAGCGAGGGCGGCTGGCTGGCCGCCGACGACCTGGCGGCGCACACGTCGACGTGGGAGGAGCCCATCTCGACGGACTACCGGGGCGTCACGGTCTGGGAGTGCCCGCCCAACGGACAAGGGCTGGTGGCCCTGCTGGCGATGAACATCATGGAGGGGTACGACGTCGCCGGGATGGGCTTCCAGTCGCCCGAGACCTACCACCACATGATCGAAGCGATACGCCTGGGCTTCGCCGACGGGCTGCGGTACATCGCCGACCCGGCAGCGGTCGCCGTGCCGACGTCAGAGCTGCTGTCGAAGTCGTACGCGGCGGAGCGGCGCGGCCTCATCCACCCGGACCGGGCGATGCCGTCGGTGTCGTTCGGGCGGGTGCCGGCGTACCAGGACACGGTCTACATCACCTGCGCCGACGGGGACGGGAACGCCTGCTCCTTCATCAACAGCCTGTTCCAGGGGTTCGGGACGGGGCTGGTGGTGCCGGGCACGGGCATCGCCCTGCAGAACCGGGCAGCGTTGTTCTCGCTCGACGCGGAGCACCCCAACGCGCTGGCGCCCGGCGTACGGCCCTTCCACACGATCATCCCGGCCATGGCGACGCGTGACGGCGAGCTGTGGCTTTCGTTCGGCGTGATGGGGGGCTTCCAGCAGCCGCAGGGGCACCTGCAGGTGTTGGCCAACATGCTGGACTACGGGCTGGACCCGCAGGAGGCCCTGAACGCTCTGCGCTTCAGCGTGGGGCTGGACGGCACGGTGGCGCTGGAGGAGGGCGTTTCGACGGAGGTGGCGCGGGGACTGGTGCGGCGAGGCCATGCGGTCGGGGTGGTCGGCGGCTTCCCGCGGACCGCGTTCGGCGGGGGGCAGGTCATCGAGCGGGACGCTGACACTGGCGTGCTGCGCGGCGGCTCGGAGCCCCGCAAGGACGGCATCGCCGTCGGATGGTGAAGCGCATCGACCTAGTTCTTTCTCGGAGGAGACCATGAACAGCGACGTCCTCACACAGCTCAGCGGGGCGGAGATCGCCCGCCGCATCAGAGACCGAGACCTCTCGCCCGTCGAGGTGGTGGAAGGGTACCTGGAGCGCATCGACCGCTACGACGACGTGCTGCACTCGTACATCACCGTCTGCCGCGACGAGGCCCTGGCCGCCGCCCGACAGGCCGAGCAGGCCATCATGCAGGGCGAGGCCGTGGGCCCGCTCCACGGCCTTCCGCTGTCGGTGAAGGACCAGATGGACACGGCGGGCGTGCTCACCACCGCCGGCTCGACCATCCTGGCCGACTACGTGCCGACGGAGGATGCGACGCTCATCGCCCGGGCGAAGTCGGCGGGAGCGGTCCTGCTGGGCAAGCTGAACATGACGGAGTTCGCCGCTGGCCAGGGCGACCCGTTCAAGCACCGGGACCCGGTGCGCAACCCGTGGGACCTGGAGCGCTTCCCCGGCGGTTCCAGCACCGGCTCGGGAGTCGCCATCGCCGCGTCGCTGTGCGCCATCGCGCTGGGCGAGGACACGGGTGGCTCCATCCGCGGCCCGGCGTCATTCTGCGGCATCGTCGGCTTTCGCCCCACGTGGGGCCTGTTCAGCCGGGACAAGGTCTGGCGCGTGTCGTGGTCGATGGACGCCGTGGGCCCGATGACCCGCACGGTGGAGGATACGGCGCTGCTCACCGGCGCCATCGCCGGGTACGACCCCAAGGACCCGCAGACGTCGCGGCTGCCCGTGCCGGACTACGCCGCGACGCTGTCGAGCGGGGTGAGCGGCCTGCGCATCGGCCTCATCGAGGAGCTGATGGACCCGGCGAACGTCGACGCAGAGGTGATCCAGGCCGTGCGCGCCGCCGCGTCGCACCTGGGCGAGCTGGGCGCGACGGTGGAGGAGGTGTCGTTCCCGCTGGCGACGGGCACGGGGCCCATCGTCGACGCCATCGCCATCAACGACGCGGGCTACTTCTACCGCGACTGGCTGAACGAGCGCCCGGAGGACTACGGACAGGGCCTGCGCCGCCGGTTCACGACGGCGGGGCTGCTGCCGGGACGGCTCAGGGTGAAGGCGATGCGCATGCGCGAGCTGCTTCGGCGGGACTGGCGGGCGCTGTTCCAACAGTACGACGTGCTGCTCAGCCCCACGGGGATGGGGCCTGCGCCGGTGATCTTCTACGACCAGCCCGTCGAGACGCGCGAGGACGCGGTGGGCCGGTTCGAGGGGAGGCACGGGACGACGGCAATCGCCGCGCTGGCGGGTACGCCGGCGCTGTCGGTGCCGTGCGGGTTCACGGCATCGGGGCTGCCGCTGGGGCTGCAGATCATGGCGGACCGGTTCCGGGAGGACCTGGTGTTCCGCACGGGCCACGCCTACGAGCAGAGCACGGACTGGCACACCCGCCGCCCCACGTTGGAGGGCGCGGGGTAGTATTGCCCTCACCCAACCCTCTCCCAGGGGAGAGGGGGCTTTGCGCGATACGGCCAGCCGCGCTAAGCTTCTGGGGTAACTGCCAAGACTGCTCTGATCCGAGGCCAGCACAATGAACTACTGGATGTTGAGCCTCACGTCGGCGGCATTCATCGCAACCAGGGACCGGAACTTCAGCGTCCAGGGCTTCACCAGACGGCAGAAGCGGAAGACGGACCGGATGGAGCCGGGGGACCGCCTGCTGTTTTATGTCAAAGACTGGCGCGGGTTTCCCCTGACCGCCACGGTGAACTCGCAGACGTTCGAGGATACGTCGCCCATCTGGCCGAGTACGCGGCCGGAGGAGAAGTTCCCCCACAGGGTCCGCATACGCGCCGCCGTGGGGCTGCCGGACGGCAACTACCTGGACGCGCTGCAGATCGCTCCCCGGATGGAGTACCTGCGGCGCTGGCCGCCGGAGCGGTGGCCGCTGGCGTTCGAGGAGGAGCTGCACCTGCTGCCCCGCCGCGACTTCGAGTTCATCGAGGGGGAAATGCGGCGGTCGCGGCGCAAGCTCGGTCGCCCGAGGCGGCGTTCTTCCGGCGCGCCATCGGCGCCGCCTGCGGAGGGCACGGCCGCGCCCGGACGCTAGGCGTCAATACGGCGGAAGTCGTCGGGGCCGTGCAGGGCCGGCGCGACGTCGGGGTGGAGGACCTGGGCGAGCACCTCCAGACCGTCGACGATGCGCGGTCCCGGCCGGTTGAAGTAGCTCGACGCGTCGACGGCGTACACTTGCCCGGACTGCACCGCGGGCAGTCGACGCCACTCGGGCGGCAGGGGCGTGCGGCGGAACTCGTCGACAACCTCCTGCAGGTGGTAGCCGCAGGGCATCAGCACCACGACCTCCGGCGCGTACGCCACCACCTGCTGCCACGTGACGACGAAGGAGGGCTTGCCGGGCCTGCCAAGGCCGTCGAGGCCGCCCGCAGCCTCCACCATGCCGGGCACCCAATGGCCGCCGACGAAGACGGGGTCCAGCCACTCCATGCACAGCACGCGAGGTCGCGCATCGACGGCGGCGAGGGCGGCCGCGACGCGGTCGATGCGCTGTCGCAGGTCGGCGACGATGCGCTCGGCCTGCGGCTCCCGGTCGGTGAGCCTGCCGACGTGGAGGACCGTCGCCAGGATTTCATCGAGGGTCGTGGGCTCCAGCGAGACGATGGCCGACTCGCTGCGGGCGATGCGCACGGCGCGCTCGACCTGCTCGTAGGAGACCGCGCAGACGTCGCAGAGCTCTTGCGTGAGGACGAGGTCCGGGGACAGCCGCTCCAGCAGCTCGCGGTCCAGGTTGTAGACGCTGCTGCCGCGGTGGACGGCGGCGCTGATGTGGCGGTGGATCTCGGCGCTGGTGCTGCGTGTGTGGTCGATGGCGCTGCTGGTGATGCGCGGCTTGTCGAGGACGGCGACGGGGTAGTCGCACTCGTGGGTGACGGCGACCAGGTCGTCCTGCAGGCCCAGGACGCAGGCGATCTCTGTAGCGCTGGGGAGCAGCGAGCAGATCTTCATGGCGTGTCTCCGTACAGGCGTCGGTGGCCGCAGTCAGGGGGGCACTTGACGTACCCCCGCAGGGAGCTGATGCCCTCTGGAATATACACTCTCTTTGCGTTTGGATTCTGAGCCAAGTGGTAAGAGGCATCCAACATGGCCTGCTTCGATCTGAAGACTACATGTCCATCCGGATCGAACAGAATCGCCGGATATCCGGTTGGCCAATTGTAGTTTGCGCCCCCCACGTGAGCATAGTACTTCCAACCTTGTCTGCGGAGCTCAGGGTGGTGCTCTAGAATCCTCTTGCTACTTACGTGAGCGAGCATCGGTCTGTTCCTACCAGATGGCTGAATGCTCGAGGATGAAGCAGCCGGATCTGTCGGCGGCATTGGCTGCCATCCCGGAGATTGTTCGTGACCATCATCCAGACCAAGCAAACTACGTAACACCTCGTTCGGTGTACCAAAGACACGCCCTATCTTTAATGCATGCCGTTGCAGCGCATCCCAAGCCTCGTCGTCAATGCATATGACCGGCATTCCGATACCTCCCTGGGTTCCACGTTTTGTAATTTCACTTTATTACCAAAACAGGCAGCTGTCAACAGAGGGGTTCACATGGGTATTCAAACCACCACACTCGGAAAGCTAGAATGACAAGAGTGTCCAGTTAACCGCGGAACAATCAAGGAACCGCGGAATTGTCTTCTCCCTCGCACTCCGCGTCGTGCAGCTCCGCGAGCCGGTCCTGGCATTCGGCGGACGGCGCCTCGGCGTCCGCTGCGACGACGGCCTGCTGCACGCGCTCCAGGTCGCGGAGCTCCGGGAGCGAGGAGGCGACGGCGGGCTGGGCGAGGCAGAAGGCCAGGGCAAGCTCGTACAGATCAGCCTCCGGGTGGTGCTCGGCGAGGAAATGCAGGGACGCCGTTTGCGGCGAGAAGGTGTCGAGGAGGCCGCCGGCGTGCGGGTGCCGCACCACCACGCCCACGTCGCGGTCTGCGGCCGCGGGGAACAGCTCGCGGCCGGGGCTCAGGGCGAGCATGTTGTAGTCGAGCTGGAGCGCGCTGACAGGCCCCTTGTCGAGCGCGATCAGGCCGGCCTGCAGGGCATCAGGGCCGGGGCCGAGGGCCACGCCGACGTAGCGGACCTTGCCTTCCCGCACGAGGGTCTCCATAAGCTCCCATAGGTCGTCATCGACCAGGGTCTCGGGCGTGGGATGGTGGAGCAGGTAGAGGTCGACGTAGTCCCGGCGGAGGCGGCGCAGGCTGCGCTCGCAGGCGGAGCGGAGGTAGTCGGGCGCGAAGCTCTGGTCGTAGTCGCGGCGGTCGCGGGTCGGGTCAAGGATGGGGGTGTAGAAATCGTAGCCGGCCTTGGTGGCGATGACGATGTCGTGGCGGTGGGAGTGGAGGGCCGTGCCGAGTAGCTCTTCGCCGTAGCCCTCGCCGTCCCTGTCGGCGGTGTCGAAGAACGTCACGCCGAGGTCGCGGCTCTCCTGGAGCAGCCGCGCCGCCTGGGCCTCAGGGACGACCATCGGGCCGGGTGTGCTGAGCGCCTCGAGGGCAAAGCCCACCTCCGAGACGACCAGGTCGGTGTCGCCAAGCCTGCGGTAGTCCATCGCTGCCCTCGCCATGAGCACCTGCGGGTACCCGCCATTATAGAGCCGCGGTTGCCGGCTGCATCGTAATACCCTACGATGCGACGTAGGGGGTGGCGAGCGTGAGTGCAGTGCAGATGGCTTGGTCCCTACCCCACAAGGCGCTGCGGCTGGTGGGCGGAGTGCTGGGGGCTGTCGTGTGGGGCCCCATGGTGTCGCCTTCCGGCGTAGCCTGAGGGTTCGAAGACCTGATGAGGGGCCCGGTCTGGGCCTCAAGAGTCCGCAGAGACCTGGAGCGAGAGCTTAGGCTGTCCCGCTAGCCGCTGCCGTCCGCTACACCACCCGCGACCGCACCCAACGCCGCGGCGATCTCCTCCCGCACCCACGGATCGGTCTCCCGCTGCTCGGCCTCTCGCAACGCACGCGACGCGTTCTCCCCACCCAGCCGACCGAGGGCCCACGCGGCGTGGCCCCGCACCAGCGCCTCGTCCTCGTGGAGGGCGCGTTCGAGGGCGGGGACGGCTGAGACGTCGCCCAGGTTGCCCAGCACCACGCAGGCGTTGCGCTGCAGCCCAACTCGCGTCGCCCTGCGGATGGGGCTGCCCTGGAAGCGCTGCCGGAACCCCTCGTCGTCGAGGGCCAAGACCTCCGCGAGGTCGAGGGTGCTGAACCGCCCGGGGGCCCGAAAGGCGGGCTCCGCCGTGGGAGCGCCGCGGGTTACGTTGACGGGGCAGACCTCCTGGCAGATGTCGCAGCCGAAGACCCGGTCGCCGATCAGGGCGCGGAGGTCGCGCCGGATGGCGCCGCGGTGCTCGATGGTGAGGTAGGCGATGCAGAGGTTGCTGTCGATGACGTAGGGGGCCGTGATGGCCCCGGTGGGGCACGCGGGCATGCAGGCTGTGCAGGCGCCGCAGGACTTCGACGACGGGCGGTCGGGAGGCAGGTCCAGGTCCGTGATCACCTGCCCGAGGAAGACCCACGAGCCGATGGACGTGAGGACGTTGGTGTTCTTGCCGAAGAAGCCGACCCCGGCTCGCCACGCCACCTCGCGGTCGAGCATGGGGCCGTCGTCGACGTAGACCCTGTAGGCCACCGGGCGGTCCAGACGCTCCGACAGCCGCCGCATGAGCTGCCGCAGCCGCTTCTTGAGGACGTTGTGGTAGTCGCGGCCCCAGGCGTAGCGCGCCACTCGCCCGCGGCCGGCGGGGAGGGGCGCGTCGCCGTCGTCCGACATGGGCTCCGGGAGGTAGTCCATCGCCACGGAGATGACCGACCGCGCGCCGGGGAGGAGGGTGCGGGGACGCGTGCCGCGTCGGACGCGGTCCTCGGTGTACCAGGGCAGATCGCCCATGAGGCCGCGGCGGGTCCGGTCCAGGGCGACGCGCTCGCCGCGCCGGAAGGGGGCGGCGGAGGTCACGCCCACGAGGCCGAGGCCCAGCTCACGGGCGATGGCCCGGAGGACGTCCTTGGGGTGCGCACGCAGGTCGTGGGCTGACAGGTGGGGCGCTTCTGGGGTGGGGTGGGTCACTGTGGGGGGAGTGAGGTGGGGAGGGGGCTAGTTGAGCCTTCCGCGGATGCGGGCCAGAGCCCTGGCGGCTAAGCGGAAGTTGGGGTTGCACTTGAGCGCCTTCTTGTAGTAGTCCATGGCCTCGAACCAATGCCCCTGTCGCTCTCGCACGCGGCCCAGGTTCATCCACGGGAAGCAGTAGCTGTCGTAGCGGGTGGCCCGGGTGGCCCGCTCCAGCCAGGGGACGGCCTCGTCCAGGCGGCCGAGCTCGATGAGGTAGGCGCCGATGTCGTTGTAGGGGTTGCCGAAGTTGGGGTCGATGGCGATGGCCCTACGGCAGAGGGCGATGGCTCGGAGGAGACGTCCACGGCAACCGTAGGTCCAACCGAGGAAGGTGTAGGCTTCTGCGCTGGGGAAGAGTCGAAGGGACTCCCGGTAGAGGGCCACGGCCTGGACCAGGTCCCCGTGCCTCTGGGCCCGGTGGGCGGCCTGAAAGCTCTGCCACGCTAGTCGGCGCTGTTTTGTTTCCAGCACAGCCACGCTCGCATGTAAACATCCCCATCGATGCCGGCCCTGTCGGGCCTACGCGATTGTGGCGGATGGCTGGCGGGCTCTGCCTGGCAGGGGTGGGAGGATTCGAACCCCCGACCACTGGTTTTGGAGACCAGCGCTCTGTCCAGGCTGAGCTACACCCCTCCGGCAAATGCGCCCCTGGGAGGAATCGAACCCCCGACGCCCTCCTTAGGACGGAGGCGCTCTATCCGCTGAGCTACAGGGGCTCCCTACTGGTGGAGATAGGGGGGCTCGAACCCCCAACCTCGGCGTTGCGAACGCCGCGCTCTCCCAGTTGAGCTATATCCCCAGGACGAACGATAGTATAGCCAGTCAGCTACGCAGGTGTCAAACTCAGAACGCAGCGGCAACGAGAGATGTGCATCGACACCGCTCAGAACGTTGCTTCCCGTCGAGGCCCCAACGGCGCCGGGTACGCTTACCCCTCCCCGATGAGGACGACCTCCCGTTGGGGCGGCGTGGTGACCTCCAGGCCGCTTTCCGAGAGGTAGGCGTTGATCTCCGAGCGCACGCCGAACTCGGGAAGGTAGACCCCCGGTTCGATGGTGAAGCCAGTGCCGGGCAGCAGCGACCGGGTGTCGTGGGTCTCCAGGTCGTCCAGGTTGGCAGCGTCGCCGTGGACGGTCAGGCCCAGGCTGTGGCCCAGCCGGTGTGTGAACCATCGTCCATAGCCGGCCCGGGCGATGAAGCGGCGGACGTGGCGGTCCACCTCCCAGCCCTGGACCGTGCGCCCCGCCGCGTGGGCCCTGGCGATGTAGTCGAGGCCGGAGTCGCGGGCGTCGACGATGACCCGAAAGGCCTGCCGAGGCCCTTCCGGCACCTTCGTCCCCACGTAGGCCGTCCAGGTGATGTCGGCGTAGATCGCGCCCTCGCTCTGCTCCTTGGCCCAGAGGTCGATGAGGACCCAGTCGCCCTGGGCGATGGGAGGGCCGCCGGGCAGCGGCTCGTAGTGGGGCTCGGAGGCGTTGCCGTTGACGCCGACGATGGGGCCCGCGTCGGCGACCAGCCCCAGGTCCCGAAAGCGTCGCCGGATGAACTCGGCGACGTCGAACTCCGTCACCTCGGCGATGAGGTTGAGACCGATGTAGCGGTACGCCTCCTGGACGACCTGGGTCAGCTTCATCGCCGCCGAGCGATGGGAGGCGAGCTGCTCCGGCGTCCAACGCAGCAGTGCGTACTGGCCGAGGTCGGCGGAGGAGACCACCTCGACGCCCAGGCTTCGCACGAGCTCGACCGTGCCGGCGTCGACCAGGGAGACGCGGGGCAGCGCCGCGTTGGGCGAGTACTCCATGGCGACGGACCGCTTGCCTCGGAGGAGACGGCGGAGCGCGGCGACCATCCCGCGCTGGGTGGTGAAGACCGTGCCGTGAAGCCCCGCCGCGGCGAACCGGCCCGCATCGACGTTGTGTATCAGCAGCCGCGGCTTTCCCCGCGCCGGCACGAGAAGCCAGCAGGGCCGGGTGAGATGGCTCACGGGCCCCGTCATCTGGAGGAAGAGGGGGTTCGAGCCGCGATAGTCGTAGATGAGCCAGGCATCGGGGCCGTGGCGTCGCAGGTAGGCCTGGGACTGGCGGATGGCGGGACTCGTCGCTAGCTGTCGCACGTTCGCCCCCCGTAGCAGCGGTCACCCTGGATGGTAGCACCGGACGGGAGGGCCTGCTACCATGCGCGGGCAACTGAGGCGTGAGGAGGCTGCCCATGCCCGGCCCAATGGAAGGGATTCGCATCCTGGACCTGAGTTGGATCCTCGCAGGCCCCTACTGCACCATGGTCCTGGCCGACCTTGGAGCCGAGGTCATCAAGATCGAGCGTCCGGGTGTCGGCGACGGCGCGCGGGGCACGGGCCCCTTCGTCACCCGACTCGACGGGGAAGAGGAGAGCGCGTACTTCGGTAGCCTCAACCGCAACAAGAAAGGCGTCTCCCTGAACATCACGCACGAGCGAGGGAAGGCCCTCTTCCTGGACATGGCAGCCAAGGCCGACGTCGTCGTCGAGAACTTCACGCCCGGCACGATGAAGCGGCTGGGGCTGGACTACACCGTACTCCGGGAGCGCAACCCCCGGCTGGTCTACTGCGCCATATCCGGCTTCGGGCAGACGGGGCCGTACGCTCAGAGGCCGGCGCTGGACATCATCGTGCAGGCGATGGGCGGCGTGATGAGCATCACGGGGGAGCCGGACGGCAACCCCGTGCGCGTGGGCACGTCGATCGGGGACATCGTCGCGGGGCTGTTCGCCGCCGTGGGGATCTGCGCCGCCCTCCGCGAGCGGGAGTCGAGCGGCGAGGGGCAGCTGCTGGACATCAGCATGCTTGACTGCCAGGTGTCGATCCTGGAGAACGCGTTCGCCCGGCTGTTCGCGACGGGGGAGGCGCCGGGGCCGCTGGGGACGCGCCACCCGGCGGCGACGCCGTTCCAGGCCTTCCCCACGAGCGACGGCTGGCTCGTCGTGGCGATCTTCGGCGGCAGCGAGGCGCAGTGGCACCTGTTCTGCGCCGCCATCGGGCACGCCGAGTGGATCGACGACCCGCGGTTTCAGACCGCGCCGGATCGCACGGCGCACATCGACATCCTGGAGCCCGCCATCACGGCGGCAATGGCGGAGCGCACGACGCAGGAGTGGCTGGACGAGCTTCTCCCGATGGGCGTGCCTTGCGGGCCGGTCAACAACCTGGCGCAGGTGGCCCAGGACCCGCAGGTGCGGCACCGCGAAATGCTTGTGACGTTGCCCCACGAACGGGTCGGCACGTGGACGCACGTGGGCAGCCCCCTCAAGCTGTCCAGGACGTCGGCAGGCATCAGGTCGGACCCGCCGGAGCTGGGAGAGCACACCGCCGAGGTGCTGGGGCGCTACCTGGGCCTGAGCAGCGACGAGGTGGCGGAACTGGCGCGGGAAGAGGTCGTGTAGGCACGACGCAGCCCTATTCCCAACGTGAGCGGTATTGACAAAGCGAGGCGTAGTGGCTACTGTCTAGCGTGACCCAGCGCAGGAAAGGGGGAGGCATGGCCCAGGCGTACTGCTTCAAATGTCGTGACAAGCGAGACATCGGGAATGCTGAGCAGGTGACCCTCAAGAACGGACGCCCCGCGACCCGGGGTAACTGTCCCGTCTGCAACACCCGCATCTTCCGCATTGGCAAGGGTTAGGGAAGCGTCTAGCCCGCTCCGGGCTCGCCACGAAAGCGGGCCTGCATAGGGCAGAACTACTCTAAGACTTCAGCGAATAGGGCTCGGAGGCTATCCGAGCCCTATTCTTTCGTTTGCGCAACCCTCAGTGAGCGTGGGCCTCCAGGCCCAGGCGCAAACGCGCGATGAGGGCCTGCGGGTTCGCCAGCAGCACCTGGTCCAACGCCTCATGGGCCACGCCCGCCCCCCGGGCGACGCTGCGGGCCAACTCCTCCGTCAACAGATCGGCGGGCGTGTGCGCGTCCGAATCGACAACCAGCGCTGCGCCCGTGATCTCCGCCAGCCTCGCAACCAGGCCGTTGGTCAGGCTGTGACCGCTCCGGGCGGAGAGCTCCAGGCAGATGTCGCGCTGCGCCGCCAGCGCGCCCTCCTCCTCCGTGAGGAGGCCGGGATGCGCCAGCACGTCAACCTCCGGGCACTCAAGCGCGGCCCGGTTGGTGCCCTGCGCCACGGGCTCCTTGATGGTCTCGCCGTGGACGATGACGATCTGGGCGCCAAGCCCCTTTGCCTTGCGCGCCGCCATGTCGATGAGGTGCGGGGGTACGTGGGTCAGCTCAACGCCTGGGATGGCCAGGAGGCCCATCTCGCGGGTGGCCACCTCGCACTCGCGGACGAGGACGTCCAGCACGCGCCCCTGGTCCTCGATACCGACGTGGTCGGTGACGGCGATAGCCGTGTAGCCGCGAGCGACGGCCCGCCGCATCAGCTCCATCGGGGAGAGGACGCCGTCGCTGAGGAAGGTGTGCGTGTGGAAGTCGTAGAGCATCGTGCCTCCTTCTGCCGTTCGTCGAACAGGATACATCCTACCGACTCATGGCAACAACGCCACGACCGCGGCCCGGTTGCGAGCGCCTCCCAGCCTCCCTATAGTGGGAGCGCACAAGGCCACGAGGACGGGAGGGCATGGCGACGCACCTGTTCACCCTGGAGGAGGCCACTGCGCTGCTGCCCTGGCTGCGGGAACGGCTGCAGGCCCTGACGCCTCTCTACCAGCAGCTCATGGCTCTCCAAGGCGAGCTGGAAGCCCTGGTGCGGAGCGCGCGGACCAACGGCGGCTCCTCGCTGGAGGACGAGCTGGCCCACCACCGGCGGACGGCCCAGCGTCTCACCCGGCAGGTGGAGGAGGGGGTCCAGGTCATTACGCGCCGGGGCATACTGGTGCGTGACATCGTGCGCGGGCTGGTGGACTTCCCTACCATGCGCCACGGGCAGGAGGTCTACCTCTGCTGGACGCTGGCCGAGGAGCGAATCGAGTACTGGCACCCGACGAACACCGGCTACGCCGGCCGCCAGCCTCTGTAGGCCGGCCCGGCCCATCACCCATCGACGAAGGAGGAATCCATGACCGCCATGCACCCCACCGACCAGGGCTACGCCCACCCGGAGCTCCTGGTGGAGCCGGAGTGGCTCCAGGAGCACCTAGACGACCCCGGCGTCCGGGTCATCGACTGCGATGTCGCGCCGATGTACCAGCGAGCGCACATCCCCGGCGCCGCCGGCATTCCCGCCGGGGTGCACCACTACCTGAAGGAGCCGCCGGAAGCGGGCCGCGAGTACGGCCTCCACGTCATGTCGCCGGAGCGGTTCGAGGCGCTGATGTCGGACCTGGGTGTGGGCGACGACACGCTGGTCGTGACCTACGACTCGTCGCGCAGCCTGTACGCCGCCCGCGTGTGGTGGGTGCTCAACTACCACGGCCACACCAAGGTGGCCGTCCTCAACGGCGGCTGGGACCGCTGGGTCCACGAGGGCCGGCCCGTGTCGCTGGCCTCACCCGAGGCGCGCACGGGCATGTTCCACTCCAGCCCCAAGACCGACCTCGTGTGCACACTGGACGACGCCGTGGCGCGGGTGGGCTCGGAGTCGACGCTGTTCTGGGACGTGCGCACGGACGGCGAGTGGACGGGCGAGGAGACGCGGGGCAACCGCCGCGCGGGCCGCATCCCCGGCGCCGTCCACCTGGAATGGTCGAACCTGATGACGACGGACGCCAACCGCGTCTTCCGGCCCGCGGCGGAGATGCGTGCGATACTGGAGGGCGCAGGGATAACGCCGGAACGAGAGGTGGTCACCTACTGACAGGGCGGCATCCGTGCGGCGCACGGACACTTCGCACTCACCCTGCTGGGCTACCCCAACGTCCGCAACTACGACGGCTCCTTCGGCGAGTGGGGCAACCGCGACGACACGCCGATCGAGGCGTAGGGCGGAGTGGTAGAATGGCGGCGCCAGTCACGCGAGCGTTAGACGGGGAAAGAGGATCGTCAAAGTATGTCGGCGTACGTGATAATCGACGTTGAGATAACGGACGCGAGTCTCTACGGCCAGTTCCGTGAGCGAGTGACCGGCACCATCGAGGCTCACGGCGGCAGGTTCGTGGCGCGTGGCGGCGCCATTGAGGTCATTCTGGGCGACTGGACGCCCAAGCGCCTCGCCATACTCGAGTTCGGCAGCATGCAGCAGGTCCACGCCTGGCTGGCCTCGCCCGAGTACACTGCGCTCGACGACATCCGCTCCCGATCCTCCAACCTCAACATGGTGATCGTCGAGGGCCTGTAGCGCCACTCCGGCGAGGCGGCGTTCCAGCGCCTAACCCTTGGCAACCTCGTCGTTGGCGGGCGGTCCTGATGAGGCGCGTCCGCGAACATGCTGCCCGTGTCGCTGCGTCTTCTGCGCGAGACGCGCGAGTGCTCATCGGGGGAGGGGAGGGCCCAGTGCCCGAATCGTGGGAGACCCTCTCGCCGGCTCCCCCCTACCACGCCTCCGGCGCTTCCGCGATCCCGTCCAGGTCCGCCCGCGAGTAGGAGCCCAGGGAGCGGAAGTCCAGCTCCGTGTAGTTCTTGATCCAGCGCAGGGCGATCTTGTAGGCCTTGCGGTAGCGCTCAGCCGCGGCGGGGTTGTCGCCGCGGCGGGACAGGATGTCCGCCAGCTCGCTCTGCAGCAGGCCCTTCACGCCCGCCAGGTCGTGCTCCTCCTCCGTGTCGGTGGCCTTCGCTCGGTGGATGATGCGCTGCGCCGTCTGGGCGACGGCGATGCGGGCCGTGGCCAGGTCCTCCATGAGCGCAGGATGGACGCCGGGCTGACCCTCGAGCGAGTCGATGCCCTTGGCGCCCCTGCCGGTGAGCCACCCTTCGACGTACTCCAGGACGGTGCGGGCGTTGCGCCGCGTGCCCTCCATGGTGACGACGCCCTGGGGCGCCCGCAGCTCGACGGGGAAGTCGTCTGGCGTACCCACCGAAAGCGCCTGGCCCGAGGCGGCCCACTCCTTGAACGGGTCTGCAGCCGCCTTCATGTGGTAGATGTGGGCCACCCAGCCCCGGAGGAAGCCCTGTCGTGCCTCCCACTCCTTGTCGGCGCGGATGGTGGCGGCGGCGGCGCTGTTCACCTCTTCGTCGCGGCTGGGGAGGGCCGTCGCCATGCCGCCGATGGCCACGGCGCTGTGCTTATGGCACACGGCCACGAGGCGGCGAAACATGTTCGCCAGGAAGTCCGTGGTCTTGATGTCGACGCCGTAGCGGTCGGGCCAGACCTGTTCGGCGTCGGCCATGATGTACTCCAGGATGCTGGCCTTGAGGTCCCAGCGGGCGGCGTTGAGCCCGGCGGCGTAGGGCCCCAGCGCGTGCAGCATCTCCTCCATCGCGTACACGGCCGGCAGCGACTCGATCAGGATGATGCCCCGAATGGTGGCGTCCCGCAGGCCGGGTACGAGCTCCTGGCTTGCGGCGAAGACGTCCCGATACCAGGCCACCTCGTCGGGCGACTCGGTCTTTGGGATGTAGAAGTAGACGCCCTGGCCTCGAGCGGCCTGGGCCTGTCCGGCGTAAAAGAGGGTGAGCGCCGTGCCGAGGAGCGACGCCGAGATGGGCGCGCCGTCGACCGTCACGTCGGGCTCGTCTAGGTGGAGGCCGCGCTCACGGTGCATGAAGAAAGGGATGTCCCCCTCGCGGATGCTGTACTCGCGGTTGCGGGCGGTGTCTGTGTAGGTGAGGGTGCGCTCCACCGCGCCTCGCCGGTTGATGGCCGCCTGCAGCGTATCCTGCAGCCGGTGCCCGGCCGAGTCCTCGTCGTCGTCCAGGTCGCCCTCGGCGCGGGTGCCGTCGGGGCCGGGATTGAGCGCGTTGATGAACATGGGGGTCACGTGGACGGGCCCGGAGATCTCGATGCCCGGCAGCCGCAGCTCCTCCGGCACAGGTGGCACATGCCAGTCGCCGTTCGCCTCGCTTGGGGGCAGCGGGGCGAGGGGACGGCTGCCGCTCAGCGCGCCGTCGAGCATCGCCGCTCTCGCCGCTCGCAGAGCATGGACGCGCGAGCCATGGGCGTCGTGGAGGGCCAGAAGGTAGCGGGTGAAGTCGGGGGAGAAGAGCTCGTCGGCCCCCTCGACGGGAGCGTAGCGAATGCGGTCGGACGCGGCCATGGGCGTGAGTCCTCCGATGTAGTGGTTGGCGCCATTATAGCGGACGGCCTCGCGGCAGCGCACGAACGCAGGGGTTGTCACCGCATGCGCCCAGGGCTACCATGCGACTGACGCAGGAGTACCCCGGAGGGCGTGGATGAAGTGGGCTTCAGCCGTGTCGGAGCGGGCTGACCTCGACGAGGCGATGGAGGAGGCCGCGGCCGAGGTCCGGGCCGAGCTGGGGGACAGCAAGCCGGACCTGGCGGCCGTTTTCGTGTCGCCGCACCACGCGCAGGGCTACGACCGAATCGGCGCCCTGGTCTGGGAGGCGCTGGGAGCGCGGGTGCTGCTGGGCTGCTCGGGCGGCGGCGTCATCGGCGGGGGGCAGGAGGTGGAGTTCCGCCCCGGCCTGTCCCTGACGGCGGCGGCGCTGCCCGGAGTGGAGCTGCTCCCCTTCCACGTCGAGGAGGGAACGCTCCCGGACCCGGACGCGGCCCCCCAAGCCTGGGAGAGACTGGTGAGCACGACCCCCGCGAGTGAGCCCCACTTCCTTCTCCTGGCAGACCCCTTCACCTTCCCCGCCGAGCGCCTGGTGCAGGGCCTCGACTACGCATTCGGCGCCAGCATCAAGATCGGGGGGCTGGCCAGCGGCGCCCAGAGACCGGGAGGCAACGCGCTCTTCTTCGGCGACCGTGTCCACCGTTCGGGGGCCATAGGTGTGGCGCTGCAGGGGAACATCGCCGTGGAGGCCATCGTGGCGCAGGGATGCCGCCCCGTGGGCCCGGTCATGCGCATCACCCGGTGCGCGCACAACATGCTCATCGAGCTCGACGACCGGCCCGCCGTGGAGGCCCTGCGCACGCTGTTCCACACCATGAGCGAAGAGGACCAGACGCTGGCGAGCCACTCGCTCTTCCTGGGCATCGCCATGGACACGCTGCAGGACGAGCCGGACCTGGGCGACTTCCTGGTGCGAAACCTCATGGGCATGGACCCTCGCACGGGCGCGCTGGCCATCGGCGAGATGCTGCAGGAGGGCCAGCAGGTGCGGTTCCACCTGCGGGACGCCACCACCTCCGGCGAGGAGCTGGACGGGCTGCTGGCCCGCTACGCCGGCGACCGGCCCGGCGCGCCGGACTGGGGCTCGCTGCTCTTCTCGTGCCTGGGCCGCGGCGAGGGGCTGTACGGCGTCCCCAACCACGACTCGGACCTCTTTCGCAGGTACGTGGGCCGCGTGCCGCTGGGCGGCTTCTTCTGCAACGGCGAGATCGGCCCCGTGGGCGGCACCACCTTCCTGCACGGCTACACGAGCTCTTTCGGCATCTTCCGACCTCGACAGAGATAGACCAAGGCAGAGGAGGCAATCATGCGCAACGGATTCAGAGTCATCGACGCCGACGCCCACTCGCAGGACGCCATGGCGCAGTGGGTGGACTACATGGAGCCCGAGTACTGGGACCGGCGCCCCCGCATCGAGTACGTAGAGGGGAACGGAGAGCGCGCGCCGCGCTCGTACCGGCTCCTCCCGTGCGAGCTCTTCCCGGAGCCGGAGAAGCGCACGGGCAACCTCCAGGGCGCGGGGGTGCACCGGGAGGGCAGGGCCGTCATCCGGGAGTTCATGCCCAAGAAGTACCCCAACGGCTATCCCGTCAACTGGACGCCCGAAAGCCGGCTACACGACATGGACCTGTACGGGTGGGACAAGCAGGTCATGGTGACCGGCTTCGGGATCCTGGGCTGGCACCACCTGGAGAACCGGGACCAGGGCCTGCTGTGGGCCTGCAGCCGCGCCTGGCACAACTGGCTGCACGATTACTGCTCCGCTGACCCGAAGCGGCTGTACTTCGTCGGCACGATGCCCCGCCAGCACGACATCGAAGGGCTGGTGGCCGAGACGCGGCGCATCGTCGAGGACCTGGGGTCGGTGACGGTGGACATGCCGCGTGCGACGCGGGGCCAGTCCTGGCACGAGCCTTTCTACGACCCCTTCTGGTCGCTGGCGCAGGACCTGGACATCCCCATCTCCTTCCACGGCGTCCACAGCGGCGAGCCCGAGGTGGGGGCGCGCTACAAGCCGCGCCACATGGTGCCGGGGCAGCAGGTGGCCCTGGACCATGCGCTGCACCACCCCTTCGAGAACATGCTGTCGCTAGGCCACCTCATCTATATGGGCGTGCTGGAGCGCTACCCCAAGCTGCGTATCTCCCTGCTGGAGGGCAACGCGGGCTGGCTGCCGTGGTGGATCAGCCGCCTGGACGACCACGCTCTGGAATCGCGGCGGCAGGGGATGTGGTTCGACGCGCCGCTGCTGCCGATGAGCCCCAGCGACTACTTCCGACGCCAGGGCTTCGCCGCGTGCGACGGCGACGAGGGCGCGCTGCCCGCCGTCGTCCACCTTGGGTGGGAGGACAACGTTGTCTGGAACACCGACTACCCGCACTCGGACGCGCCGGACCCGCGGGTCGCCGTCGACAGCCTGCTGGAGCAGGACATCCCGGACTCGGCCAAGAGCAAGATCCTCTGGGACAACTCGGTGCGGCTGTACGGACCGCGCATCCTGTAGGGCGTTCTTGACACCCCATGCGGCCAACGCTAATGTGAGGCACAGGAGGAGGGAGAGATGAAGAACGGTTTCAGGGTCATTGATGCAGACGCCCACACTCAAGACAACCTGTCCCACTGGGTGGACTACTTTGAGCCGGAGTTCTGGGACCGGCGCCCGCGCATCGAGTACGTGGAGGAGGACCAGGCCTTCGGCACGCTGACGGCCCGGGTGCTCCCCTGCGAGCTCTTCCCCCAGCCGGTGGTGCGGGACAGCAACCTGCAGGGCGCGAGCGCCAAGCGCAGGGGCCGCACCGAGCTCAAGGAGTTCATGCCCAAGAAGTACCCCGACGCCTACCCGGCAAACTGGAGCGCGGAGAGCCGCCTGAAGGACATGGACCAGTACGGCTGGGACAAGCAGGTCATGATCACCGGGCTTGGCGGCCTGGGCTGGCACCAGCAGGTCGGGCGAGACCAGGACCTGCTGTGGGCGGCCGCCCGAGCGTGGCACAACTGGTGCCACGACTTCGCATCGGCGGACCCCAAGCGGCTGTACCCCGTGGGCACCATGCCCATCCAGCACGACATCGAGGGGCTGGTGGAAGAGACGCGGCGCATCGTGGTGGAGCAGAACGTCGTCACCATCGACATGCCTGCGCCCACCAAGGGCCGCCCCTGGGACGACCCGGCCTACGACCCCTTCTGGTCGCTCGCCGAGGAGCTGAGCTTCCCCGTGTCGTTCCACGGCGTCGCTGGCGGCGAGCCGCTGGCCGGCGCGCGGTACAAGCCTAGGAGCGCGGTCCCCGGCCAGCAGGTGGCCCTGGACCATGCACTGCACCACCCCTACGAGAACATGCTCTCGCTGGCGCACCTGGTCTACATGGGCATCCTGGAGCGGTTCCCCAAGATGCGGGTCTCCTTCCTGGAGGGCAACGCCGGGTGGCTGCCGTGGTGGCTGTCCCGACTGGACGACCACGCCCTGGAGTCTCGCCGACAGGGGATGTGGTTCGACGCACCGCTGCTCCCGCTGAGCCCCAGCGAGTACTTCCGACGCCAGGGCTTCGTGGCCTGCGACGGCGACGAAGGGTCGCTGGCCGGCGTCACGCTGCTGGGCTGGGAGGACCATGTGGTCTGGAACACCGACTATCCCCACCCCGACGCGCCGGACCCCGACAAGGCGCTGGACAGCTTCCTGGACCAGCCCATCTCCGAGGACGCCAAGCGGAAGATCCTCTGGGACAACGCAGTCAGGCTGTACGGAGAGCGCATCCTGTAGACCCCGCTCACCCTGAGCTTGTCGAAGGGCTGCGACTCCTCCCCTTCCCCCTCCCGGCGGGGGAAGGGGAAGGCGCCCCGTGACTCGCAAGGTCGGCGTCCAGGGAGAGAGAACGTGCTGAGCGCGATGGGCAATAGGCCGGACCTCGCGGGCCATCCGACTGCCGAGCAGTTGGAGGCGGGACTGGAGCACGTCCGGCGTTCTCCGGCGAACCACGGCGCCCTTCGCATGATCGTGCGGCGTCCCGACACCAACGAGCGCGAAGTCGTCGACGAGGGCGCCTTGGACGTCGGCCTGGGCCTCGTCGGCGACAACTGGAAGGCGCGGGGGAACCCGCTCACCGCGGACGGCAAGGCGAACCCGGAAGCGCAGGTCACGGTGATCAACGCCCGGCTCCTCCACCTCGTGTCGCAGGCAGAGGAGCGGTGGCCCTTGGCTGGCGACCAACTCGTCGTCGACCTGGACCTGAGCGTGGACAACCTGCCCCCGGGAACGCGTCTATGCATCGGATCGGCGGTGCTGGAGGTCTCGGCGAAGCCCCACACCGGCTGCCACAAGTTCGAGGCCCGCTTCGGTAGAGCCGCCCTGAAGTTCATTAGCTCTCCCGTAGGCAGGGATCTGCGACTGAGAGGCCTCAACGCCCGCGTCGTCGAGTCCGGGACGATTCGCGTCGGAGACGCAGCGACAGTCGTTTTGTCCTGACCGCACTACCAGACTCTCCGAGCCTTGACACCCCGCACCGCCGCCGGTACCGTGACCCCACGCGGGAGGAGCAGCCACCATGAAGAACGGCTATCGAGTCATCGACGCTGACGCACACATCCAGGACGAGCTGGCGGGCTGGGTCGACTACGTCGAGCCGGAGTACTGGGACCGGCGTCCTCGCATCGAGATCGTCGACGACGGCCAGTACGGCTGGGGCCGCCGCTACGCCCGCATCCTCCCCTGCGAGCTGTTCCCGCAGCCCCGTGACGCGGCCACGGGCCTCCAACGTCGCAGCTCGTCGGGCCGCAAGGTCACGAGCCCCCGGGAGTTCATGCCGGGCAAGTACGGGGACTCCTACCACCGGGAGTGGACCGCCCAGAGCCGCCTGGAGGACATGGACCGCTACGGGTGGGACAAGCAGGTGATGATCACGGGCATCGGCGGGCTCGGGTGGAGCTGGAGCCGGTGCGAGTCGAAGGACCAGGGGCTGCTGTGGGCCATGGCCAGGGCTTGGCACAACTGGTGCCACGACTTCGCCGCCGCCGACCCCTCTCGCCTCTACCCCGTGGTCGAGGTGCCGGGCCAGCACGACATCGAAGGGATGGTTGACGAGTCACGGCGCGCCGTCGACAAGCTCGGCGCAGTGACGGTGATGATGCCGAAGCCATCGAAGGGTCGACCGTGGGAAGACCCGGCCTACGACCCCTTCTGGTCCCTCGCCGAAGAGCTGGACTTCCCCGTCTCCTTCCACGGCGTCAACAGCGGTGAGCCGCACACCGCCGCCCGCTACCAGCCCCGGGACCTGGTGCCCGGCCAGCAGACGGCCCTGGAGCACGCGTGCCGCTTCCCCTACGAGAACATGCTCTCCCTGGGCCACCTCATCTACATGGGCGTGCTGGAGCGGTTCCCCAAGGTGCGAGTGGCCTTCATGGAGGGCAACGCCGGGTGGCTGCCCTGGTGGCTCTCCCGACTGGACGACCACGCGCTGGCGTCCCGACGGCAGGGGATGTGGTTCGACGCGCCGCTGCTCGCCCTGAGCCCCAGCGACTACTTCCGACGCCAGGGCTTCGTGGCCTGCGACGGCGACGAGGGGGCGCTGGCGGGCGTCACGCTGCTCGGCTGGGAGGACCACGTCGTCTGGAACACCGACTACCCCCACCCCGACGCGCCGGACCCCGACAAGGCGCTGGACAGCTTCCTGGCCCAGCCCATCTCCGACGACGCCAAGCGCAAGGTGCTCTGGGACAACGCCGCGAGGCTCTTCGGACCGCGGATGGCCTAGGGTCTCTGCGGAGACACAGGCCCATGGCGTCGACACGCGGGAGCGCCGACCAGCCCATCCGATTCGAGCCCGAGGAGGCCTGTCCTCCGTCGACGGCGCTGGTGGTCGGCTTCCAGGGCGCCGCGCTCGTCCTCGCGCCGACGGTGCTCAACGTGGCGGTCGCCGTCCGCTCCTCCGGCCTCGAGGACAGCTACCTCGCGTGGAGCGTCTTCGCGGCCCTGATCATCAGCGCGGCGGTCACGGCGCTGCAAGCGTTCCAGGCCTGGCGATTCGGCGCGGGCCACGTCGTGCTCACCAGCCCCGCAGCGCTGTTCATCGCAATCATGGTGGCGACGATTTCAGCGGCCGGACCGGAGACTTTCGCCAGCCTGCTGGTCGTAAGCTGCGCGATCCAGGTCGCTCTCGCATGGTGGCTGCCCACCCTCCGCCGGATCTTCACCCCGGTCGTCACGGGCACGGTGACCATGCTGATCGCCATCAGCGTGCTGCCCATCGCGTTCGACAGCGTTCAGGACCTGCCCGCCGGCGCCGCGCCGGTCTCCGGCCCAGTGGTCGCCGGGGTGACGCTGCTGGTCTCGATCATCGTGACGCTGCGCGCCACCGGACGCTGGCGCATCGCCGGGCCGTTCATCAGCATCCTGGCCGGATGCGTGGCCGCCGCGGCCTTCGGGCTCCTCGACGGAGACCGAATCGCGAGCGCCCGCTGGTTCGGCATCCCCGAGCTGCCGCCGCTGAGCCTCGACCTGACGCCCGGCAGGGAGTTCTGGGCGCTCCTGCCTTCGTTCGCATTCCTCACCCTGGTGCTCGGCATCAAGACCATCAGCGACGGCGTGGCGATTCAGCAGGGGTCCAGGCGACGGCCGCGAGCGATCGACTTCCGCCGGATCCAGGGCATGGTCAGCGTCAACGGCATCGGCATGTTGCTCGCCGGCCTCGCCGGCACGCTGCCACCCATGTCCTACTCCTCGTTCAGCCTCTCGCTGATAAACCTCACCGGCGTCGCCGCCCGGCGAGTGGGCATCGGCATCGCGGTCGTCCTCGTCTTGCTGGCCTTCTTCGCGAAGCTTGCAGCCGTGCTGCTGACCATCCCCGGCCCCGTGCTGGGCGCCTACCTGATGCTCGCCATGGGCATGCTCTTCGTCAGCGGCTGGCAGACCATCCTGCGCGACGGCCTCGACACCAGGCACGTGCTCGTGGTCGCGCTCGCCAGCGCGCTGGGCCTGGGCCTGCACAACCACGCCCTCATGCGAGACCTCTTCGGCGACGAGATGGGCGGCCTGCTCGGCAACGGCGTCACGATAGGCGCGGTCGTCGCCATCGGCATGACCTTCCTGCTCGAAGCGACCAGCGCGCGCCGTTCGCGGCTCGAGGTCACGTTGGACATGGCCTCGCTCCCCGCGATCGACGACTTCCTCACCCGGCTCGCGGCCAGGCTGGGCTGGAACGAGACGTCCACTTCACGGCTGCGCGCCGCCGGCGAGGAGACGCTCGCCAGCCTGCAGGCCGACGGCGGCGATGCCGAGAGCTCGGAGCAGCCTCGTCTCATCGTCGAGGCGCGGCCGCAGGGGACGACGGTGAAGCTGGAGTTCGTCGCCACCACGCGCCACGAGAACGTCGAGGACCAGTTGGCGTACCTGAGCGATGAAGCCCCCATACCAACGGTCGACCAGCTCTCGCTCCGGCTGCTGCGACATCACGCCTCGGCCGTGCGCCACCAGAAGTTCCACGGCCTGGACATCGTCACGGTCCAGGTCGAGGGCAGCCGCTGATTCAGCTTCCGAGACGGACCGGGTCAGATGCGAAAGACGAAATCCACCTCAGCTCCGATCCCTCGTGTGCCCGGGCGGAAGTTGTCGGTCTGTCGGCGAAGCGGCGCCGTCGCGACCAAGGGCTGAATGAGCTGTGCTGTAGGGAAGGCGGCCCGAACCGACTCCATCATCCCCCGTGTCAGGGAGTCCACAGTCTGCCTTTTTCCGCCGATGCGGCACACAATCACAGCATTTGGAGCCAGGAGGGTCGCCACTCCCTTCCATGCGTCCGCTAGGAATTGCCAGTAACGCCGAGGATTGCTGTGGCGGTCATCCTTGGAGACTTGGCCGTGAGTCGGTTTAGGTGGGCCGCCAAGAAACCAAAGCCGAAGCCACTGGTCTTCCTCAAAGCTCGTAACGTCTAGATACGGGGGCGACGTAACCACAAGCCGGACAGTGTTCTCCCAAGGCGACAACTTGCTTGAGAGCGAGCGCACATCGCTTCGTACCGACAGAGCATAGCCGCCAGGGCTCCCCTTCCTCAGACGCAGGTTTGCCCTCCGGCTGAGCAAATCGAAGACGCGCTTTCGTTTTGCGACCAGCCTACGCTCCCGCCAGTAGCGAACCGAATAGCCGGGCTTCAAGCTGATCGTTCGTGGCATTTGGTTGCTGAAGTACGACTGTGAGCGGTCCATTTCTCCATGGAGGGAGCCGAGCACCAGCGCAGCGATAAACTGGTCAACGTCGTCTGCCTGCCAATCTAGGTGCTGGCGCAGGAACAATATCTCTCGCAGGGTTCGGAAGTGAAAGGCTTTCCTGAAGAAGGGAGGGAGAGACCTCCGCTGGTCTTCAAGTTCATAGAGGGTAAGGGTCTTGAATTCCGCGCCGAGGTCGTCTAGCCGGCCAACCACTGAGTCAATGCTTGGAATGCGAGCCTTCGCCCCGGTTACACAGGCCGCCACGGGATTGATGTCAGATGCCAGAGCACGCCTCCCATTCAGCAACGCCTCCAGCAAGGTCGTTCCGCGCCCGCTGAAAGGGTCGAGGACCACCTCGCCAGGCTGAGCGAAGCGTTCAACGTGCGCCCTCGCAAATTCGGGCGGGAACATCGCAAAGTAAGGGCAGAGCGCGTGGAGCGGGTGCTTCTCTACCACTGAGGTCACCGAGGCTTGTCTCCTTCCGTCACGCCAGAAGGCCGGTGGCCATTGTAGACCACCGGCCTCAGAAGTGCCACCTCTGGCTGCCTTACGCCGTGAGAGCAGATTCCCGCTCTTGCTGGGCTGCCAGCGCCTCGGCGCGTTCGATCGCCCCAGTCTCCTTAGCCGTCAAGGGAAGCCCGATCTTGGCTTTCGTCCGAGCGACGGCCAAGACCACATTTGACTTGTGTGGGGTGATCTTGCCAGGCGCCCCAACGATGCTCCCAGCCCAGAGCGCAGAGTCTCGCGACCAGTCCAGTTGCGCTAGCTCCTGAATGCGCTGCACCTGCTCCTGGGACAACTGCCCGTCTGGC
This sequence comes from Dehalococcoidia bacterium, assembly GCA_965205235.1. Taxonomy (GTDB): domain Bacteria; phylum Chloroflexota; class Dehalococcoidia; order Lucifugimonadales; family UBA1127; genus CBDBGD01. Next base: position 53,895 of record CBDBGD010000007.1, read on the forward strand.
TGATGGTCGAGATTCAGGATCGTGTGACCCACGCCACTTAGGACCAGCAACCCTCCACCTGTGAAATGAAGGAATTGCTCCCTGAAGCCGGGGATATCCGTCGCCATTCCCGATGACAACGGGCGATGGGCCACTTCATTCCATTGCTCGTTGGCACGGGTGAACTCCTCGAAGAAGGCGAGAATCTTGTCTCGCCAGAGGCTGGCAGCGGGAGTTATGGCCTCTTCTGCTTGCCTCTGCAGAGCATCTCCGTAGAGCGACCAGTCCCCCACTACAAGCTGTAGGATAGCCTGTTTGACCTGGTTGTTCGTGAACAGCATCAAGGAGTTTTTGCCAACACTGCCGATCCGCTCGATGCGCCCACTAAAGATGGTGGCTTGGTTGGCAACGACCTTGGCCAACCGGTTGACAGGTTCGCGGCCATCGTATTCGACCAACAGGGCTTGGGCTAGAGGCTTCACCTGCGCGGCATCGAAAAAGTCCTGATGCACTTTCTCAATGTCGTCCTCCTCGATGATTGTCACCCCAACCGAGTCCGCGCGCAGGTCCGGTCGGGATTCCACGGCCCTCCTCAAGGCCTCAAGGCGGTGCTGACCATCCGTGATGTATAGGTTCGTGTCAAACGGTAGCACGAATACACACGGCTTGGCTTCTCCCGGTGTACGGTAGGCGAAGATCTGGAGCCGCTGCGACGAGTTGAGCATGATCGGCGGCACCAGGTACTTTTCCTCCGTCGTAAGGTAGTTTGCGATTTCCCGGACATGCCCGTTATCGAGGGGACGGTTCCGCGCCTCAGTCGGGTCACCCTTCTTCGTTGCGCTGTCTCTCCGTGCCAGTGACATCAGCACAGGGACAGGGAGACCTGCGGATACGAAGCGGCGTCCTCCCTGCCGGTAGAACACGCCGGCCACTGGACGTCCGATGCTAGCTACTGCCGCCTCTGCGGCCTTAGCGAACATCTCATGGTATGTGTCGAACTCTGTCATGTCTTGCATGGTTTCCATGTTTGTACCTGTTCCTTTCTGTCCAAGCTCACGTTACACTAAGGATGCTCGCTCGCATCTGGGCTGGGTTGGCTGACGAGGCCGTCAGCACAGATGAAAGTGAGCGCCGGGGCCAGAGGGGTTGGTGTGAGGCCTGCTCCCTCTGGCCCTTCTGCGACTGGGACTCCCCGTATGCACGTCAGATACCTCCTGCAGAACGTCTGACGGGCATTATAGGGCGTCCGTCGGCCTAATATCAATCCTCTACGCGGGAATATTGCCGCGTCTACTCCCTGCAAAACGCTAGGCGGGAGCAACCCCTACGTCCCCGCCGGCCCCCTCCGCGCTCGTATGGCCGCCAGGTCCGGGGGCTGCGCAAAGGCGATGAGCACGCCGCCCAGGAACGTGAACGCCCCAAAGACCAGCAGGATCGCCACGTAGTCGCCCAGGATGTCGTACGCTAGCGATGCCGCCAGCGGCCCCGACGCGTGGGCCAGCATCTGCACCAGCCACACCACGCCGCGAATCGCGCCCAACGACTCGCGGCCAAAGTAGTCGGCGAAGAGGACGGGCTGCAGGAAAAAGTTGCCCCCCTGCACCAGCCCCATGTACGCCCCCCAGACCAGCGCGCTGGTCGCCGAGTCCACAAGGAACAGCAGCACGAACCCCGCAGCGATGACCACCTGGTTGATCGCCATGATGGGGCGTATGCCGTAGCGCTCCACCAGGAAGCCCAGGCACAGGGAGCCAATACCGCCGAATACCGCCCACACCGTCAGCACTGCCGCCGCGGCCCCCGCTCCGACTCCCTGGTCCGTCAGGTAGGGGATGGTGTGCAGGTTGAGGCTGGGCTGGGCGAAGGACGTGAGCATCACGGACGCGGTCAGCAGGAAGAACGCGGGATACTGCAGCACCTCCCGGAGCGACATCGAGACCTCCGGGCGCGTCCGGGCCGCCGTGGACGAGGCGGTCTGCTGCGCGGGCGAGGGGTCGTCGTCGGCGCCGTCGGGCCGCAGGCCCATGTCTTCCGGCTGTCGGCGCAGCAAGATGGCCGTGGGGATGAGGGAGACGACCCAGACCAGCAGCCCCGACACCAGGGCGGCGAGGCGCCAGTCTCGCAGGCCGATGAAGTACTGGATGTACAGCGGCGTCACGGCGTTTCCCAGCTTGGCGCCCATCCCGCCCAGCGCCACGGCCCGTCCTCGTTTCGCCACGAACCACTTGGGGATGATGACGCCCATCGCCAGGCCCACGACGCCGATCATCAGCATCCGGGCCAGCACCTGGAGCACGTAGAACTGCCACAGAGTGCTGATCTCCGCCATGAGCACCCAGACGACGCCCAGCACGGCGAAGGAGGCGACCAGCACCCAGCGCCCGCCGAAGCGGTCGAGGAAGGGGCCCACGCCCAGCGCGATGGCGCCGCCCAGCACCGTCCCGATGGTCATGGCCCCGGTGTAGACGGTGCGGCTCCACTCGAACTCTTCCGTGATGGGCTTGAGGAAGACGCCCAGCACGGGGAAGGACTCGGCGCTCTGGGTGAACCCCGCCAGGGCGACGACGGCAACGATGACCCATCCGTAGTAGAAGGGCTTTCGTTTCCGCGGGGGCTTCATGGACGCCTCGACTCGTGGGGATTGCACGCGGGCGCCGTGCACACTCGGGGGATGGTAGCCGTGGCCGTCGCAGGCTGTCAACGTGGAGGCACGCCACTGACAGTCGCAGAGCCGTGTGCGACAATGTCGCCAGTCAACCCCGGCAGGCGCAGGAGGGACGAGCCATGAGCGGCATCTGGCCAGGCGACACGCGGTGCGTAGCGGTGCTGAGCTTCGACGTCGACGGGATCTCGGGGTCGATAAACCGCAACCCGGAGTCCACCAAGCTGCCCAGCCTCATGTCGATGCGGGAGTACGGCCCCAGCGTGGGCGCGCCGCGCATCCTCGACCTGCTCGACACGTACGGGATCAAGGCGAGCTTCTACGTTCCCGGCTACATCGCCGAGACCCACGTCCCGCTGATGGAGGACATCCTCAAGCGCGGCCACGAGCTGGCCCACCACGGCTACATGCACGAGCCTCCGGCCACACTCACGCGAGGCGAGGAGGAGGAGGTGCTGGACCGCGGCATCGAGGTGCTGCAGCGCATCAGCGGAGAGCCGCCCAAGGGGTACCGCTCACCGAGCTGGGAGCTGAGCGAGCACTCGCTGGGCCTCCTGGCGGACCGTGGCTTCCTCTACGACACGAGCCTCATGGGCGACGACATCCCGTACATGGTGGACGTCGACGGGCGGCGGCTGGTGGAGGTGCCCATCCACTGGGAGCTCGACGATGCGCCCTACTTCGTCTACGTGCCGTCGGAGGGACGCCGCAACGTGCAGGCCAGCCCGGAGCACGTGTACGAGGTCTGGTCGACGGCCTTCGAGGGGCTGTACCACTACGGCCGCTCCTTCGTGCTGACCATGCACCCCTTCGTCATCGGCCGGCCGGGGCGGCTGCGCATGCTGGAGCGGCTCATCCGCTACATGCGCGAGTTTCCGGGCGTCCGGTTCATGCGGGCCGTTGACCTGGCCCAGGAGTGGGCCGCCGCACACGGCTAGCGCCTTCGCCGGCGCCTAGGAGGACGGGACAGGGGCCTTGGCCGGGACCGCAGTGGGTCGGACTGGCGGGCTCGCCAAGAGGACCAGAGCGGCCCCTATGAGCCCCATGACCGTGGCGAGTGTGAAGGCCAGGTCGTAGGTGCCCCGAATGTCCACCAGTACGGCGATGAAGAGGGGCCCGCCGAACTGGGTGATGCTCAGCAGCGGCCGCATGGTGCCCTGGATCGATCCCACGAATGTCCGCCCGTAGTAGTTGGCCCACACCAGGCCCTGGAAGAGGATGAACGAGCCGCCAATGCCGCCCCAGAAGATGACGAAGGCGACGGTGTTGAACGGGTACGGCACGACGATGAGCAGCATGGGCCCCAGGGCGCGGGAGAAGAACATGATGGCCATGCACATGCGCAGCGTGTGGCGCTCGGCCAGGAAGCCCCACATGATGCGGGAGATGGTGGCGCCCAGCAGGGCCGCGGTGAACACAAAGGGCGCCTGCTCGGGGCTCATCCCCTGCTGCTCGACCAGGAAGGGCACGATCAGGGCAATCGGCGCGCCTGCGGCCAGGGCCAGCAGGTTCATGGACCCCACCAGAACCCAGAGGGTCCGGGTGCGCAGGGCCTCCTTGAGCGTCCACGCATCTTCCTGGACGGCGGCCGGGCGGCTCGGGAAGCGAGCCCTGTCCTGAGCCCCGTCCGGCTCGTCGCCATCGGGGAGCAGACCCACGTCCTCCGGGCGTCGCCGCATGAAGATTAGGGATATGGGGAGCATGACCAGGACAACGGCCGCCAGGACCACCCAGGTGTCTCGCCAGCCCACGGCCACGATGAGGAACCCGATGATGGGAACGAAGACCATGCCGCCGCTGCTATTCCCGATGGTCGTCGCGGCCACGGCCCGGCCTCTCTTGCGGATGAACCACTTGGGGACCGACACCGCGGCCGCCAGGTGACCCATCATGTTGATGCCGACTGCCGCCAGCACGCCGTAGAAGAGCCAAAGCTGCCACAGCTCCTCGATCCGGCTCGTGAGGACCAGGGAGACCGCGACCACAACGGCCCCCGCGGCCATCACCGGTCGCCCGCCGTATCGGTCGAGCAGCGGCCCGATCAGGGGCGCAGAGACCATCATGAAGACGCTGTGGAAGGTGACGGCGGTGATGACCTGGGTCAGGGACCAGTTGAAGTGCTCCCGGAGCGGCTGAACGAAGAGGGGAAACCCCATCATACTCGCGCCGCTGCCGATGAACTCGCCCAGGAAGACGACGGCGACGATGACCCAGCCGTAGTAGAACGGTGGGCTCCAGCGCCCCAGGACGCCTGGCCGAACCTGCGCCTTGTCCTCTTTGCGTTCCAGGGTGTCCACCGGAGCGGCTACCTCCCCCGCCCAGGAGGCGACGGGACGGCGGTAGTGTACCACGCCAGGTGCGTTGGGACAGGGGCGGGGGCGGCGCAAGGACTGGAGCACATCTTCCCCCGCTCATGGTGAGCCTGTCGAACCACGGGCTACGGGCGCGAGTGAAGACCTCGGGACGCCGACGTCGGTGTAGGGGCGGTTCGCGAACCACCCCTACGGGATGCGGCCTTCGACACGCTCAGGATGAGCGGGAGGAAGCGGTGCCGAGGGAGGGACTCGAACCCCCACGCCCTTGCGGACAGCGGATTTTAAGTCCGCCGCGTCTACCCTTTCGCCACCTCGGCGCGGCAGCGGTCTTGGAAGAGGGAGGATGAAGCACGACGGGGAACTGCTCCGGAGGAAGAGGAGGAAAACTGGAGGCGACGGGCGGAATCGAACCGCCGAATAAGGGTTTTGCAGACCCTCGCCTTAACCACTTGGCTACGTCGCCACAAGAGAATGACTGGTGCCCAGGGCGGGACTTGAACCCACACGGGGGAACCCCACGGCCCCCTCAAGACCGCGTGTCTACCATTTCCACCACCTGGGCCCGCGCCTCCTAGGATGCCACCCCCTCTCCCCCGCTGTCAACGCACCCGATTTTCCTTGACACCCCTCTCGCGCCACGCCTATAATGACGCCTGATTTCCCGCACACCGCAAGAAGGGAGCGTGGGCGTGACCCAGGTAAGCCTGATCGACGGCGAGAGCTTCGAGAGCATGCTGCGCCGCTTCACCAAGAAGGTGCAGCAGGACGGAGTCCTCTCGGAAGTGCGCCGCCGCTCCCACTTCGAGCCTCCGTACATCAAGCGCAAGAAGAAGCTGGCCACCAAGCGCCGCAAGAGCCGCCGCAACTCCTGACGACTCGCATCGCCATGCCCCTCCAGGAGCGCCTCACCAGCGACCTCAAAGCTGCCCTCCGCGCCCGCGCCACCCTCGAACGCGACGTGCTGCGCTTCACCCTCAGCGCGCTCCAGTACGAGGAGAAAGCCCAGGGCCGACCGCTCGAGGAGCAGGAGGCCCTTGCGGTCCTGCAGCGGGAAGCTCGGAAGCGCCGGGAGAGCATCAAGCTCTTCGAGCAGGGAGGCCGCCGGGAGCTTGTCGAGAAGGAGACGGCGGAGCTGGCAGTCCTCGAAGCCTACCTGCCAGCGCAGAAGAGCCGTGAGGAGATCGCAGAGCTGGCGCTCCAGACCATCCGTGAGGTCGGCGCAACCGGCACCGGCGACCGGGGCAAGGTCATGGGCCGCCTGATGCCCCAGCTTCGGGGGCAGGCCGACGGCGCCCTGGTCAACACCGTGGTCTCGGAGCTGCTGGAGTCCCTTCCCAACGGCTGAGCGTAAGGAGAAGACGTGCGATTCGGCGTGGTGGTGTTTCCGGGCACGTACAGCCATCAAGACTGCTTCCATGCTCTGGGCTCCGTCCTAGAGCAGGAGGTGACCTACGTCTGGCACAAGGACGCAGAGCTGCCTCCGCTGGACTGCGTGGTTCTTCCCGGCGGCTTCTCCTACGGCGACTACCTCCGCTGCGGCGCCATCGCCCGCTTCTCGCCCGTGATGGCGGCCGTTCGGCGGTTCGCTGCCGGCGGCGGGCACGTGATGGGCATCTGCAACGGCTTCCAGGTTCTGTGCGAGGCGGGCCTCCTCCCAGGCGCCCTCCTTCGCAACGAGCACCTGGAGTTCCGGTGCGAGTGGGTCTCCCTGCAGGTGGCGAACCCTCGGACGCGGTTCAGCGCAGCCTGCCCCCCGGACCAGGTGCTCTCGATCCCCATCTCGCACGGGGAAGGGCGCTACCACGCGGACCCGGAGGTGCTGGAGGAGCTGGAGCAGCGCGGCCAGGTGGTCTTCCGCTACTGCGACCCGCAGGGCCAGACGACCGCGGAGGCCAACCCCAACGGCTCCCTGCACAACATCGCCGGCATCGTCAACCGCGAGGGGAACGTGCTGGGCATGATGCCGCACCCCGAGCGGGCCTGCGAGGCCCTCCTGGGCGGCGAGGACGGCGTGCTCCTCTTTCGCTCGCTGTACGAGGGCCGGTAGTGGGACTGCACACGACGCAGCCCGTGGCCTCCAGCCTTAGCCATAGTTTGCGTTACAATCTTTCTCGCTGCGAGTTAGGGCGGCCAGACCGGCAGTGCTATCCTCTCACCACCGCAGCCGTTGGAGTATAGTGGTATGGCTACAAGCATGAACGACCTCATCATCTCCGCCACCGACCTTCAGAAGACCTACAGCACCGGAGTCGTGCAGGTACACGCCCTCCAGGGTGTCGACCTGCACGTGAGCCGCGGCGAGATCGTCGCCATCATGGGCCCCAGCGGCTGCGGCAAGACCACGCTCCTCAACTGCCTCTCCGGCCTCGACGAGATCGACCAGGGCCAGGTGGTCATCGACGGGCAGGTCCTGCACGACCTCTCGGACAACGACCGCAGCGACTACCGAGCGCGTCGCATGGGGTTCGTCTTCCAGCTCTACAACCTGCTCCCCGTGCTCCGAGCCGTGGAGAACGTAGAGATGCCGCTGCTGGTCTCCGGAGTGAGCCCGGCGGAGGCCCGCCGCCGCTCCATGGACATCCTCGACCAGGTGGGGCTGGCGAATTGGGCCAACCACCTGCCGGGTGAGCTGTCCGGCGGCCAGCGCCAGCGCGTTACCATCGCTCGGGCCCTGGTGAACAACCCCGCCATCATCTGGGGCGACGAGCCTACCGGCGACCTGGACTCGGAGACCGCCGACGAGATCATGAGCCTCATGCTGGAGCTCAACAAGAGCAACAATCAGACCTTCGTCCTCGTCACGCACTCCCGCGAGGTGGGCGAGCAGGCCCATCGCATCGTGCGGATGCGCGACGGCCGCATCGAGAACGGCGGCCAGCCGGCGGGAGCCGCGCTCCTCTAGGAAGCACAGCCAGAAGTCGCGGAGCAGCCTGTGGAAGAGCTTTTCGGCGTCTCCATGACCACCCTCATGTGGGTGCTCCTGGCCTTGACCGGGAGCGCCCTGGGCGTGGTGGCGGTGCTCGCATGGCGCAACCCCGTCATGGTGAAGCTGGGCCTGCGCAACATCCCGCGACGGCCCGGCCAGACCGCCCTCATCATCGTCGGCATCATGCTCAGCTCCATCATCATGGCGACCGCGTTCGGCATTGGCGACACCATCAACCACTCCATCCGCACGGAAGCGGTGGAGTCCCTGGGGCCCATCGATGAGATCGTGCTGTCGAACCGGGCGACCTCCGAGGACGGCTTTGGCTTCAACCCCTACTTCTCCACGGCCCGCTACGATGAGCTGCGGGCGGAGCTGGCCGGCTTCGACGCCGTCGACGGGATCTCTCCGGGAATCGGACAGAACCTGCCCGCCGTCAACCCCAGGACCGATCGCAGCGAGGGCGACCTGCGGGTGGTGGGCGTGGACCTTGCGACCGTCGACAGCCTGGGCGCGCTGGCCCTGACCTCCGGCGAGGTCGCGCGGCTGGAGGCGCTGGGCGACGGCGAAGCGTACCTGAACGATCCAGCCGCCGAAGAGTTGGAGGCGGCAGTGGGCGACCAGGTCCAGCTGTTCCGCTCCGACGAGCCCATCACCGTCACCGTGGCCGGGGTCCTGGAGAGGGGCGGCCTCGCCGGACGCGACCCGACCCTCGTGCTGCCGCTGGAACGGGCGCAGGAGCTCTTCGAGCGACCGGGCGAGATCAACTCGATCGTCGTCTCCAACCGCGGCGGCATCGTCTCCGGCATCGACCTCAGCGAGGAGGTCACCGAGCGGCTGCGCGTCTTCTTCGCCGACCGGGCCGTGGCCTCCAGCATCCAGGCCCTGCTCTCCCAGGAGGAGGCGCTCGCGGCCCTCGCGGCGAGGGACGAGACGCTGGAGGCCGGCGCTCTGGAGGAGTGGCAGGAGCTTCGCACGGAGCTGGGCAGGGGCGAGACCAGCGACCGGCTGGTCAGCCTCCTGGCCGACTCCGAGGTGTCCGACGGCGTGCTGGCCGCGCTGGGCGAGGAGGGGTTGCAGGAGACGCAGCGCGAGGCCGACACGCTCTTCGCCGGCCTGGCGGAGTTCCGGGTGCTGGACATCAAGCGAGATATCCTGGAGGCCGCGGAGCTCATCAGCAGCTTCGTCACCACCTTCTTCATCACCCTGGGCCTCTTCTCGATCATGGTGGGCGTGCTGCTCATCTTCCTCATCTTCGTCATGCTGGCCGCGGCCCGGCGGTCGGAGATGGGCATGGCCCGAGCGGTGGGCGCCAAGCGGCGGCACCTGGTCCAGATGTTCCTCTTCGAGGGGACCACGTACTCCGTCGTGGCAGCGGCCATTGGGGTTGCCATCGGCCTGGCCGTGAGCACGCTCATCATCACGCTGGTCAACCAGGCCATCGGGGTCGCCGAGGCGGACTTCTCATTCACGCAGCACTTCGAGCCGCGCAGCATCGTCGTGGCCTACTGCCTCGGCATCGCCATCACCTTCGCCACCGTTGCGGTCTCCGCCTACCGCGTGAGCCGCCTGAACATCGTTGCGGCGATTCGGGACACGCCCACACCCATCTCGATCACCACCCGAAGCTGGCGCGACCTGCTGACCGCCCCGCTCCGAGCCCTGGGCAGGCCGTTCGTCCTGGGTGTCCGGACGCTCCGGGCTCTGGCGCACCTCCGCCTGGTCCAAGCCGCGGGCCACCTGCTGCAGATGCTCGGGGCCATCGTGTCCATCCCGGGAGTCTTCTACTCCAGCATCAGCCAGGCGCTGTGGCGACCCTTCACCTCCGGGTGGCTGGCCTTCCTGCTGGGCGCGGTGGTGGCCTGGCAGGGCGTCGAGGTGAACCAGGCGGCGCCGTTCACCATCGGCGTGTCTCTGGCGGTCGTCGGCGTAGGCCTGATGATTCGGACGCTGCTGAAGCGGCGCGACATGCGCGCGGAGGTCCGGGACCGTATCGCCTACACCTTCATGGGCGTGGTGTTGCTGCTCTTCTGGCTGCTGCCCTTCGACTCGCTGGAGAACCTGACCGGCGAGCTTGACTCCAACTTCGAGATGTTCTTCGTCTCGGGCATCGCCGTGGTCGCGGCGGCGGTCTGGACGGTGATGTACAACTCGGACCTGCTGCTGCGGGCACTGACCTTCGCAGCGGGGCGCTTCGGGCAGCTCCGCCCCGTTCTCGTGACGGCCGTGGCCTACCCCATGAGCTCCAAGTTCCGCACCGGCCTCACGCTGGCCATGTTCGCGCTGGTCATCTTCACCCTCATCGTCATGTCCATCCTCACCAAGGTGTTCGACGTCTCGAACGTGGACCAGGAGGAGGTCACGGGCGGCTGGGACATCCAGGGCGACGTCAACTTCACCACGCCCATCGTCGACATCCGGCAGGCCATCGCCGACAGCCCGGACCTGCGAAGCGAGGACTTCGCCGCCATCGGCGGGTACACCACCGTCCCGGTACAGGTGCGGCAGGCGAACGCCGAGGAACAGCTCTGGGAGGGCTACGTCGTTCGGGCCGTTGACACCGACTTCCTGGCCGAGAGCGGCTACCAGCTCAAGCTGATCGCCGACGGCTACGGACCCACGGAGCAGGATGTGTGGCAGGCGATGCAGGAGGACCCTTCCCTCGTCGTGGTGGACGCGATCATCGTGCCCCGCGAGGGCGGGGGGTTCGAAGGAGGCCAGATATCCTTCAGGCTGGACGGCCTCTTCTACGAGGACGAGGAGATGTCCCCCATCTCCATCGAGATCCGGGAGCCCCGCACGGAGGTGACGGCCTCGCTGACGGTCATCGGCGTGCTGGACCAGCTCACGGACTCCTTCGGCGAGTTGGGCGTGGGCATGCTCGTGCCGAAGGCGCGGATCGACGAGGCGGTGCCGTTCCCGATTCCGCTGACCACCTACCGCTTCCGCATGGCCGACGGCGTGGACCAGTCGGCAGTGGCCAGGGAGCTGGAGACCGCGTTCCAACAGAACGGCATGGAGGCGATCGTGCTCGCGGAGCAGATCGAGCAGAACGCCGCGGCCAACAGGTCCTTCAACCGCATCTTCACCGGCTACATGGCCCTGGGCCTCATGGTGGGCGTGGCGGCGCTGGGCGTCATCAGCCTGCGAGCGGTGGTGGAGCGGCGCCAGCAGATCGGCGTACTGCGGGCCATCGGCTACCGGCGGGTGATGATCCAGCTTAGCTTCCTCCTCGAGTCCTCCTTCGTGGCGCTGCTTGGCATCGCCATCGGCGTGGGGCTGGGGACTGCCATCTCCTACAACATCGTGTCGGACGTCCAGGAGACCGCGCCGACGCTGCGGTTCAGCGTGCCGTGGGTCCAGATCGGCGCGATCATCGCCATCGCCTACGTCTTTTCGCTCCTGACGACCTTCCTGCCGGCGCGCCAGGCCTCCCGCATCTACCCCGCCGAAGCCCTGCGCTACGAGTAGCCCCGACACACTCCCCAGCAGGCGCTCTCCTCTGTTGTATGATGGCCGCGGGACTTCGACCGGCTGACACGGGCGTCGGAAGTCCTACGCTGAGACCCTGGAGGCGACGTTGCTCGGCATTCTCTTCGCGCTGACGGCAGCCGTGGCCTGGGCGGCCGGCGCCATCTTTGCGCGGCTGAGCCTGCTGCACCTGCGCTCCAGCACAGGCACCGTCGTCTCGCTCATCGTCGGGGTTGCGGTGGTCATGTCCCTGGTCCTGATCTTCTACCGGGACTACGTGGGGGCTCTTTCAGGCACGATCTTTCTCTGGTTTGCCCTGTCGGGACTGCTCCAGTCGCTGCTGGGCCGCTTCCTCAACTACTCCAGCGTGCAGCGGATCGGGGTCAGCCGCGCGCTGCCCATCATCGGCGCGGCGCCGCTGTTCGCCACGCTCTTCGCCGTGCTCTTCACCGGCGAGCAGCTCACCCTGCCGCTCCTCGCCGGGACCACCGCCATCATCGGGGGCGTGGCCCTGATCGTGAGCTCGCAATGAGAAGCGCCTCCTCGAAGACAGCGATCATCGGCTACCTGCTGGCCCTGGGCGCCGCCATGGGGTACGGCGGCAGCCAGGTAGTCGCCAAGCAGATCGTGCTGGAGACCCACTCGATGGTGGGCGCCGCCTTCTCGTTGCTGTTTGGGCTTGCCATCCTGAGTGCGGTGACCGCCCAGGACGTGGTGAAGCAGGAACGTACCCAGGCCAGCGCCTACATGTGGGCAATCCTGGCCGGGCTGGCCTCCGCCGGCGGCGTCACCTTCCTCTACCTGGCCCTGGGGCAGGCCCCGGTCGTCGTCGTCGCGCCGGTGACCGGCGCCAACCCGCTGTTCAGCATCATCCTGGCCTGGGTCTTCCTACGACGAATGGAACGGCTCACCCCGCGGGTCGTGCTGGGCGCGGTGCTCGTGGTGGCGGGCGTCACCGTCGTCTCCATATCGCAGGCGGGGTAGAGGCATGACACAGCCTGCCGACGCCGAAGGACGACCGCGCGCACCTGACGGCCCGCGGCTTCGCATCTTGGGCTCCACCGGCTCCGGCAAGACCACGGCCGGGCGGGCGATCGCGGCAGTGCTGGGCGTGCCGTTCCTGGAGTTGGACAACGTCTTCTGGCACATGGTCCAGCCGATGTACTCCACCAATCGCAGCGACGACGAGTGCAGGGCCATCCTGCACGAGTTCCTCGATGCGAACCCCGCATGGGTCATGGATGGCTCCTACACTCGCTGGACCCAGGCCGCCATAAACCGAACGACGGAGGCCGTCTTCATCGAGATCCCGCTCTACCGCCGGCTGTGGCGGCTCTGGGGCCGCTGGTGGGTGGGCCGCCGCGGATTGCAGGGGGGCGACGACGCGAGGCTATCCTCCACCTTCTGGCTCTTTCGATGGGCGGTATGGGGAAGCCGGCACGGCATGCAGCGTCGCATGGAGCGGCTTCGCGCCAGTGGCGTCCCGTGGACGCTCTGCCGCACCAACGCCCAGCTCCGCGCCTACCTGGCCCGCTACCCCGGCGCAACGGAGCGCTTCGACCAGGACGTGCGCCGAGGGAAGCGGGAGGCGGAGGCGGTCATCTCCGGGCGTCGGAAGGGGTAGCCTGGGCCGCCTTCGCCACACGCACTGACGATGCACTATAATGAAAGCAGACCCCAGAACTAAGGGAGCGCAGTATGGCTACGCGTAGGCGAGGGATCGGCAAGGACCGGGGACTGCAGCTCCGGATGTACTTCGTCATGTTCAGCCTGGCCATGGTCTACCTCTTCTTCGTCGGGGCCATGTTCGTGCTCGGCATCGACCTCATCTTCATCGGCGTTATCGCAGCGCTGCTGCTGGGCGTCCAGTACTTCTTCTCCGACAAGCTGGTGCTGCGGTCCATGGGCGCCAAGACGGTGACTTCCGAGGAGGAGCCCAAGCTGCACGCGATGGTCGACCGGCTGGTGGCGCAGGCCGAGATGCCCAAGCCCCAGGTCGCCGTGGCCTACACCGACGTCCCCAACGCCTTCGCCACGGGCCGCAACCCCAAGAACGCGGTGGTCTGCGTCACGCAGGGCATCGTCCGACGGCTGAACGACAAGGAGCTGGAGGGCGTGCTGGCCCACGAGCTGACGCACATCAAGAACCGGGACGTGCAGGTCATCACCATGGCCAGCTTCTTCGCCACCCTGGCGTCGATGCTCTCCAGCATGCTGATGTGGATGATGCTGCTGGGAGGCCTGGGAGGCCGGGGGCGCAGTAGCGGGAGCAGCATGGCGCTGGCTTTCCTAGCGGCCTACGTGATCTCCCTCATCGTCTACTTCCTGGCGACGCTGCTCATCCTGGCCCTCTCCCGCTATCGAGAGTACGCCGCCGACCGCGGCGGGGCGCTGCTGACGGGCGAGCCGTCGCACCTGGCGTCCGCTCTGATGAAGATCACCGGCAGCATCGCCCGCATCCCCAACGAGGACCTGCGCAAGATGGGAACGGCCAACGCCTTCTGCATCGTCGCCTCCCTCAAGGGGGAGTCGATGGCCGGCCTGTTCGCCTCCCACCCACCGGTCGACAAGCGGGTGGCACGGCTGCGGCAGCTCGCGCAGGAGATGGAGCGCTAGTGGGCTTCCTCGGCTCCCTGTTCGGCGGAAAGAAGAAGCCTCAGAGCACCACCAACGCCCTCTTCGCCCTGGTCACGGCCCAGGTGGACCTCGAGTCGCAGCACGGCCTCACGACCACGGGCAAGGCGGGGATCTGCTTCAACCCCATGGAGTCCAGCTTCTTCACCAACCTGGAGTCAGAGGTGAAGAGCCTGCTGGCCGTGGGGGAGGAGACGGCGGGGACCCGCTACCGCGTGCTCGACGACGGCTACGGCTTCCGCTGGGTCATCCTGCAGGACGCGGACTTCGAGGACCTGGTCACGGCCGCCTACCTCACGTCGCAGAGCTTCACCGACCACGACTTCGCCGGGCGGCTGCTGGCCGCCGTGTTCCCCTTCACGTACCAGGGGACGGAGGTGCAGTGGATCTACGTCTTCAAGCGCGGCAAGTTCTACCCCTTCGTCCCGCTTCCCGGCCGGCAGCAACGGGACAACTCGACGGAGCTGAGCCTCTCGTCGAAGGTGGAGAAGATCCTCCCCATCGAGAAGGAGTTGGAGCGCTGGTACGCCCTCTGGGGCGCCCCGTTCTCAGCGTTGTCGTAGCGTCGTCGCAGCCTGCTCGCCTTGTTGGGGGCTACGCTGCAAAGCTATAATGGATGCGACGAGACCCTCGTAACACCGTACGGAGAGACATGCAAGGGACCCTGGACAGACCGGCCCGCTCGGTGCGACTCCCAAGCAGAGGGCGCCTGATCATCGGCGGAACGCTGCTGCTGGGTGCCCTCTTCTACTTCGCCTACCTGGCCTTCCAGGGGTCGACGGTCTACTACCTCACCGTCGACGACCTGCTGGCCCAGGGCCCGGACGCGACCACGGAGCGCGCCGTGCGCGTCAACGGCGTCCTGCTGCAGGGAAGCTTCGTGCGCGAGACCGGAAGCACCGAGGCCAGCTTCGTCCTGCTCGACCCCGAGGGCGCGGGGCAGATGCAGGCCGTCTACAACGGCGTGGTGCCGGACCTCTTCTTCAACGAGCACTCGCAGGTGGTGGCCGAGGGACGCTACGGCTCGGACGGCGTCTTCCACGCCGACCTGCTCATCGTGAAGTGCCCCTCCAAGTACGCCTCAGAAGCCTCCACCGCCTGACCGGCAGCCCTGCTTCCGCGCGCGTCCCGCAGTCCTACTTCTCTAAGCGTCGTCTGCCGGGGGTATTGAGCCGGACCGGAGCTACGCCCGCCCCGAAATCTCCCGCAACTGGACCAGCAGCCAGTCCAGCGCGTCCTCCCGCTGCACCGCCTCCACCAGCTTCGCCGTGCGCTCCGCCCGTTCCTCCTCCGACATGGTCACGGCCTGGTGAAAGGCGCGCGCCCCGCCGTCCAGGTCCGCGGGCGCAACGACCAGGGCGCCCTCCCGGAGCTGCGAGTACGCTCCCGTCCCCTCGGAGAGGATGAGGACGCCGTTCCTGGTGTTCACCACGGGCCCTTCCTTGGCGACCAGGTTCATGCCATCGGCCACGGGGTTCACCAGAAGCGTGTCGTAGAGGCGCATGCCTGCCAGGGCCTGGGTGTAGTTGTTCTCGTAGAAGACCTGGACCGGCTGCCACGTCGGAGTCGCGTGGGCGGCGTTGATGGTCCGCACCAGGTTGTCGATCTCCGACTGGTAGCGCTCGTACTGCTTGATGTGCGTGCGAGCCGGGACGAGGAAGGCGAGGAATTTGACCTTCCCGTGGAGCTCGGGGTGCTGCCCCAGGAAGATCTGGTACGACCTGAACCCCCGGACGATGTTCTTGCTCGGCTCCGCCCGGTCCACGCGCACGATGGTGTGCTCGGCGCGGAGGGGCTGCAGCCGTCGGTCGTACTCGACCGCGCGAGGCGACGCGGCGATGCGCTGCACCTCCTCGACGTCGATCGACGTGGGGAACGCCCGCACGCGGGTCTGATGGCCCCGCAGGGTGACCGTCCCCTCGGCGAAGTCGACCTCGGCGTCGTCGAGGAAGCGGCGGCAGCAGTCCAGGAAGTTGTATACGTCGGCCTCGGTCTGGAAGCCCATCAGGTCGGCGGCGCACAGGCTCTCGCAGATGGTGGAGCGGATGGAGACGGGGAGGAGCTGCCAGAAGTGGGACGCCGGCCAGGGGATGTGGATGAAGTGATAGACGAATGCGCCGGGCAGGCGCTCGCGGACCATGCCGGGCACCAGGTACAGGTGGTAGTCGTGGAGGATGACAAGCGGCGAGTCCGTTCCCTTGACCGCGGCCTCCGCGACGATGGCGTCCGCGAAAGCCTCGTTCACCAGCCGATAGCCGGTCGCCCAGGCGTCGTGGACCACGCCGTCCACGTTGGGGGTGTAGGGCGGGCTCCACATGTAGTGCTGGAGGAACCACAGGAGGGGGTTGCAGAAGATGTTGTAGAACTTGTGGTACACGCGCCGGGGCGTCGTGACGTAGCGCACGGAGACCTGCTGCGTCTGCAGCGGCGAGCGTATGGCCTCCCCCTGCGCCTGCTCCCGGGCCCGCCGGTCACCCTCGCCCAGGGCGTTGGCCACCCACGTGAACTCGTAGCGGTGGATGAGCCGGCTCAGGGCCGTGACGACGGAGCCGCTGCCCGGTCGCGGCTGCAGGCGGCCTTCGGGCGTGAGGCGGAACTCCAAGGGGCCCCGATTGCTTGCCACAATCAGCGGGCGGCGCTCCAGCAGCGTTTCGCAGAGCTGATGGAACTCCTGAAGACGGGCGTCTCCAGCCGACCCTTGCTGCATCATCGAGCCTCAGGAGGGCTCAAAACTTGGGGGAGTCCCTATGCCGTCCTGGTCGGGACCCCGCATACTCCCCAACGAGCACCGTGGGCATTATACACCAGAGGGGTTGCCCCTGGGTATCACCATCGCCCCTTCCCGCGGATCGCCCAGCACCTCCGTGAGACCGCGGTGGTGCAGGACCGCTGCGTAGGCTGCCACCACGGCGTCGCAGAGATCGTGGCCCAGCGTCTCCACCCACGGCGCCAGCGTGGGGAGCAGGGCGAGCAGACGCCGGCGCAGGTAGGCCGTGCCCTCCTGCGTGCTCTTCTTGGGCAGTCGGCGGCCGAAGAGCTGCACCTTGATCGCGTAGGGGTACGTTTCCAGGACCTCCGCGCCGCGATCCTCCAGGGCTGCCCGGAGCGCGATGGCCCGGTACACCATGGCCTTGATGATGGTGCGCTTGGTGGTCCAGAAGCAGGGGATGCCGTAGCGCGACGCCAGCTCTCGCTCGCAGGCCCGCCCCGGCTGCCCTGACTCCGGCGCGCATGGGCAGCTCTCCTCCAGGCAGCACAGGCCCCGGGGCAGGCCGAAGGGCGCGTCGAGGGCGACGTAGCGCGGCCTGCGGCGCTCGACGAGCCGGAGGATGTCGGCGTCGTCGCCCACGAAGCCCACGTCGAGCACGCTGTCATCGGCGTCGACGAGCGCGTACGCAGACGGCCGCCGCGCCGACCCGGTCAGGTCGATGCCCAGGAACGTCGGATGCTGCAAGGCTCCCATCTCCCGACGCTACTTGCCCGGAGGCGCGAGCAGGCTGCCGTCCCGGAGGAGGGCCGAGGCGGCCACCAGCGGGTCGGTCTCTCCCCGCTCGACGCGGCCCAACGCGTCGGCCAGCGCTTCCGCACGCTCGGCCTGCGACTCCAGCATCGCCAGGAGGCCGTCGTGGACAGCGTCGAGGAACTCGCGGCGACGGCGGGACTGCCGCCGTGCGGCGAGGCGCGAGGACCGCTCCTGCGCCGCACGGTGCTCCTCGACCGCCTGCTGCACCCGGTCGACTCCGCGATCGTGGAGAGCCTCGGTTAGCAGGATGGGCGGACGCCAGTCGGCGTTGGTCTCCACCAGGCCCAGGACCGCTTCCAAGTCGGCGGCCAGGGCCTCGGCGCCCTCCCGGTCCGCCTTGTTCACGACGAAGACGTCGGCGATCTCCAGCAGCCCCGCCTTGAGCATCTGCACGGCGTCGCCGCTCTCCGGCACCAGGACGACGACCACGGTGTCCGCCGCATCCATGACGGCAAGCTCCGTCTGGCCCACGCCCGCGGTCTCGACGAGGACGGGGCTCAGCCCCGCGGCGTCCAGCGCCCTCGCCGCGCTGCCGATGACCCGCGGCAGGCCGCCCAACGCGCCTCGGGTGGCCAGGCTGCGGACGAACACGCCGGGGTCGAGCGAGTGAGCCTGCATGCGGACCCGGTCGCCCAGGACTGCGCCGCCCGTGTACGGGCTCGTGGGGTCGACCGCCAGGACGCCCACCTCGCGGTCCTGCGCCCGGTACAGCGCCGTGAGCCGCCCCACCAGCGTGCTCTTGCCGCTGCCCGGAGGCCCGGTCACGCCGATGACGTAGCCGTCATCGGCGTGGGGGTGCAGCGCCTCCAGCAGTGCGAGCGCCTCTGGCCCGCCGGCCTCCAGCGCGGTGATGAGACGCGCGAGCGCGCGACGGTCGCCGGACACGGCATCGCTGACGAGCTTCCGGGCCTGTGCCACGCGCGTCAACCCATGGCGCGCGGGCTGAAGAAAAGGTGCGGAGGCGGCAGCGAAGGGCTCCCGCGGCGGCAAGCCCCTACGTCAGCGGCTGGGAGGACTCGCCCCGCGGGCGAGTCGATCACTCCAGCGCGACGATGATGCGGACGATGATGAGGAGAATGATGAGGAGTACAACCCCAGCAATGAGAGTCCCTTTGACGGATGTGAGGACCCCTCCCATATATGCGAGCGGGTTCATAATGAGACCCCCTTCGTTTTCCGTTCTCGCTGCCGGCGGCACAAGATGGGCGGATGAATTGCCCCTACCACGGCTCCCACAGGGCGAGGGGCAGGTGGATTGCGCCCACCATGAAGAAGAGCATGGGGATGGACAGCATGGTGTTGGTACGGGACGCCATCAGCGCCTTCCGGGTCCACACGGGCTGTTCGGCCGGGGCCGGCGTTCCCTCTGTGGCCGTGGCCGTGGTGGCCGCGATGATCTTCTTCTGGTTGGGCCAGATGATGAACCAGACGTTGGCGGCCATGATGATGCCCAGCGTCCCGCCGAAGGCGATGGACTTGAACCGGGCCGAGTGGAAGTACTCCACGCCGCCCGCACCGCTCATGGTGCCGATCTGGTCGCCCAGGCCCATGCCCAGCACGTACAACACGCCGAAGACCACGGTGGCCAGGGCCGCCCAGCGGAACCACAGCAACGCCCTCGGGACCAGGAACTGGATGGCGTTGCCGCGCGCGGCGGCCTCCATCTGGGCAAAGGACGGCACCTGGACGAAGTTGAAGTAGTACAGCAGGCCTATCCAGGTGATGCCGGAGAAGATGTGGCCGAATCGCATCAGGCCGAGGTAGATCTCCCATCCGTCGGACATCGTGCCCTCCGTTATGGAGTCTCGGAGCAGACTTAGCAGTCGGGCGTATGTTGCCCGCTCGCCGCGGGTTTTGTCAAGAGTCCTGGAGCTTGATGGGGAATTCCTGGCTGCGGAGCGTTCTTGCCTCATGCCCCGACGCTGCGGCCTCCTCCTGCCCGCAGCCTCACTCCCTGCCTTCCCTCCAGAGGCATGCAGCCGTGAGTCCTGAGAGGACGACTATCAGCGGGTTGAGCAGGTAGAACATCGCCAGGAGCGGCGCATCGTTGCGGTCGGGGGCGTTCCAGGCAACGACCGTCTGGACGTACAGCAGAATGGCGAAGGCAGCCAGGAGGAACAGGACCGGGCCGCCCCGCAGACTGCTCCGTCGGGTGTACGAATAGCAGAGCACCACGGCCAATGACGCCACCTGGAGCACGACGAGGACGTCCCAGATGGTGCCGACGTCAATGCTCTCCGGGTAGATCGGGCTGAGGATGCCGTGGAACGCCACGCTGACTGCGGTGACTCCCAGCAGGATGATGGCAGCGACCCGCCCCATTGCGTGCTCCTCCTCACAGTCGATTATGTCGACGGCTTGGTATGGCAGCCGCGCGCCCCTGCATCAGGTCAGGCGCATCATTCGCCGGTTCGACAGCTCGCGCCCCGCCCGTCTGAGTCGACTACGGCGCGGCGGGCGCGACGACGATGGTGCCGCGCATGCCCAGGACCTCGTGGCCGGGAATGATGCAGATCAGACGGTACGTCCCGGGACGGTCGAAGGTGTACGACTCCGTGAGCTCGTCATTCTTGTTGAGGTGCCAGTCGATGTCCAGCTCCTCCACGGTGAAGGAGTGCAGGATGTCGATGGAGTCCAGGACGAACTCGACGGTCTCCCCCTGGCGTATCTCGAACTGCCGGGGCGTGAAGGCGTAGTTGCGCAGCTCCACCTCCACCGACAGCGCCTCGCCGGGCAGCACGTCCGCCGACCGCCAGGTGGCCGTCGGGTCCTCGCCGTTGCACGCGGCCGCGGCGAGGGTCAGCACCAGCAGCGCTGCGACAGCCGGAAGCCGCCTCACCGACCGCCTCCCAAGACCCGATGCGCCGCCGCGACCGTCGTCTCGATGTCCTCCTCCGTATGCGCCAGCGACACAAAGGCCGACTCGAAGGCGGAGGGGGCGAGGTAGACGCCCTGCTGCAGCATACCGTGGAAGAAGCGGCTGTATGCTTCGGCGTCGGCCTGTGCGACGTCGTCCCACGTGCGCACCGGCCCCGGGTGGAAGAAGAAGGTGAGCATGGAGCCCACCCGGTTCACCGTCGCCGGAATCTCGGCCCTGCGCGCCGCCTCCGCGAACCCCTCCTCCAGGGCCGCCGCCCGCTGCTCCAGGAGCTCGTACGTGTCCGGACGCTGCAGCGCCTGCAGTGTAGCGATACCCGCGGCTACCGCCAGCGGGTTCCCCGACAGCGTGCCCGCCTGATACACGGGCCCCAGCGGTGCCACCTGCTCCATGACCTCCCTCCGGCCCCCGTACGCGCCGACGGGCAGACCCCCGCCGATGATCTTCCCCAGGCACGTCAGGTCGGGGGTCACGCCGTAGCGCTCCTGCGCGCCGCCATAGGCGACCCGGAAGCCGGTGATCACCTCGTCGAAGACCAGCAGCGCGCCGTGGCGGCTGGTGATCTCCCGCAGCCCCTGCAGGAACCCCTCCTCCGGCGGCACCACGCCCATGTTGCCCGCAACCGGCTCGACGATGACACAGGCCACGTCGTCGGGGTGCGCCTCGAACAGCGCCTCCACGGACCCCAGGTCGTTGTAGGGGGCCAGCAGCGTCTCGGCGGCGTAGGATGCAGGCACGCCGGCGCTGTCGGGGACGCTGAATGTCGCGCCGCCGGAGCCCGCCTTCACCAGCAGGCCGTCGGCGTGGCCGTGGTATGCGCCCGCGAACTTGACCACCTTGTTTCGCCCGGTGTAGCCCCGCGCCACCCGAAGCGCGCTCATGTTCGCCTCGGTGCCGGAGTTCACCAGCCGCAGGAGCTCCATCGAGGGGTACGCGGCGGTGACCAGACGGGCCAAGTCGACCTCGCCGGGCGTTGGCGCGCCGAAGCTGGTGCCCTTGGCCGCGGTCTCCCGCACGGCCATCACCACCGACGGATGCGCGTGGCCCAGGACCAGCGGCCCCCACGAGCCCAGGTAGTCGATGTACTCGGCCCCGTCGGCGTCCCAGATGCGCGCGCCGCGGCCCCGCGCGACGGTGAGGGGCGTGCCGCCGACGCCGCGGAAGGAGCGCACGGGGCTGTTGACGCCGCCGGGCATGACCTTGCGGGCCTCCTCGAACAGACGCTGGGAGAGGTTGTTGCTCATGGCGATGGTGTCCTCCGGCGTACTGGTATAGGCATTGCAGCCGTCACGGCCGCCTCCGGCGGGTGAAGAGCAGCCCGCTCCACGTGCCGTCGATGGCCGCGACCTTGTAGTCGACAAGCCCCGCCGCGAGCCCGGCCTCCCGCACCGCCTGCTGCGTGAGGTCCGTGGCCATCCCCGACGCGCGCTTCGGCCACGCCATCCACAGCCCGCCGCGCGGCTCGACGGCGTCGATGGCACGCGGCAGACCCTCCACCAGCTCTGCACGCGATCGGACGAACCAGACGACCAGCGGGCTGGGCCCGGCGCCGTCCCAGGCCAACGACGCACCCTCCGGCAGCGGGCCCAGGGTCTCGGCGAAGGTCTCCGGCGCGCCCAGCAAGGCAACCGTCATCCCCGGCTTCACGCCCAGCTTCTTCGGCAATGGCGTGCCCGAGTAGCCCGCGAACTGCGACTCCGGCACGACCGGCGACTCCGGCGGGTGTGCGATGGCGTCGGCCAGCGCGCCGCCCACGTCCTCCCACGCGGCGTAGGCGGCGTCGGGCAGCGTCTCTTGCAGCCGGGCCACCTTCGCGGGGTCGCCGCCGGCGAAGACCATCGGCACGCAGCGCGTCGACTTCCGCTCCCGCAGGGCGATGGCAAGCTCCCGCATGTGCGATGGCACACGCGTGATGTCGAACACGTAGGCGTCGGGCGGCGCGGCCCACACCTTCTTGAGCGCGTCGCGGGTGTCCAGCGGGTCGAAGAGCACGTCGTACCCCAGCGCCCGCAGCGCCCCGATGCGTTGTTCCGCCTCCGCGGGCCGCAGGTGGAGCAGGCGAACGCGCGGCATGGCTAGCCGCCCACCTCGAGGTCGATGCCCACGGGGCAATGGTCGGAGCCCATGACCTCCGGCAGGATGAACGCATCCTTCACCCGGTCCGCCAGCGCGCTGCTGACGTAGAAGTAGTCGATGCGCCACCCCACGTTCCGGTCCCGCGCCCGGCTGGTCTGGTCCCAGTAGGTGTAGTTGTGCGGCCCGTCGTCGAACATGCGGAAGGTGTCACGGTAGCCATGGGCCAGCAGCTTGTCAATCCACTCCCGCTCCATGGGCAGGAAGCCGGAGATCTTCTCGTTCGGCTTTGGCCGCGCCAGGTCGATGGCCCTGTGCGCCGTGTTGACGTCGCCGCAGATGACGACGTTGCGACCCGCCGCCGTCTGCGCGTCGACGTGCTCCAGGAACGCGTCGTAGAAGCGCATCTTGTAGTCGAGCCGCTCCTGCGAGCTTTTGCCGTTGGGGAAGTAGACGGCGTAGAGGAGGAAGTCGCCGTAGTCGGCTACCAGCGTCCGCCCCTCGCTGTCGAACTCGGCGACGCCGAAGCCCGCCTCCACTGACCGCGGCTCGCTCTTCGAGTAGATGGCGACGCCGCTGTAGCCCTTGCGCTCGGCGGAGGCGAAGTACGCGTGGTACCCGTCGACCGTCCGCAGCACAGCCGGTAGCTGCTCGGGGTGAGCCTTGGTCTCCTGGAGGCACAGGACGTCCGGGGCCGCCTCCGCCATCCACTCCAGGAAGCCCTTCTTGAGCGCGGCGCGGATGCCGTTGACGTTCCACGAAAGCAGCCTGAGCGACGTCATCACTCGCCCTCCGCCAGCCACCGGGCGACGTCGAGCGCGTGGTAGGTGATGATGATGTCCGCACCGGCGCGCTTGATGGCCGTCAGCACCTCCATGGTGGCGCGACGCTGGTCGATCCATCCCGCCTGCCCCGCGGCCGCGACCATGCTGTACTCGCCGCTGACGTTGTACGCGGCCAGCGGCAGGTCGAAGCGCTGCCTCGCCCGGAGGATGACGTCCAGGTAGGCCAGGGCTGGCTTGACCATCAGGATGTCCGCCCCCTGCCGGACGTCCTCCTCCATCTCCCGCAGCGCCATGCGAGCGTTGCCGGGGTCCATCTGGTAGTCGTTGCGGTCGCCGAACTGCGGCGCCGACTCTGCCGCAGCACGGAAGGGGCCGTAGAAGGCCGACGCGTACTTGGCCGCGTAGGCCATGATGGGCGTCTCGACGTACCCCGCGTCGTCCAGCGCGCGGCGCAGCGCGCCGACCTGGCCGTCCATCATCGCAGACGGCGCGACGACGTCGGCCCCCGCCGCCGCGTGCGAGACGGCCGTGCGGGCCAGCAGCTCCAGCGTCGCATCGTTGTCCACCCGACCGTCGACCACGAGGCCGCAGTGGCCGTGGTCGGTGTACTCGCAGAGGCAGACGTCGGTGATCACCGTCAGGTCCGGCGCCGCGACCTTGACCGCGAGCACGGCCTCCTGGACCACCCCGTCGGGGTCATACGCGCCGGAGCCGACGCCGTCCTTGTCGGTCGGTATGCCGAAGAGCAGCACGGCGGGGACGCCCAGCGCCGCAACCCCGCGCGCCTCGGCTCCGATCTCCGTCAGCGGCACCTGGTCGCAGCCCGGCATGGGCCCGATGGGACGGCGCTCCCGGCCCTCGGTCACGAAGATGGGGTAGACGAGGTCCCGGCGCGACAGGCGCGTCTCCCGGGCCAGGTCCCGCAGGCTCTCGGTCCTGCGCAGACGGCGGTGTCGGACGAAGGTCTCCGCCCTTGTGCGCACAATCATCGCCCACCTCCGACCAGAGCATAGTGCTCGCGCAGGGCCGTCACCAGCCCCGGCGCGGCGTACTCCCGCGCGACCACGTCAACGCGCAACCCGGCCTCGACGGCTGTGGCCGCCGTCACGGGGCCGATGCACGCCACGACGACGCCATCGAGCGCCTCCGCTCCCCCGTCCAGCGCCGACACCAGGTGGCGGACGGTCGACGAGCTGGTGAACGTCACGGCGTCCACCCCGCTCGCAAGAGCGGAGCGAGCGCGCACGGCGAGGTTCGGCGGGGGCACCGCACGATAGATCGGCACCTCCTCGACCGCAGCGCCGGCCGAGCGCAGGCCCTCGACCAGCACGCCGCGAGCGCCCTCGGCTCGGGGGAGCAGCACACGGTCGCCGGGGGCCAGGCGGGCCGTCAGGCCGTCGAGCAGCCCCTCGGCGACGTACCGATCAGGCACGTAGGCCGGGTGCAGGCCCTGCGCCTCCAGCGCCGCAGCCGTGCCGGGGCCGATGGCGCACACCCGCACGCCTGCGAAGGCGTCGGCGCTCACCCGGCCCAGCACCGCTCCCACGGCGTTCGCGCTGGTGAACACCAGCCACTGGTAGTCGCCGAGCCGGCCCAGCGCCGCGTCCAGGGCTTCGAGGTCCGGCAGCGGCTCGATGGCGACGGCGGGAACCTCGACGGGTATCGCTCCTTCCTGGGCCAGCAAGCCGCAGAGCCCCGCCGCCTGGGCGCGCGGCCGGGTCACCATCACCCTCACGCCTTCCAGGGGGCCTCGACCGGCCACTACGCCTCCCCTGCCACCAGCGCCGACGCGCCCATGGCCAGCACCTCGCGGGCCAGCCGGCGCCCAACCTCGTCCGGGTCGCTCGTGCGCCCATCCAGCGTCGTCCGGTACACCCGGCTGCCGTCGTCCGAGACGACGAGGCCGGTGAGCAGAACGGTCTCGCCCTCGACGCGCCCGTACGCCCCCACGGGCACCCGGCACCCTCCGCCCAGCGCGCGGAGGAACGCCCGCTCGGCGGCCACGGCCGCGGCGGTGGGGGCGTGGGACAGCGGGCTCACGAGCTCCACCATCTCGCGGTCGTCGGCGCGGACCTCCACGGCCAGGGCGCCTTGCCCCGGCGCGGGGACGAACACCGCAGGATCGAAGACCTCGGCGGCATGGCTCTCCAGGCCGAGGCGTCGCAGACCCGCGGCGGCCAGCACGACGGCGTCGTAGTCGCCGTCCAGCGCCTTCCTGAGGCGCGTCTCCACGTTGCCGCGGATGGGCAGCAGTTCCAGATCGGGCCGCAGGGCCAGCACCAACGCGGCCCGACGCGGGCTACTCGTGCCCACGGAAGCGCGAGGTGCGAGGCCGTCGAGCGCCGAGCCGTCGCGACTGACCAGCACGTCGCGAGAGTCCTGGCGCGGCGGCACGGCGGCGATGGTCAGACCTTCCGGGAGTTCCGTGGGCAGGTCCTTGAGACTGTGCACCGCCGCGTCCACGTCGCCGGCCTGCAGCGCAGCCTCCAGCTCGCCGGTGAAAACGCCCAGGCCCATGTCGACAAGCGAGGCCTCCCGGTCACGGTCGCCGCGGCTCTGGACAATGTGCAGGCGGACCTCCCGCTCCGGGTGCTGCCCGCGCAGGGCCGCCGCGACCTCCTCCGCCTGGATGCGTGCCAGCGGGCTGCCGCGGGTGCCGATGACCACGGGGCGCCGGGCCGTCACGACCCCGCGTCCCCGTTCAGGCCAAAGAGCTCCTCCAGAGCCTCCCGATGCAGCGGGTTGCGCTGGCTCTTGAGCGTGGTGAAGGGCTTGTGGAACAGCTTGCGCACCAGCGCCCGGCTCATGGCCTCCACCGCTGCCTGGTCCTCCGGCGACAGGTGCCGAAGGCGTCGCAGCGCTCGCACCGTCTCCTGGCGGCGCAGGTTCTCCGCCTCCCGCTCCAGCGCAGCGACGGTGGGCAGGGCGTCCTGGACGTCCCACCACTCGCGGAACCGGCCCACCTCCTCCTCGACGATGGTCTCCACCCGGCCGGCCTCCATCTCGCGCTTCTCGCGGTTGGAGCGCGCCAGGACCTCCAGGTCGTCGATGTCCGCCAGCCGCACTCCGGGCACGGAGGCGACCTCCGGCGCAACGTCCCGCGGCACGGCGATGTCGAGCAGAAAGAGCGGCCGCCCGGCGCGCTCGCGCATCGCCTCGGCCACCTGGTCCTGGTTGAGCACGTAGGTGGGCGCACCGGTGCAGCTCACGACGATGTCGGCCTCCGTCAGGGTCGACGACAGCCGCTCCAGCGGGGCTACCTCTCCCCCCAGCAGGGCCGCCAGCTCTTCCGCCGGACCCGGGCTGCGGTTGGTCACCGTCAGCCGACCGACGCCCGCTCGGTGGAGGGCCCTCGCTGCCAGCTTTCCGGCCTCGCCCGTGCCCACCACCAGCGCACGCAGGTCTCGCAGGTCGCCGACGGTGCGGCGGGCGAGCTCGACGCAGGCGTGGCTCACCGAGAGCGCATTGCGGCCGATCTCCGTCTCTGTCCGGGCTCGCTTGCCCACACGCAGCGCCTGGTGGAAGAGGCGCGTCAGCGGCGCCCGCACCGTGCCCGCCTCCGTCGCCGCAGCGAAGGCCTCCCGCACCTGCCGCAGCACCTCCGACTCACCGATGATCATGGAGTCGAGGCTGCAGGCGACCCGGAACAGGTGGCGTGCCGCATCCTCATCGTGGTGCGCGTAGAAGTAGGACGCCAGGGCCTCGTAGTCCACCCCCGCATCGTCTCGCAGGAGCTGGGCCACGGCCTCCCGGGCCTCATCGGGCGAATCGGTCAGCGTGTAGAACTCGGTGCGATTGCACGTCGACAGGATCACGGCCTGGCCCGTCTGCTCCGCCAGCCGCCGATGCGCGAGGCGCAGCGCCTCGTCGGCAAGGGCGACCTGCTCCCTGGCCTCCACCGGCGCAGTCCGGTAGCTGATGCCCACGACGGTCGGCCTCATGCCGGTGCTCGCTCTCGGTCGATAGCACGGTCTCTCTCGAACGCGTCCGCCATCGACAGCAGCAGTACGTCGGCCACCGCCTCCGCAGCCTGGACCGCACGGTCTTGGTCGGACCGGGCGCCGGGCCCCCCAACCGTACTCTCCCGGACCGCAGCCAGCAGTGAGTCCCGGAAGAAGAAGAATGCCTCCAGCAGGTCCCGGAGGTGCAGTCCGCGGCGGGCCATCTCCGCGCCGTAGACGTCGCCGATGGTGCGCACCTCGTCGAGCAGGCCGGCGCGATGGCGCCGCTCCGCGAGGTAGGACGTGGTCACGTCCAGGAGCCTGCGGCCGAAAATCCGCAGCCGCCCTCGGGTCGCCTCGTCCAGGCCGCCATACCAGGGCGGCATGGCAGTGCGCTCCCCGTGGAGCCCGCGGCGGATGCGTCGCAGCGTCCGCGTGCCCAGGGATGGTGCAAAGACCGTCCGAGCAGGGCTGCCGGCCCGCTGCTGAAAGGCCAGCAGGTCCTCTCGCAGAAAGCGTCGGTGGCCCCCCACCGTGCGAAAGCTGCGGACGACGCCCCGATCGGCCCAGAGGCGCAGCGTGGAGCTGTTGACGCCCAGGAGCGTGCCGGCCTGGCCCAGGGAGATCCAGCGCTCCGTAGTGACGGCACCCTCCTCAGGACGCGCAACAAATTCTATAGAAATCTCTTGAATATGCGGAGGCGATAGGCAGGAACCTAAGCTAGCACGAACCATCGTGAAAGTCAACACAAATCATCGCGCCCCCGCCGACACTTTCGAGCGCGGCCCTCCACCCCCGGTGGTATAGTGCCGCAAGGAGCATCATGGGTGGCTGGGAGACCCGACCGGAGGTCCGCCAGGCACGCCGACGGCTGATGTCGCGGCTGCGCCGGGAGATCGGCGACGAGCGCGTGCTCCGGGCCATGGAACGCGTCCCTCGCACGGCCTTCGTCCCTCCGATAAGCCGGCATATGGCCTACGAGGACGTCCCTCTCGCCATCGGCCACGACCAGACGGTCTCCCAGCCCTACATCGTGGCCGTGATGACGGCGGCACTGGACCTGCATAGGTCCGACACGGTCCTGGAGGTCGGCACGGGCAGCGGCTACCAGGCCGCAGTCCTGGCCGAGCTCGCCGGGCAGGTGGTCACCGTCGAGCGCATACATCCGCTGGCCGAGCGCGCCCGCGCCGTGCTGGAGGCCCTGGGCTACGGCGACCGCATAGCGGTGCACCCTGCAGGCGACGCGCTGGGCCGGCCCAACGACGGGCCATACGACGCAATCCTCGTGACCGCGGGGGCGCCCAAGGTCCCCGGCCCGCTGCTGCGACAGCTCGCTCCGCGCGGACGCCTCGTCATCCCCGTGGGTTCCAGGGAGGAGCAGGACCTCTTGCGCGTCGACCGCACGGACGCCGCCTTCTCGTTTCGTCGCCTCGGACCGTGCCGCTTCGTCCCGCTGATCGGGAGCGGCGCATGGGCGTCCAAGCCTGCAGGCCCGCACGCCGTGGGACTGCCCTGAACGACCGTGCTATACTCGTCAGCTATGAAAGTGACGCTGCGGAGCGACGACCTGCTCTCGATGGCCGACCTCTCGCCGCAGGAGGTCAGCGATCTGGTCGTCCGCGCACGCGAGCTCAAGGCCGGCGCTCCGCCGGCTCTCCTCACGGGAAAGACGCTCGTGCTCCTCTTCGAGCGGCCGTCCCTGCGCACCCGCGTCTGCCTTGAAGTCGCGATGGCCCACCTCGGCGGCCACTCGACGACGCTGCAGCAGGCGGAGGTCGGCCTGGGCGTCCGGGAGACCATCGCCGACGTCGCCCGGTCGCTGTCACGGTGGGTGCCGGACGGCGGCATTGCCTGTCGCACCGGCGCCCACAGCGGCCTGGAGGAGTTGGCCCGCTACGCGTCCGTCCCCGTCATCAACGCCCTCTCCGACCACGAGCACCCCACCCAGGCCCTGGCCGACCTCATGACCATCCAGGAGTGCCACGGCGACCTGGCCGCCACCACCATCGCCTTCATCGGCGACGGCAACAACGTCGCCGCCAGCCTCGCGCTCGGGGCGACGAGCGTGGGAGCGACGCTGCGCATCGCATCGCCGGAGGGCTACGAGCTGCCGCAGGCCGTCGCCGACCGTGCCGCATCCATCGCCCGGGAGACGGGCGGCGGCCTGGAGCTGCTCCGCGACCCGGTGGAGGCCGTCGGCGGCGCCCACGTCGTGTACACCGACGTCTGGACCAGCATGGGCGACGAGGCAGAGGCCGACGTTCGCCGGCAGGCCTTCGCCGGCTACCAGGTCAACGCCAACCTGCTGGCCATGGCCCGCCCGGACGCCGTCTTCATGCACGACATGCCCGTCCACTACGGCGAGGAGGTCCCTGAGGGCTTCCTGGAGCATCCCCAGTCGGTGGCGTACCAGCAGGCGGAGAACCGGCTGCACACGCTGAAGGCCGTGCTGGAGGCCCTCCTTGGCTGAGCCGGAGGCCTCGCCCCAACCCACGACGCGGCCGCGTGCGCCGGTCCCCACCGTCGCCATCGTCGGGCGGCCCAACGTGGGCAAGTCCACGCTCTTCAACCGCCTGGTGGGCCAACGTCTCTCCGTCGTCCACGACACGCCCGGCACCACCCGCGACCGCCTGGCCGCCCAGGTCGTTCGAGGCGACACGCCCTTCCTCCTCGTCGACACCGGCGGTCTCCTCCTCGACGGCGCCGACGAGCTGGAGACCAAGGTCCGCGACCAGGTGCAGGTGGCCATGGCGGACGCCGACCTCCTGCTCTTCCTCACCGACGCCGCCACCGGCCTCCACCCCGTCGACGCCGAGGTCGCAGACCTCCTCCGCCGGCAGGACAAGCCCGTCATCCTCGCCGTCAACAAGTCCGACAACGACCGTCGAGGGATGAACGTGGCCGAGTTCTATCGCCTGGGGCTGGGCAGACCACTGCCCATCAGCGCGCTCCACAACCGGGGCACCGGCGGCATGCTGGAGCGCATCGCCGGCCTTCTTCCGCCCACGGAGCCGGAAGAGGAGACCGAGGGCGTGCTGCGGCTGGCGCTAGTCGGAAGGCCCAACGTCGGCAAGTCCAGCCTCCTCAACGCCATCCTGGGCTCGGAGCGCTCCATCGTCTCGCCCACGCCTGGGACAACCCGGGACGCCGTCGACACCTCCTTCGCCTACCGCGACCGGCCCATGGTCCTCATCGACACCGCCGGCCTGCGCCGCCGCGGCCACATCCAGCCCGGCATCGAGCGCTACAGCGCGCTGCGCGTCTTCCAGGCCATCCAGCGCTGCGACGTCGCCGTCCTCCTGACGGACGCGTCGGAGCCGGTCACCGCCCAGGATCTGCACGTCGCCGGCGCCGTGACCGACGCCTTCCGAGGCCTTGTGGTCGCGGTGAGCAAGTGGGACTTGGCGCAGGAAGGCGGCTTGGACCAGCCCGAGGTCCTCCAGCACGTGCGGACCCGCCTCCGATGGGCTCCCTACGCGCCGGTCCGCTTCACCTCGGCGGTGACCGGCGAGGGGACCGACGACCTCCTCGAGACGGCCCTGGCCGTGTTCGACCAGCGGGGGAAGGTGGTGTCCCAGCACGACCTGGACCGGGTGCTGCTCGACGCAGTTGCCGCGCACCCCCCGCCGACCGTCGGTTCCCGGGCGATGCGCGTCTTTCGCATCGCCCAATCGGGCACGCACCCTCCCGCATTCTCGGTTTATGTCAATAACCCCGCGCTCATCCACTTCTCCTACATGCGATTCCTGGAGAATACGTTGCGGCGCGAGTTCGGCTTCCTCGGCAACCACATCCGCCTGGAGCTCCGAACGGAGCGCAAGGCGCGGCGTCGCCGCTCGTCCTGACGCCGGAGTAGCCCCGTCGACAAGACTCAGAGTGAGTGGGAATGCCGCAGCCGGACTCTAACGCTGCTGGATGTAGGGGCAGTTCGCGAACCGCCCCTACGCGCGCAGACCGTTCGTGGTGAGCCTGTCGAACCACGGACCACGCCCGCTAGAGCGATGGCGACGCCACGATCACGGCCCAGTCCTCCATCGCCCGCACGTCGTCGACCCGAAGCCCCGCTCCCCGAAACGCCTCCGACACCGACGCGCTCTGCTCCTCCAGCACGCCGGAGGCGATCAGCACGCCGTCGGGCGCGAGGGTCTCGGCCAGCGGCGTTGCAAGCTCGGTCAGGACCTTGGCCGAGATGTTCGCGAGGACGAGGTCGTACCCCGACACGCCCGGCCGGGGGATGCTCCCCCGCACGATCCGCACGCGGCGCGGCGCTCCGTTCTCGCGGACGTTCCTGCGAGCGACCGTGCACGCCGTCGCCTCCCGGTCCAGGCCCAGGACGCTTCCGGCGCCCAGCCGGGCGGCGGCAATCGCGAGGATGCCTGACCCCGTGCCGAGGTCGAGCACCTTCGCCCCAGGCCGAATGCGGCGCTCCAGCTCCGACAGGCACAGCCGCGTCGTCGGATGGTGCCCCGTGCCGAAGGCCATGCCGGGGTCCAGCCGGACGACCACCTCGCCCTCCTTCGCGGCGTACTCCGTCCACGAGGGACAGACCACCAGACG
Organism: Dehalococcoidia bacterium; assembly: GCA_965205235.1. Taxonomy (GTDB): domain Bacteria; phylum Chloroflexota; class Dehalococcoidia; order Lucifugimonadales; family UBA1127; genus CBDBGD01. The sequence goes on from CBDBGD010000007.1 coordinate 85,639, forward strand.
TCGGCCCACGCGGAGGAGCGTGTAGAAGGCCTTCCACCCCTCCTCCCACTCGCGGGGCTCCACCGTCCGGCTCTCCATGGGCGGGATGGGCTGGATGAGCGACAGCAGCCTGATGCCGACCTCAATCCGGCTCCGACGCCAGTTGAGCCGACGGTTCACCGGAAGGTAGGTGCGGACCTGCGCCGCGCCCGGCGACGGCGTCTCACCCTCGTCCGGGTTGAACCCGCCCGGCTCCTCGACGACCGGCGGACTCACGCCGTAGCGCCCGAAGAGCTGCACCACCGGCTCGACGAGCTCCGAGGGCACGCGCACGGTGAGCTCCAGCCACTGCGCGACGGGGGTAGGCGATGAGGAACGGGGGCTACGCGGCGTTGGTCGGCTTGGCGGCAACGGCCCTGCGCCTTAGCCTCGCTGGCCGCCCAGGGCGCTCTTGAACCGGCCCATCCAGGTCCGGCCGTTTTCGGAGGCGGTCTTCTCGTCGCCCAGGGCGCCCGCGAGCTCCTGGAAGAGCTTCTTCGTCTTCGCATCCAGGCGTTGTGGCGTCAGCACGCGCACGTACACCAGCAGGTCTCCCCGACGCCCGTTGCTCGGGTTCGGCAGCCCCTTGCCCTTGACTCGCAGCAGCGTCCCCGACTGCACGCCCGCCGGGACCTTGACCTCGTGCACTGCGTCGCTGAGAAGCGGCACCTCCACGCTGCCGCCCAGCGCCGCCTCGGCCACGTTGACCGGCATCTCCAGCACCAGGTGGTCGCCGTCGCGCTTGAAGACCGGGTGCGGCTCCACGGTGAGGCTGATGTAGACGTCGCCGGCGGGGCCGCCCATGAGCCCGGCGTCGCCCTCGCCCCGCATGCGAAGCTGCATGCCGTCGTCGACGCCCGCGGGCAGGCGCACCGTCAGGGTACGCCGCCCCTTCACCCGGCCCGCGCCCTTGCAGTCGGTGCAGGGGAAGGGGATACTCCGTCCCTCGCCGCGACAGACGCCGCATGTGACCACCTGCACGAACTGGCCGAAGAAGCCCGAGTGCGCACGCCGCACCTGGCCCGTGCCCCGGCAGTTCTTGCACTGCTCAGGGTTCGTGCCGGGAGCGCAGCGAGTGCCGTCGCAGGCGGCGCAGAGCTCCAGCCGGAGCACGTCCATCTCGCGCTCGGCGCCGGCGCCCGCCTCTTCGAGGGTGACGGTGAGCGCGTGGTGGAGGTCGCCGCCGCGGCGCGGCCCCGTCTCCCGACGGATGTCGAAGCCGCCGAAGAATGCGTCGAAGATGTCGCCGAAGCCGGGCGAGAAGCCGGCGCCGTCGAAGCCCCGGGCCCCAGCGCCCAGGTCGACGCGCCCGAAGCGGTCGTACATCTGCCGCTTCTCCGGGTCGACCAGCACCTGGTAAGCCTCGTTGACCTGCTTGAACCGCTCGGTGGCAGCCGCGCTCTTGTTCCGGTCGGGGTGCCACTCCATCGCCTGCTTGCGGAAGGCGCGGCGGATCTCCTCCTCCGTCGCGTTCCGGGGAACGCCCAGCACCTCGTAGTAGTCTTTCGCGCCCTGCATCCGCTATCGGCCTCTCCGTCGCGTGGGACAGTAACGCTCCATTATAGCCGCTCCGGCGAGGGGCCCACCACCGCCCTGGGCTGTGATTCAGGACCCGCCTCTCGATTCAAAGCGCATAGGCTGATCAAGAGTCGGAGCGAGCTACACAATGGGGGTTTGCGACTAGCTTCGGAGGGCGCTAGCTGCCGTTGGCGTTGATGAGGGCGGCGATAATGGCAGTAGCGACGCCGACACCAGTGAGGATTATGGTGACCGCTGTGGCAAGACCAAAGAACACCCAGCGAGTCGCACTTGCGATTGCGAGTGTTGTTTTGGTCTCGGATCGGCTAATTTCGCTCTTGAGGGCTCCGTGCTCATTGGCGTTCTGCACCGCAAAGTCCGAGAACCACTTTGGGACGGATTGCATGTCCTGAGCCATTCCCCACCTTCCCTTGACTCGATTCTCGCATATTCTTGGAGAGTGGGCAATTCTGCATTCCAGAATGATCGCTTGATTCGAAACTGCTCGCCGGCTAGGGCTTGCGAATCACAGCCACCGCCCTACGCCGGCGGCGTCTCCCCACCCTCCACCTCCACCCCCGCGTCCGCCTCCGGCTGCGCAGCCTCCGACGTCTCCTCCGCGGCGGCGACAGGCGCGCCGCCCACCGTCACCATGGCCGGGCGGATGAGCCGCTTCTGCAGCGTGTAGCCCTTCTGCACTACGGAGACGACCATGCCCTCCTCCCCTTCGACCTGGGCGATGGCCTGGTGCACCAGCGGGTCGAAGGGCTGGCCCTGCGCGTCGACCTCCTCCAGGCCGTGGGCCTTCAGGATGGCCTCGAACTTCCGCAGGATGAGCCAGATGCCGTCCACCCACGTGAGCGACCGCAGCTCCGGCGATACGACGTACATGGCGCGTTCCAGGTCGTCCAGCACGGCGAGGAGGTCGGCCGCCAGGGTCGCCCGCGCGACGATGGCGAGCTCGGAGCGCTCCCGCTCCACCTGGCTGCGATAGTTCGAGAGGTCCGCCTGCGCCCGCTGCCAGTTGGCCAGCAGACGCTCGGCGCGCTCGGTCAGGGCGTCGATCTGCGCCTGGGGCGACTCAGCCGCGTCCTGCTCGGCGCCGGAGTCGGGGGCGACGGGCTGGTCCGCGCCGTCGGAGGTCGAGGGTCGCTCGTGCATGGCGCTTAGCCGGAGAGGCGAGAGCCCTGGACGCCCTCCAGCAGCTCTCCCAGCAGCGTCGAGAGGTACTGCACGCCGGACATGGCCCTGGGGTACTCCATGCGCGTGGGCCCCAGCACCGCCAGCGTGCCCGTCATGGCGCCCGCCGCGCCGTACTGGGCGACGACCACGCTCATGGGCTTCAGCGCATCGTCATGGTTTTCGTGGCCGATGACCACCCGGAGCGCACCGGCCTCCGGCGCCTCCCGCAGCACCGCCTGCACGAGCCGCCGCTCTTCGAGCGCCTCGACCAGGACCCGGGCGCGGGGGATGGTGTCGAACTCGGGCTGGGCCAGCAGGTGCCGGAGCCCCTCCGTGAAGTAGTCCGATGCCAGCGACTGGTCCTCCACCTCCAGGGCGTGCAGCACCTCGCTCCGGAGCTGGCTCTCCACGGACGCCAGCTCCACCTGCTTGCTCTGGATCTCCCGCCGAGACGACCCGCCGAAGTAGGCGTTCAGCCTGTTGGCCATGCTGCCCAGGTCCTCCGGGTTCACCGGCTCCTGCAGGTGGACCAGCTCCTTGTGCACCCGCGCCTCGCGCAGCACCACGATGAGCAGCACCAGCAGCTCTTCCAGGTAGACCAGCGCCAGGTGCCGCACCCGCGATTCCTGGGCTCTCGGCATCGTCACCACGGCCAGGTTCTTGGCCAGGTCGGACAGCACCTGCACCGCGACCCCCGTCCACGCCTCCGGGTCCCACGCCGCCTTGCCCATGCGCACCCGCAGGGCGCGCTGCAGCTCCGGGGGCAGCGGCGGAGGTTCCAGGAGCTGGACGCAGTAGCGGTACGCCTCGTCCGACGGGACGCCGCCCGCGGAGATGTGGGGGCGGCTGATGAGGCCCGCCTCCTCCAGCGCGGCCATCTCGTTGCGCACGGTGGCGGAGCTGAGCGGCAGACCGGCGCGTCGAAGCAGCGTCTCAGAGCTTACGGGAGCAGCCGTTGTCACGTACTCCCCCACGATAAGCTGGAGGAGGGTCTCCTGGCGCGGCGTCAGCGTGGGCATGGCGTGAGCACTCCGTATTTGGAAACTAGCATGGGCCCTTCTCCTATGTCAACAGCCCCATACCCCATGTTTCAGCGACGCTGCTCCGCCGGCGCAGCGCCCACCCGGCCGCCCGATGGTGCTATGATTCGCTCAGAGCAACAATCACGGAGGTCACGCCATGGCATGGGGATATCGAGGCGGCGGGCGGTCCAGGTCGTCCTCTCGCGGCGGCCGCCGGCCCAAGGGACAGGTCCGCAGCGGCAAGTCGGTGCAGTACTCCATCACGTCGTCCGGCGGGCGCAAGAAGTATTACGGCGTCACCAACAACCCCTCGCGTCGCGCCGAGCAGCACCGGCGGTCCGGCAAGCTCGCGTCCGGCGACCGCTTTCGCGTCGAGACCAGGCCCGTGACCCGCAAGAAGGCCGAGCAGGTCGAAAGCGCCAAGCTCGCGTCCCACCGGCGCAGCCACCGCGGCCGGAACCCGGAGCACAACACCACCCGCAGCGGCCAGTTCGAGGGGCGACGAAGCGGCGGTGGCTTCCTGCGCTGGCTCTTGGGCTAGCCCGGCCTACCCCTGGGGCGGGCCGTCCGGGTACTGCTCCATCCACCACTGCGCGATGTCCCTGCGACGCGCAAACCAGACGTTGGGCCGCGACAGCGCGTGGTCCAGGAACCGGTACAGTGCCATCGACTTCGCCGGCGTCCCCAGCGTGCGGCAGTGCAGCCCGATCGACATCATCTTGGGGTGCGTCGCCCCCTCCGAGTACAGCCGGTCGAACGCGTTCACCATGTTCTCGTACAGGTCGCTCGCCTTCGACATCCCGCCGCCCCGCCAGAAGCCGCCGTCGTTCACCTCCAGCGAGTAGGGGATGACCAGCCACTGCTTCCCGTTCACCGGCGTGTAGTAGGGCAGGTCGTCGTTGTAGGCGTTGCAGTCGTAGAGGAAGCCTCCGTCCTCCACCAGCAGCTCCCGCGTGTTCAGGCTGGGGCTTGAGCGGATGTACCAGCCCAGGGGCCGCTGGCCGGTCGTGCGGGTGATCGACTCCACGCACATGCGGATGCGCTCCCTCTCCTGCTCCCGCGTCATGTCCCAGTAGTTCTCCCAGCGATAGCCGTGGCCCATGACCTCGTGGCCGCGGCGGGTCACCTCCTGTCCCACGGCGGGGTTGCGCTCCAGGGCCACGGCGCAGCCGTAGATCGTCGCCTTGACCCGGTACTCGTCCAGGATGTCCAGCAGCCGCCAGACACCGGCCCGGCTGCCGTACTCCACCATGGTCTCCTGCTGCAGGTCCCGCATGCCCTCCGGCAGGCCGGAGATGCCGCCCAGCGCCCCCTCTTGGTGCGGATAGCCGTCCACCGGCGACGCCTCGGAGCCTTCCTCGTAGTTCACCACCACCGACACGGCGATGCGCGCCCCGCCCGGCCACTCCACCCGCGGTCGCTTTGCCCCATAGCCCACAAAGTCCCGCTCCATGGTCATCGTCACGCCCCCTGTTCTTGGACTGCGCCCATTATAGCGAATCATCCCCTCTCCCTCTGGGAGAGGGTTAGGGTGAGGGTCCCGCGTCGGGTGAGGGCGCGCCCCTCCGCCCCACATCGTCGTTCCTGCCCCCCACATCGTCGTTCCTGCGAAAGCAGGAACGACGACCAATGCCCACACATCCCCGCGCCCCCGCTCACCCTGAGCCTGTCGAAGGGTCCCACGAACGACGGCGCGGGGGCCCATCCATCCCCTCTCCCTGCAGGGAGAGGGTTAGGGTGAGGGGGTCGGTTGCGGCGGGTCGACGGCGGGGCAACGAGCCGTTCGTGGTGACCCTGCCGAAGGGCGCCCCCGCCGACCCTCCCCTGCCATTCCGATTCCCTCCACCCCTTGTCATCCTGAGGAGCGAAGCCTCCACCCCTTTGTCATTCTGAGGAGCGAAGCGACGTGAGAATCTAAAGCCGCCCACTCGACACAACGCCCGCAGATCCCTCCACCCCACTCCCCTCGGAACGACACCAGGCGGGGTTTCGGACCGCAGCCGGACGCCACCCCCCGCTCGCCCTGACCCTGTCGAACCACGCTCACCCTGAGGCTCTCGAAGGGTGAGCCGGGGTGGGGACGTGGCAGGGTGAGGGGTATCCGGCGCCCCCCACATCGTCGTTCCCGCCCCCGAGCCGGAACCCAGGGGCCGGGTGATGCGGGCCCACCGTAGGGGCGGGTTTGCAACCCGCCCGCAGCGTCGGCTGACGCCACTCCCCGCTCATGGTGAGCCTGCCGAACTATCACCCTGAGCCCGTCGAAGGCTGAGCCCTCCAAAGGGCGCTCCGTCACTACCCGTCCGGCGAGAGGCTCACCGGCATCTCCATGTAGTTGACCCCGTACCACAGCGTCGAGAACGCCTCCGTTAGCGGTGCCTTCAGCGCTCCTCGCCCCATCGGCGAGAAATACACGGCCCCCTCCCGAGTCTCATCCCGCTGCAGCTCCACGCCATGCAGGCAGTCCGACGGTCGCCCGTCCTCCCGTCCGAAGTCCTGTGGCGTCCACAGGTGCCCGATCACTCCGAACTCGTCTGGCGTTGTGCCAATCTGCAACAGGTCCTCATCGAAATGTCTCGCGTTTCGATATCTTGACGACACCCGCAACGGCAACCGCACCATGGCCTCCACTACGCACTCGGGCGCCCCCAACACAGTCACGTCCCACCACTCTTTGGCGTCGGGGATGGCCATCACCCTGATTACGTCGCCGATGTCCGCAGCCGACGCATCCCCCAGGTCCGCCCATTGGCTTCCCAGTCCCCGCAGACGGTCGTTAAAGCCATCTTTGTCCAGTCTGCGCTCCGGCACACCGTCATGGAATGGAATGCGCTCCGCAGGCTCGACAATCTTCCTCAGGTCTACGGTGATGACCGTCTCGCTGTCGTCCAGCCACGTCAGCTCCACAAAGCGCCGTCGCGGGACCGTTTTCTGCTCCTCACTCTCCTCGGCCCTGAAGTATAGGTAGCCGTCGTAGGTGCCGCCTTCCACCAGGACCGGATCCTCGAACTCCGGTTCCCACTGATTCTCATACTCCCTCTCCCACACTACCCGTTCGCCGGCGTCGTTCTTGGAGGTGCGCATCAACGCGGGATGGCTGCTGGCGCTGGAGCGCGCCCATCGGTGCACGATGCCCGTGTACCGCACCGGCACTCGCACCCGTTCGCGGTCTCCCTCGATTCGCTCGGGCTTCCCGAGCACTGTCACGGCGAACGGCGGCTCCTTCCAGGATGTTTGCAACACCACCGGTTCGCCAATGGCTACAAACTGTCCCTTCTCAACCTCCCCGTTGCCTGTCTCATCATCATCCTTGAAGAGGCCAAAGAAGCGCAGGACTAGGTACGGGACGGCAAAGAGGAGGGCCAGCGTGGTGAGCAATAACAGGTGGAGTTCCGGGGTCTCTCTTCCTCGAGACCAGGCGTACAGCGCTGACGCCAACTGAAACGGAAGCAGCGCGAAGAACTTGATCGAATATCCAAATGCCCTAAGCACGTCCAGGCTGCGGTGGGGGCCAAAGACCACAACGATGACCAGTGCCGCGACAGCAGCAACCGCAACCATAGCCATCAGCAGCACCAAAACCTCCGTTCGCCTGGAATCCTATCACCACGCCGGAACTCACTCAACACAGCGACACCGTCACCGCTCTCGCGTGCCATTCTCCCCTTCTCCCACACCCCCTCCATCCCCTACCATCCCCCCATGCCCACGCGCCCGCGCCCACCCACGCCCGTTCGTGGTTCGCGGTGGGCTATGGTGGCCTCGATGCGGCAGACGGAATACAATGAACCGGCAACATGAAGACAACGCGCTACTTCGATGAGCAGGTGCGTCGCAAGAGGCCATATATTGAGCTCGCATGGTGCGCCCAGGTGGTCGCCTCGCCGCTCCATCGGGAGGAGCAAGTGGACGGACGCATACGCTTTTGGGGAGAGGTGCCCGTGCCGGGGAGCGCCGGGACCCGCTATCTGCGCGTCGTAACGCTGGAAGACGGCGAGACGATTCACAACGCCTTCTTTGATCGGCACTTCCAAATGGAGGAAGGGACATGAAGCTGCACTACTATCCGGAGACGGACAGCCTCTACGTCGAGTTCAAGGCGCGGCCGGGAGCGGAGACCATCGAGGTCGCTGAGGGGCTCAACGTGGACATAGACGCCGACGGCCAGGTGGTTGGCTTCGACATCGACCACGCGTCAAAGCGCCTGGACCTGTCCACACTGGAGACGGAGGCGCTCCCCCTTCACAGCATCAAGGCCGGCTAGCCTCCCGCGTGCCACCCGCCCCTATCCCCCAACCCCCTCCATCCCCTACCATCACCCCATGCCCACGCACGCGCGCCCGAGCACGAGTCCAGACCCGTCGACGGCCCCCACGCGCCCTGCCTGGAGGTTGTCTCACACCCCCCTTTTTCGCCCCCATTTCCCTATCTGGAGGTTGTTCCGCGGTTATTCCCATCGGCACTCGTCTCCTATCTGCGCCGCGCGGTTCCAACCCTCGCCTGCGAAACAACCCCCAACCTGCCACCCCCTCCACGGTCGCCGGAGGAAAAGACGAGTCCAAGCTGCGCCCCATCCCCACGCGGAACAACCACAGATCAACCTCAAACCTGTTTCGGCCCTCCGCCGCGCGACCCCAGGCACGGAGGGGCCGGGAAAAAACGCGCAAAACGAATCGAATCGACTCGAATCGCCCGGCCCCGCACGCCCCCCAGGCCCCCGGCCCAGCTTGACCACCCCCAGGGCCGCCCCTAGAATGGCCCAACCGCCAACCGCCCGAACACTGTGGCGCGTCCCCAGGGGGCGCTGCCCATACGGCCCACCCAGGAGGCGAAGATGAAGGGCGCCACCGCCATCGCAAGCATCCTCAGAGCAGAGGGCGTGGACTTCGTGGGGTGCATCCCCTCCCACCCCCTGCTCGACGCGCTCGCCCTGGAGGACATCCGCCTCATCATCCCCCGCCAGGAGCGGGTGGGCATCAACATGATCGACGGCTTTGGCCGGGTCACCAACGGCCGGCGCACGGGCGTCTTCCTCATGCAGGCCCAGGCGGGGGCGGAGAACGGCTTTCCCGGCGTCGCCCAAGCCTACGACGACTCGACGCCCATGCTCCTTCTGCCTGCGGGCTCGCCCAGGGACCGCGTCGGCGTCCACCCCACCTTCAGCCCTCCCCGCAGCTACGCCGACGTGACCAAGTGGGCCGACCAGGTCAACCTGGTGCAGCGCATCCCCGAGATGTTCCGCCGCGCCTTCACCAGCCTCCGCACGGGACGCCCTGGCCCGGTGCTCCTGGAGCTCCCCACCGACGTCACCGGCGAGGAGCTCGACGAGGCCGCCTTCAGCTATCGACCCGTGGCCGCCCACAAGTCTGCAGGCGACCCCAGGGACGTGGAGGAGGTCGCAGCCGCCCTGCTGAAGGCCCGCCGACCGGTCATCCACGCCGGCCAGGGCGTCCTCTACGCGGAGGCCTGGGACGAGCTGCGAGAGCTTGCGGAGCTCCTCCAGGCGCCGATGATGACCACCCTGGGAGCGAAGGGCGTCTTCCCGGAGGACCATCCCCTCTCGCTGGGGTCCGGGGGCGCCACCACCACTGCCCCTGTCGTCCACTTCTTGAAAGCTGCCGACCTCGTGGCCGGAATCGGGTGCAGCTTTTCGCTCACAGGCTTCGGCGTCACCATCCCGCCGGGGAAGGTCATGGTCCAGGTCACCAACGACGAGATCGACCTCAACAAGGACTACGCCATCGACCACGCCGTCATCGGCGACGCCAAGCTCGTCCTCCAGCAGCTGCTCGACGAGGTGCGGGCGCGCCGAAAGCACTCGCCGAGCGAGCCCAACGGCGTGGCGAGCGAAGTGGCGGCGGTCAAGCAGCAGTGGCTGGCGACCTGGATGCCGCGCTTCACCTGCACCGAGGCGCCGATCAACCCGTTCCGCGTGGTCTGGGACCTGATGCAGACCGTAGACCGCCGTCGCACCATCGTGACGCCCGACTCAGGCAGTCCTCGAGACCAGATGTCCCCCTTCTACGAGGCGCTCTTCCCTCGCAGCTTCATAGGGTGGGGGAAGTCCACGCAGCTTGGCTCCAGCCTGGGCTTCGCCATGGGCGCCAAGCTGGCGGCCCCGGACAAGCTTGCGGTCAACGTCCTGGGCGACACGGCCTTCGGCATGGTCGGCCTGGACTTCGAGACTGCGGTGCGGGAGCGCATCCCCATCCTCACCGTCCTCCTCAACAACTCAGGCATGGGAATCTACGGGCCCGACCAGTTCCCCGCGGCCCAGGAGCGCTACCGGATCAAGGACCTTGGCGGGAAGTACGCGGAGGTCGCCGCGGCCATGGGCGGCTATAGCCGCCGTGTGGAACGCCCGGAGGAAGTCGTCCCTGCCCTGCGGGAGGCCATCGGCGTGGTGGAGGACGGCACCCCGGCCCTGCTGGAGTTCATCACCAGCCGGGAGCATGCCTCCTCCGTCCGGCTCCGATAGAGGCGTGCATGGGTCAGATGTGCGCCATCGCATGACACACCTCAGGACCACGCGCCTCGGCAGGGGCGAATAGTGCTGGGCCGTCTGACCGACTTCGTCTCCAGTCCCCTCGGCAAGTGGATAACGGTCGCTGTCTGGATCATCGCCGCCGGTCTCCTGATCTCGCAGCTCCCACGGCTCAACGACGCCACCCAGAACGAGGCGGCGCTCTTCCTCCCCAGCGACGCTGAGGCCACCCGGGCCTACGAGTTTGCACGAGACCGCTTTCCCTCCGCCGGCACGCCGGTGCTCATCGTGTTGCACGATCCGGCCGGCCTGGACCCCGCCGCGTACGAAGCCGCCGCCGACATCGACGCGTGGCTGTCCGGCCCCGACGCGCCGGACAACGTGGGCCAGGTTCTCAGCCCCAACGCAGCCATGGTCCCGCAGTCGGGCCTGGTGTCCCCCGACGGCACCACCATGTACGTCTTCGCAGAGGTCACCGGCGAGCCTGCTGAAGACCCCTTCCGGGACACCGTGGAGGCCATCCGCGACCGCTCGGCGGCACTTGGCCTACCTGGCGTCGAGATTGCGGTGGGCGGACCCGGCGGCCTCGTTGTCGACCTCGTCGGAGTGTTCGCGCAGATAGACACGTTGCTGCTGCTTGTGACGGTGCTGCTCGTGCTGGTGCTGCTGATCATCATCTACCGCTCGCCCATCATGGCCGCGGTCCCGCTGCTGAGCGTGGGCCTCGTCTTCTTCCTTGCCGGGGCCATAGCCGCCTGGTTCGCACTGCACTTCGACCTGCCGGTCTCCGGCCAGACGACGGGGATCATGACCGTGGTGCTCTTCGGCACTGGAACCGACTACGTGCTCTTCGTCTCGGCGCGCTTCCGCGAGGAGCTCACCCGGCACGCGGACCGCCACGAGGCGATGAGGCGCACCATGCGGGGCGTCGGCGGCGCCGTGGCCTCGGCGGGAGCCACGATCCTCGTGGCCTGCGCCGCGCTGAGCCTCGCGACGTTGCGCTCCTACCAGGCGCTGGGCCCTGTGATCGCCATCGCCGTAGCGTTGATGATGCTGGCGGCGGTTACCCTCGTTCCGGCAGTGCTGACGGTCTTCGGAAGGCGGGTCTTCTGGCCTATGCAGCCCAAGCTGGAGACCGACGCGCCGACGCAGGTTGACTGGCGGCGGAGCGTATACGGTAGGGTGGGCGCCGTTGTTCTGCGCCGGCCGGTCATGACGCTGGCCGTCACGGTGCTGGGCCTCGCGGTGCTGGTGGCAGGTCTGACCTCGTATCGCACCAACTACGACCAGCTCGAGAGCCTGCCGGGCAACACGGAGTCCGTCCGCAGCTTCGAGCTCTTGCGCGGCGGTTTTCCTGCGGGCGAGCTCTCCCCCACCCGCCTCTACGTGGCACTGCCTGCGGGCGTCAACGCGCTCGATCCTGCAGCGCTCGAGCAGATGGACGCTCTCACGATGCGGCTCATCGGCCATCCGGCCGTCGCCGACGTCTCCGGCCCCAGCAGACCCTTTGGCATCGATGGCCCTCCGGTGTCCGAGCTGCCGGAGGGCAGCGCGCGGCGGTTCGTCTCCGCCGATGGAGGGGCGGGACGCATCGACGTCGTGTTGGAGGCGAACCCCTTCGCTGAGGAGGCAATGGACGCCGTGCCCCACCTGCGCGCTCTCGCCCGGGAGAGAGCTACGGCACTGGGCCTGCCGCCCGACAGCGTGCTCATCGGCGGAGACACCGCAGAGGCCTACGACACGCGCACCGCAGGCAACCGAGACTCACTGGTGGTGCTGCCGCTGATTCTTGCGGCCATAGGCGTGGTGCTGGCGGTGCTGCTGCGCTCGCTTGTCGCGCCGCTCTACCTGATGGCCACCATCGCGTTCACCTACTTTGCGACGTTCGGCCTTGCGGTGGTGGTGTTCGTCGTTCTGGTGGGGCACGCGGGCGTTGGCCCGGCGGTGCCGTTCTATCTGTTCGTGTTCCTGAACGCGCTGAGCGTCGACTACAACATCTACCTGATGTCGCGCATCCGCGAGGAGGCGCGGAAGTCCACGCTGAAGGAGGCGACCGGCTACGCTCTCTCGCGCACGGGGCCGGTCATCACCTCTGCTGGGATCATTCTTGCCGGCACCTTCTCCGCTCTGATGACCCTGCCGCTCCAGGACCTGCTGCAGCTTGGGTTCGCGGTCGCCGTCGGAGTGCTCATCGACACGTTCATCACTCGCACGCTGGTTGTGCCGGCCATCGTGACCCTTGTGGGTCGATGGAACTGGTGGCCCTCCCGCATCGCATCCTGACCGTCGGTAGCCACACCCGGCGCCTGTTCAGGCATCGGGTATTGGCGGTCTAGGGCCAAACGCCGCTTCTTCGTCTGACAGGGCCTGACGATGGGCGTCATCGGGTGTCCATCCGCTGGCCCTGTATTCGATTTCACGGAGCTCGTGGTAGAGCACACGCTCTTCTCTATCGCGGCACTGCTCGGACAGCCAAATCTCGTTGAGCGGAATGCTGAGGGATTCGGGGCCTGCCCGGACGGTACGGTCTTTGTAGACCACGTGGTAGCAGGCGACGTGGGCGCCGACGACGTCGTGCGGCACGTACCGGATGCGGTATCCAAGGGATGCGATCTGCCGTCTCACATCGTCAGGTCTGGGAATGAGGCCCACCGTACGTCCGCGGGCGCTAGCCGAGGAAGCGGCGCAGTTCTGCAGCCTCTTCGATGTAGTGGCCCATGTGCGCCGAGGCGCTCTCGTGGGTGCTGCTCGCCCAGATTGCGCTGGTCAGGCCCTCGTGGACTCGGTCCAACTCATCGGTGAACCGGCCCAGCAGGCCCATGTACGTGTCGCCGAGTAGCTCCTTGACGCGACGTTCGTTCGCAAAGCGCAGGGCGGCGCGCAGATCGCCGTCCAGGCTTGGATAGACCTCCCGCACGAAGGCAAGGTCGCTGTCGCTCAGGGAGGCCAGGCCCAGCAGCTCCGGTGGGACGCCGATGGAGTACAGCGAGGCAGTGAAGCCTATGGCGCGCGGCAGGGTGACTCCGCCGACTCCACCCAGGGAACGGCCATAGCCGAAGAGGCCAACGTGAAGCTTGCGCTCCCGCCGCCGCGGCACGTGGCTGGACACGGCCCGAATCACCTTGACCAGACCCTGCACCTGCGCCTGGTACTCCGCCGCGACTCTCTCCGCTATCTCCCGCGCGACCTGCTCATCGATGGGCACAGGCTCGCCCCGGTTGTGAGAACGGAGCTGGGCAATACCGCGGCGGACGGTCTCCTCGTCATAGTCGTACTTGAAGGCGGACTGGACCGTGAGAGTGTGGGCAGTGGGGTACTCGACGAAGGCGCGTTCGACGTTGACGGGGGTCAGGTGTCCGCGGAAGGGCACTGAGCCGGCCCCGATGATGGGGTAGAGGGGCAGCCCCAGCTTGGCTTCCAGGTTGTGGAGGCGCAGCAGCCCCACCTTCAGGACCAACTCAGCGGTGACGATGCCGTAGTTCAGCGCCGGGTCGCTGCGGGCGAAGAAGACGCGCTGGTACGGGAGGTCTCTGCCGCGTACGTACTCCTCGACGATCCGGTCGCAGGCGAACAGGTTCTCCATGTCCTCGATGAGCGGGATGACACGGACGCGCTTGGGAAGAAACTCGCCGACGAATTCTTTGACGGACTGACCGCCTAGGAGCGTCTGGTCCTCCTGCCCCACGATGACGTTCCGATAGTAGGCCTCGACCAGCGCGACCTCTTCTGCGGAGGTCACCATGGGCACGATGACTTCCTGGATGGGCGCGGCGTGCTCGTCGCCGTAGAAGCCGCGGGCCACGTCACACGCCGAGGGCACGCTCTGCAGGGCCTCGACCATGGACTTGCGCATGTCGCGCTCGACGCGCGGGTTGGGGACGCGGAGAGTGAGGGCTATGTCGCGTCCAAGCTGGAGCTCATTGCGGAAGAAGTCCGGGTGGCCCGTGAGCAGCTTCCGCACGACGTGGTTGTCGGCTTCCTTGCCCTCCGAGTCCCACATCTGCTCATCGCAGCCCATGCCGAAGACACTGACGGCCTCCTCAACCTCCCCCTCGCCCTTCAGGACCCCCGCCTCGTCTGCAAAGGGGGCCCGCATGGCGTTGTCAGGGTGTTGCGTGCTCATCACCTTGGGCACTGCGTGCACGACGCGCCTCCTGGCCCGTTGGGACCGCCCATCCCTGTGGTCGCTGCTACCGACGCCGTACGATCGCACAGCACCGTGATGGCGGTAATATATCGAGCGCGGTGTGCGCCCGCAAGTTTAGCAACAGGCGGCAGCTAGTCCAGTCCTCCTTGCTGCCTGTTGGCTGCGGGGGCTATACTGCGCAAGAGCCGCAGCAGCGCGTGCGGCTATACAGCAGCGTCCAAGCCGAGACGGAGGAGGAGGGAAAGGATGACACTCAAGTACGCAGGTTGTGCCTTGATGGTCGGCGTCCTCGTGGCCTTCGTGGCCCCGCTGTTCATGCCGGGGTACACGTTCATAAACTCGGTTGACCAGACCGACTTCCCCAAAGCGCTGGAGGCCTTGGGCGATGCGCCGATCCTGGCGCAGTGGATGAACTTCCTTTCACTCATTGCATTGCTGTTGATGGCCTTCGGCTTCCTGCGCCTCTACCCTCTGGCCAGCCAGCAACCCGGGCTGGGAGGGAGGCTCCTACAGTTCGGCATTCTCGCCACCCTTATCGAATGGAGCATCGGTATCCTCGCGACGGGGATGCGGCACTTCGAGGTCCACCTGATGCAACGCAGCAACATTGAAGCGGGTCAGCTGGCGACAGACCTGGAAGCCGCGGCTCTGAACGTCCATATAGAAGTCACGGCGATCTCGTTGGCATTTGTGGCGCTAGCCCCCATAGCGTCCACCATCTTCGGCCTTGGGCTGTCCCATCGGTTCGCTGAAATGAACGCCCTCAAGATCGCGTGCTACATCCTGGTGGCAAGCGGACTCGTGGGGCTGGTCAACTTCGTATTTGCCCTTAACGCCCCTGATGCTGGGCTCCGGTCCCTGATGCTGATAAACACCATAGTCCTCTACATTCAGGGGTTGTGCCTGATCGCCATCGGGTACGCTATGTACAAGGGACGGGAAGAGTTCACCGTGGAGGCGTAGGACGCCTCTCCCCCCGTCCAGAGTGACTGGGACTACGCCGGGAGGAGGTCGAATTGAGCGTTCGGCCTTCTCCCGTTCCCCGACTCACTATCATCTACTACCTCTATCTGCACCGAAAGGACATCCTGCCAGCGGCGCATCGCGGAAGCGCTGCACGTCTCGCAGGCGCCCCGACCCGTACTTCAGTATGATCGCGGCGCGGAGAGCATCATCGAGCAAGCAAGTAACTGCCACGGGTACGAGGAGGACGCAGTGAGCACAAGGGACCAAGGGCACAACGGGACGCTCACCATCTCAAGGCACAGAGCTCGGAAGACTAGACCATCGGCAATGTGGGCCGGAGCGCTCATGGCCGTTGCACTCTTGGTCGGGGCTCTAGCCCTAGAGGGGCCCTCCATCCTGTGGGCGCAGGAAGAGACGGCTTGCGCGACGATAGACCTCGGTGCGCTCGGTGGCGAGGCGGAGAGCGGGATCGAAGCAGCCGGGAGCTGGACGACCGAGGACTGCGACTCGGCGTTCCGGTCCGGCAGTGATGCCCACATGTATCGATTCGAAGTGGTGGAGGGCGGTCGAATTAGGGTGGACCTGACGTCCGTCGAAGCCGACTCCTATCTGTACCTGCTGGACGGGGAAGGCACACGCCTGACAGACAATGATGATGGTGGCGCCGGCCTCAATGCGCGAGTCGAGCGTGACCTAACACCGGGCATCTATTTGGTCGAGGCGACTACGGTGGGCGGGCGCGCGCGCGGCGCGGCGGACTTCTCGCTCTCAGTCAGCCGCGTCACGGGATGCGAGCCCGTCGACCTCGGAGCACTGGGGCCAAAGGAGGCGCTGACCGCGTCCGGGTCCTGGACGCTGGACACCTGCGGTTCGGGCTTTGTCGTCGAACATCCGGCGCATCGCTATCTGTTCACGCTGCCGGAGGACGGCCGTGTGGTTATCGACTTGCTGTCAATGGACGGCGACCCCGTGTTATCGCTGATATCGCTCTCGGCGGGGCTCATCGGGGCCAACGACGACGGCGGCGAGCGGCGCAACTCGCGTATCGAGCGCTATCTCCCCGCGGGCGCCTATCTCATCGAGGCAACAACCTATCTGGAGCGCGACTATCAGCCCCTGCGAGCCGACTTCGACCTCGTCGTTCGTTTCGTGGACGAGGAGGAAAAGCAGCAGCGCTTCCAAATGAAGATCGAGCAGACGCACACCCCGGAACAAGTGGTGGCGGGTGAGCCATTCCCCGTCCACTTCCGCGTCGGCAACCTCGGCGGAGGGGACCTGGCCACCGGCGCGGCAAGCGTGCGACTGTACGTAGTTGGGCCACGGGTGTTCGATATCACCCCCCACATCGCTGCGTCATCGGATCGCTGGCAGGCCGGAGTCTCCTACCACACCGGCCCGCCGGCAGCGAGCGCGTCCAGTACGGAGATCAACCAGGTGGCGCCGTTTGAGGCCATCTTCAACAGCCCCGGTCCAACCTGGCTGTTCGTCGGTGTTGTCACCTATAACACGTCAAGGGAGGAAGTAGGGTTCCACGGAATCTGGCGGAACCTGATGGTGCTGAGCGGCAGCACGTACGATCCGGTCACAGTGACGGTGGAAGACCTGGCCTACCAGGTGGCGGCGGAAGCCGACGAAGACGGCATAGTAACGCCCACGGTCAGCTCCGTGGCAGACCCGGATGCGGACGTTGATCCGGCGGTGCGGGCCAAGGCCGTCTACGCAGCGGGCGTGAGCACACAGGTGCTGGAAGGCCTGTTCGAGCGGCCAGGGGTTGCCGGGCTGACCGCTCCGGAGGAGACGGCAGCGATCAGCGTGGACAGCCCGTCGTCGACCACCCTGCTGACGGCGTTCGCTGACCAGTACGAAAGCGCCATCGCGGCGTCCGGCCTGGCTGACGCGCTGGCCAGGGGAGAGGTGGTCAACCCGGCGGCGGTGGAAGACGTCCTGCTCGCCGCCGCCGGACCGGCAGCGGCCCAGTACGGGTCTCTCGCCGAGTCCTGGGCCGCCCTGCAGGAGCACAACGACGGTGACGAGGCGCTGTCATTCGCAGACGCCTTCGCTCTGATGTCCGAGCTCGCCTACGCCGAACGCGTCCTGGCGCCCGTGATCAGGGCCGGCGAGGCCGTTGAGGCGAGCCGCGAGGCCGACGACGGCTGGGAGGACGAGGACGTCCATCTGATGGTGGCCGAGCTGGCCGGTCAGGTCTCCTGCCACAACGCGTCCGATGTGCTGCAAGACGCGCTCGAGGCGTCTGCCGCGGCAGACGTCGACGACCTGCTCGCGCTGGACAGCGAGCTGCGCGCAGCGCTGCCGGTCTTCGGCATGGCGGTCGACGGCGCTCTGTGCGGCGCCTCAGCCGTCGATGCGGCTAACTCCCATTTCCTACGGTCCCTCTCCATCGCCGGGAGCGCCGACCTGCGCGATCTCATCGCGCCGGAGGAGGCCCCGACTACGTACACCATCCGCATCATCGCAAGGGTGCTCGAGGACGGCCGCATCGAGCACGGTGTGGAGTTCGCGAACGGCCGGCAGGTGCTGCCGTCCGTTCGCTACTTTGCCACAAACGCCTCTGTCGATCAGTGGCGCACGAGCAGCGACATCGGGTTCGGCGGTACGGATATCGGCAAGACCCGCCTGCGGCGCCTGTCGGACGGCCGCGTAGAGATGAGCTTCGAGACCACCGACGGCGAGACCATCGAACCGGAGGTCCGCTACCTGCCCGCCGACCCTCCCGTTGACGTCTGGCTCCGCAGCGGCGAGATCGAGGTGCTGGTGGAGTAGGGCAGAGCGAACAGCACCGTCAAGACGCCGAGGGTCGCGTCACAACGGGAGCGGCCAGCGGGGGAACGCCCGCTCAGGCGCTGGGGTCCTTAACCTTTCGCAGGTAGGGCTTCACCGTCTCCCAGCCGTCCGGGAACAGATCCTTCGCCGCGTCGTTGTTCACCGCCGGCGAAATGATGACGTCCTCGCCCCGGTTCCAGTTGGCGGGCGTTGCCACCTTGTGCTCTGCCGTGAGCTTGCACGAGTCGATGACGCGGAGCAGCTCGTCGAAGTTCCGCCCGGTGCTCATCGGGTAGGTGAGGCTCATCTTGATCTTCTTGTCCGGCCCAATGAGGAACACCGACCGGACCGTGGCGTTGTCCGCTGCAGTCCGGCCTGCGGCTGAGTCTCCCTCCTCCGCCGGCAGCATGTTGTAGAGCTTGGCAATTCTGAGGCCGTCGTCGGCGATGATGGGAAAGTTGAGCGGCGTCCCCGCCAAGTCCGCGATGTCCGCGGCCCACCGCTGGTGGTCCTCCACGCTGTCGACGCTGAGGCCGATAACCTTGCAGTCGCGCCTATCGAACTCGTCCTTGATCCTCGCCACGTGGCTAAGCTCGGTCGCACAGACCGGCGTGAAGTCCTTGGGGTGGGAAAAGAGGATTGCCCACCCGTCGCCGATCCACTCGTGAAAGTTGACGGTGCCGGAGCTGGTGTCCGCCGTGAAGTCCGGGGCGGTGTCGTTGATGCGTAGCACGATACTTTCCTCCTTCGTCTATCTCTTCGGGACTCTCGTCGTGGGAGCAACCCTGCCACGGTTGCGCGCTGGGCGCGGAATACGGCACTGCCTGGAACGTCGCCGTTTCCACAGCCACGCATGCCGGTCACTGCTGCCCTGCATTTGATGTACGGTCTCGAGCAGCTCAAGGATGCCTGGAAGAGCATCCATGTCGTCTCTCGACCTAAGCCCCGTGGGGTGGACTTGCGCAGTGACGGCAGTAAGCGGCATAGTGCTGGGCGGAGTCCACTAGATAGCATAACACCATTCAGCCCGTCAATGGAGCGTTCAGCTGTCGAACAAGGAGCACGAAGCGCCCGATAGGCCCCCCGGCGCACCCAAGAGAGCGCCCGCCAGACGCAGCAAGTGGCTCGTGCTGCTGGCTGCATGCCTGGGCAACCTGGTGCTGACCATCGACGGCGGCATCATGGGCATCTCCTACCCCGCGCTCGCCGATGCGTTCGACACGGGCACCTCGACCATCCTGTGGGTCACCGTGGCCTTCTGGGTTACCGGGATCGGCCTGGTGCTGACAGTGGGGTGGCTGGGCGACGTGGGAGGGCGCCGCCTCTCCTACACCTTTGGCTTCCTGCTTCAGGCTACGGCCCTGGCGGTCTCGGCCATCACGGTCGAGCTGTGGCAGCTCATCGCAGCCCGAATATGCATGGGCGTGGGCTCGGCGATGGTGCTCGCAGGCGTGAACGCGATCATCGTCGACAGGTTTGGGCCCGAGGACCGCGCCAAGGCCATCGGCATTGCGGGGGCGGCCGTCGGCATCGGCCTGTCGACCGGGCCACTGGTCGGCGGATGGCTGCTGGACGTCCTGGGCTGGCGGGCGCTGTTCTACACCAGAGTGCCCCTGGCGCTGGTGACGGCAGGTCTCTCGTGGTGGGTGCTGGAGAGCCCGGTCCGCCGCACGGTGCGGGACTTCACTGTGGACAAGGTCGGCGCGGTGTCGCTGTTCGCAGTCCTAGCCTCGCTACTGCTCGTCATCAACCGAAGCGCGGAGGACGGCCTGCTCTCGCCCATCGTGCTGGCGATGGCCGGCGTGCTCATCGTGTCGACGCCCGTGCTCATTGTGTCGCAGCGAAGGTCCGTGCGGCCGATCCTGGACTTCAGTCTGTTCCGCAACCCAGGCTACAGCTTCGGGCTGGGCGTCCTCTTATGCCACTACACCTCGCTGAGCGCAATACTGCTGGTCGCCCCCTTCTTCTTCATCGATGCACTGGAGTTCTCGGCAACCAAGATGGGCCTCTTCATCATGCTTCACACGCTGATGCGAGTGTTCGTCGCGCCGATCAGCGGAGCGTTGACTCCCCGCATCGGCGCCTGGACGCTGTCCGGCCTAGGGCTGGTGACGATGGTCGCATCGCTGGCGTGGCTCAGCCTCCTCGCCGACTCCGGGTCCGAAGAGGCGATCCTGGCAGCGCTGCTGCTGGTCGGCATTGCCTCAGGGCTGTACGAGCCGCCGAACACCACGACCATCATGGGGTCGGTCCCTCCGGACAGGTACGGGACCGCCTCGGCGTCCATCGCTTCGGGGCGACAGCTGTCGTTTTCGGTTGGCGTAGCGATGGCGGGCGCCATCTTCGTGGTGCGAGAGAGGGCGTACCTGGAAGCGTCCGAGGCTGCGGGTCGTGCAGTAGCCCTGGGGTTCTCCGACACACTTCTGAGCGGAGTGGTTCTCGCCGGCGTGGGGGTGCTGGTGAGCATCGCCGCGATCTACGTGACGCGCCGGCGCTCGTGACCGACGCACGCCCATTCGTGCATCCCTGTCAGCGTATCGCAGCCGGCCCGACGTCGATGGGTCGCCGGCCGCGCCGGGTGGTGCGATGAGGCGGCGAGCACGACGAGCGGCCCCCCGCCTCGTGGCCAGGTTCGTCAAGGGAGAGATACGGGACGCCCGCAGAAGGTGGAGCCATGGACTGCGAGGCGGACAGCCCTGGCTGACGATTCCAATCACCGCCATCACCATGTACGTGCTTTGGCACTGGGCATTCGCCCTGGGCTCCTACTTCGCAGTCTCGTTTCTCATAGCGGCGATCCTGTCCATCGTGCGAGGCCACGTTTTCACCCACAGACTCCGGCTGGTTCTGGTGGCCGTGGGCGTGGTGATCGGCACGCTGGTCATACCGGCCCTCGGCGGCGACGCGTGGCAGGCGTTCCGTCGAGGCGACACCGTGGCAGCCGTCGTCCTCGCGGGGCTGGTGGTGCTCGCGTGGCTGGCGAGGAGGAAGCTGGAGACCGGCCGCATGAAGGTCACACGTGTCGGCGTCCCCCGCCGGCGGCCCAAAGCGCGCCGACGATAGCAGCGAAGCGCATACGCGGGTCGTGCCGCTGCCCAGTCTGAGCAGCGGCACGACCTCAGCGTTCGGTCGTTGGGTTGGCAGCACACCGGCCACAGGCCGGAGCGCTTTGGCCCGAATAGGCTACTCGGTAGGCCAACCCTCTGGGACCGTGTTCTCGTCCAGAGCTTCCTTCACGGCGTCGGCGGCCTCCTCAGTGACCCATGCGCTCCACACGTCGACATTGTTGTTCAGCCACCAGAGGGCTGTGTCGTTGATGTCGGCGTCGGGGTTCGCCTGGCGCCACTTGCCCACGGCGTCGTACCGCGCGATGTTCATGTCCCAGGCCCGCAGGAACTCGATGACGTCCGGGGCCTGCGTCAGCAGGTCTGGGTGCACGGCAATGAGGATGGTGGCGGGCTCATACCCACACGCCTTGGTGGTGAACCAGCACTCGTCCGTGTACGCCGGCTCCTCCAGCGTGACCAGGTCCAACCCGACGACCGGGTCGTTGGTGCCCCACTGGTAGCCCAACCAGGGCTCGCCGCGCTCGTAGGCGCCGTAGAGGTCGGCGTTGCCTGCTGCTCCATCGCCGGGATTGACGATGTGGACGTGGTCCGTCAGCCCATATCCCTCGATCTGCTTGGCGTTGACCTCTTCGCAGGCCCAGCCGATGACGCAGGAGACCAGACGGGCCTTACCGCCCGTCTCGGGGGTAGCGAACAATTCCTTGAACTCGTCCTTCTTCAGGTCGTCAACCGAGACCAGTCCCGGGTTCGCTTCCTGGACGTAGCGAGGAATGACAAATGCGGACTGCCAGTCCTCGCCCAAACTCTCGCCAATGGAGACGACCTCACCCGCGGCCTGGGCTTCCATCCAGGCCTCGTCCTGGTTGGGCAGCCAGATCTCCATTGTCACGTTGCTGTCGCCGCGGCGCAGTCCCTGGAACAGGGGAAGCGTGGCGCCGAACACCACGTCGGTCGGATAGCCGTAGCCCTCCTCTACGATGTACTGGGCCACGCGGTCCTGGAACTGCGCGCTGGTCCAGTTCAGGTCGCTGAAGATGATGGTCGTCTTCTCGTCGTCGCTTTCGGACTCACAGGCAGCCATGGTGGTCGCCACTGCCAGCAGCGCCACGGTGAGGAGTAGAAATCGCTTTCCTAACACGGTTTACCTCCTATGGACAAGTCTTAGATGCGAATGCCGGGTCTCTCCACGGCGCAGCGACATTCCCGCGCACGCGGCGCCGCTACGCGCCGTGACATGCGCCCAGGCCGCCGGCCGCTATCCTGCGCGCATGGCCTCCCTTCTTCCGCCGGCCACGGACTGGGTCAGGCGGTCTATTATAATCGCCAGGAACACGATGGCCAGTCCCGCAAGGAGGCCGTTCCCCGGCTCGTTCTTCTGAAGTGCTCGGTTCACGTTGTCGCCCAGCCCACCCGCGGCAACGAGGCTGGCGATGGTCACCATGGCCAAGGCCATCATCGTGGTCTGGTTGACGCCCGCCATGATGGTGGGCAGCGCCATGGGGATCTGGACCTTGGTCAGAATCTGCCACTGCGAGGAGCCGAAAGATCGGGCCGCCTCCACCGCCTCGAAGGAGACCTGGCGGATTCCCAGGTTGGTCAGCCGGATGACCGGGGGCAGCGCATAGATGATCGTGGCGAAGATCCCCGCCGGCTTCCCCAAGCCGAAGAAGAGGATGCCCGGCAGCAGATAGACGAAGCTGGGCATGGTCTGCATTCCGTCCAGGATGGGCCGTATGAGGTTGTCCACCATCCGGCTTCGGGCAGCGACGACGCCCATGGGCAGGCCCAGGGAGACCGCCACGGCCACCGCAACCACCATCAGCGCAATGGTGTCTATGGTATTGGCCCACAGCCCCATGAAGCCGACGAACAGCAGAGCGAGTACCGTGAAGGCCAGGAGCTTCCCGCGGCCCACGGCGTAGGACAGCAGTGCCAGGCCCAGCACCACCGCCGGCCAGGGAAGCCACTTGAGCACCCGCTCAATGTTGATCAGCGCATAGTCCACGCCTGTGCTGAGCCCATCGAAGAACCAGTCGGCCTCCCTAGTCAGCCATCTCACGGTGTCGTCAATAGCCTCGCTGGTGACATCGCGGATGGATCGGTCCAGGGTCACGGAGCCGTCGCTGGAGGTCTCCTGGGAGATTGTTGTGGGGAAGCCCATCTCCGGGCCCCAGGCCAGCAGGCTTACGACAAGCACGACAAGGACCGCCGCCATCCCGACGATCCACCCGTAGGCGGACGGCGAGAAGACCCCGCGTAGCCAGGCCCGCTGGGATGCTGTCGGTCCGTTTTCCCTGGGGCTGGACGCCATCAGGGCTTCCTCCTACCCAGTGTCGGACATCCCCATGAGGAGGGCGCTCTTGCGGATCTCCCCCAACAGATGCCCGTCGTCGGCTACGACCGCCACCGGATACTCAGTCTGAGCGGACATGGGGATGATGTCTTCAATGTAGGCATCCTGGGGCGTGGTCATCACCGGGGTAACCTCGGTCCGCTCCAAAGACTCCTTCCGCTGTTCCAGGAGCGCCGACGCCTGACTCCAGGTGAGTATTCCCCTAAGGGTGCGGTCCCTCGCTATCACGAAGGCAGCGTTCAGGCCGTGGCCTTCCATGGCGTGCAAGGCGGCTCGCGGCCCTTGCCAGTCGTACACCACGACGTCGGGCTGCCGCATGATGCTCTTTGCCTGAATGACCTTGGCCCGGGAGACGTCCCGCACGAACTCCGTCACGTAGTCGTCGGATGGCAGGGTGACGATCTCCTCCGGCGAGCCTTCTTGGATGATCTCGCCGTCCCGCATGATGGCAATGCGGTCGCCAATCTTTAGCGCCTCGTTCAGATCGTGGGTTATGAAGACAATCGTCTTGTGAAGCTCGCTCTGCAGTGAGATGAGCTCGTCCTGCATCTCCCTGCGGATGAGAGGGTCCAGGCCGCTGAAGGGCTCGTCCATGAGCAGCACCGGGGGATCGACAACCAGCGCCCTAGCCAGGCCGACGCGTTGCTGCATTCCCCCGCTCATCTCGCGGGGGTAGTAGCTCTCCCACCCTTTGAGACCAACGGTCTCGATGATCTTTTCCGCAGCCTCGTACCGTGCCGCCTTCTCCACGCCCCGGACCTCCAGGCCGTAGGCCACATTGTCCAGGACTCGGCGGTGCGGAAGCAGGGCGTAGTGCTGGAAGACCATTGCAGCCTTGGCGCGGCGGAACTGCAGGAGCTGCTCCGGGGTGTAGGCCAGAATATCCTCGCCGTCGAAGCGGACCTGGCCGGCAGTCGGCTCCATGAGCCTGGTCAGGCAGCGCACCAGGGTGGACTTGCCGCTGCCCGACAACCCCATGACGACGAAGATCTGGCCGACCTCCACGTCAAAGGTGACGTCCC
The DNA here is from genome assembly GCA_965205235.1 of Dehalococcoidia bacterium. Classification (GTDB taxonomy): domain Bacteria; phylum Chloroflexota; class Dehalococcoidia; order Lucifugimonadales; family UBA1127; genus CBDBGD01. Next base: position 110,197 of record CBDBGD010000007.1, read on the forward strand.
GCAGCGCTACGACGTTCCCCAGCTCCTCCTGGATCTCCGCCCTACTCTTAGAAGCGTACGCTTCCTGGAAGACACGCTCCGGCCTGCTGCCGAACACCTTCCAGAGGCCGTCGACTTCGATTCGGTGCGCCGGCGGGCCCATGTTGCCATTGTCTCTCTGCAGTTCTACCCCAAGAGTCCACCTTCCCGGGCCAGTGGTGTGCCCCCACTATATCCCATATCCCAAATCCTTGCCCGCTCTCGGATACGCGGGCCACAGGCCGGGAGCTAGAAGACGACCACGGACCTCAGCACCTCGCCTCGCTCCATCTTGTGGAATGCCTCTTCCACGCCATCCAAGGGTATGGTTTCGGTGACAAAGCGGTCCAGGTCGAGACGGCCCTGAAGGTAGAGGTCGATGTACATGGGGAAGTCGCGGGTGGGCAGGCAGTCGCCGTACCAGGACGACTTGAGGGCGCCGCCGCGACCGAAGACCTCCAGCAGCGGAAGCTCGATCTTCATGTCCGGGCTGGGCACGCCCACCAGCACGACGATTCCTGCGAGATCTCTGGCATAGAAGGCCTGCTCGTAGGTCTTCGGGTTGCCCACTGCCTCGATAGCAACGTTGACGCCGTTGCCTCCCGTCAGGTCGCGGATGGCCTCCACCGGGTCCGTGCGGGTGGAGTTCACCATGTGGGTCGCTCCGAAGTCCCGCGCCCACTCCAGCTTACGGTCGTCGATGTCCACGGCGATGATAGTGTGCGCCCCCGCCAGCCTCGCGCCCACAATGGCCGCGTCTCCGACGCCACCGCACCCGATGACGGCCACGGAGTCGCCGCGGCTCACGCCGCCGGTGTTGATGGCCGCGCCCAGGCCCGCCATAATTCCGCAGCCCACCAGTCCGGCGGCCGCGGGACGTGCCTTTGCGTCAACTCTCACCGCCTGTCCCGCATCCACCAAGGTGAGCTCCGCGAAGGCGCCGATGCCCAGGGCCGGGGACAGAGGCGTCCCATCGGCCAACGTCATGGGATTCGCGGCGTTGCGACTGGCAAAGCAGTACCATGGCCGGCCCCGCACGCACGACCGGCAGCCGCCGCATGGCGAGCGCCACGCGATGACCACAAAGTCGCCGGGAAAGACGTTCTCCACTCCGCTGCCCACGGCCTCCACCGTGCCCGATGCCTCATGCCCGAGCAGAAAGGGAAAGTCGTCGTTGATTGCCCCCTCCCGGTAGTGCAGATCGGTGTGGCAGACGCCGCAGGCCTTGATCCGGACCAACGCCTCGCCGGGGCCCGGGTCTGGGACCAAGACGTCCTTGAGCTCGACGGCGGCACCCTTCGCGCCGGCGACAACTCCCGTTACCTTGTTCGCCATCAGCTGTCCTCCCTTCGTTTGCAGTATGAATACGGGCGTTTCAGGCCACAGCCTGAGTCTCCATCAGTCCTGCCCTGAACGCAAGCAGCAGGTGGCTTCCCTGCGCCGTGAGCGACCTTTTGCCTCATTTGGGCTGCAGTCTACCGATGTCCAAAATCCATGGGGTAGAATAGCGGCGCATGTCCCATTTGCTACAGCTGCGCGCGCTACTAACGGACCTCAGAATCGTCCTCGCCCTCTGTGTTGCCGTCATGGGTCTGGTATTCCACGTGGACCGCAGGGTAGACGGCCAGGAACCACCGGTCGAGAGTCCGCCCGTGGTGACCCTGGTAGGCGTTCCCTATCCCGATGTGCGGGAAGGGAGCACTCTACGTATTACCGTCAAAATCGACCCGTCGGTCAAGGCGGGAGATCCAGGTGTGGAAAACGGGAGGCTCACAGGCGGGATCATAGTATGGGACCCCGCGGATAGTGAAGTCGCCACCAGCCTGATCGCCCTCGCCTTTTACCCGGGTGATGATACTGACGATGTGACCTACACGGTGGCGGACGACGGAGTGGTCACGACAGACCGAAAGGTACGGATCGCCATCAACTCCGTCTTCGACGTGTACACCGTGGGCGACCCCTCGGAAACGACGGTCAGGGTGCTGGACAGGAGCAGTGCACCTCCACCGCCACCTCCCATCTTCCAGCCAGAGCCGGAGCCGACACCTACTCCCACACCCACTCCTACTCCGACACCCACACCCACTCCTACCCCTACGCCAACCCCAACCCCAACTCCCACGCCCACACCGACACCTACACCGAGGCCAACTCAGACGCCAACGCCAACACCGACCCCAGAGCCAGAGCCTACACCCACGCCGACGCCGACTCCCACCCCGACGCCTACTCCGACACCCACGCCTACTCCGACGCCTACGCCTACTCCGACTCCCACGTCTACGCCTACGCCCACACCGACTCCCACACCTTCCCCCGTGCCCACGCTGGTCCCGCCCCCCACCGTGGCACCCACGCCAACGCCCACGCCGACACTGACCGCCGTTCCCACCGTCGTCGCGCTCGCACCGGCCCCCGTCGAGACGCCGCTTGTCACTCGGGGGAGCCTGGAGCAGACCGCAGTCCCGATCATCGGCGAGGCCGTTCCCCGCATTCGCAACACTCTGGGGGGCATCGCCTCCACGCCTCGACGGCGCACCACGCTCATCATCATCCAGGGCATGACCAGCGCGTTCGCGGTCAGCGTGTTCGGGTACCTGATACTGCGCAGGAACTGAGGCGCTGCGCGAGGCAGCTGGGGAGCCGCTAGCCGGCTTCCCCCGTCTCCGCCACAGCGAGGGGAGCGGTGGTCATCTGCAGCCTCATGGTGAACTCGGTGTACTCTCCGGGTACGGTTTCCATCGACAGGTCGCCACCCAGCCGCCTCGCCACGTCTGCGGCTAAAGGTAGCCCAAGCCCAGCCCCCGAAGCACCCTCACGCGTGGAGAAGAAGGGGTTGAAGATATGGTCTGCAATGTCAGCCGCGATCCCGATGCCGTTGTCCCGCACCCGCACTTCAACTAGGCCATCGACCAAGCGGCTCGACACCTTCAGCTCCGGCCCATAGCCCTCCCCCGCTGTTTCTCGCTTCTGAAGCATTGCGAAGCAGGCGTTCGAAACGAGGTTCAAGATCGCCTCTCCGAAGTCCCGCTCCACCAGCAGCATCTCACCCAAAGACTCGTCCAGCTCGAACGAGGGCTGCACGGCGAAGCCCTGCCACTCTGCGGCAAACCGGTTGCACTCCGACTGAACGGCGTCTCGCAGCACGCCGTTCAGTCGGGTCATTGTCGCCTCGCCGCCCACGACGCCAAAGCTCCGCATGCGCTCAACGATGGCCAACGCTCGTCCCCCGTTGGACAGGACGCGATTCAGACTGTCCGTGAGCTCTTGGCTCACGTCGTCCAATAGTGCAGTGTCCTCCACGGACATCCTGTCCCGGTAGGTTTCCAGCATTTCCTTCAGCTCGTTGTACAGCTCGAGAGACCCTTCGGAGAAGTTGTTGACGAAGTTCAATGGGTTGCTGATCTCGTGCGCCACTCCCGACACCAGCTCGCCCAGTGCGGCGAGTTTCTCTTGGGCAACCAGGCGCGCCTGCGCCCGCTCCAGCTCCGCATTCGTCTGGCGCAGCTCCTCGTAAAGTTTCTCGACCAGGTTAAGGCGTTGGACCTCCAACGCCTGCTGCCGGAAGACCTCCAGCGCATTTGCCAGCTCCCCGATCTCGTCGCGTCCCACCTCCGGCACGGGCGTCTCTAGGTCTCCGTCCGCCATCTCGCGCATGCGCGCTGACATTCGGGAGAGGCGTCGCACCATACCGTTGCCCACCCACACCCATGCCGCCAGAGTCGCGACGATAACGCTGATGACGCTGATGGCCGTCAGCAGCGTCCGCCCTTCGTCGAAGCTGCTGACGGTGAGCCCCAGCGCTTCCGAGGAGTGGGCGCGAGAGGCCGTCAGCAAGGCTCCGACAGCACTGTCGAGGGCCGCGCTGGACTCCTCGAAGGATGAGGCGAGCCCCCTGATGCTCGATTCCGCCGCCAGCTGCCTGCCCCGGACGAAGAAGACGCCTTCACCCGCTCCGAGGGCGGACACCACCGGATTAATACCAGCCTCGTGTAGCCGCGAGAATTCGGCCAGAAGCCCCTGCAACGCACTGGCGTTGTCGGCCTGCAACGCTTGTCGCAGGACCGACAACGCCGCCTCGGACTCTCCGACATCAGATGAGGCCGTTGCCAAACGCAGCCCGTAGTCGACCGCGGCCTCGTTCGCAGCAAGGAGCTCATTCCAGCTCAGGGTGAGGTTGGCGATGACGTCGGCCATGTCGTATGCGCCGTCGTTCACGGCCTGCGCGTCCGGCCTCAGTGTTGGTATCCCGCTCACGTCGTCCAGGGCGATCTGCAGGCGCGCCAACGCCTCCTCGACGGCCTCCTCCTCTGAGCCCCTGAACCCGGTCTCGGATCCAGCCACCACACCGAGCCCCAGGACCCGTAAGCGCTCCGCCTCCCGTGCGGCAGCCCAGGACGCCTCCAGGGCCGGCACAGCCTCCGACTCGAGCTCGTAATTCAGGTCGCCGCTCTGCTCGAAGTAGTAGACGCCCACCGCGGCGGACACGAGGGTCAGGAAGACTGCAGTGCCGAGAGCGATGTACAGGCGGACACCGATCCGCCGCCATCGGTCGATCAAGAAGCGCATGTTGAGGGGCACCTCCCGCCGCAGACAGTTGTACCACCCTGGCATGGGGCTGACAAGCATTCACGCCGTAACGCCTGGGCCGACAGCTAGGAATTTGGGTGAGCAAGGCGACCGATTCGACGTGCCAGTCTTGTCCTCCCGGCGAGGACGGCCGATAATGGCAGCGTGGGGAAGTTTAGCCTCAGCTTGGGACTGCATGCAGTCCCAAGCTGAGAGCCGGCGTCCAACAAGGAGCCCTACTATGGCAGACCGTCTTCTGGACCGCATCAACGAACCCGGTGACCTCAAGGGCCTCACACACGAGGAACTAGCCCAGGTTGCCCAGGAGGCGCGAGACACGATCATCTCCGTCATAACGGAGCGCGGCGGTCACCTGGCCTCCAACCTGGGAGTGGTGGAGCTCACCCTGGCCCTGCACCGGATCTTCGACAGTCCCAAGGACAGCATCGTCTGGGACACGACCAACCAGACCTACACCCACAAGCTGGTGACGGGGCGACGCGAGGAGTTCCAGGCCATCCGCCTGGAGGGCGGTCTGTCCGGGTTCGGCGAGCCCAACGAAAGCGCCCACGACGCGCTCGTCGCCGGGCATGCCGGCACGGGGCTGTCCATCGCGCTGGGCATCGCCATGGGCGCTGCGAACCGCGGAACCGGGTCGTGGACCGCGGCCGTGGTCGGCGACGGAGCGATGACCTCCGGGTCGAGCTTCGAGGCGCTGAACAACATCGTTCATCTCAACCCGGAAAAGCTCATCGTCATCCTCAACGACAACGGCATGTCCATCTCGGAGAACGTGGGCATCCTCACCAACTGGCGCAAGCGTGTGATCACCCACCCGGAGTTCAACGCGATGCTCGGGCGCGTGAGGTCACTCTCGAAGAAGGTGCCCACGGGCGAGCTCATGTACAGTCTTGTGAAGCGATTCAACACCGGCCTCACCGGCCTCATCATGCCGACGATGTTCTGGACCGAGATGGGATTCCAGTACCTGGGCCCCATCGACGGCCACGACTTCAAGCAGCTGGAAGAGACCCTCCGGCAGGCGATGCTCTCCACCGGCCGCGTGCCGCTGGTCCACGTGGTCACCCACAAGGGCCACGGCTACGAACCCGCGGAGCACGATCCGGTCAAGTTCCACCAGCCCAGCTCACCCCTGGGGGACAGCACGGGGGCGCCCACCTACTCCAAGGTGTTCGCCCAGACGCTGAAGCGCATCATGGCCGAGGACAGTTCCGTCGTCGGCATCAGCGCGGCAATGCTGGAGGGCACGGGACTGGCGGAGGTGCAGGGCGACTACCCCGACAGGATCTTCGACGTGGGGATTGCGGAGCAACACGCCGTCAGCATGGCAGCGGGGATGGCGTCGAACGGCCTCAAGCCCTTCGTCTCCATCTACTCGACGTTCCTCCAGCGCGCGTTCGACCAAGTCGCCCACGACGTATGCCTGCCGGACCTCCCCGTGACGCTGATCGCCGACCGGGCTGGCATCATCGGCGAGGACGGCAAGACCCACCACGGCGCCTTCGACATCTCCTACCTGCGATGCCTCCCGAACGTGGTGGTTGCGGCGCCCATGGACGAGAACGAACTGCAGCACCTGGTCTACACGGCTTACAAGTATCCGGGGCCTTTCGCCATCCGCATCGCCAGGGGCGCTGCCGTCGGCGCGCCTCTGGACGATACGCTGAAGGAGCTGCCGCTGGGCAGAGGCGCGGTGGTCCGGGAGGGGCGCGACGTGGTGATATTCGCCCTGGGCAAGCCGGCCAGCGCCGCCCTGGAGGCGGCCGACATGTTGGCCGAGCACGGCATCGCATGCGGCGTGGTCAATCCCATCTTCGTGAAGCCCTTGGACGTCGATCTTCTCCTCGCCTCGGCGCGAAGCGCCGGGCGAATCGTCACGGTGGAGGAGAACGTGCTGGCCGGAGGCTTCGGATCGGCTGTCCTGGAAGCGCTTACAGAGGCCGGGATGGAGGACGTGCCGGTCCACCGCATCGGTATGCCGGACTCTTTCGTTGAACACGGCACCGCTGTGGCGCAGCGGCACCGGCTGCAGCTGGACGCGGAGGGCATCGCTGAGCGGGTGCTCAGCGCCTTCTTCCCCGAGGCGTCCAAGCGGGGAGTGGCCTCAAAGGCCTGACGCTCCCCGGCTCCTCTGCGGCTAGACGGGCTCCAGCGAGCGATGCGGCTGAGGCGGCAACTCCACGCCGATGGGGTCACCGGGCCGCACTTCCCCGTCCGACACCACGATGGACATGACACCGGCCTTGTAGATGGCCTTGCCGTCACCGTCGCGGCCGAGGGTGGCCCGCATCAGCCCCGGTTGGATGGTGTCCAGTTGGACGCATGGACTGCGCACGCCGGTGATTTCGACAACGGCGGCGTCGCCGAGGATCAGCCTCGTCCCAAGGGGCAAGGCTAGGAGATCTATGCCGCGGGTGGTGATGTTCTCTCCCATCTGACCGGCCTCCACGAGAAGGCCGACCTCCCGGAGCTCGTCATGCAACTCCGAGTGAATCAGGTGGACCTGCCGGAGGTTGGGCCTCTTGGGATCGCGGGCCACTAGTGACCGGTGCTTGACGGTGGCGCCCTGGTGAGCATCCCCCTGAACGCCCAGCCCAGTGAGCAGCCGAATGTTTCCCTGGTTCGGCTTTGCGATTGTGTGCGTCGAGCTGCTGTTCACCGCCACGACGACTCCTGTACCGCTGGTCACGCTGCTCCTCTCCGGCTGGGGTTGAGGGCCGGCCCACGACTATCCTCGCTCCGCATGATTCTACCGTTTCGGTGGACGCCTGTCGTCGGTCACCTCTCACTGCTCTCGGGCTGCCCCGTCCTGGCATAATGTGCGCAGCGTCCCGACGAATCGCTGGTACGTCAAACGGGGCCGGTGGTATGGCCATGGGCAAGCTCTGGGAAGTCCTGCTGGTTGCGACACGCCTGGGGTTGACGTCCTTCGGCGGCCCGATTGCGCACATCGGGTACTTCCGCGACGAGTACGTGGTCCGGCGCAAGTGGCTCAGCGAGGAGCGCTTCGGGGAGCTTGTCGCGCTCTGCCAGTTCCTCCCCGGGCCTGCGAGCAGCCAGCTCGGCATAGCCATCGGGATGGGGCGCGCCGGCATGGGCGGGGGCCTCGTGGCCTGGCTCGGCTTCACTTTGCCGTCGGCGGTCGCGCTCATCCTGTTCGCATACGGCGTGCACGCCTTCGGTGGGCAGGGGGGCGACTGGCTACGCGGCCTGAAGGTCGTGGCGGTCGCGGTTGTTGCGCTGGCGCTGTGGGGCATGGGGAGGACTCTCGCGCCCGACAGGCCGCGCATCGCCATCGCCGTCCTCGCAACGCCCGTCGTGGTTGTGACCGGCGGCATTGCGGCGCAGCTGGCCGTGATCGCCGGAGGAGCGGTCCTGGGCCTGGTGCTCCTGCGCCCGCCGGAGGTGCAGGCGGTGGCGATGGCTGGGAGGCGGAAGGGGACGCTGGTGGCGGCGGCTGCGCTGGCGGTATTCTTCGCTCTCCTACTGATCCTGCCGGTCGCAAACAGGGTCCTGGACGGGCCGATTCCCGCCATGGTGGACAGCTTCTACCGGTCCGGGTCGCTGGTGTTCGGTGGGGGCCACGTTGTGCTGCCGCTGCTGGAGGCGGAGGTAGTGCCGCCCGGCTGGGTGACCAAGGACGAGTTCATCGCGGGATACGGCGCGGCCCAAGCCGTGCCCGGCCCGTTGTTCACCTTCTCGTCCTACCTGGGGACGGTGATGGAGACAACGTCGCCCCGATGGGTGGGAGGCGTGGTCGCGCTCGCGGCTATATTTCTGCCGTCCTTCCTGCTGGTGATAGGCGTGCTGCCCTTCTGGGAGCTGCTCCGCGGCTTCCGCCGGGTCAGGCAGGCGCTCATGGGCGTGAACGCGGCGGTGGTCGGGCTGCTGCTGGCTGCGCTCTACGACCCGGTGTGGACGGGCGCGATAGCCGCGCCGGAGGACTTTGCACTGGCGGCTGCGGCGCTCGCGCTGCTGGCCTTCTGGAAGACGCCGCCGTGGCTCGTCGTCCTGCTGACTGCCGCTACTGGCGCACTCTTCGCGGCGCTCTAACGTCGTGGGGCGTCCTGGAGCTTTGCGTTCCCGTGCCCCAGGTGATGCTCCAGTGAGTGGCTTCTGCCAGAAGAAGCAGTCCCTGACAGACAGGCGGGGGCGGCTATGTCGTCTCCTGCTCGCTAAATCGGCTTGCGAGCGTGGATGAAGTACATCGGCGTGAAGATGCCGAGCCGCCCCGCCTCGACCATGGCTGCCGCGCAGAGATTTAGAGTATCCGCCACCCGGGCCGATCCTTTTGGCGCAATGCGGAGCCCCTCAAGCGCCCTCAGCGAGTTGTGGGTGACCCAGCGCCCGAGCCGAGAGCTGCGAAAGGTAGCAAAGGAGAGGCCCGAGCCAGCCAGAGGTTGATACCAGGGAATCGACGGACCAGTCTGGATTGCAAGGTCACGGGTCTCCAGCACCTCGAACCCCACTTCTTGAAGTGCATCGTCAACCGTTTGCCGTTCGTCGATTTCGAGCAGGCCGCCTCCCAGCTCGATATCGGACTTGATCCTGCAGTGCAGGGGGGCCTGGTCATCGAACCGATCAGTCAAACAGTACTCGTAATTGGCGAAGCACGCGCCCGGCTTCAGCAGTCGAAAGACCTCACTGTAGATGCTGTGTTTGTCCGGCGCACAGCACGTGGCTTCGATGGCGTAGACGGCGTCGAAGGAGTCATCCGGAGCATCCACGTGCAGGAAGTCGCAGTGCAGGAAGTCGACCAGATGGGTCAGTCCTGCTTCCTCCGTTAATATCCGGGCGCGTTCGAGCTGGTGCGCGTTGCTGTTGACGCCGACGATCTTGGCGCCGGAGAAACGAGCGATCTCCAGTAGCGGTCCACCAATGCCACAACCGAGGTCGGCGGCGACCATCCCGGGCCTGAGCCCGAGTATGTGCGCCAGGTAGTGCTCGTGGCGTGCTTGAGACGCCTTGAAGCTCTCTCCGGGAATGCGCGGGGCAAAATGGAATGACCTGCCCCATCCGTACTCATAGAAGTCCGAGGCCAGGTCATAGTAGAGATCGGTGAATTCCTTGAACGCGCTCTCTTTGCTCTTCCACTCGCCGCGCTTGCCCATCCTGTAGCGGTCCCTGTATTCGCTGACGGCCGGAGCGACACCCGAAGCGCCCAGGTGGTCCTTCAGGATCTTGGAGAGCTTGACTGACATCGAACGCGTTCCCAGACTGGTTTCGTTGTGGCGCTTGTCACCGTAATGAAGACCCAAGGTGATGTCAACCGAGGCGCGGCGATATCCGCACCTACACATAGGAGGTGGGACATGAGGCCGTCCGTAACCCTGCAGGACGTCCGTCGAGCCCGGGACGCCATCGCTCACCTGGCACTGAGGACGCCGGTGCTGTCGGCCCGGTCCCTGGGCCAGCTCGCGGGCTGCGAGCTTCTGCTCAAGGCTGAGAACCTGCAGCGGGCAGGCTCCTTCAAGGTCCGGGGAGCTGCGAACAAGGTGGCCGCTCTGACCGCCGAGCAGAGGGAACGGGGCGTCATCGCCGCCAGCGCCGGCAATCACGCGCAGGGTGTCGCCCTGGCGGCCGCCACGATGGGCATACATTGCACGGTCGTTATGCCAAGGGGGGCTTCGCTGCCGAAGGTAGAGGCCACGCGAGGCTACGGCGCAGAGGTGCTGCTTGAAGGCGACGACTTCGACCAAGCGCAGAGGTTCGCTCGGCGCGTCATGCGCGAGAAAGACCTGACCTTCATCCCCGCGTTCGACGACCCGGCAATCGTCGCGGGGCAGGGGACCATCGGGCTGGAGCTGCTGGAGCAGATTGAGGGCCTAGAGACGGTTGTCGTGCCCGTTGGGGGCGGCGGCCTCATTTCGGGCATCGGCCTGGTTGTCAAGGAATCGGCGCCGGGAGTCCGGGTCATAGGAGTGCAGGCGGAGGCGGCCACCGCCGTCGTCGAATCGTACAAGGCGAACCGGCGGATTGCGACGAAGAGGCAGGCGACGGTGGCCGATGGCATTGCCGTGGGCACGCCGGGCAGAATCACCCTGCCAATGGTCTCACGTTATGTCGATGACATGGTCGTCGTTCAGGAGGAGGAGATCACGCAGGCCATGACCCTGCTGCTGGAGAGGGGCAAGCTGCTGGTGGAAGGGGCCGGCGCGGTGGGCCTTGCCGCCGTGCTGGGAGGCAGGATCGAGGTCGCGGGGAAGCGGGTGGCGGTGGTGCTCAGCGGCGGCAACGTCGACACGCACCTCATCGCACGGGTCATGGAGCACGGGCTGGCCCACGCGGGCCGCTACCTGGTGGTGCGCATCATGGTGGAGGACCGTCCCGGCCGGCTGAGCCGCCTGCTGAACATCGTCGCGGGCACCGAGGTGAACGTGCTGGACATCGTCCATCTCCGGCACGCACCGTCCGTACCGCTGGGCAAGGTGGATATCCAGCTCACGCTGGAAACGAGGAACCATGCTCACACGGAGGAGGTGCGGGAGCGGCTTCGCGAGGCGGGGTACTCGCCCCGGGAAGGCGAGTTGGCCGACGACCACCTTCGGGATGCCGGCAGCGCTCCCTGAGGCGCTCGGTGAAGATGTACGTGGGATTGGCAGCGGTCCCGGGGGTGGACGCCATCACCCTGCTCTTGTTCCGCCCTGAGCCAATTGGGGGCCCGTGCGTCCCCACGGGGGCGCTTCCGGGCGCCGGGGGCAACCGCTAGAGCGCCCCTACAGCGCAGGAGACGTAGGGGCGGATTTGAAACCCGCCCCTACAGGGAGACCGCCACACCAGCCCCCTGGGAACGGCCCTAGTACGACTGGCGCCGGATGAGAATGAATATCGCCGCGGCGAGGATGAGGACGGCCAGCGCCGCCAGGAAGGCGATGCCGAGGTTGCGCACGCCGCCACCGTCGTCCTCGTCGAACTCGTTGTCCGCCGTTGGCGTCGGCTGCGGCTCCGCCGTTGGCTGGGAGGCGGCTATGGCCGTCGCCAGCGCGTCGGCCTGCGCTTGCACGCCCGCCTGGATCGTGGCGTCGACGTCGGGCGTGGGCGTGGGGGTCGGCGGCTCGGGCGTCGGCGTCACCTGGAGCGCGGCGATCTGCGCGGCGATGGTCGCAGCCACGTCGGGCGTTGGGGTGGGCGTGGGCGATGGCGTAGGCGTGGGCGTGGGCGTGGGAACCGGCGACGGTGTGGGCGTGGGTGACGGCGTGGGGGTGGGCGTGGGCGTGGGCGACGGCGTAGGGGTGGGTGTGGGCGTGGGCGCTATGAGCGGCTGGAAGGTGAGGCTGTAACCGTCCTTGATGGCGGGGCCGCCGAAGAAGAGGTCCGCCTCCGTGGCGTCCAGCTCGGTGCTGAGCGGTCCCGACAGGACGTGGAAGGTGACCTCGCGGTTGAGGTAGGTGGTGTCCGGCGGGCCGACGACCAGATTGGCGTACTTGCCGCCCTTGGTCGCCCTGGGCTGCGACTCGTAGTCTCGGATGCGGGCGACGATCTGGAGGCCGTCGGGCGCGGGTGCGCCGCCGACGGTGACGGTCCCGGAGTAGACCACGGGGCCGGGCGGCGGGGCGCCCTGGGCGCCGGCCCGGTCTGGGGCGACGGCGGACCAGAGGAGGAGGGCGAGGAGGAGGGTGGCGGCCGCGAGGCCGCTCAGGCCCTTCGACAGGCTCAGGGTGAACGGGGATGCCGCCCAACCACCGGGTCGAGGTTCCTGCCTTCGCAGGAACGACGATAGGAAAAGCAAAAGGCCTCCCGCCAGGAGGCCCGCACGTGCGACACGCTTAGACATGACCATATCTACTACCTCAAACTGAAGGGCCCGCTCCCCTCTCCGGGGAGAGGGAGGCCCTTATTCTCCCTCTAGTCTACCACCGACTGGCTGCCAGCGTTAGTGGGTGGCTATCCGGAAATCCGGGCGCCGTCTTCCGTCACCCCGGCCATCGCCAATGCAGACCCTGGGCGGCGATGGTCAAGACGACCCCACGGGGCACGTGGAGAGGTCCACTTAGCCATCAGGGGCCAGTCCGAACCAGCAGTGGGCTCGGCCTGCAGTTCCAGGAAGAAGCGTCAAGGCCCTAAGCAGCTCAACGGCCATTTCTATGAATCGCGTATCATCCGCTTCATTTGTATGGATAGTGTATAATCTCATACGCTTTGTGATGAGTAGCGGCCATGTCCGCGCCCCAGATCAGGAGGGAAGGAATGTACCAGTCAGACCAGCGGGACCGCGACTTTGAAGCCCTCCAGGAGCACCTGTCGCGGCTGAGCGAGGCCAGCCTGCGCATCAACGAGAGTCTGGACTTCGACACGGTGCTCCAGAACGTGCTCGACTCCGCCCGGTCCCTGACCGCAGCCCGATACGGGATCATGACCCTGTTCGATGACGCGGGCGGTGTGCAGGACTTCCTGTCGTCGGGGCTATCCGCCGAGGAGGCTGAGCAGATGTGGCTCACGCCCGACGGGCTGCGGATCTTCCAGGCCTTGACCCGTACGTCAGAGCCCATCCGGGTGCCCGACTTGGTGGGGCACGTCAGGTCCCTGGGCTTTACCGGGTTCACCATCCCCCTGCCGGTTGACGCGGCGTTCCCCTACTTGGCAATGCCCATGTTCCACCGAGATGCCCGCGTGGGCCACATCTTTGTGGGGGACAAGGACGGTGGGAAGGAGTTCACCCGGGCCGACGAGGAGACCCTGGTGATGTTTGCCTCCCAGGCGGCGCTGGTTGTGGGCAACGCCCGCCGGCACCGGGAGGAGCGGCGGACCAGGGTTGACTTGCAGACGCTCGTCGACACATCCCCCGTTGGCGTGGTGGTCTTGGACGGGTTGACGGGAGCGCCGAAGTCGATCAACCAGGAGGCCAGGAGGATTGTCGACAGCCTGCGGGACCCGGACCAGAAGCCGGAGCAACTGCTGGCAGGACTGACCTTCACGCGGGCCGACGGGCGAGAGGTGTCCCTGCGCGAGTATCCGATGACCGGGCTGCTGAGCGTGGGCGAAACGGTCCGGGCCGAGGAGATTGTGATGCGCGTGCCGGACGGGCGCAGCGTCACGGTCCTGCTCAACGCCACGCCCATTCTCTCGGACGAGGGTAGGGTCGAGTCGGTCGTCGTCACCATGCAGGACATGACCGACGTGGAAGAGCAGGACCGGCTGCGGGCTGAGTTCCTGGCGATGGTGAGCCACGAGCTGAGGACGCCCTTGGCGGCGATCAAGGGCTCGATAACCACTCTGCTGGAGACCGCCAACGAACTGGACCCCGCCGAGACGACCCAGTTCTTCCGCATCATCCGGGACCAGTCGGACCAGATGCGGTACCTGATCGGCGATCTTCTGGACGTAGCTCGCATCGAGACGGGCACCCTGGCGGTCAGCCCCGAACCGGCGGAGGTGGCCACGCTGATGGAGGGGGCCAGAAGCGCCTTCGCCGGCGCCGGCGGCCGGAACAGCCTGGCCATCGACCTCGATCCGAACCTGCCCCTGGTGCTGGCGGACCGACGGCGCATCGTGCAGGTGCTGGGCAATCTTCTCTCCAACGCCGCCCGGCACTCTCCGGAGTCGTCGGCCATCAGGGTGACCGCCGTGGCGGAGGGGATCCACGTGGCGGTCTCCGTGGCCAACGAGGGACGGGGCATTCCGGCGGAGAGCCTGACCCACCTGTTTCGCAAATTCTCGAATGTGCAGTCCGAGGAGCATGGAGGAGACACGGGCCTGGGCCTGGCCATCTGCAAGGGGATAGTGGAGGCCCACGGCGGCAGGATCTGGGCGGAGAGCGACGGCCCGACCCTGGGGGCGCGATTCACCTTCACGCTGCCCACAACGGAGACCGCAACCGCCGCCCCCACTCCGGCCTCCCCCGTTTCGCGGCCGGCGTCGTGGGGCAAGGTGCGAGTTCTGGCCGTCGACGACGATCCCCAGGCGCTACGATACGTCCGCGACGTCCTCACCAGGTCGGGCTACGCGCCCATCGCGACGGGCGACCCAGCCGACGTGCCTCGCCTCATGGCGCAGGAGAAGCCCCACCTTGTCCTCCTGGACCTGGTGCTTCCGGGCAGCGACGGCATCGAGCTTATGAACGACATTCGGGAGGCCGCTGACGTGCCCGTCATCTTCCTGTCCGCGTACGGCCAGGACGACACCGTCGCCAGGGCCTTTGACATGGGCGCCGCCGACTACGTGGTGAAGCCCTTCTCCCCGACGGAGCTGGCAGCGAGGATACGGGCGGCCCTACGGAAACGGCTCGATCCCTTTCAGGGCGAGCCGTCGGGGCCCTACACCGCAGGAGGACTGGCCATCGACTACGCCCGACGCAAGGTGACGGTGGCTGGAAAGCCGATGGAGTTGACGGCCAAGGAGTATGCGGTGCTCTATCAACTGACGGTCCACGCCCCCAGGGTGCTGACCCACAGCGCACTGCTCCAGCGAGTCTGGGGTCCGGAGCGCGTGGGCGAAGTCTGGCTGGTGCGGGACGTGGTGAAGAGGCTACGCCGCAAGCTGGGGGACGACGCAGGCAACCCCAGCTACATCTTCACGGAACCCCGCGTGGGCTACCGGATGCCCGAGGGGGCAACAAAGGAGATGGTGGCAGGGTAGGCGGCGCTGAGCCCGGCGGCTTCCCCATTCGAGTCGAGTCGTTTCGTTTCGCGCGTTTTTTTTCGGCCCCTCCGTGCCTGGGGTCGCTCGGCGGAGGGCCGAAACAGGTTTGCGGTTGATGCGCTGTTGTTCCGCGTGGGGATGGGGCGCAGCTTGGACTCGTCTTTTCGTCCGGGGAGCGTGGAGGGGTGGCAGGTTGGGGGTTGTTTCGCAGGCGAGGGTTGGAACCGCGCGGCGCAGGTAGGAGACGAGTGCCGATGGGAACGACCGCGGAACAACCTCCAGATAGGGGACAGGGGCGAAAAAGGGGGGTGTGAAACAAGCTCCAGGCAGGGCGTGAGCCTGTGGAAGCGTGGTAGGGATAGTCTTGCTCCTGCGACCTTGGTTGGGCCCACCCGCCCACCCTCGGAGGTTTCTTGAGAACTGGGGGCACATCCCCCAGAGCGGCCTGGCCGCCCTTAGAAAGAGGGGGCTTTCCCCCTCTGGACACCCCCTTTAGCCCCACCCCGCCCCCCTGGGTTCCGGCTCGTAGGCCGGAACGACGAGGGGATGGGGGCGCGGTCGAGGTTCCTGCTTTCGCAGGAACGACGATTGTGGTCGGGCGCGTGCGGTGGGTGGGCATGGGGGGATGGTAGGGGATGGAGGGGGTTGCGGGATAGGGGAGGATGGCACGCGGGGGTGGCCCTGCGCCCTGAGCACGGAATAGGGATGCCCCGCTCGTCCCCGCCCCGCCGGCAGGGCGAGCCCTGCACCCTCATCTTGCGTCGCGACGGACCCCCTCACCCTAGCCCTCTCCCTGGGCTGCGCTTCGCCAGCCGCTGGCGGGGTGCGGCGGCCTTAGATTCCTCGACTGCGCTGCGCTCCGCTCGGAATGACAAGGGGGTGGGGGCGCTCGGAACGACGAGGGGGGCCCTAGCCCTCTCCCTGGGCTGCGCTTCGCCAGCCGCTGGCGGGGTGCGGCGGCCTTAGATTCCTCGACTGCGCTGCGCTCCGCTCGGAATGACAAGGGGGTGGGGGCGCTCGGAATGACAAGGGGGTGGGGGCGCTCGGAACGACGAGGGGGGCCCTAGCCCTCTCCCTGCTGCGCATCGACGACGTCGAGGTTCCCTAAACTCACAAACGAAGTGCAACACCTGGTTAAGGTGTTGTCATGGGAAGACGATATAGGCATGTCACCATTGAAGAACGCTGTGAAGTGGCCCGACTACACGCCCTGGGACACTCGGTCCGTCAAATTGCGGCAGCTCTGGATCGCTCGCCATCAACCGTGGCTCGGGAACTGACGCGCAATGGGTCGCGGACCCAGGGCTATCAGCCTCGGTATGCCGACCAGCACGCCCATGCCCGGCGCTGGCGCGGCGCTCGCTTGGAACGGGATGCAGGGCTCCGGCAGCAGGTCCTCTCCTGCCTCAAGCAGGGCTGGTCCCCTGAGCAGGTGGCGGGACGCATGGCCATGGAGTCAGGCAAACCCGTCATCTCCCACGAGAGCATCTACCGCTTCATCTACGCCCAGATCGCTCGCAAGAAGGACTACTCCTGGCGCCACTACCTGCCCCGCGGAAAGTCCAAGCGGGGATGGCGGGGACGCAGAGGAGGAAGCTCTGCCTCCTTCATTGCCCACCGACTTCCCCTGGCCCACCGCCCCCAGGAGGCTGCCTGCCGCCAGACCCCTGGCCACTGGGAGGCGGACCTGATGGCCTTCGGCCGCCGAGGCCCCGTGGTCCTAGCCCTGCACGAGCGCTACTCCCGCCTCCTCATCGCCCTGCGGCCCGAAGGGAAGGCCTCCAGCCCCATCGCCGGCGCCATCATGCAAGCCCTGAGCTTCTTCCCTCCTGCATGGCGCCAGACCGTCACCTTCGACAATGGCACGGAGTTCGCCCGCCATCACGCATTGCACGCGCTGGGCATTCAGACCTTCTTCTGCGATACCCACTCACCTTGGCAGAAGGGCGGCGTGGAGAACGCTATCGGCCGCATGCGGCGCTCCCTTCCCCGGAAGACCGACCTGGCGACCGTCTCCGACGCCCGGTTTGCTCAGCTCGTCCGCTCTTACAACAATACCCCTCGCAAGTGTCTGGGGTACCGCACCCCGGCAGAGATCTATGCTGCCCAGGTGTTGCACTTGAAATGTGAATTCACCTTCCTGCCTTCGCAGGAACGACGATGGGGGGGCCCTAGCCCTCTCCCGCTGCTGCGCATCGACGACGTCGAGGTTCCTGCCTTCGCAGGAACGACGAGGGGGGCCCTCACCCTCTCCCTGTAGGGAGAGGGGATGCTCTGCGTTGATTTACACGCCGTTTCACACAGAAACGGCATTGAAAGATACTTATTTCATATACGCAATGGCGTACTCTTCTGGGGTGGGGCCCATGGGGTTGGGCCCGCAGGAGGTCTCTCCCGGTGCAGGGACGCCCCCGGAGGAGCAGGGCAGCACGGCCCCCGACAGGAAGGAAGGGGCGGCGCGGCGCGGCCACCCAGACCGCCGGCGTGTTCAGCAGGCGGCTGGTGCAGGCGCGAAAGCGCGCCGGCCTCACCCAGACCGACCTGGCGAAGGCGCTGGACCGGGACCAGAGCATGATCTCGTACCTGGAGCGGGGGCACACGGGGAAGATGGCGGAGCTGCTGCGCAACCTGGCACGGGAGCTTGGCGTCTCCGCCGACTACCTGCTGGGCCTGACCGACACGCCGGTGTGCGACGTCTGCGAGATGCGGGAGCTGTACGCGGAGCTGCACGGGCTGCTGAGCGCGTCGGAGGGGGAGTCGTCCGGCCGGCTTGAGGATGCGGTCAACCGGCTGATCGCTCGCCTGGACGGGTGACGGAGGCCGTGCTTGGTCGACGCGGCAGGAGGCGGCAACGGGACGCCATCGTCGTCGACCGAAACGGAGGCCGACGCGGGGATAGGCCGGCAGCAGCGAGGAGACTTTTGGCGAAAGGGGGGCGGCAGACCGCAGTCTCCACTGGTCCTGAAGACCGGAGGGTAGTGATGGTCGCCGCCCCACGCCCAGGCGAGCGATAGGTGGAGGTATGGGGAAGGCGGCAGACCGGAGTTTTGATTAGTCATGAAGGCTGAAGGGTATTGATGGTCGCCGCCTGCTTCCTGGACGGGTGATGAGCAAGACAGCGACACGGCACGGCAAGGCCCAGCCCCTGAGCGTTCTGCTGGCGCGCAGGCGGCAGGTGCTGGCGATGCTGGTATCCGAGGGCAACCGCCTTGGGGTGACGGCCTCGGAGGAGACGCGCAAGCGCATCGAGGTGCACATTGCGTGGCTGGAGCAGGAGATGGAGCTGCTGGCGGAGGAGCTTGCGGGGGCGGTGCGGGAGGACCCGGAGCTGCGGCGGAAGGACGAGATCCTGCGGAGCGTGCCGGGGGTGGGGAAGCAGACGTCCCTGGTGCTGCTGGCGGACCTGCCGGAGCTGGGGGAGCTGAACCGGAAGCAGATTGCGGCGCTGGTGGGCCTAGCGCCCTTTGACCGGGAGGGGGAGGAGTGGAACGGGAGGCGCATCTGGGGCGGGCGCGCTCGGGTGCGGGCGGCGCTGTACATGGGGGCGATGGTGGCCACTCGGTCCAACGCTCGCAACCCGGTCATCCGGGACTTCTACCAGCGACTGCTGGCGGCGGACAAGCCGAAGAAGCTGGCCCTGGCGGCGTGTATGCGCAAGCTGCTGGTGATCCTGAACACGATGGTGAAGCGCGACGAGCCGTGGAGCGACGCGTGGGAGGGGGTGGGCGGCGGGGGGTAGCGCGTGGGGGTGGGGGGGCTCAGGAGACGAGGATGATGACGGTGGAGAGGACGGCGACGGCGACGGTGGCCAGTCCTACCGCCCAGCGTGTGGCGCGCGCCTCGGCTCTGGCGATCTCCGCGGCGAGGCTGCCCCTGGTCTCCGCGTTCTGCCTGGCGAGTTCGCCGTGCTCCTCGGCGTTCTTGACCGCGAAGTCAGTGAACCACTGAGGGACGACGCCTTCTGCTTCTCTGACCATAGTGCCTCCATTGTACCACGAACGGGGGCGGGGCGGGGGCGTGGTGGGGGTCAGGAGACGAGGATGATGACGGTGGAGAGGACGGCGACGGCGACGGTGGCCAGTCCCACCGCCCAGCGTGTGGCACGCGCCTCGGCTCTGGCGATCTCTGCGGCGAGGCTGCCCCTGGTCTCGGCGAGCTCTGCGGCGAGGCTGCCCCTGGTCTCCGCGTTCTGCCTGGCGAGTTCGCCGTGCTCGTCGGCGTTCTTGACGGCGAAGTCAGTGAACCACTGAGGGACGCCTTCTGCTTCTCTGACCATAGTGCCTCCATTGTACCACTGCGGGCGCTGGGGCGGGGGGTGTGTGGAAGGGCCTCCCTCCCCCGGTGCGGGGAAGGGAGGCCCTTGGGTGCTCCCTGTTGCTCTACCGCCGACGGGCTGCCGGCGCTAGTGGCGAGTGGGCTAGCCCCTGGGAATCAGGGTGCCGTCCTCGTTCACCCAGAGCCACAGACCCTCGCCGACGCAGACCTGCGCGCCCACGGTCAGATCGTTATCCACGTTGGTCTTCTCGATCTTCTCGTTGGTGTGCGTCCTGCCACAGCGATCATCTTCGCTGAGAGCCTCGCTGATCGTCGGATCCTCGCCCTCGGTTTCGCTTGGGGTCGAGGTCCTGGCCGGGATCGGGTTGGGATCCACGACCGTGTCCTTGCCATTGGGCGAGATCACAATCCACGACCGGCTCAGCGAGTCCCAGGCCAGAGCCTGGAGCCACGTGGCGCCCAGGGTGCCGAAGTAGGTGTCCGCGTCGATGCCCTCAATCTTCGTGTCATTGGTCGACACGGGGACGAGGTTCCAGCCCTTGCTGACCGTGATCGCGGGCGGCTGCGCAGGGGCCGCGGCAGCAGTGGCCAGCGGCGGCCGTAGCAGCTTCAGAGGCTCGAAGCTGTCCGTGTTCACGAAGTAGGCGGAGGTTGCCGTGATGACGGACACGTCGCCCGTGAACTTGCCCGTCTCCGCATCGCGGCGGGAGAAGAGCCACACGCCCTGGGTGCCGTCAAAGGTCATCACCAGCCCGATGGGGTGGTCCTCCGGGATGACGGAGTTGATGGCCGGGTTGGCCGGCTGGAAGGGCAGCGAGATCAGGTTCCAGCCCGGCTCCAGGCCGATGGTGCGCGGGGACGCAGCGATCACTTCCCACGTGATGGTGTGACCCGCCGACGGGGACGTGTTGCCCGCCGAGTCCTCGCCCTTGACCGTCAGCGCGTAGGTCCCGAGCTTGGGGTTCAGCATCGGGATGGTGTACTTGATGCTGTCCTGGCTGCTGACCTCCGTGTCCAGGTCAAAGGTCCTGGATTCGGAGGCGCCGTCCGAGAAGGTGATCTTCAGCACGGCGGAGGTCAACGTAACCTTCTTGTAGCTGTCCCGGGGGTACTCCCCGGCCTCGTTGTTGTAGTCAACGGTGACGATCATCGGGCTGATCGTTTCAACCTTTGCATCCAGCTTGTTGTCCAGGGTCTTGTCGTCGTTGTTTTCGTTGTCTGCGTTGGATACGGTCACCTTCGGTATTGCACCCCTGTTGAACTGCCTGTCCAACTCGAAGGTGAAGGAGGACGACTCAGCGGCGGACTTGTTGTTGCCCACGGTACTCTGAGTCGCACCGCCGGTGTCCGCGGCCCTCACGTAGACGCTGTACTCACCGTCCCCGTGAACGCTCTGCTGATGCGTGTAGGTGTAGCTCAGTGCGTCCTTCTGACCGATCGGGCTCGCCGGCGTTGCAGTGATGTCGCCATCGTCGTTGGTTGCGACAACGGCGTTGCCGTCCTTGTCGGCCTCGGTGATGTACACGGACGGCGCCGCGTTGAGCTGCTCGTCGGTGGTGATGGTGACCGTCACCTTGTCTCGGCTCAGGTCCGTGTCCTCGGACAGGCTGAGCTTGGGCCCCAGCCGGTCGACGGCCCGTTGCCGGACGGCGGTAACGGCGTTGCCGGCCCTGTCCATGATGCTGGCCCCGGCGATGTCCACGAAGGGTCGCTCCGTGGAGTCCAGGTCGTCCGCCAGGGTCAGGTAGACGCTGTTGCCGACCGGTTGCACAGCCTCGACGGTGTGGCCGGTTACGGTGAAGGCGCCTTTCGTCACGGTGGCGGGGTCGATGCCACTGCCGGGAGCGGTGTCGCCAGCCTTGCCCGTGTCCGTGAATCTAACCTTGATGGAGTTGCGCTGGGCCTTGTCCTTCTTGGTGGTGGCGTTGTAGCCAATGCCCGTCTCGATGGGGTTGTCGCTGGCCAGGGTGGGCCGCTCGCTGTCGATGGTGATGAGGTTGGTGCCCAGGATCTCGTAGCTGTCCCCCTTCGTGGGCTGACAGACAACGAGCTGAGTGGCAACCGCAGGGGTTTGGCTTGGCCCCGTGTTGTCGTCAGGAACACCGTTCACCATTACAGTAGCGACTTGAGCCGTGGTGGATGAGGGAGTCGACGGTTCCACAGTTATGGTGTCTCTTGCATCCAACGGACACTGATAGGCTGCTGTTGCCGCTAAGATAGTGTCTGAGCTATCAATGGCGCCATCGCCGGTGTTGTCGACCCTCCTGTCCGCCACCGCGTCGTCATAGAGTGGGTCCTCGGCTGTGTGGGGAACCGTAAATACGCCGTTGGTACCGGAGAAGCTGGTAGCTGCTGTTATGCGCTGGGCGTTGCCCACTACCGTGTTGGACCCAACCTTCCTGGACATTCTGATGCTGCTGCCCAAGAAAGTCTCCTGGTTAAGGTTGCCAGCGAACTTGTCGTCAGTAAAGGTCGTAGCGGTGCCACTGTCGACGGTACCTGTGACACTGCCACTGGTACGCCGCACGTTGTTGGCCCGGTCCCGCGTCTCCCAGTACCAGGGGACGTTGGTGGAGATGGACTGCAGGGCGCTGGAGTTGATGGTCGTGCTGACCCGCCAGCCGCCGTCAATCTTGGTGAAGTTCGTGTTGTTCAGGGCCACCACGTTGCCGGCCACCACCAGCCGCACGCCACCTTCGTCGGTCACATTGTTGGTGGTCGATAGGGTGCCAGCAGTGTCCGTCAACGCGTTGATGCCGGTAGGAGTGCTCCCGCCGGTATTGAGGGCTGTGTATCCGGAACCGCTGTCCGTGATGTCCGCGCTGAAGGTCACGTCCGTGTTCCCCTTGACGATCAGGTCGGGCTCAGGGGAGGTGGACACCAGCGTTGGCCTTCCGTTGTCCACCAGCACGGTCTTAATGGAGGCGAAGTCGCCGGTGCCGGGGGTGTAGCTGATCTGGATCCGGTTGCCGTTGAAGGCTTTCACCTGGTAGGTCTGGCCAGAGCCCTCACACTCGCCCGGGTCGAGCACGTCGCCATCCGCCGGGCTACTCACGTCAGCACACCTTGCGTCCGTAAGACCGGAACTCTTGTGGACGGCCACGATGGTTGCAGCGGTGGCGACGGAGATGGTCTTCGGGTTCGCATCCGGCCCGTCCGTCGATGTGGTGGCGCCTGCCGAGGTGAGAACCTTTTGTGTCACCCGGGGCAGGTCCAGGTTGTGGATCGTTACAGTGGTGCTGGCTTCTCCACCAGCACTGGCAGCAATCACGAATACGTTGTCATGGCCTGGGGTGCCGGTTGCGGTTGTGGTTGGGGTCGCCAGCGTCCCGCCTGAGGCCGGACCGGTGTAGTACCCAGTCACAGCGGCCCCACCTCCAGCGGGAGTGTATTCGCCATACTTGACGATTGTGCAGCCGCCCTGGTCGTTTGAGCAGACGTAGTCGTGGTCCGGCGCGCCGGGTACTGGCGTCTGAGCCTGGACGCTGATGTTTGCGCTGAGGCCCACTGCCAGGAGCAGGGCCAGGGCAAACATGCCCGTCAGGAGTC
Source organism: Dehalococcoidia bacterium (assembly GCA_965205235.1). Taxonomy (GTDB): domain Bacteria; phylum Chloroflexota; class Dehalococcoidia; order Lucifugimonadales; family UBA1127; genus CBDBGD01. The sequence continues at coordinate 133,210 of CBDBGD010000007.1, forward strand.
TTGCTACGTTGGTCTTCACGGTCTTCCCTCCATGGTGTGATGTGTGTGGGAAACGCGAGGAAGCCCGGAGGCCGGCGCCTCCGCGACTCCAGGGTCTTGGAATGCTATGCGTGCCGGCGCCCACGCGAGCCCGTTCATCCTGAGCTTGTCGAAGGACCAACGCCTGCCGCCGGACGGGGTCTTCTGCCATGTGCCCTCCTTGCCTCTGCTGCATCGGTCCGGGCGTCCCCGGAGGTTGCGGGGAGGCGTCAGTGTTGCGCCTCCGCAATCGGAAGCGCCCGGCGCGCTGGGCGCCGGAGCCCTTCACTGGATTACAACGGCAGGGGGAAGGGCCATGTTCCCGATATGAGAAAAATTCATATTTTGCGAGGGGGAAAGTGGGGGGAAGGGGCGTAGAATTGGGGGGTGGGTTGGGGTGTGGTTCTCGCGTGCGCGCGAGGGACCCTCCCTTACTTGTCATTCCGAGGAGCAAAGCCCTTACTTGTCATTCCGAGGAGCAAAGCCCTTACTTGTCATTCCGAGGAGCAAAGCCCTTACTTGTCATTCCGAGGAGCAAAGCGATGAGGAATCTAAGATCGCAGCCGCACCACAACGCCCGCACACCCCACTCTCCCCCGCGTGCCACCCGCCTCTACCCCCAACACCCCTCCATCCCCTACCATTCCCCCATGCCCACCCACCGCACGCGCCCGACCACAACCGTCGTTCCTGCGCCCCAATCGTCGTTCCTGCGGAGGCAGGAACCTCGCTACCTGCCCCCGCGAAGGCGGGGGAACCTCGACCGCGCCCCCATCCCCTCGTCGTTCCTGCGAAGGCAGAGCCTGCCCCCGCGAAGGCGGGGGAACCTAGACGTCGTCGATGCGTGGTCGCGTGAGGGGTATCCGGCGCAGCCGGACCACAGGCTCACGCCCTGCCTGGAGCTTGTTTCACACCCCCCGTTTTCGACCCCTGTTTCCTATCTGGAGGTTGTTCCGCGGTTGTTTCACGCGGCACTCGTTTCCTATCTGCGCCGCGCGGTTCCAACCCCCGCCTGCGAAACAACCGCCAAGCTGGACCCTCTCTCCGACGGCCGGACGAAAAGACGAGTCCAAGCTGGCGCCGCGCAGGCCACGGAACAACCGAGAAACAACCTCAAAGCTGTTTCGGCGCACCGCCGCGCGACCCCAGGCACGGAGGGGCCGGGAAAAAACGCGCGGAACGAAACGAATCGACTCGAAGCCGGGGAGGGAGGAGCGTGAGATGAGCGGTGAGCGGCCGGACACGGAGGAGGCGCTGCGTCGGGCGCGGAGGCCGGGGCGGGGGACGTGGGAGGGGGAGCGGCGGTTGGGGCTGTTCCTGGCGCTGATGGGCGCGCTGGGGGTGGCGATCGCGAGCTCGCTGCTGTGGCAGCTGCTGCGGTAGGAGGGCTAGGACGCCTGCTCTGCGTCGACGCCGTTCACGAGGACGTCGATGGTGGTGTCGAGGGCGGCGGCGATGCGGGCCCAGGCGGCGATGGTGCCGGGACGGCGGCGGCGCTCGATCTCGGAGAGGTAGCCGATGGCGATGCCGGTGCGTGCGGAGAGGTCGCGCAGGGTGAGGCCCAGGTGCTTGCGGTAGGCGAGGACGGGGCCGGCGCCCTGCGCGATGGCGTGGGCGACGTCGGGGGGGACGGGGTGGGTGTCGGGGGCGGCGAGGAGCTGGTCGAGGCGGGCGCTGCGGTGGAGGAGGGCGTGGTATTCCTCCCGGGTGATGGTGACGGTGTCGTCGCCGGCCATACGCGCTCCGTTGTCGACGGGGGCGGAGGGTGAGGTGGTGGAGATGGGGGGACTCGAATGTAGATACGATTTTGGGGACATTGACTACCTATTCCCACATCTGTTCCCACAAGCACCCTCCGACGGACCCGCTCCGACGGTCGAACTGATCTCATCTGCGTCGACTGATCCACCCAAGGCCCATCCTGATAGCAACTCGCTTGCCTCTGCGTAGGCGTCAGCATTTAGCAGATTCTGGTCGGCCCTAAGCGCGATGGCCGCCGCTGCACACCCCCATTTTGCCGCCACCACTACTGGCTCCCCGAATGCCAAGCGTGCAGCAAAGGTTCCAGCGAAAACGTCGCCACTACCTACAGTAGAGCTAGCACTCACTGGGAAGGATGGCACAGTAGTGAAGCCAATCCCGTCAGGTCCTTTCTCGATCACTACAACCCCCCATTCACCTCGTTTCACTATTGCAACATCAAATCCACAGGCCGGCTGGGTAGCCATCGTCTCTTCCAATGATCCCGCTTGGGCGTCCTCAATCGCTTCTTCCTCATTCGCCACATAGATGCGCCTGAGCACATCCAACTGCAGAATTTCCCGAGCATCCCGGGCGCGCGATAGCCAGCCCTGTCTATCCCAAATCACTGTCGTCGAACGGTCGATCCTGCTCAACCAACCCACCTTGACAGGATCAAAGTCAGGGATGCCGAATGCCACGACAATTCCAGCTGAGGGGATTCGAGGCACTTCACTAGGGGTCGCCTCAGCAGGTCGGTACATGGGTCCGATGTGACTCTGATGTTCATGGGTTGGAAATACAAAGGTTCCACATGTGCCGGGGACAGAAACAACAGCACGGCCGTCCACGCCGGCAATCTCGAGTTCCGCTCGGACTGCATCCTCGTCATCGGCACCGACATAACTTGCCAACGCAACCTTAGCACCGAATCTCGCAGCAGCAACCGATGACGTGAGACCACTGCCACCGTAGCGACGACGAGGCTCGGTGCCAGCTTCGAGCACCTCGCGGAATATACCCCCAACTATGAGAACGTCCACTTATGTAGTCACCAGAATGCCTCTCTGCCAGTGCCATACAAACAAGTCAAAGGCCGCAGATGGGGCGTCCAATTCATCACACCAAGCGAGGAATGCTTCCTCTGCCATCTCGTAGTCTTTGGGGATCTGAATGCTATCAGGGATGCGCCTGGCACTTACTAGCGCTCGAAGGACGTGGATATCTATGATTGCGAGTTCGTCACCTAGGCCTAGATTCCTAAGGACCCAACTCGCCGTCTTGAACCCTACTCCTGGGCATTCACTCAGGAGGAGACGGCGCTCCTTGGCGTTGCCCAACCGGAGCAAACGCTCCTCAAGCTTCCCTTGGTTCCGGAACCACTTGCGTGCCTTCACGATGGCAGCGGCTTTCTGTCTCGGAAAGCGGTAACGGCGGAAAGAACCGTCCGAACGTCGTGGTTCAAACTGCGGTCGCATCAATGCGGCCAATATCGCCTCGAAGAGGTCCTCATCACTCCACTCGTCCGAAAATGGCCTCAGTTGGCGAATTATGTTGCATGCCGATAGCCCATGATCATATGTGATTCCAAAGCCACCAAGCAGGACAAACAGCAACTCAGCCTCAACCTCATATTGTTGAACGATTCTATGTGGACATACAGCGTGACTGTACAACTCGCCGACGACACGCCACGCTTCCTCCATCAACTCTGTGTCGCCGGACAATCGGCGTCCTGTTCGGGTCTCAATGATGGGTCTGCCTGCCTTTCCGATTCTCTATCGTAGGCCGTGTGCTCGCCCTTGTTCCGTTCTCGACAATCAGTTTCAATGGATCAATTCCTGCCAGTCTTCAATCGATTGCGTGTTCTCCATGGTGCGGGCAAGCCTTCCAAGCCGACGCGATAGTGCTCGGCGTGGGGCGGAATTCCCATCGCCTAGACTATCATCCACATAGCGTGATTGACCGGTAGTGTCACGAATTGGCTGCAACACTCGATCACTTGCGCTTCTGACTAGATGAGTGGCCATAGCCTTTGGCGTCCTTGGTCCTGTGTATCGCCTGAAGGCCTCGACCGCAAGGGCCTCAACATGATACCCGCTTGGGCCATCATCGCCCAGCCTGTTAGCAAAGATAGCCTTCGCGATCTTGATGGCGGGGATGACAGCTCCTCCCTGACTCTGATTCGTTGTAGTCAGTGATCTAGCGAAGTCGTGTGGCCGAATGGGCATCCAGGACTTGGAATCCCAAGAAGAGACAGCGACTTCATCACCTACCCTGACGGCTGGCAGCAGTTGGATCTCTGTACCGTCCCGGTAAGTAACAGTAACGGCCATGCGGCCTTGTCGAATGTCGTCCACATCACCCTGGGGGAGAGCCCGCTTAAGGGCCCTCGCAAAGCTACTGGTCACTTCAGCAGGTGAACGATCTACAACATCTTCTTCGGCGATTTCAACTAGAGCATCAATGTCGCTCAGTCCGTTCACAAACGTATGCTTAGCTACCGATCCGCCGAATAGCAGACGCTCTACTTCACCTATTCTGCTGCCCAATGCCTGTTCGATGGCTTCGAGCCGTTCGTTAGTCAGATCTGTATCGCGATCGTTGATATCCGTCAACTCGCTTTGAAGGAGAGAATTGACTGAAGAGTCCAGCCTGCTCTGTTCCAGACGCCTTCGCGCCTGTTCCTCCAGCTCTCGCGCATCGTTAGCGCTGAAATAGCTACCGATACCACCGCTACCACCCAATATTACGCCTCCAATCTCTCCTGTACACTTTCGAAGATGGGTTTCAAGACTTCGCCGCGACCAAACACCCCCCAGTCGCCTTTTCTGTGCACGAAATGCCGCATGTCCTCCGAAAGCAAATTTATTGCATCCAAATTCTGGAGTGAAACCGCCTGTTGCGCAAATACTGAACGCTTCTTGATCTGCTTGTCCAGCAAGGGTCCAGATGTCCAATGCATCGCTACGCCTTCTCGATACGCATAACGCAGCCACCCCAAACCGTCGAATATCTCCGCACCGGCTGCGAAATAGAGCGGCGTGATAAGTGGGTCTAGCCCCCCAAAGACGTGTATTGGATGCGAAACTCCTCTTGCATCCAACAGCTCCCGCAGTCTGGAGACTTTGACGAGACGATCAAGTATCGTTTCACCAAGCTCACGCTCGGTAACTCCAACGATGTCAAATGCCCGCAGGTTCGAAATGTGCTCACCGGACAGCTTGTCGAATTGATGGAATTTGGAGCCAGATGGCGGTTTGAAGAGAAGAATCGATGCGAGATTAGCACGGCCACCGAAGAAACTCTGTGCTCGTTCAATCTGCTCCTCGTACGGTCCCGCATGGTCCCAGCTAACTACAATAGGACAAGTATCTTCGTCCAAACCATCGATTACGCATTCATAGTCCGCTTCTTCCCAAGGGCGCGGCTCCTCAACATCGATGGCAAGTGGGCTTCCCGGAGGTCCCCCCATCTTCTCATACCATCCACTGTCGATTACTAGTACGCGCGGCTGAGCGTAGCGGGAGTTCTTAAAACCACTTCTAAAGGCATCCACGTCCTCGAGCAAGCCGTGCTTGATGTCGTACGCGGAAACCAGCAATGACTCTTCGATACTTCCGATGAGGTGCCTACTATGTACAATCGAGCAGTGTGTCATTGCAGGCCCCTTCCCCGGGGAGTCCTCAACTGGCATAGGCCCGAGCGCGCCGCTGGACAGGCTCGGTATCAGCAGGGGGGTTGAGAACTCAACGGAATTCCGCAGAGTGATACGGCGGCTGCGCGCTAACATTCAGCGGGTCCGGTCACGAGAAGACTTCGGTCTTGACAGGACCTACACTGCCCGCATGGAAGGTTGGAGGCCTCACAGCTGTGTGTCTGTGCTATCGGTACGTTGAGTTTCGCGGCTAGATGGTACACATCTTGCTTCGTCCAATGTAGAAACGGGGCTATAGCAGCGATCGCACCTCCAGTATGGAACTCGTAGGAACGCTCCATGACTTCCATGAACTCAGGGCTGCAGTCCGCATAGCCTGTTCCTGCGTGTATGCCTAGGGCAACGACACCAGAACTGGACGGGAACTCTACCAATGCGGTGTGCAACAGGAAAGCGTTGCGACCACGGATTTCACCGGCGCCAAACTTAGTACCCTTGTATCGCACGCGACGCCAGGGTGTGCGCAGGCTGCTGCAAATCTTCGCCACCGCCTTTCCTTCGGCCTCCACAGCTGGCTGACCGTAGTCCACAAATAGAGCGGTTGGTGTGAGGCCTTGTTGGACAGATAACCATAGAAGTGTTGACGAGTCGACTCCGCCGCTCGCCAATACGAGGAACCGGCTTCGCTCTTTCGAGTTCTCAGAGAATTGCAACAAAGATACTCCGAAGACTGAATCGATATTCTACGGTGGGGGTGGTCAGCGGCCCTTTGACCAGCTGGGAGGCTCGCCCGTCGACTTGATCTGCAAGAGAAACTTCTAGGCTCATTCTCTCTCTTCCATCCCTAGGCTCACTAAATGAATGGGAGCAGTCCCTTTACCCATTCGATGACCTTGATAGCAGATGCGACGAAGGGTAGTGCCTTTACGAACTGCCATACGGCGGCCAGCCGCCGCTTGACGTTCATTGACTGATCCGAGAGTGGAACAAGATCAAGCTCTTTGGCGAGTATCTCGGCCGACACTTGGGCCACAGTTCCCACATCGTTGATTCCACGATCCAGAGAGAGCAGTCCAACTCTGTTCATCACTTCTGAATGAGTGTTGGGGAAGAAGCGGTCGGGAACTGACACCATTTCCCGGTGTAGGGCAACAGCCCCGTCACCGTCGTCGACGATGGAACCGAGTTGCAGGTCAAGAGGCAGCACGGGCTTGCCGAGAGCAGTCATATCTGTTCCAGCGGAATACGTACCCTTGCCGCCGCCGATTGCAAGCATGGCGTCGGCCCTCTCGACCATCACCTTTCGATACTCCCCGCCGGTGAACACCTCCCTACGTACGTGATGTAGATATATGGCGTTTCTGTGCTCCAGATTTCTGAGCAGATGCAAACCAGCGTCGCTTATCCTCGACTGCCACGCCTCGTCGGACATGACGACCCGGGCATATGGCCGGGGGCTTTCTGTGGTGCTGTTGACGTAGTTCTCGACTTCCTCTAGTGCCAGCCAGTCGAATATATGGGGCGCACCGTGTTCGTCTTTGGTGCTTTCTAGGTCTCCAGCAAGGACAACGACGCCTCCTCCGCGCCTCAGCACTTCTCGGGTGAAGCTCTGGACGAACTGGGAGGCGACTTCCAGCTTGTCCGCCGAACACAACCGCCCCGCACTGCCAGAGATCAATATAAACTTGCCGGTCATCACGGATTGCCTCAATTCCCTTCACAGAACAGGCTGTCAAACTCAGCCCTGGTACGACACGATCTGACCTTGCCCCGCATCTGCCCGAAGTAAGTTGAGGCCCGCTGGCGGAATCTGGACCCAGCTGGCCCCAGATACTCGTCCACATACATGGATTGTCTGGTGGAATCTGCAACTGGGCTCATCACTGCGGTGATTGAGTGGCTCAGCAAGTGATCGAGCATGGACTTCGGGTCTTGGGAGCCTTGGTAGTTCCCGAATGCGTCAATTGCTAATGACTCCATGTGGTATCCGCTAAATCTTCTGCTTGGACGGGTAATGAAGCAGTTCGTAATCGCCTTGGCGAGCTTGATTACCGGTATCAGTCTTCCGCCCCTGGCGGTGTTGACTTCAGCGAGCCTGGCGGCAAAGTCATCAGGTCGCACCACGTTGCTCCACCCATTACTTCCGGGTTCTCTAATCCGGACGCCGCCGGTGTTCGTCCGTATGGCAGGCAATATCTGGACTTCGGTCCCGTCCGAGTAACCGACTGTCACTGCCAGGTTGCCGGTCCTTATCGGATTCTCAGGTAGGCACCTTTGGACAGTTTCCCGCACATACTCAATGACCCTTGCAGGAGGCTGGTTCACAAGCGAAGACTGGTTCACTATCAGGAGAACATCAACGTCGCTGATTCCGGTTACGTAGGTATGTCTTAGCACAGAACCACCGAACATGGTCTGCACCACGTGATTGCCTTCCCGTCTGAGGAAATTGCACAGGCTTTCGAGGTGCCTCGCAATTGCCTGCGTGTTCCTGCGACTGTACCTCGCGAGCAATTCCTCACAGTAGCGATTGAAGTTGTCAGTCGACATAGCCGGCATCTCTATTCCGTACCTTGGTGGGTAAAGTCATACTCGCCAGCGCTAGTGCGGCCCCAGACGGCAGTCCCGGTCTAGGCTTCGTTGGAGTGAGCGGAGTTCTCTCCGCCAGTATGCCCTCCAAGGACGTCGGGAGCTCCTCTCCGGCTGCGACGCCCTGCCTTGACCGACACACCGTGGTTTCGTAGAGGCCAGGGGAGAAAAACGTTGGCGTCTTCCTCTCGAGTAGTCTCCGGATCATTCTGGCGAACCGTACTCGCTTATGTAGCCTGTCGCAGTGGTTAGCTGCGAAGATTGTTAGCCCAATAGCCATTACGAACCCATAGTCGAGGCCGGGTGGTTGGTGGCTGCACCCAATGCACCCACGATCTCCTTGATTCGCGTCAGACTAGCCGAGGCGTAGTCGGTGGCCTCGTAGCGCTGTATCTGCTGCTCCTGTAGGCCAAGACGTTCCGCCAGATCCTTTTGACTCAGGCCTTGTGCGATCCGCGCCTTTATCAAGGCGGTTGGCAATTCAGCGACCACGCTAAGCTCATCCATCGGGAACTTGCCAGCCTTCAGGGACTCATACTCGCGTAACTCTTCCTCAAGATCTGCCAGTTGGCTCTTCAACGCGTCCTCTTGAGCTCTTGCGATCAGGGGATGGAGTCCCTCGGATTCGTCCGAGCGCTGCTTAACGCTGTCGAGGGTTTGCGAGAATCGTTCAACCTGTGCCTTGGTGATCCGATATTGCCGCTCATTCTTGATCATTCGAGGCCTCCCAAGTCTATGGCGATGATCCCCTTGGTTCGCCCGGTGTCCTTGTCCGTCTGAAAGAACTCAAGAAACGACAGCCCGTCCGTGTCGGCGATGATTGACGCTGGAAACAGCTCCCCCACGAACTTCGCCTTCTGCGTGGCCCTCCCCGCATCGAAGGTCAAGAGAATGGGATCGAGAGCCGCCGGTTCGACATTGGCCTCTTCCCAGCAAGCATCGTAGTCGTTCGGCAGGGCTTTGCTCGTCACAAAGCTCCCATTGATGTAGACGGTTCGGCATCCAGCGCCCTTCAGGTTCTCTAGTGCTGCTTTGAGTCCGGTCATGAGATGCCTTCTCCAGGGATTATTCCCAAGTCTCCCAACCAGCTCGTCCCAGTTGGCCCAGTGCACTCCTGGTGGAAGAAGCCCGTCAGTATCAAACTCGGGGATCACTACACAACAATACTCTTGTGTGGTGCTGCAAGTCAAGAGCAACGGCCGTCCATATGATTCTGGCGAAAGGGCAGCCTCGCCGGATATTCAGGAACGGCGGCATTCACTGGCAAGGGCAGGGAAAGGACACGGCGAGCCGGGTGCTTCCTCGCCCTGTGCTCTTGCGCACGAGTCCTCCTGTAGAGATAACCGCACACGCGTGTCTCCGACTGGAGCGCATGTCCAATCCCCAAGAGCAGAAGCCACGCTCTTATCGAATCCGATTCCTCGATGGCGGTCCTACTTGCGCCGACTCCAGCCGCGTCAGCAGCGGAGCAGCCCCGCTTGACCACCTGGGACACGGACAGCCATCGTAGCCGGTGCGGAAGGCATACTCCACCTTCGCTCCCTCAGGCACACGCCCTCCGACCGCGCGGCACCAGGCGGGCAGGGCGTTGAGGGCCAACTGTAGCATCGCAATCAGGAACTGGGTCACGCCTTCTTGCTCCACCCTTGGGGGTTTGTGCAGACCCGCTATAGGGAACAATTGGGCATCGTCGAGCAGTTCAAGAGCGGGGAGCACCTGTTGAGCAGGGCTGATCAAACTTCAACCTGAACCTCAACATGGGGTTCTGATTTCGTCAGGTTGGCTGGCCTTGGCCCCCACCTTCCCAGAGCCGCGTCCCCGACTTTATCACAGTGACCCCTTCTCGACCTTCGATATCAAGGGTGACGACAGGGCAAGATTCATTGCAAGTATGTCCATATGAAGGGGCTTTGCCTTGCTGCTCAGTATCTCGGTTATCGTCATTGTCTGACTTAGGTTTCCTTCCGACAACTCCGGAGGGAATGGTATCAACCAAAGCAGTGATGCGTACCCTGTTGTGTACTCTTGAGGAATGGGGACAGCATCCGCAGGCATGGTTTCACCCGTTTGGAGGTTCACACCTAGTCGGAGCCCCGGCATACAGGGTCTCTGGATTTCTTTGATGTCCAGATCATCCTCGTACACAGCCGCGACCACGTAATACTGATGCCCGGCTAGCGGCTGGTACTTGTGGGCCTTGTCCTTCACTAGGTCAACGGCTCTCTCGCCACTACCAAGATAGACAACCTCTATGATGAATCGAAAAGAGCTGGGCAGATCCGGCCTCACCGTCCATTCGTAGTCTGGGCGCCTGCCCGAAAAATCAGGCTCTCGGTCAAGCTGGCCGGAGCAACTATCGAGGATCAGGCCCACGTAGCCTTCGGCTATTGCGCCCTTTGGTTTCTCTTTCCTGTATAGGGTTATTCTGTCTAAGCAGGCTTGGTACAGGGAATCGTGGATGGTCAACTGCACGACAGACCTCCCGTTTGCATTGTATGAGGGAACGCTACGTGGCCGCTAGCGGGCATTTCAGGGATCGTCCGCGAGTAGGTGGCCGCTGAGGCAGTCAGCCGGTTCTGTCGCATTGCTTGGAATCAGGCCAAGCACCAATACTCGGATGGATTGCCGAAGTCGGTCATCTCCGTTGAAGATGCCATTGGAAGCTATTTCGTCGTGCGAGCCTTGGGGGCGAAGGTTCTCATGGTCGCCGGTAGGATGGAGTCTCTGATCAAGGCAATGGATGATGCCCTAGCAAACAGGAGCTTCTACCTTACAGGAGAGCTGCCTACGGTCGTAGATGGTGACACGCCATGGTCTGCAAATAACATTGACTTCGCAGACGAAGACGACCCGCAGGAGTGGTAGGCTCGGCATCGTGCCACCGTCATGTAGGAGATTGGGGCCGGCTAATTCCTATAGACTATCCGAATGGGCTATTGCCGTGGGTGGGGGCTTGTACCAGGGGCCTTAGACCCTCAGTCTTGTCCTGGGGCTGCGCGCAGCCCTAGGACAAGCTCATTCGTAGGCTCCGTGCCAAAGCAGCCGAAAGAAGCAGACCATTGGCCCCGTTGCTATCTCATCCGATCTCAGGCCGCGATCGCTCGTTGTGTCAGCATAGCGGAGCAGCCTCGCTCGACCACGTGGGTCACCGACACTCGGCCCCGGCCGTCGTAGCCTGTACGGAAGGCATACTCCACCTTTGCACCCTCGGGTACACGCCCGCCAGTGCGCACCGCGCCGCCTCTCTCCCCACGACCAGGACCGCCCGCACCGTATACCACCATTCCGCTCCGCTCGCCCTTGCTCCACCCCAGCACCTTGATCTCGGCCGGCATCACCCGCTCTGTGTGCGTCCGCTGGAACAGCACGCCGTGTAGTTTGCTGAGCACCCCCGGCGACGGGTTGCGGTTGCCGTTCATGATCTGGGAGAGATGACCAGAGCTGATGCCGACACGCCGGGCCACCTCGTTCTGGCTGACCCCGTGGGCGTTCATCCGCTCCCACACGGCCTGGCAGTCCACGCCGGCACGCTGGGCCGGAGCGACCTTCACGGGGGCCTTCAGTGCCGACTCCACCCGCGCCCGAACCTTGACCCCCATGGTCCTGCGGCCCCGGGACGCCCGGACCATGTAGCCGTAGGACACGCCTACCCGCTCCGCCAGCTCCTGCATGCTCATACCCAGCTCCCGGGCGCGCTCCCGGATGTAGCTGCTTTCCCCGCTGACTACATCTCGCTGCCGGTAGACGATGCCCTGTCCGGGCACCTCTCCCAGCAGAGCTGCAGCCTTCTCCCGCAGCCTGGGCGTCCAGGGCCTGCGCCCCGTGGCGATGCCGGACAGGTTGCTGGTGTTCACCCCCATCTTCTTGGCCAGCTCCCTCATGGTGAGGCCCCGCCGCCTGGCGGCGGCCCTGAGTGCGGTCTCTCCTCTCCTGGTCCTTGCAGTGGTTAGGGCAGTCATGTCGCTTTCCTCCTCTCACGTGGAAAGCGAGACCGCCCCCCTGAGGGGGGAGACGGTCCCGCTCGATGTGGTGTCCCGTTGGACGGGACCGTCTCCCTGGGTGCTGTGTTGTTTGCGGCCGGTGGCCGTGTGCGGCGTCCCCGTGCGTGGGACGCCGTCTATGGAGCAAGCCCCCGGACTACGTCACGGGGATGCTCCGTGGTGAATTGGGCATAGGTCCTCCTGGATGGTGGGAATTGGATGTGTGAGGCGGGACCAGGTCCCGCAAGCAAGGCAGGGCGGAGCCGGCGGGCTCCGCTGTGGTGAAGCGCTGCGGAATGCGTGAGGCGGCTGGCCGCTACCTGCCGGAGCGGTCGGTCAGCGCACGGGCAGCTCGTGCCCCAGTCCTGAACCGTAGTCGTGCGAACGGCGTGAGTCGAGCGTTGGGATGTCAGCGGTGGCTGTGGCGATCACCCACCCCCGGCGAGGCGCCGGAGTCCCCGCAGGCTCGGCCGGGAGACCAGCTTGCCGGGCCGCCACCGCATGCCCAGCACGGCCACCACCTCCAGCGTGGCCCCGTCCCCCGTGGGTGTCAGCGCGGCGGCACGTCCCGTGGCCGGGCCGTAGAGCAGGAGCTCACGGCCTCGATGGCGACGCTTCACCAGGGCCAGCCACTCGACATGGGCCCAGCGGGCCTGCCCCGAGTCCGCCCCGTGGGTCGCCATGCCGGCGAAGACGCCCAGTGCCTTGTCGATGTCGCCCGCCTGACGCAGCCGCCTCGCCTCGTGGATGCCCCTGGCCATGTTCGGGGTCGTCGCCTCCGCCTCCTCCGGGAACAGCGCCGCCACGAGCCGGTCCACCAGCTCCTCCAGGCTGCGCCTGGGCCGCGCTGTCCCCTCATCCATCGTTTGTCCGTGAATCGCCATCACTGTCGTCGTCATTCGTGTGCCTCTTTGTATCTTCGTTGCGTTGCCTTCAATCCGTACGCCCGCTTGCGGGCAAAGGCAAGGGCCGCCTCGAAGTGCGGCCCTTGTGAGTGAGAGTGTTGTTGGGAGGCCCGAGGCCCCCGAAGTCAATACCAGACGGACGTCGGCAAGCCAGTGACAACCGGCTCGCCGAAACCGCCACGGGAACCGTAGGCAGCCAGTGCCTATGTCTTCAATGGTTGTGACCGGGACCCGTGCTTCACCTGCATCCGCACCTCCATGCCTGCGATGCCGTCCGGTGATGGACACACTTCGCCAAGGCCGGGGCTGGATGAGGGACGGGCAAGGGGATGAAAGAAGGGCGCAGGTCTCTGCGGTGAGTTCGACCGAGGTGAAGCTGATGTGAGGGAAGCGGCCGGTCTGGCAGGCCAGCCGCAGCACAGCCAGCGTGGAAGCTGCGACGCAGTCGTGTGACAGTTGGGCTGCAGGCATGAGGAACCGGCCGGCGTGCAGGGTGCACGTCGACCGGCAATCTTAGGCTGGCCCCGCTTTCGCCCCGGCCTCAGGGGAGCACTGCTCGACCCCTCCACCGGCGCACGCAGCGGGAAGGCGCTTGTCCCTCCGAGGCGGGCCATCGGGAGAGCATTGCTCGATCCCTCCGGTCCTTCCCCTGGGCGGCTGTTCGGAGAGCAGGGCTCGATCCTCTACAGCCGGTCCCGGATTCGGGGACGGGAACCCTCCAGGTTTCTCAGGCACGAAACGCTGGAAAAGCCAGACAACGCACTCAGTATTGGCGGCCAGGTCCGCTGCTGGCAAGAGGGGCGGCGAAATCACTTCCCGAAATGGGCCCGCCATGGGCCTGCAATGGGCCAGGGGACTACCGCCGCCACAGCCCCAGGGTGAGAATGCGGCGCAGCCACAGCCGGAGCAGGGCCCGGTTCCGGTCCACCTCGACACCCCCCAGCGACCGCTGGCGCTGCCGGACCTGGTCCTGCCGGCTCTCCCAGTCCCAGGGGAAGGAGGTCGGGGGAAGGGTCAGCTCGTGCTCCTCGATGATGGCGATCTCCAGGTGCAGCACCCGTATGCTGGCCTCTGTCCGTGCCAACACCGCCCTGGTCTTCCGCAGACCTACGAGCTCGGCCCTGGCCTTGCGCCGCTGGACGATGACCGGGGTGGCGTCCCCCGTACACTCGCTCCTCGCCGTCCTCAGCCTCCAGGGTCACGAGCTGGGGATACGTCCTGGGGAGAACGCAGCCGCCCTTCGGCAGATCATCGACTAAGCCCTTGGTCGCCGCACTCGTGCTCCGGTCGGACCACATGCTGGTCCCATGGCTTACCGGCCCGGGGGGTCACCGGGGGAGGTATGCCTCCTGACAACGATCCTGACCCCGTGGCAAGAACCCGGCACGCCGCACCGACGTCTAACCGCTTCATGACCGGCGGCCCACATGCCCTGTGCCCCTTCACCACCAGACTCCAATTCCAACGTGACCAGCCCTCCGAACGGCCTCCCCGCCATGTAACAGCTGGCATATTTTGGGCCTCACCAGAGCCAGTGCCAAAAACGGAACTTTTCTAGCTGTGGACTGGCAGTAACCCCCCGAAGGGCCCACTGCCGAAAACGGAACTTTCGTAGCTGGCAATTGGAATCGGCACTGGAATCTGCTGTGGAAACCAAGTGCTTCCTCCCGTGGGCCTGTAGGGGGCTTTCATCCCCGATTCAGCTACGAATCCGGCCCCACTTCCGTTTTCGGCACCTGCGCCTTTTCCTGTACACGGGTGAGACATCAAAACAACGGCCGATTTCTCCGTGCCCCGTAACGGGGGGCCAGCGTGCCCCCGGCGGGCAGACTCACCCCCCGCTACACGGCATGGGTGAATCGCTCGGAAAGCCGTAGGCTCGATGGGCACAACCGGGTAGATGGGGGAGCTGACAGATGCACGACAGACTGCTGAGGCGTCGAGAAGTCGAGCGGATCACGGGAATGAGCCGCTCATCCATCTATCGGGCCATGCAGGGCGGAGACTTCCCGCGTCCCGTAAGGGTAGGCCCTGCTGCCGTCAGGTGGAGGGAGAGCGACCTCACCGCATGGCTGGAGTCGCGGCCGGTTGCTAACAGCGGGTTCCGCTGCTGTTAGAGTGGCCTGCCCCGTCGTTGCCTCTTTGCAATCTTAGCTGTTGTCGGCCTTACCCCTGTTCTGGCCTTCGCTAGGATTCGCTTGTCGCGCCCGCGACCTCGGTCACACTCCTTGACATTGCGATTGGAGGAGGCCGCGCCACCCCTGGAACGCGTCATGGAACTACGGGACGTCGCTGTGACCGCCAGTGATCTCACATCCCCCACGTCCACGAAGAGGGCCAGGGCTGGTTGCAATACCCGAGGGCGGCCTGGGGACGTGCCATCCGGCTACGGCCGCCTAGAGGTATGGATAAGGAACGACAGCCTACGACCGGGTTCTCGGCGTCGAATGGAGCAGCGGTGGGAGTGGTCGTCGAGTCGCGATCTGACTTCGCGGGCTTACCATACGTGTGAGGAGGTGGGTACGATCCGGGCTGGGCAAAAGGGCTAGTCCTTGAGACCTGCCGCCGGTGATCCTTAGGCGTTGACTCATCCTCCCGGTCATGTCATCCTTGGTCTCACTATGAACGCTGGCAACCGTGCTCCATATCACGACGGTCCTTTCCTGCTATGTGCCGTTCTCTGCGAGCGCGTGCTTGAGGAGAGAGACGGAGTGAAGACCGCGGTTCGCATCGTAGACCGAGTAGTCCGCACAACCGTTGGCCGGGAGCCACTTGGGGAGATGGCTCCATTTCAACATGACCTCTATCTTCTCGTCCGTCTTAAGTCGGGTACGGCAAGAGGCAACATGCCGTTCGAGATACGTCTTGAAAAGCCGAACGGAGAGAGCGACTCATTAGCGCAAATCAACCCCTTTTTCGAGGGTGGGCCGGACAGAGGGGTGGAAATCGTAGCGCCAATGCAGCTAGAGTTCGCACTCACTGGTCTCTACTGGCTTGACATCATCTTGGGCGACGTCCGCATAACGCGGGTGCCGCTACAGATAATCCACAATCCGGTCAACAGGCCACAACAACCGGGAGGCGATACTCCTCAAAGGCCCCCAAACTCCTGAGTGGCACTGTGACACTCGCACCAACGGCCGCCTCACTTGTGGAATAGGGTACCGCCGTGGTTGGCTGTCCCACGACCGACTCTATTGTGGTCAAGTTACGAAGCATCGCCTCAAGAGACTCCCTTAGCTCAGCCTCCGAAACCACAGACTCGCCGTACTGGATCAGTAGAGCATCCAGCTCGTCACTGTGAGTTCGCAATTCCTCATCAACATCCTGTTGGAGGTGGGCGACTATCCAGAGCTCAAGGTCATCAAGACCAGCGCGATGCTCCTGAACAGCCACTAGTATCTCAATGAGGTCCCTATGCATGATGCCCACTCCTGAACACGTTTCGCCTCAAATCATACGGGCTGCATACAACTGTAGTGAGTATGCAGCAGCAGTTGCCCAAGGTCAACTTCGGTGCAAACTCCTCCGCGAAAGTCATCTTAAGGACCCAGCTTCCCGAGGGCAACCATTCTGCACTCGTAGCCAAGTCATTCGCTACTTTGACATTCGTGGCTGCATTGCCGTGGAAGTTCACCAGTACCTGCGACCCGATGGTTCCATTGCTGGTAGGCCAGACCCCAAGCGCCTGTTCCTAGGGGAGCGCATTCTCGTCTCCCGCCAGGAGACTGCTCCTAAGTAGCCAGCAATTGCAGATCCCCCAAGATTCTCTTCCTTCTGTACGGCTTGGTTACGGTGAGGGATTTCTAGGGACCGCAGTGCGCGCGCAAGTGGCCGACTTGGGATGGGTTTCGTCCTGATCGGCTTTGTTTTCTTCGTCCTCATTGGAGGCGGCCATCGTGAGGACCGTTTCGGGCTTCGACCGCAACGCTCGGGTCCTCCACGTCGCGCATCAGGTATGACCCCTCTTGCCACAGAACAGCTCGCTGCTGCAATAGTACGCTCAACAAGGGCTCTAGCAACAGAGCCAGCCAGTAGATCACTATAGCCGGTCAAATTCGAGTGGTCACGTCTGGAAACCGCTGATCGGACTGAAATCACTTCATTGGGGCATTCACTCATGACTGAAAGGGGACAGCGGCGTCGAAGACCACATATAATGCCATCGGTGGCTAGCCAATGGAAGGCTAAGGCGTTACCAGTGCCTGCTGCCGAATGATCGACACCCATAGGTAGGAATCGCGCCATGACCACTGCAGGCCAAGGAACCTCAACGAACCTAGCCAAGTTTCAAAGCCTGCTACGCGAGCTGTTCCAGTTCGATTGCGCTGACCTCGACTTTGGCATCTACCGCATCATGAACCACAAGCGTGATGCAGTGGAGCGATTCATAGCAGAGCAACTCCCTGAATTCGTCACCGCAGAGCTGGACCGCGGCCCGCTGGCCCATCAAGCCCAGGCTGCCACGAAGTTGGCTCGAGCACGGCAAGAACTGATCGAGTTAGCCGATTCCATGGGCGAGGCAGCGTTCGACGTGCACGGTGAGCTGACGGAGAGATACAAGACGGTGCCAGCCAGCAAGGACTACAGAGAAGCCCAGTACCGAGCGACCGACAGCAGCCGCAGCCGGGACGCGGTCGAGGCAGCCATCTACAATCACCTCTTTTCTTTCTTCAGCAGTCACTACGAGGACGGTGACTTCATCTCCAAGCGCCGCTACTCACGCAACCGACATTACGCTATTCCCTACAACGGTGAGGAGGTCTATCTCCATTGGGCTAACAGAGACCAGTACTACGTCAAGACCGATGAACACTTTCGCAATTACGATTGGAAGGCGCCCAACGGCATAACCGTCCACTTCCGCCTCAGGAACGCCGACGTAGAGCAGAATAACGTAAAGGGCAACCGACGATTCTTCATTCCCCTAGTCTCGCAAATGGAGTGCGACGCTGGCAGTAGTTCACTCACCATCCCCTTCGAGTATCGCCCGCTGTCCCCCAGTGAAGGCGTCGCCTACGGCAAAACCCGTCAGCAAGACAAGATCGTGGAGCAGGCAACCTCTGTAATCCCCCAGCAACTGCGTGACCACGATCAGGCTTTGGCTGCGCTAGCCGGCGATGCGGATAACCCAGTCAGCCGCCTTGAGCATCACTTGCGCCGATATGTCCGACGGAATAACTCAGACTTCTTCATCCACAAGGACTTGGCTGGATTTCTTAACCGTGAACTGGACTTCTACCTAAAGAACGAGGTCCTGAACCTCGACAACCTAGCTGTGGCGGGATGGGAGCTGTCCGAGGGATGGTTCCAGCAGATGCGCCTGACCAAAGCCGTAGGCAGCAAGATCATCGATTTCTTGGCTCAAATCGAAGACTTCCAGAAGATGCTTTGGGAGAAGCGCAAATTCGTCACCGAAGCCCAGTACTGCATCACCCTGGGGAACATAGAAGCCACGTTCTACCCTGACATCCTGTCCAATGACTCGCAGTGGGACGAATGGCGGGACCTGTTCAGTGTTGATGGCAGCGACCGGAGCGAGGGATTCCTGTCGTCCCATCCCACGCTGGTGCTTGATACGAGACACTTTCAAGCGGGAGTTGTTGACCGTCTACTGGCGTCGTTCGGAAACTTGGACGATTACACCGATGGACTGCTTGTTCATGCTGAGAATTGGCAGGCCTTGCACCTCTTGGAAGAAAGATACCGAGGCGCGATTCGTTGCACTTATGTTGATCCTCCATTTAACACGGATGACTCTCAGTTCGTGTTCAAGGATACCTACCGTAACTCAACATGGCTTTCGCTCCTGCATGATCGATTGCAGATGGGGAAGAGACTTTGTACTGATGATGGAACATGCTATCTGCACCTCGACCATAATTCCAATTTCTATGGCCGGATGCTCACTGATCGGGTGTTCGGAGCAGATTGTCTATTGAACGAGGTTACCTGGCGCATCGGATGGGTATCTGGCTATAAGACAGCGGCCGCAAGATACGTTCGGAACCACGAGACTATATTCGTATGTGGACACCGCCCTCAACCCTATTTCAACAAGGACAAGGCCAGAATACCCTACCAAGCTTTTGATGAAAAAACTGTCGCAAAGGAAATCGCCGGCATAAAGGCAGCATGGGGCTTGGAAGATAGTGGTCCACTGCAACTCAAGCTCGTGTTTAAGGACGCCCATGGCAATGTTTACAAAACAGGCCTAAGCGAAGGGCCTGGGAGATACAACATTGAAGACACTTGGAACAGCAACGAATATGAAGAGCTTCATTCGAACAAGATCAAACGAAACGCAGCAGAATACACGCCCAACGGTTCGGAGATCACGCAAAAGCCAGAGCAATTGCTTCGCAGGGCAATTGAGGTGTCATCAGAAAAGGGTGATATCGTCTTGGATTACTTTGCGGGCAGCGGTACGACCCCGGCAGTGGCCATGAAGCTAGGGAGAAGATTCCTGGCTATCGAGATGGGGCAGTACTTCGATACGGACATGCTGTGGCGGCTGAAACAGGTCTTGTTCGGAAAAGAAGTAGGCATCAGCAGGCAAACCCAGTATAAGGGCGGCGGGATGTTCAAGTACATCCGCCTAGAGTCCTATGAGGATGCGCTGGACAGCATTCAGTTTGAGGATCCCGCCGGCCAGCTGCGCTTGGCGGAGCCATCGGAGGAATACCTGCTGAAGTACATGCTGCCGTGGGAGACCAGGGACAGCGATACCCTGCTCAACGCTGCCCGATTGGCCAGCCCCTTCTCCTATCGACTGCGGATCCATGCCAATGGCGTGAAGCGAGAGCGGACAGTGGACCTGCCAGAGACGTTCAACTACTTGTTGGGGCTAAAGGTTCGGAAGCGACAGGTGTTCGACGACGATGGGCGACGATACTTGGTATTCCAAGGGGAAACCCGGGACGCTCCTGGTCGTCACGTCGCCATCATCTGGCGCGAGACCGAGAACTGGACGGACGCGGATTTCGCACGGGACCGGGACTTCGTCGTCGAGCATAACCTGACCGGAGACGCCGATACCGTTTACATCAACGGAGACTCGGCCATCCCCGGGGCCAGGCCCATCGAGCCGATGTTCAAGGCGCGCATGTTCGCCAGTGTGAAGGCCTAGAAGGAGTCTAGCCGCAGGAGAGGATTGTGCCGCCTCGCCGCCGTCCAGATCGTGGCGCTACGCCAACCACAACCATCAGGGGCTACGCCCGACTAGAACGTCAACTCTCGCTCCTAGGCTGGTTGCATCATCAATTGGGCTACGAGACAACGGCAGACCTACTCCAAGACATCAAGTCGACCGACGAAGGATTTGACGAGGAGGGGCGTAGCTACATATCTGTCCAACTAGGAACCCGATCTCGCCAGATGCATGGCCTGACGACAGCAGAGCTGCAACGCTACGACGACAACATCCACAAGCACCTGGCAGAAATGAACGACGGTCGACTCGAACCCATCACCCTACGATATTTCCAGTATCTGGCGGCCCTCTATTCCGAGATCTATCTGGATTGGTACTTCAACCGAACCAGCCTGTTGACCTCTCTAAACGCTTTCGTCGTGCAGCACAACTCCAGTTGCGCCCCCGACCAGCGATGGGACCAGTTCACGCCGGAAGACCTGTCCAAGCTGGCCTTCTGGATGGCGACTGGCGGTGGCAAGACCCTGTTGCTCCACCTGCACTACCGCCAGTTCATGCACTACAACCGGGAGCCTCTGGACAACATCCTGCTGATCACCCCCAACGAAGGTTTGAGCGAGCAGCACCTTGAAGAGCTCCGAGCTTCCAACATCCCCGCGGCGCGTTTCGATATCAATGAAGGGGGAACTCTGCTGAGTCAATCAGGTGCCGTGAGGGTTACGGAGATTACCAAGCTGGTTATGGAAAAGAAGGGCGAAGGCGAGAGCATCCCCGTGGAGGCCTTGGCAGGACGCAACCTCATCTTCGTAGACGAAGGGCACAAGGGGTCAGGGTCCGAAGCTCAGGCATGGAGAACCGTGCGCAGCGCCCTAGCTCGGGAGGGGTTCACTTTCGAATACAGCGCCACCTTCGGCCAAGCGGTAGCGGCGGCCAAGAGTGAAGCCCTCCTCGCAGAATACGGCAAGGCCATCGCCTTCGATTACTCCTACCGCCATTTCTACAACGACGGCTACGGTAAGGACTTCAGCATACTCAACCTACAGCAGGACAACACTCCTGAGCAGACGGATGTCCTACTCATGGCCAACCTGCTCTCCTTCTACGAACAACAGCTTGTCTTTGCCGAGCAGGAGCACGCTCTCAAGCCGTACAGTCTATCCAGGCCCCTATGGACCTTTGTGGGAAGCACCGTCAACAAGAGCGATTCTCGGCGCAGCGACATCCTCCTGGTCGTGCGGTTCTTACACCGTGTTCTGAGCAGACCCAGGTGGGCAACAGGGTTAGTCGACAGCTTGTTGAACGGTCAATCCGGTCTGCGTAGCCCTAGTGATGACCGGGACATCTTCGCCGGCAAGTTCGCTTTCCTCCGGCTCCGAGGCAGGGACGCTGCCGATGTCTACGCGGACGCGCTGTCAATGGTGATGCACGCCGGCGCTGGCGGGGGGCTGCAGCTGTCCGACCTGCGCGGAGCCGATGGCGAGCTGGGGCTGAAAGCCGACGGGAGCGACGCGTATTTCGGTGTCATCAACATCGGCGACACTGCCGAATTCAAGCGGCTGGTGGAGAGCGATGCCCCTGGCGTCGCGATCGTGGAGGACGCTCTGCATGGGTCTCTATTCGGCCGCATCAACGATCCGGACTCAACCGTTGAGGTGTTGGCCGGCGCCCGCAAATTCATCGAAGGCTGGAACTCCTGGCGAGTGTCCAACATGGGCCTACTGAATATCGGGCAGAGCGAAGGATCGCAGATCATCCAGCTGTTCGGACGGGGCGTACGCCTGCGGGGCCGGGACATGTCGCTCAAACGCAGCTCAGCCTTGAACGACGGCCCACACCCTGATCATATCCGGCTTCTCGAGACACTGAACATCTTCGCCTTACGGGCGAACTACATGGCGCAGTTTCGAGACTATCTGGAAAGCGAGGGAATTAGCACCCAGGAAGTGGTGGACCTCCCGCTCTTCATCCAGCCTAATCGTGACTTCCTGAACAAGGGACTGGTCATTCCTCGACTCGACGAAGGCAAAGTGTTCTCGGGCCAAGAGACCGTGCTGTTGGAATACAACCCCGAACTTGCACCGGTCTCAGTAGCGATGTCAGCCACTGTCCAGCAGATAGAAAGCGGACCAGACGGACTTGCGACCGCGGGTGCCAGATCAGGCGGTCTGCGGACGATACCGCCGGAGAGTCTGAACCTCGTGGACTGGAACGACGCTTACCTGAAGCTGCTGGAGTACAAGGAAACCAGAGGATTCAGCAATCTGCTGGTTCGGCCAACACTATTGCGACCCATCCTGGAAGCTAAAGACGCGGCGTATCTGCTTGAGGCGGAGGATTCTGTTGTCAGGCCCAGGGATGAAAAAGATCGGCAAAGGCTGAGGGAGGCCGTCACCAGCATACTGCGAAGGTACGCCGATAGACTGTACCGGCGCCGCCAGGCCCAGTGGGAGTCAAAGAACCTGACCTACCGCCAGTTGGACGACTCTGACGAGAATTTCCGGTTCAACATGGTAGGAGATGGCGATGCCGGGCAGTACATCGTCAAGGTCCCAAGGGCTAAGGCGGACTTGGTCAAGGGGATTGAGCAGTTACTCAAAGACTGCAACGCCCTGTACCGGGAAGACCAAGGGGACTTGCCGCGCATCCACTTCGACCGCCATCTGTACCAGCCGCTGCTTGTCGAGGACGACGGAGTAACTTCATCCCCACCCGGTTTGCAGCCCAGCGAACGCCAGTTCGTTGCTGACCTAAAGAGTTACTGCGCGAGTACTCCAGCAGCGCTTGCGGACGGCGCCGAGTTATTCCTACTGCGCAACCTTACCAGAGGCAAGGGCGTGAGTTTCTTCGACAGCAGCGGGTTTTACCCTGACTTCATCCTCTGGATCAAGCACCGGAACGCTCAACGAATAGTGTTCATAGATCCTCACGGCATGCGCCAAGCACGAGCCTACAAAAATGACGATAGGGCCCGCCTCCATGAGCGGCTACCCGAATTGAGTCGGGAGATCGCCAGGCGTTCGGGCAATGCGAAAGTTCAACTCGATTCCTTCCTCGTCTCCGCGACCAAGTACGAGGACTTACGCGAGAACTACGACAACGGGACGTGGTGCAGGGACGACTTCACTGACAAGCACATTCTCTTCCAAGAGCCTGGGCAGACCCCTCACTACATAGAGCAAATCCTCCGGCGCTGAAATTCTGACTGCGCTGGTCTCGACGAGCCGAGTCGCAGGGTGGCCGAAATTACGACGGCTGGCGATAGGCGACTCTGGCCTTCCCAATGCGGCCTAGTGCCGCCGTGCTTCGCCACCGGATTTGCTGGGCTGGATCCCTTGAGGATTGCCGGTCAGGTAGTCCGCCCACAGCTGCATCAGGGCGCGGCGGCGCTCAAAGAGGTCGGACCTGGCATAGGCCTGCTCAGTCGAGTTGCCCAGTGTATGGGCAAGGGCAGCCTCTGACACGGCCCAGGGCGTGTCCGTCTGCTCCAGGGTCCAGTTCTTGAAGCTGCTGCGGAACCCGTGCACTGTCGCACGCTCCGCCAATCCAAGGGACCGCAGCACCTTCGTCAGTGTCATGTCCGACATCGGCGACGCCGGCTTCAGCACCGACGGGAACACCAGGTTCGACTCATCCCGCAGAGCCGATGCCTCTCTGAGAACATCAAGCGCCTGCCTGCTCAGAGGCACGCGATGCTCCATGCCGACCTTCATCCGTTGGCCCGGTATGCGCCAGACGCGGCCTTGGATGTCGACCTCGTTCCACGTTGCGCCCCTCGCCTCACCGGAGCGGGCGGCTGTGAGCACGAGGAACCGTAAACACAGCTTGGCTGCAATGGAGGCCTGAGACGAGCCCACGGTCTCCAGGGACGCGCCGACCTCTTGGTAGGGCAGTGCCCTGAGATGGGCCTTCACCTTCGGCATCGGGGGCAATGCACCTTCGATGGCCTCACCGGCGGGATTGGTCTCCACGAAGCCATGGGCCATAGCCCAGCGGAAGACCGTCCGCATCCGCTGACGCACCCGCCGGGCTGTTTCCGGCCGAGTCGTCCAAATCGGAGTGAGGACGCTCAACACATCCCCGCGGTCTATCCGGTCCAGCAAGGTGTTGCCCAACGTTGGCATAGCGTGGCGCTCCAGGGTCTGCATCCAGCTTGCGATGTGACTGGCGTTGCGCCAGCGGGGCCTATTCGCCTCGTGGACGGCATGGGCAGCCTCTCTGAATGTAGGCATCGCAGGCGCCCGCTTCTCGGCCAGGGGATCGCGGCCTTCGGCAACGGTCGCTCGAATGCCCGTCGTCTTCTCTCGAGCCTGCGCCAAGGTGACCGAGGGGAACGCGCCCAAGCCGATGTCTCGCCGGCGTCCGTCGACGGTGATGCGCAGCACCCAGGACTTGCTTCCCGTCTTGCCGATGTAGAGGTGGAGGCCGCCACCATCGGAGTGCCGACCCGGTTCCCTGAGGGCTCTGACCCGCGTCGCCGAGAGTGCCATGAAGTCCCTCCGCAGCCATTCCATTCCCACACATATTCCCACAATTGTGGCGAGATAGCAAGAGAAAGATGGGGTACGGCTGGGCATCGAATCGGGGTGATTTAGCTACGAATCAGGGGTATTTTGGGGCATCAAGAGGACGGGGGCGGAGGGTGTGGTGGTGGAGATGGGGGGACTCGAACCCCCGACCCCCTCAATGCCATTGAGGTGCTCTCCCAACTGAGCTACATCCCCACGTACGGGCTACTATAGCAAAGCGGCCGCCGCGGTCGCAACGGCGAGGGACCTGTGCGCGCGGGCGGTGAGCGTCAGCCGAGGGCGGCGACCATCTCCTTGGCCACGGCGCCGATGTCGGCGGGGCTGGGGATGATCTCGGCGCCGGCGCTGCGGAGCGCGGCGACCTTCTCCTCGGCGCGGGCGGCGGTGCCGGTGATGATGGCGCCGGCGTGGCCCATGCGCTTGCCCGGCGGGGCCGTGCCGCCGACGATGAGCGCGGCGACGGGCTTGCGCATCTCCGCCTTGATGTACTCGGCGGCCTCCTGCTCCTTGGTGCCGCCGATCTCGCCGATGAGGACGACGGCGTCGGTCTCCGGGTCGTCGTTGAAGAGCCGCAGGACGTCGACAAAGTCGGTGCCGCTGACGGGGTCGCCGCCGATGCCGACGCAGGTGGACTGGCCGATGCCCTCGGCGGTGAGCTGGCCGACGCTCTCGTAGGTCAGTGTGCCGCTGCGGGAGACGACGCCGACGCGGCCGGGCATGTGGATGGCGCCGGGCATGATGCCGGCCTTGCAGTGCTCGCCGGGGGAGATGGCGCCGGGGCAGTTGGCGCCGAGGAGGCGCAGGGGAGCGCCCTGCAGCGAGCGGACCACCTTCACCATGTCCTGGGCAGGGATGCCCTCGGTGATGCAGATGACGAGGGCGATGCCGGAGTCGGCGGCCTCGAGGATGGCGTCGGCGGCGAAGGGCGCGGGGACGAAGATGAGGGACGTGTTGGCGTTGGTGCGCCGGACGGCTTCGTCGACCGTGTTGAACACGGGGACGGAGTCCTCCCACTGCATGCCGCCGCGGCCCGGGGTGACGCCCGCCACGACCTGCGTGCCGTACTCGACGCAGCGGCGGGTGTGCAGGGAGCCCTCTCGCCCGGTGATGCCCTGGACCAGAAGGCGGGTGTCTCGATTGAGGAGGATGCTCACGGTGCTACCACCTCCTGGAGTTTCTCCGCGGCCTCGCGCAGGGTGCCGGCAAGCTGGACGGGGAGGCCGGAGTCTCGGAAGACCTGGCGGCCCTCCTCGGCGTTGGTGCCCTGCAGGCGTGCGACGATGAGCGGGCGGCCGGCCGCCTCGCGGCAGGCAGCGACGACGCCCTGGGCGACCATGTCGCAGCGGAGGATGCCGCCGAAGACGTTGACCAGCACGCGCTTCACCCGCGGGTCGGCGAGGATGATGCCAAAGCCGAGCTTGACCTGCTCCTCGTTGGCGCCGCCGCCGACGTCGAGGAAGTTGGCCGGGTCGGCGCCGACGGCCTTCACGATGTCCATGGTCGCCATGGCGAGGCCGGCGCCGTTCACCAGGCAGCCCACGTCACCGTCGAGGCGGACGTAGGAGACGCCCACCTCCCTGGCTCGAGCCTCGAGCGCGTCCTCCTGGCCGACGTCCCGCAGGCCCTGGAGGTCGCGGTGTCGGAAGGCCGCGTCGTCGTCGAGGTCGACCTTGGCGTCGAGGGCGACGACTCTGCCGTCGGCGGTCACGGCGAGGGGGTTGATCTCGGCCAGGGTGCAGTCCTTCTCGACGAAGAGGCGGTAGAGGCGCGTGGCGAGGTCGGCGGTCGGCCGGACGAGCTCCGGCGCCAGCTCCATGCCATAGGCGAGCCTGCGGCCCTGGAAGGGCTGCAGACCGAGCACGGGGTCCACCTCGGCGCGCAGGACCTTCTCCGGCGTGGCCGCTGCCACCTCTTCGATCTCCATGCCACCGGCGGCGCTGGCGATGGCCACGGGCCTGCGAGTCCCGCCGTCGACGAGCATGGCAAGGTAGAGCTCCTGGGCGACCTCCGCCGCCTCCTCGACCAGGACGCTGGTGACGGGCACACCCTCGGGGCCCGTCTGCTTGGTGACCAGGTTGCTGCCAAGGAGGGAGGCCGCGTACTCTTCCGCCTCGGCCGCGCCGGCGACGACCCTGACTCCGCCCGCGGCGCCGCGGCCCCCGGCGTGCACCTGGGACTTGACCACGACCCGTCCGCCCAGCTTTTCAGCCTGTTGCCGGGCCTCAGCGGCGGTGTGCGCAACGCCTCCGCGAGGGAGGGGGATGCCGTACTGTGCCATGAGCGCCTTGGCCTGATACTCGTGGAGCTTCATAGGGATCCATGCCTCCATGGGGGTAAAGCGCGGACTATTCTACCAGCCAGCAACGCTGACTGCGAGAGCCGCGGGGCGGTGGAGCCTCGATTGCAGGGGGCGAGTGGGAGTAGACTAGCTGGTAGCCTGGTAAGGGAGACCGCGGTGGAACGAGATGTCCGGGAGCATATCGAGGCCGCTGTGCGCGGTTTCCGGGAGATCCTGGGGCCGAAGCTGACGGGCGTGTACCTGCACGGCTCCCTGGCCGCCGGGGTCTTCGACCGGGCACGGAGCGACATTGATCTGCTGGTCGTCGTGGAGCGCCGCCTCGGGGACGGCGAGCGCCGCGGGCTCGCCCAGCTCCTGACCTCGCTCTCGGAGGGGCGTCCGATACCCGAGGACATCGAGATGTCCATCGTTCTGGAGGACGAGGTCCGGCACTTCCGGCACCCACTCCCCTTCGAGCTTCACAACAGCGCGTCCGAGTTGGCGGCCATTCTCAGCGGCAGACAGGCCTCTTGGGGCGCGAGGACGGACAGGGACCTGGCCGCGCACTGCACCGTCACCAGGGCGAAGGGGGTGGCACTGGCGGGGAAGCCCGTCGGGGAGGTGTTCGGGCCGGTGCCCCACGAGGACTATGTCGATGCGATCCTCCAGGACCTTGACGGGATACTGGACGGCGGGGACATCCTGGAGCACCCGTACTACAGCGTCCTGAACGTCTGCCGCGTCTTCCAGGTGCTCGAAGAGGGGGAGGGCAGCGTGCCGACGAAGCTGGAGGGCGGCGCGTGGGCGCTTGCCCATCTCCCTGCGGAGCATGCGCCAGCAATACGCCTGGCTCTGGCGTGGCGCCCGTGGCAGGCGCATGCCAACTGGGGAGAGTCGGCGGAGGCTACGGCCGGGGACCGCGACCAGCTGCTGGCCTTTCGGGACTATGCCCTGGAACGCCGGCGTGCGGGGAGCTTCGCTGCAGGGCCGAAGCCCAGGCCCTCCGCTCGCATCCTGCTGGTCAACGAGTCGGACGAGGTGCTGCTCCAGCGGGTGTTCGATCCGTACGATTCGCTTGAGCTGTGGATCACGCCCGGAGGAGCGGTGGAGGCGGGCGAGAGCTTCGAAGACGCTGCAATCCGAGAGCTGTGGGAGGAGACGGGACTCGTTCGGCAATCGCTCGGGCCGTGGGTCTGGAAACGCCGCCACGTATGGCGCAGCGACACCGGGATGTACGAGTCGTTCGAGCGGTACTACCTGGTCCGCACGCCACGGTTCCACGCCGAGCCCCAGCTGCTGGGCCGTAACGAGGCCGGATGGCTGAAGGAGCATCAATGGTGGAGCGTTTCCGATATTTGTCGGTCTGCCGAGGTCTTCGTCCCCCGGAGACTCGGTGAGTTTCTCCCACCGCTACTTCGAGGAGAGATACCGCGCCGGCCGACTGACACGGGGATTTAGCAGCGTACCACCAGTTGCGTTCAACCGGCGGCTGCGCACCGCCCGAGGGTGAGGGTCACCGTCTGAGCTGCGCCTCAAGGGCAGCGATCCGCTTTTGCAGATCGGGGAGTCTCTCCCGCAGCCTCTCAAGGTCCGCGAACCGTTCGACGAGGTCCTCATGCTGGTCGGCCAAGTCACCGTAGTCGGACACCAGCGCTTCGTGGCGGTCGGTCAGCGCGTCGTGGGCGGAGGCGAGCTCGTCGTATTGGAGCATCAGCCTACCGAGCTCTGTATCGAGGTTGGCGTACTGGTCCTTCTCCGCCACGAGGTCGGACTGGAGGTTGACATTCTCAGAGGTGACCTCACCATACCGGTCAGTCGCTGCTTCCAGGTAGACCTCCAGCCTTGCGCGGTCAGTCAGGAGGACCCTGTTCGTCTGCTCGAGTATAGAGTTGCTCGACTCTTGCTCGGCCAGTGCCACGGTACTCGTGTCCAGGTCGGTCGAGGTCTGTACAAGCAGCATGGCGAGGTATGCGACCGCGGCGCCAAGGGCCAGCATCACAACCACCAGAGCGCCGAGGCCATAGTATTGCATGCGCAGTCCTCAGCTGATTGATGGCTGATAGTATAGCCGCGCTCAGGAAACCCTGCCGCCTTGGGGAGGGGCGCCAAGTCCACAGAAGAACCCTCGCGCCCCTCGGCTGGCCGCGGTCTCCGGAAAGACCGCCTCGTCTCCGACGGTTGGCTACGCGGACGCCTTGTCCAGGAAGCCAATCAGCTCTTCGAGGTTCTGGAGGTTCTCACAGTCGCCGACTGACATGTCGATACCGAACTCGTTGACAACCACCTTTATGAAGGCAACGAAATCAACAGAACTCACGCCAGCGTCCCTCAGGTTCTTGCTCAGGTCCAACTCCCGGCCGATCGTCCGCCCGTCCACCTCAAGGTTCTCGTCGACAAGCTTGCGCAGGCGCTCCTCAGTCGTAGCCATGAGAGTACCCCCTAAAATGTACAGTCTGCTGCATCGGAACGGTACAAGAATGCCGGTGGCGCGTCAATGCCGTGCACAGAATGCCGCCCAAGACGCTGATTCACAAATGCTACTCCGCTTTGTCCGTGGATTCTTGCGCTGTGCTCCGCGTCCGTTACGGCTTTGCGCGCTGAACCCAGAAACTCCGCCGCTGGAAGGGGTAGCCGGGAAGCGGGATCCTACGCCTCGATTCCCCGGTAAAGAGCCCCGCGAAGGCTATGGAAGCGCCAGCCTCGTAGGCCTGCGCAACCGCAGCGGTGAACCCGTCGCCATCGTCCGGGCCCGTCGCTGCGGACCTCGCCATGGTTTCCACGAAGGCCACTGGGGATGCCGTCGGCGTCGTTCGCGGCCACAGCCCCTGCACGGAGTCCACAGCGGCACCAATGGCGACCACCAGATCCACGCCGGTTTCGGCCAGCGCTCTGACGCAGTCCGGAAGCTCCACCGGTCCACCCACGAGCTTCCGCCAGTGAGCGTCACCCAGGTCATCTGAAGGCTGCACAGCCCGTCCCAGTGGGCTGCTGATCATGGTCGCCGATGCACGGCCTGCCGCAATGCGGGGCAGCTCCGCATCGGGGCCGCTCAGCGCCATGGCAAGCCTGACGCCGTCGGGGAGGTCGAGGATGCCTGCGGCATAGGCGGCCGCGAGCTCGCTGATGCCCTCGCCGAGGACGGCGTTCGGTCGAACGCCGACGCTGTGCCACAGGGCGGTCAGGGCAGCTTGCACGGCGAAGCGTGCGGCGCGCTCCAGGGCCGGACCGTTGACGCCTTGACCTGCGCCGCCCTCGCCGAATATGGCGTCGAGCAGCGAAGCCCCACACTCATCGCGGACAACTCGGTCGCACGCGTCGAGCACGGCGCGGACGGCGGGCTCCGTCGCATAGAGGGTCTTCGCCGCGCTGCCCCGCTGCCGGTCGGCGCCGGTGTACACGAACGCGGTCCTAGCCGGGGACCTCGGCCCCTCATCGTCCTGCGACGCCTCAGCGTTGGCAAGCCGATCCAGGACCGCTCGCAGCTCTGCTGCATCGCTGAAGGTCAGGCCGGCGCGGTATTCGAAGTGGCGACGGCCCGTCCCTGCCGTCCAGGCTGCATCGGCGAGCACCTGGTCTACGTCTACGCTGGATACTGCGGAGACCTCCAGGGCGTCCAGCCAGGCAAGGTATCTCCCGGCCATCTCGGGAAGGGTAACCGACGACCTGGCGGACAGCGGAAGGACCCTGACGGAGCGCTCTGTCCGTTCGCTCTCCATCACCTCCACCCCATCGACGTCCGGCAACTCGACGACCACCGTCTGCTCAGGACCCGTTGGCCAGCTTCCGTCCGCTTGGATGTCGGCACCGTTGACAGGCGGGCCGTAGCCCTCAAGCACAACGTGAGCGTTGGTGCCGGAGAGGCCGAAGGAGTTGACGGCCGACAGCGGGCGCCCTTGGTGCGAGGGCCAAGGCGTCTGCTCCGAGGTTATGCGGATGGGCATCCGGTCCCAGTCGAAGTCGGGATTGGGCTCTTTGAAGTGGAGATGCGCGGGGATAACCCCCTTGTGCATGGCCATCACCGCCTTCATGACGCTGGCCATGCCGGCGGCCCACTCGGCGTGCCCGATGTTGGTCTTCACCGAGCCCACCAGCAGCGGGCGTTCCGCCTCTCGTCCGCGGCCGTAGACCGACGCCAGGGCGCGCAGTTCGATGGAGTCGCCGAGGTACGTGCCCGTCCCGTGGGCCTCCAGGTAATCGACCTCCGACGGGTTGATGCCCGCACGGGCCAGCGCGTCCTCCATGACCCGCTCTTGGGCCGGCCCGTTCGGGATTGGCAGCCCTGCGCTGGCGCCGTTCTGGTTGATGGCCGAGCCCACCACGAGACCCCAGATGCGGTCTCCAGCCGCTTCGGCCTCGCTCAGCCGCTTCAGGACGAGCACGCCGCAGCCTTCGCTGCGCACGAAACCGTCCGCGGCGGCGTCAAAGGCGTTGCACTGGCCGCTGGGGGACAGCATGCCAATGTCCCTATGGAACCGAACGACCGGCAACGACAGCGTTGTGTTGACGCCGCTGGCCAGCGCCATGTCCACCTCGCCCCGCTGCAACGCGGCGGCGGCCTGGTGTATGGCGGCAAGGGACGATGCGCAGGCGGTGTCCACGGGCATCGCCGGCCCCTCCAGGCCGAGGACGAAGGCGACCCGCCCGGCGGTGACGCTGCCCGCGGTGCCGAGGTAGAGCTCGTCCTGCGCGCTGGCTGCTATCACCTCCCGGTACTCGCTGCCGCCCACGCCCACGTACACGCCGGTGCGGCTGCCCCGCAGTTCCTCCGGGTCGATGCCGGCATCCTCCAAGGCCTGCCACGTGGTCTCCAGCAGCATCCGCTGCTGCGGGTCCATCATGCGCGCTTCTATGGGTGAAATGCGGAAGAAGGAGTTGTCGAACCGGTCGATGCCGTCGAGGAAACCGCCGCGTCGGTAGAGGGGGTCGTCCGCGGCCGGGTCGCCGGTGATGCCCTGCCACGGCCCGGCGTCCTGCCGACCGTCCGTGATGGCATCGGCGCCCGACTCGAGCAGCTTCCAGAAGGACGCGAGGTCCGGTGCACCGGGGAACCTGCAAGCCATCCCGACGATGGCGATGGCCTCATCATCCGTCTTTGCGGTGCGCTTCCGTGCCAGCGAGGGGGTTGATGTCGGCGCTTCGGCCGGTGCGCTTCCGAGGGTCTGGGCCAACTCCGCCGCGAGGAAGGCGGACAGGGCGGCCACGTTGGGGTAGTCGAACACCGCCGTGTTGGAGACGACGTACTGCCCAGATAACGCTCGGTTCATCCTGTTGCGCAGCTCCACCGACATCAACGAGTCCATGCCCAGGTCGAAGAAGCCGACGGTGGGCGGAGGCGCGGACGGCGAGCGCAGCACAGCCTGCAGCTCGCGCTGGACGAAGGCCGTCAGCAGGTCTTCCCAGTCGCTCGGCGGGCGCTCCTGGAGCTGGGTGAGCAGGTCGGCGGACGTTGCGCCTAGGCCCTCCGCTTCCGAATCGTCGACCAGCAGCTCGTCGAGGAAGAGTGGGCGCTCCTCGAAGTTCTCCGCGAAGACCGGCCAGTCGACCACCGCCACCATGCCGGCGGTCATGTCCTGTTGCACCAACTCGTCAAAGGCTTTGAGGCCCTGCTGCGGGCTGATCCAGCCGGTGCCGGACGCTTCCAGCTGGCGCTCGATCCGCTCTCGCTGCTCCTCCGCCTCGCCAAGACCCGCCCACGCTCCCCAGGCGATGGACTGCCCCGGGAGACCCAGCGACCTGCGGTAGACTGCCAGCTGGTCCAGGAAGGCGTTGGCAGCGGCGTGGTTCCCCTGCCCGGAGTTACCGACGACGCCCGTGACGCTGGAAAACAGGATGAACAGGTCCAGGTCCCTATCGAGCGTGGCTTTGTGCAAATGCCAGCCGCCCAACACCTTGGGCCAGAGCACCTGCTCGAACCGCTCCCACGTCTGGTTGCCCAGTGAGCCGTCGGACAGGACGCCGACGCTGTGGATGACGCCGGCCAAGGGCGGCATGTCGCTGTCGATGCGGGCCAGCAGGGCGTCGATGGCCGCGGGGTCGGTGACGTCGGCCAGCTCGACTCTGACGTCGGCGCCACCTCGCCGGAGGTCGTCGACCACCTCCTGGGCGGCGGGGTCCGGCGGTCGCCGTCCGTTCAGCACGATGACCCCCGCGCCTCGGTCGGCCAACCACTGCGCCACGACGGTCCCGATGCCGCCGAGGCCGCCGGTGACGAGGTAGGTGCGGTCCGCTCGGAGTCGACCATCTGCCAGCGGCGGCATGACCATGACGTTCTTGCCGATATGCCGCGCTGAACGCATGAAATCCATGGCGCCTGGGACCTCTGTCATCGGCCATCGGATGTGCACCTGCGGTTGCAGATCTCCGGTCGCCATACGGGCCATCACCCGCCGCAGGGAGGCGCCCGGCGTGGCCGGGTCGCGCTGCTTGAGCCCGTCGAGTTCGAGGACGGAGTATGCGACGTCCGATCGGACTGCCGCCATCTGCTCCGCAGTCCAGATGTCGCGCCTTCCCAGCTCCACGAAGCGGCCGTTCTGAGCCAGGCAGGAAACGCTGGCCTCGATGAACCCGGGCCCGGTGAGGGTGTTCAGTACCACGGTGACGCCTTCCCCACCGGTCGCCTCGAGGACCTGGCGGGCGAAGTCGGTGGAGCGGCTGTCGTATACATTGGCAACGCCAAGGGAGCGCAGATACTCCTGTTTCGGCGCGCCGGCGGTGGCGAACACCTCTGCGCCTGCGGCCTGGACCAGATGAACAGCGGCCAAGCCCACGCCACCAGTTGCGGTGTGGATGAGCACGCGGTCACCGGCTGTCAGGCCGGACATCTGCAAGGACAGGTCAGCGGACACAAAGGACGAGGGGACCGTTGCCAAGGCCGCAACGGATTGACCCTCCGGCGCGTGAGCGACCATTTCCGGGCGGGTGATGAGGTCCGGCCTGAAGGTGCCGATGCCGAAGCCGAGCACGCGATCGCCGACGCTGAAATCGACGACGCCGGGCGCCACCTCAGTGACACGACCGCAGAACTCTTCGCCAAGGGTCGGGGCCATCTGCACGGCGCCGACACCTATGAGCACGTCTGCGAAGTTGAGCCCGGCCGCTTCAACGGAGACGCGGATCTCTCCCTCTTCCAGGGGGCGCGGCTCTGCCGGTTCGGCGTGCAGCCCCTCGAGACCCTCGTCGGTTGCGGGCATGAGGCGCCAGTAACGGTCCTCCGGCAAGGCGATGCGCGCGCGGCCCTCGGCCCGCCTCACGAGGCGTGCGGCAAGGCGTGTACCGGAGCGGTAGGCGAGGTGCGTCTCCATGTCCGGGAACATCAGCGCGTCGACCAGCGTCTCGACCGGCGTGGGCGCGTCCGGATCGAGGTCGATCATCCGGGGCTGCAGGTATCCGACCTCGCGGGCCAGCGCCTTGCCGAAGCCCCAAAGCGCGGCCCCGGCCAGCTCCGCCGCGGCCTCACGCAAATAGTCCCGGTCGAGCGCCTGCGCTCCCCGGGTCAGAAACCAGACGCCCAGGTCGGGTGCGACGTCGGCGTCCTGCAGGGCCTGGGCCAATGCCAGCGCGGTTGCGCCGGCACGCTTGACGTCTTGAGCCATCTCCTCCGTGGTCGCGTGTCTCCCGTGCCCGGAGAGCGCATAGCAGTGCACCACCCCGCGCAGGGGCGCGTCGGCGGGCAGACTTTCCAACACTGCGCGCCACGACACCCGGTCCTCCGGGTCTACCATCGCGTGAACCACGTTGGGCGCGTCCGTCGCACCCGCCTCTCCGCTCGCGAGGACCACCGTCTGGTCCAGCGACACGAGTCCGGCGGCCAGCCCGTTGACCGCGGCATCGCCGCCGCCGGCGAGCAGCCAGACGCCGGCCGGCCAGACCACCTCGGACGGCGCCTCTCCCAGGACGACGCCGGCCCCCAGCGGCCCCATGCCGCCGTAGTCCTCGCCGCCCAGGAACGCCGAGTCCACGAAGCCGGAGTCGGCCAGCGCCTGCCGCCACACCGCCGGGGAGGCCAGCGCATGGTTGGGGCGGTAGCTGTCCGAGTACCGCCACCAGCCAGCCAGCTGTCCGAACGACATGTCCTGCCAGCCCCGGCCCCTGGGGTTCTCCAGCGCAATGAGCTGCCCCGACGGCGCAAGCAGGGCGAGGCAGTTCGACAGGGTCTCGTTCAGGTCGCGAGTGGCGTGCAGCACATTGACGGCGATCACCATGTCGTAGCTGTGCAAATCGAAGCCCTGCGACGCCGGGTCCCTCTCGATGTCAAGGGGGCGGTACTCGATGGAATGGCCGGAGTCCATGAAACGGCTTTCCGCCTCTCCAAAGAAGCCCGCCGAGATGTCCGTGAACATGTAGTCAAAGTTGCCGGGGGGCAGCTCCGGGAGCACGGAGGACGTGCCGGAGCCGGTGCCAGCGCCAACCTCGATGATGCGCATGGGCCGGTCCGCAGGCCAGTTGGCGACGACGGCGGCGACGGCGTCTCCCAGCAGCCGGTTCGAGGCCAGCGATCCCGGCGCTATGAAATAGTAGTCGGCTACGCCTGGGCCTTCAGCGGGAAACAGGATGGAGAGCGGGTCGACCTCGGCGCGGAGCACCTGGGCCAGCGCTGCGCCGCTCCGCCGCAGGATCCCGATCTCTGTATTCCCGTGGGGGTGCAGCTCGACGATGCGGTCGGCGAATGGCTCCGGGTCGGAGAGGGCGTCGTCCGGCAGCGGACTCCCGTCCTCCACCACCACGGCGTAGCGCCCATCGTCGGCCTTCGCCAGCACCCCGGCGTCTGAAAGCACCCGCAGCATCCGCTCGAACAGTCCGGCGTGTTCGGGGAGGACGTTCAGCGCCTCCCGCAGCGCCTCCGGCTCGACGACGACGCCCGCCACCCGCCGCCAGCCCAGCTTGTCCAAGGCCGACAGGGCGTAGGAGCGCGACAGGCGCTCGAGGTCGGCCAGCAGGGCAGCACGCTCGGACATCTGGACGCCCTGATCCGAAAGGTACTCGGAGAATGTGCGCGTCTGGGCCGCCACGGGCGAGGGACTGGTCAGCGCGCCTGCGGACTGTCGACGGCCAGTGAGGGGACGCTCGCGCCAGACAACCTCGTACATCAACTCTTCCAGGTTCTCGGTCGATGACAGCAGGGAGGCCCGCGTGGCGCGCTTGACGACGAATCCAGTGAGGCCGCCCAGGACCAGGCCCTCGGGGGAATAGAAGGAGAGGTCGCCGGTCAGGGTCTCAGGCACCGACGCGTCTTCTCCGGCATTCTGCGCGGGCTCGCGAAGCTGCGCGTGGCACACAATGCGCTGGGGCAGAGGACCGTTCAGCCACAGGCGTTCCCAGGCGAAGGGCAGATACGTGGCGTTGCCGCCGATGCCCGACAGGTTGCGCGTGGCCGAGAGCACCTGGAAGCAGCCGTCCAGGAGCAGCGGGTGGACTCCGTGGTCCTGTCGCTCGGCTGCGCCCTGGAGCGCGACCTCGCCGACGGCCTCCAGGCCCCCGCACCAAAGGGCCTCCACCGTGCGAAGGGATGGGCCAAAGTCGATGCCCGCAGATGCCTTGGCCCGGTAGTATGCGTTCAGGTCCTGGGGCTGCAAGCCGTCTGTAAGCGTCT
Organism: Dehalococcoidia bacterium; assembly: GCA_965205235.1. Classification (GTDB taxonomy): domain Bacteria; phylum Chloroflexota; class Dehalococcoidia; order Lucifugimonadales; family UBA1127; genus CBDBGD01. Next base: position 169,646 of record CBDBGD010000007.1, read on the forward strand.
CAATCTGTACGCGCTCCCCGGCGCCAAGCCTTCCCGTGCCTGGAGCCAGGCGACCCTCTGCGTGCAGCGTCCAGTCCTCGTCGTTCTGGCCCTTGCTGTACACCTCGAAGTGACGGGGCTGGCCCGGCTTCCCCGCATCGACGATCATCTGTAGCAGCCGGCCCGGCTCCGGCGTGTCCCCGTCCTCATCGAACTCCGGGTAGACCAGGGGATTGTGCAGCTGGAGCTCCTCCACCACCGACGTGTCACCGCCCTGGGCCAGGGGCGCCGTGGCGCCCATTGCGCCGTAGACCGCCCCCGGCATCACGACGCGGCCGTACACCCTGTGGTCCTTGAGCCACTGCGGGTCGGACGGGAACATCTCCGTCTCGTACATGACCTCGCCGCGTGGCGACTCGTGCTTCGCTCCCAGCAGCGGGTGGGCGTCATCCGGCCTGCGCCGCTGTCCGGCGGTGACCCAGTACCGGCGTCGCTGGAAGGCGTACCCGGGGACCGAGACCTTGCGTCGCTCCTCGCCCGCGAACAGCCCCGCGAGGTGCACCGGAAGACCCGCCTCGTACGCGCCTGCGACGGCGTACGCGTAGGCGTCGGCACGCTCCGGCTCCGAGCCGTCCCACGAAGGTCTCAGCAGGCTCTGTAGGACGACAGGCGTCGGCCCGCTTGGAGCATCTGCGGGCCAGTTCAGCGACACCAGTGGCCCAAGAATGGCATGCGGTCCGAGCTCGATGACTGCGTCCACACCCTGAGCGGCCAGCGATTCGATGCAGGCGCGGAAGGCCACGGGGCTTCTCGCATGCCTGCGCCAGTAGGCGCCATCCAGCTTTGCGTCGGCTTCCACTGCGGTGCCGGTGAGGTTGCTTATGAAGACGGTTTCCGGCGTCGATATCGGGACTGAGTCGAAGACGGCCTCCAGGTCGTCAAGCGCCGGTTCGACGAGCGGGCTGTGGTACGCGGGGCTCGGACGCAGGCGGCGCACGTTCAGCCCCGCGGCCTCCATCTGGTCGGCCAGGGCGTGGACCTCCTCGGACGGGCCGCTCACGACCTGGTGCGTGCCGTTGTCGACGCCGACGCACACATCCGCGCCGGGATGCGCCGCGTTCCATTCGGCGACGGCCGCCTCCACCTGCGGCGCTGGTGCGAAGACGGCGGCCATGGCCCCGGCCCGCGGCAGCGCGCCCAGCAGGCGGCCGCGGGCCGATGCCAGGCGCAGGCCATCCTCCAGGGAGAAGACGCCCGCGGCCTGGGCCGCCGCGATCTCCCCGAGGCTGTGCCCCAGCACCGCGCTCGGCCGGATGCCCACGCTCTCCCACAGGGCCGTCAGCGCAGCCTCCAGCGCGTAGATTGCCGGCTGGGTCCACAGCGGCTCGTCCAGGTCACCGGCCCCGCCGGCTCTTCCGAACATGACGTCCAGCAGGGACACTCCCCGCTCCTCGCGGATGAGGTGGTCGCAGCGGTCGAGAACGGCGCGGAAGACCGGCTCGCTCTCGTACAGGCCCTGACCCATTCCGGCCCACTGGTTGCCCTGCCCCGTGTAGACGAACGCGACCTTCGATGCGGTCTGTCGCGGAGCGCCATCGCCGGCGTCCGCAATCTCCCGCAAGCCGCGACGCAAGGACTGCGCATCCCTGAAGACGACGCCCTTGCGGAAGTCGAAGTGGCTGCGGGTTACGCTCGCGGACCAGGCCATGTCGGAGAGCTCGCGGTCCGTGGCGGCGCCGTCCTCGAACGCGGGACTGGTCTGCTTGTCCAGCCAGGCCATGTATGACTTCGCCACGCCCTGGAGGGCCGCGTCGCTCTTGCCCGACAGTGGCAGGAGCCGTGCCGGGCGTCCCTCTTGGCTGCGGTGTGTGTCGGCCGAGTCGGCTGCTTGGAGCGCAACCGGACTCGCTGGATGCGACTCGCCGGGATAGGCCTCCACCACCACGTGGGCGTTGGTCCCGGACCAGCCGTAGGCGCTAATGCCGGCGCGACGGGGACGGGCGGCATGGTCCGGCCACGGCGTTAGCTCCGCGGCTATCTTCACCGGCAGACTGTCCCAGTCCAGGCGCGGGTTGGGGTCCCGAAAGTGCAGGTGCTCGGGGATGAGGCCGTGCTGCATGGACAGCATGACCTTGATGAGACCGGCAACCCCGGCGGCCGGCTCCAGGTGGCCAATGTTGGTCTTGACCGACCCCACCAGCAGAGGACGGTCCGACGCCCTGCCTTCGCCGTATGCAGCCGCGGCGGCGTTGAGCTCGATGGGGTCGCCCACCTCCGTGCCCGTGCCGTGGGCCTCCAGGTAGTCGATATCGGACGGAGCGACTCCCGCCCGGGACAGGGCTTCGACTATCACGTTGTGCTGGGCGTCCCCGTTGGGGACCGTGAAGCCGGCGCTGGTCCCGTCCTGGTTGAGCGCGGAACCCAGGACCACACCCCAGATCCGGTCGCCGTCAGCCTTCGCGTCGCTGAGTCGCTTCAGCACCACAATGCCGCAGCCCTCGCCGCGCACGAAGCCGTTGGCCGAGGCGTCGAAGGCTTTGCACTGGCCGTCGGGAGACAGCATGCGGGCGTTGGCGCGCAGCTCGGTCAACCGGCCGGAGAGGATGACCTGCACTCCGCCGGCCAGAAATATGTCCGCCTCGCCCTGCTGCAGGGCCAATACCGCCTGGTGCAGAGCGACCAGCGAGGAGGAGCAGGCGGTGTCCACCGCCATGGCCGGCCCCTGCAGCCCCAAGGCGTATGCGACCCGCCCGGCGGCCGTGTTCAGGGACGTGCCGCTGACAGCGTAGAGGCTGGTAGTGGGCTCGGCGATCTGGCCGGCGTCCAGGTTGAGTAGGCGGTAGTCCATATTGCTGATGCCGATGTAGACTCCGGTCCGGCTGCCCTTGAGCCGGAGTGGGTCTATGCCTGCGTCCTCGAGGGCCTGCCAACTGGTCTCCAGCATCATTCGCTGCTGCGGGTCCAGCAGCTGTGCCTCCGCGGGGGAGATGCGGAAGAACTCCGCGTCGAAGAGGTCGATGTCGTCGACCAGGCCTGCGAAGCGGCAGGCGGGAGTCTGCTTGGCGGACTCGGGGTAGAACTCGCCGATACGGCCGACGCCGGAGCCGGGCACGCCCTCCGTGATGGCGTTGCCGCCGGACTCGAGCAGCCGCCAGAAGGACGGCAGGTCGGGCGCGCCGGGGAAGTTGCACGCCATCCCGACGATGGCAATAGGCTCTCCATGCCTGCCGGAGCCGTGACGGGTCGAACTGTCGGTCTGATGTCCTTTGCCGGCGTCTACCACGTTGCCCTACCCATCCCTCCAAATGCTCGCGACACAGTATAGTCTCACGGTGGGCCGGATACGAGCACTGTCGACGGCCAAGCCCAGCGGACTAGAGCCAACCCACCAGAGACAGCACTTCCCGTGCCACTCCGGTAACCGACCGACCGGAACCGTTGTCGACGACGAAGTCCTCAACACTCAAACTATCCAGAATGTCATCCAGCTCAGCCGCACGCTCGAGCGCTCGATCCAGGAACATGCCCGACTCACGAACGCGCAGACGCTCGTGCATCAGTGAGAGAGGAGCGGTCAGGCGACATACGATGGGTTGGGCGCCCGGTACGGCTGCCCGATATTCGTCGAGCTCGGCGCGATGTTCGACCACCCTGGCGACGATCAGGCGCTCGACGCCGGCAGCGGCATAGTTCGGCCACACGGCGGCGAGGTTGGCGAAGGCCAGGAGGCGGCCGTGTGGGCTTTCCTGGGGGTGCATGACGGCCAGACCGTCGAGATTCGATAGCCGCGTGCGCAATGCCTGCCTCCGCCAGCAGGTCAGAGGCCTCATACAGCACCGTGGTCTTGCCTGTTCCCATAGACCCGGAGATGATGAGCAGTTGCACCGGCGCGGCCACCATTGCGTACGCACTCCTCCAAGGACGGGGCTGGCGGAGGGGGTGGGATTCTAATTTAGCTATGATTTGGTAGTATTCCGCGAGGAATTCCCACTCTTGTTACCACAGTTTTCGCCCGCTAGCACTCCATGGGTCGACAATGGGTCAGAGTTCGTATGGAAGCGTTGATTCACGGGTTACCTGCACCTTGTCGCATTGTGGAGACGTAAGGGGACATTACAATGCCGACCCTCCCAACGCATCTTGTCTCGAACGTCCGTCCCCCATGCGCCGCTCGTGCGATGGGCGTGCCTGTGAAGCTGATGGTGGTCGAGTTGGGCGGCGCGGCCATGAGGTACGTGCCAGGCTCCCTGGCCACGGACCGGTGGTCCTCGTCGATGAACACCCAAGTGTTGTCGCAGGCGTTAGCGTCCTCCCTGAGCTCTCGAACTCGTGGATCGCCGAGAGGACCAGCCCTCTCCTATTGGCTGCGAGCAGCGGGCTGGACCGTCGGGAACTGCTCGGCGTCTACCTCGCTTGTGCCAAGGTCAACCATCGTCCGATCGGAACAGGCCCCCATGTAAGGCCCCTGTGGCGACTCCAGCGCTTCAGCAGCCAGCGTTTGGTAGCGAGCAGGGGCCGCGGGGCGACCTCTCTCACAACCCCACCCTACCCAACGTGATCCGCAATCAGGGCCCTTACGGCTGGTACGAGCTCCTTAGGCACTTCCATCACAGTCTGCGTGGAGTCCTCGAAGGCGGCCTCATCCTCGGCAACCGCTTCTTCCTCGGTCATCGAGTCGTAGTGCTGAAGCAAGCGCTGGACGCGCTCCTCGTCCCATCCCGGCGGAAAGTTGGTCGTGTTCTTCATCTCCCCCTCCTTCTCATGCGCCTTCGAAAGGCTGCGAGCGGATTTCCTCTCAACTCGTATGCGGTGATAACGAAGACCTGGCCAGGCTCCCGATCGGGCACGTAGATGATCCGGAGGTAGCGTCCCGCCGAGGTCCGTCCCAACGCGATGCGCGAACCCTCTCGACCAGGCCGGTCCTCACTGGGCGACTCCAGAACATCCTCAACTTCGCTCTCCTGAACCCCATGGGAGAGAATATGCGGCACTCCCGTTTCCAAGTCGATATAGAATCTAACGTTCACGCGACTTGGCTGCGTAGAGTGGTTGTGCGAGATTGTATCGTCCAGTGGACAGCCCTAATTCCGTCATCTATCAGGCAGTTGTCGGCTCTCGGATACTCGTTCTCACCCAAAGGGCCTACAATTTCTCTAAGTTGCCGTTCTTTCAATTGGACTTGCGTCTGCTTTTCGAGATTATCCCACCATGCGGGTGAGAAATAGGTATTCTCAAAGAACTCGAAAGTGAACCGAACGATGGCGTGAGGTAGGGCTGCATCCGGCAGCTCGTCGAGAGTCATCAGTACGCCCCTAGATTTCAAGTGATCCGCTGGCCAACTGAAGACAGCCGCTCCACCATCGTCGGTTGCAATTAGTGAAAAGGTCAGCCAATTGGCAGCGAGGTTCAGATATCCCAGCTGGTCGATTCGGTTGCCCCTGAAGTCGTGCGTGGCCTGGGCCGTACCACTGCACATCACCTCTAGGCTACCATTGAACTTGACCATGTAGTAATCCAGTTCCGAGAAACACTTCTCAAACACCACACGCTCGTATCGACCCTTGAGAGAATTGACCTCCTCAATGGCCTTGCTCACTCCGGAGTTATGGATAGCTACGGCATTCTGCCACCGCCATTGAAAAGTCAACGGCATTCCTTTATCCCGTTCTCGCCGCAGTTCAGAACCAGCAAGATCACGCTCCTTCATGTACGTCTCGTAGCAAATGGCGCGATACCCTAGAAGTGCCATTTGCTCCGTCGTTCCATGAAACGGCTCTTTTTCGAGTGGGGCGAATAGATTGTTGTCGTGCCTCGCGCAAAATCCCGTAAAGGTTGAAGCCCTTCGGGTTCCTACCCTATTCGGGCCACTACTCGGTTCCCATCTGGAGTGGTCAAACGGCTTCCCATCTTTGAGGAGAGTGTAGACATGCCTATTGCGAGCGATTCTATTCAGGCCACCGTTCCTCCGGATTGTGTGGGCCTTGATGATCTTGCGACTACACGTAGAAGAACCGGCATCCGGATGAAGGCAATCTCCTTTCTCGTACAGACTATCGAAGCGTTCGCGCTCCTCCTGTCTCCCAAGTGGTCGTTGAGTCTCTCGGTTCAGGTGACAGCGTTTGTATTTCTTCCCAGAACCACACCAACACGGTTCGTTTCTTCCCAACTTGTCGTACATTCAGTTCTCTGACCATCATTGCGGGTTGGCATGGAGCGTCATCAAAGACCCAGCTCAATCCTCCCCACCCATATAGACCGACACCTGGACTAGGCCTCCCAATAGATGGACGAGGGAGAACCCCAGTTTATCATAGATACTTGGCTAGACTGGATACCGTCCAGTGAGGATGAGGTCTGCCCCATAACCCAGTTCCCGACCATGGTCGTTTCCCCTCGATGCCCCACTCCCATCGCATGTGCGCCGGTGCCCTCCATCGAAGACTCAGAACTTAAGGACCCCTGCGACGGATGCACCGCTAGCGGCAGAACTTCTGATACTGCGGAGTCGACCACATGGCTGTGCTGGCGCTCACACCGTTCGGACTTTGGCCACCGCAACCGGTTTGGGTTATGTCGGCTTTGACGGTGTTGCCGTCGTTCTTCTCTTTGTTCTCCGCCATCTTGGAGGTCTTCACCAGGTAGGCCATCCACTTCACCAGAAGTTGACCCCCACAGTCCATCTAGAGGATAATCGCGGCGAAGAGGAAGCCCCGGCGGAAAGAGACGCTCCGAGGCAAGAGGCCCTCCGAAAAGGGGAACCCAAACATTCCCGTGGATACCGGAGAGCACGTGGCTTGTGCCAGGGCCTCCTTCTTCAAATGACAGGTCTTGGAGGAGGCACACTAAGCAAAGTGTTCATGGTGTCGCGGGGGCGATTGTGGTTGGCCTGGAAGCGATAGGGGATTGCGGGGAGGAGGCGGTAGGGATAGCTGCATAGTCCTGGGCGCTAGAACGACCTTGTTGCAGGCTGTTCGGCCCTAGCTGCGCCAAAGGAAAAGGAAGCTACTGGCGAAGACGCCATTCCGCAGGGGACTCCGTCTCCTGCCATTGCCCAGTCGACGTATAGATGGCGCGGACGACCAGCAAAGGACAGAACGGCCCATGAAGACCTACAACCTATTCATCAGCCACTCATGGAGGTACGGCGACGCCTACGAGCGACTCATCAACCTCCTGGATAAGCGTCCGTACTTCGCATTCCGAGACTATTCTGTCCCCAAGGACGATCCAGTCCACAATGCCAATTCAACGGCGGCGTTGCGGAAGGCCATACGAAACCACATGATGCCATGCCATGTTGTCCTCATCATGGCCGGGGTCTACGCAACCTATAGCAAGTGGATCAACGAAGAGATTCATTTGGCGAAGGACGGATTTCAAAACCCAAAGCCAATCATTGCGATACGACCTTGGGGGAATGAGCACATTTCAACCGTTGTGCGAGAGGCCGCAGATAGAATCGCGGGGTGGAACACAGAGAGTATCGTGCGTGCTATTCGGGACCTTGGTTAATGGGAGTTTGCGAAGAAGACCGGCTGCTAGAGATCTACAAGCTGCACGCCGACCTAGCGGATCGCGTAAGCCAGCGTCGCGGGGAGATGCATAGGCTCTATGTCAGCCTTCACGCTGGCCTCATCGTGCTCGGAGCTGCTCTTATTCGTTTCGGGTTTGGCGACGTCCCTCAAGATATAGCTCTCTTGATGATAGCATGCTTGGGCGCGCTGTTCTCAATCTCTTGGACATTCGCCATAATCCCGTACCGGCAGCTCAACAAAGAAAAGTTTCGCGTTCTGCAGGAACTGGAGGCCAAGTTGCCCTTCCAGTTCTTTACAAAGGAATGGGATGCAAAGGGAATCGGGAAGAAGAGCAATCGCTATTGGAAGATGACTTTGGTGGAGACCTGGTCGCTGCCTTCCATCTTTCTCCTTGTGTACATCGCCCTCGCCGTACATGCGATGTGTTCCTAACGGTGTTCGCACAGATGCTCGCGGCTGCACTGCTCGTTGGCGGTCTTGCGGGGTTCATCGTCGGGCTCGTCCCTTCAGGGGAACAGCAGGAGTAGGAAGCCAGGATCGTGGGCGCAAGGATTGCGGTAACCGGACTAATCGTCGTGGTATTGCACCGGTAGGACATTACTGGGGCACGTAGGGTTCTGCGATCGGTCACTGGCACGCCATAAACTACCCTTGCCCGGCAATTAGTCGTCTCAAGATATCCCACTTCCAAGAGTGCATCTTGTCGCCCCGAAGCGCATTCCTGGGTCTTGTACAGGTCCTTCCTCTGCGCCCCTTTAGCAGGAAGTACGGCTTGCCCTCTTCCTGAGCAATGGTGACTTCTCCTGCTACGCCGTCTGTATCGTGGGTGTGTTCTCCACAAATCACAATCATCAGGTCGACCCTGCGAAGACGACTGCGAACCTCTCTTCTCCAATTCTCGTCTATACGCGCCCGCACGGACCAGTCTGCGATGCTGAATGGAGATTCAGGGTCTCTGGCTTGGGCGACCAGGTTGCCCCGAAGGTCATTGTCGTGGTCGTAGTCGAAGCTAATGAATACACGTCTGGTCACCACTCTTGCGTCATCCTTCAAATGAGTTCGCACGGCCGGGGACGTTGGATCCGTGCGCCGCCCGCCAGCAGATGCCGAAGCAGATGCCGAAGCGCCATGTCGGGAGACTCAATGTCAGCCAGCCACGGAGGTCCGCAGCCTCCCACATGAGAAAGCAGGGAAGCATCACGATGCTCGGTGGAGCAAGATCATACTTGCGTTCAGACGGACCGGAGGAGGTGCTCCGGTGAATTACGGGGCAGATCCTTCTACAGGTGCGCGGTAGAATAGGCTCGTGCCCCTGAGGGATTTCAGTCAGCAAAATCTTGTCTGAAGTCAACTGGCCTAACGTCAAGCGCAGAGCTTGGCAGCCATCGATGCTATTTCCTGAACAACATTCTCATACCTATTCTGATTCGGCGTGGCGCGGAAAACACTCCTGAGGTAGCCAGCTGGCACCTTCTCTCGGGACATCAGATTCTGATTGCTAAGGACGTGCCGTTCAAACATATCGAGGGAATGCTCGCTCTTGTGGACGATTGCATTTCGAATATACATACATTTCTGAATTAGTTCCTTGTCGCGCTGTTCCAGGCATGAAAATGGAACCCCATTCTGGAAGAATTGCCTGGCCCTTTCTTCCGTGCGCTTATATGGAAGCCAGTCCATGAATTCTCGTCCTCGAAATATTATCGGGTGAACAGCCGTCAGGCTTCTGAAGGAGATCAAAGGAACAACGGGGTGAGCATAGACGGTGTATGTCCCCTTGAGCAATCCGATAAAGAGGTCTTCTATGAGTCTCTCAAACGATGTCATAACTTCAAGGTACAGCCCCACATACACTTGATTGATGTCACGATTCACCAATTGCCCCCTTGCCAATAGCCTCTCCGTCTTGGTGCGGGTGTATTCCAGGTAGCGCAAGTGACCAGAGAACCTTCTCGAGAGGCTTGTGGCTGGGCTAGGCATTCTCAGACAGTTCCTTGAAGTAGTTGAGTATCCTTGTTCGCTCTTGTAAGTTTGTGTTCCTCCGGGTTATCGACTCGAGGACCTCATCCGGTGCGCTCTTTTCCCGTATCATTCGTCCCAGTTCCTTGATTCCAGCAACAGCTCTTGACGGAACGGGCTTGGCCTTCGCCTTTTGCAAGGAGGAGTCTATGCCAAATTGCACCTCATACAAGAACGCAAACAAGCCATAGAACAAGGCTCTGCGTTGAAATAGCTTTATCTCACCTCCCACGGCAAGTTTGTCGTCTATGCTGTCCATGATCACGCTAAATCTGCGTTCTATTTCCTGTCGCTCCGGGAATTCACCTTCTCTGTCTCCATATAGCCGGTCAAGAGCACGTTCGCTTTTTGCGGTTAGGCCGTTCAGCATGAGGAAGGCAAACTCCGAGGTAAGCTCAACCTCCTGCATTCGAGCGATGCCGTCGTCTCCAAAGACCTTCCAGCCTGTCCACCGTGGCAACTGGCCCAACGCAAGGTTATACATGGATGTCTTGAATGCTCCGTGGTACTCGGCGTTGCGCAGCTCCTGTGAGTTTAGCTTCACTCCGGTGGAGTTCATACGAGCAAATATACTCAGAACTTCTCGATCGGCAACGCCGGAGGAAAGCACGTGAACACTGAATTCGTAGTCCAGTATCCTCTGCCGCAAGTCTGCTGAGAGTTCGCCAAAGTTACGATTGGCGAGGTCCGGATTGTGGAATGCCATCACTTTGAAGGCATCACGAGCCGGCTTGTAGTCGCGCAGCAATGTTGGGTCAATATAGCCAATCAGAGTTCTAAGTCGCTGCTGGCCATCCACTACCTCTCGCTTATGTTCGATGCTCCCCAGGCCAGGCGAGTGGTCGCGGAGGAAGATTATGGGAATTGGCAGTCCTCTCGCTATCGTGTCAATCAAGAATGACTTCGCTCGAGGACTCCAGACCCCACGCCTTTGGAAGTGAGGGTTAAGGATCAAGGTCTTTTCCCGTTGCCAAGACAGAAACTCTCTGACCCTGAACTGAGTCTTCAGGACGTTTAGCGACTCCATCTTGAAACCTCCCCGAGGGACTGGAATTGGCTGACGCCCTAACCCTTGGCTCTCCACGCCACTGACTTAGGTGCGTAGCGGCAAGCCTAGTTGTTCCTGGTGATTAGCAGTCCAACGGTGGCCTCGTCCGTCATTCGCCCCACGCGGGGGATGTGAGATTGGAAGACGGTCGAGCCACAATCCCCAATCGGTTCTCGATCTCAGAGGCCAAGATGTGTCCATTGACCCCTCGAGTATTGTCGGTAACGACGTATTGGGCACCTGTGGCCTGGATGTAGTCTAGCGTCCCATTGAAGTCAGCATGATTGGACAGGGCGACGGCGTAAGAGCTGGACGAGTATTCGGCTACGGGCTGATCTGGGCGTGTGAAGAATGCGCTAAGGGCGATTTGACTAGCTGCTCCTGTGTCCACCGGGTATTTGTCGCCCTTGCCGAAAAGACGGACGACGCGACCCTCCCTCAATAGTGTCTGACCCTCAGGCACCTCCCAAGAGATCACCGGACCAATGGCATATCCGTAATTTCGGTACACCTCTACTTCTCTGCAGAGGCGAGCGCTGCCAACGAGCGGAACGTCAAGCTCGGTTGAGAGCAGCTGCATTGCCCTGTGCAGGGTACCCGTGTGCGCCTTGACATATACGGGCCCCTTGGGCAGCAGCTTCCTGATGAGCAAGAGGAACTGTTCCTCGCACTCGCCTTGCGAATAGCCTCGGATACTATTTGGCGAGCCATAGGTGCTGTCGACTACTAGACCGTCAACCTCAATGACCTGATCGAGAGGCCATGCAAAGTCCCCGGAGTAGCCGACTCTCATGCCATCATCTAGCTCTACCTGGACTTGAACAGACCCGAGGACATGGTCATTCGGCACCAGTTGGACAATTGAACTCCCGAGGACGTATGGTTCTTGTGCATCCAGAGCCTTGATGTTGATTCGCGAAGACAAGTCGAAATTGAACTCCGAAATCAGGAGGTCACGTGTGGCCTTACTGAGCAAGATGTCCTGGTACCCCTTGCTGGTGTGAAAGTCCCTCATGTGATCCTGATGAATATGGGTCTGTACACGAGCCCTGGCAGCTAGGAGGAATCCATCACAACTGACGTCAGGACCAAGCGTGACCACACCAGAAGAACGGACATCTATAGGATACCTCATTCGCTCTGCACCAATTCACTCAGGTGTTCGTTAACGAAAGCTTCAATCTTATCCGGGGCCATTCCCAGTAGGAGCGCCACGTCTTGCTCAGCCAGGATCGTAAACGTCCTTGAACCCAGGCGGACCCGAAAATCGCGAAGGGGCTGGCCGAGTTGGGCCATTGCTCTCTTGAGGAGGCAATCCCGGGCATCTTGAATTCTGGTTTCCAGATGCTCTTGTAGTGCGGGCTGGTGTATGGACCCTATGAGGACGAACCGCTCCTGCACCTTCGGGCGGCGGTCTACTACGTCAGAAATGCATTCGGTGATGTCCCGTCCAGATCTACGGGCAATTTGAGAGATTTGTCGGAACTCCGCTTTCGTTAGTCTATGTACCAAGGCACTCTTGGCCACTTCGAACTGTTGAGAAGGATCAAGACGCGAAATCTCCAAGAGTGAAGAGAATGAAATCGTTGCGTCACTGGCTGAACCCCAATCAGCCAGGTCGCGCACCTGTGGTTGGAGATCAAGCAGCCTCATGAACCTGGAGACTTGGATGACGCTGATCTTGAGAGCAGCAGAAAGGGTCTGTCGAGAGGTGCCGGATTCTACTGCGTGGTGGAGCAGGGTCGCGACCTGCATGGGAGACAGACGTCGGCGACCGCGATGCGTGCCGACCGAGAGGATAAGCGACTGCACATCTGCCCGAGAGAGACCAGAGATCATCGCGCTTCCAGAAAGTTGTGCACGAAGAGTCCATCTTGGATCAGCGTGCTAGCTGCGTCATCCTTCGTTAGGCCCTGGAACCGCGCATATCGCTCAAGTGCCGAATTGACTGTGCTAGTCAGCGTGACGCGCGTCTGGAAGATCTGACCTCCTGCCTTGGCATCTTCAATTACCTCATCTGCCGACATCGAAGGGTCTGCTCGTCGAGTTTCAATCATCTTCTTTGCTTGCACACCCGACATCGAAGACATCTCTAGAGCGAATTTCTGGGCGTCTTCCGCGATGACGTCATCGACGCCAACGCTGGCTGCTTCCTGTGCCCTCAACGCGGTTGGAATGTTCACCTTGTCTTTGTCGACTAGCTCCTTCAGGGCGGGATGCAGTCGGTCATACTTTACGTACTGCTTTACCTTGTCCGGATGCAGACCAGTTCTCTTAGCCACTGTGCTGAAGCTGCCATAGGTGCGATACAGATCTGTACACACAGCAATCAGGTCCGTGGTATTCAAGTCCGTCCGGACGAGGTTTTCTGTGAGGGACATGGCCTTAGCTTCCTCGATCGTGATCGGTCCAGCGAGAACGGTCGCACGGATCGTATCTCTGCCAAGCTCCTGATGGGCCATGAAGCGCCTCTGGCCAGTTATGATCTCGTACTGGCCTGGAGTATTCGTCTCGCACACGATGATAGGTTCGAGTAGCCCCTGAACCCGGATGCTATCAGCTAGCTCATCGATCTCCTTGCCCGGATTCGTCAGACGAGCTTGCCCTTTGCCAATGACTAGGTCAGTGAGAGCGATGTCGCGTGTCTCCCGTATTGTCGCCATTTCTGCCTCTCCTCCTCAAGCGTTGAGTTGGAATTCTTCCCAATCGAGCCCCAAAATACGACGTAGGTCTTGATCGGATAGCCTCTCGGCAGCCACGGTTGGCGCTTCCTCGATATACTCCTTGAACACAGTGGTCTTGTAATCCAGTATTTCCGCGATCCTCTCTTCAACGGTATCTTCAACGACAAATCGTATCACCTCTACAGGTGTCTGCCTTCCAAACCGATGTGCTCGTTGAACTGCCTGATCCTCTACCGCGGGATTCCACCACCGGTCGAACAGTATGACGGTGGAGGCGTCTTGGAGGTTCAAGCCAACCCCGCCGGCCTTGAGAGACACCAGCATTGCTCTAGGTCCTGGGCGGTGTCGGAACCGGCCAATCATCTGTTCGCGGTGATCAGCTGAGAGTCCACCGTGAAACAGTTCATGGTTCATGGCAAGTCGTTTCGAGAGCCACTTGAGAGTCTCAACATATTGAGAGAACAGGAGAACTTTGCCACCAGCCTGATCAATCGAGTCAAGTATCCCATGGAGGGCATCCCATTTTGCCGACTCATCGGTGGCAGCGTCGAAGTTGCATATCTGCTTGAGGTGTGTAAGTAGGGCCAGCATGCTGGCTGTGCGCCTGGAACCAGGCTGCTGGTTCAAATCATTGTATCGCTCCGACCATACCGATTCATATGCCTGGCGTTGTCTAGCCCCAAGTTCCAGCCGTATGTCGCGAAAGATTATGGGGGGCAGCTCTGTCAGAACCTCGGCCTTTGTGCGGCGCAAGAAGTGGTCCTGCATGGCTACGTGAATCTCATCTCGCGACATAGCAGAGTGAAGCAACTGCGGGGCCAAGAAACGGAAGATAGATAATAGGTCGTCTACTGAGTTCTCGAGCGGGGTCCCCGAGAGCCCCCAGGAGCTCTTTCTCCGGATCCTCCGGCAAGCCAAGCTAGTTGTCGAATCGAGGTTCTTTATTCGCTGGACTTCGTCAAGGATGACGAGATCGAACTCAATGCTGCTTGCGATGGAATCTATGTCGATCCTCAATTGCTCATAGGAAGAGATCAGCACCTGAATGGGTAATCGGTATGTGAGACGCCTACTTTGCGCATCACCAACTACTCGCCGGACAACTAGGCTGCCAGCCCATTTCTCTAGTTCCCGCACCCAGTTCAGGCATAGGGCAGCAGGCGCCACAAGGAGAACTCTGCGATGAGTGTGTCTGAGGGCCTCTAGGGCGATGGCTGCTTGCACTGTTTTGCCTAACCCCATCTCATCGGCCAGCAATGCAGAACTTCGATGCAGTAGGAAGCTCGCACCCTCACGCTGATAGGGCCGTAGCCGTTCGAACAGCGGTGTTGCCTGCAAGGTGTCAGCGATAGCCATTCGACCTACCATGCACTCATGCTTGGGTCCAAGCGGCTCATGGGCATGGGTCGCGGCTGGTGGCTCTGCACAATTCGTCCGGAAAGTTCCAAACCCCGCAGGCCAGTCGTGCTAGCTCAGCTTGACGTCTCTGTATCTCAACTGGTGACCAGTCGGGCACCCGGGAGATTTCATTGGTCATCCTGATCAGGCTAGTCTCAAACATGGTCTTCTTTCTTTCAAAGCTCTGGTTATATGCTGCTCCTGGCCTGTTGTCTGTGTCGCTGAGGAGTGTCAAATTGCCGAGCAGGTGAACATTTTCCTTCTGCTCTTTGAGGTCAAATTGCGTCCACCCGGGCAAGTGTACGGGTGACATCGGAAGCACATGTTCAACAACATATCTTCTTTCGCTAGCGATATTGATGTCGTTCTGTTGATGGCGAGCCATCGCGAGGAGGAATCGCTTGGCCTTTCCGTTCTCTCGTACTGCCACACGCTTCATGCGCTCAATAAAGCTATATTCATGAAAGACATCGTTCTTGTCGCTATCCCACAACGTACTCGCGAATGGAATCGCCTCGAGGGACTCCAAGTTCATAATGTCGTGGGCTAGGGCCGAGAATCCACCTTCAAATTCGGATGGTTCAAACTTCTCTGCCACTAGTGCAGTACGCATCACGAACGAGGCAAGAGCCTTGAGCCAAGTGTGTGCGCGATGAGCATATGCAACCCTCCTGCTGCCACTAGGCTCCTTGAGATATCGGACCAATAGGGCAAAGGTGACTGGTTGAGTCACCTTGTAGTGTTTCAGGTCATGCAGGAGATAGAAGGCATTTCGTGAGGAAGCTGTTGTGCCAGCGTCACGGTTGAATCGGGAGATAATGGTGTCATCTTCTCTCGGGGAGGCAATCGAATTGAAGATTGCAACATATTCTCCGTCGGCGAGTCTGGTCGCCAACTCGTAGACGTAATCGGCTCCCACATTCTCCGGGCGTCTTTCAATCCGCCTCTTGATCCTCGCCTTCGTTTCGCGATACAGCTGGTCCTTCGCCAAGTATCCGAATTCGCATTGGAGAAAGCACCTAGTGTACTCCATCGTCCTAGGGCCTTCTCCAAAATACCCACGGATCTCTTCGAGGCGTTCGTGGACAGTATCACGGCGCTGCTGTTCGTTGTCGTCGTTGAAGAAGGAGTAGATGTGGTTCCTGATTAAGTCGAAGTCTTCCAAAGCCCTGCCACGAGCATTCAGCGTTTCGAAGACGGAATTGGGATCGACCCCCCTGGGCACCGCTATGCAGACTACTTCCAGCTTGCTTACCACGAAGTCAAAAAACTGCCTGGCTTTCTCCAGGTCCACCGGAAGGAAGTGTCTGTCGATCTCGTTCCAGGCCGTGGTCAGCTTTCCGTTAGTCCCAATGTCGTATCCTCGGAGCAGCAACCTATAGTTGACTCTGTTGTCTTGAGGCGGAGAAACCCTGGGTTCTAGCTTGTCGGCCTGTGACAAGGATTCCGTGTGTGCAGCAGACAGGTCGAATAGGTTGCGGAGTGCAATGCCCTCCCGCTCCGGATCGACTCCATGCGCAAACATCCTTGCAAGCCGGGCACAAATGAGGGAATAGGTGACGATTCGTTGCTGTCCATCATTAATTTCCCAGGTCGAATCAGATTTCTCCACCAGCACTACAGCCCCTAGGAAATAGGACTCGCGACTCTCTCTAAATGCCTCGTCGAGGTCGATCAACAAATCATTGACGTTTTCCCTGGACCAGTCGTAGTGGCGCTGGTGCCAAGGCACCTCCAGTTTGCCCTTGTACAGGAGTCGCGAGAGCAGTGATGCCTCTGCTGTCACGATAGTGGCGTCGGCAGTCATCACGAGGTCACACCCCGTCTAGCCTCTTGACTAGGGACAATCTGCTCTCCTCTCGATTCCTGTCGCGCCTCCAGATGTCTTCGATAACCTCCAGCTCGGGCTGTGAGATCATGGGCTCGCCGGTCTGTGCCTCTAGGGCTCTCAACCTGTCCAGAATCTGCTGCCGCACTTCGAGTTTGAAGGGCCCATAAACTTGAGTCCCGTCAGCACGTCTCTTGGTAAGGCCATCCCGGCGCACCGGTGATCGGTTCTCGCTGTCCTCCCGCAACCGGATCAACTCTTCTCTAAACTCGAGTAGGGCCTCAAGCTTTCCCTGCTCCGCGTGTCCTGACTCAATGGTGCCGTTCATGCTACGGTCCTTCTTCACCACGGTGCATGTCCAGCACCCGAATCGAGGGGATGTTGAACCACACGAAGGAGCGTCATCTTTGCTCAATACCAAAGGACATTCGCCGCCTCCTGCGTTACGGTATATGGTTATGAGCTTTCGATGGGACCCCCCCCATGGCGGCCTCCGCTGCATCAGGATCATCCAGACCTCGTTATCTTCCAGGTCAGCGAGCGGGGCGAACATACGGCAGCCCTTAACCGAGCTGTGAGGATTCATCTTGTCTGCTGACACACCGTGTCGGGTCATGTTGCGTCGGCGGGTCTGCGATTCGCTCCTTCGTGTCCCCACCAAAAGAACGGCGCGCTTATGCCGGGACAGAATCTCTTCTAACAACCTATTCGTAGGCTGGATTTTCATCCGGTCCGTACACCATCGGAAGTTACGAGTGGGTGGAATGTAACCTCGCCCGATGATGTTGACCCAAAACGTTTGGTCAATGTAAGGCCGGCTTATCCATGTTCTTATTGGGAAGCCCGCATTCGCTGCTGCTTGACCAATCTCTTGTATGCTTCCCTTAAGATGTTCGATGACAACAGGGGACTCTACCAGGGTATCATTCGCAATGACATGTACGTCTCGGTGCCTCTCATCTGGAGTGACCGTCAGGAGGGTCTCCCAGACGAGTTGCAGGAGCAGAGTCGAGTCCTTACCACCCGAGTAAGCCACTATCCAAGGGTCAGAGTGCTTCTTGGCATACTCTCTCGCCATGGTCCGACGGATCTCTTCAAAGCGATCAGCCAGCCCCGAGGAGTATCCAACCACGGTATTCGTCATGCCGTCCTTCAATCTCAGGGGGTCGCGGGCCAGTGGGGAGAGAGCCGACGCAGTTCATGAACTGCGTCGGCAATCAGCTTCGTAGATTGGCGGATCTCATCGTGGGTAGTAAAGCGCCCGATACTGAACCGCAGTGAACTATACGCAGCTTCCTCGTTCATTCCAAGGGCGGTTAGAACATGGGAAGGATCCGAGCCAGCCGAAGTACATGCCGACCCATTGGAGACCGCGATGTTTGGGAGCAGCATCATTAGGGATTCACTTTCGACAGAAGGGATGCATACATTCAGAATCGCATCGACGCAGTATTCTCGATTCCCATTGACCGCGACCTGGGCGATCGCCATCAATCGATGTAGCAGATCTTGTGACATGATCCTGCTTCTCTCATCGTCTTGAGCCCTCTCCTCCAGCACCAGGCGGGCGGCTTCTCCCATGCCGACGATCTGATGAGTGGGCAGCGTTCCTGATCGGATTCCGCGTTCGTGCCCGCCCCCGTGAATTTGGGGCTGTAGCTTGATGTGGCGATTCCGTCTGACATACAGGGCTCCGATCCCCTTGGGGCCGTACATCTTGTGGCCGCTCAGGGACACGAAATCGACTGGGATGGTCTTCGTGTCCAGTGGTAAGCGCGCCGCACTCTGGGCTGCATCGGTATGAAAGAAGATGCCTCGTTCTCTGGTGGCTTCCGAAATTGGTTGGATGTCCGTGATTGTCCCGATTTCGTTGTTCACGTGCATCAAGGAAACCAGGATGGTATCCGGGCGCAGAGCCGCTTCCACCTGCTCCAGGGTAATGAGGCCGTCCGCACTTGGTCTGATGTAGGTTACTTCAAAGCCCTGCGTTTCCAAGAACAGGCATGAGTCCAGGACGGCCTTATGCTCCATCTCTGACGTTACGATGTGTTTGCCTCGGCCCGCATTCCGCTGTGCCACCCCCTTGATCGCCAAGTTGTCGGACTCGGTAGCTCCAGAGGTCCAAATGATCTCGTCTGGGTCAGCATTGATGAGGTTAGCCACTAGCTGGCGTGATTGTTCAACTGCGCTGCTGGCCTCCAGGCCGTGCTGATGCAGGGTTGAAGACGGGTTACCGAACACTCCGTGTGGTCCTAGGAATCGCACCATCCGATCGATCACTCGAGGGTCAACAGGCGTGGTAGCTGCGTAGTCCAAGTAGATCCGCTGGGTCATCAGTTAGCTTCTGCCGCCCGAGTTGGGCCTCTAGACGGCCCTTGGCCATTGCGGCACAAGTGCTGACGGTTATACCCACGGGAGGAGTTAATCAGAGACCTGTCGCATGCTGTAGGCAGTGTACGAACCTCCTCTCCGACACGCTGTTCAGCCGGCACCAACTCATACCTGGATTGAAGATCCATCCAGAACTCAGGGGAAACCCTAAGCCAGCGACCCAAACGGAGAGCGGTGTCCTCAGTAACGGCACATTTACCAGCGATGATTTGGCTGATGCGGTTTGGTGGATCGCCAATCTGATGCGCTAGGCTGGTTGGGTAGACCCCCAACTCCGCCAGATCCTGCTTCAGCACGGCCCCTGGGTGGAGAAAGCTCCTAGTCATGCTGCCTGACTATCTCCCACGACAGCCTAATCCTCTTGGTGACATAGTGTATTGGGTAGTGTCAGTGCTGTCCAATACGCTTTCCCTTACCTCCGAGCGCCCTGGGTGCATCGCTCGCTGGCTAGGCAGCGCCGCCCGCATGCCACTCAATCCCTTGGAGCAACTCCAATGGCTATAGAAGGTAGAATTGGTGTCGGCTTCCTCTTGGTCACGTTCCGAGAACAATGCAGGAGGCCCGGTAATGCCAAGCCGCCTGGGAGGGTTCGGGTTCCGGCATGGGGAGACCTCCTCGGACCCAGCCTGCATCTCTTATGGGAGCCAGTGCTCAAGCAAAGGGTAGGTTTGTAAGACGCAAGTCGCTTCCGCGCAACCAGGTGCACTCCACGCTCGCCCTAGTGGGCCGACACGCTCCAGCCGACTCCTAGTCGCTACCCGCAGCGGGACTCTGACGTCTAATCGAGCCATCTCCTCCCTAGCCACGCGCAGGAAGTGAGTCTGCGCGATCTCGTCCTCGAACACGACGAGGACCCCGGGAAGGCTCCCGTGGTCATCAATCGGACGGTGCGACGAGTAGTAGTTCAAGTATGGGGCTAGTCGTTCCGCCATCGTCACGGGGCGGACGGCCCGGCGCTCCCACTCCAAGAAGAACGGCCATATCTGTTTGCCTCGTCGCAGCACGCCGAAGGCGTCGGGATGGATGGAACGCAGCCCGCCGCCGTGACGGAAATACCGGGATGCGCGGCGGGAGGGATCGATCTGGACGACCTCTCCGTACTGGTAGCGGGCCTGCCTGCTCAGGACCGCCACAAACCAGTGCACCGAGTCGGTGTGTTCCGCGTAACGGAGCAGCTGGCGGGTCCTGCCGCCCGAGACATTGCTCCACAGGAGAGGAGACTTGGGATCATTGAGGGCAATACGCCAACGCTTCCTGGCCGCACCCACTGCCGTTCGGTCCCTTCGAGTGAGCACCGCCAATCCCCGGTCGGATAGCCCCAGTCGGCGTCGGTCATCGACACGGATGTCGCGAATGAGCCCCAACGCCTCTAGCTGTCGCAGGATCAGCGCCAGCCTGGACCCCCTCACGCCCAGCATCGCCGCCAGGTGGGCAGGCAAGATCCAGGGCCAGTCCCACAGTAGATCAAGGGCGCGTTTCTCGGTGCTCTTCAGCAGCGCAGGCAGCATCCAGGCGCGTGCAGAGGTCTCGGAATCCTGGAGGGCCATGTATTGGGGAAGAGACGCCCGCCTGTGCGGCTTCTCAACGGGCCACGTGCCGCGGCGCCCCGTATGGGCGAGCACCGCTCGCAGATCAAGGAGCGCCGGGCCCGACGGCGTCCGCCAGATGCGAGCCTCGGTTCCGGCCGCGAGGACGTCGCTCTCGAGGGCGAGGAAGGCGATGGAAGGAGCGCCCCACATCAGCCTGCGAGCATGCCGCAGACTCGTCTCATCGACCATCAGCATCAGGATGGCGCCGGGCCGAAACGCCTCTCTCAGTCGCCACATCCGCTTGGAGAAGGCCGTCCGGTCTACGGTCCGCCCCTGCCGGACGACGGCAATGGTCCTTCCGTCGGAAAGCGTCATGGCGGCGTCCATCGGCATTGCCCGGTACCAGCGGAAGCGCATGGGGCAGGCGGAGACTGCGACGGCTGCAGCGAGGCGGTAGACAGCAGCGACGGCGTCAAGCCGTGCCATGATGGCCCGCCGGGCTTGCTCGGATACAGGGCAGGTACGCAGCAGCTCCTCCACGGTCATGCCCTCATCCCGAGCCAATCGATGAAGACCCTCAGCGGTAAGACAGTAGCGCCTGGCTGAGGGAAGCAGGGGAGTGGCATGTGAGAGGGCCTGCACTAGCCCTGCCCCCTCCAGCCTACCGGCGGCCTGGTACACCGTCCCCCTGGAACGGCCTGTCAGCGCGACCATCTCCAGACGGTCGAGGAAGGGCATCGCAGCCAGGCGGCGGAGCAGCGCATCCTCACATGGCTGGTCACCCACAGTTACCCTCCCTCTCACCGGGACCCTGCAGAGTCGCTCCGAAGGGCATCTGGAAGTTCTTGCTCCGCTGGCGCCGTTTCACTGAAGTCTTCGGCGTATCACACTCTGGCCCACTGGCGGATGGGGCAGTGCCCTCTCTCATCGCCTTGACGGTGGTGCGGAACTCTTCCACCCGCCTGCGGGCCTCGGTCTGCTGGACTGCCATCGCCTCCGCGGTCGTGACATAGGAAGAGGATGCGGCGCGAATCTGGGCCCGTACGTCAGGGTTGCCTGCCTCCGGCTTTCTGACCACCATCGAGAAGGCGGGCATCCGGTCGGTGCCAACGGTGGCCCGCACGTAGCAGTGATGGACCGGGAGGGACACGACGTCGTCCTCCGTGACTCGATCTCTCCCGAGCTCCCACACCAGCTGACGGGCGTCATTTCCCGCAACCTGGAAGACGGCCAGGCAGCCGACGTTGGCGAGCAGGGTGTCCCGCATCGTTCGAGAGAGGTCGTCCAGCTTGGCAAGGCTCTGGGTGGCAAGGACGAAACTAGCCCCGAACTTGCCCAGCTCCGACAGCATGCTCTCGTAGTCGACGCCGGGCATCGCCTGCATCTCGTCCACAACGACCAGCGCACCCCGTCGCTTCTCCGGCGGGAGGCTACCCTGCTCTCGGACCACGGCGTCCACTAGGTTGAGGAGAGAGGCGCCCACCAGGGCCGCCACGTCCCGGCCAACGACGCCCTGAGACGTCGACACGAGCAGGATGCCGCCGTCATGGATTGTCCTGCGCATATCGATGGTGGAACTCGGCTGGCCGATGACGGCCCGGGCGCGCTTCGATGAGGCGTAATAGGAGAGCCGCGTCTGCACCGGAGCCAGAGAGTCCGCCTTGTACTCATGACGCCACTGGCCGAAATCCCTTGCCCACCACTCAAGGAGATAGGGATCGGAGACCCTGGTCAGCACCCCGGTGCGGAAGGCATCGTCCGAAAGGAGCTTCAGCACGTCCAGGATGGTGAGCTGTTCGTCATCTGCGGTGGATGGGTGCTCGTTGGCCTCATGGAGGGTCTTGACCGTCTGCTCCAGGATGGACTGCATCCGTGGCCCCCACTGGTCCCACAGACCTCGCGCTATTCTGACGACCGAGTCGGCCGTCCGGTCCCGGTCGGCGAAGACCCGAGTGTCGAGCAGGTTGACGCCGGGCGCGCCTCGCCGGTCGGCCAAATCTATGAGCCGAACCCTGTCGATGAGGGATTCCGGGACGTGCTGGAGGAGGTCGTTCACGAGGTCGGCGTGAGGGTCGACAACGACGATGGCGTCGCCGTCCCTACCGGCTGCCTTCTCCCGCATCTTGTGGACGATGAGGTGATGCATCAGAGTGGACTTGCCCATGCGCGTTCGGGCGACGTAGAGGTGATGCCGCCGCAGCAGATCCTCGGGGAAGCGGATGGGCCGGGGTCTACCACCCGTGGTCTCCCCCACCAGCGCACCTCCTCGGATGCCCTTTGCCAGGGGGCTGAGCGTCCGAGAGCCCGACCGCGCCACCAAGGGCATATCGTCTCCTGCCCCTGGCGGATGCCAAAGTGTGGCTACTTCTCGCACGCCCAAGACGCTGCGCTTCCCGAAGAGCCCGTGCTGCAGGGACGCATCAGCAGAGGCGGCTGGGCGTATCCGGCCGACAAGGAACCGCGCACCGGCGGGATGGTCGTAGTGGCAGTAGGCAGCGACGACGGGGTCCAGCAATCCTCTCGCACGCTCCTCGGTTCCCCCTGGGGGAAGGATGACCGTCACTTGGATCTCGGCGTCGAATGCGATGCGAGCAACCTTCTCCCTGATCAGCAAAGGGTCGTAGATCCGCTTGCGGGCCTCCTCCCACCGCCACCGAGCCCATCCTGCCACCGCAAGCGCCACGAAAAGCCCAGCCCCCAGCAGGACGGCCTTCCACGTCTCCCCGGCCTGTACCCATAGGTAGCCCCGCAGAGCGGCCAGGGCCCCGGCGCCAAGTACAGCCATGGTCGTGACGTCGGTCTGGTTGTCGCGGACCTGGTTCGCGTAGGCCGAGTCGCGGGGCTCCTCAACAGCGCGCCGGTGAGCCCTCACCATGTGGCGCTGCGACCAGTCGGGGCCCATGGAACGCAGCATCAGTCTCGACACGATTCGCTCGCCTTCGTTCAGATCGGACAGAGATCCCAGCAGAGCGATGAGAGGGTCCGAACCCGGATCCAGTAGGTCGCCATCCTGGAAGACCCGCAGGGGAACGTACTCGGGGCCAGTGACCCGCAGCGTCACCGTCCATGCCCGCTCAGCCTTCCCTAGGCGTAGAGGGTCCTCGTCCGGCGGCACCTTGCGGATGCGTGCCTGGGGATAGTGAGTCGCCATCTGCTGTCGAACGACCTGATCGTCCAGGCAGCGGGCCATGAGGGTCACACCGTCGATATCCCCGGCCA
The DNA here is from genome assembly GCA_965205235.1 of Dehalococcoidia bacterium. Lineage (GTDB taxonomy): Bacteria > Chloroflexota > Dehalococcoidia > Lucifugimonadales > UBA1127 > CBDBGD01. Next base: position 193,276 of record CBDBGD010000007.1, read on the forward strand.
GCTCCAGCGAGAAGGGCTCGGGGACTGCAATGGACTGCAGCAGGTTCTCCACTCCAAGCAGGGTGCGCTCCCCGGTCCTGGGCGGGGTCACAGCCAAGAGGACCGGCCGGTTGACGCCCGGCTCGCCGAAGAGGATGCGTCTGGGGTTCAGCTTCATGGTGTCGCTCCTTACGCCAGCGGCCCTATGACACGCATGTCGTCGGCTCTAGACGTGCCTGCCGGGTCGCCACTCGATCAACGCCGTCTCCTCGGCGGTGGCTTCGATACGCACGGGAAAGCGATTGCCCTTGGCGAGAAGGAGCCCGTCTCCCCGAGGGCACGATAGGAGCCAGCGCTGCAGCTCTGCCGGCAGGTCGAAAGCGTCACCAACCGTAGCAATAGCGGCGGCGTCCTGCTGTAGGAGCAGCTTGAAGGCAGCGTTCTGGAGGAGGGCGCGACCGGAGTGGCCCGTAATGGTTCTCGATGAGTCCTCGGAGAGGAGGTCCTGGACGTCTTGGGTGATGAACTGAAGCCCCAGCCGGTGCTTCCTGGCCCTCTTGGCCATGGAGACCATGAAGGCCGCGCCCTCCGGGTGCTGCATGATGCTCCACACCTCGTCGACCACCAGGAGCCTCGGCTTGGGGTCCCGGGCCGCCGCCGCCCACACCGTCTCGGTGCACACCATCGCCGCGGCGGGCCGGAGCTCGGGCTCCAGCAGTCGCAGGTCGAAGACGGTGACCAGGGCCTCATTGGAGAGAAGGTCGTCGCCCCCATCCGAGAGCAGGTGACGCAGGCTGCCGGTGGCAAAGGGCCGAAGCAGGCGTGCCAGGTCAATGTCACCTGCTTCGTCCTCCTGGAGATAGGTGTAGAAGTCCCGAAAGCCGGTCCGCTCCCGCCGTCGGGCGTAATAGCCGGCCAAGGCGTGGTCGAGGGAAGCCCTGCGGTCCGCGCTCAGGCGCTCGCCGACCATGACCTCGATGAGACGGCGGAGGCTTCCGATGCGCTGGAGCATCTCTTCGGAGTCTCCTTTGTCGATGACGAAGGGGTTCATGCCCTGGCCGGGCACGCCCGGCGACAACACCCGGCCTCCGGCGGCCCGGGCCATGTCGGCGTACTCGCCCTCGGGGTCGATGACGTAGGCGGTGACGCCTCGGCAGAGCCCGCGTAGCACTCCGAGCTTGGTAGCGAAGGACTTGCCGCTGCCCGACCTGGCCAGGACGGCGGTGTTGGCGTTGAGGTGCGTCCTGTCCCAGGGATCGTAGACGACGGGGGAGCAGGCGCGCATGTCGATGCCGTAGAGGGTCCCGCTCCTGGTGTCCAGGTCGGGCGGCGAAAAGGGGAACAGTCTCGCCAGGGACGACGTGTCCAGAGTCCGCCATTCCGCCACGGCGTTCAGGGCAAGAGGCAGTGTCGACAGGAGTCCCTCTCGCTGCCGGAAGGCGAGGTTGTCGAGCTTACCCAGGGTGGCGCCGAAGTGGGCCTTCGCCCGCTGGGTCATCTCCTTCAGGAGCGCCTCATCCCTGGCGCGGAGAGTCACGGACAGGGATGCATGGAAGAGCCGCTCCCGTCCGCGCTGCACCTCGTCGCGGAGACGGGTCACATCCTCTAGGGCGATCTCCGCCTCCGGGGACATCGTGCGCCCCCGCTTCAACGAGAGGGACTGGGCCGACTCGAAGCGCACCTTCTGCCACTCCAGGGTCCTCGCCGCCTGCTCGGCCGGTATCGGCCCGAGGTGCAGGGACAGGTCCATGGGCGCGCCTGCGGCCATGAGCCCCTGCAGGAATCCGGGCGCAAGGGACCTGGGCCACCTGCTCAGGTGGAGGGATCGGGCGAGACTCCCCGCGATGCGCGTGTCTCGACGGCCCACCTCTATCTCGACCGAAGCACCATCGTCGAACTCCGCGGGGGAGCCTCCCAGGGCAGCGGCGACCATGAACAGGCGCAGCTGTCGGCCCCGGAGGGGATGGACGGAGAGCCCGGCTCGGGCCAGCAGCCCCCGAAGCTCTTCGACCCGCGCTCGCTCGCACACGGCGTAGAAGCGTCGGTCAAGTATGCCGTCCCGGCTCTCCAGGGCGGCCAGCAGATAGTCGAGGGACTCGGACGCCGCCCTCGTCTGCGGGGGCAGGTCGTCCGGCCGAGCCTGCTGCAGCTTCCTTCGCAGGGCGCCAAGGCGCGGCGAGTGCTGGCGGACGAGAAGCTGCACCGGGAAGTCGAGGGCGTTGAGGGCACCGGCGAAGGCTCCGACCTTCGGTTCATCCAGCTCCAGGCCCATCACCTCGCAGACGCCGAGCTTAGTACTGTCCAGCCGCACGGGCCCCTCTTCTTCGAGGTGGGACATCATGAAGAAGAGGGGCACCTCGGGAGGCTGCTTGGGCGTCGAGTGCGAGGGCTTCGAGGCATCTGGGCCGACAGGGGCATGCTCCTGCTCGATGGCGACCGAATCGGACCCTAGGTCCGACGCAGTCCCACGGGGACCGGTCGGCGCCTGACGCACTCCCTCACCGCTCTCCTTTGGGGAGGCCTTCGCGTCGCAGGGAATGCTCCCTTCATGCTTCAGCATCCGTGCAATCACCTTCTTCTTCATTGGCTCTCCTTGGCCGGTCTAGGGCATTGGCAGTGAAACGAGGCCGGCGCCCAGAAGCGCGGCCACTCCCTTTGCCGACAGCACTAGGACCAAGCCGACGATGGCCAGCACCACGGCGCTCTTGGCCCTGCCACCGCCCCGCTCCTCGCTCCCCTCGGCCATGAGGACGAAGCCCGCCCAGACGATGGCAAAGAGGCAGAGGCCGGAGGCCGCATAGGCCATCGCGGTGAGGACCCTATCGAAGGCGGACAGCATGGCTCTCTGCTCGCCCGGGGCGACGGCCAGCAGCAGAAGGGCCGAGCCGGCAAGCAGAACGGGGAGCGTCCCACGCTTCACCACGGCCACTCCCACCCTAGGGAGCGAAACCAGTCCATCACGTCGCTCCCCGCAGGTTCCTGCTCGGCGTGCGACGCCCCGGAATCAGGCTCGGGCAGCACCAAGGCTTGATATGAGGCATCCGACGCCACGGCGGAGGCCAGGGCCAGTGTCTCCCGTCTGGTTCGGGATATGGGGGGGCGATCCACGGCCTCCGCCCTCACGTGCTCCGGGTGGACAACGGCGACGGAGATATGCTCGGTATACACCGAGCTCGGGATGGACGCGTGGGCGGTGACGACGTGGTCCGTCGTCGTCCCATCATCGTGGGTCACGGTTACCGTCTCGCTGACGGTCTCGCTCGTCCCCGGCACATGGAGACTGACGGTCTCGGTACGGCGCTCGGTCCGCTCCGGGTGGTGTGTGAGTTGCGTCAGCGGGGGTATTGGGACGTTGAGGGATGCCGACAGCTCCATGGCAACGGTCACCGTGTGAATCGCCTCGCCGTCGGGGACTTGCAACCGAAACCGCGTCTCGCCGTCGGGGACGAATGCGGCGTTGGCACGGGCTGCGCCGGTCGCCGAGGAAACCGTTCCCGTAACGCCCGTCACCTGAGCCTCGATCAACGCCGTCTCGGAGACGTCGGTGTGCCCCGCCACCATCTGGAGTTCGACCTGTTCCTTGACACTGGAAGCGCACTCCGACTCGATGACGCCCGCGACGGCTCCGGGTGTCCAGCCAAGAGATGTGAGCCTGACAGTGCACAGCTCACGCTCGATGGAAGGCAGAGGATGAGGAAACTGCGCTCCCTTCAGGGTGATGGCTCCGGCCTGACCGAGGCCGTCCTCCCAGGAGACGACGAAGGAGGGCGATGGGCCGTGCAGGGGAACGGAGTAGTCCTCGCTCTCTCCCTCTTCAAGAGCTGCCCTTCCCGTCAGACGCAGGGAGCGACCCTCGGGGCCGCCGTAGGCCCGGGCCCGGATGCTCAACTCCGTGGCCGCTCGAACCGTGACCTCCGCCCATCCTTCGGACACCTCCAGCCGCTCGATGAAGAGCCGTTGCCCGGGCACGGGTTCGATCATTTCGAAGTCGATCTCGTCCTTCCATCGGTCATCGGCCAGGATGACGGGGGGAGCTGCACCGCCCACCGCTAGGACGACGGCGGCCACGAGCGCTAGCCAGCCCCGGCGGTCCTCGCCGTTCTTGCGGCGGCGCTTCCCGAACCAGACATGGGGCCGGAACGGCCTCCGGCCCTCCCTGCGTCTCCGGTTTCGCTTGCGGCGACGCAGACCTCGGAGTGTCTTCGTCGCCCGGCGCGCCAGCAGGCGGAGGGGATTGGGGTTGCTTCGTGAAGACTGCACGGACATGGGCGCCTCTGGTCGCACGAGCTGGGAGAGCAGCCCGACGTAGTGCCTCGGTCCCAACCGGTATCGCAGGAGGTCAGCGGCTACTAGCGGCAGCCCTCGACCTCCGACCTTCCCCACCGTCATGGCGATCCCCAGAACGCCGAGAAGGACGGCAAGCGCCATCCTGATCTCCCACGGCCCGATGGGAGCGTAGCGGTAGGCCCCGTAGGCCAGGGCGCACACGGCCGTGACCGCCACTATCTGCGGGAAGGTTAGCCCCAACAAGACCCGGTCCTCGGCCTGCACATGGGTCGGCACTTCGTGTTCTCTCATGAAGTCTCTTCCTCCTCTCTCCACCTAACCGCCGTCGTCATCGCCGCCGGTGGTTGTCGGATCAGGGATGTCCCCAATGTCCACCGGCGAGCCAACTACGGAGTTGATCACGAGCTCGACGACACCGTAGGCCACCATCGCCAACACGACCCCCGCTAGGGCGGTCATCATGGCGCTCTTGCCACGCTCCATCTGATGCGGGGCCCCGGAGGCCGTCAGGTACATGTACGCACCATATGTAAAGAAGCCCACCCCCACGACCCCGACGATGCCGAGCAGGATGCCCACCAGATTCGAGATGGTCTGCGTCAGGTCTGCCATTTCCTCTCCTCTCTCCGGGCGACTGGTCACCCGGTCCCTCAGTAGTTGGTTGCTCCGCAGTCGCTCTGCCAAGCGCCCACGGTCACATCGCTCCCGTCTCTTGGGTCGCTATTCGTCACTGCTTCGCGGCGTTGAGGCCGCTCCTCCGCCCGACGGCGTGGCCAGGGAAGCGGCAGAACGAAGCCCGGCTGCTGCGGTCGACAGACCCGCGCCTGCAACCGTCGCCCCAGCCGCCACACCGCCCGGACCTCCGGGGAATCCACCAGCGAGGAGGCCAATGCTCCGGACGGAGCGCAACATTGTTCCTGGCAGGTTGAGACCGAAGTAGAGGGTGCTGACCCATGAGTCGAATGTCCCGGACTGGCCCAGAAGCGCCGGAACCCGGGTCGCCATGTAGACAAAGGCCACGGAGAGGAGCAGTTTCCAGACCAGGTCTCGCGCCGGCTCGAAGGCACCGATGGTCGCGAACTCGTGCAGGAACCCAAACCCCAGGGCCAGGGCAATGAGCTGCACGGCCTGCTGGAAGACCGTCGTCAGGAAGAGCCGCAGCCAGTGCCTCCCCCATCCCGCCGTGTGGGGCAGGACCCACAGACCCAAGGCCACAGGGGCCAGGGCCAGGAGGACGTCGATGAGGGCCAGGCGGAGGACCATCTGCACCAGAACGTAGAGCGCGAAGAAGCCGTACACGAGATACAGCATGGCCGTCAGCAGGGCCATACCAACGCTGCCGGCCTGGGTCGCAGTCAACAGGGTGTCCAGGGGAGAGCGGAGCAGGTCTCCGGCGGTTACGTTCAGCGAGGCAGCGACGAAACCGGACACGGCGTCGGCCGTATCGATGACCAGGGCGCACCACCAGAGGGAGGATGCAGCGGCCACCATGCCGAGGACGAGCCTTGGCACCGTCTCCCGCCAGCCGACCTGCCGGCCGCCCACGTGCTCGCTCACAATGAGGCCGAGGCCCATCCAGCCCACGATGAGGATGAGGGCGCCGGAGGTGACGCCCCAGACGACGGTCCATGCCTCCCGCACCAGGGGGTGCTGGTAGGTCAGCTCCGGAGGCGTCCCGGTGAGGATGTCGGGCATCAGCCGGTCCCTCTCCGGCAGGCTTCCAGTTCGTCGCTCAGGGTTCGCTCTACGACACCGCACAGCGTGCCGTGCACCCCCTCGATCACCCATCCGGCGAAGGCTCTTGCCCACCGGCTTGGGTCTAGGGCAGCTAGGACCCTGTCCCAGATGGAGCTGGGCTCATAGATGGGGATGACGGCGTGGAAGGCCAGGGGTTCTCCGTCGATGGGGTCAGGGATCAGGAGGGCCAATAGGTAGGCCCGGTCGGCGTCCAACTCCGGCTGGCTGTCCAGGACGGGGTACTCCCAGGAGTACTCCCAACCGTCGTCCAACTCCTTATCGCCTCCCTGCACCCGATAGACCGCGGTGAGCCAGTCGCCGGTGTCGGCGTCCCGGACGCCGTAGTACAGGAGGTCTACCTCTCCGCTGAAGACGGGGCGAGCGATGAAGCGTCCGTCTTCCTTGCGTTCGACGAATTCACGGTCGGCGTTGACGAGAGACAGATCAGCGGTCTGGGCTAGGGCGGGGGTGCTCGGCGACACGGCCAGTAGGGCCGTCAGAAGCAGAACAGTGACCCGGGAGGCGAGTCTCCCGATTCTGGAACGTATTCCCACGTCGTCGCTCCTCGCACCGGAGTCTTGATGTCTGCCAAGGAGTCTGAGGAGTATCGGGACGCTGTCCCATGCCTCATAGCGGAGGGTGGGCACGCCCCCCAGGGGCACCCGTGCCCCCCTTTACGGGGCGTGGGAATTTCGACGGCGTGCATGATGTCATACCCGTGTACAGGAAAAGGCGCAGGTGTCAAAAGCGGAAGTCGGGCCGGATCCGTAGCTGAATCGGCGGTGAAAGGCCCCCTACAGGCCCACGGGGGGAAGCACTTGGTTTCCACAGCAGATTCCAGCGCTGATTCCAATCGCCAGCTACGAAAGTTCCGTTTTCGGCAGTGAGCTCTCCGGGGGGTCACTGCCAGTTGGCAGCTAGAAAAGTTCCGTTTTTGGCAGTGGCCCCGGCGAAGCCCCAAGATACGCCGGCTGCGCCATGGGAAGGAGGAGGCCGATGGACGAGGAACTGCTGGTGGGCGGCTCAACGCCCAGCCTGGAGAGTCTGCATGAGGTCCGCCTGACGGCCCTGATGCACGACATGGTAGACCGGGAGGGCAAGCTGGAGACGGCCCAGCTCCTCGGGGTCAATTACAAGACCCTGAAGGCCGCCGTCACCTCGGGGAGTCTGACGCCGAGGCTGGCGGACGCCCTGGAGAAGGTGCTGCTGTCAAGGCAGGTCGAGGCATCGGTGAAGATCGAGGAGAGGGTGCAGGGGTTGGAGGGTCGAATGGAGGCCGTCGAGGAGTGCGTCCGGAGCATCTCCGGCGAGGTGCGAGGAGTGGTCGAAAGGGAGCAGAAGCGGCGAGAGGCGAACGTGGTGACGGGGGCGGAGCCGGGAGAGGTGGTGGTGGGGGAAGACGCAGGCCCTCCTGCGGCGGCGGTCTCGGAGCCTCCCGGTCCGGGGTCACGCCGGCCGTTCACGAGGGAGATCCCGTCGGTGGTCACGATGGAGCCAGATCCCGGCGACGAGGAGGTCTTCGGCGATGCCTGGCCCCTGGTGGCGGAGTGGCGGGACCTCCGGAAGCGACACCCCACCAGAGGGCGGGGGCTGCCCTGGCTGGCGGAAGAGGAGCGGCTGCGCCTGCTGGAGATAGCCCTGATTGGAGAGCACGGGCTGACCATACCCCCGGACACGGAGCCCTGGGACGAGTTCGGGCTGAGAACCCAGGTCCGCTGGCGCACCCAGACGCTGCGGAGGGTGAGCGGCGAGCGACTCCGGGCGCAGCTGCGGCGGTGGACCCGCCGGCTCCTCACCCTGGGGCTGTGGTGGCGCTAGCCACCTGGCCCATTGCAGGCCCATGGCGGGCGCAATGGGGATCCTTCGCAGGAAGTGATTTCGGCGACCCTCTTGTCAGCGGCGACGCGGGCCGTCAATACTGAGTGCGTTGTCTGGCTTTTCCAGCGTTTCGTGCCTGAGAAACCTGGAGGGTTCCCGTCCCCGAATCCGGGACCGGCTGCTGAGGATCGAGCCCTGCTCTCCGAACAGCCACCCAGGGGAAGGACCGGAGGGATCGAGCAGTGCTCTCCCGATGGCCTGCCCGGGAGGGACAAGCGCATGCCCGCTGCGTGCGCCGGTGGAGGGGTCGAGCAGTGCTCCCCTGAGGCCGAGGCGAAAGCGGGGCCAGCTTGGAATTGCCGGTCGACGTGCGCCCTGCACGCCGGCCGGTTCCTCATGCCTGCCACACCAGCCCTGCGCCCAGGGTCTTCGAAGACTACGTTCCCTCGCAGCAGCTCCCCCACGTGTCGATGCCCTGCCGACGTCTCTCTCCCATGCGGCAGGTCGTCGGGATGCGAGCGGCGCTGGGGTCGCACCTGGGGCCACGGAGCAATGGCTTGAAACAGCAACTGGAAGGAAGCGAGAAGGAGGAGTGGACATGACGACACGGCACACGGGGCCGGGGCCTCCGGCCTGGCGACAACCCATCACAACGCAAGAGGGCCGCCTCCACCGGGGCGGCCCTTTCTTCTTGCCCGAAAGTGGGCAACGACCCGAGACCAGACGATGCAAAGGAGGATTTGATGACGACGGCAACACTGAGCACTGGAACGTTGGGGACGGTCATGCGGCCCAGGCGCAGCCTGGAGGAGCTGGTGGACCGGCTCATGGCGGCGCTGTTCCCGGAGGAGACGGAGGAGGCGACCCCGACCATGGCCAGGGGCATCCACGAGGCGAGGCGGCTGCGCCAGGCGGGCGACATCGACAAGGCGCTGGGGGTCTTCGCCGGCATGGCGACCGGCGGGGCGGACCCGGCGCAGGCCCGGTGGGCCCACGCCGAGTGGCTGGCCCTGGTCAAGCGCCGCCACCGGGGCCGTGAGCTCCTGCTCTACGGCCCGTCCACGGGACGTGCCGCTGCGCTGACGCCCACGGGAGACGGGGCCACGCTGGAGGTGGTGGCCGTGCTGGGCATGCGGTGGCGTCCCGGCAAGCTCGTCTCCCGAACGAGCCTGCGGGGCCTCCGGTCCCTCGGGGGTGGGTGATGGCCACGGCCGGCGTGGACATCAGGGCGCTGAAGGCCCGCCACGCCCTGGGCGACACGGTGGAGGCGGCAGGGGTCCGGCTCACCGGAAGGGGCAGGGTGCGCCAGGGTGTCTGCCCCTTCCATGACGAGGCAGAGGGCAGCTTCACGGTCTACGCCGACTCGGAGCGTTGGTACTGCTTCGGGTGCGGGCTCGGTGGCGACGTGCTGGACTTCGTCCGGCGCATCGAGGACCTGACCCTGCCCGAAGCCATACGCAAGCTCGACGGGGGCGCCTACGGCACGGCGGCCGTGCCGTGCGTGCGGGGCCTCCCGCACGGTGGCCCTCCGGCCGCGGCCCCGACACGGGATCCGGCCCTTCTGACCGCCGCGGCGCGGTTCTACGCCGGCCGGCTCCGGCGGAGCCCGGCCGGCGCTGCGTACCTGGTCTCCAGGGGCGTCGACCCGGTTGCCGCAGCCCGCCTGGGAGTCGGCTACTCACCGGGCGGCGGGCTGCGGGAAGCGCTGGAGGCCTGCGGCTTCTCCGAGCGGCGAGTCCGTGCATCGGGGCTCTTCTCGGAGCGGGGAAGGGAGCGCTTTGCCGGCATGGTCGTCGTCCCCGAGCTCTCCGGCGGCCTCGTCCGCTGGCTCGCCGGTCGGTCCGTCGACCCCGGCCGGACGCCCCGGTTCCAGGCCCTGCCCGGCCCCAAGCCCGTGCTGGGGCTCGGCCGGCTCGGCCAGGCGCCGCCCTGGGCGGTGCTGACCGAGGGGCTCTTCGACTGGCTGGCGCTTGCCGCCTGGGGCATCCCCGCCTGCGCCGCCCTGGGCACCCAGGGCGTTGAGAAGGCGGCGGCCGCCCTGCGGGGCTGCCATCGCATCTTCCTCGCCTTCGACAGCGACGATGCGGGACGGGAGGCCGCGGAGCGGCTTGCGGCCCTGCTCGGCCGCAGGGCCGCCGTCGTGGCCCTCCCCGAGGGCGCCGGCGACGTGGCCGACCTCGCCACCCGCCCCCGCGGCCGCTCCCTCCTCCTCCGGCTGCTTGCACGGGCGGCCCGCACCGCCCGCTAGCTCCCCCGCTCCGCCTACCACCCTCCCATCGCCACCACCTCGGCGCTCCGCGCCTCGCCTACAGAGTCTCCCACCCCGCTTCGCCCCTACCTCACAACGCACCCCTGGAGCACCTCTGCCCGTTGCACGACGGGGCCCTGCACCGCGCACGGACTCCCGGCGGGAGTCCGCAGACACGGCCATCACAGCACGAAAGGAGACGACACGATGCTCAACAGCAAGAACGGCACGGCCAACGGCGTCCACAGAGACGCCGCCGCCATCGGTGAGCAGGACCCCGCAGCGAGTGCGGAGCGGGACCTGCTCTGGGACGGGCTTTCGCCCGCAGTGACCAGGGCCTTAAAGGAGCCCCTGGACACGAGCCTCGTCGCCCGGCGCAGGGGCCGCGCCGGGCGCATGTACGACTACCTGGAGGGCCACGTCGCCATCGACCAGGCCAACCGGACCTTCGGCCACGGCGGCTGGGGGTACGAGCTGGCCGCCCCCGTGGCCCTCCACGAGATCGAGACCGTCGACGACCGGACGGGCGAGGTGACGCGCGTCCGGGCCTACAGCGCCTCGGTGCGGGTCACCGTCCCCGGCGCTCCGGTGCGCACCGACGTCGGCTTCCACACGGTGGCGGAGGAGAGCGGCGAAGGGCATGAGACGGCCTACAAGGGGGCCGTCACCGACGCCCTGAAGCGGGCGCTGCGCAGCTTCGGCGACCAGTTCGGCAACTCGCTCTACGGCGACCAGGCGGCGGGCGACGCATCGTCGAGGCCAGCACGGAGCGCGGGTCCGGCCCGGAAGACGGGCGACGGCGGCGCTGCCGCCCAGGACGACCAGACCCAGGCAGGACAGCTCCGCAAGCGGCTCTTCGAGCTCGGCGCCGCCCAGGGCTTCAACGAGGAGCAGGTGCGGGCCGCCGTCCGGCAGAAGACGGGCAAAGACCTGGACGAGCTGGCGGCGGCGGCGCTCAAGTCACTCATCGAGGCGGCGGCGAAGAAGGCCCAGCAGCGGCAGCAGCAGAAGGAGACCGGCTAGCCGCCGCCGACCGGGACACGGAGAGCGGAGCGGGGCCGTCCCAGTGTGGGAGGCCCCGTTCACCATCCGCAGCATGAGGAGGTCTGCAATGAGGACGACGTTCGACACCCCCTGGGGACCTCCCCAGGGGGTCAGGGAGGTGGCCCAGGGAGTCCTGAGGGTCTCCACGGCCAGCCACGGCGGGCTGCGGCTCAGCCGGGAGCGGTGGCAGCAGCTGCCGGCCCCCGTGCGCAACACCATGCGCAATCCCGCCTTCGCCGAGGAGGACTGCGAGGAGCCCATCGTCAGGACGCTGCTGGGCCTGGGCGACGACCGGGACCGGGACATGGCGCTCCTATTGGCCGCGTGCTACCGGCGGTACGCTCCGGCGCTGCCATTCCTCCGGAGGAAGGAGGGACGACGATGAGCGCGACGACCCGGTCCAGACCCAGAAGCCTGCCCAGCACGACCACCAGGCTGGCCACGGAGCACGGGAACCTCTACGTCACCGTCTCGACGGACGACGAGGGCCGTCCCTTCGAAGTCTTCGGCTGGCTGGGACAGGGCGGCACCTTCCAGCACGGGGTGACGGAGCTGGCGTGCCGCCTGATCTCCCTCCACCTACGGCGGGGGACGCCCGTCGCGGAGATCATCGACCAGTGCGCCGGCATCCAGGAGATGCAGCCCTGGCCGAACTCCATGCCCGGGGGCGAGAGCGTCTGGGTGCTCGGCCTGGGCGACGGGATCGCACACGTGCTGAAGGGGTTCGAAGGGGGGCAGGAGGAGGCTGAGGCGAGACCGGTCGCATGAGCACGCCGCACGTTCCCTGGCTTGCGAGCAAGGAGGAGAAGACATGACGACAGACATGGACAACAGGGCGGCGGTCTACTCCCGCCCTGCGGCGCACTTTGACGCAGGCGGCGCCCTGGAGGTGCGGGCCTCCGCAGCCCTGGGCTGCCGCCGGGCTCTCTGGTACGCCGCCACGAACCACACGCCCACGAACCCGCCGGGCGAGGAGGCAGTCACGGCCATGGAGGCCGGGGTCGCCCTCGAATCCGTGGCGCTCCGGGCGATGGCGCGGGCCGGCTGGGAGGTCGCGCCGGCGGACTCCATGGAGCCGCGCTCGGTGACGGTGCAAGTCGCGCCGAACCTGGCGGTCACCGGCCACCCCGACGCCACGGGGGCCATGCCCCTCCTCGGCGGGGAGACGGTCATCGAGGTGAAGGCTCGGGGCCCCGAAGCCTTCAAGCGGTGGAGGATCCTGGGGGCGGAGCGCAGCCACCCCGAGACCGTGGCCCAGGTTGCCCTCTACACCTATGGGACCTACGGCGAAGCGCGCGATGCGGTGATCGCCGTGCTGGACACCGGCAGCCGCACCTGGGACTACGAGGTGGTGCCGGCGGAGCGGGTGGAGCGGGCCTTCCGGGACGTCTGCACCTGGCTGGAGGAGCTCGCCGCCCACCACGCCCGCAACGGGCCGGACCCTGGCGCCCTGCCAGAGCGCGACTTCGCCGCAGGCAGCCGGCAGTGCCGGGCCTGCCCCTTCCTCGACACCTGCCTCCCCGGCGGCGCCCAGGACCGCGACAGGGGCGTGCCGGAGACCGTGGAGGAGGTGGGGGACATGGAGGCGCACGAGGCGGTGGCGGCCTACACCCGGGCCCAGGAGACGATGCGCGAGCCCGAGCGGGCCAAGCGCGCCGCGTTGGACACGCTGCGGAGATGGATGGGCCCCCGGGGCGGCGCCAAGACGTCCCTCAACGGGCGCACGGTCAGCCTCGTGCGGTCGAAGCGCTACTCGGTGGACTACCGCAGGCTCAACGCCATTCTCGACCCGGAGACCAGGGCGGCGATCGTCACCGAGAGCGAGTCGCAGCACGTGCGGGTGACCTAGCAACGGCACGCGAGATGGGGACGCTCCCTCCGGGGAGCGCGGACGGAACGGCTTCCCCGAGGCCCGATCCGCCGAATTCCCAACAGCCCCACGGGAAAGGAGCACCATGACTGACGCAACGAAGGCCGCCACAACGTGGCAGGACGCCCACAGCGGGTTCCGGCGACACAAGCTCATGACGAAGGAGCTTGCAGACACCATCCCCGCCATCGGGGCCAACGAGGACGTCGAGGGTGCGCCGCGTCACGCGGCATAGGATACCTAGCTCAGCTAGGAAGAATTCGGAGGAGATTCTTGGGTCAACCGACCTACCTCAAGGCGAAAGCCAAGGGGGAAAACAGCATGTCGGTAAAGCGGCTACGGTCTGAAAGCGTTGTAGGGCCGGTTCCGCAAGACCCGCGCGATACGGTGAAAGCTGGATTGCCTGAACCCCAGTTCCCACTCGGTGTTTGTTCTCACCCGCCGGTAGAACGCTTGTAATCCGGCGCCATCCATTGCACTGGTCAGTCTTCGAGGCCGGTGCAACTCCGATGGATGGGCGATGACCGATGAGGTCTATTCAAGGGGACGAACGGGGCACCTACAGTCGCGCTAGAACGTCCTATGTCAACGGAACGCGGGATGGCCTACGGGGGGAGACCCCTACGGTCACGGAGTCCTCGTAGTAGTCCGAGCCGGGGAAAGCCCGGCACATGGCGAAGGAGGACAAGTGGTTTCGACGAACATAACCAGGGAGGTATGCAGAATGCAACAAGCCGAAACTGTACTGAACGTCATACGCGAACGCGGAGAACGAGGATTGCCGCTGGAGAACATCTATCGGCTGCTTTACAACCGGAACCTTTACCTGCGGGCCTACGGTCGCATCTACTCAAACCAGGGAGCTACGACCAAGGGAATCACCGCAGAGACCGTGGACGGTATGTCACTGGCGAAAATCGACCGCATCATCGAAGCCTTGCGCTACGAGCGGTTCCGATGGACGCCGGTGCGTCGGGTCAACATTCCCAAGCCTAACGGCCAGACCCGCGCTCTAGGCATACCGACGTGGACGGACAAGCTACTGCAAGAGGTCATCCGGATGATTCTGGAAGCCTACTACGAACCGCAGTTTTCCGACCGCTCCCACGGCTTTCGGCCCGGCCGAGGCTGCCACACCGCTCTCAGCAACGTGGTGGACTACTGGACGGGTACCCGCTGGTTCGTCGAGGGCGACATCAAAGGGTGCTTTGACAACATCGACCACGATGTCCTGTTGTCGGTGCTCGGAGAAAAGCTTCACGACAACCGATTCCTGCGCCTGCTCAGGTACCTACTGAGGGCAGGCTACGTCGAGGATTGGAAGTATGGCCGCACGCTGAGCGGAACCCCGCAAGGCGGCATCGTCAGCCCCATCCTCGCCAACATCTACCTGGACCGGTTGGACAAGCATGTCGAGACGGTACTGATCCCAGCACACACCCGTGGCCCAGCACGGAGACAAAACCCTGAGTATGGACGGTTGAGAAGCCGAATGGTCTACCACAAGAAAGTAGGACACCATCGCCAGGCGGCAGAGCTGCGCAAAGCAATGCAGCGACAACCATCAGGCGACCCCTACGACCTGGAATACCGAAGGCTTCGATACGTTCGCTACGCAGACGACTTCGTGTTGGGTTTCATCGGGCCAAAGGCCGAAGTCGAGCAGATTAAGGAATCCCTGGAGATATTCCTGCGCGACACGCTCAAGCTGGAACTATCCAAGGAGAAGACCCTCATCACTCACGCCACCAGCCAGGCGGCGCGGTTCCTCGGCTACGAACTCGTGAACCAACAGGCCAACGATCAACTCGACCCTAATGGGGCGCGCAAGGTCAACGGCCGCATCGGACTACGAGTTCCCGCCAAAGTCATCGAACAACACTGCCAAGCCTACATGGACAACGGTACCCCGACACACCGCGCGGCCCTAATCAACGATGATGACTACACCATCATCGACAGGTACCAAGCGGAATACCGAGGTATCGTCCAGTACTACCTCATGGCCTATAACGTCGCCCACTTCGGGCGACTGAAATGGGTAATGGAGTGGTCGCTGGCGAAGACCCTTGCAGCAAAGCACAAGACCACTGCTCGGAAAGTGTTTCGGCGCTACAAGAGCACCACACCGACCGAGCATGGGAACCGTAGTTGCCTCAAGGTCGTCAAGGAACAGGGCAATGGGAAACGCCCAAGGGTGACGCAGTTCGGTGGCATACCCCTGAAGCGGCAACGGCAGGCAGTCCTTGTAGACCAACAGCCTCAGCGGTACAGGACTGAACGCAACGAGCTTACCAAACGGCTCCTAGCGGACAGATGTGAGATGTGCGACTCCACGGTGAACGTAGAAATTCACCATATCCGCGCACTTCGCGACCTGAACGTAAAAGGCCAACGGGACAAGCCCAAGTGGGTACAACTCATGGCGGCACGGAAACGCAAGACCCTCGCGGTCTGCCAGACCTGTCACATGGACATCCACCACGGGCGACTCAAACCGCAAACGCAGACATAAACCACTGGAGAGCCGGATGCGGTGAAAGCCGCACGTCCGGTTCGGAGGGGGGCCGACGGAAAAGTGCTCCATACGGAGTAACTCGCCGGCGGCCTACCCTACACTACGACGACGTCCTCGCCCCCGCAAAGCTGTTCAGCCCATACACGGGCTGGCGCTGGTACATCACCGAGTGGGACCCGGAGACCGGGACCTGCTTCGGCCTCGTCGAGGGGTTCGAGCTCGAGCTCGGCTACTTCGACCTGACGGAGCTGGCGGAGGCGACCGTGTTCGGCGTCGTCCCCGCCGTGGAGCGCGACCTGTACTGGGAGCCGAGGAGCATCGGCGAGATCAGGAGAGGGTTGCCCTGATGCGCCGAGCACGCCCAGACGCTCCCCTGGCGGGAGCGCAGGACGGGGCCGTCGGTTCTTCAGGGGTCGGCGCCCCGCTTCCATTCCCAACCGGGCGCGGGAGAGACCCGCGCCACACCATGCAGGAGGAACCGAGATGTCACGGACCGTCAACAGAGTCGAGCTTCTTGGCCGGGTCGGAGCGGACCCGGAGATGCGCTACACGCCCAACGGCACCGCCGTCGCACGGCTGCGGCTGGCCACCGACCGCCGCCGCCAGGACGGCCAAGTCGAGGCGGACTGGCACACCGTCATCGCCTGGGCCAGGCAGGCCGAGGCGGTGAACGAGTACGTCGGCAAGGGCGACCGCCTCTACGTCGCGGGCCGCCTGGTCCAGAACAGCTGGGAGGGCGATGACGGCCAGCGCCGACACCGGACGGAGATACACGCCCAGGAGGTGATCTTCCTGGACTCCAGGAATGGGGCCGGCGAGGCGGCGAAGCCCCGCGAGGCGGAGGCCGCATCACCCTTCTAGACCACCACCGGCGCATCGCCGCCCGGCTGACCGGGCGCACACGGGGCCGCTCCCCATCAGGCGGGGGTGGCCCCGCTTTCGTTTCCGAGCCACACGGAAGGAGGTCGACATGCCTCGCGAGAAGCGGACTACAGAGAAAGGGACACGTTCCGCCGGCACCCAGGAGCGAGCCGTGCTGGAGGTGCTGCGGAGCACACTCAGCCTGCTGGGAGAGCTGGCCGTGCGCTACCAAGTCGAGACCCAGCCGGAGCGTCCCGCGGGAGAGCGTCCGAGAGTCACCTGCCCCGGCGACGTGCAGCGCCTGCTAGGGCCCGAGATGGCCCGGCTGGCCCAGGAGCAGCTTCGGGTGCTCCTGCTGGACACCAGGAACCACGTCGTTGGTCAGCGGGTGATCTACCAGGGGAACGTCAGCAGCTCGATGGTGCGCGGCGCGGAGGTCCTCCGGCCCGCGGTGGTCGAGGCCGTCCCCCACATCATCATCGCCCACAACCACCCGTCCGGCGACCCTGCGCCCAGCTCGGAGGACACGGCCGTGACCAGGCAACTGGTGCAGGCGGCCAGGCTCCTCGACATCGAGCTGGTGGACCACGTCGTGATCGGAGGCGAGGGCTACGTGAGCCTCAAGGAGCGGGGCCTCCTCGACTGAGGGCAGCGCTCGCACTACACGCCTGCGCGAGCGCGCTCGCGCAGGCGCCAACCCGTAACGGAATCAAACACAAGGAGGTGCACCATGCTTCCGACGCACGAAGCCGCCGACACGGAGGAGCTGTACACCGTCACGGCAGGCGGCTTCTCCGCCACCGCGGACGCCTTCGCCCGGGACGACCGGACCGACGGCCTCTGGTTCCTCTCCATGGTGGGGAGCCAGACCGCCCTCAAGGCCATCTGGGCCTCGCTGCTGAAGCAGCCCCCGGACACGGCGCACATCATCAAGGGGGTGGAGGGGATGGCTCTGTCCGGCGGCTACCACCGCTGCTCCATCCCCCACCCGACCATCGGCACGTGGACGACGAAGATAGCCAAGCTTCCCGTCTCGGGCGGGTGGCACGCCCTGGTCTATACCAGGATGGCCGAGTACGGCGCCGAACACGACGACTTCCTCCTGCTGGCGCGGACGGAAGAGGAGGCGCCTGCGCTGCACCACCGCTTCCTGGACCGCAGGAGCCCCCTGCCGCTGCACCGCTCCTGGGCCGGTTGGCTGTGGGAGCGCGGCATCCGCAACGGCGAGGTCTTCCCACTCCGCTCCGCAGGTGTCGTCGCCTACCGGTGCTCCCCCAGCCCCGGCCGGCTCAGAGAGGACCTCTCCAGGGCCGTGGCCTCGGGGAGGCTGACCCTTCCCAGGGAGGAGGCGCCCGATGGATAGGACGCTGCACCGGGCCAAGCGTCACAGCAGACGGAGGGGACAGCGGAACCAGGGCGCCTGGCAGCGGTTCTCGCCCGACGGCGTCCACTGTCGCTACTGCAAGCACGACGGCGCCCGGCACCTGGTGAGCTCGGCGCAGCCCCACTTCTACAGGAGAGCGACGGCGGGGGAGCTCGCAAACCCCTCGGTCACCCTCTACCGGCACGGCTCCGTCCTGGTGCGACGGCAGCCGGTGACGCGGGACGCCGAGCTGGTCGTCGCCTTCTGCACCGCCTGCGCGGAGAGCCTGGGAACGGAGCAGGTACTCTGCTACCAGCGCACCCTGGGCATCGGCGAGGTGATCGGTGTCGGCGACGCCGGAAGGAAGAGAGAGGCGAATGGAAGCATACCGAGAGGAGGGACGCCATGAGACTTGGCGGGCAGGCCAAAGGGGGCTACTACCCGACGCCCGAGAGGGTCGTGGACATGATTGCGGAGCTCATCGACACGCCCCTGGGCTACCACTACTACACCCGGGAGACGCTGCGCATCCTCGACCCCTGCTGCGGGGGCGGCGATGCCTTGGCGCAGCTCGCGGAGGCGCTTCGCGGCAGGGCGACCCAGCCCGTCGAGACCTACGGGGTGGAGCTCCACCGGGAGCGGGCGCAGGCGGCGGCGGAGAGGCTGGACCACGCGCTGGCCGCCGACCTGTTCGCCACCTCCATCGCCAACGGGGCCTTCGGCCTCGCGTACCTTAACCCGCCGTATGATTGGGACCGGGAAGACAAGCGGGTGGAGCACGCCTTCCTGACCCACACGACCCGCTACCTGGCCGACGGCGGTCTGCTGGTCTTCATCGTGCCCCGGCAGCGGCTGGGCGTGTCGGCCCGCTACCTCTCCACCCACTACGGGAGGATGCGCTGCTGGTTCTTCCCGGCCCCGGAGCGGGAGGCCTTCGACCAGGTCGTGCTCCTGGGCTACAGGAAGCCCGACCCCGTGCCCGACGCGAGGGCCGAGGCGCAGGTCCGGGCGTGGGCGGAGGGCGAGCTCGACCCGCTGGAGTGGGAGCACTACCCGCTCTACCGGGCGACCGCGACGCCCATGGGAGACGTCCTGTTCTCCACCCGCACCGTGGACCCTCACGCCGCGGCTGCGGAGGCACGACGGTCGGGCCTGTGGGCCAGCACGGAGGTCACCGACGTCCTGTGGCCCGCGGCGGACCACCGCACCCGCCCGCTGATGCCCCTCAGGAGGGGGCACATGGCCATGCTGGTGGCGGCGGGCTTCCTCGACAACCTGGTGCTGGAGGCGGAGGGGCGGCGCATCCTCGTCAAGGGCCGCACGAGCAAGGAGATGGTGCTGGTGGAGGAGACTCCGGAGCGGGAGACCTATCGCGAGAAGCTGAAGACGACCGTCGTGGCCCTCGACCTCGAGGACGGCGCGGTCACCGACATCGCAGCGTAGACGGCTCGGACTGAGCCGCACCACGGGGCCTGCAGAGCCGCGGGCCTCGCACGGAGCAAAGCCCGAGCCTGGGGGCGTGCCGGACCCGAACGCCCCCGGTGGGGGCGGTGCTGCCGGTCCCGTCGCGCCCTCCGGGCGTCACGGAAAGGAGGTCGAAGCGACATGGACCTGGCAATCTTCATCGACACGTACAAGGAGGCCATCGCCCGGCGGGTGGTGGAGTCCTATCCGCCCCTCTATCGACCCTCGGAGAACGGCGCCCTGCCACCTCTGCTCCGCTCCCCCCTGGGAGCGCAGGCCGACGCCGTCCGCGGCGCCGCCCTGTCCCTGCAGAGCCACAGGGGCACCACCGTCGTCGGCGAGATGGGGACGGGCAAAACCTTCATCGCCGCCGCGGCCGCCTACATGGCCGGCTTCCGGCGAATCCTGGTGCTCTGCCCGCCGCACCTGGTGCCCAAGTGGAGGCGGGAGGTCGAGCAGACGGTCCCTCTGGCCAAGGCCGCGGCCGTCACCTCCATCACCGACCTGGAGCGACTGCGTCTCCGGGTGAATCCCGGACCGCTGTTCGTCGTGATGAGCAGGGAGCGGGCCAAGCTCTCCTACCGATGGAGGGCAGCCGTGGTCCGGCGGTGGGCGGTGTCCAAGGGCAGGCTCCTGCGGAACGAAAAGACGGGCGAGCCGTTCAAGGTCCCCTGCTGCCCCGACTGCACAGCCCAGGTCGTGGACAAGGACGGGGTGCCCTTGACCCACGCCGACCTCTCCCGCAGGAAGCGCGTCTGCGCCGACTGCGGCTCTCCCCTCTGGCAGGCCGACAGCGCCGGACCGAAGCGGTACCCGCTGGCCGACTACGTGAAGCACCGGATGCGGGGCTTCTTCGACCTGCTCATCGGCGACGAGGTCCACGAGTACAAGGGCCGGGGCTCGGCCCAGGGCATCGCCGCGGGCATTCTCGCCGACGTGTGCCGCACCTCCCTGACCCTGACCGGCACGCTCATGGGGGGCTACAGCTCGACGCTCTTCCACCTGCTCTACCGCTTCAGCCCGGAGATCAGGACGGACTTCGGGCGCTCGGAGGAGCACCGCTGGGTGCAGCGCTACGGCTTCGAGGAGCACACCATCGGCAGGCCCGACGACGACGTCTTCGAGGACGGGCGGAGCAGCAGGAGGCGCAAGTACCGCAGGGTGGTCAGGGAGCGGCCGGGCCTGGCCCCGGGGGCCCTCTTCCACCTGATCGGCAACACCGTCTTCCTGCGCCTCTCCGACGTGGCCTCGGGCCTCCCTCCCTACGAGGAACGGGTGCTCCTTTCCTCCATGGCCACAGAGGAGGACGCGACGGGCTACTCCCAGCGCACCGCCTACAACACCGTGTTCGAGGAGCTCAAGAAGGAGCTGGCCCACGCCCTCAAGTCGGGCTCCAAGCGTCTCCTGGCCACCTACCTGCAGACGCTGCTCGCCTACCCGGACGGGTGCACCAAGGGCGAAACCGTCTTCGAGCCCCGGAGTGGCGACGTCATCGTCCAGGTGCCGCCCCTCTCCGAGGAGCGGCTCTACCCCAAGGAGAAGGCCCTCGTCGACCTGGTCGCGGCGGAGCGGCTGGAGGGCAGGCGGGTGCTCGTCTACGTGACCCATACCGGGACCAGGGACATCACGGGGCGGATGGAGGCCATCCTCACCCGGCACGGGTTGCGTGTGGCCGTGATGAAGGCCGACGCCGTCCCCCCGGACCGGCGGGAGGCGTGGGTCGCGGACAGGGTCAAGCAGGGCGTCGACGTGCTGATCTGCCACCCCAGGCTGGTGCAGACGGGCCTGGACCTCATCGAGTTCCCGACCATCGTCTGGGGGGAGGTCGACTATAGCGTCTACGTCATGAGGCAAGCGTCCCGGCGCTCGTGGCGCATCGGCCAGACACGCCCGGTGAGGGTGGTCTACATGAGCTACCGGAACACGCTGCAGGCCGATGCGCTGAAGCTGGTGGCGAAAAAGCTGCAGAGCTCGCTGGCCGTCGAGGGGGAGCTGCCCGAGGATGGGCTGGCCGCCTACGGGGACGACGGCGACGACCTGATGATGGCCCTGGCCCGGAGGATCGTCAGCGGCGAGGAGGCCGCATCCGAGACGGTGGAGGAGGTCTTCGCCCAGGCTCGGAACGCCGAGACGGCGGCAGAGGAGCTGCTGGTGGACGGCGGCTGGAGAGCCGTCGAGGAGGAGCCGGAGACCACCGCGGTCAACGGCAACGGCGACCGTCACGGGCCCGACATCTTCGGGCCGGCGGTGGAGCTTGCGCCGGTCAACGGCCGCATGGCCCCCAACGGCAACGGTCATCACGAAGAGGAGCCGGAGCCGCAGCGGTCGCTGTTCTCCTGGGCCGAGTTCATGGCCGAGGAGCCGGTGAAGCCGAAGGGCCGGAGAGCCCAGGCCCCGTCCCTGTCCCTCTTCGAGTGGGCCGTGGAACGGGAGCGCGACGAGGAGATGGTCGGTGCGGGACGCTAGACCGCAGGTACGGGGAGGTCGTCGCCAACGGGGTGACGGCCTCCCCGCATGCACCAACGAAGCGAGGCAGGAAGAGAGACAGAAAGGAGAGAGACCATGGCACGCGTCTTCGTCTACGACGACCGCGAGTTTCCGGACCCGGACCCCGAGATGAGCGTCGACCAGGTGAAGAGCACCCTGGCGGACTTCTACGGCGAGATCGCCAACGCCTCGGTGAAGGAGACCAAGCGCGGCGACGACACCGTCTACGAGTTCCAGCGGCGGGTGGGCACCAAGGGCGCCCACGGCTAGGAGGGGGACATGGACAACCGGACCCTTGCGGGTCTGCTGGCGGCGACCCCGCCGGCGAACCTCAGGATCATCGAGCTCACGGCGGAGCTCACGCGGCCCGACGGCTCCTTCGACCTGGACGCCGCGGCCGCAATGCAGCACGAGGTGGAGATGGCCTGCGCCCAGGCGCAGTCCTACGCTTCCTCCACCGGGCGACTGCTGGAGGCGCTTCGATGGAAGCTGCGGCCCCGCCGCGGCTGAGCGGGCTGACCGACCTGCTCCTGCGTCGTCCGCCGTCGCTGCGGGAGCTGGTCACGCTGGTCGGCTACGCCGACGACTACGCATGGTTCGCGGGGCTGGTGCGCCGCCTCTTCCCCAACGAGGCGGAGGAGGCGCTCTCGCTTCCCGACATACGTACGAGGGTGGAGCGCTTCTCCCAACTCTTCGGGGAGCGCCACTTCCCCCTCTACGCGCCCTACCTCGAGTTCTTCCTGGAGGATGGGGACGAACCGTCCTGGACGTGGCTCCGGAGGGGCATCCCCTTCGACCTGATGGGCTTCGGCTACGACGGCCTGCACGACATGTGGGAAGGCTACCGGGACGGGCTCTCGGCAATGGCCCTTCTGGCCAGGCCATCCGACGTCTACCACGACGGACCAGGCGGGCTGCGGACGGCCTGGCTCGAGTCGGCAGCAGAGCGCATTCCGAGGGAGACGCTGGTCAGAATCCCCGATGGCGGCATACCGCTGGAGGATCTGACAGCGGCGCTGAAGGGAACGAAGTTCGAGGCAGCGGCCAAAGCCTGCTCCTGGGTCCTCGCCGAGACCGGCAACTTCTTCCTGGACGCCTGCTACGAGGACGGCAACTTCGACGGCTTCTGCGACCCCTGGGAGGACGACGTCATCGCCCAGGGCACGGAGGAGTGGCGGAAGGCCAACGCGCTCATGGACGAGGTGTGCAGGCTGGCCGACTGGCTGGAGGAGGACCTTCCGGGACGCTTCGCCGAGATGCTGGAGTTCGTCCTGGGGCGACTCGCCGAACGGGGACAGCAAGGAAAGGAGGACGACGATGACGAGTGACGCCAACGCGACCGAGTGGTCCCTGCCGGGTCCGGCGGACGCGCCCAGGGACGACCTGCAGATTCAGCTGGAGGTCTACCGGGAGACCATTCTGCTGCGAGGTCTCGGCGGCGAGTCCAACTGGGTCAGGACCATCTCGGCGGACGAGGTCGCCCACGCCCTCACCCAGCATCTGGGGTACTCCTCGGGGCTCCTGCCCCGGGAGTCACTCTGGTGGAGTCAAGGGGAGACCGGCAAGACGGTGGCCCTCTGGCGGCCGCCGCAGGTGTGGCCCGTGGCCCTGCAACGGGAGGCGTTCAAGCCCCCCGCCCGGCTCCGGCTTCCCATGCCGGGGCTGGTCTTCGTCTGCTCGCCGGGGCGGTCGCCCTGGGTCTACGCGGCACAGGTCAGGCCGACCGACCTCGAGCAGCATCTCTTCCGTGCTCCCGCCTTCAACGTCTTCCGAGACGGGCGGGTCTGCCCCGGAAGCCATCGGTTCCCGGAGGAGGTCGGACTGATACCGGAGTCCTTCTTCCAGTCCTTCTTCTCCCTTACCGGAGACACCGAAAACCGGTCGAAGAAGCACCCTGACAACCTGCAAGCGCTATGGGAGGAGATAGATGGAAAGGACGAGTACCCTCTTGAGGACCTTGTTCCCCAGTGCACGGTTGCCCACGCTATGGCGATCTCCGAAGGAAGACGCGGCTACCGCTGGTAGCGGTCCGGGGCCGGTCGGATACCTGGTCAGCCATACCTCCGGGCTCACGGGAGCCCAGGGCATTGGCTACGACTACGTTCTCGGAGCGGGGGGCGTCTACGTCCAGTCCGAGAGCGCCCACCTCACGGCGCGGATATCGGTTGCGTCAGCCTCGGTGCGCGGGCTGGCGCCCGTCACCGAGAAGGTGCAGCTCGTCCACGGCCCCATCCCGGCGGCGCTCTTCGAGGTGGGGCTGCGCTGGTTCCATGACGACCCCGGCACCGAACGGCTCTTCGCCGTCCGGTGGGACGGGCGATCCTACCGGCTGGTGGTGCCGCCACAGGAGGGGACGGCCACGTCCCTCGCCTACGTGCCGCCCGCCGGGGTGGTGGCCGAGTTCCACTCCCACGGAGCCTCCCGGGCCGTCTTCTCGACCACCGACGACCGTGACGAGCAGGGGTTCCGGGTCTACGGGGTCGTAGGACGCCTCGACGCCCCTACACCGGAGCTGACCCTCCGGGTCGGCGTCTACGGCCACTTCGCCCCGGTGGAGTGGCCGCAGGTGTTCGACGGGCCGGAGCCGTGCGTCCGGTTCATCAGCGAGGACATCGATTTACAGACAAGGAGGTAATGGACGAATGCCCTACCACCTGGACAACGCGTTCCTGTTGGACAATCCCTGGCTAACGGTGGTCGGCTGCGGGGGCACGGGCGGCTTCGTCGCCGAGGGGCTCTGCCGCCTCTTCCAAGGTCGAGAGGCCACCATCGTCCTGGTCGACCACGACCGGGTGGAGCCCCACAACCTGCTGCGCCAGAACTTCTACGCCGAGGACGTGGGGCGCTTCAAGAGCCAGGCCCTGGCAGACAGATTGGCACGAGCCTACAAGCGAACCGTCGGCTACTCGGTCTACCCCTTTCGGGAGGATGAGCCCCGCTACCCCGGCATGCCGCCATACGGGGACGGCCTCATCATCGGGTGCGCCGACAACGCCGCTGCACGGAGGGCGATGGCCGAGTGCCTGCCGGGTCATCCGGCCCGGTGGCTCATCGACGCTGGCAACGACACCAACTGGGGGCAGGTGCTCATCGGGAACGTCGCCGGTCAGGTGGGCTGGGAAGAGCCCGCCTTCGCCGGCGAGACCTGCCACCTGCTGCCAGCGCCCACGCTCCAGCGCCCCGACCTGCTGACGGCCGTCTCGACCAGGCCGGCCGACGTGGACTGCGCCGCAGCCCTCGACCTCACGGACCAGGACCCCACCATCAACCAAACGATGGCGTCCCTGGTGCTGCAGGTGGTCCGCCGGATGGTGGCGGGAACCTGCCCATTCATGGGCCTCTACCTGGACATGGACATCGGCACCGTCACCCCCACCTACGCCACACCGGAGGCGGTGGAGCGAATCATGGGCTCCTCCGAGCCAGAGACCGGGTGAGCCACGCCGTTCAAGCGAAGGGGCCAACAGGAAGCAGTCAAGAACCAACAGATGAAAGGAGAGACCATGCCCAAGGAAGTGGGGACGGAAGCAACCCGCTCGGGCGCACCGAGCGCGGACGACAGTCTCTTCGGCGACGCCGAGGGCGACAACGCTGACGAAGCCGTCGAGGTGCAGGACTCCAACGGGGAGGCTGCGCCGGACGGGCAGGATTCGGACCAGGGGGAGGAGCGGGCCGCTGGGGAAGGGAGCGTCCAGGCGGAAGACCTGAAGGTGGTCATGTCCATCAAGGGGGAGAGGGCCACCATCGGCGTACAGCGGCCCTCGGCTGACCCGCACATCGAGACCTTCGACAGCCAAGACCTATCAGGGCTGGCCCAGGAGGTGCCGGGGGTGACCGAGAGGGCGATGGCCAGGTGGGAGGATGCACCGAAGCATCCGGCCTACGAGAGGCCCGCTCCCTCGACCAGGCGGCGGAACCGGCGTGAGCAGGGGACGGCCCAACCCGAGGCCGCTGAGGGAGAGGCGGAGGCAGAGCAGACACAGCAGCAGACGCTGAGGCTGTTCTAGGGGCGGACGGGGAATAGTGCCGGTCGGTGCTTGACGCTGGCCGCCGGAACACGGGGGAGGCCGTCACTGCGAATGCGGCGACCTCCCCCGTCCAAACACCCACATGAGCGGCGTCCTTGCGTTTCAGGCCCATGCTGCGCGCCGATGTGTGCGAGCTTCTTTTGTTGTCGGAGACCCAGGAAAGTCGCAAGACAGCATCAGCAAAAACGCGCCTGCGGGCCATGGCGCATATGAAGGAGACGAACGACCTGGGCCTTCTCGACTGGACGCTCTTGGCGATCATAGAGTTGGCCGGCGCTCGGACCCCGGCGCGGGGGGCTCCATACTCCACGCCTCTCTCGCTTCACGTCTCGCCCAGCTATGCCCTAGTGCCGGTCCCGGCAGAGCGCACAGCGGTAGACGCCCGGCCAGTCAGTTACGTTTCGACCCGCGATGCGGACGACGCTGTAGACTTACTCCTCCGTCGCGGCGAAGGCGTCAGCCTCCGACCGGTGCCGGACCTTCCCCGATGGGCAGCGCTTAGGCCTGGCAAGGTTCCTCCTCCTCCCGGCGCAGCAGCCGATACCGCACCGGACGGCTGGCGCTGACCTGGACGAAGATCTCCGTATTGCCTCTTGGGTTGCCTACCCGGTGCTTGGGAAGGAATGCCCCGGCCCAGTAGATCCCCAGTGCGGCGTTGACGTCCCGTGGGGTGAACGGCTCCAGGAGCCTCCCGTCATGGACTGCTTCCCGGATGCGCCGGATAGTGTTCCGCTCTCTCACAGCCCCTCCTCCTTCTCCCGAGTCATTCCTCCGCTCCTTTCCCGGTGCCGCCCTGGCGTGTGGATGTCAGGGTATCTGCACCATGCGTCTTCCTGACGACGACGGGCTTCATCGCCCACGTGCCAACATCCGCAGTGGATGCATACGTAGGCTTTTGGCCTGCCCTTGATCACGCTCTCCACGACTGTCTGGGCGGTTTGGCTGTCTGGGTATTGGACCATCCCCGTGGCAAGACAGCGTCTCTGGGTGCGCCTTGCGGTCACTCCCCGGGGGTCTGCCGCGGCCGCGGCAAGCGTTAGGTGGCCCGAGTCGATGGCGTCGACGTAGTCATCCACCCACCAGTCAGGCGCCTTGCCCCACCGAACGCTCCCGCGAGCTTTACGAGCCCAGTTGAGCACAGGCTGCTCGCCGGTTTCGCGAATGACCCGGGCAATGTGCTTGCAGGTCTTGACCCCTCGCTTCCAGTGCTGCCTGCCTCGAGCGTAGTCCCTGCAGCTGCACGTCCAGCCGGATGGGCCCGTGACGACGGTGTACATGACGCCGCCGTTGTCCGACTCCACCTGCCATTCTTCCGGCCCCTTAGGAACGACCAGCACGGGCGCAAGCCGGCCGTGTTCGTCGTAGCGATCGAAGCCGATGTGGTCGAAATAGGTGGATCTGTTCGTGACGACGCCCCGCTTCGCCTCTTGAACATCGCCAGTCCTGGCACGCTTGCGATACGGCGGGCCGATGAAGAACTTGTAGAGCGCTTCCTTCCATCCCATCGTTAGTCCTCGAACAGCGCCTCGAGGCCGTAGAACACGCCCGGCGGCCGCCAGACGCCTGGAGCACCGTGGTGACAGTGCGTCTGGTTCCGGTGGCCGGACGTAGTCGCCCCCAGGGCGCGCTCAGTATTGGAAGAGTATCTTCTCGAGCTCTTCGATCCGACCGTCCCGCGTATACCGCCAGGTACCGATGTAGCCTCTGACCAGGTCGCCGTTCTCATCCCAGTCGAGGGAGTTGGCGACCCCTTCGTAGTCGATCCGGCGACCCGCGGCGAGGAAGCGAAGACCCTCTGCGACCCCTTCTGGAGTCCCCAGGACCGTTTCCCCGGGTGGACTGCCGACGGCCCGCAGGTGGTCTCGGATGGCCGCGCCGTCGAGGCTTCCGGCCGCCTGGGCGGCCATGGCCAGGGCAATGGTGGCGTCGTAGGTCTCCTTGACGTAGGTGAGCCGAGGCGGCCCGCCATAGGCGGCTGCGAAGGCCGTATCCCACGCGGCGGTGGCGTCGTTGTCCGGGGCGGGAGCCCCCGCGGTGCCGTACATGCCGCCCAGAAGCCCGCCGCCAATCTCCGTGACCAGACCCAACCTCTTGGCTGCGTCGCCGAAGACGAACTGGGTGTAGATGCCCTCCTCCAGCGCCTCCCGGACGATGGCCAGGGCCTGCTGCTCGAAGGTAATCACCACCAGCGCCTGGGCGCCCGCGCTTGCGCTCTCCCGCAGGTCCGCAAGATGGGCCGTCTGGTCTCGGTCGACGGGAATGGCCCGCAGCTGGCCGTCCCACGATTCTTCGAAACTGCGGGCCAGCCCTTGGCCGTACGGGTCGTCGATGTAGACCAGGCCCACGTTGTCGAAGCCCCGTTCGCCGGTCACGCGGGCGAGGACCGGTCCCTGGGCCGTATCGGAAAGGGTCGTGCGGAAGAAGTAGCCGTCGTCGGCCGCGTCGCTCAGCTGGGGAGAGGTGGCCGAGGGGCTGATGGTAGGCACGCCGGCCGGCCCGGCGACCATCTCCGCAACAGGCAATGCGATGGCGCTGGCCGTGGGGCCCACGATGGCATGAACACCCTCCTCCTCCACCAAGCGCCGCGCCGACTCAACCCCCAGCTGCGGGTCTCGCGTGGAGTCGGCCTCCACTCCCTCCACGGGCATGCCGAGCACGCCGCCAGCTTCGTTGACGTGCCGTATGGCCAGATCGAAGGCCCGCTTCCTGTCGGCCGCTGTTTCCGGTTGGCCGCTGAAGTTCAGCATCAGCCCGATCCTCATGGGTACGGAGGACTCAGGCTCGTCAGGAGCGCCGTAATCGCAGGCAGCGGCGGCGGCGATGAGCAGGCCGACCGCCACTATGAGAGCCAAGGAGTCATGTTGCAGTATACTTTGCATTTGCGATATAGTCTCCGCGGCCGTCTATGTTGTGTCAACCCGCGAAGTTCCCGGCTATCCCGGCTCCGCAGGCGGCTCCGATACCTGTGCGTGCGGGGTCACATTGGGCGGCGCTGAAGCGGATGGCCCTGCTCTCTGGAGATCGTGCAAATCGATCTGTCGGGGGCCGAATACATCGAACCACGGAGTTGATGCAGATGCCGTACACTGCCGACATCAGCCGAAACAACCCCGGTTGCTTCCTCTTCCTCATTGACCAATCGGGCTCCATGGCGGGGGCGCTGGGCGGACAGCCTGACCTACGAAAGATGGACGGCGCCGCCGATGCCGTGAACCGCATCCTCGACGCCATATCGCAACGCTGCTCCCAGGGCATAGACATTCGCGACTACTTCCACATCGGCATCATCGCGTACGGAACTGACGGAGCAGGACGCACGAAATTGGAGAGCGCCCTTCCCGGGACGTCTCCCGAGCAACCCTTCCTGTCCGTCAGCCAGGTGGTCGACGCAGCAGAGGTGGAGGAGAAGCAGGTCAAAGAGTCCGACGGCGCCGGCGGGGTAGTGGAAGTCACCAGGAAGTTCCCCGTGTGGCTCCGCCCCAAGGCCGGATACGGAACGCCCATGTGCGAGGCGCTGTCCGTCGCATCCAAGGCCCTCCTGGACTGGACGGCCCAGCACCCGGACTCCTATCCCCCCATGTTGATAAACGTCACCGACGGCGATGCGACCGATGGGAACCCGGAGCCCTTGGCCCGGGAGATCATGGCCCTAGGCACCAACGACGGCAGCGTCCTCATCTACAACGCCCACCTCTCGGAGATGTCCGCCATGCCGGTGCAGTACCCGTCCGAAGAGGACGAGGTGCCTCCCGACGAGTACGCGGCGCGCATGTTCCGCATGTCTTCGGTCTTTCCCCACCAGGTCGTGGAGTTGGCCGCGGGCATGGGCCTGTCGGTCACCCAGGGCTCCCGTGGGTACGTCTACAACGCCGACATGGTGGCCCTGGTGCAGTTCCTGGACATCGGGACGCGCGCAGCGTCAGACCTGCGCTGATCCGCCAGGAGGTGAAGGTGGTCCTTCGACCTCCCAGGAGACTCTGGCTGCCCAAGGCGGGCAACCGCCCTGAGGAGTGTGAGGACGCCTCACGGGTGGTCTATCCCCAGCGGTTGGGCGCGTCCGGGCGGCGCACTGCCAGGGCGGTTGTTTCCGACGGTGCTAGCGAGTCGGCCTTTGCACGAGAGTGGGCGGACGTCCTCGCCGACGCCTTCGTCGCTCTGCCGCCAGATATGTGTGGCCTCACCAAGAGATCCCTGGGTGACTGGCTGACCTCGGCGCAGGAGAGGTGGCGCATCGGCATCCCGTGGGACAGAATCCCCTGGCACGGAGAGGCGAAGGCCCGGACCGGCGCCTTCGCCACCCTGTTGGGCCTGACAGTAATGGCCACAGCGGGGACCTCACGGCGGATCTCTTGGCGGGCAGTCGCTGTGGGAGATAGCTGTCTCTTCGTGGTGCGCGGTGATCGTCTGTGGCTCTCCTTCCCCTTCGACGACGCCACCCAGTTTGACAACAACCCGACACTCGTCTGCAGCAACCCCGACAACGTGGGGAAGCTCTGGGAGAACGTGCATCAGAGCGACGGCGAATGCGTAGCTGGGGACTCGTTCATCCTGGCTTCCGATGCCCTGGCGTGCTGGCTCCTTGAGAGAAATGCCGAGGGGGAGAAGCCCTGGAAGATGCTCTTCGAACTGGACGCGTCGAATTGGACTGCCTGGGTCGAGGAGCAGCGCCGCGCGGGCTCGATGCGCAACGACGATACCACGTTGGTCATCATGAGGGTCGATTACAACCACCTGAGGTGATGCGAAGGCCATGCCCTGGCCAGGGATAACCGACTATAGCGAGGCAGTCCAGAACCCCCGACTATGTTTCAGGGGCACCGACCTCGAAACCGGGCAAGTATCGCTCAACCAGCGCGGCATGCCTCTCGTGTTCTCCGGGGCCTTCGCGTGCGTCTATCCCGTGTCCGTGGCGAACCGTACTTTCGCCGTCAGGTGCTTCACCCGTGAGGTGAGTGACCAGCGGTCCCGCTACGGCGAGCTGAGCAGCTACCTGCTCAACGTCCTCCCGCCATCGTTTGTCCACTTCGAGTACGTCGAGCGCGGGATCAGCCTCCGTGGAGACTGGTACCCTATAGTCAGAATGGAGTGGGTGGATGGACAACTGCTGAGCAGGTTTGTGGAATCGAGGCTCAACCAGCCGGAGACGCTCCGGCGCGTAGCCGCCCAGTGGCGGGGAGGTCCCACCGCCAGCCTCCGCGGCCTCCGCATCGCCCACAACGACCTCCAGCACGGCAATGTCATGGTGCAGAAAGATGGGAGCATCCGCCTCGTCGACTACGACGGGATGTACCTACCCAAGTTTCGCGGCGAGAGAAGTCCAGAGCTGGGCCACAAGAACTACCAGCACCCAGAGAGATCATCGGAGCACTTCGACGAGAACGTCGACAACTTCCCCTCCTTGGTAATCTATCTCAGCCTGCTCGCCGTAGCGTCCGATCCCAGCCTATGGGACTTCCACGACGAGGACAATCTGATATTCACCAGGAAGGACTATGCCGACCCACGGGGCTCCGAGGTCTTCGGTCGGCTCAAGAGGTCGCACGACCAGGCCGTGGCCAAGCTGGCAGAGCGTCTCGAGGAGTACTGCGCTCTCTCGGCGGAGAAGGTCCCCGACCTGGAGGCGGTCCTGCAGGATATTCCACCCAGCGCGGTGGTGCCGTCGCCGGCAGCGCCGTCAACAGCCGCTCCACAAGCATCGACGCGATCGACGGCCTCAGCCCCCGCTGGCAGCTCGTACCGGCAGACGCTTCGAGCACATCAACCTACACCGGTGCCTCCTACACCGCCTCCGACCGGACAGCCGCCTATCGCCCCGCGAACAGCAAGACCGGCATCGACCATCCAGTCTACGGGAGTACCGACGGCTCCATCCGGTCACCATAGGAGGTGCCCGACCTGCAACGCTGCCAATAGCCCAGCAGCCGTTGCCTGCGTCAAATGTGGCACTGCGATGGCCGCATCCGTGCCCAGACCGAATCTTCCCGTCTCGCCTCCCAATCCTCCTGCGCCTACTGTTTCCATGGAGGACTTCCTCGATTCGCTTCGAGGAGCCAGCCTGCATCTGCGTCTCGCACTAAAGCGCGCTGCCGCGTCCGGGGAGCTAGCGAGAGTTGTGGCGGGGGTTGTGGCCATTGTGCTCGCAGTCATCGCCGGTGTGTTGGCGCTCATCGTCTGGGCATTTTCGCAGCGGGGATGGTACCTATAGATTGTGCGCGGATGCTCTGGCGTGGTGCATCGGCTCCTTCCTACGGCCGTCCCCCCGCGAGAATATGGGGGAAGATTCCGACAACGAGGATGCCGATTCCTGCCGCTGTGACGATGGTGATCGGACCCTCAAAGCCTGGAGTCAGAGCACCCCCAACCTGCGCAAGCACGATCAAGCCTAGGCCCAGCCTATTGATCCACCCGCAACCCATCTTGCCCCAACCCACCCTGTCGGTCCAACCGCTCAATACCTTGCGGGGGCCCGGTCTTCCGAGAACGAGAACGACGAGCCCTCCGAGCACGATCGCGCCGCCCGCATACATCGCTATTGCGAGGGTGAACATTGCCGAACCAGGCCCATACTCGTAAAGGAATATCTCATAGAGGAGGAGCTGGGTGATCCCAGTGGAAACGGCGACGAGGAGCCCGACCGCCACCGCGCCCAACCCTAGCTTGTCGGCCCGACCCAGCTTGGCGGTGTACTCCGGTCTGCCCGCCAGCCCCAGCAGCTCGACGACGAGCCGGATGCCGACAATGCAGATAGCGCACGCGATAAGGATGACGCCGAAGAACTGAAGGAGCTGGCCTCCCGCTTCCGGCTCGCTCGTGGGCAGGAACTCCCGGTCTTCAGGTGCGCCCAAGAGCCTCAATAGGGCTGAAACTGCTGAGAAGGTGACTCCGCCGAGAAGCCCACTCGACGCAATCATGACGACGCCGACCACGATAACGCCAAGTCCTACTTTGTAGGCCAGGCCCGCGCCTTTAGCGCCTAACGTACCTGTCCCCTGTGTCTTCATGAATATCCGCTTCTGGGTTCGGTGGACGCACCGGCAGAACCATCAGAGCTCGGAGCTATCGAAGCTTCTTGTCACGTCTTCCCTTGCGTGGAGGTGATGAGGGCCTGTCTCGGGGCCGCACCCGGCCCAGAGCGTGAGGTCCCCTGTCCTGGCCCTCTCTGCGTGAAGGTGACGAGGACCGGTTTCGGGTCCGCCTCTCGCCCAGACCGTGGAATCTTCCGTAGATGAGAAGGAAAACACCGACCCAGAAGAGTATGACTGCCAGCGTTGCGACGACCGCGCCGTTTCGGAAGATGATCTGGAGTGCCAGGGCGGGAACGATCAGAGCAACCCCGATGGCAATGCTGGCCAGCCCCCATCTGTCCGGCCAGCCCCAGTGCGCAGTCCTCGACACATACTTGGCAAGAAGGCGCTTCGACATGCCAGTCGCAGCAGCACGACGACGGGAGTCCGCAAAGACGACAGTCGCCAGTCCGGCCAGAAAGACCATTCCGCCCAGCGTCCTGATTGCTGCACCTATACCAACGGACTCTTCCTCCAGGATCCAGCCGAGCGCAACCAGTAGTATCCCAAACACCACCCCGACTGCTCCAAGACTCTCAGTCGATCTCGACTCTTGGAGAGAAGCAAGAATCCTGGCCGCACTCATCTTCAGTGGGTGCATGTCTGCTCTCCGACGGCGTTCGCCAGCCTGACGACGCCATTCGACACGGAAGGCAGGTGACTTCACCGCAAATCTGCCTTCTCTTCAGCCTTCTCTTCACTGGATACTATATTGCAGATGCAAAACACACGCAACGCAGGTACGAGTACCTCTCCTCCATACATGAAGAGCGGGAAGAACGTGGGCTCGGGCAGTCATTCCGGCCAGGGACGCCCAGGTTGCTGTGATGAATCGAGCTGGTTGGGGAGGCGGCGAGAGGTTGGGCGACTAGCTGACAGGGCCGCGGGGCCCACTCGGGGAACGCCCTAACCGCTACTGTTTAACTCCCCCTCGGATCTCCCCTCGACACTGCCAAGCTCTTGCAGTCCCGTCTGCAGGTTGTGGTGTATCTTCCTCGTGACGTCGAGAAAGACCCTCTTCTCGTCCTCGCCGATCCCGACATTGACTAGGCCGTTGAGGTCCTGATGGGACTCGACCAGCCGGGGCATCAAGTCCCATCCGCCTTCCGTCAGCTCCAAATGCACGACGCGCCGGTCGGCGCATGGGCGCGTACGCCGGATCAGGCCCTTCTCGACCAGCCTGGCCACATGGCGGCTTATCGAGGCTTGGTCCAGGCGTATTGCGTCCACCAACCTCTCGGTAGTGTTCGCCTGGTTTCGCGAGCAGTACATGAGAATGGCGATCTGGACGGGACCTATACCGAAGGGAGCGAGTGCCTCCCTGGACAGCCTGGTCAACATAGCCGTCATGCCGGCCGCCAGGTACCCCAGAGCGGGAAGTATCTCCTCGTCGCGTGTCATGAAATCGCTCATCACCGTCTCCCCAACAGGATTCTTTAGCTCGTATTCTACCCTACGGCAGCTTCTTGAAACAGTATTGACACGCAATTCCATCCTTAATTGCATAGCAATGCAATATTTCTATGCGATACTACCGATGGAATCAGGTCTGGACACAGGAAGTGGCGCGAGGTCCGCTGGTACCCGAGGCGGTGTTCGCCGGCGCCCATGGCGAGTGGGTTAACCCGGCCCAGCTCACCCGGGCGGTCCAGTGCCCTGGGAAAGGCGGAGCTTGGGGAGCTCAGGCGGCCGACGCCTTCGCCCGGCGATGGAGGAGTAGCGCGGACTAAGCGTGGCCAGCAGAGCCTGGGGGGCTCGGGGGCAGACCTTCCTCCCCAGGCTTCATGGCAACGCAGGGGCCCCGCCGTTTCAAAGCGTCGTCGGGGACCCCTGCGGAGCCTGGGGCAAGTCTGGAAACCCGTAATCTTCCTTCGCCCTAGGCTCCTAACGTGGGGCGGGGGTCCCACCAAGAGCGCCGGGGCGGGGCCCCCGCTGGACCTTGGGTCACGGAGCCCCAGGGGAGGCCGTAATGGTAGACAACCTGGCGCTGGTCGGCGTAGTCGTCGGCGCCCTGCTGTTCGGGGTCCTCGTGCTCCTGTACCTCGACTCCAGGAGCGGTGGCGGGTGAGACCGGCGTGACGGAGGGTGCAAATGCGAGACGTCCTGGACACTCTGCAACGAACCCAGGGGCAGCGGGTGGCCCGGCTCCTCCTGTGGGGCGGCTTGGCGCTGATCCTGTCGGGCCTGAGCTTCCTGTACACCGGCTACCAGGACGCGATCAGCAACGTCCTGAACGAGATAGCCTTCTGGTCCGAGTCGGAGAGGAACGAGAACGTTAAGGCGTACATCTTCATCGGGGAGTGGCTGTTCAAGCTCGGGGTGCTGAGTATCATCCTGGGGTCCTTGGTGAAGGCCCTAGCCCGCCCCAGTCGGGAGGAGTAGCGACCAATGCAGGGGGACATGGAGTTCATTAACACCATCCTGCAGGGCATCGCCTCCAAGCCCGTGACATTTGTCGGGGTGGGGAACCTAGCACACGAACGGAAAACCGCTGTTGCCCTTGGCCTTGACCCGACCTGCTGGCCCGAGGCCAGCGACGACATTCTCTGGCTAGGGAACACACAGGAGGAAATCGAGGAGCACCTGCGGCTGCTGGTTAAGGCTGGTTTTCTGCAGGAAGGAGGAGTGACCTAGTCGCTGGTTTGAGCGCTTTTCGTCTGACGAATGAGGGGCATGAGTACACAAATATGATCAGCCGCCCGGACGTCTGGGAGAAGATCGTGGAGCTTGCATCGAAACCGACCACCCTCACCGAGATATTTCGATTGACCAGACAGATTCTGAGCTCTTCGCAGTAGCCGGAGACAGTGTGAGCTTCCCACAGCGAACAAAGGGTTTGGATCTTAGCCGACGCCGAAAGCGCACGCCGCCAGCAGAGCCGCGACCGCCGCGACAGCGTCGCGCGCCCCGACCGGCGCTGGACGACGACGCGTTCGGCGCGCGGCTGATGACGGCTCGGCGGCGGGCGGGGCTGACGCAGGCGGAGATGGCGCAGGCCTTGGGCCGGGACCGCAGCCTGATCTCCCACCTGGAGCGCGGCCACACGGGCAAGACGACGGAGGT
Source organism: Dehalococcoidia bacterium (assembly GCA_965205235.1). GTDB lineage: Bacteria > Chloroflexota > Dehalococcoidia > Lucifugimonadales > UBA1127 > CBDBGD01. Next base: position 229,107 of record CBDBGD010000007.1, read on the forward strand.
CTTGCGCAGCGTGTCCAAGCAGCTAGGAGTGTCCGCCGACTACCTCCTGGGCCTGACCGACTCGCCGGTGAACTCCGTTAGCGAGATGCGGAAGCTGTACGAGTCGGTGCGGGCGCTGCTGGAGGAGTCGGGCGGGAAGATCGAGGAGCTGACGGCGGCGATTCGGGAGCTGAACGGGCGGATTGGGGGGGGCTGAGGCTGCGCCCGTTCGTGGTGAGGCTCTCGAACCATTAACGGGGGCGGGGGCGGCTCTTCGACGGTCTCAGGGCGAACGGGGGGCTGTGTGGCGGAGGGAGAGCGGATCAACCTGCTGCTGAAGGTTCGGAACAAGTTCTGGGACTACCCTGAGGCCGTGCAGCAACTGGAGGAGTGCCTCCCGGCGGTCGCCTACGAACGCCTGGGCCAATGCCCTGTGTACGGCCTGCCTAATAGCACCGCCCACGGCCAGCCCCGCCACGATGGAGGGTGACGACGGCGGACGACGAGCGCGTGGTGCAGACGAGGCGGTCCGCAGGATCAACGGGAGCGGTGGGAGCTCCAGAATCGCATGGTCCTCAGGCGTTCCTGGTGATGGCAGGGGTAGTCAGTACCGAAGGCTGCCCAGCGCTCAGCGCTCCCGCGTCTCCGAGCTCCTACTGGGCGTTGCTGCCGGGAGGAGCCTCTGCCGCCACGCTGCTCCGAGGCATGCGATAGCCGATCCGAGGCTCGGTGAGGATGTAGCGGGGTTGGCCCGCCTCGTCTCCCAGCTTGCTCCGCAACCTCGTCACGATGGTGCGAACGAGCCCCGAGTCCCCGGAGTGGCCCACGCCCCAGACACGCAGCAGCAACTGGTCGTGGGTCAACACCATGCCCCCGTGGGCCGACAGCTCGTGGAGCACCGCGTACTCGGTGGCGGTGAGCTCCACCGGACTCTCGCCCAGGGTCACCCGGCGCTCGGCGTAGTCGATGCGCAGGTCCTCCAGCAAGTAGGGCCTGGACTGCGCCGCCCGGCCCAGCCCGGCACGCTGGCGCATCGCCGCCCGTATCCTCGCCGCCAGCTCCGATGGGGAGAAGGGCTTTACCACGTAGTCCACGGCCCCCATGTCCAGGGCCTTCGTGACCAGCTCCTCCTGCCCGTAGGCGGAGACGAAGATCACCGGCACGTCGCTTGAGGCCATGATCTCCCGCATCAGGCCGATGCCGTCGCCCCCCGGCAGCATGAGGTCCATGAGCACCAGGTGAGGCCGCTCCTCCTCCACCAAGCGCGCCGCCTCCGCCAGGTCCCCGGTGACCACCGGGTGGAAGCCCTCCCGGGTCAGGACGTCTCGGAGCTGCCGCAGCGCCTCGGGGTCGTCGTCCACCGCCAGGACCCGCGTCAGCTGCCGCGAAGTCCGGCGAGAGCGTGGCACTGGTGCGGTAGAGACGGGCTCCGCGGCCGGAATGGTGAAGGTGATGGTGGCGCCACGGCCCGTCCCTTCGCTCTCGGCCCGAATGCGTCCTCCGTGGGCCTCTACGATGCCCCGGCAGATGGCGAGGCCCAGCCCCGACCTCGCCTGGTCGCGCCCCTGACCAATGCCGTCGCTGCTGGAGAGCCTGCGGAAGAGATGGGGCAGCAGCTCGGCCGGGATTCCCTGTCCCATGTCCGACACGGAGACCGCCACGTGAGCGCCTTGTAGCTCGACGTTCACCCCGATTGGAGAAGCCTCGCCCGAGTGCCTGGAGGCGTTGGAGAGCAGGTTGCCCAGCACCTGCACGATGCGCCGCCGGTCCGCCATCACCTGAGGAAGCTCCGGCTCGAAGACGACCTCCAGGCTGTTCCTGCCGCCGCCTCTCATGAAGGCGCTCCGTGCCTCGTCCACCAAAGCGGCCACGTCCGAGGGCTCCGGGAAGACCGACAGCGTGCCCGTCTCGATGCGGGCCACGTCCAGCAGGTCGCTGATCATGCCCCGCATCAGGTCGGCCTGGTCGGCGATGATGCGGAAGAACTGGCGCATCTCCGCCGGGTCCAGGGACGTGCCCTCGTCCATCAGGGTGGTCGCCGAGCCCCGGATGGACGTCAGGGGCAGCCGCAACTCGTGGCTCACCATCCCCAGGAACTCGGCCCGCAGCCGCTCCAGCTCCTCCAGCCGGGTCAGGTCCTGCATGGTCACCACGTAGGATTCCACCTCCCCGCTTGCCGAGCGGATGGGCGTGGCGTTGACCAGGGTGGTCACCGACCTCCCGTCGGGCAGCTCCACAGTGATCTCCTCGGCGCGCACCGTCTCGCCGGGGCGAAGGGCCTCGGCCAGGGGGAGCTCCTGCAGCGACACCTCCCGCCCGTCGGCCCTCCTCAGGGTGAGGGTCCCCAGTATCCGCTCCACCGACCCGTCGGGGGAGAGCAGGCCCCCCACAATGCGCCTCGCCTCCCGGTTCAGGGATTTCACCGTCCCGCTGGTGACATCGAACACCACCACTCCGACCGGGGCGGTGTCCACCAGGGTCTCCAGGTCCGCCCGGACCTGCCGCTCCTCCCGGTGGCGGCGGGCGTTGGCGATGACCAGCGCCACCTGGGAGGCAAACATCACCAGGGTCTCCTCGTCCTCCCTGCCGAACTCGCCGCTTCCCTCGTCCCTGGCCAGGAAGATGTTGCCCATCCTTGAGCCGCCCCGGACTACGGGCGCGCCCAGGAATGCTCCCACCGGCACGGGGGAGCGCAGCTCGGGCAGCCCCTGCTCCCGGATGTGGCCCAACAGGTCCGGGACGCGCAGCGGCGCGTCCATCCCGCCCAGGTAGTCGAAGAACCGCATGGCGTCGGGCATGTCCCACATCAGCCCCGCTTCCTCCGCGTCCAGGCCCGACGACAGGAAGTCCTCGATCTGCCCTGACTCGTCCAGGAGGATGATAGCCCCGTAGCTGGCCTCCGTCAGGGCGCGGGCCGAGTCCAGCGCCTCCTGGAGCACCGTGTCCAGGTCCAGGCTCTCGTTGATGCGGAGACTGGCTTCGCTGAGCCGCGACAGCCGGTTGCCTCGCACCGGGCTCTCCGGGTCCACGCAGCCGGTTCCCTCGATGTTCTCACCTCCTTGAATGGAGACGCCTGTAGGACCATTCGGACTGCATTCTACCCCGTAGAGGCCATTCGAAACAATAATGACACATTGATTGGGCCCTAATTGCACGCCTGTTAAATGTTGTCGTGGGATGATATCTCAGGAGTGTGCCCGTCGACGGGAGGAATTAACTTGGCTTCCGAATGTGGGGACGAACGTCCAGTCCGGTAGCCCATTGCCCGTCGGTGGCGGAGGGCGCAGCCATCCGGCCAATCAAGTGATTTCAGGGCGATACGTTCAATGGTATTCGGGATGCCAAGGGCGATGTCCGGTTCAAGGATTAGGCCGATGGCCGCGCGCCTTCGCACCCTGTTGTTCACCCCCCCCCCCCGACTTACAGGGGCGGCGCGATGATCGGCGTACTGAAGAAGCCGCTGCCGCGGCTGTTGGCGATAGCCATCGCGCTGGTTGCCGTCCTCGCACTCTTCGCCATCGAGCAGGCCAGCGCGCAGGAAAACGCGCCTCCGGCCATTTCCTCCGCCACCATCTATCAGAACACGCTGGACGTATTTTACGACCGGGACCTGGACGAATCCCAGGTTCCCCCGCTGAGCGCCTACGTCGTCCGTATCAACAGCAATCTTACGGACATAACTTCGGTTGCCGTCTCCAGCCGGAAGGTTACCCTGACCCTGGAGGACTCCGCCGAGGACGCGGATGACGACGTCAGGCTCACCTACCGGGCCAATGCGCAGCCCACCCTCCGCAGCGCCGCCGGCGTCAACGCCGAAACCGTCCGCAACCACCCGGTGTCGGTGCTGACCGCGGGGGTCGTGGAGCCGGAGCCCACCCCGGAACCCGAAGCTGCCGAGCAGGTCTCGGGCCAGGCGGCCGACGACTTCGTGCCGACCGGATTCAGCGCATCCCTGCTGAACAATGGTGTTCGATTCACCTGGAACCCGCCAAGCAGCGGAACCGTCAAGAACTATGAGCTCCGATGGGATACCGACTCGCACCTGGTAGACACCACCGACGTAGAAACTGTTGCCGGGGACGCGGACCACCTACGAGTAGACGTGAGGCAGGGCGCAGGGTTTACGGTCTGGGCGCAGGTCAGGGCACAGGCCTCGGACAACTCTTGGGGTCCTTGGTCGTACGTGCTCAAGGGCACCGGCAACGCCCCTGGCAGCCGTCTAAAGCCAGCTAAACCGAACGCGCCGAGCCTTGTCGGAGGCGACGGAAAATTGACGGTCACCTGGACCGCCCCGGCGGACAACGGGAACTCCATTACGAGGTACAAGGTGCGCCACCGGAGGGCCGGCACGACGGACTGGACGGAGTTCAGGAACGCCTGGAGGATTGCCGACGGCGGCGACCTGTCCTACGTCATCTCGGGTCTGACCAATGGCGTGTCGTACGAAGTGGGGGTTCAGGCCGACGGTCTCGCAGGCTCCAGCCCCTGGTCGGAGAGCACTACCGGCACTCCGAGCGACGAAGTGCCCCCGGCCGTGCCCGACGGCTTCTCCGCAGCCCGGGGCAACACCAACACCAGCCTCTTCCTGCGGTGGAATCACAAGACCGGGGCGACCAGCTACCACATTCAATACGCCAGAAATTCCACCTTCACAATTGGCGTGGGAACGACGGACGTCTCCGTCCCGGCAGAGCCTCCCACACAGATGACCCACTACCTCGACGGCCTGATGACCTCAAGGCAATACTTTATCCGGGTTGCGTCGGAGAACGCCGGCGGTCGCAGCGGCTGGTCGGCCGTCGTGCAAGAACGGCCACGCAACGTGGCCGTCGTCGAGCCGGTGGCGGCCAGCGTCGCCGAGGGAGACGCGGCCCAGTTCCGTTTTTCGCTCAGCCCGTCGAACCTGGAACGAACCATCACCTACGACATCGCGATGAGTGGAGACTTCGGCGTCCGCGCCGCCACCGGCCGCACCATCACCCTAACCGGCTCCGAGACACTGGACCTCGCCACCACGGACGACGTCTCGACAGAGCCGGACGGGTCGATCACCGTAACGATTACGGGAGTCTCGGGCAACGACTACTTGCTTGGCACACCGGGCAGCGCCACGGTCGCGGTGCAGGACGCCGGAGCGCCCGGCCTGCCCGTGGCCGTGCCCGACGGCTTCTCCGTAGCCTATGGCAACACCCACACCAACCTCTTCCTGCGGTGGAACCACAAGACCGGGGCGACCAGCTACCACATTCAATACGCCACCGATAGCGCCTTCACAACGGGCGTGGGAACGGCGGACGTCTCCGTGCCGGCGGAGCCTCCCACACGGATGACCCACTACCTCGGCTTGCCGACCAGAACGCCGGACAGAACGCAATACTGGATCCGCATAAAGTCGGAGAACGCCGACGGCGGTCGCAGCGACTGGTCAGCCGTCAAATCAGAATGGCTCAGCGATGTGGTCGTCGTCGAGCCGGTGGCGGACAGCATCTACGAAGGAAGCGCGGCCCAGTTCCGTTTTTCGCTCAGCCCGCGGGTCGAACCAGACCGAACCATCACGTACCGCATCGCCGTGGACGGAGACTTCGGCGTCAGCGCCGCCACCGGCCGCACCATCATCGTAGACGGCACCACCGGCACCGGAACCATCACCCTCGCCACCACGGACGACGTCGCGACAGAGCCGGACGGGTCGATCACCGTAAGGATTACGGCCATCTCGGGCCACAGATACTTTTTCGGCACACCAAGCAGCGCCACGGTCGCGGTGAAGGACGCCGGGCTGGGGCCGACGGCCACCGTCGCGGCTGACAGCGCCACCGTCACCGAGGGCGCCGCCGCCGGGTTCACGGTTACCCTGAGCCGCGCCCCGCTGGCCGACGTGGCCGTGAGCTACGGCATCACGGTGGACGGGGATTACGGCGTCAGCGCCGCCACCGGCCGGACGGTGGCCATCAGCTCCGGCGCAACCACCGGGACCATCACCCTCCCCACCACCGACGACAGCGTGGGCGAGGCCAACGGCAGCGTCACCGTCACCCTGGCGACGGGCACGGGCTACGTCGTGGGCACGGGCAACTCGGCCAGCGTAAACGTGATCGACGACGACGCGGACATCATTCCCACCAACTTCAGGGCGGAAGTTCGCCCCAACGGCCTGCGCTACAGGTGGAATGCGCCGAGCAGCGGGACCGTAAGGGCGTATGAGCTCCGGTGGGATCGCGATCGCGACCCGGAAACCGGCGCAACCACCGTGTCTCTTGAATCCAGCACTCTCCGACATGACCTGCTGCGAGGCACAAACGCCCTAGTCTCCGCACAAGTCAGGGCCCAGGATGACTCGGACGGCACGTGGGGCCCCTGGACGCACGTGCTGTATGGAGTTGGCAACTTTGAGGCCAACCGCAGGGTACCCGACACTCCCGCCGCGCCCACCGTCACCCCGGGCGACGGGCAGCTGACGGTAACCTGGACCGCGCCCAACGACAACAGATACTCGATAATAAGGTACTGGGTGCGGCACGGGGACGAGGATGGCGGGGAAGACGGCAGCGGCGCGTGGGAGGAGGACCGCAGGGCCTGGCTGATCGCCGACGGCGGCCCCCTGTCCCACACCATTACCGGCCTGACGAACGGCGAGACCTACGACGTGCAGGTGCTTGCCGACAGCCTCGCCGGACAAAGCGACTGGTCGGCCTCCACCTCCGCCACTCTGGTCGCCAACGACTACGACAACGACGACGACGGCCTCATCGAGGTGGACAGCCTCGCCAGGCTGAACGCCATCCGCTGGGACCCGGACGGCGCCGGCCTGGTGGTGGATGACACCAACACGGCCGGTCTTGACGAAGCCGCCGCCTACGCCGCCGTCTTCCCCAACCCGGCGCCCGGCATGGGCTGCGGCGACACGGGCTGCACCGGCTACGAGCTGACCGCCGACCTGGACTTCGACACCGGCGCCGCGGGCGACCGCACCGACGACGAGTTCGCCAACGTGGACGACATGGGCACCACCGACACCGGCGACGACGTGGCCCGCGGCTGGGAGCCCATCGGTGGCCAATCCGGCGCCTTCTCCGCCACCTTCGAGGGCAACGGCCACACCATCGCCAACCTGTTCATCGACCGGGGCAGCACCATCAGGGTGGGGCTGTTCGCCAGGCTCCACAACGCGACCGTCCGCAACCTCACGCTCACCGGCGCCGGCGTCACGGGCAACGACTGGGCCGGCATCCTTGCCGGCCGGACCTACCTGACCACCGTCATCAGCGGCGTGTCAGTGTCCGGCGACGTGACGGCGGGAGGTGACTTCGCAGGGGGGCTGGTTGGCCAGACCAGCAACAATACCACCATCGAGGACTCGTCCGCGTCCGGCAGCGTTACGGGCAACGAGTACCTGGGCGGGCTGGTAGGCTCCAACGCCGGCGAGATCAGCCGCAGCCGATCCAGCGCAAACGTGTCCGGAGACCGGAACAGTGACTCCGAATACTTGGGGGGCTTGGTCGGATACACTTACGGCTCCATCACCGCGAGCTTCGCCACCGGCAGCGTGGGGCCCCTGGACAGCGGCGACGGCGTGGATAGCGCCGGCGGCCTGGTCGGCGAGATCGGCCAGAATCCTACCCCCATCGCCATCACCTCCAGCTACGCCACCGGCGCCGTCACGGGCAACAAGGACGTGGGCGGCCTGATCGGTAAAGACAGCGGCGCCGCATCCAGGATCGTCGCCAGCTACGCCACCGGCTCGGTGACGGGCAGCGAGGACGTGGGCGGCCTCATCGGCACAATCAGCGGCGCCTCGGGCAGCGTCGTCGCCAGCTACGCCACCGGCGCCGTGACGGGCACGACCAACACCGGCGGGCTCTTCGGGAGCGCCGATAACAGCACCACCGTCACCGACAGCTACTGGGACACAGAGTCCTCCGGCCAGTCCACCAGCGCGGGCGGCGTCGGCAAGACCGGCGCGGAGCTGCGCGCGCCCACCGGCTACACCGGCATCTACGCCAGCTGGAACCTGGACCTGGACAACGCCGACGGCGACGACGACCTTGCCACCGGCGGGGACGACCCCTGGGACTTCGGCGCGAGATACAACTACCCGACGCTCAAGGTGGACTTCAACGGCGATGGCACGACCACCTCCGCCGAGTTCGGCAAGCAGAAGGGGCCGGGCCCGGTGGGCAACCTGGCCGCCGCCCTCAACGCCGGCAACAACCTGGTGGCGAGGTGGGACGCGCCCACGGACGCCGGCGACGGCGAGCCGACCGTCAGATACGCGGGCCGCTACAGCGCCGACGGCGGCTCGACCTGGACGGACTTCGGCCCCCAGAGCGGGAGGACATACACCATCAACCGACCGGAGGACGCCCCCTACCAGTTCGAAGTGTGGGCCATCAGCCGGGAGGCGGCCCACACCAGGAGCGCGCCGGCGTCCGTCACCAGCGCCGGCGTAGCACCCCCGGTCGCGCCCGGCGGCTTCTCCGTAACCCCGGGCCGGACTCACGTCGAGCTCCGCCTGCGCTGGAACCGCGTGACCAGGGCAAGCAGCTACGTGATTGAATACGCCACCAACGACGCCTTCACGGAGGGCGTCGTAGCGGCGACCTTCCGCGCCGGTGACTCCCCTCCCCATCAATATACCCGCTACATCGGCGGCCTGAGTGCCGAGACCCAATACTGGGTCCGGGTGGCGTCGGTGAACTCGGTCGGACAGGGCGACTGGACGCCTGCCGTTAGCGTCAGAACCGTGCCCATCGTCTCCGTCGTCCCCGGCGAGTCCCCAATCACGGAGGGGACCGCTGCCCAGTTCACGATCCTGGCCAGCGGCCCGCCGACCGTAAACGTGGAGGTGTCGCTCACGGTCTCCGGCGGCGCGGCCTTCGGCGTCACCGCGGAAACACGGACCGTGACGCTTCCGGCGGGCGTGAGCGTCGCGACGATCACCGTCGCCACCGCGGGCGACGCCGTTGCGGAGCAGGCCGATGACGTCACGGTTACGGTCGATTCCGGCGCCGGGTACGCCATCAGCAGGGACTGGGGCAGCGCGTCGGTGCGGGTCAACGACGACGACGGCGGCCTCAACGCGCCTGCCAACGTGCGGGTGGTACCGGGCATCAGTGGGGACCTTGTTGGGGAGGAAGTCCCTCGCGCCACGTACGTCCTGACCTGGGATGCGCCGGAGGGAAACCCCTCATCCGCCATCACCGGCTACGAGCTGCAAGAGGCCGGTGTAGAGGACTTCAGCAGATTCATCACCACGAAGGAGTTCGGCGCAGATAGACGGACCCACACGGCGAGAAAGGGAAATGATCCTCAGCCGTCCAACCGCGACCATCCCAATCTCCGTCTTAAGGAGACCGCCTATTTCAGGATCAGGGCGCTGACCGGAACCGGAGACGACGTGGTCGCGGGACCCTGGTCTCCGGTCGTGTTCGCCACGGCCAACGAGCTGACGAATCCGCAGGTTACCGCAAGCGAGCTGGACGAAGGGGAAACGGTTTTCCCGCCCCTCGCTCCCGACGTAATCGCCGTCGCCGGCGACGGCTCTCTTTCCGTGTACTGGGGGATTCCTGCCTTGCGCACCGGCTCTGGGAAGGGCCATACCATCGTCGCCTACGACCTGCGGTACAGGGCAGGCTCCGCTGGGGCCTGGACGACGATCGAGAACGTATGGATCGAAGGCAGCGGCCTCCAGAAGGTCGAGTTCGTCTCACCGAGCAACAACCAGGCGTACGACTTGCAGGTGCGCGCCTACGGCATGGCCAGCCACAACGACTGCGCGGCGCTGTCGCAGGACACCTTCGTGCCGAAGAACACCGCCCTCCCCGCGGACAAATGCGCGGTCGCTGCCGGCCACTGGTCGAGCATCGTGACCGCGACGCCCGCCGACTACGACGAGGACGACGACGGGCTGATCGAGGTGCGCAACCTGGCGCAACTCAACGCCATCCGCTACGACCTGGACGGCGACGGCGTGGTGACCGACGACCCCTCCACCACCGGCACGAACGAGTTCACGGAGTACACCAACGCCTTCCACTACCCGGCGCTGGCGCAAGGCTGCCCTGACACGGGCTGCACCGGCTACGAGCTAGCGGCGGACCTGGACTTCGACGAGAACGGCGACGCCGTCCGCAACGACACCTGGAACACCGGCGCGGGCTGGCAGCCCATCGGCTACTTCAGCGACGACGGCGACGCCACCAACGACGCGGCCTTCACCGCCGTCTTAGAGGGCAACGGTCACACCATCAGCAACCTGTTCATCAGCAGGAGCGGCGCCGACTACGTGGGGCTGTTCGGCCACGCCTCCTTCGCCGACATCCGAAACCTGGGACTGGAGAACGTCGACGTCACCGGCGGGAACAGCGTCGGCGGACTGGCGGGCTGGAACGAGGGCGGCGCCATCGGCGCCTCCTATGTGACCGGCAGCGTGTCCGGCGTCGACAACGTGGGCGGGCTGGTGGGCCAGAACAACGGCGCGATAACAACGAGCTACTCGGCAGCCGCGGTGACCGGTACGGGCAGCAACGCGGGCGGACTGGTGGGCGTCAACGGCGAGTTGGGCAGCATCCTGGTCTCCTACTCCACGGGCGCGGTAACCGGCGTCGACAAGGTGGGCGGCTTCGCCGGCTCCAACTGGGAGACCATAGAGACAAGCTTCTCGACCGGCGCCGTGATCGGCACGGGCAGCGAGGTGGGCGGCTTCACCGGCTCGGCGAGAGATACGGACGACGGCTTCGAGGTCGAGGGCAGCTTCGCCGACAACTACTACGACATAGAAACCTCCGTCGTTACCAAGGGCGTGGGCGACTGGCTGCGAGTCGAGGGCGTGGAGGGCATCGCAACCGTCCGGCTGCGGACGCCCATGGGCTACACCGGCATCTACGCCGACTGGAACGTGGACGTGGACGGCGACCTCACCGCCGACGACCCGTGGGACTTCGGCGCGAACTACAACTACCCGACGCTGCGAAACACCGGCGGCAACCAGAAGGGACCCGGCCCGGTGGGCGACCTGGCCGCCGCGCTCAACATCGACGGCAACATGGAGGTCACGTGGAGCGCGCCCACGGAGACCGGCGACGGCACGCTGACCGGCAACTACGCGGGCCGTTACAGCACCGACGGTGGCTCCACCTGGACCGCCATTGCACCCCAAAGCGCGACCACCTACACCATCGCCTCCCCCCAGGCCGGCACCACCTATCGGATCGAGGTCTGGGCCATCGGGCAGGGAGCGGCGCACACCAGGGGCGGGCCGGCGTCCGTGACCTACATGCTGGGCGCCGTCGACTACGACAGCGACGACGACGGGCTCATCGAGGTGGACAGCCTGGCCAGGCTCAACGCCATCCGCTGGGACCTGGACGGTGACGGAGAGGTGGATGACGACACCAACGATGCAAGGTACGCCGCCGTCTTCCTCGACTCGGCGCCCGGCATGGGCTGCCCCGACAGCGGCTGCACCGGCTACGAGCTGACGGCCGACCTCGACTTCGACACAGGCACGGCGGGCGACCGCACCGACGACGACTACCACAACGGCGGCGCGGGCTGGCAGCCCATCGGCTACTTCAGCGACGATGGGAACGCCACCAACGACGCCGCCTTCACCGCCGACTTCGAGGGCAACGGCCACACCATTGCCAACCTGTTCATCAACCGGGGCAGCGCGGACTACGTGGGGCTGTTCGGCTACGCCTCCTTCGTCGCCGACATCCGAAACCTGGGACTGGAGAGTGTCGACGTCACCGGCGCGAACAACGTCGGCGGGCTGGCAGGCTGGAACGAGGCTGGCGCCATCAGCGCCTCCTATGTGACCGGCAGCGTATCCGGCGTCGACAACGTGGGCGGGCTGGTGGGTCAGAACAACGGCTCGATCACGACGAGCTACTCGGCAGCCGCGGTAACCGGCACGGGCAGCAACGCGGGCGGGCTGGTGGGCTTCAACGGCGAGCTGGGCAGCATCCTGGCCTCCTACTCCACGGGCGCGGTAACCGGAGTCGACAAGGTGGGAGGGTTCGCAGGCTCGAACTGGGACACCATAGAGACAAGCTACTCGACCGGCGCCGTGAGCGGCACGGGCAGCGAGGTGGGCGCCTTCACCGGCTCGGGCAGAAACACGGACGACGGCTTCGAGGTCGAGGGCAGCTTCGGCGACAGCTACTACAACATAGAAACCTCCGTCGTCACCAGGGGCGTGGGCGACTGGGTACTCGTCACGGGTGTGGAGGCCATGACAACCGACCGGCTTAGGACGCCCACCGGCTACACCGGCATCTACGCGGACTGGAACGTGGACGTGGACGGCGACTTCACCGCCGACGACCCGTGGTACTTCGGCGAGAACTACTATCCGGCGCTCAAGGTGGACTTCAACGGCGACGGCACGGCCACCGCCGCCGAGTTCGGCAAGCAGCGGGAACCGGGCCCTGTCAGCAACCTGGCCGCTGCGCTCAACAGCGACGGCAACGTGGTGGTCACGTGGAGCGCGCCCACGGACGCCGGCGACGGCACGCTGACGGGCAACTACGCGGGCCGCTACAGCGCCGACGGGGGCTCCACCTGGACAGCCATCGCATCCCAAAGCGCGACCACCTACACCATCGCCTCCCCTGCGGACACCACCCATCAGATCGAGGTCTGGGCCATCGGGCAGGGAGCGGCGCACACCAGGGGCGCGCCGGCGTCCTTCACCCTGGGTATTACCGCCGACTACGACGAAGACGACGACGGGCTCATCGAGATAAGCAACCTGGCGCAGCTCAACGCCATCCGCTACGACCTGGACGGCGATGGCGTGGTGACCGACGACACCTCCACCACAGGGACGAACGAGCTCACGGAGTACGCCGCCGCCTTCCCCGATAGGCTGCCCGGCATGGGCTGCCCCGACGCGGACCACGACGACGACCCCAACACCGCGGCGCAGCCCGTGTGCATCGGCTACGAGCTGACGGCGGACCTGGACTTCGACGAGAACGGCGACGGCAACCGCAACGACACCTGGAACACCGGCGCGGGCTGGCAGCCCATCGGCGTCTTCAGCGACGACGGCGACGCCACCAACGACGCGGCCTTCACCGCCGACTTTGAGGGCAACGGCCACACCATTGCCAACCTGTTCATCAACCGGGGCAGCGCGGACTACGTGGGGCTGTTCGGCTACGCCTCCTTCGTCGCCGACATCCGAAACCTGGGACTGGAGAGTGTCGACGTCACCGGCCGGAACATCGTCGGTGGACTGGCGGGCTGGAACGAGGGCGCCATCAGCGCCTCCTATGTGACCGGCAGCGTGTCCGGCGTCAACAACGTCGGCGGCCTGGCGGGTCAGAACAACGGCTCGATCACAACGAGCTACTCGGCAGCCGCGGTAACCGGCACGGGCAGCAACGCGGGCGGGCTGGTGGGCTTCAACGGCGAGCTGGGCAGCATCCTGGCCTCCTACTCCACGGGCGCGGTATACGGCGTCAACAAGGTGGGCGGTTTCGCCGGCTCCAACTGGCACACCATAGAGACAAGCTTCTCGACCGGCGCCGTGAGCGGCACGGGCAGCGAGGTGGGCGCCTTCACCGGCTCGGCGAGAGATACGGACGACGGCTTCGACGTGGAGGGCAGCTTCGGCGACAGCTACTACGACATGGACGCCTCCGTCGTTACCAGGGGCGTGGGCGACTGGGTACTCGTCACGGGCGTGGAGGCCATGACAACCGTCCGGCTGCGGATGCCCACGGGCTACACCGGCATCTACGCCGACTGGAACGTGGACGTGGACGGCGACCTCACCGCCGACGACCCGTGGGACTTCGGCCTGGCGCGCAACTACCCGGCGCTGAAGGTGGACTTCAACGGCGACGGCACGGCCACCTCCGCCGAGTTCGGCAAGCAGCGGGGCCCGGGCCCGGTCGGCAGCCTGGCCGCCGCGCTCATCTCCGAAAGCAGCCTGGAGGTGTCGTGGACCGCGCCCACGGAGACCGGCGACGGCACGCTGTCCGGCAACTACGCAGGCCGCTACAGGGCCGGCAGAGGCTCCACCTGGACCGCCTTCAACGCCACGGGCGCGACGACCTACACCATCACCTCCCTGCAGTCCGGCACATCCTATCAGATCGAAGTCTGGGCCACCGGGCAGGGAGCGGCCCACACCCGGGGCGCGCCGGCGTCCGTCACCCTGGGCGCTACCACCGACTACGACATCGACGATGACGGGCTCATCGAGGTGGACAGCCTGGCCAAGCTGAACGCCATCCGCTACGACCCGGACGGCGACGGCGTGGTCACAGACGACACCACCACCACCGGCACGAACGAGTTCGCGGAATACGCCGCCGCCTTCCCCGACCGGCTGCCCGGCATGGGCTGTCCTGACACCGGCTGCACCGGCTACGAGCTGACGGCGGACCTGGACTTCGATGAGAGCGGCGACGGCGCCATTACATCTGCCGACGCTGCCTACTGGAACGCCGGCGCGGGCTGGCAGCCCATCGGCAGCTTCACCGCCGTCTTCGAGGGCAACGGACACACGATCAGCAACCTGTTCATCAGCAGGAGCAGCGCCGACGACGTGGGGCTGTTCGGCTCCTCGGGTTCCGGCGCAGTCGTCCGCAACCTGGGACTGACCGGCGTGAGCGTCACCGGCGGCGACCGGACCGGCGCCGTTGCGGGCGCGAACAGCGGCGAAATACGGTTCAGCTACGCCGTCGGCAGCGTGAGCGGCTCCGACGACGTCGGCGGACTGGCCGGGAGCAACGCCAGCGGCGGCGTCATCGCCGGCAGCTACGCCGCCGTCGCGGTGAGCGGCAGCGGCGACAGGGTCGGCGGGCTGGTCGGCGACAACGCCGGCAACATCACCGCAGGCTACGCCACGGGCAGCGTCACCGGCACCAACAGCGTCGGTGGGATGGTGGGCCGGCACGCCGGAGGCCGGATCACCGCCAGCTACGCCACCGCAAGCGTCACCGGCATATCCAACGCCGGCGGGCTGATTGGGGAGGTTTCCGGCGATACCGCCACCGTGACCAGCAGCATGTGGGACATCGAGACCAGCGGGCTGACCATCGGCGTCGGCTCGGACGACGCGGACGGCAACGGCGCGATAGACGGCGCGGAGACAAGAACCGGCGGCGTCTTCGGCCTGACCGACGCCGAGCTTCGCAGCCCCACCGGCTACGATCCTGGGAGCTTCTTCTCCGACTGGAACGTGGACGTGGACGGCGCGCCGGGCAGCGACGATCCGTGGGACTTCGGCGCAGCTCACAACTACCCCGTGCTGAAGGTGGACTTCAACGGCGACGGCACGGCAACATGGGAGGAGTTCGGTCTCCAGCGAGAGCCGGGACCGGTGCAGGACCTGTTGCCCACCCGCAGCACGTCGGAACTGCGGGTAACGTGGAACGCCCCCGCCGACTCCGGCAGCGTACTGGCCGCCCAGGTGACCTACGAGTACCGCACCAGCACCGACGCCGGCGACACCTGGGACCCCTGGACGGCAACGACCGCCACCAGCTTCACCATCCAGAATCCGGCGGCAGGCGCTTTCTACCTGTTCCAGGTGCGGGCGGTCAGCGATGCCGCCCACAAGGGCGCGGTGGAGCAGAAGGGCGATGGCACGGACCTGGGCATCCGGGTGAATCTGTGGCGGACTATCGTGCCGGCCGGACAGAAGTTCCAGATCAGGGCGTGGGTCACCAATCAGGGCTCCGTGAACACCCTTGCCACCACGCTCCGCTACTACTACTCAGCTGACGGGACGCTGGCCACCACGCAGCTGGGCGATGCAGCTGTTCCCGCCCTCGATGCGAACGGAGGCAGCGCTGCCTTCGAAGAGAGGTTCACTGCACCGGAGGAGCTTGGCGATTACTACTACGGCGCCTGCGTGGTGGCTGTGGCCGGCGAGCCCGTGACGGACAACAACTGCGTCTTCCGCCTCCTGACTGTCAGAAACTTTGAACCGCAGTTTGTCAACCAACCGCCGGTCACCTTCACCCTGGCGGAGAACACGGGCGCGGACCACACGGTGGGAACGGTTACGGCCACTGACGAGGATGCTGCCGACACTTTGACCGCCGAGCTCACGGGCACGGACGCCTCCTCCTTCACCATAGCTACCACCCCAGACGACGACACCAGCAACGCACGTCTGATCATCGACATCAAGACCAAGGCCAATGTGACCTACAACTTCGAGGACAAGTCAACCTACTCGGTGACCGTGGAGGTGACCGACTCAAGGGGAGGCAGCGCCTCGCTGCCCGTGACCATCAAGCTCACCGACGTCGGGCCGTCCTTTACCGAGGACGCCCCGGTCCGCACCGTGGCGGAGGGCGCCCCGGCGGTGCGAAACGTGGGCGCGCCGATCACCGTGTCAACCACCGGCAGCGGCCCGCTGAACGCAGTCTTGTCCAGCACGGCGACATCCGGAACCGACCACAACTCCTTCACCTTGACCACCACGCCATCCGCCGACGGCAAGAGCGCGAGCATCCAGATTGCGACGGCGATGGGAGTCACCTTCGACTACGAGGACAAGAGCAGCTACGCGGTCACCATCACCGTCACCGACGGCGGTGGCGAGATGGCCTCCGTACCCGTAACCGTCAACGTGAGCGATATTGGCCCCGTCTTCGCCGAGGCAGCCCCGGTGGTCCGCGAGGTGCTGGAGGACACCCCGGAAGGGCAGAGATTGGGCGCGCCCATCTCCGTATCCACCACCGGCAACGGCCCGCTGACCGCGACCCTCACGGGCACGGACGCAGGTTCCTTCACCATCAGCCCCACGTCCTCCGGCGCCGCCGCCGCAGATAACGCCATGGCCATCCAGCTTCTGACGGCATCCGGCACCACCTTCGACTACGAGACCAAGAGCAGCTACTCGGTCACCATCACCGTCACCGATCGCGACGGCGAGACGGCTTTGGCGGCGGTGACCATCAGCGTCATAGACCAGGACGAGAGCCTGCCGTCGGTGGCCCCCGCGCCCACGGTGGTCTGGGTGACCGACACCACCGCGAGGCTGACCTGGGGCAGCCCCGTAAGGCCCGGCAACTCCTACAGGCTGCGCTTCATCCGCAGCGACGCCACGAACAAGGACGACGACAGCGCCTGGTCGTCAAGCTTCAGAACGGCGGGCGCAACCTCCCACACCATCATCGGCCTCACGGCTGCGACCGAATTCGACGTTCAGGTGCGGTCTGAGGTTGAAGAGGGAGGAGGTCGCATTCGAGCGCGTGGCCCCTGGTCCCAGACCACCACCCTGACCACCATCGCGGGGAAGATACCCAACCAGAGCCTCAACGGGCGCGGCGCCACCGCCACCGTGGACCTGTCCCGCGT
The DNA here is from genome assembly GCA_965205235.1 of Dehalococcoidia bacterium. GTDB lineage: Bacteria > Chloroflexota > Dehalococcoidia > Lucifugimonadales > UBA1127 > CBDBGD01. The sequence continues at coordinate 246,417 of CBDBGD010000007.1, forward strand.
CTTCGGCGCAGGCGACACCCTGACCTACACGGTGGCGCCAGCCGGCGTGGGCGGAGCCACCCTGAGCGTGTCGGGCAGCACCCTGACCCTTGCCACCCCCGGCGACGGCTCCCCGCTGGCGGCGACGCCGCCGGGCGGCGCTACGATCACCGTGACGGCCACGGACAGCCTGGGGGACGCCACGTCCACCGTCTTCACGCTGACGGTAACCCGGGGGCACAACGCCCCGGTGCTCGAGGCCGTCAGGGACCGGACGTATTACATCACCGAGGACATCACTCCCTTCGGGATTTCGGCCGCCGACGCCGACGGGGACGCGGTGACGTTTGAGGTCTCGGGCCTGCCTGACGGCCTGTCCTACGACCAGGCCACGGGGCAGGTGAGCGGAGCCGTCTCCACCGGGAGCTTCAGTGACAACCGCGTCGGGGACTACACTGTCACCGTGACCGCCACCGACAACGACACGCCGGCGCAGAGCGCTGCCATCACCTTCACCATCGCGGTGAAGGTGGGACTCTCGGTGGAGGCGGTGTCCATCAACGAGGGCGACTCCGGCACCAGCGTCATGACCTTCACCATAAGAAAGGCCGGCTCTGACTTTAGCCTCACCCCGGTGCGCGTGAACTGGGCCACGGAGGACGGCACGGCAACGGCGGCCGGTCAAGACTACACGGCCGCAAGTGGGGCCGTCGCCCCCTTCTACGGCCTTCAGTCCACTCAGACCGTCAGCGTCACGGTCAACGGCGACGGCGACGCCGAGATTGACGAGACCCTGGCGGTAGTGCTGAGCGACCCCAGCGACAATGCCCTCATCATCTCCGGAAGCGGGCGCGCCGAGGGGGTCATCCGCAACGACGACGGCCGCGCCATCGGCCTGGGACAGGCGTCCGTCAGTGTGGATGAGGGTGACGAGGGCACCACGACCGTGGAGCTGACGGTGCGGGCGAACCCGGCGCCGAGGCAGACGACGACGGTGGACTGGGCCACGGAGGACGGCACGGCAACGGCCGGCGAGGACTATGTGGCCGGTAGCGGCACGCTGACCTTCAACCGGGACGAAGCCACCAATACCATTGCCATAACGGTCAATGGCGACACCGACAGGGAGCCTTCGGAGACCTTCACAGTAACCCTCAGCAACCCGGCCGGAGCCGGAGCCGGCGACGCCACTCTTCAGCGTGACCGGACTACGGTACAGGTCACCGTGCTCAACGATGAGCTTCACCCCACCTTCACCGAGAACTGCTGTACCTTCGACCTGGCGGAGAACGCCGACGGCAGCGTTACGGCGGTGGCAGTGGGCACGGCGTCGGCCACCCCTTCCGTCGAGGGTAACACCGTGATGTACTCCATCACCGCGGGCAACGACGACGGCAAGTTCGCCATCGACTCGGACACGGGCGCCATCACCTATACCGGCAGCGGCGAGGACTACGAGTCCTTCACCGATGACCCCAACGTCGATAACGATGGGCCTGATTTTGCCTTCACGCTGACCGTGCGCGCCATCGACGAAACGGCCAGCACTGACGTCACCGTGACCATCCGGGTCACCGACGAGTACCCGACCGACGCCACCATTGCCACCACGGCGACGAACGGCGAGGTCGCGGAGGGTTCGGACATCACGATCACGGTGACGCTGGACGAGAACGCGCCGGCAGGTGGGGCCACAGTGGTCTGGTATATGTCGAGCGGCAGTGCGCCGGTGGGCGTGCCCAGCGAAGACCTGGACGCCATCACGGCCTCGACCAACGACAGCGGCGACTACGTCACCACAATTGGCGGGGGGGCCAAGGTGGCAACCATTACGCTGGGCGCCGCCGCGGACAGCGTGGTGGAGCATACCGAGCACATCGAGCTGGTCGTGGACAGCGTGGCGTGCACGGGCTGCGGCGCCGGCGGCTCCTTCACCCCCACTACGGACTTCCTGGAGTTCGTCATCACCGACAAGACCACCATAGACAGCCTGGCCATCTCCGCGGAGACGCCCATCCGCGAAGGCACAGCCCAGGAGAAAGGGCCGGGAGAGTCCACGGTCACCGTCACCGCAACCTCCGATCCCGCCGTGACGCTGGCGCGCGACGTGACGGTGAAGGTGGTCAGCGGCGGCGGAACGGCAATGGCTGGAACGGACTACACGGCATTGGACGCCACGGTGACCTTCACCGGCGGCACGGTGGTGGGCACCGGCGCGGAAGACAGCCCGGCGGCGACGGCAACGACGGCGCTGAACGCCATCGTGGACTCCGTCGAAGAGAGCGACGAGACGGTGACGCTGACGCTGGCGGCGGTATCGCCGGCGGACCGGGCATACACCCTGGGCACCACGCCGCCCTCGACCGAAGTCACCATCACAGACGACGACGGCCCCATCAGGATTATGGGCTTCGCGGTCGTGGACGACGAGACGACCACTGCCGTCAACGAGGCAACCGCCGCCATACCCGAGGACGGCGGCCAGCGCACCTACACCGTGGAGCTGTCCAGGGCGCCGGATTCGACGTTGCAGATCCCCATCGCCGTGACGCTGGCCGGCGTCAGTCCCGGCAACCTCCTCACCTTCTCCTGCGCCGTTCCCTCGACGGCCTGCGCCAACGTCGCCGCAGACGAGACCACGGGGACTCTCACGGTCACCTCGGTCGCCGACACCTCCATTACCGGCCGGCAGGCCGTGGTGGCGACCATCCAGCCGCCCACCGGAGTGGTGCTCGCCAGCGGCGTATCGGAGAGCATCGCTCTCCAGCGCGACGACGACGATCACCTTGTGGCCGCCATCGCGCAGGAGTCCTATGCCGCCGACGAGGGCGACAGCGTCGACGTCGTGGTAACCGTGCGGCTGCCGGCCGGCGAGACCGCCAAGAGTCTGCTGAGCAACGCCACCCTGACATTGGCGAGCGAGGCAAGCAACCCGGCGTCCGCCGCCGCAGGCGACTACACCGCCGTCAACGCGACCATCACGGTGCTCGCGCGCCAGTTCAGCGGCAACACCGTCCTGTCGTACACCACCACGGTGCAAACTACCGAGGACGCGGCGGGTGAAGACGACGAGACCTTCGAGTTGAAGCTGACCCCCGGCGACTCCCGCATCAGCACGACGGGGCAGACCGCGGCGGCCACGGTTACCATCCGCGACGACGATCGCGCCGCTGCCCTTGCAGCCACCGGCGCTCTCACCGCCAGCCCGGCCACCATCGCCGAGGAGGGCGCGACGGCATCCACCATCACCATCACGCTGAACGGTCCGGCAAGGCCGGAGACTTCATTCGCGTGGGCGGTCAGCGGCGGTGGTGTCACCTCCGGCGACTTCACCCTCGCCGCCGGAACGGGTACAACCCTGATGCCGGACGCGGGCGGACTCAGCGGCACGGTCACCTTCGGCACCGACTCCAGCGCCGCCACCCTCACGCTCACGGCGGTCGACGACAGCAGGGTCGAGGCGGACAGCGAGACGCTGACCTTCACCCTCAGCGCCGTCTCCGGCGGCATATCGGTGCCCGCCGATACCGCCGTCACCATAGGCATAAGCGACAACGACGGGCCGGTCCTCGTTTCCGGCAGCGCCTCGCTCGAGCTGCTTCGCCTGGGCATCGCGCTCAGCGGCCAGTCGGCCTTCGTTGCCGAGGGAGACTACATGACGGCGCGGGTAAGCCTCAGCTCGGCGCAGCTCACCGCCGTTACGATCCCGCTGGAGCAGCGGCCCGGTGGATACGACTTCAACGGCGATCCCACCGGCGCTACGCAGACCACGCCCAGCGTCACCATCCCGGCCGGCAGACTTTCGGCGGACGTCAGAGTCCTGGTGAACCTCGACAACGACGACGAGAACGACGAGACCCTGACCATCGGCCTTGGCGCGCCCACATACGGCAGGACTACCGACGGCACCATCAGCACCACAGGCGCCACGGCCTCCATCAACGTCAGAGACGTGCTGGTGAAGGACGAGGACCGCACCGTAACGGCCAGCGGAGGCAGGCAGCTATTACGAGTCTTCACCTTTGACACCGGCCGCAACCTGCGGGGCAAGGCAACCAGCCAGGTGGAGCTCACCTACACGACAGTCGCCGGCTTCACCCCGGCCTGGCGGCTCCAGGGAGCAACGTCCGACCTGGCCGAAACCACCGGCGACGGGAGCCGGTCGGTGTTGCTGGGTGGCAACGAGATTCCGGAGCGGGAGTTCACCCTGGAACTGTATGTCACTCCCAACGCCGGCGCGACGGAACCCTTCGACCCGGTAGTGACGGTGACCGGCATCCGTGTGAGGGACGGCCTCCGCGACAAGCACCTCATCCCGGCGGCGTTCCTGTCAATCCGGGCGCCCACCGCCAACGCGGGGCCGGACCAGTCAGTCACCGAGGGAGCCTTAGTGACCCTGGACGGCTCCGGCAGCAGCGATCCGGACGGGTCGACGCTGACTTACAGGTGGACCGCCCCATCGGGCATAACGCTGAGCAGCGCAACGACGGCAAGGCCCACCTTCACCGCGCCGGACCGGACAGCCGACTATACCCTGACCTTCTCCCTGGTGGTGAACGACGGCACCAGCAACTCGGCGCCGGACACCGTGGACATCAGCGTAACGGCAGACAACGATCCGCCGACTCTGCCCATGAATTGGCTTGCGGCGCAGACGGCGACGGTGGGTACGGCCTTCAACTATCAGTTCGACGCGGTTACCGACCCGGAGGGAGCGACGCCCACCTATACCGCGCTACAGGTGGCATCGGACGACACGACCTCCGCCCTCCCGTCGTCGCTGACCTTCAACGCCGACACCCGGACGTTCAGCTGCGCGGCGTCGGGCGATGGGGCGTGCGCAGCCGGGACTCTGACCATCCGGGTCACGGCCAGCGACGGCGTATCGCACACGCCGGCCACTTCATCGGCCACCTTCACGCTGACGGTGGCGTTAGCGCCCGTGGAGGTGGTTACGCAGCCGCCCGATGACCCGGTGCTGAAGGTGAATGAGGCCACCGAAGCCGACGGCTATACCGTCCAGGTGCCGCTGGGAGACGGGACGCACAACGTCACTGCAACCGCTGACGCGGCGAGCGTGGGCGCGCAGTTCAGCCCGCAAGATACCGATGAGCTGGACGATTGGGGGGAAATCGCGTTCTCAGGCGTTACCTCCGGGGCTGAGACCACCGCCCCCACGGGCTTCACCTTCCTCGTTGGCAGCACTATCATCAGCATCTCACTGGCAGACAGCAGCGGCAACGCCATCACCTCCCTGACCAACCCAGCCATCGTGTGCCTGCCGGTGAGCGAGGATCTGGACACCGCGGCGGAAGATGCGAACATCACACTCTTCCACTACGGCGCAAGCGGCTGGGAGCCGCTGACCCCATCCACCGTTAGGGAGGTGGACGGGATCAAGCTGGTCTGCGCGAGGGTCGCCAGCTTCTCGTCCTTCACCACAGGGTCCCAGGACCCCATCGACTACGACGCGGACGGCGACGGCCTGATCGAGGTGGGCAACCTGGCGCAGCTGAACGCGGTCCGCTGGGACCTGGACGGCGACGGTGCGGCGGACGACGGCTCGGACCCTGACACAGATGGGACCGACGCCGCGCTCCACGCCGCTGCCTTCCCCACTCCGGCCAACGGGCTGGGCTGCCCCGACGGGGACCACGACGGCGACGCCAATACCCCTGAGCAGCCGGTATGCACCGGCTACGAGCTCACCGCTAGCTTGGACTTCGACGAGAACGGCGACGGCTCCATTACGCCCGCCGACGCCGCCTTCTGGAACGCCGGCGCGGGCTGGGACTCCATCGGCAGCGAGTCACAAGGGTTCAGGGCCACATTCGAGGGCAACGGCTATGTCATCGCCAACCTGTTCATCAACCGTCCGTCCACCGACGGGACCGCTCTGTTCGACGGCATCGGCGGCGGGGGCGTCGTGCGCAACCTGGGCCTGACCGGCGTGATGGTGACCGGCAACGCCGAAGTCGGCGGCCTGGTCGGAGACAACGACGGCAGCGTCATAGCCAGCTACGTCACGGGCAGCGTGTCCGGCAGCGCCGATGAGATCGGCGGCCTTGTGGGCGAGAACGACGGGCTCATCTCGGGCAGCTACTCGGCCGCGGTCGTGACCGGGGGCAGGGACGCGCAGGTGGGCGGCCTGGCCGGCAGGAACGAGAGCCGGATCGTCGCCAGCTACGCCAGCAGAGAGGTGCTCGGCGCCGACAGCGCCGCCGTGGGCGGCCTTGTGGGCGGGAACGCCGGCGGGAGCATCACCGCCAGCTACGCCACCGGCAAGGTCAGCGACGCCGGTTCCGGCGCCGCCGTGGGCGGCCTGGTGGGCGCGAGCAGCGGCACGGTAACCGCCAGCTACTGGAACACGGAGACTTCGGAGCAGTCCACCAGCGCGGGCGGCGTCGGCAAGACGGACGCCGAACTGCGCGCGCCCACCGGCTACACCGGCATCTACGCCAGCTGGAATCTCGACCTGGACAACACCGACGGGGACGACAACCCTGCCACCGGACCGGATGCCCCCTGGGACTTCGGCGCGGACTACAACTACCCGACGCTGCGCCTCGCGGGCGGCAAGCAGAAGGGGCCGGGGCCGATAACCGGCCTGACCGCCGCGCCCTACGCCACCAACCCAAGGTTTCTGGAGGCAACGTGGATCGCGCCGACGGACGCCGGCGATGGAACGCTGACGGGCAACTACGAGGGCAGATTCAGAGGCAACGACGGAGAGACTTGGAATGTCCTCAGCTTCTTGGGTGTGACCACCGCGAATATCCCGTTCGACACTGGCGATTCCAACCGGATCGTGGTGTGGGCGCTCAGCGAAGGAGCGGCGCACGCCGCGGGCAAGCGGTCGAGCGTCTGGCTGCACGGCCCGCCCCCTAACCTGAGCCTTGCCACCGCCGCCGGGCGGATCGACGTGAGTTGGGCCGCGCCCACCGCCGCCACCGGCGCGCCGGCCGTCAGCGGCTACCGACTGGATTGGCGGCAGCAGGGGGCGACAAGCTGGACGACCCTCAACCTCCCCGGCACGGCCACTTCCCGGAGCTTCACCGGCCTGGTCGCCGGTGGGTCCTACGAGTTCCGCGTGGCGGCGACCAACGCCGACGGCACCGGCCCCTATGCCGGGCCACTCGTCGGAATCGCCTCCGACGAGGTTGACTACGACTCCGACGGCGACGGACTGCTGGAGATACGGACGCTGGCACAGCTCAACGCGGTGCGCAGGGACCTGAACGGCGACGGCAGAGTGGACACGGTGTTCCAGACCGACGGGATAACCGAGGACACTGCGGCCACCACCGCCAACGAGACCGCCTACGCCGCCGCCTTCCCCCAGGCGGCGAACGACCTGGGCTGCCCCGCCGCCGGCTGCACCGGCTACGAGCTGATAGACGACCTGGACTTCGACACCGGCACGGTGGGCGACCGGAGCGACGACGAGTTTGCCAACGTGGACGACATGGGCACCGCCGACACCAGCGACGACGTGACGGAGGGCTGGGAACCCATCGGCGGGAATGACGTGTACAGCGCCGTCTTCGAGGGCAACGGCCACACCATCGCCAACCTGTTCATCAACCGCAGCGGATCGGATCGGGCGGCGTTGTTCAAGAGGCTCGAGAACGCGACCATCCGCAACCTCGCGCTGACCGGCGCCAGCATCACGGGCGATGACTGGCTCGGCATCCTGGCCGGCCAGACTTACGCATTCAACAGCATCAGCAACGTGTCCGCGACCGGCAGCGTGACCGGCGACGACTTCGTTGCGCTCCTGATCGGCGCGGTCCAAACAGAACACTTTGATGACCCCGAGGCCGCCGGAGTCACCACCATCGCCGGCTTATTCACTGCCGGCAGCGTGACCGGCACCGACCAGTACGTGGGCGGACTGGTGGGCCAAAGCCAGGGCGTCATCCGCGCCAGCTACTCCACCGCCGAGGTGTCGGGCGCGCGCGACGTCGGCGGCCTGGTCGGCAACAACCAGGGCACCGTCACTGCCAGCTACTCTACCGGCGCGGTGTCAGGCTCGGGCAGCGGCGTCGGTGGCCTGGTCGGCGTCAACAGCGGCACCGTCACCGACAGCTACTGGGACACGGAGAGCAGCGGGCAGTCCACCAGCGCGGGCGGCACGGGTAAGACTGGCGCGGATCTGCGCACGCCCACCGGCTACGGCACGGGCATGGACATCTACGCCGACTGGGACCTGGACCTGGACAACGCCGACGGCGACGACGACCTTGCCACCGGCGGGGACGACCCCTGGGACTTCGGCGCGAGCTACAACTACCCGACGCTCAAGGTGGACTTCAACGGCGATGGCACGGCCACCTCCGCCGAGTTCGGCAAGCAGAAGGGGCCGGGCCCGGTGCGGAACATGACGGTCCGCGTGGCCTCGGACCTGCGCGTCGAGGTCAGCTGGGACGCGCCTTCGCAGAGCGGCGACGGCGCGATAACGGGCTACGAGCACCGGCGCAGCACCGACGGCGGGGCGACCTGGGACCTCGATAGCTGGGAGGCTACCCGAAACGGCGCGTCGGACTTCAGTTTCTCGGCGCAGCTGGGCTTTTCCTACACCGTAGAGGTGCGGGCCGTAACCGACGCGGCGCACTCGCGGGGTATCGCTCGTCGCATCGGGCCGCCGCAGAACCCTCCGCAGAACCTATCGCTGATAGAGTACAGCACGCAGCTCAATGCCTTCTGGGACGCGCCCACGGACGACGGCGGTCCGGCCATCATCGGCTACGTCGTGGAGTACTGCGAAGGCATGTCGACGGGGTGCGCCGCCGATGACGCGACCTGGACGGCCAGCCCGCACACCGGCACAGATTTGATGGCGACCATCACCGGGCTGACCAACGACACGGCGTACCAGGTGCGGGTGGCGGCGCGGAGCCTGCTGGGCGCGGGGAAATTCGCCTCGGCGCAAGGCACGCCCACGACGACGGAGCGGGAGCCGGGAGCGCCGACCAACCTGCGGACGACGGTAGCGTACCAGCGCATCAACCTGTCGTGGGACGCGCCCACGGACCTGGGCAATCCGAACCTGAACCAATACCGTGTGCAGTACCGGGTGGAAGGAGCCGCCAACTGGATTGACGGGCCCGGCGTCACCGGAACCCCCGCCACCATCACGGGGTTGACCGGCGAGGGTCCCTACGAGGTGCGCGTGGGTGCGAGGAACACTTATTCAGATAACAGCCATCGCATAACGTACTCGGTGGCGCTGAGGGTGGTGATGGTGCGCGAGCCCGGCGTTCCGCGCACGCTTCGGGTGACGGCGGGCGACCGGCAGATAACGGCAGTGTGGGAGGCCCCCGAAGACCCGGGAGTGCCGCCGCTGCACGGCTACTCGGTGCAGTACTGCCAGTGGCCCTGCGCCTACAACGAGTGGCTGGACTGGTCCCACGACGGTACGGGCACGAGCGCCACCATCACCGGGCTGACCAACGGCCAGGAGTACCGGGTGCGGGTGGCGGCCATCAACACCCGGGGCCAAGGGCCGTACACCAGGCCGCTGCTTTACCACCAGGCCACGCCCTTCGCGCCTTCCGACCTGCCCGGCAAGCCGCGCAACCTGACCCTGACCCCCGGCGACGGTACGATCACGGCGACCTGGGACGCCCCCGAGGACCTGGGCAACCCGCCGCTGAGCCACTACCGGGTGGAGCACCGCGCCACCCGCACCTCGGTCTTCACTGAAGACCTCTGGTTCGAAGACGATGTGACCGACCCCACCATTGTCCTCCGGTACTTGTCGAACGGTCAGTCCTACACCGTCCGGGTGTGGGCCGTCAACGCCGCGGGCCGTTCCGAGATGGTAGAGGCCAAGGCCGTGCCCAACCCGCCGGAGCCGGTGGAAGAGGAGCGGGTCCCCGGCGCTCCCCGCGACCTGACCCTGACGCCGGGCGACAAGCACATGGCGGTGTCCTGGACAGTGCCGGAGGACCCTGGCTACCCGGCGGTGAGCGAGTACCTGGTGAAATACCGGGCCGACGGCGCCTCCGAATGGCAGGAGCTGCGGCCGTCCGGCAACACCCTACTCCTGGATGGCCTGGAGAATGGCGTGGAGTACGAGGTGCGGGTGTGGGCCGTCAACAGCCAGGGCCGGAGCGCCGCGAGCGCTTCGGCGAAGGCCACGCCGGTGGCGCCGCCGAAGCCGCCAGAGAAAAAGCGGGTCCCCGGCGCGCCCCGCAACCTGACGCTGACGCCCGGCGACGGCAGCATCACGGCGAACTGGCTGCCGCCCGAGGATCTGGGCAACCCTGAGTTGACCCACTACCGGGCGGAGATCCGGGCCAACGACACCCCGGCCTCCAACCCGTGGATCGGGGAGAAAGTCAACGGGACCACCATGGTCTTCGACTGGGCGTTGGAGAACGACTGGCCCTACACCGTCCGGGTGTGGGCGGTCAACGCAAAGGGCGACTCCGAGATGGTGTCGGCCACGGCAGTGCCCAAGGCGCCGCCGCCTGAGCCTGAGCCTCAGCCCCCCGCGACGGGCAGCCTGACATTGACGCCGGGCGACGGGACGATAACGGCGGAGTGGGAGGTGCCGGAGGACGTCGAGTCTGCCGTGTACCGTTACAGCGTGGAGTTCCGCGAAGTCGGCGAGGAGGGATGGCTTGAAATAGCCTGGCAGAGAGGCACGAGCTACACCATCGATTTGCTGCGGAACGACGTGGAGTACGAGGTGCGGGTGCAGGTGTTCAACGACGACATCGAAGTCATCGCCGTTATCGGGCCGGAGCGGGACACGCCTTCGGCGGGGTAGCCGGACATGCGCTCAGCACGAAAGGCGGCAGTGCCATGCCGAGACAGCGCATACACCACACCAGGGAAACCTACAAACTCCCCGCCGACTTCCCGGAGCGGTTGAAGCGGTTCCAGGAGGAGTCGGGGCTGACGTGGGCGGAGATCGCCCGTCGTATCAGCCCCAACCCTACACGGTGAGGCGGTGGGTACTGGGCTGGGCGCGCTCCGGAACGCGCCCACCGGCACGGGGGAGCGCAGCTCGGGCAGCCCTACCCGCGGATGTGGCCCAGCAGGTCGGGCACCTGCAGCGGCGCGCCCATCCCGCCCAGGTAATTGAAGAAGCGCATGGCGTCGGGCATGTCCCACATCAGCCCCGCCTCTTCCGCGTCCAGGCCCGACGACAGGAGGTCCTCGATCTGCCCTGACTCGTCCAGGAGGATGATGGCCCCGAAGCTGGCCTCCGTCAGGGCGCGGGCCGAGTCCAGCGCCTCCTGGAGCACCGTGTCCAGGTCCAGGCTCTCGTTGATGCGGAGGCTGGCCTTGGTGAGCCGCGACAGCCGGTCGCCGGGCTTTCCGGTTCCCTCGATGTTCCCACCTCCTTATCTAATGGAGACGCTGGGGGGACTCTTCAGAGTGCATTCTACTGCATTTGTTTCAATGTTGACACACTGATTGCTCCTTAATTGCACACCGGTTAAACATCGCTGTGGGACAATTTCTTCGGACTTTGCCCGACGACGGGAGGTACTAACTTGGCTTGCGACGGTGATGACATACGTCCAGTCCGGTAGCCGACCGCCCATCGACGGGACGGTGCCACCAGGTACGCGACCTGCTGGAAGTTGCTGACCGTCGGTTGGCCATAGGGAAGGATGGACGTTACAGCTACGACTTTGGAGGTGTTAGTTGGAAGCCTACTGTGTCAAATGCCGGTCCAAGCGAGAGATGGGCAATCCCCAAGCCATCGTGATGAAAAACGGCCGCCCGGCCACACAGGGCGTTTGCCCCGTCTGCTCCACGAGGATGTTCCGAATCGGCAAGGCTGGCTAGCGGAAATGATCTCAAGGGGGAAACGCTCGATAGGATTCAGAATGCCGAAGGCGGTGTCCGGTTCGAGGCTCAGACCGATGTCCGCGCGCCTTCTTGGGCTCCTGGCCTTGCTGACCGTCCTGCCCCTGGCCGCTTGCGAGGATGAGGCAAGCCCGGCCCCCGCGGCAACGCCGACGGCAGAGGCCACGCCGACATCGGAGCCCACGGTCGCGCCCACTGCTACGCGGGCCCCGGAACCGACGTCGACACCGGCTCCCGCAAGGACCGTCACGACCGCCGATGTCGAGGCTGCGTTCGCGGGCGCCGGCGCGACGTGGCGGGAACTGTTCAATATCCTGGGGGCCGCTGAGCAAGCCTGCATCCGCGAGGGCGTGGGAGAGGACCTGGAAGAGACCTTGGACGCTGGACTCGATGAGGCGGCGACGGAAGGACATGTCGTGATGCTCCGGTGTTTGCCGCCGGACCTGGCCGACATCGTGTTCGTCGTAGGACTGATCTCCAGTCTGAGTCTAGACGACTTGGGAATAGACCGCGAGGTGACCCCGGAGGAGAGACGTTGTCTGGACGACCTTGTGGAGCCCCAGGACGCGGCGGCGCTGATGGAAATGCTGGCCGAGGGCCCATCCTCGGCCGAGGCCGCAGCGTTTGCCGGCAGGGTGTACAAGTGCATTCCCGACTTGCTCATAGCACTGATTATCTGGAACACCGGCGTGCCAGTGACAGTGGAGAGCCTGGACGTCGCCGCCCTGGACTGCATGCAGGAGGCCGTCTCTGGCATCAGCGACCGATTGGCCGGGGCCGTTGTGGGCCAAGAAGAGGAGCTGGCGGAGGAGGGTTTTGCCTTTCTCAGGACCGTGTACGGGTGCGCTCCCGACATCTTCGGCCCCGGCTTGACCGGCACCCCAGCGCCAACCGCCACGCCCACTCCCACACCAACGCCGGCTGCCATCGAGGCCGCCGGCCGCATCGCCTTCACGTCAAACCGGGCCGGGAACCAGGACATCTACGTGATGAACGCGGACGGGTCGGGCGCGACCCCGCTCACCGGCGACCCCGCAGACGACTGGTACCCCAGGTGGTCGCCGGACGGAGAGCGCATCACCTTCGAATCGGACCGGGACGGGGACTTCGAAATCTACGTGATGAACGCGGATGGGTCGGGCGTGACCCAGCTCACCGACAACCCCGCGACGGACTTGTCCGCCAGCTGGTCGCCGGACGGACGGCGCATCGCCTTCGAATCGGACCGGAACGGGAGCTTCGACATCTACGTGATGAACGCGGACGGGTCGGACGTGACCCGGCTTACCGATAGGCCTGAGGACGACGAGGTCACCAGCTGGTCGCCCGACGGAGAGCGCATCGTCTTCCAGTCGGACCGGGACATCTACGTGATGAACGCTGACGGGTCGGGCGTGACCCAGCTCACCGACGACATCCCTAGGGACGAATGGCCGAGCTGGTCGCCGGACGGGCGCATCGCCTTCGCATCGGACCGGGGCGGAAACTGGGACATCTACGTGATGAATGCGGACGGGTCGGGTGTGACCCGGCTCACCGACCACCCCTCGTTCGACCAGGGGCCCACCTGGTCGCCCGACGGAGAGCGCATCGTCTTCCACTCGTACCGGGATGGGAACTGGGACGTCTACGTGATGAACGCGGACGGATCGGGGGTGACCCAACTTACCGACAGCCCCGCGAGCGACAGCAGTCCGAGCTGGTCGCCTGCGGCTACGGGGGCGCAGGCGACCGGTCCCACACCCACGCCGGCTGCCGACGATGCCTCCGGCCGCATCGCCTTCGTGTCGGACCGGGAGGGGAGTTGGGACATCTACGCGATGAACGCGGACGGGTCGGGCGTGACCCGCCTCACCGACGACGCTGCGTGGGACCAATGGCCGAGCTGGTCGCCGGATGGAATGCGCATCGCCTTCCACTCGGACCGGGACGGGAGCTGGGACATCTACGCGATGAACGCGGACGGGTCGGACGTGACCCGGCTCACCGACGACCCCGCGAGCGACTTGGGGCCCAGCTGGTCGCCGGACGGACGGCGTATCGCCTTCTACTCGGACCGGGACGGGGACTTCAACATCTACGCGATGAACGCGGACGGGTCGGGCGCGACCCGGCTCACCGACAGCCCCGAGCCAGACTGGCACCCCAGTTGGTCGCCGGACGGAGGGCGCATCGCCTTCGTGTCGGAGCGGGAGGGGAGCTGGGACATCTACGTGATGAACGCGGACGGTTCAGGCGTGACCCGGCTCACCGACGACACCGCGAGCGACTTGGGGCCCAGCTGGTCGCCGGACGGACGGCGCATCGCCTTCGAATCGGACCGGGACGGGAACTGGGACATCTACGTGATGAACGCGGACGGGTCGGGCGTGACCCGGCTCACCGACAACCCCGCGATCGACCGGGGGCCCAGCTGGTCGCCGGACGGACAGCGCATCGCCTTCATGTCGAGTCGAGACGGGGACTGGGAGGTCTACGTGATGAACGCGGATGGGTCCGGGGTGACCAGCCTCACCGACAACCGGGCGACCACCGATTGGTACCCCAGATGGTCGCCCGCGGCTACCCCTGCCTCGTCCGCGGTGACCGATGAGGGTGAGGAATATCTGGCCAACAGGACCAAAGCCTTCGTGGACGAGGCGCTGGTGCGGTACGAGCGTGACAGGCGGGAGGCTACTCTGGCCTACTACAACTCGCCGGAACAGGTTGACGGCCAGTGGTACGTCTTCATTGTCGGAGAGGACCACCGCATCATCGCTCACTACCTACCGGACCGCGTCGGCCTGGATGCGAACGAGCTCGCAGACTCCGAGGAATACCTGTACGGCCAGGACATCCTGAAGGCCGACGAGACGGGCCGATGGGTCAGCTACGTGTTCCTGAACCCGGAGACGGGAGAGGAGCAGAGGAAGCACTCGTGGGTGGTGAGGCGGGACGGGTTGATCTTCGGCTCCGGGTGGTATGAGTAGATGAAGGACTCGCGGCATCTCGACGTGGAACCTGAGTCTCCTTGAGGGAGGGGAATATTGCAACACCGGACCAGAGCAAGCGCAAGCACAGACACCGATTCCCGGGAAATGGACCCCCCCAAGCCTTCCGTCCGACGCGCCGAGCTGCCACCAGGCCCCTCCGAGATGCCCGTCATCGGCCAAGCGTTCCGTCTCAAGAACGACTTCGTCGGCCTGCTGCGAGAGGCCGCCACCTACGGCGACGTCAGCACCGTGTCGGTGAAACCCATCCTGATCTACCTCGTGAATCACCCCGATCTCAACCGGGAGGTCCTGGTGAGGACACACCAGAAGACCGGGCGAGGCGTGACCGCTTTTGAGACCATTCGCTGGATGATGGGCGACGGCCTCACGGCCTCCACCGGAGCGTTTCATCTGAGGCAGCGGCGGCTGATACAGCCTCGGTTTCACCGCAGGTACATTGACCACTACGCCGGGGCCATGACTGAAATCGCGTCCCGAAAGTCCCAGCAGTGGCGAGACGGGGCTGTGGTCGACATGGAGCAGGAGATGCGGGGCCTGACGCTCCAGATAGTGGCGAAAGCCCTGTTCGACATCGAGACGAGCGATGTCGTCCGGCGCGTGGGCGAGTCGTTTGCAGAGAGTGAGGGGTACATATACCTCCGCCTGACCCAGCCGGTGTTTCTCAGGCGGCTTCTCCATAACCTTCCTGTGCCTTCCACCCGGCGCTTCAAGGCTGCGCGGGCCTACCTGGACGATCTGATATACGGCCTGATTAAGGACCGCCGCCAGTCGGGCGCCGAGGGCGACGACCTGCTGTGCATGCTGCTGCAAGCCAGGTATGAGGACGCGGAGGGCGACGAGGACAGCAGGATGAGCGACGAGCTGGTGCGCGACGAGGCCGTCTCCCTGTACATCGCCGGGCACGACACCACGGCGACGACCCTGACGTACGCGTTTTTCCTCCTGTCCCAGAATCCCGAAGTAGAGAAGCAGTTTCATGCGGAGTTGGACGACGTGCTGGGCGACCGCGACGCCACCCTCGACGACCTGCCGAACCTGCCCCTCACCGACCAGGTGATCACAGAGACGCTGAGGCTCTATCCGCCGTTCTGGCTTCTTGGAAGGATGGTGTTCGAGCCCATCGAACTGGGGGGCCACCACATCCCGGCCGGCGTCTCGGTGGTGACCTCGCCGCTGATCACACAACGCGACCCGCGCTGGTTCGAGGACCCGATGGAGTTTCGACCCGAGCGCTGGACGGACGAGTTCCGCAGCGAGTTGCCATCGTTCGCATACTTCCCCTTCGGGGGAGGCCCGCATAAGTGCATCGGCGAGGGCTTCGCGTGGATGGAGGCGAATATCGCGCTGGCTACCTTGCACCGGCGCTGGCGCGCAACGACGAGCAGCAAGGCGGAGATAATGCCCCGGACAACCCTCAAGGTGAAGGGCGGCTTGCCGATGAGGCTCGAACGTCGCAACCGTTCCGGGTGCTGTTGAGGAGGCCCTTTTGCGTTCAGTGGGAATCAGGATGCCCAAGGCGATGTCCGGTTCGAGGCTAAGGCCGATGCCTTCGCGCCCTGACTCAGCGCCGTCTCCGCAGATTGCCGCCGCCGCCATGAGGACGGGCGCACAACACGGCGGCCTTGAGCACCGCGTCCCAAGACAGGCCAGTCTCATTCTCCTCCTCTTGACCTTGGCCGCTCTGCTGGCCTGTTCTGATGAGGCGACACCTGACAGGCTGGCGACGGAGGCGGTTAGGTCGGAGTTCAACACCAAGAGCGACGTCACACAGGGCCAACAGCGGGCGCTCGACGGCATCCTGGACGGCGCTACTGGCAAGGACGTGACCGTCGTCATAGATTACGTAGAGATTGAGCCGGGACACGAGCAGGGAATATTCCGGTTGACTGTGCCGGTTGCTGGCCTGGACGCCGGTGATGATGTATCCAGTGCGGACGCGGAGTTGAACCTTGGCAACGTCACAATCAACGCGCCGGACTCTGCCGGAGACCGCGCGGTCACGATTGTGCTGGACGAGACGCTGACGATGCGGGGAGAAGCCGGCCTGGTCTCCCGACAAGGGGAGTTGGAGGTGGTGGTCCAGGAACTGACGCTGCATCTGAGGCCTGAGGCTCCCGACCCCGGCGCATTGACCGGGGGGGCCGAGGATGTGACGGAGATAGGTGTGGAATTGGAAGTGGAGGTGACCTCCCTGCCGGCTGAGGACGCGGCATTGGAAGTAAGGTACAGCAAGGCCCTGGAGGCATTCGTCCAGGACTCGACCGCCGTGTTGAACCGGGTGGCGTCCCGTGTCAGAGAGAACGGAGTGATAGAGGACCCATCGGAGGACGTCGCCTTCTCGGTGCAGGTGACAAGGGTGAATCTGGAGAGAGAGTCGCTGGGGGACAGCATAGTCAGGTTGCAGGTGAGCAGCGGGTGGTACGAATCGCGCGTCGCCGATGGGAAGATGGTCACGGTTGTAAAGCAGGGCGATGAGGGTGGCTCCTATCTGCCAGGCGACGTAGAAGTACGTGAGGTGCCCGGCGAGGCGCTGCATGAGGTCATAGCGTCATTCACTGGAGAGAGCGGCGGGTTCTCGACGTTCACCCTGATAGCGGTGGCCTCGTCCGCGCCCGCTGCAGCTACACCTAACCAGAGTGCCATCGAAGAGGACAGGGAAGCGCTGGTGACCCTCTACAACGCCACGGGCGGCCCGGACTGGAAGGACAACACCAACTGGCTGAGCGGCGCGCCGTTAGGAGAGTGGTACGGCGTCTTCACCGACGACAACGGTCGCGTTGACACTCTGTCCCTCCGTAATAACGGGTTGACCGGGGAGATACCGGCGGAACTGGGAAATCTCTCCAAACTGGTAGTGTTGCGCCTCCACAATTCTGGGACTCTCCGACTAGGCGAGCCTCCCGCCTTCAACCAGCTGACTGGGGAGATCCCCCGGGAGCTGGGTAGCCTCGCCAGCCTGGTGGAGATGGACCTCCGCGGCAACCAGCTGACCGGGGAGATACCCCTGGAGCTGGCGAACCTCTCCAACCTGGCGCTGCTGAACCTCTCTGGCAACCGGCTGACCGGGGAGATACCCCCGGAGCTGGTCAACCTCTCCGATCTGGATACTCTGGACCTCTCCAGCAATCCCTTGAGCGGGTGCATACCCGGCGGGCTGCGAGACGTGGACCGTAACGACCTGCACCTCCTCGGTCTGCGCTTCTGCGATGATGACACAACGGAACGGGACGCCCTGGTGGCCCTCTACAATGTTGCGGGCGGCCCGGACTGGAAGGACAACGCAGGCTGGCTGAGCGACGCGACGCTGGTTGGGTGGGCCGGGGTCGGTACGGATCGCGACGGCCGTGTTGTTTACCTGGACCTCTCCGACAACAATTTGAGCGGGGAGATACCGCCGGAGCTGGCGAGCCTCATCCACCTGCATACGCTGGTGCTCTCCGACAACGACTTGGGCGGAGAGATCCCGCGGGAGTTGGGCAACCTCTCCAACCTGGAGGGGCTGGCCCTCGGTGGCAACCAGTTGACTGGGGAGATACCCCCGGAGTTGGGCAACCTCGCCAACCTGACGAGCCTGGACCTCTCCAGCAACCGGTTGAGCGGGGAGATACCGCCGGAGCTGGGTGGCCTGTCCAACCTGAACGGGTTGTTCCTCCTAGGCAACCAGCTGACCGGGGAAATACCGCCGGAGTTGGGGGCCCTCGCCAACCTGGCGATTTTGAACCTCCACGCCAATTGGTTGACCGGGGAAATACCGCCGGAGTTGGGCGGCCTTGCCAACCTGACGAGCCTGTACCTTTCCGGCAACCAGTTGGGCGGGGAGATCCCCCCGGAGCTGGGCGGCCTCGCCAACCTCTTCAACCTGCGGCTCCGCGGCAATGGGTTGAGCGGGTGCATTCCCGGTGGGCTGCGGGACGTGGAGATCACCGACGCCGCCCAAGCCGGCCTGCTCTTCTGCGGCGCCACCGACCGAGACGTGCTCGTGCTGTTCTACCACTCCACGAACGGCCCGGACTGGAGCGACAACACCAACTGGCTGAGCGACGCACCCCTGGGAGAGTGGCACGGTGTCACCACGAACGCCAACGGCCGCGTCATCGGCCTGGCCCTCCCCAACAACGAGTTGACCAACCTGTTGGTCAACGAGATACCGACGGCCTGGGGCAGGGGCCTGGGCAGCCTCTCCAGGCTGGAGAGGCTGGACCTCCGCGGCAACTACCTGCGCGTGGAGATCCCCCCGGAGCTGGGCAACCTCTCCAACCTGCGGTGGTTGAACCTCAGCTTCAATATCTTGAGCGGCGAGATCCCGCCGGAGTTGGGCAACCTCACCAACCTTGAGGGGGTGTTCCTCGTCGGCTACGATGCTTTGGGCGGGTGCATCCCCAATGCATGGCGGGGCGTGCCGGCCTGGGACCTCGACGAGCTGGGTCTCCCCTTCTGCGATGCCGCGGCCGCCTCCGACGGAGGGTCGCCCTCCGGCGACAGGGATGCTCTTGCGGCCCTCTTCGGCGCCGCGGGCGGCCCGGATTGGGAGGACAACACGAAGTGGCTGAGCGACGCGCCCCTGGGCGAATGGCACGGCGTCACCACGGACGCCAACGGCCGCGTCATCGGCCTGGACCTCTCCGGCAACGGACTCAGCGGGGAGATACCCCCACAGCTGGGCGACCTCTCCAACCTGGAGTTGTTGCTCCTCGACAACAACCAGTTGACCGGGGAGATACCGCCGGAGCTGGGCAGCCTCACCCGCCTCCGGGAGCTGTTTCTCGGCGGCAACCGATTGAGCGGGGAGATACCGGCGGCCTTGGGCCGGCTACGCCTCCTGCAGGTGCTGGGCCTCTCCCTCAACCAGTTGACCGGGGAGATCCCGCCGGACCTGGGCAACCTCCCCAGCCTTCAATTGGTGCTCCTCGCCGGCAACCGACTGGTGGGATGCATACCCGCCAGATGGCGGAACGTGGAAGGCGACGTGGACGAGATGGGCCTGCTCTTCTGCGGCGGCGCATCTGACCGGGATGCTCTTGTCGCCCTCTACGACGCCACCCGCGGCGCGGAGGATTGGATTGACAGCACGAACTGGCTGAGCGACGCGCCCCTGGGAGAGTGGCATGGCGTCACCACGGACGCCGATGGCCGCGTCATCGGCCTGGACCTCTCCAGCAACCAGGTGAACGGGGAGATACCGGCGGCCCTGGGCAGCCTCTCCGACCTTCAAGCCCTGGACCTCTCTGACAACTGGTTGAGCGGGGAGATACCGGCAGCACTGGGCAGCCTCTCCAACCTTCAGGAGTTGGACCTCTCTTGGGACAGGGACAGAGACCGCAACTACCCTGGAGAGTTGACAGGGGCGATACCCCCGGAGCTGGGGAACCTCTCCGGCCTTCGGCGGCTGGACATCTCTCACCACCAGTTGAGCGGGGCGATTCCGTCGGAGCTGGGCAGCCTCCCCAACCTGCGAGAGCTGCGCCTCCGCGACAACCGGCTGACCGGGGATATCCCGCCGGAGCTGGCCAACCTCGCCAACCTGGAGGTCTTGAGCCTCTCCGTGAACCAGTTGACCGGGGATATCCCGCCGGAGTTGGGCAACCTCGCCAGCCTGGAGGAGTTGTTCCTCGCCGGCAACCAGCTGACCGGGGCGATCACACGGGAGTTGGGCAACCTCTCCAACCTGAGGGTGTTGTCCCTCTCCTACAACCAGCTGAGCGGGGCGATCCCGCGGGAGTTGGGCAACCTCTCCAACCTGGAGGGGCTGGCCCTCTCCTACAACCAGTTAGCCGGGGAGATCCCGCCGGAATTAGGCAGCCTCTCCAACCTTCAGGGGGTGTTCATCCGCTCCAACGAATTGAGCGGGTGCATACCCGGTGCATGGCGGGACGTGCCCCGTAACGACTTCGACGACCCCAGGGTTCGGCTGCCCTTCTGCGAATGAAGCTGCGCTCGGCTGACATCCACCGGCAAGAGGGCGGCCTGAATGACCCCGGTGCCAAGCGGGGGCCATCGATCGGCTAAGGCTCTGCGGCCGACGAGTACCGGCTGGCGATGGCGTCCTCGGAGAACGCGGCCATAGTTGGGCTGTCCAGGCCGGCGTCGGGAGGAGGAGTCGCTGGGCCAGAGAGCGCCGCTCTTCGACGTCGAGGCCGTGCCCCGGTCCGACCCGGAGTGGGGAGGTGACATGCGAGACGTGCTGGTGGCACTGCGTAGGGTGCAGTGCCACGGGGTGGCCGGTTTCTGCTGTGGATCGGCCTGGCGCTGGTCCTAACGGGGTTGGCCCTCTTGTACTACGGCTATGAGGCGGCCATCGGCAACGTCCTGAACGAGATTGCATCCTGGACCGGGTGACACAAGGAGGCCTGGTATGGAGGGACGAGTACAGGACTGCTCCGGTAGGTCCGGCACCATCATCGACAGCGATGGGCATTGCTACCGGTTTGGTGCAGCGGACTGGAATGTGAGAAGAGACCCTACGAGGGGCCAGACGGTGCAGTTCCTGGCCTCCGGGGACAGGGCCGTCGCCATCTACCCTGCAGTGCATCTTCCGTTCCTGCCCATGGTGAGGAGGAAGAAAAGGGCGACGGCAATCCTGCTGGCCATCTTCCTGGGCTGCCTGGGCGCACACAAGTTCTACCTCGGCCGCCACGTCGGGGGCATCGTTTACCTCATCCTCGCTCTGACCCTCGTCGGCGCCTTGATCACCACCATCCTGTCGATTATCGACATGGTTGGGATGCTGCTCATGTCCGACGACGACTTCGAGCGCGTGTTCGGCTAGGTGGCATGCGGGGCCTGGGGTGGTCGTGGTCCCCCGCTCCCCATCCCAGGCTTCCTAGCACTCGCAGGGGGTCCCGTCGCTTCACCCAAGCGGCGGGGCCGCCCCTGCACCACGCCGGAGGAAGGCGAGGTGCGGTTGATCAACGAGACCAACCACCCTGCGGGACCCCCCGAGACTCCCACCCCCGCCGTGTTCGCAGGATGCGCCGAACCGCGACAGATACGGAATCTCGTGCGAGACTCTGCCATAGAGGAGATTGTCCATGTACATCGGCAAAGGCTCTCTCGTTGCCGCCCTCGTCATCGTGGCACTGGGGCTAGTCGGCTCTGGAGCGGTTCATCTTGCCGTAAAGCTCGACCAGGCCAACGCCGACCTGCAAAGGGCACATGCAACCGTCGCCGACCAGGAGAGCGACATCGCTGAGCTGGTCCAGTCGAACGCCCGCATGAACGATGCTCTGGCGGAGGCCAACGCCGACCTGCACTCCACTCGCACAGACCTACGGCAGACCGCCGTGACGCTGGAGGCGTCGAGGACGGAGACCGCCAGCTTGTCCGATGCTCTGGCGCAGGCCAACGCGAACATCGATGCGATGACGGCGGAGGTTGCCACAGCCGACGCGACGGTGGCCGCGGCCAACGCGGAGGTTACCAAGGGGAAGGAGACCATAACAGCACTGGATACAGCCATCCAGCAGCGCGACGCGAGGATAGCGAACCTGTCCGCCGAAGCCGCCGCGATGGCGGCCTCCCTGGCGGGGACGGAGGCCAGGCTGGCCCTGCTGCAACACCAACATCGCCGGCTTGAAGCCCAGCATAGCGGGCTCTCTCTAGAATACCAGTCCCTCCAAGGGAACTACGAAAGCCTAGACGCTGTCTACTACGCTAGGTATAAGCGAGACACCGAGCAATACCGGGAGGAGCTTCTGGCTTGGTTTGAGGACTTGGCGCCCGTCCAGCGTTTGGCGCAGCCGCCGCTGGACGAGGAGCGAACCATCGTGCTCACCCTTGGCGGCGACACCAAGCTGTCCATCACGCGAGAGGTCCCTGGCCATATCTCTACCATGGACCAGATTGAACGGTCCGTCCGTATGATCGAGGACTTCATGGGCGTGCCCTTCCCCGCGGGCCACGTGAAATTCCGTTTCCTCCCTCCTGACGAGTCTTCTCTTGGAGGACTCTTCCGCTATACGCATGCGGAGATATACCAAGAGGAACACGGACCTGAGGGTTCGCTCGCGCTCGGGGTCCGTGGGACCATTGCCCATGAGATGGCCCATTACTACTGGAACTCGCGCATGGCCCCACGTTGGTTGAGCGAAGGGGCCGCCGAATTCTTGCAATACATAGTCAAGGGGGAACTAAGTCCAGTCTTTCACAACAGCAGATACGTCGACCCGGAGAACCCCTGCAAGCTCGCCGATAACATTGTGGAATTTCTGCGGCTGGCCCAACCTGCAGACCTAGACGACCACGGCAGTGATGACGAATACAGGCGCCAATACATCAATTGCCAATACGGACTCGGCGAGCAGCTCGTCCATGCGCTCTACCATGGCACCGATGACACCACCTTTAGGGCGGCCTTTCGCGACCTATACCACACACTCTCCTCCGGGTCAGCACCGCCGTCGATGCGTGATGCAATCCGGACCGCCTTCGTCCCCCATTCAGACCCCGACCAGCTCGCCGCCGTCGACCGTATCCTGGAGGAGCGCTACGGGCCAAGCTCAACCTGAGGAGGAAGTGCCTGCAGTTTTCATGATGCTTGGCTAACTACGACCCGTGCGGAGCCTGGGGAGCCCGGCGTGGCCAGTGTCCTGAACCTGCGGGCGCCGACCACGCGGTCAAGCCATCCTCGCCAGTGTAGCTGGCAGCCCACATCAGAGCGGCCCAGCGCCAGCGAGAAGCGCCCGAACCCTCGCCGCCCTACATGCCGGGGCGACCTGACCATCGATTAGCCATCCCCGCGTTTTCCGCGTCCGGCTCCCCGGATCCCTCGATGTTCCCAGATCCTCGCGGCGGAGGCGCCAGCGGGAGTCCTCAGTCCGCATTCTACTTGACCACGGCAGTCTGAAACAATATTGACACACTAATTCGCTCACAATTCCATAGTAGTGAAATGGCACTGCGGTAGGATTCGTTGGAATAGGCCTTGGGTTTCGTCGAGGCGGCACACGCTTGTCGGTCGTCCGGCGATGATACGTGCTAGAAACATATCTCAAGAGCGAAGGGCTCAGGGATGCGCAAAGCGATGTTCGGTTCGAGGTTGAGGCCGATGCCCGCACACCGACACAGATGCCGCCATCAGGAGCCACGCCGACGCCAGAACCCACGGCCACGCATGGCTTACCGAGGCGGTGGCAAGTTCTATTTCGCAAATGTTGTCTGGCCGGACACTCACAGCTCCGATCGGGATGAAATCCTGGTCCTTTTCCTTTGGGATTTTCAAGCGATGGCGGAACGTGACACTCTTTGGGAAGTACCAACGAGTGGCGAACATGGATACAGCCTTGGTATAGCGGCACAGTGGAGTACGATGGGGCATTTGTCGAGAAGCTCTAGGAGCACGATCACCTTGAGATACATGCCGATACTGGAGCTCTTGAAGCCGTTGCGCATCCGGAAGGCAGGGTTCGTGCCAGATTCACGTTGGACGGCTTCGCAGAAGCGTTTCAGCCTGTGCAAGCTTTCTGCGAGGCTTAGCCCAAGGCGGGTATGGGTAAGTGACTGACTCACCCCAGCGCCAAGGGAGGTTCACGGCTCGGCGTTCCGTCAGGGGCGGGCCGCCGGAGCTTCCTATAGTCGGGCAGGCCATCCGTCTTCGCACCGACGTCTACGAGCCGATGCGCACCCTCATGGCCTTCGCAGCACTCGCTATAGTCGCCATGCTGACCCTTGCTGGGGGGCCTGATTATGAGGCCCTGACCCTCTCCGACTGTGAGCATGGGGATGGGTGGCTGCAGTGCATCGACGACAACTTCGGGCTCAACGACTCCACGACCTGCGCGGAAGGCTACGACCTGGTTCCTATGCCTAATGGACTGGGCAACACCTGTGAGCGGTCGTCCACGCCTCCCGCAGCATCCGCGCCTACGCCTACTCCAGAACCAGAGACGACCCGCAAGCCTCGCAGTACGCCACAGCCGTCTACGACGACGACCTACAGCTACACTCCCTCCGGCTGCGTGAACATCATCGGCGGCGCCAACGGGACGACGCGCCTGTGTGTGCCCGAGGAGGACCTGGACTACTACCTCATGCGGAGAGGCTACAGGCTCTACACAGAGGAAGGCCAGTGATCGACCCTGAGCTCATCAACGTCGGGACCGTCGCCCTCCAGCAGAGCGGCATCACTCTTAGCCCAGAGCACATCGGCGCGGGGCCGGCCCAGACATCAACCGTGAGTCTCTGGCCAGGAAT
The DNA here is from genome assembly GCA_965205235.1 of Dehalococcoidia bacterium. GTDB lineage: Bacteria > Chloroflexota > Dehalococcoidia > Lucifugimonadales > UBA1127 > CBDBGD01. The sequence continues at coordinate 271,406 of CBDBGD010000007.1, forward strand.
CACCGAAGCTTCGAACGCGGAGACACTTCATTCAAGCAGCTCCGCCGGCTTGGGGAACGGCGTCGTAGCCTGGGAATGGGAAGAATGAAACCCGAGGAAACAGCGGGTCTGCCGGCGAACACGCCGACCGACTATGTGTCGGGCTACAAGAAGGCGTACGCCATAGCTCCGGAAATGGCGTCCAACTACATCGCCCACACACTCATCGGCGACCCGCTGGGCGAGGCGATGGTGGAAGATCTAGCGCAGATTGACCGAGAAGACGCATCCAGATTCATCGAGATTGGCATGAACGACACCAGCGGTCAGGAGTTGAAGGGCGCATTAGCCTCGCTGCGAGAGTTCTTCAAGGCCTCGGAAACCCCGCCAGATTGGCTCGACTACAAGTCGTTCGAAAAGGGCGTCCGCATGTTTCACAGGAACTCATACACGGTCCTGATGGCGTTTGTGGCCGGCGTCCTGATCGAGGGTCTTGCGACGAATATCGCCAAGTCTTTCATGCTCACAGGACGGGTGCGTGACAGGGGCGTCAGGCGGTTGGGTCAAAACATCCGGCACATGACGGAGGTTTTCCTGCCCGGAGGCCTACACAGAGACGGGGACGGTTGGAAGCTGTCGGTACGTATTAGGATCATTCATGCGCAACTGAGGCGCCTTCTCAGAGACTCTGGGGAGTGGGATGCCGCAGAATGGGGAACGCCGATTAGCTCCGCACATCTGGGTTTCGCCATCGCTGCGTTTTCGGCGAGGCTGCTGAAACACATGAAGACGCTAGGAGCCAGCTACAACGAGGAAGAGTACAAGAGCTTCATGGATGTGTGGCGCTATACCGGGCATTTGATGGGCATTCCCGAAACTATCCTATTCCGGGATGGAAAGGAAGCCCTGAAGCTATACGACGTTGGCATTGCGTGTGAGCCCGACCCCAGCCTCGAATCTAAGGCGATGACCAACTCTTTGATCAACTCAGCACCGTTGATCGCGGGATCGGCCACTCCTGAAGAACGCCGAACCCTGGCGAGGTACGTGTACCGCATCTCCAGCGGACTTATCGGAAAACAGACGGCGGACTCCCTGGAATACCCAGAGGTGTCCGTCTTTGGAGTCGTCTGGTGGCTCCGAATGCAGACGCGTCTTGACCGCGTGCTGAGCAAGGTGGTTCCCGGTCATCGGGCAAGTAGCAGCTTCAACAGATTCGGGAACTTGCTCGCAGGTTCCACCTTCGATGATAGGGGAATCAACTACCGATTGCCTGACAGTGTCTACGCCGAGGAGTCCGAGGAGTGGTGAAGCCGAGCTGCCCAGTAGCCAGACCAGGCCCCTCACCCTATCGTGGATTCCAACTGAAGACGATGGAGTTGATTTGGCCTGTGACCATCCTGGCCGCGCTTCTTCTGCTGTCTATGCTGGTGGCCTGCAGCTCGGAGAAGGGAACCGGAGACTCCGAGGAGCGCTCCACCCTGTCTGGTTCGTCCGCGGCCGCGCTGGAGGGAGAGTGGTCCAGAGCACCAGTACTGCTCAAGCTGTGTCGCCGCAGTAGAGTTCCACCGTGAGGCCACGGCAACCCGAGCTAACAGTGAGTCAGGACTAAACCGAGCATATGACAACCAACTCCTCGACGTCCGGATCCCAAGGGCACAATGCGCAAAGCGCATGGCTCATGCTTCTCGCCGCCGCAGGCTACTCGTTCATCCCCCTAGCGGTGATGCTGTCCGGGAGCAGCGATACTCCGTTCCTGTTCGGCGCCGGTTGGCGCAGCGGCATTGCGGTCGCCTACACGGTCTTCCTAGCGGCGCTCTTCCCCGGGCTCTTCTTCAATCTCGCTGTATGGAAAATTGTGGCCCGCAGGGTGTTCAGCCCCAACATCCTGCTGGTCATGTTCGCGTACTTCGATGTGGTCCTCTTCGCCATGTCCATCAGGCACCTGGACGTTGCCGTCGCAACGATGATGATGGAGCTAACTCCTATCCTCTACTTGCTGGTTCTGTGGTTCTCCCATCGGGATGCGATGGGCAACCCGGCGGTCGCACGGGTCCGGCCTGCCACGGTCTTCTTCATGCTGATGGGCCTGACCGGCATCACCTTCATCATTCTCAGCCAGGAAGGCGCCAAGGGGTTCCTGACCGGTTCCGCGAGTTCGCTGATCTACCTGGGGCTGCTGCTGGCCGGCGCTTCGGCCTTCATAACCACGCTGAACGGATTCAGCCTCAAGTGGGGGGCCGCACTGACCGCGAAACTGGCTGAGCACGAGACAACGTCCGCCGGGTACTCCAGGGAGTCCATCAATCTGTTCAGCGCAACGGCGGGCGGACTTATTGCAGCTACGGCGGTCATCCCCATTCAGCTGCTGATCGGGCTGAATGCCGGCGAGAGCATGCCCACCAACGTGTTTCTGCTGATCATGCTCGGAGCGGCGTTCAGCCACCCCATCGCCGGCATTGCCTGGAGGAAGGCGCTCCTGACGACGCACGATCTGAGTATCAACGCCATCGACCACGTCCGGCCCATCCTCAGCCTGCTATGGCTGTTGCCCTTCTCCTTTGTCGTGGTCCAGGGCGACTATCTCATCATCGGCACCGCGGCCCTCATAACGGCGAACCTGCTCATAGGCTTCGAGGCCGAGATCCGGTGGGGCTTCAAGTCCTTGATCCTCGCGCTGGGAGCCTGCGGCACCTTCGTCTATTTTCGGGACGACATCTATGCTTTCGTGGGTATCGGTGAATCGGAGTGGGTCGTAGGCGCCTATTTCACGTGGATTGCGCTCTCCGCAACCATCTTCACGCTGTTGCTGGCCTTCCGGGTGGCATCCCTGGTCTCGCGCACAAACTCCGAGGAGGCATACGCCTTCAGTGTCTTCCGAAAGCTGGACCGGCTGGCCCAGGAAGGAGTCATCAACAGCAACGTGCGCGAATACGCTGCGCGCGTCGACGCTCCTCAGAGCCAGACCGACCTCAAGGAGGCATACACGGAGCTACGAGGGTACATCGCCAGGGCGCGTCCCAAGGACTGGGAGGCGCGTCAGATGTTGAGCGAGGCTGAAGCCCAACTGGACACGCTGGTGCGGTCCAAGCAGCTAGGGGTAATCCTGGGCGAGCTCTTCGCTCTGGTGATCTTCGCTGGGATGACCATCGTCGTAGCTCTGCTCCTTCGCCCGGACGAGAGCTTGGCGTACACCCGGTTCTTTGTAGACGTCTTTGCCATGCTCATCTCCGCCGTCGTCATCTTTCTGACTGTCAACGTTTGGGACCTCTATCACGAGCGAGCCGTCAGGCAGGTGAGGGAGAGAGCAGAGTACGGCGACTATGTGGTCAGTTTCCCGGACACCGAGCGGCCCATGGCCGACCTGTGGCTATCCGTTGTGGTCGGTATCGGTATGCTCGCCACCTATTCGGGACTGCTTGCACACAAATGGCTGGGGCTGTTCGCCTGAGAGGAGGAGTGGTGGGATAGCTCAGTGACACACAGTCTCAACATCGCTGGGAGCCAGCACCGACAGACAGCTTGGCACTACCTCAATGGCGGCCGGTAGCTGGACCAATCGCTCTCCGTCTGCCCAGAGCCACAAGGGTTCGGGCGAGTCAATCTCCAGCCGACGAACCCGGTGCATCGACACCTTGGCATGGCTGCTATGGCCCCCCTTGAAGACACGCGGTAGCATCAGGACGACTTCAACGCGACGCACCGACTTGACCAAGCACAAGTCCAGCCACCCGTCAGCCATGTCGGCCTGAGGGAGCACTCTCATGCCGCCTCCGTAATAGGGCGCATTGCCGGTTGCGGCGAGGAAGATCGGGCCCTGATACTCCCCGAAGTCCCCCTTCAGGGTCACCATGACGTCGCGATAGCGAAAGAGCTTGACCAACACGGCATACAAGTAGGCGATGGTGCCCTTGAGAAACCCAGGGTGCCTACCTTCATCCACGTAGGCGCTCACCTCGGCATCGAATCCCAGAGACGATACTATGGAGAAGTAGCGTCCGCCGGCGCGACCCAGGTCTACGGTGCGACGACTGCCTGCACGTATCACCTCGATAGCCTGCATCGGGTTGCGGCGTGGGATACCAAGAGCAAGGGCCAGGTCATTGCATCGTCCCATAGGTAGCAGGCCTAGGATGGGAGGCTGACGACCGGAAGCACCGTGCATCAGCCCGTTTAGAGTCTGATGCACGGTGCCATCGCCGCCACAGGCCACTACCCCGTCAATTCCCTCGGTGGCGGCTTTCCGCGCCCACGTTTCTGCACTGGAGCTTCCCTCGGTGAAAGAAAGCTCAACTTTATCGCCCTGTGCTCTCAGGGCTTCAGCCAACCGGGGCGCCCACAGTCTCGTATCACCCGTGCCCGCTACCGGGTTGGCGATGATGTGCCAGCGCATCCTAGCTGACGTCAGCCGTAGAGATGGCCTGCCAGTGGAAGACGGCCTTGACCTGGAGTTTCTCGGAGGCTTGCAGTCGATGTCCTCGTTCCAACTCGGTCATGCAAGTGAACGGCTATTTCCCGTAACCGCGAGAGCCTCGCACTTGGGCCAAAGGCGGAAATCCGGGAGCCTTAGTCATGCTGTTTCGTGCTCAAAATCAGGACAGTTCGTAGGTTGAACAATACGCAACCATTATTGCAGATGAATACAATCCGATGCGACCATGCGGGTTTCCCTCCCTCAACTGCCTATAACGAGACGACCGAGCATAGAGTTCTCAGGGCGGTCGGCTTCGGTTTGAGGACGAGTGCATAGTCGAGCTGGCTAGACGCCAAGTACCCGGAAGAATGGCATCCGCCAGAGTTCTGCCTTACTGGCGTGGGAGCGGATCGCCACAGACTTCGTCCTTGCATATTCTCCCGACCCTTGAATCCGGGTGGTCCCCGACTGCTGGGAGCAGAATGTGCAAATGCCCTATTTCGGCAGCGAGGCTAAACAGAGCGACAAGGTGGCCCGGGTCAGGCTTCGTCCCATTCCGCCAGCGCCGGAGCATGCGGTTGTCCACCCGCAGGCGTCGAGCCAGCCCTCTCGAAGACAGCCTCGCGGCATCCCTGAAACGCTCCAGGCGGTCAGGGAAGTCCGGGGGAAACTGCGATGGTTCTACATGATAAACCCACTGCTGTCTGCGACCCATGTCGCTACTCCACACCCTGATGAGCCAGGTCCCTGTGCACTCCAAGGCACCTGGCTGCCTCGAAGGCTCTTCGGGCGTCCTTCGAGGCCACGCCCCCTTCCCGCATCCGACGCTCCACTGGCTTCTAGCTGCGGCTTCGGTAGACGACGATCCGGTCCTCGTTTAGGAGAGCTGACAGGCCCTCAGGCACGCGTGTCGCCAGGTCCACCAGCGCCAGCATCGCTCCACCATTGGGCCACTCGCCACGGCGCCACCGGAGGACCTGCCGACTGTCTACCCCGAGGCACGTTGCCATCCCTGCCCAGGAGAGTCCGGTGATCTCCTTGATGACGGTGAGACGCTCGGCAAAGTCTTCTGGCAGAAGCGCCACACCGGGCGGGAACAGATGGGGAGAAGGAGGGCGCCCGCTACGCATCGTTGCTCACCACGACGAACAACTCCTCAAACTCGGTGCAGTGCAGCGCTTCCATGAGACGTCTTCGCATGGACGGAGACGGGTATCGCCTTCCGTTGATGAGGCGGGAGAGGTGACCGGAGGAGATGCCCAAGAGACGGGCCAAGTCGTTCTGGGTCATATTGAGGCGTTGGAGGGGATGCCAGACCGCCTCGGCCTTCAGTCTTACTCTCTGGGCAGAGCGTCGACGGGGCATCATCACCCTCCTTCAGCTGCCGCACGGGACCGACCACTTCCGAATGCCAGGCCGCATCTCCATAGAGCAGTGGCACCACGGGAATACACCGCCTTAGAGATAGAACGGATATTCTGTAATGCGGGAGTCTAACAGCAATGCATGTTTCAGCGCAACATGACAGAGGCATTGACTACTGTTCCCCTTGACTAAGTGCTTCCTCGAATGTAACAATTCGTGACCAACTGTTGACCTCGAAAGACTGGGGCGCGTGGGCACAGCATTTCGCGGAGAGTTCACGATGGATGAAGAGATCGGGGTGATGCTCAGACGGCTCCGGGGCGGGACCAGTCTCCGGGCGGTCCAGCGGTTGACGGGCATCTCCAACGCATACCTATCTCAGGTCGAGAAAGGCATCCGCCAGCCGGGGCCGAAGCTGCTCAGACGACTGGCAGCGCTCTACAGAGTCGGCGTCCAAGAACTGTTCAGGAAAGCTGGATACCTGGAGAGAGAGGGGGAGGAACCGGCAGTAGATGAGGCAACGGAGGTGGAACGGGCCTACCAGTACGTGCTGTCGGATCCGGTGTTCCGGGTGGGGACTCGGCCCCGAGGCCCCCTCTCCGTCGAGTCCAAGCGTTTCATCGTGGAGCTTTACCAGCGATACAGCGGAAAGCGTCTCCTGGCATGACCGGCATTTCCCTGGACGGCTTCTGTCACCACCTCATGGATGAAGAGTGCACAAGGGAGAGCCTTCATCCTGCCCGAGCTGCGCGGGCCTTCGTGAATTATTTCGGCCTCTCCGCCTTTCCCAACATGGAAGAGATCAGGGCAATGCTTCGGAGGGCGAGCATCGGGACTGTCGTTTCAGCCCAGGAGACCGGTGGCCTTCGGGGTTATCACCTGGGGACGAGGGATGGGTCCTACCTCATCGGCTACGATGCTTCCGACGGCGTCGCCGCGCGAGAGCACACGCTTCTGCACGAGACCTACGAGATCATCCGAGAACGAGTTGCCGACCTCTATCCCCATGTCGGTCTTCCCCGCTGCAGGCTCCTGTGCCGCCAGGCCGACCAGTTTGCAGCAGCAGCTCTGATGCAGCCAGCTGTCTTCTCCCTGTTCGCTGAGGCCACGGGGTTGGACGTGGTGGCCCTGCAGAGGGCGTACGGACGCGCCTATTCCTCGCTCACCATCAGGCTGGCTGAAGTGATGCGACAGCAGCCTCTGCTCGCGGTATTGTTCGAGCGAACGGAGGCGGAGGAGCTGTCCTTGTGGAGGGAGCCCCCCCTACTAGAACACTTCCGGGCCGCTGTAGTGGTACGAACACCAGGCTACAGACTTCGATTGCAGAGGAGACCTCTGTCGCATCTGCGAGACTTGCTACCCCGCCGAGGCAGGCCACCTGTTCCTGGCTCGGTCGTGGAGCGTGTGGTACAGACGGGCAGACCTGTCTGTGTGGAACGCGTAAGCGGATTTGACCTGTGGCAGAACGATGATCTCACTGTGGCAGCGAGGCCTGTGGTCTGGCATGGGCGGTTGGCCAAGGTGTGCGTCGTAGCCGTGCCGTATCGGGACCGAGCGCTCCTGATTCCTCAGTTCGGCAATGCCTCCTTTGAGCGAATTCCCTGCGGCCACCAGGTGATATAGCAGAGGGTGTGAGCGCAAGGAGTTCCCCCAAGGGATTCAGGGAGCTCCACCCGTTTCCTTAGGGTGCTGGCCTCGGTTTGCTCCGTCGTGCTTCCGGCCTCCCTATACCGACTCACATTCCTCGATTGGACGCGTTATGTCGGAAGGCTGTGTGTACTCCATGGCCCAAGGGGAGGAGAAACGGTTTCCAGGGGCACGCCCACCCCCCGCTACGAGGCATGGGTGGAGCGCTCGGAATCCCTCAGACTCGACGGGTACGAACGCTACCTACGGGAGCTGAGAAATGCATGACCGACTGCTGAGGCGTCGAGAAGTCGAGAGGATAACGGGGATGAGCCGCTCATCCATCTATCGGGCCATGCAGGACGGAGAGTTCCCTCGCCCGGTAAGGGTAGGGCCCGCGGCCGTCAGGTGGAGGGAGTGCGACCTTATGGCGTGGCTCGAGTCGCGGCCGATGGCACGGGGTCACCGGGGATAGCTGGGGAGGACAGAACCTCTTTCCGGCTGAACGGTTTCAGCCTTCTCGAGATCAGCCCGTCAGGTAATCCGCCCAAAGCTGCATCAGGGCGCGGCGGCACTCCTACTCAGAGGCACCCGGTGCTCCACTTTGCCTGCCACCGGACAATTGGGATGGTCCTGGGTTGAGCTTGCCAAGACTCCGTCCACTTGCTTTTCTATGTCCGGCAACGTGGCTACGATAGCTTGGCCGCCTTGAAGATTCCTACTTCCGCTGTTATACGGAACGCACCCTTGAGTTGAATTTGTCTATTGAAATAGGCGTGCAGCTTAACTGTTCTCTCATCAGACGGTTGTGCATAAGACATCACATATTCAACCAGTGGCGCTGCCTCTGTCACAACCAAGGCATCCTTCCTACGTTCGACCTGGACACTGGGGAACCAGTTGCCCAACTGGCCTGCACCGTTGTCGAGGTTGAATTGGTGTCCGCTGAACGACGTTCCAATACCCATGTCTTCAGGCAGCTCTCTCAGTTCGACCATGTGTGTTGGCCCGACTGTGGTCGCGTACAGGATTCCTTGTGGCTTTAGTACGCGATGGATTTCGGACAGTACCCTGCCCAAGTCGGGAACGTGGTACAGCATGTGGTTAGCGATGACCACGTCGAACTTGTCCCTCTCATAGGGGATCGACTTGGCATCGATCTTCGCGAATGCAAACTGCGGTCCGGCGTGACATAGACTTAGCTGAGCTTCGTGAACCATCCCTTGAGAGGCATCGGAAAGGGTTATTTTCCAGCTAGCAGGTACTCGCACTAGATTCTCGAGCCACAGCAGTCCGGTGCCACATCCGAGCTCAAGTACACACGCGTTCTCCGGAATGTCGAAACGGTCGAAGACCCAATGAAACCAGGGGTACTCCTCCGTGCTGAAGCGAGTATGCAGATTGGCCCTGGCACTTAGGTTGGAGGAGTCCCGGTACTGCCACCGGAGCCATCCCTGATCTGATAGGGTGCCCATGAGGCCCAATACTACCATCGATGTACCGGTCTGAGGAGTCGAGTCAACTGCCACTCAGAGATTGAATTCTTCAGGAACATCGTTGTCTGAAGCGTTGACTCGCAAACCTCGCACGTCAATCCGTCCCCTATGCCATGCGACAGCTACATCGCAGTCCCGCTAAGCCCTCCACAAGATGCGCTCTCCGGTGGAACGATTCCTCTGGATTGGGATATGATACGTGGCAGCATGCCTACTAGACGCTACGGGATAGAGAGGTAACCATGGCAACCACAACGATTAGAAACACTCGGGTCTCGCTCGATGATCTAGACCTAAGCATTGGTAAACGGGCTCGCCTGCACAGGCTCCTCTACGATCACGGACCGGGCAACGGCACCCTGCTCATGCTGCCCGTCGACCAAGGACTGGAACATGGCCCCCGGGACTTCTTCGATAACCCCGCCAGCGCAGACCCCGTCTATGAGTTGGAACTCGCCCAAGAGGCCAACTTTAGCGCGATTGCCATCAGCTATGGCCTGGCGAAGAAGTACATGAAACACTTTGCCGGCAAGGTGCCGTTGGTGATAAAGCTAAACGGCAAGACGGAGATTCCTGCAGACGACGAGGCATTTTCCCCCCTGACTGCTACTGTTGAAGAGGCAGTATCCCTCGGTGCCGATGCCATCGGATACACGGTTTACGTCGGTTCTCCCGCGCAGGACCGCGACTTCCTGCAGTTCATGAAGGTTCGGGAGGAAGCGGACCGCTTGGGGATGCCCACTATCGTCTGGGCATACCCGCGCGGTAGAGCCGTTGACAGCAAGGCTGGCCGAGAAAGTCTCTGGGCCATTGACTACGCCGCACGTGTAGCTTGTGAATTGGGCGCGGATGTCATCAAATTGAACCTGCCCGTCGTCGATCCGGAGAAGGATAGGTTGGCCCCCAAACCATACAACAACCTCAACGTCACCCCGGAAGAGGCCATGGCGATGGTAGTGAAGTCATCTGGAAGGTCATTGACAATGCTCTCCGGTGGCGCGAAGGCCGACGATGCCGACCTCCTTGCCAAGGCAGAGGCCGGTCTCAAGGCGGGCGTTACTGGCTTCATATTCGGCAGAAACGTCTGGCAACGGCCACCCCGGGAGGCCAGGGAGGTAGTGGCCCGGCTTACAGATCTACTACGAAAGTACTAGGCGCTTCTTGCCAGGAATCCGCATGACTGATGATGTCCCTTGAAAGCCGCTCCCTCTCCAGATACTGCCTGTTGTGAGAGTACGCTATCGAACGACTCCAAGGCCCACATCGGAAGGAAACAATTGGCGAGTAAGCCATTACTCGTACTGATCTCGGGGCCGCCCGGTAGCGGCAAGACGGTCTTGGCACAACGACTGGCGCCAGCGCTGCCCATCGCTGTGTTCGAGAAAGACGCGCTCAAAGAGACGCTCTACGACACCTTGGGTGAAGGCGATCGAAGATGGTCAAAAGAGGCTCGGGGTAGCCGCCTTTGCGCTTCTAGACATGCTCGTGCAGTCATGTGTGAAGGCAGGACAGTCACTCGTCGTCGAGTGCGCCTTCTGGTACGACCCGGGCATTCTATGGCTGAGCCATATGAGAGAGCAGTATGACTTCAGGGTCTTGGAACTGCACTGTCATGCGGATCAAGCGACCGTGATCCGGCGTTATGCCGTACGGGAGTCCTCCCCGGGCAGACACGGTGGGCACCGTGCGCTTGTGAGCGTTGATGCCCGCGTCGTAGAGTTGCGAGACAACTACGGAAGGTACGGTCCGCTAACGGTCGGCGAAGGACTCGTTCGCATCGATACAAGCGACTTCGCGGCTGTAGACTACGGTGCCATTACGGAATTGGTCAGGACCTCACTTGCCCACCACGCTCTGGACTGATCTGAGAGCCCTAAGAAAGGGTTGCAAGACCTCCCGTGCTGCGAGGGACAGCGCACATGGGCATGGAACGCGAGGGGATGAAACCCCTGCTACCGATCCTGAAGTCCGAGCAACGACGGTAGCAAAGTCATATCGGTGAAGCGCTCCACCCCAGCCGCACCGGCGCCGAGCCGGGAGAGTATGCCAAGACCCGCATACCGGCTCGCTGACCAGCCTCGATTCCTGCCTTGCTGTCCTCTATGACGACACACTGCGCCGGCGGAAAACCCATCGTGGTTGCAGCGTGCAGAAACACGTCGGGAAAAGGCTTACCGCGTGCTACCTGGGTGGCGCTGAACAACCGTCCCTCAGACCAGCGAAGGAGTCCAGCAAGCCGCAGCCACGGGATCTCCGCAGACTGATCCGTCGCTCGGTCCCTTGCCTCCTTCGAGAACAACGCAGACAAGTTTCCCGCCACCTTACTGCTTGGGCATGCCTGAGTATTTCTGACGCCGCCGCTCAAACGCGTCAGCGCCTCCTTCAAGACTCTGAACCTCCGCGGTGACCTGGGGGAGCTCGAGGCCCCCTGAAGTCCGTACCTGGCAAATGTCATTACCTGGCTGTCGCGCGACTCGAAAGACCATCTCAGCATCGCCAAGAACTGGAATGTTTGGATTGTGAGTTGCGGCGATGACCTGTCGGATTGGTTTGGCAGTGCGAATACCTTCAACTATTGAGTCGATTATGAACGCATGATCGAGATCGTCTTCCGGCTGGTCTATCACCAAGGGTTTGCCTTTGCTCAAAAGGGCGATGGACAGTATGGCCGAGCACTTCTCTCCAACTGACAGTGAGGAGAGATCTGTGTACTCGGTCTGCCCTTCCCTCCTGATCTTGATGCTTGGCAACGGGGGAACATCAACTCGTTCTATCTGGCACAGGATTTCTTCGTTGAGAGGACCCATCATTCGTGATGCGTTGTTTTGCGTGATTCCGATCTTTGTCAACTGGTCGATTGAAGCCCCGCGGATAATCCTGGCGAATTCCGCAGGGCCAAACATCTCACACGCTAGTGAAACTTGAGCTTCACGGTGGTGCATGCCTGAACCTTGAAGCGCAGCATCGACGGCGCCAAAGAATAGCGATGTGTCACGGCCGGATAAGTCGACCAGCACATTACCACCAAGCCCTGCATTCAACTCTTCGACAAAGGCGGAACGAGACTGAGCAATGGCCAACCGGGCATCTTCGAGTTTTTTGAGAAGCCTAGCACGGTCACCCTTGAGTGATGCCATTGCAACTCTTATACGAGAGATCTCAGGTTCTACGACGCCCACGATGTGGGCCAGTTTCTCTTCAACGCCACGCTTCTCGGCAGCGGCTTCGGCCAAATCAGCAGCGCCAAGTTCGGCGAGGCGGGCACGGAATTCAGACTCCGCGATTTCGAATGCTGTGTCCCATTCACCTCTGTGACCTTCGAGGTCAGACACGGCTTCATCTACCACCCCGCGGAGGCTATCAAGATGACGTCGACCAACTTCAAGGATTCGGTCTGATGTCTCTCGCACCTTTTGAAGCACGGCCTTTGCAGATGAGCTCTCGATGTCAATTGGCAGTTCAGTGTTGGGTGCTATTGACTCTGGCAAGCTATCAAGAACGCTCTTGACCCAATCCTGTCTTCCCTGCACCCACGCTCGTTCGCGATCCCATCTTGTTCGATCAGCAAAAATTGGGTCAGCGAGGGACTCGGCAAGACGTTGCTGACGTTGCTCGAGGTCAGGTCGATCGGCTGCCTCAACGCGGAGCTCCTCAAGACACTGTCTGTACTCGACCAATTGACGTTCACTTTCCATGAGACCGCTCTCGGACTCTGCAATAGTTGCCATGGCTCCAGAGTGGTCGAGGTTCTCGTCTATAAGGCGTAGTTGTTCGTCAACGCGGTCAGCTAGTCGAGCGACTTCGCCCTGGCCATAGAACTCAACGGCCAGCACGTCCAGCGGTCGCAGTTCTCTCGGCACTAGGTTCTCGCCCGCTATCTGGTAGACTCTGGCTCGGTCCGTGAGGTTCAGAGCGCCTCGCAGACCAGACTTCACGTACCCGCCGGATCGGGTGATGGCGTATGCCTTCCCGTCCGAGGCGGCGACCACTACCAGCACTTCGCCCGCCATCTGCAAGAAGCCCGCGATCCGATCTGCGAAGAGTTTGTTGATGACTCCGTCTGAGCGAGGTTCTGCTTCCAAGGCGAATCTCAGCAAGTCTATTGCAGCTGACTTCCCGGCTCCGCGCCCTCCAAGAATCACATTCAAGTGAGGCGAAAACCGGAATCGTTCGCCTCCATAGATTCCATGTGTGGTTGTAAAGCCAACGATGCGACCATGTGCTGCGGCAGTGGGCTCGGTTCGACTAATTCGCAATCTGGGTTCGAAGATAAGCTGTAGGAGTGATGTGAACGATGGCTGTGCCATCTTGACCCACATCCCCTGATTCGCGTGAGCGGAATTGTGTGAATCCGACCCGAATGTGAAAGGAACCGAAACGTCTAGCTCATTGGTGACGTAGTCGATCGTCTTGTGAATGCTTTCATCTGTCGATTCCGAGTTGATCTCGAGTGCGTCCACTGCTCTGATCCATTCAAGCCGAGTTTGGCCGTCGAGTTCCTTCACTATTCCTCGCGTTGAGCTACAGTGCGCTCCGATTAGTAGCCCTCTACGTTGGTGAACAATCCGAGCAATCTCTTCAATTGACTGAGAGATCAAGGCGCTAGTGTCGCCATGCCGTTCGACTGGTAGCCCCAGGCGAGATAGCAAGTCCGATATGGCTGCTGAGCCACCCTCAGGAAGGATCGCCAACAAATGCACGCCCGGCGAGGCATACAGCTCAACTCCGGGTAGGATAGTGATGTTGTTGCCTTCCCTGGTGGCGATCTCATTTCGCGCGGCAATGGCCTGATCGACATATGAGCCAGTGTTGTGATCGGTAATAGCCAGCAGGTGGTAGCCGCGTGAAACAAAGTCTGATACAAACTTGTAGGCCGAGACGCGGCTGTCTCCGCTATAGTCAGAGGAGTGGGGGGAGTGAACATGCAAATCGACTCGATAGTAAGAGCATGCCCGCTTAGCCCGCGACAAGACTCTTGCTTGAGAGAGGATGTCGGCAGTATCCAATCTGTGCTCCTTCTTATCGTGGTCTCCCAGCCACCGGCAAGCCATGACACCTTGCTAGCATTACATAACTAGTGGCAGTGAGTCCTCTCGACTAAGGGCGAATGTCTCTGGCGACTAAGATCACGTTCAGTCAGTAGGACCTAGCAACAATTGCGAAGAGACCATTCTGGGATGCGCTGTCTGGGATAATTCCCTCAGCGCTCTGGACGCAACGGACCGTTATCGATTCCCGAGCCAATCTGGCCTCACCGCCACCGCCGAGCGCTTCCAGTGGTAGCCGGGCAAACCTGCCCCGGCCAACAATCTCCACCGCCTCTTGGAGAGTGTCGGCATCTTCCGTATTGCTACGCAAGCGCGCCAATGCTTCCGCTCGCATCGAATATTGGATATCCTCCAGCAGGGCTCTTGCTAGCACAGGCACAGCGCTAAACTCTACCAACTGCTTCTCGTTCGTATCTCTGCGAATAAGCGCAACCTGTCCTTCAGCTAGCTCGCGAGGCCCGATCTCGATGCGGACGGGGACGCCTTTCAATACCCATCCGGTGACCCTGCGACCAAAGCTGACGTCCACTTTGTCGTCCAAAGTGGCCCGTACGCCGCTACCGATCAGTTCGTCACATAATGCCCTGGCCTTGCTCATGGATTCGGCGTCGTCTCGAACCGCGATCACCGCGGCCTGAACCGGCGCGATTCGAGGGGGAACCCGGAGGCCGTCGTTGTCACCGTGTGCCATAATCATGGCGCCGACCATACGGGTTGAGCTCCCCCATGAGGTCGTCCATGCGAGTTGCCGGTCTCCACTGGCATCCGTGTAGGCAATGTCGAACACCTTGGAGAATATCTGACCCAATTCGTGGCTCGTCGCCATCTGCATCGCCTTGCCGTCGCGCATCATCCCTTCACACGTGAGCGTGTTTACCGCTCCGGCGAAGCGTTCTCGCATCGTCTTTCTGCCGATGAGAACCGGCAACGCTAAGGTGTCGACGAAGAATCGTTGATAGACTTCGAGGAGAATCCGCAGCGCGTAGCCGGCCGCCTCCTCTTGGGTGGCGTGTGCGGTGTGTCCCTCCTGCCAGAGGAACTCGGTTGTACGGAGGAACACGCGTGGACGAAGCTCCCATCGCACCGCGTTCGCCCACTGGTTCAGCAGAAGGGGAAGATCGCGGTAGCTCTTGACCCATCTAGCCATTACCTCGCCGAATAGGGTCTCGCTGGTGGGACGTACGACGACCGGTTCAGCAAGCTGTTTGCCCCCTGCATGCGTGACGACGGCAATCTCGGGGCTAAAGCCCTCCACGTGTTCGGCTTCTTTGCGGAGATAGCTCTGAGGGATGAGTAGCGGCAGATAGACGTTTTCAGCTCCTGTCGCCTTGATGAGGCCATCAATCTCTCCTTGCATCCGCTCCCAGATGGCGTAGCCATAAGGGCGGATAACCATAGTCCCCCTTACCATGCCGTTATCGGCAAGTTCCGCCCTTGACAGAACGTCCTGATACCACCGAGGAAAATCAAGCGATTGATCTGCTAGAACGGACTTCGGCATGGCTTTCCTGTCAAGATTATCAAGATAGAGGAGACTTCGCTCGCGACCCAGCCATTCTACGTCATAGACCAGCTTTCGTCTGCCAACATTCTGGAGCCAAGACGGGCCTCAGCTTCAAGATCCTTGGTTCTGTTTGTCTGGGGGTTTGAGGGTGACTCAGCGTTGCTCTGTTGAACGGTTCCAAGTGATCCTCCCCTTGGCGTTGGCAGAGGACCCTGCTGCTTACGTACTAACTCCGGGCAACGTCGTTCGTGCAGGAGCGCGAATCGTCCGCTTGTTTCGCACAGGTCGCCACGACCGACGATGACGGCGGACTGGAGAACTCAGACGACAAGAGTGTGGCACAAACGCTCCAACACGCCTGGGTGCCAGGGGATGCCCAGGCGCGTGCACTCATCGACATGGCCTTGGTACTGCTGGCAGACCATGAACTCAACGTCTCATCGTTCACTGCACGCTGCGTGGCCTCCGCTGGCGCTGCACCCCATGCGGTCGTGATGGCGGGGCTGGGGGCACTGCGAGGCTACCGGCATGGCGGTTCGTCGGAGCGCGTAGCGTCGATGCTCAGCGAAGCCACAGACCCAAACGATGCGCGCCGAATTGTTGAAGAGAAATTGAAGAAAGGTGAGACTGTCCCGGATTTTCATCACCCACTATACCCACTCGGTGATCCTCGATGTACCGCACTCCTAGAACGGTTCGACAGTTGTTACCCAAGATCGCTGGAACTCGCTGTCACCCACGCATTCGTCGAGAGTATGAGCAAGTTGAGCAGTCTACGCCCCAACGTCGACCTCGCTCTTGCTGCCCTCAGCAACACCCTTGGACTTCCGACTGGTTCGGCTATAGGCATTTTCGCCATCTCGCGCACTGTGGGCTGGATTGCCCAAGCGCTAGAACAATATGAACTCCAGACGCTCATTAGGCCGCGTGCCCGCTACACGGGTCTCATGCCGCGCTAGCCCGCTGAGAAGCCTTGGTCGGTGGTGACCAAATCCATTCCCGGGTAGGCGACTTGACCTCCTCCAAGGGCTCGGCAATTTGATGGGCGCAGGCGGTTCCCCAAGCCTAGCTACGGACCCCTTCCAGAGTCTCACAGCGCCTTAGCCACTACTCCGAGACTCGGAACATGACGAACCCAACGGTCACGTAGGCCACACGAAGAACCGCGTCAGTGCCCCCTTACGTCTTCTCTTGGAAATTGCCTGCCGCTAGGCTGGCCCTCATCCCAGTCGCAACAGTATGATTGATGTCGCTTAGGGCCTACAGTAATGGGCAGCAAGGATCGACAAGATCCAGAATTGCAGCATGCCGTGGGGCTTGCGGTCCTGCAAAGGAGCAACGAATTGATACCATCTGTACCGCGTCCACCGGACAGCTTCGAAACATCACGTCTACGCCTGCGTAGCCCTCAAATGGAAGATGCCCCGTCGATCTATTCGCGCTATGCTAGCGACCCGGAGGTCACCCGATACCTACCCTGGCGTCCACATAGGGACCTCGGAGAGACCCAAACCTTTCTCTCGCTCCTCTTGGATTCCGTGGGGAAAGGTGGGACCTGCGCCTGGGTGATTGAGAGCCGGAAAGACCACAAGCTCATGGGTCTTGCAACGATGAGCTTAGCCTCTGCAAGAGAGGGAGACCTCCTGAGTGCCGAGGAGGAAAGGCGACAATACTATAAGGTACTCATCGCTTACCATCTGGCCCGGTCTGAGTGGGGCCAGGGTTACGCGACCGAAGCAGCGCGGGCTCTCGTAGGCTGGGCGCTAGGTCAACCTCAAATCTTGAGAATCTGGACCGTTGTTGATGTTGACAATGCTGCGTCGGTGAGAGTCTTGGAGAAGCTCGGCATGGTTCGAGAGGGTTTACTCAAGCGCTGGAGCATACACCCTAACGTAAACTCTGAGCCGCGAGACTTCTACTGCTACGCTCTCGTGAAATAGCAAAGAGATATGCTTTTCTCTGGCCTCCTCTTGCAGTTTGTCTCGTCGGCCCCGTGGGTACCTTCTTGTCGTCAGAACGCCAACTAGAGGCATCTGCGGAGACGGCCGGGGTAGTCGCCCACTGAATGCCCTAGGCGGTCGCGCTTAGTAGAGATCTCACCGATGTGGAAGTAGTGGTGAGCCGACATGCGGAGAATCGCATAGCGAAGAGTAATTCCTGAGGCCCTCAGGTATTCGAGAGACCCAGAATAGGGGATCAGGGTATCCATGGGAGGTGAACCTCCGAGGTAACTCTTCGCTGTGTCTCGGACTTCCCCGACAGAACGAAGAATCAACCGCCACTCCCTCTCTGGAACCCCTTCTCCATTGAGCTTGAAACGCGGGTCTCCGATGATTGGGTGAGGTCGCTTCTCCGCAAACCGTACGTTCATCCAAGCATCGAGATGAGATGTAACGTGAGCCACTGCCCAGGCGATGGAGCTGCCCCCTTCAAGCGCACGGGTGGCGGTTGGAGCATCCAGTCCGTCAATGACGCGATCAAGGTCTGCCCAGGCCTCGTAGAGCAACCCGATTTGCTTGTCATTTGTCATTTCGGATGACCGTCTGCAATGCACAAGGAGTACGCCATCGCATCTTAGCATAGGTGGCGAGTCTGCCACCGGGCTGGGGGGTGTTCCATCCGATAAGCTGTCTGCGTGGCAACAGGGACTGCGAGGCTCTGCTACCATGGGGCTCAGCTTGATCGGAGGGTTCGGCGTCCCATGAGGGTTGTGTCATTCGAGACGAGGGCTGTACGCATTCCCAGGGAGCCCGGACCGTCTGCACCGCGGGATGAGGCGCACTTCGTTACGCTCAAGCTGCGGACCGACGACGGGACCGAAGGCGTCTCCTACGCGGGATTCGCATCGCCGCTCTTGACGAAGGGACTGAAAGAGGTCGTCGATGCCGTAGCAGCGATCGTTGTGGGAAGCGATCCGCACCAGGCCGACACAACAATCGGGCGACTGCTCGAGGAGGTGGGTGAAGGGTCGCCGGCCGGTCTCGCAATGCGGGCAATATCGGCCGTCGATGTGGCCCTTTGGGACATCCGTGGGAAGGATCTCGGCATGCCGGTGTGGAAGCTCTTGGGAGCAAGCTCGGGAGTCGTGCCCACCTACGCGAGTGGATTCCTCTGGCGGCACTATGACCTGGATGCGCTGGCCGCGACTGCTGTAAGGCTCATATCGCAGGGGTTCCGTGCGATGAAGTTTCGCATGGGTGCAGAGGCAACCGCCGAAGCTGAACTGGCCCGTCTGCGAACGATGCGCGAGGCAGTCGGCGAGGACGTCGACCTGATGGTGGACATCAATCAGGGTTGGTCCGTGAGCAAGTCTATTGCGATTGGTCGAGAGCTGACGGAATATGGGGTCTTCTGGCTGGAGGACCCGACGCATTTTCAGGACTACGCGGGGCTCGCCCGCATCGCGGACGCGCTTGATACGCCTGTAGCAGCAGGAGAGTACCACTACGGAATTGAACCCTTCCGACACCTGCTGGAGGCCTGCTCCGTCGACATTGTCATGGTCGACCTGATGCGAGTGGGCGGAATCACCCAGTGGATGAAAGTTGCACGCATGGCGGAGGCACACAACCTGCCCGTCGTGACGCATCTGGCCCCTGAGGTGCTGGGCCACGCTCTGGCGGCAGCACCCAACGGGCTGTACGTCGAGCACATGCCGTGGACGTTCCCATTGTTCGAGGAGGCGCCGCATATCAATGCTGAGGGTCGCCTGGTCATGCCTGATGCGCCCGGACTCGGACTCGTGTTCGATGAGGCCCGACTGAAGGCAGGCGCGCTTTAGCAGTACCGAGGGAACACGAGTGGCGGGTCTAGAGGTCCGCTCGACGTACAGTCGGGGAACACACGCGACATAGAGCGTGGACCAACCCTTCTGAGGCGCCTTCCTCGGCGAGGAGCGAAGACAGCTCCGAGGCGAAGGTGGGAGCTCATGGTGGGGTCACTCAGGGCTTGCTTAGGATATAGATGATGAAGTCTGGGACGCGCAGATTGTCGCTTACCACCGGGTACTGTCTGGCTTGCTCCTCGGTCGGCGTCGGCTCTCGGAGGCCCTCGACTGCGAACCCGACGTCCAAGAACACGCGAAAGTGTGTCGACAACGTCCGATGAAAATTGACCAAGAATCGGTCTTCTTCCAGAGGGATGGTGCGCTCACCCTCGTCGAAGTAGCGGTCCAGCGGATAGTGGAGCCTCCGGCCGCCCTGCTTGATCCAGCCGGGACTCGCCGAGGCCATCGGGTGGAGATTGCAGACGACGAATCGCCCGCCGGGACGGAGCACTCGAAAGGCCTCACCCACCGCACGCCGCACGTTCGAGACGTCGACAAGCGTCACGTACGAGACAGCGATGTCGAACTCCGCGCTGGGCACGTCACTGAGGTCTTCCATGTCGCCGATGAGATAGGCTTCGCCGGCGATACGATGGCTCGTGGCGTACTCTATGAAGGGACGGCACAGGTCCACACCGGTCACCAGCGCACCACGCTCTGCGAGCATCCGGGAAAAGCGGCCCTCGCCGCAGCCGAGGTCGATCACCTTGCGATGTGCTACGTCTCCAACCGCGTGGAGCATCCACCCGTCGAGCATGCCCTCCCGGTGTGAGGTCGTGCCATCCTCGACTTGGCTGATCCAGTCTTCAGCCATCGCTTCCCATTGGGCCTTCAGCTTGCTCTTCAACTTAGATTGGTCGTCCACAAGGCCTCCTGTTCACGCTTCGGGGACTCAAGCAACTGATCGCCAATGCTATGGGTAGTTGGTTGTCGAAGCTAACACGATTGTCCTTGCAGCTTGGCAATGACCTCAACGAACGCCATGTTTGCTCTCCGGTATCCTACCCCAGATCTGGCACCTCAGACAGTTGCCCAAGAGAACGAATCCATGGAGACCTTGGGTGCAGGACCTCCTTCTAGGTCGTCGAATCCGAGACGATGACGCACCTTTCAGGATACCTGGCCTCGATCTGTTGAACGAGGAGCGAATGCCTTCTGGACTAGGTTCGTGAAGTGCCACTCTTCTGAACATTCGCCGAGAGAACGGTCGATCGCCTGCTAGCCGGGCCTACTCCCGACCCAACTCGAACCAGTCTCCTGGGAGCTTCGGCACAGGCCAGCTTGGGTCGGGCCGCCAGTTCTCCCATCCGGCGGAGAATGGCGGTCCGCTGCTCTGGATCGTTCGGATCATTCGGGATGCCTCTGCTCGTATCGACGAGACCTGATCGACATCGAAGAAGCCTCTGTCGACGAGCTCCTCGAATTCCTCCCCGTCCTTCCATGCCCACGACATGTCCGGGCCCACAACGATGTCGAGCACACAATCATGAAGTTGGATTCCTTGACGGACGAGTCGGAGCGGCGACTGGAGATTGACGTACCAGGTCTTGAACTCCCACTGCGACGACCAGAACAACATTATCGAATGCCAGGAGCCATAGGGAGTCAGAGTCAGGACATGATTCTCCGGTGATGTCACTTCGTTGAACTCTCCCAGACAGGGGTCAAGCATTCGAATCATTATTTCAATCCGCTCGGACAATCCGAGCGCTCTGCGGTTCTCAACCCCACGTGTGACTATCGGAGTGGCAGGGTGAGAGTACAGAGCGATGTGCGTCGACGCGTCTTCAACGACCGACACGGGCCGGGCAGTACCAATGCCCTGCCCCCACATTTCGTATTGAACTATCTGATCCCCAGGTTTCCAGTGCATGGTACCCTAGCTATCTCGAGCCTCCCAGGTGTCTTGTCTGATTCCAGAGGGTGACTAACGCCGACCCCTCGTCGAGCCTTATGATTGACAGGCTCGCAGGACACGGAGGTTCAAGTTTCCAGAAACATTGAGAACCTCGCTCGAGCAGTTCGGACGCCAGCAATCGTAGCGCCCAGTTGTGGCCCACGACAAGAATGCAGTCTCCATTTCCGCATGCCATAAGTTCCGAGGCTACCCTTCGCTGACGTAGGAGCACCTGGCGGATGCTCTCGCCTTTGGGTGGAGCGTAGTCCAATGCCGCTGCCCCATCGTCAGAAGTCAACGCCATACGTGGATCGGCCGCCAATGCAGCTGCAATTGACCATCCTTCGTAGATGCCGTTTGAGATCTCACGCAGACCCCTGCGGACTTCGAGCAAAACGGGGTGGTCTGCAAGGATGGTCTGAGCTGTCTCGAGTGCACGCGAAAGATCACTCGTGTAGGCGGCATCGAACCGGACCTGAGCCAGATGCCGCGCGACTTCTTCAGCTTGTCGTCGACCCTTCGATGACAGCGGAACGTCGGTCTGACCTTGGAGTCGCTTGGCTGCGGTCCATTCCGTATCCCCGTGGCGAACCAGGTAGAGCTGCTTGGTCACGCTAGCCAGCCTCACGGTCCGATTTGGGGCAATCGACCATCCTCAGTCCAACGGCAGTGTCCAGGAACACATGCTGTCCCATGTTCAGAGACAGGCTTTGCACATCAGCAAGCAGTAGGAACTCGGAGCCTATCTCATAGCCATCCACCTCCTTCATTTCCGGGTGGTACTCACCTGCACTGCCTGCGTACACGATCTGGATAAAGTCAGGGTACGGGTAGCTCCAGCCCTCCGGCATGGGGTCGATGTGGGTGTAGTGCAGTATCCCGATTGGACGGAAACACTCCAGGCTCCATCCGGTCTCCTCAAGCACCTCCCGTCGCAGCGCGTCTTCGGGCCCCTCATGGGCTTGGAGTCTGCCACCAGGCAAGATGTGTCGGTTGCTCGGGTCGCGAACGACGAGCACTCTGTCCCCGTTGATCACCACTGCCCGTGCGGATGTCATGTGTGTGCGGGGAGGCGTTCTCTCAGTCAGATAACACGCCAAGCGCAGGTTGATAGGGGGCCAGGCAACCACTTCCTCAGCGAAGGGAGTCAGCTGCCTCAGGAAAGCGGCAAGGTCGTCGTCCATGTGTTGAATCTTCACCACTCAGCTCTCGGAACACCGCATCCACAACCTCCGGCGTGCAGAACGGTTGGCGTTTCTCCATCCAGCTTTGCGATGCAGTATAGTCTCCCCATGGGCCACGTGCGAGCACTGCTTACCGTTAGTGCACTCCAGTGGAAGATCATCTTCGGGAAACGCGACTACATTCCGGTCATGATCCTGTCGATCCCGATGGTCGCGCTGTTAGCCTGGGTAGCTCGGGTGGGTGACAAGCCGGAGGTCCTGGCCTACATCTCAGTCGGCGCAGGGTTGCTCACGCTCTGGAACGGTCTCATCCAGCGCATGGGATGGCTGGTGAATTCCGAGGTCTTCGATGGGACGCTGGACCTCAATCTTCTGTCCAGAACGCCTCTCATCCTCGTCATGCTGGGCAAAGCCGTCGGTCTGGCCGCGGTCAGCGCCCTCAGCGCTGTCGCTGCCTTCCTGACAGTCGTAGCGGTGGCCCGACACTCCATCGACGTGGCCAGCCTACCGCTGCTCCTGGCCTCCCTGTTTGTGGCCCTACTTTCCCTCGTCTCCTGCGGTTTCATCTTCTCCCCAATCTACGTCCTCGTGGGCGGCAGACCAGGATTCTTCAATGCCATCACCCCGCTGGGCGTACTCCTCAGCGGCTTTCTCCATCCGACATCCCTGCTGCCTGCGAGCTTGGAACTGCTGGCCAGGCTCCTTCCGACCTCCTGGGCTATACACGCGGTGATTGGGGCTGTCCGTGGGGGCTCATCGACATGGGACCTGGCGCAGGACTGGCTGGTCGCACTTGCTCTCACGGTGGCGTACGTGGGGCTGGCCTACATCCTGTTCAGGGTCGTTGAGCACCGGGTGCGAGTCACCGGCGTTCTGGGGAGGCACTAGTGGCAGGCGCCCTGCACAACTTCTTCCTCCAGTCTCTCCTGTCCTACAGGGGCCTCTTCATGTGGTTGAACCCCATGGGGTACGTCTCCAATGTCGTCTTCCGGCCGATGCTCTTCGTCGCCATCTTCGGATTGGTGGGCCGCTATGCCCAGAATATCGAGGCTGCTGAGGCCTACATCATCGGCATGAGCGCCTACTCGATCCCGCTCATCCTGCAGGGAGGAATCATCCAGTCGATGGCCTACGACCGAGGATTCGGCACCCTATCCGTCAACTTCGTTTCGGCGGGGAACCGGCTTGCACTTTTCCTGAGCCGAGGGGTCATGCATCTGCCCAACGGCATCTTCAGCTTTCTGAGCTCCCTATTAGCGGCATGGTTAATCCTGGGCATGACGTTTGAAGGAGCAAACTGGATCGTAGTAATGGAGTCAGCCCTGGTGGTCACTCTCTCGTGCGGGGCCTTCGCCCTGTTTGTGGGCACCCTTGCGATTGCGTTCCGCGACTTTTTCACCATTGGTCCAGCTACCAATGGGCTGATTCTAGGACTGACTGGCGTGATTCTTCCCATCGAGCTCCTTCCGGGAGGCCTGAGCCTGGTGGGTCAGGTGCTGCCGCTGTCCCATGGGCTGGAAGCCCTCAGAGCGGGATTCGCAGGCTCTAGCACCGGAGTAGGAGACCACCTTCTCATCGAGGCGGCTGTGGGAATCGCCTACGTAACCGCTGGCTACGCCATGTTCCGAGCTTCGGAGTGGTGGCTGAGACGCCGCGGGACTCTGGAAGGGGCATTGGGCTAGCTGTTCAAAGAGAAGCTCGTGCGCCCTGGGTGCCGACCGCCTGCTTCCCACTCCTGGCGCAGCACGCTGTAGCGGACCACATCGATCCGAGGGTAACCGGGCCGTGGGTCCTTGCGGCAGCTTCGCAGCACTCCCTCTCGGGCCATGCCCAGCTTCTCCATGACTCTCCAGGAGCGCCGGTTACGGAGGTCAGTGTCAGACCCAATCCTCTGGAGACCTAGCTCCTCAAACCCCCAATCAACCACGGCACGAGCGGCCTCTGCCATAAGGCCTCGGCCCCAATGCGGCCTCGCCAGAGCGTAGTGGACCTCTCCTGTCTCTTCTTTCGGGTCGACGGTCAGAATAATGCCCCCTATGCCGGCGCCATCCAGCACTATCGCCCATGAGAACTCCGTTCCCGGCGCAATCATCCTGCCGGCGACGAACTCCTCCGCTTTCCGCCGAGTGTATGGCTGGGGAACAGCATCGAGAAGGTACTCCGTCCACTCAGGGTCCCTGGCGTACTGGAACACGTCGTCCACGTCCCCTGGGCCAAACGGGCGCAGGGTTAGCCGAGCGGTGGTGAGCCGGGGGAGGTCATCGCGATGGGTCGTGCGGTACTGCTGAAGGGGAGGTGGGGAGACGGACGACAGCGGTCCGGCAGGCCCGCTCCACTCATCCCTCAGCACGGAATAGGTGGCCTCATCCCAACGTTCACCCCGCAGGAATTCGGCACTTCGGTTCGTCCCCTCGTACGTCATTCCCAGCTTTTCCATCACCCGTAGGGAACGCGTGTTCCGAGTGTCGGCGCGGGCGTAGACCTTCGCGAGCCCGTATTCGCGGAAGCCCCAATCGATAACCGCGACCGCCGCCTCAGCGGCAATCCCCTGTCCCCACTGCGGTCTGGCCAGGTCGAAGCCCAGCTCGGCTGCTTGGTGCTCAGGGTCGACGGTCAGGTCGACGAGGCCTACTAAGCGGTCCTTGAGGACGATAGCGAACTTGGCGTTACGGTCCCACGACTCGAGCACCGCCCGCGCCACCATGTGTTCAGTAGCCCCGCGACCGTATGGACGCGGGTAGAACTCGGCCCACAGTGGGTCGCTCGCGTACTCGAGCACCTCATCGACGTCGGATAGCCTGAAGGGCCTGAGCACCAGTCGCTCCGTCCTCAGCTCGGTTGGAGTGGTCACTGTTGGTGCTCCTGTTTGGTAGCCACAACCACAAAGTGAGTGGAGACTCCTAGCAGAGTCCTTTCCTGCTCTACAAGACGAATCAGGTCGAGTAGCTGGGCTCTCTTCGCTGGATTCGACATGCGCCCTTCAAGGTCGGTGGCAAGCTGTCCTGGTCCCTGCACTGAGCAGAGGTATCGACAGTCAAATCCTGCCTCAAGCACCTCGGACTTGAGTTCCTCCGGCATGTGGAAGAACGCCGTTGTGAAGTAGCGGAGGCCATCGGGGGAACTGCGGTGCTGCCCGTCCTCTAGATCCCGACGCAGTATGGAGACGAAGGTAGGGTCATCGATATAGCCTCTGGCGAGACCGTTGAGCAGCGAGGCGAACCGGTTGATCGCTTTGGCAATCAGCAGACCGCCGGGCTTCAGCACTCTGTGAGCCTCACGTAGGGCTGTCAGCCGCTGTTCTCCGGTAGTCAGGTGATAGAGAGGCCCCATCAAGAGCACGGCATTAGCGCTGTTGTCTCCGTGGTTGATCGAGAGTGCATCGCCCCGGGTCACGCTCGCCAAAGGGTGAAGGGGCTGCGACTCAGAAGCTTCACATGCTTGCTTAACGTGCTTCTCCACGGGGTCACTGAGATGGACCTCGTAGCCATTCTCAGCAAGCCAGCACGAATACTTGCCGGGGCCCCCTCCTACGTCAAGTACCACTCCCGGCGGTGAAGGCAAGAAGCGTTGGATGAGCTCGCGCATGCGAGCAGACTCCAACAACCCACTGCCCCGTTCAAGCCGGTTTCCCTCGTCGAATCTGTCGTAGTACGTGAGCATTTGACTCTGGTCCAGTGCAGTCCTCCGTCCCGCCATGACTAACTGTCCCTCCCTATTCCGGCACGTAGGTTTCGGGGAGAGGTGGTCGCCGTTGTTCACGAATGTTCCGAGCATTGCCGCTACTTGAGCAGGCTGATGTACGCCTCCTCCAGGGTCGGGTCCCGTACCACCAGCCGTTCGATGTTGTCCTCGCCCACGGTATCGGCGATGCGGCTGCGCACGTCCGATCCAGTCTCACTGTGGACCGTCAGTTTCTGAAACGCCTCGTCGCTCCCGACGTCGACGTGGCTGACCTGGGGCAGTGCGGTGATCTCCTCTTGGAGACCCGCCCTGGCCTCTCGCAGTGTCACCTCGGTGATTACCACCTTGCTGAAGCGGCGCTTGATGGTCGTCGGGCTCCCCAGGGCGACGAGCTTGCCCAGGTTGATGATGGCGATGGTGTCGCACAGGGAGTCCGCCTCGAACATGTAATGGGTCGTGAGCAGGATGGTCTTCCCCTCTGCGGCCAGGACGGGCACCATCTGCCGGACCTCCTGGGCGCCGATGGGGTCCAGGCCGATGGTGGGCTCGTCCAGGAAAAGGACCTCCGGGTCGGTGAGCAGCCCCCGGGCTAGGTGGAGCCGCTGCCGCATGCCTCGAGAGTACTCCTCCACCAGGGTCTTGGGCCTGTCGGCGAGCCCCACCATCTCCAGCAGGTGATCGATCCGGCGGTTGGCCACACCGGGGTCCATGTGGTTCAACGCCCCGAAGTAGCGCAGGTTCTCCCGCCCCGTCAGGCGGCCGTACAGGCCCCGGTCGCCGCCGAGCACCAGGCCGATGTGCTTGCGCACCTCCGAGGCCTGCTTGGCAACGTCCGCGCCCAGGACCGTCGCCCGTCCGGCGGTGGGCGTCAGCAGCGTGGACAGCATCCGGACGGTGGTGGTCTTGCCGGCGCCGTTGGGCCCCAGCAGCCCAAAGACCGCGCCCTGTGGGACGGTCATGGTCAGCTCATCCAGAGCCACCGTCTCCCGGACCTGGCCCAGGATGCTCCGTGACCTGTAGACTCGCCTCAGTGACTCGCACATAACAACGTCCATTCCTCTCCCCTTCCCAATCCGTCCGGACTGTCTCCTGATGTGCTCATGCGGGCTCCCGCTCCAGGGTTCCCCGAATCTTGACCTCCCGCTCGACGAGGCGGAAGCACGCGTAGCCGATCACCGCGTACCCCAAGCCGACCAGGAGCTCTCGGAGGAGTTCCCCCTGCACCTCTGCGAAGCTGGCCCCGGCTAGAGACGCCTTGAGGGCTAGGAAGCCGTGGGTTATGGGCATCACCTGGGCGATGCGCTCCAGCACCAGAGGCATGCTAGACAGGGGGATGACGATCCCCGTCAGGGTGAGGAAGACCCCGAGGCCTACGGAGTAGAGGTTCTCCCAGTCCTGCAAAAAAATCATGAAGTTACCGAGGAACAGCACGAACATGAGGACTGACGTCACGATGAGGAAAACAGCCAGGATGAAGGGCACCCAGTTCGTCGCGGAGTAGTCCACGCCCAGGAAGATCAGTCCCCCCAGGAGGCCCATGGAGATGGTCACGAAGCCGTTGGGGTAGTGAGACAGCCCGCGGCTGAAGTAGTGGACAAGGCGGCTGCCCGACGACACGAAGGTCATCGAGAGGGTCCCTACCCACTTCTCCCAGTTGAAGGCCGGTGCGATCGTCCCCGCCAGGAACACCCCGGCCGCATTGACCGAGATGCCTACGACGATGAGTTTGGCAAGATCCGGGTCGACGGCAAAGCGGCCCAGGAAGCCGAACAGCATCACCGTCAGCATGGGCCGGATGACCGCGTTGACCAGGTAGGACGACGGGGTCGCCCAGCCGAACCGGGCCTTGAAGCCCAGATACAACTGCAGCCACAGGTTGTGTGTGAAGGCGATCATCTAGACCCGTCCCAGCATGCCTGTGATTCGAATGCGCTCCTCCACCTTTCGGAACATCCAGACCGCCGTCAGTAGCCAGACTGCGGCTAGGGCTATCGCGATCGCTCCGTTGACCAGGACGTCGGCCACAGGAGCGCCATTGATGGACCCTACCACTGCCTGCATCGCCCAGGAGGTGGGGAAGACCCTGGCCACTGCCTCTAGGACCACAGGGAGGACGCCGATGGGGTAGAGGAAGCCACTGAACACGATGCCGAAGGGGCCGATGGTGTTCATGTATCCCTGGGCGCCACCGCTGAGGACGTAGGCCGGCGCAAAGAAGCAGCTGGTGATCACGAGAGCGGCGACGGTGACCAGTAGGGTCGCTCCGAAGAGCGGCGGGTGAGAAATGTTGGGCAGTTCGCCCAAGACCGCGTACACGGTCACCAGGGAGACAGGCGCGGAGATGGCGGCCACCGTCGTAATGGCGAGCACCTTCCCCAGCATGACCACCGCCAGGGGGCTGCGGGAGAGGATCATCGGATCCAGGGTCTGGTTGAAGAACTCCCCGCGCAGCGAATGTCCGACGCGGAAGCTGCCCAGGTTCCACATGGTAGCCAGGATCGCACCTACGGGGACGTAAGCCAGGATGGCAGGGTTGTCGCTCTTGCCGGCAATCCAGCCCATGACGATCATGTAGGGCACGAAGATGACGAAGATGCCCAGGCTGCCTACCCCCGAGAGGGTTTGCTTCCACTGGACGAGGTAGGCCGCTCTGAGCGCCCGGAGATGCCCGATCACCTTCTCAACGCTCCTCTCTCAGGTGCGCTGTCCTCTAGAAACAGTAAGGCCCACTACGCTTCGTCTGTGCAGTGGGCCTTGTGGGTGCCTTCTTGTTGGTGTCTAGAATCTACTCATAAGACATCCGGCCCACGAGCGATATGCCGCCACGCCCACAGCGCAAACGCCGGGGCTGCAATGGTGGCTCGGTTGGTGTGCAGGTTGGACATGAGGCCGGTAGTATAGGCGCAGCGAGGCTGGCTTGTCAACGGGCCGCAGTGCTATGGAGCGAAGTACAAAAATACACCCGACTCTAGCTGGCGGGAGATTCCTGCTCGATAGAGGTCGCTGGGACTGCCCGCGAGAGGTGCAAGGAGTGTCAGAGACGGGAGCTCCGGTTACGGGAGTGCCGAGTGCAGACCAACGACACTCCCCGTCTCACCCTGCCCGAGTTTCCGAGCCCCCATCTACCGATGCCTTGTCCGCTCTAGTTGTGTGGTGCTCTCCGAACATCTTGGCTGATGACCTCACCTTGAAACTGGCCTCGTCGCGCTGTGCGCCAAGCCGCTTGCGAACGGCCTGCGTGATCGCCCAGGTGGTGCAGGTGAGCGGGGCAGCCAGCACGACCGTCACCGTAGCCAGCTCAGTAGTGGGAGCAGCAGGTCGTGGTAGCCCAGCAGCGCCTCCATCGTTGCCCCCAGGACCAGCAGAACCCCAAAGGATGCCAGAAAGGGCTTCGGGTCCATGGCTGTAGCTGCGGCGTCTGTGAGCCTGGCGACCTCGTTCTTTCGCATACGAGCCTCCTTCCCGTCCTGTGGGCTCGGAAGGAAGCGCTTGCGGGCCACCACGATTACCTGTACAGTGGGAAAGCGGTTGGGGGTTTCCCACCGTTCAAGGCCGCCGGGAACAGTGTGCAATCTTACTACCGGCGGCCTTCCCTTTTGCGTACAGTATAGGGCCCTCATCCCCTCTCGGGAAGTCCCGTTTCTCTCGGGAGGCATCGGGGCATGGGAGGCAGTGCGATGAAGGCGATTGTCGTGAAGCGGCTGGAGCGCATTGGCGAGGCCGGACTGTTCCTTGTTGTCTTGGCCTACACCCTCGTCTTCTTCGCTCACCTAGAGGCGGGTGATGCCCTAGAGATTGCCGTACTGGCGTTCATCGCTCAAATCATAACCCAGGTGCTGATTGGCTTGGTGCAAATGGCTCGTTCGGAAATGCGCAAATGAGTCGCCGGTAGCACCCCTCAGTCTAGCCCCCTCTCGGGATCTCGCGCCGTCCCCCGGCGAGCTTGCTACGGTTTTTCCCGCAAGGAAGGCTCGCAGAATCCGCCCCGTTTGAATCGAGAGCCGCTTCTTGCGCCTACCCCGCCACCTGATCCTGTTGCCCCGTTGCGGTCCCGTTTCAGGTTGATGTGTCTCGCAGTAGTGAGGGGCCTCGTGCCCCTTCTCGGTCAGCCAGGGAGCGGGACCGCAACGGCCTACCACGTCCCCCAGGAAGGGGTATTGGACTGACCCGAACCGTGTGCCGATGTACAAGACTCCGCCCCGGCACCACGAGCACGAGATTCGGTGCCGGTGCGCTCCAGTGTCCTCCACGGAGGCGATGCCAAGGCAGTCAGGGACGCCGAGGATGCGGCTCGAGAGGTCTTTGCCCGGTGTTCAGCCCAGAACAGAGCTAGACCGCGAGGGAGCGTTGTGGATAGCCGGGGTGTTGTTGATTACGCTGCTGGGACTCGTCGCTGTTGTATTCCGTGAGGCGTGGTGGCCCATCGTGTTGTGCGATTGTCGGTCGCGGCCCAATCGTGTACGCTGGCGCTGTTAGCCGGAGCGACGGGGGTAGAACCTTATAGAGAATGACCCCCGAGCGTCGGCACAACGTTCCGAGGGTCATTCTCGCGTCTTTCGAGGCGGGTAGTCTACTCTCGCGTGCGCCTCGCGTGCGCAGTGAGTTTCAGGGTCGTGGTCAGCCAAGATGTTCGGAGAGCGCCACACAACGGAGGTGTGACCCAAGATGGCTGAAGACCCAAGCATTCTCCCGCCTATCGCAGCGCGTGCGGCTCAGCTAGCTCGCAGTATCGTGCTGCGCAGCTACAGTGCCCTGGTCTTGAGAGCAGAACTAGATGCCGTGGAGAGGTTGCGCGCTGACCAAACATTGAAGCGGTACAAAGGCCCCAACATCGAAGTTGAGTACGACGTGAGTGAGCGTCAGCGGAAGGCCGAGAACCTCGTGGCCGCGTTAGATAAGGTGGATGGCATAACGGACTGGACGAAGGTGGACCCGGACGAACTCAATCCTGAGTTTCGCTACCGTTGGACACTGGAGGCCATCAACGTTTCCGACAAGACACTCCAAGATTTGTGGGTACGTCTCCTGGCGGGTGAACTCGAATCACCTGGAAGCGTCTCAAACGCCACAATGACGGTCGTACGCGACATGACCAAGGATGTTGCGGAGGACTTTCGCACGCTCTGCTCTGTGGCACTTTGTAGTACCGATGGGAGTCCGTTGGTTGTGCCAGCTTACTCTTTTCCCGACCCCTCCGTAGAAGACGACTGGTTGAGGTCTTGTCTAGGCCTAATGGAGTTCTACAGGCTTACCGGAAATGTCTATAGCGATATGGTTGAGTTCAGCGATACCAAGGCTGAGTTGGCTTTTGTTTGCGAAGGAAAGATGTGGGCAGTTCAACCGTCTTTCAATGCAACGATTTGCGCCACGTTTAGTCCGGCTGGTATAGAGCTTGGGCGAGTTGTGGAACGCGACCATTCCCTCTGCACTTGGGCTTTAGAGAGGCTTCGAGCAGGCGAGGGTTGGGAAGTGAGAGAGCCTGGGCCCCCAAGATAGCCTCATGCCTATTGCGGTGGTCGGTCCAGCTATGCCCCAGCCCGATTATGCACTTCGCTCGTGGTATGGGGTTCCGCGATGGCCGGGGAGGAGTCACCCACCATGGGATGTCACGACCTGTTATCTGCGATTCCTGCACGTGTTGACTGCCGAGTTACCGGCTCGGACATTAGTCACTCAGGTAATCCGCCCAAAGCTGCATCAGGGCGCGGCGGCGCTCGAAGAGATCCGACCGGGCATAGGCCTGCTCGGTCGAGTTGCCCAGGGTGTGGGCAAGGGCGGCCTCCGACACGGCCCAGGGTGTATCCGTCTGCTCCAGGGTCCAGTTCTTGAAACTGCTCCGAAAGCCGTGGACCGTCGCACGCTCCGCCAGACCGAGGGACCGCAGCACCTTCGTCAGTGTCATGTCCGACATGGGAGCCTCCGGCTTCAGTGGCGACGGAAACACCAGGCCCGATTCATCCCGCAAAGCCGATGCCTCTCTGAGAACATCGAGGACTTGCCTGCTTAGGGGCACCCGGTGCTCGACGCCTGCCTTCATCCGTTGGGCCGATATGCGCCAGACCTTGCCCTGGAGGTCGATCTCGTCCCAGGTGGCGCTCCTGGCCTCGCCGGAACGGGCAGCGGTGAGCACCAGAAACCGGAAGCAGAGCCTGGCGGCCAAAGAGGCCTGGGAGGCCTCCACGGTCTCGAGTGCCGCTCCGACGTCCTGGTAGGGCAGCGCTCTGTGGTGGGCGTTGACCTTTGGCATAGGGGGCAACGCCCCGTCGATGGCTTCACCCGCGGGGTTGGTCTCGATGAAGCCGTGGGCCATGGCCCACCTGAAGATGGTCCGCATCCGCTGGCGCACCCGCCGGGCGGTCTCGGGCCGGCTAGTCCATATTGGGGTGAGGACGCGCAGCACATCGCCGCGGTCTATCCGGTCCAGGGTAGTGTTGCCAAGTGTCGGCATGGCATGACGCTCCAGGCTCTGCATCCAGCCGGCGTTGTGCTTGGCGTTGCGCCAGCGGGGTGCATTCGCCTCGTGGACGGCACGGGCGGCCTCTCTGAACGTCGGCATCGCAGGAGCTCGCTTCTCCGCCAGGGGATCCCGCCCCTCAGCAACGGCCGCTCGGATGCCTGTCGTCTTCTCTCGAGCTTGGGCCAAACTGATGGAGGGGAACGCTCCTAGACCTATATCCCTTCGCCGTCCGTCGATAGTGATCCGCAGGACCCAGTACTTGCTCCCCGCCTTACTGATGTAGAGGTGCAGACCCCCGCCGTCGGAATATCGTCCTGGTTGGGTGAGGGCCTTGACCCGGGTCGCCGAGAGTGCCATGGAGCCCCTCCGAAGCCAAATCTGTTCCCACACATATTACCACAATTGGAGTGGGATAGCGAGGGACACAGAGGGCACGGAAGGGCATAGACTCGGTGATTCGCAGCTACGGAATCAAGGGGGTATGGAGCACAAGAGGGCACGGCTAGAAATAGCGAGCGGCGGAGGGGGTGGGATTCGAACCCACGATCCCGCGAGGGGATTCCGGTTTTCAAGACCGGCGCCATCGTCCACTCGGCCACCCCTCCGCAACGAGCAACGGACTGCAGCGCCCAGATGCGTGCCGACACCGGACCGCATCGCCTCTATTCTACCAAGGTACGGGCCGTACTCGGAGGCTGTCGCTAATCGCATGGTACAATTCGGCGCGACCCGGCAATGGGGGTATCGGACCATGAAAAGCGGAGCAGGGACGGTCGAGGAGTACCTGGCGGAGCTGACACGGGAGCGGCGTGCTGCGGTGTCCGCCGTCCGCGAGGTCATCCTGGCCAACCTGCCGGAGGGCTACGAGGAGACGATGGACTTTGGGATGGTCTCCTACGTCGTGCCGCTCGCCCGCTACCCCAAGACGTACAACGGCCACCCCCTGCAGTACGCGGCGGTCTCGTCCGAGAAGAGCTACGTCTCGGTCCACCTCATGGGCATCTACGCCGACGCCGAGAGCCAGCAATGGTTCGTCGAGAGTTACAAGGCCACCGGTAAGAAGCTGAATATGGGGAAGGCGTGCGTCCGCTTCAAGAACCTCGACGACTTTCCGCTCGACGTGATCGGGGAGGCCGTCGGCCGCACGCCGATGGAGGAGTGGATACGGTACTACGAGGCTGCCCGTTCGGCCAGGAGACCCGCCAAGCGGAAGCAGGGGTGGGGGAGGGCTACTAACGCCCGGTTAGGCCGGAAGGAACCCCGATGACGTTCGCGTTCAATACACTGCGGAGCCCCAGGAGACTCGCTCACCGAGTCATGTGGGTTAGCTCACTCTGTCTCATGGCCACCGTCCTTATGGCAGCATGCGCGGACGACCGTCAAACCGTACCTACAGTCGAACCTACACCCCTGCCAACTCCAGAACCTACACCTACACCGACACCGACACCAACTCCCACACCAACTCCTGAGCCTATACCGACACCTGAGCCCACATCGACACCAGCTCCGAAACCCACCCCCACGCCAACTCCGGAACCCACACCGCCACCACCCCCGAGACCGCTTACTTCTGCCGAGATCTTCAGCAGAGTCTCACCATCCATCGCATTTGTAGAAACACGCAGTGGCACGGGCAGTGGGGTGTTGACCGCAGGAGGATACCTAGTAACGAACGCTCACGTAGTTTGGCCATACGATACTGCACGCATCGTTTTCCCCGACGGCTCAGAGTTCGCGGAGGTACGCGTTCATGGCTGGGACCTACTCGTAGACCTAGCCGTGCTTGGCCCCATTGATGTGGACCTGGACACCTTGGCATTAGTGGATGGCGAGAGCCTGTCCATCGGTGTCGAGGTATTCTTGATAGGTTACCCGGGAGAGATTGAGGAATTCCCTAAGCCATCAATCGGACGAGGGCTATTGTCTCGTGTCCGGGAGATGGAGTCTCTTGGTATCACCTACCTGCAGACCGATGCACCTGTGATAGGTGGCCAGAGTGGTGGGGCGCTTGTGTCTGCGATGGGAGAGGTGATTGGTATCAGTGGCTTTGCATTCACCGAAGGGGATTTCGGAATCGCTGCATCGTCTTCAGACATCGAGCCGCGTGTCAGACAACTGATCACTGGCGAGGACCCATCTGGACTGGGCGACAGGAGCCTCCCTCTATCCGGAGGGGACCTCCGTCACAATGTCCGGCTCCGCAATTTTTGGGCCCAACACGTCTACGTGATCAACGAGTCGTCGGGTACCACCGTCGAATTCGAGCTTGCTGGCAACAGCGATGGCGTGATCACCGTATACGACTCTTTTGCTTCAGAGCTGCTCTATGTCGACGATAACAGCACAGGAGAAGAGATTGGTTCAGTAGCCATCGCGTACGATGAACCTCACTTCTTGGTTGTATCTCACCTGTCCGAGACCCCCGGTGACTTCACCTTGACAAGCAGCCACCGACTAGCGTCCCTTCATGACCCAGACGATGGCCAGCAAATCGAGATAGGACAGCCCCTCTTGGGAAACATAGACTTCCCTGGGGACGTTGACTACTTCTTTGTTCACCTCACAGAAGGTGAGGTCATTGAAGTCGTAGCGCGCTCTGTACTCGCCGACACCTTTCTGAGTATCGACTATCTGGGAGCATTAGATGAGCAGATAATCGTAGATGACGACCGCGGAGGCGGCCTGTTCGGACTGGATTCGATGGTCGTCTACCGAGCGCCCCACACTGGGAACTACTTTGCGGTTGTGCATGACGCAAACTCTTACGCTCCTGGCGGATATGTCATCACCGTGGATCGTGCTCATCCTGGAGCTACTCCAACGACAACGACGCTGGCCTCCCTATTTGAGGAGCAAGGTGACGGTATTGGCTCGGTTGCATCTTCCGATTTCGGGCTGATTGAACTACGGGCGGCGTTCCAGGGCCTACCAACCTCCTTCTATGAAGCAGACCCAGCAGATCTGGATCTCTCAATCGCAGGACTGGGATTGGAGGACTACTTCAACACCCTAGTCATATTCGTCAATGAAGATCCCTTCCAGATGATCATGGCGGCAACCGGACAGGTCAGCGAATCTGAACGCGAAGCGTGGGATGTGGAACTGTCATCGGTCACTTTTGTGGACGATGTGGTGCAGGGGTTCCTCGCTGAAGCTGAGGGGGAAGAGAGTTTCGAGCTCCACGCCAGTGGAAGTCTGGAGTCGTCCGCGGTTGGAGTGAGCTCGTCTGGCGCCTATCTGGACGCCACTATCGAAGGAATTCGGCTACACATAGAACTCATCATGTTTAGGCGCGGGGACCTCGTTGGAGTCGTCTACTCTTACGGTCTCCCGGGAACAGAACTATCCGTATCAGTCGAAGAGGCGACGCGGATGCTTGACAGCCAAATTAGCGCCGTCATATTGGCAAGGTAAGACCGTTGGCAGGGAGCAGGCACGAGACAGAGCATCGCGCCCAAATGTTCACTGTCACGCTAGGAGGATGACATGGAAGGTCGAGATCTCTTGGCCGATGGACTGGAGAGGGTGCAGGCCATGCTGCATTACGTGGTGGACGAGCTGACCCTGGAGCAGCTCCTCTACCAGCCCAAGGAGGGGTGCAACTCCATCGCCTGGCTGGCGTGGCACCTGACCCGAGTCCAGGACCACCACCTATCGGACTTGGCAGGCATCCCCCAGGCCTGGGTCAGCGAGGGGTGGCACTCGGTCTTCGATATGGCGCCCGACCCGACGAACACGGGCGGCGGCCACACGCCGGAGGAGGTCGCAGCATTCCGGCCCCCCGACGGCGCGGCCCTGCTGCGTTACCACGACGCGGTATACAAGCGCTCGATGGCCTACGTGGCCACGCTGGCTCCGGCCGACCTGGACGTGGAGATCAACGAGCCGCAGTACCAACCCCTGCCCACGGTGGGCGTGCGTATGGTGAGCGTCATCAACGACAACACGGAGCACGCGGGCCAAGCGGCCTATCTGCGCGGCATGCTTCAGGGCGCCGGGTGGTTGGGGGTCTGACGCTTGGCCGCTGCTGTTGACACCTTCTCAAGGCCCCCAGTACACTAGCGCCGACCCCGCATGCCCAGTTGGGTAACTCTATGTCGGGGCGAGGTCCAGGGAGGAGAGGACGTATGGCATCACTCGTACCGCCGAAGAAGGAAATCACCCAAGAGCTTATCGAGCTGGCGAAGCGGGCCAGCACGGCCACCATCTCCGGCGAGCTATCGAAGCGGGGGTTCCGCTTTGTCTACATGGCCGGGGTCCTGCCCGTCAAGGCCGGCACCGTGATGGCCGGGCGCGCCTACACGCTGCGCTACCTGCCTCGCCGGGAGGACCACAACTCGGAGAACGACCGGGCCGGATACGCCGAGCACGTAGCCATCGAGTCCGTTGGGCCCGGTGACGTGCTGATCATCGACGCTCGGGGGAACGTGGGCGCCGGTGTCTTCGGCGACCGCCTGGTGGCCCGGATGGTCTATCGAGGCGCCGAAGGCATGGTCACAGACGGCGCCATGCGGGACATCCCCTACCTGCGCGGACAGGACTTCCCGGTCTTCATCCGGGCGCCCCACGGCTACGGGCACACCGCCGAACACTGGGCGATGGACTGCCAGTTGCCCGTGGCCTGCGGCAACGTGCTGATCTACCCCGGCGACCTGGTGGTAGGCGACGACGACGGCGTTGTGGTCTGCCCGCAGGACATCGCTGAGGAGGTCATCGTCAAATCCGTGGCGCAGGAGGAAGAGGAGGAGTTCACCCGCGAGCTGATCGAAGAGGGCGCCAACATCGTCGACGTCCACGGGAAGCTCCTGGGGGAGACGCTCGATCGCTACAAGAGGTGGCGCGAGGCCAAGGGTCTGCCGCCGATGATCGAGAAGTAGGCCCGCCGAACCACCCTCGGGAACGAGACGCACGTAGGGGCGGTCTACAGGACCGCCCCTACTCATGTCGCTCTACCACCCAACGGCGCGATGGGACCCCGCCGTTGCCGGGATCGGAAGTGTCACCTACCTCCGACGCCGCCCGCCCGGCCTGCGAGTGGGCTGGATCTGGTGAGGCTCCACGCTCTCCAGCTTGGCTTCCGGCATCGTCGCCAGGCGCTCCGCCAGGGCGTTGTACACGTTGGCGGTGCTCTCCACCTGATCGTCTGTGGGTTTGAGGCCCGCCCTCTCGAGAAGTGTGCGGGCCAACTCCGGTGTCATGGCCATCGTCGTTCTCCTTCGCCTCTGAGACTTCGGCGTCGTTTACAGCTTGGGGTGCATGGTGTGCCACTCGGTGGCCTGCTCGTAGGCGTGGGCCACCTTGAGCACCAGGTCGTCCTCAAAGGCCCGGCCAGCAATCTGAAGGCCTACCGGAAGCCCCTGAGGGGAGAAGCCGCAGGGGACGCTGACCGCAGGCTGCCCCGTGAGGTTGAAGGTCCGGGTGGAACTCATGTCGATGGCGCCCCGGGTGGCGCCACCCCCGCCGCCCCTAGGCGGCGCGCCCCGAATGGAAGCCTGCTGGATAGGGCCCGGCGGAGTGTTTTGAACGGGGCTCACCAGCACGTCCACCTGCTGCAGGGCTTCCACGATCTCCGCCTGGATGAGACGCCGGAGCTGCTGCGCCTTGTGGTACATGGTGGAGGGTGCAACGAGGCCCAGTCGCACCTTCTGCTGCACCATGGGCGTGTATTCGTCCAGCCGGTCCAGCCAGGGAGCGTGGACCTGGGCCATTTCGCTCCAGGTGATGATGTTCCCCGTCGCGCCGGTGTACTCACCCGTGACGGGAAGGGAGATCTCCGTGACCTCAGCGCCGAGCTCCTGCAGCACGACGATGGCCCGCTGTATCAGCTCGGCCACCTCGGCGGAGGCCCCGTCGTTCAGCTCCCTGGGGATACCGATGCGTATGCCGCGGATGTTCCGGTCCAGGGCCGCCTGGTAGTCGGGGATGGGGACCCTGGCCGAGGAGGGGTCCTGGGCGTCGTAACCGGCCACGGCGCCGAGCATGATGGCGCAGTCCTCCACCGTCCGAGTCATGGGCCCGGCGTGGTCGATGGACCAGCTCAGCGGGAAGACACCAAAGCGGCTCACCAGTCCGTAGGTGGGCTTGAGCCCCACGATGCTGTTGTGAGAGGCAGGCCCACGGATGGAGCCGCCCGTGCAGGATCCCATCGAACCGAAGACCATGCCCGCCGCGACGGATGCGCCCGACCCGCTGGATGAGCCTCCGGGGGTGTGGTCCAGGTTCCAGGGGTTGCGGACCTCGCCGTAGAGGGCGTTGTGGTTGCCGCTGGCGAACTCGAGGCAGTGGTTCTTGCCGAGCAGTACGCCCCCCGCCCGGTCGAGGTTGCGGACGGCAGTCGAGTCATGGTCCGGGACGTTGTCCTTGAAGACGCTGGACCCGATGGTGGTCCGCACTCCCTTGGAGTTGTAGATGTCCTTGACGGCATAGGGGATGCCGTGCATGGGCCCGCGGCCCTTGCCTCGGGCGATCTCCTGCTCGGCTCGCCGGGCGGCGACCAGGGCCTGGTCGCCCAGCACGGTGAGGAAGGAGTTGATCTTCCCGTCGTGGTGCTCCACCTGGTCCAGGCAGGCCTGGGTCAGCTCCACCGGGGAGAGCTGCCGGGAGCGAATGGCCGCCGCGGCGTCGGCAATCGTCATCGACATCAGGTCGGTTATTGGCATGGCGCCCCTCCTGTTCTAGCTCCTCCGGCGTCTGCGGCCCTCACGAAGAGGGCA
The DNA here is from genome assembly GCA_965205235.1 of Dehalococcoidia bacterium. Lineage (GTDB taxonomy): Bacteria > Chloroflexota > Dehalococcoidia > Lucifugimonadales > UBA1127 > CBDBGD01. The sequence goes on from CBDBGD010000007.1 coordinate 310,599, forward strand.
TGCGACGCGTAGGAGGCGGGCTGGATGACGGGATTGTATCATGCCGCAAGGAGTTGGCAAGTGAGGGCACAGGCGCGGTGCGGAGCCACCGCTCGGATTCGAACCGAGGACCCGCGCTTTACGAAAGCGCTGCTCTGCCTCTGAGCTACGGTGGCCCGCAACGGCTATTATAGTACAGAATTCGTCACCACACTGGCCCGTGCATGGACAATGCAGGCAGAAGCGGGCCGAGGAGGGAGCAATCGTGGGCCGACCCGAAGCCGCGGAGCCCCGCCGGATCCTTGCGGTCTTCGCCCACCCGGACGACGAGACGTCCGTGGCGGGCGGCACCATCGCACGGTCGGTGCAGGAGGGGGTGGAGGTCACCGTGGTGACGGCGACACGCGGCGAGTGGGGCACGCTGGGCACGGGCCGCATGACCATCGCACGAGAGGAGCTGCCGGCGGTCCGCGAGGCGGAGCATCGGGCGGTGATGCGGCTTTACGGCGCCCATCCCCCGGTCTTCCTAGGCTACGAGGATGCGACGATGGGGGAGGCGGACCTCGCCTCGGCCATCCGACAGGTGGCGGCAGAGATGCAGCGCGTGCGACCTGACATCATCATCACATGGGGCCCGACGGGAATGTCTCGACACCCGGACCACATCGCAGTCCACCAGGCCACGGTGGAGGCTTTCCGAGCGTACGCCGCCTCTGCGGCGGCTCGCCTCTTCTACGCCGCTCTTCCGCTGGACGTTGCCCGCCGGTTCGAAGCGGAGATCGAGGGGCCGGAGGCGTCGCCCACGGTCCGCATCGACATCACCGACTACCTGCAGACCAAGGCCCGGGCCCTGCGCATCTACCGTTCGCAGGAGGATGCCCAGGCGATCGCAGCGGTGTTGGAGCAGGCCCCCGAGTGGACCGCCAGTGAGTACTTCCACCAAGCCTACCCTGAAGTCGACGGCGCTGCGCTGACAAACACGCTCTGGGGGTAGCCCGTGACCGTCTGGAGGTACATCCTCCACGCCGACCTGGACGCCTTCTACGCCTCCGTGGAGCAGCACGACAATCCGGCCCTGCGGGGCCGTCCGGTGGCCGTGGGCGGGCCTCCCGAGGCCCGGGGCGTGGTCGCCGCCGCCTCCTACGAGGCCCGCCGTCACGGGGTGCGGTCAGCGATGCCGATGCGCACGGCGCTGCGCCTCTGCCCGGAGCTGGTCCGGGTCTCGGCGCGCTTCGACCGCTACCGGGAGGTCTCCCAGGCGGTCATGGGCATCTTCCACGACCTGACCCCGCTCGTAGAGCCGCTCTCCATGGACGAGGCATACATGGACGTCAGCGCCCAGGTGCCTCCTGAAGGCCTGGAAGAGACGGGTCGAGAGCTAAAGGCTCGGGTCAGGGAGGTCACCGGCTTGGCCGTGACCATAGGGGGCGGGACGTCCAAGTCCGTGGCGAAGATCGCCTCGCAGCAGGCCAAGCCCGACGGCCTGCTGCTGGTGCCGCCTGGAACGGAGGAATCCTTCCTGGCGCCCCTGGAGGTGAGCATGCTCTGGGGCGTGGGCCCGGTGACGACGGCCATGCTGAACCGGGCCGGCATCCGCACAATCGCGCACCTGGCAGCGAGGGACGACGACTGGCTGCGAAAGGCCCTTGGAGCGCGGGGTCTGGAACTGCAGCGTCGGGCCAAGGGCCAAGACCAAGACCCCGTGCTCCCTACACGCGAGACCAAGTCAGTGAGCGCAGAAACTACCCTGGCCCAGGACGTCTCGGACGCCGCAATTCTCCAGACGGAGCTCGCCCGCCTCTCGCGACGAGTCGTGGAGCGGCTTCAGGCGTCGGATCTGCGGGGAAAGACAGTGTCGATCAAGCTGCGCTTGGCGGACTTCACGACCTTTACACGGCAGACTACTCTCGATGCCCCAACAAGCGACGCTGCAACGATTGCCGCCGCTGCGGACATGCTGCTCCTACGGGAGATCGCGCCCGGCCGACGCTTCCGTCTGCTTGGCGTGGGGGTCAGCAACTTTGCCGAGGTGCTGCAGCAACCCCTCTTCACACCGCCGTAAGTCAGAGGTCTGCGTGCTACGACGTCTCGCCGTAGACCGCGGTGGTGGGGTGGAAGAGGTACCAGCCGAACCAGTAGGCGATGTTGCTGTGAATGCGGGCCAGCCACTGGTCAGGTGCGCCCTCCAGGACCAGAGCGTCCTCCTCCATCCGCCAGGACCGCCCCTGCTCGTCCACCAAGGCCGGGGCGGCGGCATCCGGCTCCGGGGGCAGGCTGAAGGTGTGGTCGCCTCGCTCGTAGACGCGGCCGCCCACGGGGCCGCTGGAGACGACGACCACGTTCTCACCGCCCAGCATGTCGTTCAGGAGGACGGCCTCGTGTAGCGCTGTCAGGAGGTATGCCTTTGGTTGGCCGTTGATGCGAAGCCCCAGCACCTCGACCTTCTCCGGCAACAACTCACTGCGCCGCCAGGCAGGGAACATGGCCTGAGGACTCAGGCGGTAGCCGTAGTAGACGGAGCCGCTGTTCTCCTCCGGGCGATAGGCCCACTTGGGATAGACACCCGTGTCGTCGCTCAGCACGGTGGTGTCGGGGTGAGCCGCGAGCCACTCGCCCCAGGAGGTGACCACCACAGGCAGCGCTTCCAGCACCAGGCCGCTGTCGACCAGCGGGCCCACGATGGGCTCTCCAAGGAACTGCTGCCACATGGTCTTGGTCTGCCGGTCGTACATCATCTTGTTGGCACGATGCATGAACCAAGGCGTGGCGAACTCGAACACCTGCCCGTCGACCTCCCTGGCATACACGATGCCAGAACCGCAGACGGTTCAGTAGGCGAGCGCGATAGGGACGCCTCCCAGCACGTCGTTGGCCATCTCATGCAGGTTCATGACCCGGTGCGGGTAGGCCCGGTGCTCACCATTGATGGAGACGCCGAAGACTCGATCTCCGGGAGCCAGGTACGTAGCCTCGGTCGGTGAGATGACCGGCGCGTTGGTCAGGGCGGGGATGCCCGCCTCGTCGACGCCGCCCCAGACCACCTCCTCCAGCCGGATCCGAGTCTTGACCCCCTCGTAGAAGAAGCTGCCCACTTCCTCGTTGAAGAGGCGAGTGTAGAGCTTGCCCTTGAACTCGGCGTACCCCGGCGGGCCTGTCACCTCGGGGTGCCGGCCCAGCCACTCCAGCCACCAGTTCCACCATCGGTCCTCCCACAGCGGCTGCGCCCCCTGGTACGCCTCGAGGAGCTGCTCCAGGGCCTGATACACGGCGGTGCCTACGATAGCGTCCAAGCGAAACTGGAAACGGGCGAACTCCAGCAGGACGGGGATGTAGGAGGGGTCGCCACTTTCGCCCATCTCCCGGATGACTGCGATCTCGCCCACGAGCGCCTGGCTCAGGGCCGCCGACATGAGCCTCTGCGGGGTCCTGGGCACGTCGGCGGCGGCTCTGGACGACTCTGAGGGCGAGGGGGAGCCGGTTGCCTGCGCTGTCGGCTCTGGGGCGCTTGGGGTCGCCGTTGGCGCTGTCGCCTGCTGGGCGGCGGCTGACGTGGATGGGGCGGGGGCTTGCGCGGCAGACACCTCGACGCCTTGCGTGGTCGGGGCTTCTTCGTCGCTGCCGGAGGAGCAGCCGGCGAGGGCCAGCGCGGCAAGGAGCACAGCCGTGCTCAGGAAAGACCAGCGCCCTACTCCGCGTATCCTGTTCATCCCACCCATCGTCCTGACCCGCGGAGCCAGGCGCCGCTGCGTTCTACCCCAAACCCAGCGACTCCAGCGTTCGCTGCAGCTCCTTGCGGGTCGTGTCGTCGATCTCGGGACCCGGTGGCCGGACCTTGGCGGTCTGCAGAGCGCCTCTGTGCTTGAAGATCTCCTTGCGGATGCTCAGGCTGATCCCGGCCTGGGCCTCGTAGCGGATGAGGGGAACGTTCCGGTAGAAGACCTCCCGGGCGCGCTCCTCGTCCCCTTCCACAACATTGCGATAGATCTCTACCAGCACCTCGGGATAGGCATAGCCCGTCATCGTACCGCAGGCCCCGCGCGTCAACTCCTCCAATAGGTATACGCCGCCGAGGCCGCCGAAGATGCCCAGGCTGTCGCCCGCGGCCGCTCTGACCGCGGTGATCTTAGGGGGAGTGGGCGGCTCCTCAAGCTTCAGGTATTTGGCCTGCTCCAACTCGTTGTGGAGCCGTGCGATGAAGGGCGGGGGCATGAAGACGTTGTTGACCTCCGGGAAGTCCTGGATGACGAGGGTGATTGGGACCTCGTTGATGGCCTTGTAGTAGGCGAATACGCCATCCAGGTTGGTCTTGCGGACCGTGGGCGGCGCCACCATCACCGCATCGGCGCCCATCTCGTGGGCGTTGGCGGCGTTCAGGACGGCCGTGTGGGTGCTCTGTCCCGTGGCGCCCACCGTCACCTTCAGACGGCCCTTGGAGTGCTTGACCACCGTGCTCACGATGCGGTTCCGCTCATCCTCGGTGAGCCGGGCGTGCTCGCCCATCTCGCCCAGGCAGACCACGCCGTGGCAGCCGGCGTTGGCCGCGAGGTCCAAGAGGCGGGGAAGGTCCTCCTCGACCAGCTCCCGATTCTCGTCGAAGGGCGTGGGCATCATCATGTGGATTCCGGCAAGGTCCTGTGCCACGGCTACCTCCTGCTGTTGGCTTCGGCTCGAAAGCGCTCGATGAACCCTGGGCGCTCGCCGCGGAACTCCGAGAAGCGACGCCCGGCGGCCAGTTGCTCCCGGGCATAGGCCTCCCATGCCTCGGCCTCCTGGCAGCGGGCCAGGCAGTCGCGCGCCTCCTCCGGCGTTGCGATGATCACGCCGTCCTCGTCGGCCAGGACCAGGTCGCCGGGACACACCGTCACGCCGCCCACCTGGACGGGGACGTTGACCGCTCCCTCCTCCAGACCGCTGGGCTTGGTGACCATGCCCACGGTGCCTCGACAGAAGACGGGGAACTTCATGCGAATGATCCCGGTCTGGTCCGTGACGGGGCCGTCGGTCACTATCCCAGCCACGCCTGCCTCCATGGCCTGCAGGCTGCCGAACTCGCCGGTGGTGGCGTGACGCAACTCCCCGGCGCGATTGATCACAAGGACGTCGCCGGGCTGGACGATCTCCGTGGCCTTGGCCACGGCCAGGTAGCTGCCCGGCACCGTCTGGACGGTCACAGCGGGGCCCACCAGCCTCACCGGCTTCCACAGGGCGCTGATGCCCGCATCCATCGCGGTGTCCAGCAGATGGCCCAGGGTGCCAGAGGCCACGGCGCGGTAGGCCTCGACGAGGTCTGGAGACAGAGCATCGACACGGGGATGTACGGTTATCATGGCTTCTCCTCCACGGGTACGGCGCCCCCACGATACCGTGGGGCCCCTACCCTGTCAATCAAGGGCGAGAGCCTTGACGCCCCTACCCTGCGCTCCTATGATGCCGCCGTGCTCATCATCGACAGGAAGACCGTTGCGGCCGTGCTGGACTTCGACCAGCTGGTGGACGCGCTTGCGCCCGCCATGGTCGAGCTGAGCACGGGCGCGGTCTCGATGCCGCCGCGCACCGGGCCGCGGGTGGCCGAGGTTGGCGGCGTGCTGGGGGTCATGCCCGCGTACCTGCCGGGCTCACAGACGCTGGCGTGCAAACTGGTGAGCATCTACCCGAACAACGCAGCGCGGGACCTTCCCACGCACTCGGCGCTGGTCCTGGTGTTCGACGCGCCGACGGGTCTGCCGCTGGCGCTGATGGACGGCACCGACATCACCGCCACCCGCACGGCGGCGGGCTCCGCCCTGGCGACCCGGCTCCTCGCCCCGCCCGACGCGTCGGTGCTGACCATCGTGGGGACTGGGGTGCAAGCGCGGTCGCACGCGCTCGGCATCCCGAGGGTGTGGCCCGTGACAGAGGTGCGCATCGCTGGGCGGAGCGTCGACAAGGCGCGCGCGCTGGCGCAGGAGCTGGCCTCGGAGCTTGCCGTGCCGGTCCATGCGGCTTCGTCGGTCGAAGAGGCGCTGAGGGGGGCGGACATCGTCTGCACGACCACGCACGCTACGGAGCCGGTGCTTCGCTGGGAGTGGCTGGCGCAGGGCGCGCACGTCAACGCCGTGGGGTTGGACGTGGAGGGCCGGGAGCTGGACGAGGACACGGTGGCGAACTCCGCTGTGTTCGTGGAGTCGAGGGCGTCTGTGCTGGCGCCGCCGCCCGCGGGGGCGAACGATCTGCTGTTCCCCATCCGCGACGGGCGGATCACGGCGGAGCACATCCTGGCGGAGGTGGGCGAGGTAGTGGCGGGGTCGCACCCCGGCCGGACGTCCGCGGGGCAAGTCACGCTGTACAAGTCCGTGGGCGTGGCCGTCCAGGATGCCGTGGCGGCCAAGCTGGTGCTGGACGCCGCCCGCGAGCGGGGCCTGGGGCTGGAGGTCTCGGTCGAGTAGGCGCTAGGACACGGGGGACGAGAAGAAGAAGACGTTGCCCTCGGTGTCTGCGAGGTCGGCCAGCTTGATGCCCTCGGCGGCGCGGAGGATGGGCCCACGGAGGAGCTGCCCCCCGCCGTCCTGCACCTCCCGGCACGCGCCGTCGATGTCGTCGACCTCGAAGCTGAGGCCCGTGCGGGTCTGCTCGCCGGTGCCGCCTGCGTGGAGGGCGACGGTGGAGTCGCCGAGGGTGAGCTCGGACCAGCCGGGGGTGTGGAGCTTCACGTCGAGCCCCACCACGTCGTGGTAGAAGCGCACGCCGCGCTCCATGTCCTGCACCATAAGCATGTAGAGGGTCTTGCGGACTTTCACTGCTTCCCTCCTCGCCGTGGGATGTGGCTGCATGGTACACCCGGCAGCGGCGGTGCGCCGGGGGGATTCGAGTCGATTCGTTTCGTTTTGCGCGTTTTTTTCCCGGCTCGTCCGTGCCTGGGGTCGCGTCTCCTGCGCTCGAAACAGGTTTGAGGTTGATTCGCTGTTGTTCCGCGTCGGGTTGGGGGACAGCTTGGACTCGTTCTTTCGTCCGACCGTCGGAGAAAGGGGCCAGATTGGGGGTTGTTCCGCAAGGTGGGGTTGGAACCGAGCGGCGCAGGTACGAAACGAACGCCGCGCGGAACAACCGCGGAACAACGTCCAGATAGGGAGCAGGGGCCGGGTGAAGGGGGCGCGGAACAAGCAGGGCAAGCCCTGCACCCTAAGCTTTCGTCGTTGGGCCAGGGCGAAGGGTGGAAGTGGAAGGCGTCGAGGTCCCTCGGCCTTCGGAGGAACGACGATTGTGGTCGTGCGCGTGCGGTGGGTGGGCATGGGGGTATGGTAGGGGATGGAGGGGTGAGCGGAAAGGGGGAGATGGCAGGGGGGTGGGGCGGGCCCGGCGCTACAGGGCCACTGACACCTGTCGGGTCTCAATGGTCAGGGGCAAGCCCTGTTCGGCGCGCACCTCCATGCACAGGGAGATGGCCTCCTGGATGTTGGCGAGGGCCTCGGCCTTGGTCCGGCCCTGGCTGACGCAGCCCGGGACGGCTGGACACTCGACGATCCAAACGCCGTCCTCGTCTCTGTCGATGGTTACGGTGAGCTTCATGGTTGTACTTCTCTGGCAAGCGATTCGTGAGTTAGGGCACAACGCTACACGACAGCGGTTGCCATGTAAAGCGTTCGGCGCACGGCCGGCGTGGGTGCGGTAGACTGGGGGCGCCCCGCAGGGCGGCCAGCCGCCAAAGCATGGCGGGAGCGGGTGCGACGCGCAAGGAGGTGGGAGTTGGTGAACGTGTCGGCGGAGAAGGGGACTGGCTGGGGGTGGATCGAGGCGAACCGAAAGCGGCTGTCGGACTTCCACCTTCGGATATGGGGGTACGCGGAGACGGCGTGGCGGGAGTACCGGTCGGCGGCGGCGTACTGCGACCTGCTGCGGTCGGAGGGGTTCACGGTGGAGGAGGGCTCGGGGGAGATGCCGACGGCGTTCGTGGCGACGTGGGGGAGCGGCGGGCCGGTGCTGGGGACGTACGCGGAGTACGACGCGGTGCCCGGCCACTCGCAGCAGCCGGTCCCGTACCGTGCGCCGCGGGAGGGGCTGCACCCGTGGGCGCCGGGCCACACAGACCCGCACTCGTCGCTGGGGACGGCGGCGCTGATGGGGGTGCTGGGGGCGAAGGCGGCCATGGAGCGCCACGGGCTGCCGGGCACGCTGCGCCTCTATGGCGAGCCTGCGGAGAAGGTGTGCGGGTCGAAGCCCGTGCACGCCGCCAAGGGCTACCTGGACGGCGTCGACGCGTTCATCTCGTACCACCCGCACACGACGAACACGACGATCTGGGACACGCACTGCGGGTCGTACTGGAGCGTCGTCGTCACCTTCGAGTGCACGGAGCCGGAGAAGTGGACGGACGCGAGGCTGCTGGTGTCGCCGGACCGGCCGCACACCGTGCCCCGCTGCCCGGGGGCCATCGACGCGCTGTGCCTGATGTACACGACGACCAAGTACACCAAGGAGGCGATGTTCCCGCACACGGGCACGTGGACGCTCAACGAGTTCATCCTGGCGGGCGGGCAGTGCACGTCGGACAACCTGCCGCCGCGGATCAGCCAGATCCAGTACGCGTGGCGGTCGCCGACGCTGGCAATCCAGGAGCAGATCGCGCGGGTGCTGGCGTCGAACGCCCGGCACGCTGCGGCGGCGACGGGCTGCGTCGCATCGATGCGGTGGGTGACCAAGACGCGGGTGGGGCTTCCGAACCACGCCATGGCGGAGGTGGCCTATCGCAACCTGGAGCTGGCCGGCGCGCCCGCGTACGACGAGTCGGCGCGGGAGTTCGCCAGGGAGGTGCAGCGCAACCTGGGCCTGGCGCCGCAGGACGACCCGTTCACCGTCGAAGGCCAGCGGCTGGTGACGCCGCAGGAGTACGAGGCCGAGCAGCGCCGGGGACTGCCTCCGTGGCAGGCCAACTTCACGTCGGACGATTATGTCGACTACACGTGGCACGCACCGACGGTGCGGCTGCACACGTCGCGGCCCCGGCTGCGGCCGCCGGAGCCGGGCTACACGTACCCCGCGTGGGTGAACGTCGCCATGGGCGGCGTGCCGGCGTGCATCGACCCGGGCATGTTCGCCGCGGGGCGGGCCATCAGCGGCACGCTGGTGGACCTGCTGACGCAGCCGGAGGAGCTGGAACGGGCGCAGGTGGAGTTCCGCGAGCGGACGGGCGGGGGCGTCGGCGGGACGCGGTGGGTGGCGCCGCTGCTGCCGCGCGACTTCGTGCCGCCGGTGGACCTGCGGTGGCCGGAGTACGTGACGACGCCTCGGGGCGAGGAGTGGTGGCTGCCCACGCCCAACCCGGCCGCGGCGGAGGTCTCGCTGAGCGGTTGACGCTCAGCACGGGGCTGCCTATCGTGGGGGCGCGAATCCTAGGGAGCATCGAGGAGGAGTGATGGCACAGGTGCACCGAATCCCGGTCGAGAAGATGACGGAGAAGGCCTTCCGGCCGTTCGGCCAGCTCATGCTCTCCAAGGAGAAGCCGCCGTACGAGGGGGTGTCCTACCGGCTGAAGTTCGAGGCCGGTAAGACGCAAATCGGCACCAACTGGCTGCCGTACAAGGGCTTTCGGTTCACGGGGCTGGAGCAGCACCTGCACGTGAGCCAGTCGTTCGTGCACCTGCAGGGCGCGCCGGCGGTCTTGGCCGTGGCCGCCCCCACGGACCCGAGCAAGCCCGACTCGATACCCAAGCCGGAGGACGTCCACGTCTTCCTCATCGAGCCGCACACGGGCTACCTGCTGAAGCGGGGGACGTGGCACTCGGACCGGCTGCCGCTGTACGAGCCGGGGTCGATGATGGTGATCATCACCGACGTGGAGACGAACCTGGACCTGCGGGCGCACGGTGGGATGACGTCGCCGCCGGACAAGCGCGGCGGGTGGAAGTGGAACCGCATCGTGGACTACGAGCACGACTACGGGGTGGCGTTCGAGGTCGAGTTCTAGCGAGGGCGGCGCTAGTCGTCGGCGGGCTGCTTCTCCGGCTCCGGCTCGGCGCCGAGGCTCTCGGCGAGGAGCTCCAGGATGTCGACGGCCTGGTGCTCCGCCTCTGCGCCCTTGGCCGAGATGCCCTCGGTGAGCATCTGGAGGCAGTAGGGGCAGGAGACGCCGACCTTCTGTGCGCCCGTGCCCAGGAAATGCTCCGTGCGGCGGTGGCTGATGCGCGTGCCCTCCTCCTCCATCCACAGGTGGCCGCCGCCCGCGCCACAGCAGAAGCCGCGCTGCCGGTTGTGCGGCTCCATCTCCAGCAGCTCGAGGCCGGGGATGGCCTTTGCGACGTTGCGGGGCGCGTCGTAGACGCCGTTGTGGCGGCCGAGGTAGCAGGAGTCGTGGTAGGCGACGGTGGCCTGCACCGTGCGCAGGGGGCGTAGGCGACCCTTCTCGATGAGCTCCTCCACGAACTGGGCGTAGTGGAGCACCTCGAACTCGCCGCCGAAGTGGGGGTACTCGTTCTTCATCGTGTTGAAGCAGTGGGGGCAGATGGTGACGATGCGCTTCACGTTGTAGCCCTTGAGGACCTGGATGTTCTGCTCCGCCATGATCTGGTAGAGGTACTCGTTGCCCAGGCGGCGGGCCGGGTCGCCGGTGCAGGATTCCTCGTTGCCGAGGATGGCAAAGCGGACTTTGGCGGCGCGGAAGACGGAGACCATCGCCCGGGGGATGGCCTGGCTGCGCTGCTCGAGCGCGCCGGTGCAGCCCACCCAGAAGAGTACCTCAGGGTTCGACTCCTCGGCCATGGTGGGGACGTCCAGTCCCTCGGCCCAGTCGGTGCGGGAGTAGGTGGTGCCGCGCCAGGGGTGGCCGCGCTGCTCCATGCTCTGGAGGGCGGTCATGGCCTGCTCCGGCATCTCAGCCCGCTCCATGACGAGGTGGCGGCGCATGTCGATGATGCTGTCGATGTGCTCGACGCCGACGGGGCACTCCTGGACGCAGGCGCCGCAGGTGACGCAGTCCCAGATGGCCTGCACCGGCGTGCCGCCGCCGATGACGGGGACGGAGGGCTCTTCGCCCGAGAGGACGACCTGCCCGTGCTCAGAGAGGTACTCCTTGAGGCCCTCGACGACGTGCATGGGCGAGAGGACCTTGCCGGTGAGGTTGGCGGGACAGTTGTCGGTGCAGCGGCCGCAGACGGCGCAGGCGTAGCCGTCGAGGAGCTCCTTCCACGTGAAGTCCTGGATGCGGCCGGCGCCGAAGCTCTCGACGGTCTCGAGGTCGCGTATGGGCTCGAGCGTACCCATGGGCTCGAGGCGGCGGAGGAAGGCGTTGAAGGGCGAGGCGACGATGTGCATGTGCTTGGAGAAGGGGATGTAGATGGCAAAGCCGAGGACGGTGAAGAGGTGCAGCCACCAGAAGAGGCCCTGCAGGGTGTCGGCGAAGTTGCCGTCGATGCCCACGCTTGCGGCGGCGTCGCCGATGGCCTTGCCGATGGGCACCGTCGCCAGCACACCCGTGCCGCCGGACGCCACGTACATGGCCTCAGTCCCCAGCCAGAGGACCATCAGGATGATCTCCAGCCCCATGACGAAGACCGTCTCGCCGGAGCGGGTGAGGTCGAAGGAGAGGCGGTGGGGGCGCACGACCCAGCGCCGGGCGAGGGCCCACACGAAGACGACGAGCAACACGCCGGCGTAGATGTCGAGGTACCAGCCGAAGACCTTGAGGCCGGGCTCGGTCAGGACCGTCTGGGAGAACTGCCGCCACACGGAATCGCCGAACTTCAGCAGCACGTAGCCCAGGTTGAACGACAGGAAGCTCCAGAAGATGAGCGCGTGGGCGATGCCGGCCATGTCGAAGTGTCGAATCGAGACGCTGCGGAGCACCCGCCACTGGGCCATGACGATGATGAAGGCGTTCCAGAGGCGCCGTACCGGCTGGTCGAACCGGGCCGACCTGCGGCCCATGACGACGAACGCGAAGACTCGGCGGTGGAGCAGATAGCCGTGGAGACCGAGGGCGATGAAGGTTGCGAGGGCCACCCCAATGGCGATGGGAATGGTGTCGAAGATGTCTCCGGGGGGGACCATAGGCCGCTCCCTCCGCCTGGGGCTACGTCGAATAAGGCCGCGAAAGGCGGCCCCATTGTACAATCTCCCCCAAAGGGGAGCAAGAAAGGGAGTCTGCCATGAAGCTACTGCCGAAGCGGGGACGGGTGGCCGTGATGGAGCTCTTCGGGGTGATCGGCGGGGCGGTGCGCCCCAGCCAGTACGTCCCGCTGCTGGAGTCGGTGCGGAGAAATCGCAGCCTCAAGGCGCTGGTGCTGGACGTCGATTCGCCGGGCGGGCAGGCGGCCGCGTCGGCGGAGATCCACGGCGCTGTGCGGCGCGTGGCAGAGGTGAAGCCCGTGGTCGCCTACATCCGGGGCACGGGCGCGTCGGGCGCGTACTACGTGAGCGCGGCGGCCCACCGCATCGTCGCCATGCCGGACGCGCTGGTGGGGTCGATCGGCGTGATCGCGGTGCGGCCCGTGCTGTCGGAGATGCTGCAGCGGGTGGGCGTCGCCATGAACGTGCAGAAGAGCGGCCGGCTCAAGGACATGCACCAGCCGTGGCGCGCCCCGACGGACGAGGAGCAGGCCGTGACGCAGCGACTGCTGGACGAGATCTACGACAGCTTCGTGGCGGCGGTGGCCCAGGGACGGAAGATGGATGAGGCGCAGGTGCGGGAACTGGCGACGGGCGAGGTGTTCACGGCTCGGCGGGCGCACTCGCTGGGGCTGGTGGACCTGCTGGGAGACGCGGAGACGGCGCTGGACCTGGCAGCGGGCGCGGCGGGCATCCGGCGGCGCGTGAAGAGCATCCGGCCGCGACGCCCCTTCTTCCGCGGGCTGTTCCGCGGCGCGGCTGAGGAGGCGGCACTGTCGATGCTGGAGGAGGTGGAGGCGCGTCTGTACGGGAGGGTGATGATGGGGGGCGGCGGGCGCTAGCCGAGGTCCGCCTTGGCCTGCTGCCAGAGGGCTTCCTTGGCATCGAGCGAGAGGGTCTCGAAGGGGACGTTGCGCGTGCGGGACGCGTCTTCCATGTGGGCGAACCGGCGGGAGAAGCGCTGGTTGGCCGACCGCAGTGCGCTCTCGGCGTCGATGTCCAGCCAGCGGGCCACGTTGGCGAGGGAGAAGAGGACGTCGCCCAGCTCATGCTCGCGCTCGGCGTCGGTCTGGGCGGCCTGCAGCTCGTCGAGCTCCTCGCGGAGCTTGGCGAGCACGCCCGCCATGTCGGGCCACTCGAAGCCGGCCCTGGCGGCGCGGCGGGAGATGGTCTGGGAGTAGGCCAGCGCGGGCATGCTGCGGGGAGCGCCTTCAAGGATGGAGCCGCCGCTGCGCTCCGCTCGCTTCAGGGCCTCCCACTGCTCCTCGACCTCCTGGACGCTCGTCACCTGCGCGTCGGCGAAGACGTGGGGGTGACGCCGCACGAGCTTGTCGACGGCGCCCTGGAGGACCGTGCGGGCCGTGAAGTCGCCGGTCTCGGCGGCAATCCGGCAGTGGAAGGCGGCGTGGACGAGGACATCGCCAAGCTCCTCGGCCAAGGCGGCCGGGTCTCCGGCGTCGAGCGCCTCCAGGGCTTCGAAGCACTCCTCGAGGAACGCGCGGCGGAGGGAGGCGTGGGTCTGATCGCGGTCCCAGGGGCAGCCGTCCGGGGCGCGGAGGCGCGCCACGAGGGCGACGAGTCCTTCGAAGGTGGCTGGGGCCTGTGCCGAGTCCGTCATGCGCTCCGTCCTGTGGGGGGCTGGAGGCATTATACTTACGGGGTTTTGGGGCAACAAGAATGAGGAAGCCGACGATCTCGTGGCGGACCGTGGGGTGGGCCCTGGGGGCCCTGGCCGTGGCCGCGGTCCCGGTGTTCCTGGTGACCAGCAACGTGCGCTGGGCGTTCAACGAGCCACGGCTGTACGACTACAGCTTCAGCCGGTTCAACGTGAGCGCCAAGACCGGCATCCCGGACTCGGAGCTGCAGCGCGCGGCGCGGGAGATCATCGACTACTGGAACTCGGACGCGGAGCCGCTGGACGTGCGGGTCTACGGGCAGCCGCTCTTCACGGAGCGCGAGATCATCCACATGCACGACGTCAAGGGGCTGGTGCGGGGCGTCTCGTGGGCGCCGGTGGTCACGGGTGGCATCGTGGTGGCGTACGCGCTGGGGGGGCTGGCCGTGCAGCGCCGCCGGTTCCTGCCGACGCTGGCCCACCGCGCGCTGGTCGCCGGGCTGGGGAGCGTGGCGACGCTGCTGGTGCTGGGCCTTGCGCTGGCGGTGGCCTTCCCGCTGATCTTCCGGCTGTTCCACGAGATCAGCTTCACCAACGACTTCTGGCTGCTGGACCCCAACAAGCACAACCTGGTCCGCATGTTCCCCCTGGGGTTCTGGTTTGAGGCGACGATGTTCGTGGCGGCGGCCACGGTGCTGGAGGCGCTGGCCCTCGCGGGCGCAGGGTGGGCGTGGGTGCGGTGGCTGCGGGCTAGGGACGCGGCGGGCGAGGGAGGAGCAGGGGGAGTAGACCTATAGCTCTTCCAACTCGAAAAGGTCATGTGCCTGCCGAGTCACGCCAATTTGATGCTCCATAAGCAGTGAAGTGAACTGCTCCCCATCCATGAGGCCAACGGGAGTCGCGTCTTGTCGTGCCGCTTCCACGCGAGCTCCACTACTAAATCCGCTGGTGGTAACGATCAGGCCTTGCTCATAACCTTTGAGACTGCCGCGCACCTCTCGCACAATGGGGGCTCCCACGTTTCTCCCTAGCTTCCACCGCTTTGCTTGGATGGCCATGTGAATGCGAATGGCTTGACCAATAACCAAGGTGCCGCGCACGTCAATCCCGCCGTCGCCCCTACTGCGCGTCACGACCAGGTCCTCGAACCGCATCTCTGCCAAGAGTTGAGAGACACATTCCTCGAATCTGCCGGGCTCCATCGATAGTAGCTTTTGATGTAGGTCTCTCCGTATGCGATTATTGTGCTGAAGAATCTGGCGAGGAAGGCCGGTCGGCATCCGGCCGGCAAGCCCAACGTACCCTTTCCCATGTTTCACGAATCGAGGCGATTGGCCGCGATCCTGCCGCCGACCGATCTCGGTAAGCACTTGTGCGTACATCGTCGCTTCTGGCGTCTTACCCTCGGTGTTCAACCAACCTAGCTCAATTGCCTTTTCTGTAATGGCCCGATAGTGCATTGGCTGTTTGTCGCCCTGCTGTTCCAGCACCTTTTCAGCAGCGTCAGTGAAGGAGTAATGCGCTGCGGGCGGCGGAAGCTCCTCGCCGTAGTCGCGGAGCCCAAAGGTCTGAGGGGATTTCAAGACGAAGGGTGATTCTTCTTTGCGCTTGTTGATGTCAGTGTAGAGAGTGGCGCCGACCGTTGCCTCTGGAGTCTTGCCACTCGTCTTCCAAAGACCCCTCTGCAGTGCAAGCTGGGTGATCTCTCGGACGTGAAGGGGCTTGCGGGCTTCCTTCAACACACTCTCGGCGGCCTCGCGTATGCCCATCACTCCCTCCACCTTCACACGAGAAATTTCAGCTAGCGCGGCCCTAGCCGGGGTACAGATCCCAGCGTCCGCTGCGGAATCGCCACATTCGGGGGGCTGCGTCGGGCGCGCCCTGCTGGGGCGCGAGGGCGAGGAAGAGCTGGCCGGAGCAGACGGCGGCAGCGGGCTGGAGTGTGCTCAGAAGCGCGGTGGCGTCACCGTGCAGCGGCCCGACGAGCAGCTTGCTGGTCGACGAGCCGAGGACGAGGCGGTTGAGGGCCTGCACCGTCTCGGCGGCGTCCTCGCCGAGCTCCACCGCCACCTGCCACAGTACCTCTCGCACGTAGGCGGCCCCTTCCTCGCGACCGGGGACGGCGATGGTCCCCGACCGCCAGACGGCGACGTCGGCGGGAAGCTCCGCGTCTCCGAGCTCCGGGGTCTCGCCGCTGCCACGCTGGACGACGCTGACGGAGGGGTCGCCCTCGTAGGCGGCGCGGAGCTGGTCAGCGAGGGCCGCCACCCACGCCGCCGAGGAGGCGGACGCCGCACCCTGCACCGCCTCGAAGCTGCGGAGCACCAGGGCCTCGACCTCGAGGGGCGCGTCGGCGTCGCGGGCTTCCGGCTCGTCTTGCACGACGGCCGCAGCCGTTCCTGCCCGGCCGACGGAGTGTCGGGTGGAAATGGTGCCGATGCCCTTGGACAGCGCGGTGAAGACGGAGTAGACCCGCTGGCCGGTGCCGTCGCAGTGGGGACAGGGGGTGTCCTCCTCCGAGCGACTCATGGGCCGGCTCAGGTCGTACCGGGTGTTGCACTTTCGACAGACGTACTCGTAGACGGGCATGGCTCACGCAGACGATTGGGATGGCGCCGGCAGCGCGATACCTAGTGGGCGCAGGGGCAGCCCCCGCCGTCGGAGAGGCCGCAGCCGCCCATGCCGCCGACGACCGAGGCCATCTCCCCGGCCCCCGAGGCGGTGACGGCGGCGAAGACGGAGAGGACGCGGTGGGCCGGGGCCTCGCATCGGGGGCACGTGGTGCCCTCCGACGAGCGATCCATGGACCGTCGAAGCTCGAACCGGGTGTCGCAGGTACCGCAGACGTACTCGTACAAAGGCATCGGACGCTACTCCAAAAACGGGTGTCTGAAAGTGCATTCTAGGAGGCAGGGCGGAGGGGGTCAAGGGCTGCGCGGGGGTGGGGGCCTGCTACTCCAGCTCGCCCCAGCTTGCGCCGGTCTTGACCATCACCTTGAGGGGCACCGCGAGCTCCAGCGCCCGGGGCATTTCGTCGAGCACCAGGCCCTTCAGGGCTTCGACCTCGTCGGCGGGGGCTTCGAAGATGAGCTCGTCGTGGACCTGGAGGAGCATGCGGCTGCGGAGGCCCATCTGGGCCATGCGGTTGCGGACACGCACCATGGCGAGCTTCATGATCTCCGCCGCGGTGCCCTGGATGGGCATGTTGACGGCCTCCCGCTGCGTGGCCTGCCGGATGGCGGGGTTGCTGGAATGGATCTCCGGCGTGGCGCGGCGGCGGCCCAGCATGGTCCGGACGTAGCCCTGCTCCCGTGCCTGCGTCACCGTGCGGTCGCGGTAGTCGGCGGCGCCCTGGTACCGCTCGAAGTAGCTGGCGATGAACTCGCGGCCCTCCTCGATGCTCAGCCCCGTCTGGTTGGCGATGCCCCAGCCGCTGACGCCGTAGATGACGCCGAAGTTGAGCACCTTGGCGATGCGCCGCTGGTCTGCGGTGACCTCGTCCATGGGGACGTCGTAGACCTGGGCGGCGGTGGCGGCGTGGATGTCGTGGTCCTGGCGGAACGCGTCGAGCAGCGCGGGGTCCTGCGAGAGGTGGGCGAGGACGCGTAACTCGATCTGGGAGTAGTCGGCGGCGAGGAGGAGCCAGCCGGGCTCGCCGGGGATGAAGGCCGTGCGAATGCGGTGGCCCAGGTCCGTGCGGGTGGGGATGTTCTGCAGGTTGGGGTCGTTGGAGGAGACGCGACCGGTGACCGAGCCCGCCTGGTTGTAGCTGGTGTGCACGCGACCCGTGCGGGGGTTCACCAGCACAGGCAGAGCGTCCACGTAGGTGGACTTGAGCTTGGCCAACTGGCGGTTCTCCAGCACGAGGTTCACGACTTCGTGGACGTCCCGGAGGGTGTCCAGGATGGCGGCGTCGGTGGAGTAGGCGCCGGTGCGAGTCTTCTTGGGGCGGCCCATGCCCTCCATCTTCTCGTGGAGGCGAAGCTCGCCGAAGAGGAGCTCGCCCAACTGGGAGGGCGAGTTCATGTTGAACCGGTGGCCGACGGAGGCGTAGGCCGCCTCCTCGAGCTCGGCGAGGCGCGTCCCGAGCTCGTCGCCCATCTGCGCGAGCAGGAGGCTGTCGAGCTTGATGCCGGCGACCTGCATCTCGACCAAGACCGGCGCGAGGGGCATTTCGACGTCGCTGAAGAGCTGCGCCAAGCCCTCGCGCTCCAAGTCCTTCGCCAGCATCTGCCACAGGCGGAACGTCATGTCGGCGTCGGCGCAGGAGTAGCCGGCCGCGCTTTCGATGGACGTCTGGGCGAAGGTGACCTGCTTGCGGCCGGAGCCGATGAGCTCGTCGATGGGCGTCATCTCCACGCCGAGGAGGTCCAGGGCGAGGTTCTTGAGGCCGATGGCCTTGTGGCCGAGGAGGTGGGCGGCAAGCAAGGTGTCGAAGGCCACGTTGGCGACCTGGACGCCGAGGTTGGCAAGCAGCGTCACGTCGTAGTTAGCCTTGTGAGCAGCCTTGGGGAGGGCCGCGTCGCCCAACACGGGCGCGAGACGCTCCAGGACTCGATCCCTGGGAAGCTGGGGGCCCTCGACGTGGCCGACGGGGACGTACCAGGCGCGGCCGGGCGCCGTGGCGAAGGAGAGGCCGACCAGGTCCGACCGCAGGGGGTCTATTCGCCTGTCCTTGGGGTCGAAGGGCGCCGTCTCAACGTCGAAGGTGAAGCCGGAGGAGGCCGTCAGCTCGCGGACCAGCGCATCGAGCGACTCCTCGTCGGTGACGGTGGTGTAGGCGAGCGGGACCGCGTCGGCGGTGGGCGCCGCGGGAGTGGCGGCCTCCTGGGCATCGTCCGACTCGCCCGGCGGCACCCAGTTGACGAGGCTGAAGAACTCCAGCCCTCGCAGGAACTCCACGACGTCGGCGCGGCGGTAGCGGCCCCAGCGGGAGGTCTCGAGGTCGAGGCGGACGGGCGCGTCCCGTCGCAGGGTGACGAGGTCGAGGCCGAGGAAGGCAGCATCGCGATTCGTCTCCAGGAGCGCGCGCTGCTTGTCGGGGACGCTGTCGAGGTTGTCGTAGATGGCCGGGACGGAGCCGAACTGCTGCAGGAGGCGAACGGCGGTCTTCTCGCCGACGCCGGGGATGCCGGGGATATTGTCGGAGGGGTCGCCTCGGAGGGCCTTCAGGTCGATGAGCTGCGCGGGAGTGAGGCCGCCGTAGCGCTCCCGCACGCGAACTTGGTCGAAGACGAGCTGCTCTCCCATGCGGTACTGGAGCACGACACGGACGCGGGGGGAGACGAGCTGGAGCACGTCGGTGTCGCCGGTGAGGATGAGGACGTCGACGTCCTCGGCCTCGGCCTGCCGGCTGAGGGCGCCGAGGAGGTCGTCGGCCTCTAGGCCGTCCATTTCGAAGATGGGGACCTGGAGGGTCTCCATGAGGCGTCGGACGTGGGGGAACTGCTGCGCGAGCTCGGGCGCCATCTCCGGTCGGTGGGCCTTGTACGCCTCGAACTTCGCATGGCGGAAGGTGGGCGTGGGGAGGTCAAACGCGATGGCGAGGTGGGTGGGCTCGAAGTCCTCCACGGCCTTGCGGAGCATGTGCGTGAAGCCGTAGACGCCGCGGACCTCCTGGCCGGTGGCGCGAACGGTGAGCGGCCGCTGGATGGCGTGCCACGCCCGATGGACCATGGCATGGCCATCCAGCAGCATGAGCAGCGGCTGAGCCTGCAGCAGGCGTTGGGGCTGAGCGCCCACGTCCGGGCGGCGCAACCTGACAGCCAATGCCTCACCCCGGGGAAGGTTGGCCGCATTATAGCGCGGCCGCACCTACCGGGACAGGCTTGAAACCCGTGCCGTCACTCCAGGGAGCGCGCGCCGCCCCGCTCCCCGGCGGGCGCTTCAGTCCGTGGGCGCCGGCGTCCTGACTTCCTGCGACTCCAGGCTGTCCAACCCCAGACGGATGCTGTTCAGCGCCGCGGAAAGCTGCGTCTCCAGCCGGGAGAGGACTTCCTGGGCGTAGCGGTTGGACTCACGCACCTGCGTGTCGCCAAAGGACTGGGCCTTCTGCGCGAGGGTGTGCGCCCCCTGCTGGGCGTCCTGGAGGAGCGCGTCGGAGCGCCGCTTGGCGTCGGCGAGCATGTGCTCGGCCTTGCGCTCGGCCTCGGCCATGATGGCGCTCTCCTTGACCTGGTTGCGGGACGCCTCCTCCGCCGAGGCCTTGATGCGTCGCGCGTCGAGGAGCGCCTGGCTGAGGACGGACTCGCGCTGTGCGAGCATGTCCTGGGCGTCCTGCAGGTCCTGGGGGATGGCGAGGCGCATCTGGTCGACCAGCTCCAGCATGCGATTGAGGTTGACCATCACCTTCTGGGTGGCAGGGACGCGGGCGCTGGAGGCAAGGGTCTTCTCCAGGTTGTCTACCAGACTCAGAATCTCCATGGGGCCTCCTTTCATCTAGTCGGCATCAGGTGCCGATCTCACGCAGCTTGGTAGCGAGTGCGGCGACCACGTGCGGCGGAACGAGGTCCCGCACGTCGGCTCCAAGCTGAGCAATCTCCTTGATGCGAGCTGAGCTCAGGAACTGCCATTGCAGGCTGCTCATCATGTAGACGGCCTCAACGTCAGAGGCCAGGTTTCTGTTCATCAGGAACATCTCGAACTCGTTCTCGAAGTCTGAGCCAGCGCGCAGGCCCCGCACCACGACGCCCGCGCCTCTCTGCTGGGCCATGGTGGCGGTGAGGCCCTTGAAGGTGATGACGTCCACGTTGGGGAGGTGCCCTACCGCCGAACGAAAGAGCTCCACCCGCTCCGGGGTGCTGAAGAGCATCTGCTTCAACGGCCGCTCGTAGACGGCGACGGTCAGGTGCTCGAAGATGCGACTCGCCCGGACGGCGATGTCGAGGTGGCCGTTGGTGACCGGGTCGAAGCTGCCGGGATAGATGGCCTTCACCGCGCACCTCCAAGTGGTCGATAGATGGAGAGAGTCGTTTCCCCGTAGGCCCGCTCGGTCACGCGCGCCAGCCGTCCGACGACGGAGGGAAGAGACTGACGGCGGCCATGCTCGGCGACGACCGTGCCGTCGTCCGCCACCAGCGGCTCGATCCGCTCGAGGAGGGGGGGAAGCGCGTCCTGGGCGTAGGGCGGGTCCATGAGGACGAGGTCGTAGGGGCCGGAGAGGACGGAGAGTGCCCGATCGACGGTCATTCTGTGCACGCGGGCCTGCGCCGCGAGGCCGAGGGAATCGAGGTTGGCGCGGAGGGCAGTGCACTCGCGGCCGCCCTGCTCGACGAAGTCGACGTGTGCTGCGCCGCGGCTGAGGGCTTCGATGCCGAGGGCGCCGGCGCCGGCGTAGAGGTCGAGGACGGAGGCGCCGGAGAGGCGCGAGGAGAGCATGGAGAAGAGTGCGTTGCGAACTCGACCTGAGGAGGGGCGGGTGGCGCTGCCACGTGCGACTTTCAACACGCGGCCCCGCACCTGTCCACCGCCAACGCGGACCGCCATCGTATCGTACTCCTCGGCGGCGAAGGGCCGTCGCCGGGAAAATTTTGTCGGCTATCAACCAGTGATAGCCGATTACACCGTGGGATTCTAGCAGCAGACTGCGGTGGCTGTAAAGCCCTACTACCTGCAAGCTGCGGAGGAGGGGTAAGAGGGCCCCCGGTGCGACCGGCCCGTTTGCTCGCGCGTCAGCCTTGACATCCCCCTACGTCGCGCGTATGCTCCCGCGAGAACCCCCAAGGAGGAGGATGCTATGTGGAAGGGCTTCAAAGTCATAGACGCAGACGCCCACATGCAGGAGCCATTCGACCTGTGGAGTGAATTCATCGACCCGGAGTTCTACGACCGGCGCCCCATCGTGAACGACTACGAGGGCAAGACCTTCTTCCACTACGCGCCCGGTGAGCTGTTCCCGGAGGGGACCGCACGCGGCGGGTCCGGTCAGGAGAACCGAGAGGGACGCGGACGGCTACGGCCGCCCAAGGTCACCGCTCGCAACCGGCAGAAGTTCGGCGACGCGTGGGAGGCCGACTGGAGCGCCGAGAGCCGGCTGAAGGACATGGACCGCTACGGCTGGGACAAGATGGTCTGCATCCCCGGCACGGGCGCGGGCCCCATCCGCATCGAGGGGAAGGACCAGGCGCTGATCTGGGCCATCACCCGGGCCTGGAACAACTGGGCCCACCACTTCTGCAGCGCAGCCCCCTCACGCCTCAAGCTGGTGGGAGACCTGCCGAACCAGCACGACATCGAGACGCTGATCGTGGAGACGCGCCGCTGCGTGGAGCAGCTGGGCGCCGTCACCGTCACGATGCCCACGCCCGCCAAGGGCAAGGTGTGGAGCGACCCGGACTACGACCCGTTCTGGAGCCTGGCCGCGGAGTTGGACTTCCCCGTCTCCTTCCACGGCGTGATGAGCGGAGACCCGCACACGGGCATGCGCTACCGCGGCATGGGCGGGGCCATCGTCGGCCTGGAGCACGCCATCGGCTTCCCGATGGAGAACATGATCTCCATGGGGCACCTCATCTACACGGGCGTCCTGGAGCGCCACCCCGAGCTGCGCGTCTCCTTCCTGGAGGGAAGCGCGGGCTGGCTGCCGTTCTGGCTGGGCCGCCTGGACGACCACGCCGTACCCGGCCATCGCCAGGAGGTGTTCTTCGACGCACCGACGCTGCCGCTGAAGCCGAGCGAGTACTTCCTGCGCCAGGGCTTCGTGGCGTGCGACGGGGACGAGTCGGCGCTGAAGGCGGCGGTGGACCTGTGCGGGGACGACCACATCGTGTGGAACACGGACTACCCGCACCCGGACGCGCCGGACCCCGACAAGGCGATCCCCGCGCTGCTGGCACAGCCGATCTCGGAGGAGTCCAAGCGGAAGATCCTCTGGGACAACCCGGCCCGCCTGTACGGGGAGCGCATCCTGTCCTAGGACTGCGCACAGCATAGCGACGAGCGAGCGAAGCCCCGCCTGGCGTGACTAGGCGGGGCTTCCTGTTGGCGTCGTGCGCCGGCGCTGGGAGTGGGCGGCGCCGACGAGGGCGGCGAGGTCGCCGCCGCGGCGGAGGTGTCGCTCCAGACCGCGCAGCACGTGGAGCGGCGCCCATGGGTTGGCATAGTTCGCCGACCCGACCTGGACGGCACACGCCCCGGCCATCAGGAAGTCGAGCGCATCCTCGACTGTGCCAATGCCGCCAACGCCGATCAGGGGCAGGTCGACAGCCTCGTAGGCTCGGTACACCATGGCCAGGGCCACGGGCTTGAGGGCAGGGCCGGAGACTCCGCCGGCGCCGGCGCCCAGGAGGGGGCCGGGACGTGCGCGGTCAACGACCATGCCGGAGAGCGTGTTCACCAGGGTGAGGGCGTGGGCACCGCCGGCAGCAGCGGCCTGGGCTATGGGGACGACGTCGGTGACGTTGGGGGAGAGCTTGACGATCACCGGCAGGGAGGTGGCCTCCCTCACGCGCCGGGTGACCTCCTCGGTGAGGTGCGGGCTCTGGCCGAAATCGAGACCGCCCTCCACGTTGGGGCAGCTGACGTTGACCTCGAGCGCGGCGACGCCGGGCGTGCCGTCCGCCGCGGCCGCGAGCGCTGCGAACTCGTCGACGCGTTCCCCGGCGATGCTGAGGATGACCGGCGCGCTCCACGCGGCCCATCGGGGCGCATGGTCGCGGAGGACCGCGTCGATGCCGGGGTTCTCGAGCCCGATGGAGTTGAGGAACCAGCCGGGGCCGTGCGCGACACGGGGCTTGGGGTTCCCCGCTCGCGGGTGCGGCGTTGCGGTCTTGGCCACCAGCGCACCCAGTCGCTGGAAGTCCATGCCGGGGGGAAGGCCCACTCCGTAGCCGTCACGACCAAAGGTGCCGGAGGCGATCATGACGGGGTTGCGCAGCAGCAGGCCGTCGGGATGACCGGGCGCGACCTGGACCTTCAGGTCAGGCTGAGGCATGGTGAAACCCCCTCAGGCGGGCATTCTTTCACAGCCGCGTGAGGGGGTCAACACTCTCCACGGGCACGGTGCGCCCGCGCCCGTGGAGTAGGCCAGGAGTGCAGCCTGCCTAGAACTTGCGACGGAACAGCTCGGCCCGCCGCAGGAAGGGGGGCAGGTCCAGGTCGGGAGTCCCCGGCAGTCCGCTGCTGCTCCGAAGCGTATCGCTCAGGCCGCGGGTGACGCGATGGTCGTCGGAGGGGATGCCCGTGGCGATGAGGGTGATGCGCACGCGGTCGCCGAAGGACGGCTCGTTGCCCATGCCGAAGAAGATCATGGCCTCCGAGTCGACGCGGGAGGCGATGAACTCGCCCGTCTGGTTGACGGCGCTGAGCTTCAGCTCCGAGCCGCCACTGACGTTGAAGAGGACTCCCTGTGCGCCGTCGATGGCGAGGTCGAGCAGAGGGTTGTTGATGGCCTGCTCGGCCGCCTCCATGGCGCCTCCGGGGCCGTGCCCCTCGCCGATGGCCATGAGGGCCCGTCCGGGCTGCTTCATGATGCTCTTGACGTCGGCCAGGTCCACGTTGATCTCGCCGGGCACGTTCACGAGCTCGGCCACGGAGAGGACGCCCAGCATCACGGCATCGTCCGCACGGCGGAGGGCCTCCTCCATGGAGACGTCCTCGTCGCCGAAGAGGTGGAGCAGGCGGTCGTTGTGGATCACGATGATGTTGTCGACCTTGTCCCGCAGACCGGCAACGCCGAGGAGCGCGGTGTCCTTGCGGCGCGAGCCTTCGAAGGAGAAGGGGGTGGTGACGACGGCCACGACGAGTGCGCCGCTCTCGCGAGCGATGTCCGCAACGATGGGGGCCGCGCCGGTGCCGGTGCCGCCACCCATGCCGGCGGCCAGGAAGACCAGGTCGGGTTGGTGCAGGGCCTCTTCCAGCGAGTTACGGTCCTCTTCAGCCGCCTGTGCGCCGACGGTGGGAATGCCGCCTGCACCCAGGCCGCGGGTGAGGTCGCCGCCAATCTGGAGGACCTCAGCTTCCTGCACCTGGTTGAGGGACTTGATGTCCGTGTTGACGCCGATGTAGTTGACGCCGGGGATGTGCTTGGTCTTCATCATGCGGATGATGGCGTTGCAGCCGCCACCACCCACGCCAACAACGCAGATGCGAGCGGGGGCCTCGTCAGAGATACGGCGCATGGGTCGACGAGGGGTGGACTGGGGGTCGCTGGGGAACAGGTCGTCGGGGGACGGGATGCGCGAAAACACAGTATCCATATCTACCCTCCTGCATTCAGGGCCCCGCTCGAGACGGAGCGCAATAGGCAACCAAGGAACACTCTACCCGCCAGTCCCGTGCGCTGTCAAGCGGTGGTGTTCGTTGACATGCTGAGAAGGCCGTTGCTATAGTTATTCGGAGGCAGGAGGGGCCCTACCGGAACCCGGCAAGGTAGCTCAGCGGCAGAGCGGGCGCTTCATAAGCGTTAGGTCGCAGGTTCGAATCCTGCCCTTGCCACAGGAGAGTCCCGGGCGGCTAGCTCAGTTGGTTAGAGCGCCTGCTTCACACGCAGGAGGTCATTGGTTCAAGTCCAGTGCCGCCCACCACGCCGAGGTGGCGGAACGGAAGACGCGCTACGTTCAGGGCGTAGTGGGCGAATGCCCGTGTGGGTTCAAATCCCTCCCTCGGCACCACCTTTCCCGCGCTTGTAGCTCAAGCGGATAGAGCGCAGCCCTGCGGAGGCTGAGGTTGTGGGTTCGAGTCCCGCCAAGCGCGCCACGTCCACCCCTGGGGGCGGTTAGCTCAGCGGTCTAGAGCGCCTGTCTTACACACAGGAGGTCGCTGGTTCAATCCCAGCACCGCCCACTCGTCACCGGCGACAGCCCCATAGGCCCACTCCCTCCGCCTGCGCGCCGTCCTGGAGGACGAGGTACTCTTCCTTCCGCCTGCTGTCCCCCTCCTCGTAGACCCGGGCATAGCCTTCCGCGACGAGCCGGGCGTTGAAGTCCCGGCCGTCCACGTGAAGGTAGACCAGAAGGCGCTCGTAGAAGCCCCGCGATCGAGGAGAGCTGTCCGGGACAAGGTCCACGTACCGGCCCTGCAGGGTGGTCGCGGCGAGCTCCTGGGCCCTGACCCCCCAGTCGTCGAGGCACGCGGTGTCGGCAACGCCTTCGAATCGATGGCTCTGGTTGCCGCCCGGACGCTGGGGGGCATCCACGCCGACGAGCCGCACGGTCTCCGTTCTGCCGTTCTCGAAAAGGACCTCTATGGTGTCCCCATTCACGACGCGGGTCACGAGCGCGACCGTGCCCTGGGGGGACTCGGGGAGCTCCGCAGCTTGGACCTGACGCGGGGCCGTCGGGACAACGGGGTCGCCCATGCGGCCCGTGACCGTCAGGCCCGACTGCGACGGGGCGGCCGCGCGCTCGCCAGCGGGAGCCGACGAGGTGGCCGAGGCGGCGTCTTCGCCGTTCCGGCAGGCGGCGAGGGCAATGGAGGTCAGGCACAGCAAGAGGACGCCGGACCCGAGGAGCCCTGGCAGGGGACGCACAACTATCGTCCTCTCCGTGAGGGCCGGCCGCTGCTCGTCCGTGCCGGCGGCGTCACGGCTTCCTCACGCCTCGTCCGTGTCCATGCGGCCCAGGAAGACCTGGGTGAGGATGTCCGTCTCGCGGACGGACTGGGGTGTGCCGTCGTGGACCACGCGGCCCTTGTTCAGCACGTAGGCCCGGTCGACGATGTCCAGCACGCCCTTGATGTTGTGCTCGACGACGAGGATGGACGTCTGCAGCCTCTGGTTGATCTCGGAGACCTTCTCGAACACTTCCTTGACGATGCGGGGCGCGAGGCCCAGGGTAGGCTCGTCGAGGAGGAGCATCTCGGGGCCGGCCATGAGGCCGCGGCCTAGGGCCAGCATCTGCTGCTGGCCGCCCGACATCTGGCTGGCCAGGTCGCGACGCTTCTGGTACAGCACGGGGAACAGCTCCATCACGGCGTCAAGGCGGCGACGTTTCTCCGCCCGGTCGTTGAGGTAGAGGCAGCCCATCTCCAGGTTTTCGTCGATGGTGAGGTGGGTGAAGACCCGCCGGCCCTGGGGAACGAAGGCTATGCCCTGTTTCACGATCTGGTGCGTGGCGGCAACCAGCTTGGCCCCGCGCCAGTAAACCTCGCCCCCGGCGACGGGGGCGAGGCCCATCACAGCCTTGAGGACGGTGGACTTGCCTGCGCCGTTGGGGCCCATCACGGCAGCCATCTCGCCCGGACGGACCTCGACGGAGACCCGGTCGAGGGCCGCCACTGCGCCGTAGCGGACGGAAATGTCGACGAGCTTGAGGGTCTGTTCAGTATTGCCGTTGGTGCTGCTCATCTCTTCGCCGCCAGGCCCGGTCTAGGCGCCCAGGTAGGCTTCGATCACCTCCGGTCGGCTCAGGACCTCCTCCACGGGGCCTTCGGCCAGCAGGGTGCCGCTGTCGAGGACGATGAGGTGGTCCGCCATCTCCCGCACGATGGCCATGTTGTGGCTGATGAAGATAATGGTGCGGCCATTGTCCCGCATGCGCTTCAGGATGACCTTGACCTGCTCCACGATCTGCGGGAAGAGGCCGGCGAAGGGCTCGTCGAACAGGTAGCACTGGACGTCGAGGGCCATGGCCCGGCCGATGCCCAGCAGCTTGCGCTGCCCGTAGGAGAGGTCCATGGCAAGGACGTCTCGCCGTTCCCACATGCCCACGCCCTCCAACGCCTCCCTGGCCTTCTCAATGTGGCTGGGCTTGGTGCGCTCGAGGAGGGACTGGAAGAGGCGGCGCTTGGTCAGCACGACGAGGACGTTGTCCAAGACCGTCATCTGGTCGAAGAGGCGCACCTCCTGGAAGGTGCGGGTGAGGCCGTGGGCGGGCGTCTCGTGGGGCCTGACGACCTTCAGGGTGGCGCCCTGGATGATCACCAGGCCGCCGTCGAGGGGGAGGATGCCGCTCAGGAGGTTCACCAGCGTGGACTTGCCGGAGCCGTTGGGCCCGACGATGCTGGTCACGCCCTGGCGTCGAACGGCGATGCTCAGGCGGTCGACGGCGCGGACGGCGCCGAAGTGCTTCGATACCTCTTTGGTCTCGACCGCGTACTTCATAGCTTGTACCTACCCAGCAGGCCCTGCGGCCTGAACAGCATCAGCACGACCAGCAGAACGCCAAGGACCACCTGTCGGAGCTGGCCGATGTGCTCGTTGGGGAGGAAGGGGAGAAAGCGCATGCCCTCCTCCAACAGCACGAAGGCCATGGCGCCCACCAGCGAGCCCCAGATGGTGGCCAGCCCCCCCAGGATGACAATGGACACCAGCAGGATGGACTCGAGCAGGATGAAGGAGTTGGGGTCGATGAAGCTGGCCCAGCTGCTGAAGAGTCCCCCGGCGAGGCCGGCCATCATCGCAGAGATCACCCAGACCGCCAGCTTGTAGTGGGTCGCCTGGTAGCCGAAGACCCCTATCGCCTGCTCGTCCTCGCGGATGGCCGTCAGCACGCGCCCAAAGGAGGAGGTGACGATGAACCACGCGATGAGGACGACGACGGCGAGGATGACCAGGACGAGCAGCAGGAACTCCATGGGGTCGTTGAAGACCCAGCTTCCGATGGCCGGGCTCGCGATCTCGTGGATACCGAAGGCGCCCCGGGTCATGCCTCGCCAGTTCAGGAAGACGTTGAACGCTATGATGGCGAATCCAAAGGTGGCAAGCACGAAAATGTCGTCCCGGAAGCGGTTGAAGACGACGCCCACGACGAGGGCCACGAGGCCGGCCAGGACGATGCCCACGGGCAGCGCGGCGAAAAAGGGCAGGCCGGGCGTGGGCAGGGTCTCCGTGCGGAGCTGCTCGTAGGCCGGGTCGGAGGTGAGGATGGCCACGGTGTAGGCGCCGATGCCAAAGAAGCCAATGTGGCCGACGGAGAGGAGACCGGTGAAGCCGAGCACCAGGTTCAGGCTGACGGCCAGTATCGCCCAGATGCCGAAGACGGTGCCAACGGTGGTGGCAAAGCCGCCGCCCTTCCAGATCATGAAAGCCGCGGCCCAGATGATGATCGCGAGCGTGGCCCACGTCTCCAGGTTGCTTCGGAAGCCGGGCAGCGCGCTCCTGGGATCGCGCACCAGCGCCGCCAGGCGATCACGGAGGGGCATGTGCATCGCCATTCTGCCTATTTCCTCGGCAGGAGGCCCTTGGACCGGAAGGAGAGGAAGAGGATGAGCAGGATGAAGGAGATTGCGTCCTTCCACTCACCCGCCAGGTCCCAGATGCCAAACTGCTCAACCAGCCCGAGCACGAAGCCGCCGAGCAGTGCGCCATAGATGTTGCCCATGCCGCCGACCACGGAGGCAACCCAGCCCTTCAACAGCAGGAGCAAGCCCATCCTCGGTTGGATGCTGATGTCGTGGCCGCTCAAGAGCCCGCCAAGGGCGGCGAAGACTGCGCCGAGGAAGAAGACGATCGCAATGACCACGGTGGTGTTGATGCCGACGACCTTCGCCACCTCTTCGTCATCGCCGATGGCCCGCACCGTCTTGCCGAAGGAGGTCATCTTGAGGAGGAACAGCAGCAGGATGAACCCCGCGAGGGCGACGCCGATGGTGAAGACGTTGAACCCCTTGATCGTCGCCCCGCCAATGGAGAGCGGGCTGCTGCCGAAGGCCTCGGGGAGGGGACGCGGGGTGCTCTCGAAGACGATGGTGACGAGGGCGGTGATGGCCAGGAGGACGCCCAGGGAGGCGACGAGCATGACGAGGGGGGAGCGGGCCCGCTGCCGCATGCGCACGTACAGCCCCCGGTAGAGCGCGAGGCCTCCCGCACCGGCCAGCAGGCAGGAGACCCCCCAGCTCAGGTAGAGGCTGGAGCCGGGCTCGTTGGCGACGAGAAGGCCGCAGTAGGCGCCGACGGCCCCGGCGAGGACGGCGGCAGGGGCGGTGACCGAGAGGGAGCGCGTGCCCGGCCGCAGCCGCCCGTGGACCATGTGGAAGAGCCACAACAGCGTCGCAGCCGTCAGGAGCCCCACGACGGGGCTGAGCATGACGTTCAGCATCTCCGGGTAGGCCAAGACGAAGCCGGTGTAGACCCCGCTGCCCGCCGACACCAGCAAGCCCGCGCCCCGTCGGAGGCGGGGCTTGAGGGCGGGGAGACGGTCGCCCAGGCCCGCGTGGAGCGCCCACGCGACAACGCCGGCCACGATGACGGCGAGGATGAGGTTGACGTACAGCTCGTTGACCTGGTACTGGCCGCCCACCACGTCGTGGGAGCCGAGGTAGAAGACCCCGTAGGCGCCCAGGGCCGCGGCTGCGCCGTAGTACAGGTCGAAGAACCAGACGGTGCTGTAGACCAGGGTGAAGCCCATGGCCAAGAGCGCGTAGACCGCGCCGACGGAGAGGCCGTTGAAGGTGAACTGCAGCGCCTGCTCCGGGGACTGGCCAATCTTCCAGCCGATGTAGGCGACAGCCAGGGCAAGGAGGGCGGGGTAGAGAAGGCCGCTCGTCGGGTGCAGGCTTGCCGTCAAGCGTCTGTACACGCAACCCCCCGGAATCGATTGCGTTGGCGCACAGGCATCGAACCCTCAGGCCTGCGCCCACGCATTCCAGCGTCCGGTCCCCCGGCGACAGAGTAGCCGAGAGGCGGGCTCAGCCGCAACTCACGACGCAACCCGCTGCCGAGAGACCGGTGAGAGCGCGTCGACATCCGACGCTGCGCGTCACCCTCACCCCAACCCTCTCCCAGAGGGAGAGGGGGTTCGTTGGGCCTACTCGATGGGGGCGGGGCCCAGGACCTTGTAGCCCTGGTTCTCCTCCGTCCTCTCGCTCACGGGCAGGACCTCGACGACGACGTTGGCAAGACCCACGACCTCGCCGTTCGCATCGAAGCTGTAGTTCTCGCCGATAGCGCCGGTCCACGTGATGCCGTACAGGCAGTCACGGAAGCCGTCCGCGTCCTGGTCGTCCTCGGTCTCCTTGAGGCACTCCGCGGTGATGTAGACGTCGTCGTAGGCGGAGCCCAGGTACCACGGCAGGGTGATGTAGTCGTACTCAGCGCGGAAGTTGGCCAGGACCTCCTGGGCCTTGGCGCTGGCCGGGTCGAGCTCCGCCGTGATGGCCTTGAGGCCCGTGGCGGCATCGCCGGCGACCTCCAGGGCCGTGGCGCCGACGGGAACGATCTCCGAGTAGAGCGGGCCCTCGTAGCCCAGCTCGCGGACCTGCTTGACGATGGTGCCGCCGCTGGCCTCCGACTGCGCGGCAATGTGGATAGCGTCCGGCTCGGCGTTGATGAGCTTGGTGAGCTGGCTCCTGAAGTCGGTCACGTCGGAGCCGTAGCGTTCCTCGGCCACGACCGTACCGCCGCGCTTCTGGAACTGGTCGACGGTGGTGCGCCGGACTCCCTCCGCGTAGTCGGTCGTCTCGGTCATGGTGGCGAGGTTGCGGACGCCGTCGGCCCAGAGGACGTTGCCGGTGTCGATGCCGAGCTGCAGGTCGCTCATGGCGGTGCGGAAGATGTAGTCGCCCGCGTTCGCAATGTCGGGGTTGGTGGCGAGGCCGGAGAAGAGGACCACGCCGTCCTCCTCGGCCAGGGGTGCGGCGCCCAGCATCGCGCCGCTGCAGGAGGTGCCGAGGATGATCTTCACGCCGTCGACATCGGTCAGCTTGTTGTAGGCCGTGATGGAGTCCTGGGCGTTGCACTTGGAGTCCTCGACGATGAGCTCCAGCATGCGCCCGTTGATGCCGCCGGCTTCGTTGATCTCGGCCACGGCAAGCTGCTTGGCCTGGAGCGCCACGTTGCCGTAGGTCTCGCCGGGCCCCGTGAGCGACTCCATGACGCCGATGGTGTAGGTGTCGTCACCCTCGTCGCAGGCCAGGGCGGCCAGCGTGAGCACCGCCAGGACCGCCGCCAAGGCCACCAGGACCGTGCGACGGGGTTTGGAGGTCCTCCCACGCTCGGCTGTTTCCAACGTACGTCCATGCATCATTGGAAATCCCTCCCCAAAAAGCACTCTCGGAGTCGCATGCGGCCGTCGTGGCCGCTGGGCGACTCCCTCGTCAGATTCTCTCAGCGTTCCAGTATAAGACTTGCATCGTCTCGCGCAACCCCGCGGGGCAGCGGCGTGCACACGCGAGGCGCGATCTGTGCCGTTCGCGGGTCACAATCCAACTCCCGGGCGCTGGCGTAGTGACCACAATGCGCACGCTCGAGGACACCGGGCCCCCATTTGCCGCACGTTCATTCTCCGTTGCTTAACACTCCGCCAACACCGACTTAACGCGGCCGTGCTCCAATAGGTGTAGGAGGCAGACGACGATATCATGAATACAGCCACCTGGATGGAGCGATTGTCGCACCACTACGAGTCGATGCGCAGCCTGTACCCGGAGGACAGGCTCATCGTGCTCTTTGACATCGACGGGACAGTGCTGGACACCCGGCACCTGGTCCTCAACGTGCTCACCGCGTACGACGCGGCCCACGGCACCGACCATTTCCGCAACCTCCGCCTGCCGGAGATCACGACGCACGAGAACAACGTCGACGAGCTTCTGCTGGGGCTGGGGCTTCCCCCATCGGTCCGGCGCAGCGTCTCCGAGTGGTACGGGCGCACGTACTGGTCCCCCGAAGCCGTGCTGCGGGCGCACCGCCCTTTCGCCGGCGTGATGGAGGTCATGCGCTGGTTCCAGATACAGCCCAACACACACGTGGGGCTGAACACGGGAAGGCCCGACTACCTCAGGGCCGAGACCCTGGCCTGCCTGAACCAACTGGGCAGGGAGTTCAAGGTGCAGTTCACCGACGACCTGCTCTACATGAACCCCAAGACCGATGACAGGAGCATCCCGAACGTCAAGGTGGACGGCGTGCGGTGGTTCCAGCAGACGGGCTACCGGGTCTTCGCCATGGTGGACAACGAGCCCGCCAACCTGGGAGCCATCGCAACGGTCGACCCGGGCCTGGAGATCATGCTGCTGCACGCGGACACCATCTTCGAGTCGCAGCGCAAGGGTCTCCCGCCGCACTCCGTGAGCGGCGAGGTGTACGACCTGACGCAGCTGGCACAGGAGACGGACCTGCCACGCCACGTCCAACTGGTCTGGCACGGCATCAACGATGCACGAAACCTACGGCAGTTCCTCGCCTCGAACGTGGCGTGGGGCGAGGCGGACGTGCGGCTGGACCCGGCGTCGGAGCGGCTGGTGCTTCGCCACGACCCGATGGACGGCATCGACCGCCCCAGCCGGGGCGACCTGGTCCCGCTGGAGCAGCTGCTGGACTCGGTGGCAGGCTTCGGCAAGTCGATCAAGCTGGACCTGAAGGAGGGCGGGCCCGTGGTCGACGCCAGCCTGGCCGCCCTGCGATACGCAGGGTTTGACGACACCCGGGTCTGGTTCAACGCCAACGCGGACGTGCTGGGCAGGGAGGGCTTCGCCACGCTCCGGGACGCCTACCCCGACGCCATCATCCAATGCGCCATCGACGCCATGACGCCGCTTCTGCTGGCCAAGCCGGAGGAGGGCCTGGATGTGCTGGAGGAACTCCGCTCCTGGGGTATCAACCGGGTGTCCGTCAACTGGAAGACGCCGGGGATGAGCAGCCTGGTGGAGCTGGACTACTGGGGCTACGACCTCAACATCTACAACGTTCCGGACCTCACGTCCTTCCTGAAGGCGGCGCTGCTGCTGCCGCGGTCCATCACGTCGGACTTCAACTTCCCACAGTGGCACTACTTCGGCAGGGGCTCGGGGGAAGAGGGCAGGTACCACCAGTACGCCATCGCCGAGTAGCCCGTCCACCCGCCGGGAGGCTGGCGGCTCCAGCGCTTTCGGGGTATGGTGTCGTCAGCGCGTGGAGGTGGAGATGGACTTCCGGATTGCGGTGCTTCCCGGCGACGGCATCGGCCCCGAGGTGACGGCGGAGGCCGTGCGCGTTCTGGAGGCGGTGGGCCGGGCGCACGGCCACACCTTCGACCTGCCGCACGGCGCCATCGGCGGGAACGCCATCGACGCGTTCGGGACGGCGCTGCCCGACGCGACGCTGGAGCTGGTGGAGAGCAGCGATGCGGTGCTCTTCGGCGCGGCGGGCGGGCCCAAGTGGGACGACCCCAAGGCGACGGTGCGGGCCGAGCACGGGCTGCTGACGCTGCGGAAGCGGTACGACCTCTTCGCAAACCTGCGGCCGGTGACGGTGTACCCGGAGCTTGTGGCCGCCAGCCCCGTGCGCCCCGAACTGCTGCGGGACGTGGACCTGATGGTGGTCCGAGAGCTGGCCGGCGGCCTCTACTACGGCAAGCCCAAGCGACGCTGGTCGAACCGTCGAGGGCGGCGCGGCGTGGACACACTGACCTACACCGAGGAAGAGATCGTGCGGGTGCTGCGCGTCGCGTTCGAGCTTGCGCAGACCCGGCGCAAGCGCCTCGCGTCGATCGACAAGGCCAACGCGCTGGAGACGGGGCGCCTGTGGCGGGAGCTGGCGACGGAGGTGGCGCAGGACTACCCCGACGTCGCCGTGGAACACCTGCTAGCCGACGCCGCGTCCATGCTGCTGGTGCGAGACCCCCGGCGCTTCGACGTGCTGGTGGCGGAGAACACCTTCGGCGACATCCTCTCGGACGAGGCGGCGGTGCTCAGCGGCTCGCTGGGGCTGCTGCCGTCGGCGAGCCTGCGGGGCATCCCCCGGTCGGGGGAGCGGGTCTTTGGGCTGTACGAGCCGATCCACGGCAGCGCGCCGGACATCGCGGGGGAGGGCATCGCAAACCCCATCGCAGCGGTGCTGAGCGTCGCCATGCTCCTGCGCTACTCGCTGGGCCTGGAGACCGAGGCCGCGGCGGTGGAGAGCGCTGTCCGCAGAGCCCTGGCCGAGGGGTGCCGGAGCGCCGAAATCGCAGCGCCGGGCGAGCGGGTTATGGGGACGCGGGAGATGGGGGAGGCAATCGCAGCGCTCGTCTGAGGCGCGGCCGCCGCGAACGTGAAGAGCCCCGCACGGGATGGCCTGTGCGGGGCTCTCGATTTGTCTGGCTGTGGCGGCTAGGAGGCTGCGCCGCAGACCGACTCCAGGATGAGGCGGGTGACGACGTAGGGGTCGCAGTTGGCGTTGGGCCGCCGGTCCTCGATGTAGCCCTTCTGGTCGCGGTGGACCTGCCAGGGGATGCGGACGGACGCGCCGCGGTCGGAGACGCCGTACTTGAACTCCTTGTAGGAGGCGGTCTCGTGGCGGCCGGTGAGGCGCTCCTCGATGCGGTCGCCGTAGTTGGCGATGTGGAGGTCGTGGTTGCGGCCGAGGGCCTCGGCGGCGGCGATGCAGGCTTCGTAGTTCTCGCGCATCTGCCACGTGGAGAAGTTGCAGTGTGCGCCGGCGCCGTTCCAGTCGCCGTGGACGGGCTTGGGGTCGAGCCGGGCGGTGACGCCGCGGTTCTCGGTGTCGGAGATGTGGATGTCCTCGCCGATGCGGTAGAGCAGCCAGCGGGCGACCCAAAGCTGGTCGGCGATCATGGGGGTGCCCATGGGCCCGATCTGGAACTCCCACTGGGCAGGCATGACCTCAGCGTTGATGCCGGAGATCATGAGACCGGACTCGAGGCAGGCGTCGAGGTGGGCCTCGACGATGGGGCGGCCGAAGACCTCGTCGGTGCCGACGCCGCAGTAGTAGCCGCCTTGGGGCGCGGGGAAGCCGTTGGTAGGCCAGCCGAGGGGCTTGATGCCGTCGAAGAAGGTGTACTCCTGCTCGATGCCGAACCAGGTGTCGAAGCTGGCGTACTTCTCGGAGGCGGCGGCGCAGGCTGCGCGGGTGTTGGAGGGGTGGGGGGACATGTCGGGCAGCAGGACCTCGCACATGACCAGACGGTTGTCCCCGCCGCGGATGGGGTCCGGGCAGGAGTACACGGGCCGGAGCACGCAGTCGGAGTTCTCACCGGGGGCCTGGTTGGTGCTGGAGCCGTCGAAGCCCCAGAGGGAAGGCTCCTCCCCGATGGGGATCACCTTGGTCTTGGAGCGCAGCTTGGCCGTGGGCTCCGCACCGTCAATCCAGATATACACTGCTCTGTAGACGCTCATCTATTCCTCCTGGGTACACCTATGGTCGGGTTGGGTCACTGCTATGCAATTATGCCACTCAGCGTGGAGATAGCCAAGTCCGCAGGCGGGGGTTGGGGCGCCCTGCACGGGGAGCTTCGAGTCGAGTCGTTTCGTTTCGCGTGTTTTTTCCGGCTGCTCCGTGCCTGGGGCGGCGCGGTCCAGCTTTGGCGTTCGTTCCGAACGAAGATGGGGGTAGCTTGGAGTGGTTTTGGTTCGAATGGCCGTCGGTGAGGGGGGCCAGCTTGGGTTCGTTCTTTCGTCGCGTATTGGAACCGCGGGTCGCAGATAGGACACGAATGCCGCGCGGATCCGATCGCGGAACGAATCGGGGCGCGTTGCAGATACGGATTCGGGGGCGCGCGGAACGAAGCGGCCAGCCGCCTAAGCTTGGGGTCGTCGGGCGCGTGTGGTGGGTGGGCATGGGGGTAGGGTAGGGGATGGCGGGGGTGCGGGGAAGGGGGAGGTGGCACGCGGGGCCTTACGATGAGGCGCCAGCTGACCTGTCGCTGACGAGCGCAGCCCCTTGCATGCGGGCAAGTCTGCGGTCGAATGTGTAGAGGGGCAAGGCGCCCGCTCGCTCGGCTGCGGAGAGGACCATGAGGTCGGAGAAGCCGACGGCTCCCCGTCGGTACAGGTGCGCGGCTGCGGCCACGTGGTCCGAGCTCTCCACCACGAGGGTGTCCGAGGCTGTCAGGTCCATCAACGCCTGGGCAACGCGGCTGCGGGGGAAGCGGTAGCTCCTCTCCAACACCCAGGCGACCTCCATGACGACCTCCCGGCCGATGAAGGCTGGGACCTCGGGAGTGAACCGGTCCAGCAGGGCCCGGGCGGCCTCGGCCTGGTCGGGGTCGTCGCCGACGAGGTAGCGGACAATGACGTTGGTGTCGACGGCGTTCATGGCCCGGCGGCGCCCTCTGCGATGGCACGGTCCATGTCATCGAGGCTGACGACGGGGCCGTCGTACTTCATGCTGCGGAACAGGCGGCCGGTGGGCCGGACGGGCATGATCAGCACTCCCTGGTCGACGATGACGTAGCGAACCCTGTCTCCGGCCTTGACGGCCAAGGAGTCTCTGACGGCCTTGGGCAGGGTGGTCTGGCCCTTGGTGGTGATGCTGGACTCGAACACGTGCGGCCTCCTGGTGCGGCGGGTTGGCTGGACGCCTTACATTATGGGGATAAGTAAGGCGGAGGGCAAGAGAGGGGGGCCAGCCTGGTTCGGGCGCGTGTGGGCGGTGGGCATGGGGGGATGGTAGGGGAGGGCGGGGGTGTGGGGGGCAAGAATCTCTGCGACGAATCGGTCTGGTGGACGGGCCTATAGACGCGGCGCTCGTATCAGGTCCAAGCCAGGGATATCGTCAAAGTCACCGTCATCCGATGCCAGGGAGCACGACAAGCGCAAGGCAGCGGCGGCAATCCAGGCATCGGCAGTGTTCAACCTACGTCCCGCTCTCTCACGTGCGACCCGTAGGCGGGCGGATATCTCCACCGTTTCTTCGTCCGGCCAAACTACCTCGTATTGTGCCAGGTGTCGCGCAAGATCGTTCTTCTGACGGGCTCCCCACCCAGCCCGGTAGGCCCCGTACCACACTTCCTCTACCGTTTGGAAGGAAACCACCGGACGCTGGCCGCTCAAGTAAGGCAGGTAGAAGCCGCTACGCGCGTCGCCTCTGAACAGGAGGGAGACAACGCTAGTGTCCAAGACGATCACTCTGCCTGATTCTCCCGTCGGACACCACGCCCTTCACGGATGCCATGAATGAACTCGTCTACGTTAAAGGGAACACTGGCTGTGACTACCCCCTCAGGGTCAAAGACTTTGGGGTTGGGGTCATTCAGAAACTTCTCAACGTCAAAGGGCTCATCAGATGCACGGGCAGCCTTGAGATACTGCACCTCAACTGTTGTCCACTGGTCATTGTCATTAAACCGCCCCCTCCCTCTGACCTCCACATACTGCGTGGCAAGCCGGAGCATATCCTCATGGAAGCCCTCAGCAAATCTCAGCTGCACGTACTCGCCCGAGTACTCATGCAACTGAGCAGTCCCTTTGTCCCAGTTGACTTCATAAAGCCATCCATGAAGCAGGGCCTCGGTTGCTTCGGATGTTGTACGAGCAACGGCATGCCTCCGCTGCACTCGCACCCTCCGAGGATTCTCCCTGTCGCCGAGCCAAAGCTGCACCCGATCCGAGAGTTTCGCCGCCGTCCCACGGAGCGTCTCTTCCACATCAGGAGGGAGCCCAGAGTTTCCCTCACCATTCCAGGCCTGTAAGGCCTCTATGGCTTGGTTGCCAAAGTCATCCAGGTAGTGTTGTGCATCCCGCGGGGCTTCCACGACAAGGTCAGCGATAAAGGACCCGGGACGCATCTCCACCAAACGCAGGATGCTCTGGTCTCGAATCCATCTGGGGGGTTGGCCTGGACCTCTTTCGCGATTTCCCAGGTGCTGCACCATGAGCCGCACGGCATCTTGAATGCCCCTCGAGCGCAGTTAGGATCTCCGACACCAGTGCGCCGGGACTCTCATCATTTGACTCAAGTGCGAAAGTCAATTTCTTCCCCACCACGACCACCTCCTGGCGCTAGCGCGCCGCCATGGTGTTTTGCAGGATTTTAGTATACCACCGGTAGGGGGCAGCCGTTCCGCCGTACCAGCTCGGACGCCTGCCGGAGCGCGGTCGCGCACACAGAGCAAGCTTGGGCACTCACCCCCTCGATTCTGTTGACGCTCGCGAGGGGGCGATGCTAGACTGGCGCGGCGCACTGGAGGAGGTCCATGCCGGATAGCTACGCCCTGGACTACACGGCCGTGATTCTGGCGGTTGTGGTGGGCGCTCTGGCAATGGGCGTGATGATCGCGGCGAACCTGCTGCTGGCGCCGCGTCGCCGGTCGGCAATCAAAGACGCTCCCTACGAGTGCGGCATCCCCCCCGCTCCGTTCAGCTGGTCGCAAATCCACATTCGCTACTACATCTTCGCCATTCTGTTCTTGGTCTTCGACGTGGAGGCGGTGTTCCTGTTCCCGTGGGTGGTGGTGTTCCTGACGGAAGCCTCGTGGGTGTTCTACGAGATGCTGATCTTCATCGGGGTGCTGCTCTTCGGGCTGCTGTACGGGTGGCGCAAGGGGGTGCTGCAGTGGCGATGACGCCCGCACCCAAGGACAAGGGACCCGCGCCAGGCTCCATCCGCGATGTTGGGTGGGAGCCCGTGCGCACGCTGGAGACGCCGGACCCGGCCGCGTCGGGGGGGAACGTTGCGCCGCCGGCGCCCTTCCATCGGGCCGCGCCGGGGGTGGTGACGATCAAGGCAGAAGAGCTCATCGCGCTGGCGCGGAAGAACTCGCTGTGGCCGATGACCTTTGGGCTGGCGTGCTGCGCGATCGAGATGATGTCGACGTACATGGCGCACCACGACTTCGACCGCTTCGGCGTGGTGACGTGGCCGTCGCCGCGGCAGTCGGACGTGATGATCGTGGCGGGGACGGTGGTGAAGAAGATGGCCGAGCCTCTGCGCATTCTGTACGAGCAGATGCCCGAGCCAAAGTGGGTCATCGCCATGGGAAGCTGCGCGAGCAACGGCGGCCCCTACTACCGCTCCTACTCCGTTGTCATGGGGGTGGACCACGTGGTCCCGGTTGACGTGTACATCCCCGGCTGCCCCCCGCGACCCGAGGCCCTGATGGACGGCATCCTCCAACTCCAGCGGAAGATCCAGCAGGACGCAAAGCGGTATGGTCGAAAAGACACCCCAGGAGCCGGCGAAGCCCCCAACGCCCTCCCCGGCGGCGGCTCGCCCGCGTCCTAGCGCTCCAGCAGCACCCACCGGTCCGACCCTGGACGAGCGGGGCAACGCGCTATTGAAGCTCCTCCAGGAGATGGAGGCGCTGGCGCCCATGGAGCTGTCCTCGGCGCTGGACGAGGTGGTGGCGTCGACGTCGGCGCTGCGGCTCATGGACATGGCGCTGCTGCTTCGGGACGACCCTCGCCTGGCGTTCGACTACCTGCGATGCCTGTCGGTGGTCGACTACGACGAGTCGCTGCAGGTGGTGTACCACCTGTGGTCGCTGGAGCACCGGCACAAGCTGACGCTCAAGGTCGACACACCGGCGGAGGACGCGCGGGTGCCGTCGCTGGTGTCGGTGTGGGCGGGTTCGGACTGGTTCGAGCGCGAGGGACGGGACCTGTACGGGGTGACGTTCGAGGGGCACCCGGACCTGAAGCCGCTGCTGCTGTGGGAGGGGTTCGAGGGGTTTCCGGGCCGGCGATCGTTCCCGTTGCCGGAGTACAAGGAGTACTAGTGGGGGTGTTTTGGTATAGCGCAGTTGGTTGGGCCCACCCGCCCGCCCTCGGTGGTTTTTTCTTGGGGGGCTGCGCCCCCCAGACCCACGCGCCCTCACCCGCCGCTGTGCGTCGGCCTCTCCCTGGGGGAGAGGCGGGAGATTCGGGGAGTATCACCATGGGTGGTAGCGTCGAGGTTCCTGCTTTCGCAGGAACGACGAGGTGGGGGCGCAGGAACGACGATAGGTAGGCGATGACGGAAGCGACGCAGCTTGAAGCTCGGGACATCCTGATCAACATGGGGCCGCAGCACCCCGCGACCCATGGGGTGTTCCGCATGGTGCTGTGGGTCGATGGCGAGCAAATCGTGGAGGTGGAGCCGCACATCGGCTACCTGCACCGGGGCTCGGAGAAGCTGTGCGAGAGCGAGCTGTACCCGCAGATCATCACGCTCTTCGACCGGATGGACTACATATCGAACTTCAGCAACGAGCTGGCGTTCTGCATGGCGACCGAGAAGCTCATGGGCATCGAGGTGCCGGAGCGGGCGGAGTACATCCGGGTCATCCTGTGCGAGCTCAATCGCATCTCGAGCCATCTGCTGTTCTAC
This sequence comes from Dehalococcoidia bacterium, assembly GCA_965205235.1. Classification (GTDB taxonomy): domain Bacteria; phylum Chloroflexota; class Dehalococcoidia; order Lucifugimonadales; family UBA1127; genus CBDBGD01. The sequence continues at coordinate 351,146 of CBDBGD010000007.1, forward strand.
GGCACGCTGGGGCTGGACGTGGGGGCGATGACGCCCATCATGTACGGCTTCCGGGACCGGGAGCGGGTGCTGCGCCTGTTCGAGTCGGTGAGCGGGGCGCGGATGATGCACAACTACTTCCGCATCGGCGGGCTGAAGGCGGACCTGCCGTCGGACTTCCACGACCACATGGCGGGGCTGCTGCCGCTGCTGTCGCAGGGCATCGACGAGTGCGACCGGCTGCTGACGCACAACGAGGTGCACCTGGCGCGCACGAGGGACGTGGGCGTGATCTCGCAGCGCGAGGCGGTGTCGCTGGGGGTGAGCGGGCCGCCGCTGCGGGCGACGGGGCTGCCGTACGACCTCCGGGCCGACGAACCGTACTCGGTGTATGACCGCTTCGAGTACGACATCCCCGTGGGTGACGCGGGCGACTCGTGGGACCGGTACGCGATCCGGGTGGAGGAGATGCGACAGTCGCTGCGCATCATCGATCAGGCGATGGCGCAGCTGCCGGACGGGCCGGTGATGGCGTCGGGGCTGCGGCGGCTGCCGCGGCCGCCCAAGGGCGAGTCGTACGCGCGGGTGGAGAGCCCGCGGGGTGACTTCGGCGTGTACCTGGTGAGCGACGGCGACACGAAGCCGTACCGGGTGAAGGTGCGGGCGCCGTCGTTCGTCAACCTGATGGCGCTGCGGCGGCTGCTCCGGGGGACGTACATCGCCGACGCGGTGGTGGTGCTGGGCTCCCTGGACATCGTCCTGGGCGAGGTGGACCGATGAGCGGCTTCCTGGAAGGCGTGGGGAGCCTGGCGTGGGACGCCATCAACGGCGTGGCCTGGCTGTTCAGGTCCGACGTGCCGGAGCTGATGCTGTCGCTGTCGCTGCTGCTGGGGGCGCTGTCGGTGGTGGTGATCTCGCTGGTGCTGCTGGAGCGCAAGTACCTGGGCCGGCTGCAGATGCGCATGGGGCCGATGCGGGTGGGGCCGCACGGGGTGCTCCAACCGGTGGCGGACGTGGTGAAGCTGATGGGCAAAGAGGACATCATGCCCAGCTGGGTGGACCGCTGGGTGTACTACATCGCCCCGCTGGTGCTGTTCGTGCCGAGCTTCGTCATCTGGGTGACCATCCCGTCGAGTCCGACGCTGGTGCTGCGCGACCTGGAGCTGGGGCTGCTGTACGTGATCGCGTTCTCCGTGGTGTCGATCGTGGGGCTGATCATGGCGGGCTGGGGGTCGGCGAACAAGTACGGCGTGCTGGGCGGGCTGCGGTCGGTGGCGCAGCTCATCAGCTACGAGATCCCGATCATCGCCGTGGCGCTGACCGTCGCACTGCTGGCGGGGTCGCTGAACCTGGTGGAGATCGTGGAGAAGCAGTCGCCGGTGCCCTTCGCCGTGCTGCAGCCGCTGGGGCTGTTCCTGTTCCTCATGGCGGGTCTGGCGGAGGTGGGGCGGACGCCCTTCGACATCTACCACGCCGAGTCGGAGATCATGGGCGGGCCGTTCGTGGAGTACAGCGGAGCGCACTGGGCCATCTTCTACCTGGCGGAGTACATCAACACGTTCCTGCTGGCAGCGCTCATCGTCGTGCTGTTCCTGGGGGGCTGGTCGGGGCCGTTCCTGCCGCCGGTGCTGTGGTTCCTCCTCAAGACGTACGCCATCGTACTGCTGTTCTTCTGGTTCCGGGGCACGTTCCCGCGACTGCGCATCGACCAGCTCATGTCGCTGGCGTGGAAGGTGCTGGTGCCGCTGTCGTTCTTCAACCTGATGCTGGCGGCCGCGTCCCGCTTCTACGGCTGGCCGGACTGGGTGCTGGCGGTCCTGGGGCTGGCGGCGCTCGTCGCGCTGGGGGCGCTGACGTACCGGGCGACGTCGGGGCGCTCGGCGAGGCCGGCGCTGCGGCTGGTGCCCGCACGGGAGGTGCGTCGTGCTTAACAGCCTCAAGGGCCTCATCATCACGCTGCGCACGACGCTGCGACGGCCGGTGACGGCCCAGTACCCGAAGAAGCACCTGCCAGTGCAGGACCGCTTCATGGGCTTCCCCGCCCTGACCTGGGACGAGGACGTGGGCGAGCCGTACTGCGTGGGCTGCATGGTGTGCATTCGAGAGTGCCCGACGCAGTGCATGTCGGCGACGATGGTGGACAACCCGCTGTTCGCCGACAAGCAGAGCAAGCGGCGCAAGATCGTGGGGGACTTCGAGATCAACCTGGGACGGTGCATCATCTGCGGCATCTGTGTGGACGTGTGCAACTTCGAGGCGATCGTGATGAGCCACGAGCACGAGATCAGCACCTACGGGCGCTACGACCGTAGAGCCGACCTGCCGCGGCTGCTGGAGATGGGCAAGCGGCACCAGGTGAAGACCGGCTGGACGCCGCCCAGCAAGGCGGCCAAAGCGGCGGCACCACCGCCTGCACGGGCCCCAGCGCAAGCCGCTCCCGCGCAGCCGTCTGTCGACGCGCCCGCGGCGCCGGCGCAGACATCCGCTCAGGCCGCTCAAGCGCCTATCGAGCCGCCCAAGGAGCCCACGCCGTGACGGCGCAGCTCGTTGCGTTCGTGTTCATGGCGGCCCTGGTGCTGGGCGGCGGACTGGGGGCGGTCACGTCCCGCAACGTGGCCCACGCCGCGCTGTTCCTGCTGCTGAGCCTCGCGGGCGTCGCGGGCGTGTTCATCCTGCTGGTGGCCGAGTTCCTGGCGCTGGTGCAGGTGCTCATCTACGGCGGCGCGGTGACCATCGTGCTGCTGTTCGCGCTGATGCTGACGCGGCAGGAGGAGTTCGCCCGGGTGCGCGACAACCCACAGCGGCCTCTGGCCGCCATCGCCGCGCTGGCGGTGCTGGGCGTGCTCGGCGTCGTGTTCCTGGGGCAGAAGACGGACAGCCAGCCGCTGGAAGGCGCGAGCATCCGGGACGTGGGGTCGGAGCTGTTCACGCAGTGGGCCATACCGTTCGAGGTGGCGTCGCTTGTGCTGCTGGTGGCGCTCATCGGGGCGATCATCATCGCCCGCGGGACGGAGCGGCAGGAGTGATGCGCATGCGCGTCGCCGGTGCGGGGGCCTGAGCGTGGAGCTCATCCACATCGAGCTGCTGAGCGGGGCGCTGTTCGTCGTCGGCCTGTACGGGGTGCTGGCGCGGCGCAACGCCGTGCTGGTGCTCATCTCCATCGAACTGATGCTGAACGCCGTGAACCTGAACCTGGTGGGGTATGCCGCGTTCGCGGACCCGGGCCGGGTGGTCGGCCAGGTCATCGCAATCTTCGTCATCACCGTCGCCGCGGCCGAGGTGGGGCTGGCGCTGGCGATCATCCTTCGGTTGTACCGCAACCGCGGGACGGCAAACGTCGACCAAGTGGACCTGATGAAATGGTAACAGCTCTCTGCCCTGTTGCCCTGCGACCGGGGGGCCAACTTCATCCTGGAGGTCGAGAAGGGACATGAAGGCCGCGTATGCCTGACATGGCCTGGGCGTGGCTGATACCGGCCCTGAGCGCCATCGCGTTCGCTCTCATCGTCACGGTGGGGCGGGCGCTGCCGCGCGGGGGCGCGTACCTGGCTCCGCTGGCCGCGCTATTGGGGTTCGCGCTGTTCTGGTTCGTCCTCATCGACCTGCTGGGGAGCGAGAACCGGGCCTTCAGCATCGCATGGCTGGAGGCGGGCCCGGCGAAGCTGACGTGGGGGATGATCATCGACCCGCTGTCGGTGATCATGCTGGGGATGGTCACCTTCGTCGCGCTGGGCATCCAGGTGTACTCGTGGCGGTACATGGCCGAGGACTCGCGCTTCGCCTGGTACTTCGCCGTGCACGCTCTGTTCGCCGCGGCCATGCTGGCGCTGGTGCTGGCGGACAACCTGCTGTTCCTGTACATCGCCTGGGAGCTGGTGGGCATGTGCTCGTACCTGCTCATCGGCTTCTGGTACGAGCAACGCCGGGCGGCGGAGGCGGCCAAGAAGGCCTTCGTCACGACGCGCATCGGCGACGTGGGGCTGCTCATCGGGCTGCTGCTGCTGTTCAGGGAGACAGGCACGTTCGAGATCTCGGCCATCTTCGTCGAGGCGGGCGGGCTGTCGCAGGGGGTCATCACCGCGTCGGCGCTGCTCATCTTCATGGGCGCGATGGGGAAGTCGGCGCAGTTCCCGCTGCACACGTGGCTGCCGGACGCGATGGAGGGCCCCACGCCCGTCAGCGCACTGATCCACGCGGCGACGATGGTCGCGGCGGGGGTCTACCTGGTGGCGCGGATGTTTCCGCTGTTCGAGCTGTCCGAGACGGCGATGCTAATCGTGACCAGCGTGGGACTGCTGACGGCGCTGATGGCGGGGACGATGTCCCTGGTGATGACGGACCTGAAACGAATCCTCGCGTACTCGACCGTGAGCCACCTGGGGCTGATGGTGATGACGCTGGGCGCGGGGGGGTTCGTGGCGGCGATGTTCCACCTCATCGTGCACGCATTCGCGAAGGCGATGCTGTTCCTGAGCGCCGGCAGCATCAACAGCGCCACGGGCAGGCTGGACATTCGGGAGATGGGCGGCCTGGCGCGTCGGATGCCCCTCACGGCCTTCTGCTTCACCGTAGGGGCCCTGGCGCTGGCCGGCATACCGCCCCTGAGCGGCTTCTTCAGCAAGGACGAGGTGCTGGTGGCCGTGCAGCAGGGCCGCCACCCGGTCTTCCTGGCGCTGGCCCTCGTGGCAGTCTTCCTGAGCGCGCTGTACATGGCGCGGGCGCTGTTCCGCGTCTTCCTGGGGCCGATTACGCCCGCGAACGCGGGGACGATTGAATCGCCCAAGGTCATGCTGGCGCCGATGCTGGTCTTCGCACTGGCGTCGATGACGCTGGGATTCCTGGCGCTGCCGTACTCGGACGCGTACCACGGGCTGGGGTCGTTCCTGCACCTGGAGGGCATGGAGGTCCACGGCTTCGAGTTCCACCCGGTCCTGGCGGCGGGCTCGCTGGCGCTGGCCGTGGGCGCGTTCGTGCTCGCGTGGCTGACCTACGTGCGAGGGCGCATCTCCGCCGACCGGCTGGCGACGCGCTTCGGCCCGGTGGTCCGGCTGTGGGAGCGGGGGTACTACCTGGACGACCTGTACCAGTGGGGCATTGACCGGGTGGTGCTGGCGACCGGAGGTCTGCTGGCCTGGTTCGACCGCGTCGTGGTGAACGACCTGGGGGTGAACGGCACGGCGCAGTCCATCGCCGAGTCGGGCCAGCGACTGCGGCACCACGTCACGGGCAAGCTGTACAACTACGCGCTGGTGATGACCGCAGGGGTGCTGCTGCTGGTCCTCCTGTGGTGGCTGGCGGTGCGCTGATGCCCGACGTCGTGCACGATTACCTGCTGCTGGTGCTGATCGCCGTGCCGTTCGGCGGGGCGATCGTCGCTGCGCTGCTGCCCGGCGACCGGCCGGAGGCGGCGCACTGGCTGGCCAGGGGCGTGGCCGCTGTGGGCCTGGTCATGGCGACCTACGTCTTCCTCGCGTACGACTCGGACGCGGCGGGGTACCAGTTCGTCCGGGACTTCTCGTGGCTGCCCTCGCTGGGCGTCACGCTGGCGCTCGGAGTCGACGGCGTCGCTGCGCCGCTGGTGCTGCTCAACGGCGTGGTGTTCTTCACCGGCGTGCTGGTGTCCCGGAACGTCACGCACCGGCCCAAGGAGTTCTTCCTGTGGCTGATGCTGCTGGTGGCGGGCGTCTACGGCGTCTTCACGGCCCGCGACCTGTTCTTCCTGTTCTTCTTCTATGAGCTTGCCGTGGTGCCGATGTACCTGCTCATCGGCGTGTGGGGGAGCAGCAGCGACTTCGGCACCTTCCTGCGAACGAAGGAGTACGGCGCGCTGAAGCTGGTCCTGTACCTCGTCGCGGGGAGCATCCTGGTGTGGGTGGCGATCATTGCGCTGTGGATGGAGGGGGGCAACACCTTCGGCATCGAGGCGCTGGAGGGAGTCACCTTCGGCAGGAACTTCCAGATCCTGTTCTTCGCCTTCCTGGCCGTGGGGTTCGGCGTGCTGGCGGGGCTGTGGCCGTTCCACACGTGGTCGCCGGACGGGCACGTGGCGGCGCCGACAGCCGTAAGCATGCTGCACGCGGGCGTGCTCATGAAGCTGGGGGCGTTCGGCATCCTGCGCGTCGGCATGGTGCTGCTGCCGGAGGGGGTGGACTTCTGGGCGTGGGCGCTCATCGGGCTGGGCACGGTCAACGTCATCTACGGGGCCGTGTCCGCACTGGCGCAGCGGGACCTGAAGTACGTCGTCGGCTACTCGAGCGTGAGCCACATGGGGTACGTGCTCATGGGCTTCGGCACGCTGGACGTCATCGGCGTCGACGGGGCCGTGCTGCAGATGTTCTCGCACGGCATCATGACGGCGCTGTTCTTCGCCATGGTGGGCGTGGTGTACGACCGGGCGCACGTGCGGGACATCGTCGTTCTGGAGGGGCTGGCGAAACGCATGGGGGTGACGGCGGCCTTCTTCGCCGCGGCGGGGCTGGCGTCCCTGGGGCTGCCGGGGCTGAGCGGGTTCGTGGCGGAGCTGCTCGTGTTCATCGCCGCGTTCCGCACGTACCCGGCGCTGGCGGTGCTGGGGGTCATCGGCGCAGCGATCACGGCGGTGTACATCCTGCGGCTGCTGGCCAAGGTGTTCTTCGGCCCGCTGGACCCGCGCTGGTCGAACCTCACCGACGCGACGCGGCTGGAGGCCGTGGCGGGAGGGGCGCTGGTGGCCTTCCTGCTGCTGTGGGGGCTATACCCGTTCTACATCATGGACGTCATCGACAGCTCCGTGGCGCCGATGGTCGAGGCCATCGTCGAGCGGGCGGCCATGGCGGCGGCGCCGTGAGGACAGCGACGATGTACCACCTGCGAGGAGAGACGACTATCGCCCGACCCATCGGGGACGTGTTCGCGTTCCTGTCGGACATGGAGAACGACCCGCTGTGGTGCTCGGAAGTGCGGGAGACCCGGCGCGTCTCGGAAGAGACGGCGGGCGAGGGAGCGGCGTACGATTACGTGGTGCGGGTGGGCCCGGTGCGGATGGAGGGGAGGAACACGGTCTGCGCGCATGAGCCGCCGCAGCGGATGGCGTGGACGTCGCTGCGCAACGGCGAGTCGGGCGGCGGCTCGTACGACCTGGCGCCGGTGGACGGCGGAACGCGGCTGGTGTTCCGGGCGTCGGTGTCGCTGGGCGGCGCGTGCCGGCCGCTGGAGCCGCTAGTGCGCCTGTACGGGCAGGGGTGGCGGGTGCCGCACATGCTCCGCACGCTCAAACGCCGCCTGGAGGCGTGCTAGCCATGCCGACAGACATCCGCTTTGAGCTGCTGTGGCCGGAGTTCCTGGTCGCGGGCCTGGCCTTCCTGGTCTTCACGGCCGACTTCCTGCTGCCGTCGAACCGGAAGAACTGGCTGGCAGGGGTGTCGGTCGTCGGGCTGGCGGCGGTGCTGGCGTTCACGGTGCCGTACCTGTGGGGCGTGGAGGACACGCTCTTCGACGGCATCGTGCGGGTGGACGAGTACGCGCTGCTTTTCAAGGTGGTCTTCCTGCTGGTGGGGATCACCGTCATCCTGTGCTCCGTCGACTTCGTGCGGAAGCACCTGACGCACCCGGGCGAGTACTACGCCATCATCCTGGTGTCGGTGCTGGCGATGATGCTGCTGGGGGCTGCGGGGGAGCTGCTGACCGCGTACATCTCGCTGGAGCTGCTGAGCTTCTCGCTGTACATCCTGGCGGGCTTCGCACGCAGGGACCCGAAGTCGAACGAGGCGGGGGTGAAGTACATCCTGCTGGGCGCGTTCTCGTCGGCGCTGCTGCTGTTCGGCATCAGCTTGCTGTACGGCGCGCTGGGCGAGACTCGGTTCACGGAGATGGCGGCAGAGCTGCAGGGCGTCGAGGGGGTGAACGGCCGGCTGCTGCTGGGGCTGGCCTTCCTGGTCGCGGGGCTGGGGTTCAAGCTGGCGGTTGTGCCCTTCCACATGTGGGCGCCGGACGTCTACGAGGGCGCACCGCTGCCCGTGACGGCCTACATCGCCGTGGGGTCCAAGGCGGCGGCGTTCGCGCTGGTGCTGCGGCTGTTCGCCGAGGGGCTGCTGCCGGTGGCGGACCAGTGGCGGACCATCATGGCGGCGCTGGCGGCGGTGACGATGATGGTGGGGAACCTGGTGGCGCTGGCGCAGAGCAACATCAAGCGCATGCTGGCGTACTCAAGCATCGGTCAGGTGGGGTACCTGCTGATGGGCATCGCCGCGCTGTCGGTGCTGGCGTCGACGGGGCTGGTGCTGCACCTTGTGGGCTACGCCGTGACGAGCTTTGCCGCGTTCCTGGCGATCATCGCCTTCTACAACCAGACAGGGCGCGACGACATCCCGGCATACGCGGGGCTGGCGGACCGGTCGCCTATCGTGGCCGGATCGCTGACGGTGGCGCTGTTCTCGCTGGCGGGGCTGCCGTTCTTTGCAGGGTTCACGACCAAGTTCTACCTGTTCACGGCGGCCGCGGACGGGGGCTACCTGTGGCTGGCGGGGCTGGCGGCGACGGCCAGCCTGATATCGCTGTACTACTACCTCATGGTCATCAAGCAGATGTACATCCACGATGCGGAGGACGCCGCTCCCCTGCCGGTGCCGGCGCTGACGAAGGGCGTGCTGGCGGTGCTGGTGCTGGCGGTGATCGTCATCGGGGTGTACCCCGGGCCGCTGGTCGACGCGATCGACGCGGCGAGCCGGTCGCTGCTGGCGGCTTCGGCGCTGGCGGCCGGGGGGCCGTAGGGCCGGTCGGACGCAGGGCCGGCGCGGTTCTAGCGCCCGCGGTTCGACAGGCTCACCACGAGCGGGGCACCCCTCACCCGTCGATGCGCCGTTGGTCTCTCCCCGGAGGAGGGGGGAGCGTTCTGCGACGTTGGTTTGGCCCACCCGCCCACCCTCGGAGGTTGTTTTATAGTTGGGGGCACATCCCCCAAGCCCCTTGCCAGAGGGGTCTTCCCCCTCTGGACACCCCTTGGGGAGATGTGATCGCCCGCCACTGGGTTGTCTCTCCGCCCGTGGTTCGACAGGCTCACCACCAGCGGGGCCAGGGATGCGAGGGGGCGTGGGGCGGATGGGAAGGGCGGAGCCGACTGTCAGGGCCGATGAGGGTGGAGGGGTGCGGGGCCGGCGGGCAAAAGAAGAGGGCCGGGTAGTGCGCCCGGCCCTCTTGCTTTGCGTGTCAGGAATCGGGGAGGCGATTAGGCCTCGCTGGCGCGTCGCCCCCGGATGTAGAGGTAGCCGCCGCCCAGCGCCAGGAGTGCGCCCAGCACTGCGATGCCGGCCATCAGGCTGGTGCCCGGGGCCACGTCGCCCGTCACAGGCATTTCCGGCGTCTCTTCAGGCATGACGCCCTCCGGCGGCATGTTGACGATGGCAAAGGTCTGAGAGAGGTCGGTCTGGGTGCTGGTCAGCGTCTGGTTCACGTAGTCCCGGACGGCCGCGGAGTTCAGGTTCCACGCGTTGAAGGCCGGGTCGTAGATGTAGAGGCCGACGTTGTCGTCGCGGTCACCGGCCGCGGCGACGTCGTCCGCGGTGTAGGCCACCGTGATTTCGGCCAACTGCTTCAGCGCCGCGTCGGGGCTGACGCTGAGCATGAAGATGCGAGAACCGAAGACCCCGCCTTCCGGCGCCATAGCCGGGGCGTCTTCAGCGGCCACAGCGGCGTAGCTGATCGTGATGTCGCCGGACGAAGCGCCCTCGGGCACTCTCACCATGACGTTCCCGTCGTCAAAGGAGACGGTACCGCCGTCGCTTCCCACGGTCATAGACTCCTGAGCCCACACCACTGTGAGCGTGAGGGCGGCCAACGCCACGATTAGACCCACAACTGCAATTGCGGAACGCAACCCTTTCTTACCGGTCACCTCGGGCCTCCTTCTCTGCTTGGAGCACATCCTGCTGTGGACAGCAAGAGTTTCCACGTAGGAAACGCGGGCTGACTATAGCGGAAAAACAACCCGCCGTCAACCCTATGTATTGTACTTGCGGGTGGATGTGATGCAAGGGGGCAAGGGCCTGGTGTTCCTGAGCCCCCCAGCTAACAGCTAGAGTTTGCCTCTGACCTCATCCCGGTCGAGGACGGGATTCAAGGGGTCCTGCAGGCTCTCCAGCGCCCGGCGGATAACTGCTGCCCGGCTGCGCCTGCGGGTCGCGGCGGCCGCGTCGAGGGCCTCGGCGAGATCATCGGGGCGGCCGAGGCGGCGCGCGATGGGGTGGTGGGCTACTGGGAGTCCGGCGACCCTGCTAGACTGGGGCGGGTGGTTATGAGACTCCTGCGGCTTCTCCCCCTTCTTCAGGTCCTTGCAGTGACGGCCTGCGGGCCTCTTGTTCTCGAAGTGGTCCCTACGCCGACGCCCTCTCCCGGAGCAACGCAGGCCTCCAGTTCAACCATTGCGCCCAGCCGGACCTCAAGCCCAACCACTACACCCGTTCCGACTCCGATGCCGACGGTCGATCCGACGGCACTCCCGGACGACCCAATGGAGCGGCTCGCAATCGCCATGGGCCTCATGCTTTCCGAGCCCTCCCAGCAGGACCCTTCCGTAACGGTGGGGGCACGGCATCCGTGGCTTGTCCAGACGTGGGACTACGTCACGGGCTCGGGGGCCTATGCCGAACTGGACTACTCTTTCGCCATCGACATCGGCAGCGGGGAGACGCCGTTCGTTCCGGTAGAGTGCGACGATCCCGGAACCCTAGGACTGCGCCTCTTTCCGTGCGGGCCCGGAGGGCTGACGGTGCCGGAGTCGTGGCTCACCGAAGACTGGATTCTGGGAGACCGCGCCGCTCTCTGGCGCAGCACCATGGTACGGGAGCTCGCGCACGTCTTCACGCTGTCTTCCCTGGTGTCGGCGGACGGGAATCAACCGCCCAGGCCAGACCTACACGCGCTGGCGGTGTTTGCCCTGTACAAGCAGTATTCCACCCCGATCCGGCACGAGTGCGACGGGCGGGAACTCCTGGCCGATACGCTCAAGATGGATGTGTACCCGACGACCGTGGGTGACTCCTGGCTCAGCTGCTTTGGGCAGGACCATCCGCCGGAAGAACGCGATGGAACGGCCATCGCCTCAAGCCTCCTGGCAGGGGAGTATTCCGATTGGTTTCGCCAGGAGTATCAGCAGGATGGGGGGTTTGCGCTGCGCCGGGTCTGGGCGGACGTGCTGGAGGTCGGCGGGCGAGACGCCTTTCTGATGGGCCTCCTGGCGTGGCAGCTCAGGGACGCGTTCGGTGACGGGTATTGCGAGGTTGGGCATTGGTCACTACCTCAACATCTGGGGTTGCCGCTGCCCAACCCCTGGTCCAACAGGGATACCGACGCGGCGGGTTGTGACGGAAGCTAGCAGCGCGGTGTTAACCTGCAAAGCCACCCGACCACGAGGAACCAGCTCCCCCTACTCCCCTACTCCACCTTCTCCAGCTTTGCCATGGAGTGGAGGAGGCGCTTGACGCCGACCTCTTTGTTCTTGAAGGCGACGGTGACGGTGAAGTCGTCGGCGGAGGGGGCACAGCTCAGCACCATGCCCTCGCCGAAGGTGGGGTGGCGGACGTGGTCGCCGTCGCGGAGGGGGGCGGGCGACGGGGCGGCGCGGGCTGCGGCCGCAGCGGCGGCGATGCGCTCGCGGGCCGGCGCGGGGAGGCGCTGCTCGGTGGCGGTGGAGGCGATGAGCTCGCGGGGGATGTCCCGGAGGAAGCGCGAGGGGATGGTGGCGCCGCTGATGCCCCCCATCATCCTTCGCCGGAAGGCGCGCACCATGTAGAGCCTCTCCTGGGCACGAGTCATGCCGACGTAGCAGAGGCGGCGCTCCTCCTCCATCTCGTCATCGTCGCCGAGGGAGCGGTTGTGGGGCAGCAGGCCCTCCTCCAGCCCCACCATGAAGACGACGGGGAACTCTAGACCCTTGGCCTGATGGAGGGTGATGAGGGTGATGGCCGGCTCGCCCTCCTTCAGGTTGTCGACGTCCGAGACCAGGGCGGCGCGCTCCAGGAAGGCGGGGAGACCCTCGTCGAGGGGCATCTCGGCGAACTCGGCGGCCGCGCTGTGAAGCTCCTTGATGTTGTCGAGCCGGTCTTCGGCGTCGGTGTCGCCCGCCAGGTGGTCAGCGTAGCCGGTGCGGTCCATGACGAGGTCCATGAGGTCGGTAACCGGCGTTTGGCGGCCCGCCTCGGTGAGGCCGTCGAGAAGGCGGGCGAAGCGCACGAGGGCGGCGCGGCCGGCGCGGGGGATGCCGGGAGCGACCGTGTCGTCGTCCTGCAGGCGGCGCAGCGCATCGCCCACGGGAAGCTCCTGCGCCCGGCTCCACATCGTCAGCTCGTCGACGGTCTTCTGTCCGATGCCCCTGGGCGGGACGTTGAGGACGCGGAGGAGGCTGACGGCGTCGTTGGGGTTGACCAGCAGGCGCATGTAGGCCAGCAGGTCCTTGACCTCTCGCCGGTGGTAGAAGCGGATGGCGCCGACGAGGCGGTAGGGGACGCCGTAGCGGAGGCAGGCCTCCTCCAGGGGGCGGGACTGGGCGTTGACCCGGTAGGCGACGGCGACGTCGGCGTAGGAGAGGCCGTTCTCACGGCACAGCCGGTCCGTCTCGTCCAGCACCCAGGCGGCCTCCTCGCCGTCCGTGTACGACTCGCTGACGACGACGGGGACACCCTTGGGCTTGAGGGCCCGCAGGCGATTCTCCACGCGCTGGCTGTTGGCGGCGATCACGCCCTGGGCGGCGTCCAGGATGTTCTGGCTGGAGCGGTAGTTCTCCTCAAGCTTAACGACGTGTGCGTCCGGGTAGTCGCGCTTGAAGCTGAGGATGTTGCGGATGTCGGCGTGGCGCCAAGCGTAGATGGACTGGTCGGGGTCGCCGACGACGCAGATGTTGCGCCACTTGCCCGCGAGCTGCCGTGCGATGGCGTACTGGGCCGGGTTGGTGTCCTGGAACTCATCGACGAGGAGGTGGAGGTAGCGGTCCTGGAGGCGCTCGCGGACGGCGTCGTTGTCGCGGAGGAGGTGGTAGGTCCGCAGGAGCAGGTCGTCGAAATCGACGGCCTGGTTGCGGGCCAGGATCTGCTGGTAGGCCGCGTAGACCTTGGCTACCGTCTCCTCGAAGTAGCTGCCGGCGTGGGCCCGGTAGCCCTCGGGGTCGAGGAGCTGGGCCTTGGCGCCGGAGATGCCGTCGAGGACGCCGCGGAGGGAGAAACGTTTGGGATCCAGGTCGATCTGGGCGAAGGCCTCCTTCAACACGTCGATCTGATCATCGCGATCGTAGATGGTGAAGGCGCGGTCCAGGCCCATGACGTCGCCGTGCTGGCGCAGCAGGCGGGCGCAGAAGGCGTGGAAGGTGCCGGCGACGACGCGACTCCCCCGGTCGGGGCCGAGGAGGCCAGCGAGGCGGTCCTTGAGCTGGCGGGCCGCCCGGTTGGTGAAGGTGACGGCGCAGATGCGGGCCGGGCTGATGTCGACGGTGTTCACCAGGTACGCGATGCGGTGGACGATGACCCGGGTCTTGCCGCTGCCGGGCCCGGCGATGATGAGGAGCGGGCCGTCGATGTGTTCGACGGCGTCCTTTTGGGCCGTGTTGAGGTTGTCCAGGAGCCGGGTTGTCATCGTCGCATCGGTCTCCGGGGGTGGGGTTGATGGGGGCGCGGCGCACCGCGGGCTGGGGCCATTATAGGGGGTTGCGCGGGAGGGGGAGAAGGCGGGGCGTCAGTAGACGAAGAGAGGGCTGTCTTCCGTGATGACCCGGTCCTCTTCCTGCAGGGCGCGGCGGATGAAGCGGGGGAGGGCGAAGAGGCCGGGGTGCGCCTCGCCGTCGTAGAAGCGGAGGCCGGAGACGGCTCGCGAGGCCAGGCAGGAGTCGACCTGGGCGGCGGTCATGCCCAGCGGAGAGGGGCCGAGGGAGGCGAGGGCGAAACCCCACGTCTCGCCGAAGGACTGCACCGGGGCGGAGTAGGGAGCGACCAGGGGGAAGACCTGCCGGAGGGTGTGGCAGATAGCGGTGAAGACCTCTCGATGGTTGACCAGGCTGGCGGGCCCCGCCTGGGTGACCAGGAGGCCGCCGGGCCGCAGGCGCGCTCGCAGGGTCTCGTAGAAGCGGCGGGTGTAGAGCATGGTGGCGGGGCCGCCGTCGGTGGGGTCGGCGAGGTCGAGCACGAGCACGTCGAACAGGTCGGTGCAGGTGTCGATGAAGGCTGCGGCGTCGCCGTAGTGGACGCGGAGGCGGGGGTCGTCGAATGCGCCCTGGTTGAGGCTCGGCAGGAAGCGCCGGCAGACGTCGACGACGTCGGGGTCGAGGTCGACCATGTCCACGTGCCGGACGGTGTTGTGTCGCAGGACCTCGCGGACCGTGGCGCCCTCACCGCCGCCCAGCACGCAGACGTACTCCGGGCGTGGGTGGGCGACCATCACGGGGTGGACCAGTCCCTCGTGGTAGACGAACTCGTCAGCCTCGGAGGACTGGGTCTTGCCGTCCAGCACCAGGCACCGGCCGAAGCCGGGGGTCTCCAGGACCTCCACCTGCTGGAAGGGGGTGCGGCCGGAGTAGACGACGCCCGAGACCCTGGCCCCAAGGACCAAGTCCGGCGTCAGAGGCTCGTAGCGCCAGCTTCGTCTGTCGTCTTCCTCGCTGTGAGGGGGCATGGCTGTCTACGCTTCTACCCGGTCACCCTGACCGGCTGTCTGAGGACGCCGCGTTGAAGCTCCGTGACCGAGGAGTCTCCCGACTCGAACCTGGCGGCCAGCTCCTGCGCGGCGATGTGGGGGTCCACGTTGTCACCGCACGAGAAGACGTCGACGGCTGCGTAGCCGTGCTCGGGCCAGGTGTGGATGCAGAGGTGGGACTCGGCGATGGCGACGACGCCGGTGACTCCCTGGGGGGCGAACTTGTGGAAGGTCTGCCCCACCACGGTGGCGCCCATTGCCTGGGCGGCCCCCACCAACGCCTCCTGGACGAAGGAGAGATCATCCAAGAGATCGCGGCGGCACTCCATGAGCTCCAAGACCAGATGTAGCCCTAGCGCATTCAATCACCTTCCTCCCTGGGCAAAGTTGCACAAATGCGTATTATAGTCCAACGCCACGGGGGGTACCACCCAGCAGGCCGCGGCCTTCGTGCCGTAGTTTGTACCCCGTGGGTGAGGTCCGCACGTTCGGCGGAACGGTACGGTGCGGCCTACGCCGCGTACGACCGCTGGCAATGCTGGTACCGCAACGCGGAGCGGTCGGCGAGTCCGGGGCACGTGCCGCACGAGTGCTGAAGGGCCGCGGGGGCAGGGGTCCGGAGCAGCCCGCGCCGAGTCTCACGAGGCCTGATTGCCACGTGATTTGACAAGGGGCCGGGCTGCCCCTATAGTCGGCCTTGGCAGTCCGCCTCTTCTTCCGCTGGGGCCCCTCTGCGTCCTACGGATCGATCCCTCACAGTCTGGCCGCTACCGGTAAAACGTCCACTGCGTTTTTCCCTTGCGGGTCACATAGGAGGTCTTTGTTTTGAAGGGTGTTATTCTTGCTGCCGGGCGTGGGACCCGGCTCCCTCTCCCCGCCGGCCACCTGCACAAACTGCTTCTTCCGGCCAGCGGCCGATCGGTTATCGACTACACGCTGGACGCGTACAGGGCCGCGGGCATCGAGGAGGTGGCCATCATCGTCGGCTACCGGGGGAACGTGCTCATGGAGCAGATCAGCGACGGCTCCCGGCACGGCCTGCGGATCGAGTACCTGTACAACCCAGACTACCGTCACGGGAACGCCCTCTCCGTCTACAGGGCGCGCGTCTTCACGGGCGATGAGCCATTCCTGCTCTCCATGGCCGACCACATGGTCTCGCCGGACCTGCTGAGCCGGGTCCACGAGAGTCGCGGCTACGAAAGCGTCCTGGCCGTGGACTACGACGAGATCGAGCGGGACGAGGCTACGCGGGTGTACGTGGACCCGGAGGGGCTGGTCACCAGGATCGGCAAGGGGCTGTCCCGGTGGAACGGCATAGACGCGGGGGTGTTCCGGCTGGCGCTGCCCATCTACGACTCGATCGCGGAGCTGGTCCGCGAGGAGCGAGTGGAGTACGAGTTGGGCGAGGCGGTGGCCCGCATGCTGGGCAAGGGCCACCCTCTGCAGGCGTGCGACATCTCCGGCTGCTTCTGGCGTGACATCGACACGTGGGACGACCTGGAGGACGCGCGCGAGGTGCTGTCGCGGGAGAAGCCTTGGCGCTAGCGGTCGATGGGACCGTCTCGCGGCGCGGGGCACCCAGGAGGGACGCACCGCACCGCCAGCCTCGCCGCTCCGGCGACTACGCATGGTATAATGAACAACTGTGCCACAGGTTTCGGTTTCGCCCGTTGAGACCCGGATGCGAGTCCCAGCTCTGGTGACCGGACTCCAGGCAACTATGGAAGAAAGGAGGTCGCCATGAGCTATCAGGACAGGACTCTCACGTGCCAGGACTGCGGTAGGGACTTCACCTTCTCCGCCGACGACCAGTCCTACTTCGCGTCCAGGGGCTACATCCACGATCCGAAGCGCTGCATGGAATGCCGGGCTGCGCGCCGGGGCGCTAGCTCGTCCTTCGGGTACGATCGGCCGCAGCGGGAGATGCATCCCGCCGTGTGCGCCGAGTGCGGCGTGGACACCACGGTGCCGTTCCGACCGCGAGGCGACCGCCCGGTCTACTGCCGGGCGTGCTTCGACCGGCAGCGAGCCACCAGCGGGCGCTACTAGGGCCCGCGCTTCTGCGGAAAAGCGAGAGGGGGCGTGCAATACGCCCCCTCTTCTCATTCGCGGCCGGTCCGGACGGCCCTTCCCCTTACGCGTCCGGCGGGAACTCCCGCTCGATCTCCGACAGGGAGACGTCCAGGATGTTGATGATCGAGTCGACGACGTCCTTGTCGATGGTGAGAGGCGGGGAGAGGACGATGCTGTCGCCGGCGCGGATGGCGAGGCCGTGGCCTCGGACGATCTCCGTGAAGCGCTTGGCGAAGTCGCCCTGGAAGCCGCCGGGGTACTTCTCCTTGGTCCGGCGGTTCTTCACGATTTCGATGGCCATGAGCAGGCCCAAGCCCCCACCCACAAAGCCGACGCTGGGGTGGTTCTCCTGCAGCACGGACAGGGCCTGGTCGTACATGTAGCGGCCCATGTTGTCCGAGTTCTCGACCACTCGGTCGCGCTCCATGACCTCGAGGTTGCGCAGGGCCGCCGCCATCACGACGGGGTGGCCGCCGTAGGTCACGCCGTGGTGGAACATGCCATCTTCGCCCTCGGCGTTGTCAAAGGCCTCAGCGACCTTCTTGCTCGCCATGACGCCGCCCACGGGCAGCTCGCCGCCGGTCAGCGCCTTCGCCACGGTCATCATGTCGGGCTCCACGCCGAAGCGCTCCATGCCGAACCAGGTCCCGAGGCGACCGAAGCCGCAGATGATCTCGTCGGCGATGAGGAGGATGTTGTACTTGTCGCAGAGCTCACGGACCTGGGGCCAGTACTCGTCGGGCGGGATCTGGTTGCCGGACGGGATGGGCGTGGCGATGAAGGCCGCGACGGTCTCCGGGTTCTCGCCTTCGATGATGTTCTCCAGGGATTTGGTGCTGAGCATGCAGCACTCGCGGTTGGTGCGGTCCTTGAAGCCCCACGGGCAGCGATAGCAGTAGGGCGGGTCCACCTGCAGGGCGGCGGAGGTGAAGGGCTCGAAGATGCCGTGGGCCATGCGCCCGCGGTTGCCCACGGCCATGGCGGTGGGCGTGGAGCCGTGGTACTGGCCGCGGCGGGAGATGATCTTGGTCTTGTAGGGGTGGCCGGAGATGGCCTGGTACTGTCGGGCCATCTTGAGGGCGATCTCCACGGCCTCCGCTCCGCCGCCGCAGAAGAAGGTGCGGGTCAGGTCGCCCTGCGTCAGCTCCGCGAGCTTGCGGGAGAGCAGGATGCCGGGGACGGTGGAGTAGGCGCCGGAGTTGACGTAAGCCAGGGTCTCCATCTGCTCGCGGACGGCCTGGGCGATCTCCGGGTGGCCGTGGCCAATGTTCTTGAGGAACAGGCCGGCCATGCCGTCGATGTAGCGCCTGCCGGAGATGTCATAGATGTAGCAGCCTTCGCCGCGCACCATGAGCTGGGAGGAGCCGGCCTCCACCACGTCCGCCATCTGCTGGCTCTGCATCCAGAAGTGGTTGACGCCCCACTGGACGAGCTGGTCCACCTCCTCGGGGGAATAGCTGTCCTTGATCCACCATGCGGCCCTGTCGGGATTGGGCTGTACCATGCCTTACCTCCTTGACGGCGCTACCCAGGAATGCGAAAGCCGATGCTCACACGAAGAGAGAAGGGGACGCTGGAGGCGCACAGGGGCGCCGGAGGCTACTGGGAGCCTCGCAGCCTGGGGTCCCAGACGTCTCGCAGGCCGTCTCCGAGCATGTTGAAGCCGTAGACCGTGAGGGCGATGCACACCGAGGGGATCACGGGAAGCCACCAGCCCACCAGGAAGAGGCTGCGGGTGCCCAGGAAGACCATGTTGCCCCAGGTGGCGATGTCCGGCTCGATGCCCAGGCCAAGGAACGTGAGGGAGGCCTCCACGATGATGGCGCCGCCGACGGCAAGGCTGATGAGCACGACGTAGAGGGCGACGATGTTCGGGAAGATGTGGCGGAAGAGGATGCGGTACGTGGAGCAGCCTATGGCCCGGGCCGCCTCGATGTAGGTGGTCTCCTTGATCGCAAGCACCGAGGAACGAATGACGCGACTACTCGAGGGCCAGAGCGTGATGGCAATGGCAAAGGTAATGGTGTTGATGCCCGGTTCGAGGAGACTCACCCAGAAGAGCGCGAGGATAAGGCCGGGGAAGGCCATCCATGCATCGACGACGCGCTGCGCCGCGAGGTCCACGGCGCCGCCGATGTACGCCGCAACGAGCCCCAGGGCCACGCCGAAGGTAATGCCGATGAACACACTGATTGTGCCGACGCGCATGGAGACGCGCGCCGCCCAGATGGAGCGGCTGAAGACGTCCCGGCCCAGGTCGTCGGTGCCCAGGATGAAGTCGCTGCTGGGGTTTTCGAAGCGCTCACCCGCCAACTCGCGCGGGTCGTAGGGGGCGACGGTCCAAGGGAAGATCGCCAGGTAGACGAGAATGAGGACGATGATGCCCCCAGCAAAGCCTATGGGCTTGTGGCGAGCAAACCACTTGACCGCATTCCACGAGTCGCGCCATCGCGACCGCGGCTGGGTAAAGAGTTCAGCCGCTCCCTCTGCCCTAGCCTCGGCCATCTACATCGCCTCCAAAGCCTCTAGGCGTAGCGAATTCTCGGGTCGATCCAGCTGTACGTCAGGTCCGTGAGCAGGTTGATGACCAGAATGGTCAGCGCAGTGATGATGACAAGGGACTGCAGGAGCACGTAGTCCAGGAGCTCCGCAGCCTCAACCATGGCGCTGCCCATGCCGCGAACCTCAAAGACCACCTCGGTGATGAGGGCGCCGGCCATGAGACGGCTCAGGTTCAGCCCCGCCACGGTGATGATGGGGAGCATCGCGTTGCGGAGGGCGTGCCGCAGGATGACCACTCGTTCGCCCAGGCCCTTGGACCGGGCGGTGCGGATGTAGTCCTCCCGGATCACCTCCAGCATCTGGGACCGGGTGAGCCTGGTGAAGGGCGCGGCTTCCCCAAAGATGAGCACCATGGCAGGCCAAATCATGATCTTCATGTTGCCAATGAAGTCTTCATGGGGACCCACGTAGTCGAGTGATGGCATCCAGTCAAAGACGCGCACGAGCATTGATAACAAGAGTGCCGCGACGACGAATACAGGTAAGGTAAGACCCGTGACAGCGAAGACGCGCGCGCCGTTGTCGATGAAAGAGTCCTGCTTGTAGGCGGACAGAACGCCCAGGGGAATGCCGATGAGCAGCCCTCCCACCAGGGCCATGCCCATGAGCTGCGCTGTTCTAGGTAAGCGTTGACGGAGGACGTCAGTTACCGGGCGGCGGAAGGCGTAGGAGTAGCCCAGGTCGCCGCGGATCATGTGCCACATGTAGTCCAGGTACTGGATGTGAACGGGGCGGTCCAGACCCAACTCCTCGCGGATGAGGCGCACACCGTCCTCGCTGATGAAGCCGCCGGGCTCGGCGAAGAGGGCCGTCACGGTGTCGCCGGGGATGGCGCGGAGCATGGCGAAGAAGAAGATGGAAACCAGCAGAATGGTTACCGGGATGAGAAGAAGCCGTCGGATTACATACTGGCGCACCGTCAAGCTCCACGGCTCCCCCGCCACCCCTGTTGCGGGGTGGCGGGGGAGAGAGTGCTCTCAGATTGTCTGCAGCCTAGGCTGCTCTAGTTGCCGGAAATCCAGACGTGCTTCCAGTCGTAGCCACCATAGGCGCCTGGGCCGGGCACGTAGTTCTGCAGCTTGGTGTAGTAGGGGATGCTGCCGGGAATCCACCCAATGAGGATGGTCCCCAGGTCCGGCGCATTGGCTGCACGCTCCAGGTTCTTGGCGGCCTCCTGGGCTGCTGCCGGATCGACCTGCCGGTTGTACTCGTAGAAGAGCGCCGTGACGTTGTCGACGCCGGGGTAGTCGTACGGCCGGTAGGCGATGAGGCCGGAGACGTCCAGGAAAGTGAGGGCGTAGATGCCCGCGGGATCGTCGAAGCTGACGGCCCGGGAGATGGACGTGATCTCGAACTCGCCGCGCACTGCCTTGTCGGTGAGCACGGTGTAGGTGTTGACCTGCAGCGTCACGTCGAAGCCGATCTCATTGAGTCCCTGCACGCCCACGGTGGCCATGCGGTCCAGGTGGAGGCCGGTGCTGGGGTCCACCGGGTACTGCCACTCGTAGCCGCTCAGCCCCGCCTCTTCCAAGAGCGCCTTGGCCCTCTCAACGTCCTCGGCCCGCTTTGAGGGGTCGAGGCCCGGGAAGCTGCGATACTCCTCGTCGGAGACCGCGAAGGGAGCGTACTCGGACGGCTCGACGAAGCGACCAGCGTCGCCGCCGCCGAAGACCCGCCGCCACATCTCAGGACGGTTGATCGCCAGGCGGGTGGCCTCGCGGGCGAGGGGGTTGTCCAGCGGTGGAATGGAGTGGTTGAAGATCCACTGGTGGTAGACACCGGACGTCCGGTCGAAGACGGCGGTCTCTTCAGCGCCGGCCTGCAGCTGCAGTGCTCTGGCGGTGTCCGGCAGCATGCGGTCGATGGGCAGGAAGGTGTCCATCCGGCCCGTGGTGAACAGAGCGATCTGGGTGGTCTGCTCCGTCACGAAGTCACCGTTGATCGAGTCCAGGAAGGGCCACTGGTTGCCGTCCGCGTCCGTGCCCCAGTAGTCCGAGTTCTTCAGGTAGGCCAGACCCTCCGAGGCATCGGCGTTGGTTGCCTCGTCCGCCATGAAGGGACCGGTGCCGTTGAACCCGGTCTCGATCTTCTTCCAGGGGTACAGCTCAGCGCTGCTGTCCGACTCCCGGATCTGGTCCTCGGAGACCATGAAGATGCCCCAAGGACTGGAGACGACGGCCAGGAACAGCCGGCTGGGCCCCACCAGGTTGAACTGCACGGTGTTGTCGTCGATCTTCTCGACACTGTCGACCATCGAGCGAAGCGGAGGAGCGACCCGGGTGGCCAGCGGCCAGTCAGGGTCCAGAATCCGCTCAAAGGTCGCAACCACGTCGTCAGCGTTGAAGGCTGAGCCGTCGTGGAAGGTCACACCCTCACGCAGGTTGAACGTAGCGGTGCTGCCCTCAATCGACCAGCTCTCGGCCAGGCCGGGGGTGTACTCCAAGCCCACCTCCGCGTCGAAGGGGCTCTTGTAGTCAATCAGCCGGTCGTACAACGGTTGCATGGCGTAGCCGGCGCCGGCGCCCGTCTGACCGAGCTCGTACGGGTCGAAGACGCGGCGGCTATAGAAGCCGCTGGCCAGGTTGAGCGTGCCTCCAGCGACCGGCCCCTTGTCCATCATGGTGTCGCTGGCCGCCGCGGCCGTATCGGTAGAGGTCGACGTGTCTGTGGCCGCTGCCTGGGTCTGGGTCTGGGTCCCCGACCCAGAGTCAGTCGTGGCTGCAGTCGTCTCTTCCTCGTCGTCGCCGCCGCCGCAGGCCATGACGACAACAAGCGTCAAGGCCAACGCGCCGGCCACGAGGAAGGACCACTTCCGGCCGAGCCGTTTGGATGCCTGCATACCCACCTCCTGAGTCTACGGTTCCTGCCAAAGGGCAAACCGAATGGCAGCATTCCGCCATTGGAAAGTCAACACACGATACGGTCACAGCGCACCCGTGTCAAGGGGTATCCCCCCCGAATTTTGCTCGGCTGGTGCGGGTTGCGGTTGCGCCGCGGGCCGCCCCTCACGCACGCCGCGGGAAGCTCGCGTGCGGGCGAGCATAAACAACTGCAACTGCAACTTTCTGCACTTGTGGCCGACGACCCAGAGCACAGGGCCAGGCCCACGTCCAGGTCGAGCGGTGCAGCTAGGCTCTCCTTTGCGCACGTTGACGACGCCCTAGGCATGCGGGTACCATGGTCCAGCTTCTTTTCAAGGCCCCGGACGGAAACGCCGGGGCTTTGCCACGCCAGCCCCAGTGCGAGCGTCCTGCGGGCTCCCGATTCTGAGAACACGGGTAGAGGGAGCACGCGGATGAAGGCCGGGAAGGGAATTCGCTGCATGCGTAATGCGGAGTTGGCACGCCTTGGGGCGCTTGGGCTTGTGGTCGTGGTGATCGCAACGCTGGTGCTGGTGTACGGGGGCTGAGGCGGTCGGAGACCTGCTTCGCCTTCGCCTCGGCTTGACGCCCGTCCGTCGCCGTGGCTACACTGTTAGCCCAGTGCGGATGGCGCGGCCCGTTCGCGGAGCTTGGGCACGGCCGTCACCTTGGGTGGTCCGCCCGAGTGGCGCAATGGTAGCGCAGCCGATTTGTAATCGGCAGGTTGGTGGGTTCGAGTCCCCTCTCGGGCTCCAGATGGCCTGCCTCGCCGTGCCCACTCGACGGGAAGCGTAACGTGAGGTCATCACGGCGCCGCTCCTCCGGGGGCGGCGTCTCAATGTGCCGGGGAGTTGGAGGCCAACCGGCCCTATGCTACACTGGTAGGCGCATCCGGCACGGAGGGGTGGCGGAGCGGCCAAACGCACCAGACTGTAAATCTGGCGCCCGACGGGCTTCGTAGGTTCGAATCCTACCCCCTCCACTCTAGGAATCGGAACGGCGCGGCACGTATCGGGCCCACATAGCTCAGAGGCAGAGCACGTTCTTGGTAAGAACGGGGTCGCCGGTTCGACTCCGGCTGTGGGCTCCAGAACGCAGGAGTCGAAAACACTAGGAGGAGTAGAGGAAAGCACATGGCCAAGCAGCGGTTCGTTCGAGACAAGCCCCACGTCAACGTCGGCACCATCGGTCACGTGGACCATGGGAAGACCACGCTCACGGCTGCCATCACCAAGATCCTGAGTGAGCAGTCGGAGAACACGACGAGCTTCATCGCCTACGACCAGATCGACAAGGCGCCGGAGGAGAAGGCGCGCGGCCTGACCATCTCCATCTCCCACGTGGAGTACGAGACGGGCAACCGCCACTACGCGCACGTGGACTGCCCCGGCCACGCGGACTACATCAAGAACATGATCACGGGCGCAGCCCAGATGGACGGCGCCATCCTGGTGGTCAGCGCGCCGGACGGCCCCATGCCCCAGACCCGGGAGCACATCCTCCTGGCCCGCCAGGTGAACGTGCCCGCCATCGTCGTCGCTCTGAACAAGACGGACGCGATGGACGACCCGGAGCTGCTGGAGCTGGTGGAGCTGGAGGTCCGCGACCTGCTCAACCGCTACGACTTCCCGGGCGACGACATCCCCATCATGCGCGTCTCGGCGCTCAAGGCCCTGGAGGGGGACCCGGAGGCCACCCAGGGCGTCCTGGACCTGATGGCGACGGTGGACGAGCACATTCCCATCCCGGAGCGCCCCAAGAACCTGCCCTTCCTGATGCCCGTGGAGGACGTCTTCACGATCAAGGGACGCGGCACGGTGGTCACCGGGCGCGTGGAGCGGGGCACGGTGAAGACCAGCGACGAGATCGAGATCGTGGGCTTCGGCGAGAGCCGCAAGACCGTGGTCACCGGCGTGGAAATGTTCCACAAGACGCTGGACGAGGCGGAGCCCGGCGACGCGGTCGGCTGCCTGCTGCGAGGCGTCGACAGGGACGACATCGAGCGGGGCCAGGTGCTGGCGAAGCCGGCGTCGATCAAGCCCAGCAAGTCGGCCGAGGCGCAGGTCTACGTGCTGACCAAGGAGGAGGGCGGCCGGCATACCCCCTTCTTCACAGGCTACAAGCCCCAGTTCTACATCCGGACCACGGATGTGACCGGGGACATCCAGCTCCCCTCGGGCGTGGAGATGGTGATGCCGGGGGACAACATCACGATGACGGTGAATCTCCAGACCCCCGTGGCCATGGAGAACGAGCTTCGCTTCGCCGTCCGGGAAGGCGGCCGCACCGTGGGGTCGGGCGTCTTCACCAAGATCCTGGACTAGCGTCATGGCGAAGAAGGGCGACCGGGTCCTGATTACACTCCAGTGCACGGACTGCCGGGAGCGGACGTACAACTCGTCCAAAAACCGGCGCAACGACACGCAGCGGCTGGAGCGGCGCAAGTACTGCCCGCGCTGCCGCAGCCACCAAGTCCACCGAGAAACCAGGTAGGAGGCGATGGCCCGCTCAGCCCTGGACAGGTCTCCGCTTCTGCGCCAGACGGCTGGGGCGGCTCGCCGCCGCCTGTTCCAGTGGCGCTTCTTCGCCGAGGTCTGGGGCGAGCTCCGCAAGGCCGAGTGGCCGACGCGGGAGGAGGCCATCCGCCTCACCGGCATCGTCATTGCCATTGCGCTGTCGATCGGCGCTCTCCTAGGCGGGATCGATGCGGCCTTCAGCTTCATCGGCAGCTACGTCCTGGGTAGCTAGCATGGCAGCGGGGAGTAGGACATGGTAGAAGGGTCGCTGGAGCAGGCCAACGAGGTCGCGGTAGTCCCTCAGGTTGCCCATCCCGGCGAGGGTCTGTGGTACATCGTCCACTGCTACTCCGGGATGGAGGACCGGGTCAAGAAGAACCTGGAGCTGCGCATAGCCACGATGGACGTGCGCGAGAAGGTCTTCGAGGTCGTCGTCCCCACGGAGGAGGTCGTCGAAATCAAGGAGGGGCGGCGCACGCCCAAGCGGGAGCGCCTGTTCCCCGGCTACGTCCTGGTCCGCATGCGCATGGACGACGAGGGCTGGTACGTGGTCCGCAACACGCCGGGCGTGACCGGCTTCATCTCCGCCGACGACGAACGAGATCGCCGGGCCAAGCCCCTGCCGCTGACCGACGCGGAGGTGGCCAACATCCTGCGACGGATGGAGTCGGCGCAGCCGCGGGCCAAGGTGGGCATCACGAAGGGTGAGAACGTCAAGATCGTGGACGGCCCCTTCAAGGAGTTCATCGGCGAGGTGGACGAGGTGGATGCGGACAAGGGCAAGGTGAAGATCCTGGTCTCCTTCTTCGGCCGGGAGACGCCCGTCGAGTTGGACTTCCTGCAGGTGGAACGCATAGTCTAGCCCCAATCCCCGAGGCAACACCGCTATGGCAAAGAAAGTACGCGCGATCGTCAAGCTGCAAATCCCCGCCGCCGAGGCGACGCCGGCGCCGCCGGTGGGCCCGGCCCTGGGCCAGCACGGCGTGAACATCATGAACTTCGTGAAGGAGTACAACTCCCGCACGGGGGCCTCCAAGGGCACCATCGTCCCGGTGCAGATCACGATCTTCGAGGACCGCTCCTTCACCTTCGTCACCAAGACCCCTCCCGCGTCGGAGCTTCTCAAGAAGGCCGCGGACGTGGAAAAGGGGAGCCAGGAGCCCCTGCGCGCCAGCGCGGGCACGGTCACCAGGAGCCAGGTCCGGGAGATCGCCCGCACCAAGATGCCGGACCTCAACGCAGCCAGCGAGGAGACGGCCATGCGCAGCGTGGAGGGGACGGCCCGCAGCATGGGCATCCAGGTCGTGGAGGGCTAGGATGACGACGGTATCCACCCTGAGCCGCCGGGGAAAGAGCTACCAGGACGCGGCCAAGCTGGTCGACAAGGACAAGAGCTACAGCCCCGCAGAGGCGCTGGAGCTGCTGAAGCAGACGGCCCGGGCCAAGTTCGACGAGACCGTCGAGCTGCACCTGCGCACTCGTGCGGACCCCCGCCACGCCGACCAGCTCATTCGCAGCGTGGTCATGCTGCCCCACGGCACGGGGAAGGCCCAGCGCGTGCTGGTCTTCGCCCAGGGTGAGGCCGCGACCATCGCCCGGGAGGCGGGCGCCGACATCATCGCCGACGACGAGATCATCCAGCGCATCGACAAGGAGGGCTGGACCGAGTTCGACGTCGCCATCGCAACGCAGGACATGATGGGGCGCATCGGCCGGCTGGGCCGAACGCTGGGGCGCCGAGGGCTGATGCCCAGCCCCCGCTCGGGGACGGTGGTGCAGGCGCAGGACATCCCCCGCGCCGTGGACGAGGCGAAGAGGGGCCGGCAGGAGTTCCGCATGGACCGGACGGGCAACATCCACGTCGGCATCGGCATGGTGAGCTTCGACACGGAAATGCTATCGGACAACCTGGCCGCGACGATGGACGCGGTGATCCGGGCGCGCCCGGACGGGATCAAGGGCGACCTGTTCAAGAACATCACCCTCACCACCACCATGGGGCCCAGCGTGCGTCTGGACATCGCGCAGGCGCAGGCGCTGAAGTTGACGTAGGGGAGGCAGGCCGGCTAGGGCTGGTCATGGCCCTGCTTTACAGCTAGAATAGACCACCGGAGCCCGAGACCGCGGGTGGCGCAAGCCTGAAAGCGTGAGCGCCCGCGCAGGCCGGTACAGCGCAAGCCCATCAACGCGCGCCCCGGCTACGGCCCGGGGCGTTTTTTCATCCTGGGACCCGACAACATGGAGGAGCCGTGCCCGCAGCCAAGAAGATAGCCCTGGTCGAGCAGCTAAGAGAGAGCTTCGAGGGGAGCACCATCGTCGTCGGCACGGGGCTGACGGGGATGAACTCCGCGGCGATGGTGGAGCTGCGCCGGACGCTGCGCGACAAGGGCGCGGAGTACCGGGTGGTGAAGAACACCCTGGCAGCCATTGCAGCGGAGCAGGCGGGCAAGCCGCTGATCGCGGAGCTGCTGCGAGGGTCGACGGGCCTGCTGCTCAGCGCCGATGATCCGGTAGGCGCGGTGAAGGCGCTGGAGGAGTATCGGCGAGCCACACGCAGCCCTCTCACCATCTCCGGCGCGTTCATGGACGGCCGGGTGCTGAGCCCGGCGGACGTGGCAGCCGTTGCAACGCTGCCGCCGCGGCCGGAGCTCATGGCCCAAGTGGCCGGGCAGCTCGTGGGGCTGCTGCAAGGCCTGGTGACGATGCTCAACGCGCCGTCGCAGCACACGGTCTCCGTGCTCAACGCGCCGCTCCAGGGCCTCGCCACGGTGCTGAAGAGGCACACCGAGGCGGAGGGCGCGGCCTAAGCGCCCCAACAACGTGCAGTCGAAGAATGCATCTCCAGAAGGAGGAGTGACCAATGGCCGAGAAGCGTGAAGAAATCCTGGAGGGAATCCTGCAGCTGCCCGTCCTGGACGTGGCGTGGCTGGTGAAGGAGCTGGAAGAGAAGTTCGGCGTGAGCGCGGCAGCGCCCGTGGCCGTGGCCGCAGCGCCCGTGGCAGCCGCCGCCGGCGCGCCCGCGGAGGCCGCAGCGGAGGAGAAGACCGAGTTCACCGCGCTGCTGCAGGACATCGGCGCGAACAAGGTGAACGTCATCAAGGCAGTGCGGGAGGTCACCACCCTGGGCCTGCGAGAGGCCAAGGAGCTGGTGGAGGCGGCCCCCAAGGCCGTGAAGGAAGGCATCACCCGCGACGAGGCCGACGACATCAAGAAGAAGCTCGAGGCCGCGGGCGCCAAGGTCGCCGTCGAATAGCCCATCCCCCACTCGTGGGGGAGCCTGTCGCCACGCTCTCAGACCCTTCCACAAGCTCAGGATGAGCGGGCGGGGGCGAGGTTCCTGCCTCCGCAGGAACGACGAAGGGACCAGCTACGATACCAACCGAGGCCGGGCGGGTCGACGGCACCCGCCCGGCGCGGAGAGAACCTATGAGCCGCCGCAAGGACCGGGAACGAGTCCTGGCCCAGAAGCGCCTGAACCCCAACTACGTGGGGTTCCGCGGCTACGACCGCGAGCCCGCACGCACGGGCTCCACCCCCATGACCTCCCTGGTGTGCTCCGTTTGCGGCAGGAAGCGCAACGTCCCCGTGGGCGTGGCCCAGGAGCAGGGCGACCGCTTCGTGTGCAGCTCCTGCGCCGAGGAGCAGGAGGCTGCCGCAGCCCCGGACTCCGAGGCCACCCAACCCGCCGAGTCGGAGGTCTCCGAAGAGCGGGAGTCGTGAGCGAGCGCGAGGCTCCCGCCCGGTACCAGCCACGCATTCGAGACCTGCCCAGCGGGGAGCGTCCCCGCGAGCGGCTCCGGGAGCACGGCGCCAAGCACCTGAACACCATCGAACTTCTCGCTATCCTCCTTCGCACGGGAAGCAAGGACGAGAACGTCATCGCGCTGGCCACCCGCATCCTGTCGCAGCGAGGCGGACTGGCGGGGCTGGCACGCTCCGACTTCCACGAACTGAGCGGGCTGCACGGCATGGGCGAGGCCAAGACCGCCCAGGTGATGGCGTCCCTGGAGCTGGGCCGGCGAGTCACAGATCTCAGGCCGGAGGATCGTAGAGTCATCCGCTCACCCAGAGACGTGGCGAACCTGCTGACGTCGGAAATGGCATATCTTCCGCAGGAGAGTCTGCGCGTGCTGCTGCTGAACACCCGGAACCAGGTGATGGGGCGGCCCAAGGAGATCTACAAAGGCAACGTCAGCTCGGCCGTGGTGCGCTCCGCAGAGGTCTTTCGGGACGCCGTTCGGGAGAACTGCCCCTCCATCATCATCGTGCACAACCACCCGTCGGGAGACCCCACGCCCTCCAACGACGACGCCCGGGTCACCGAGCAGCTGGTGAAGGCCGGCCGTCTGCTGGACATAGAGGTGCTGGACCACGTCGTCGTGGCGCAGGGAGGGTTCGTCAGCCTCAAGGACCGGGGCTTGGGGTTCACGTAGCGTCGCTGTTGCCGCGGTCGGCGGGCGGGTGGTATCGTTGGCGCCCGCGAGGAGGCAACGACGATGAGCAGCGAGGACACCGCCAACGTCACCGGAGAGACGCTCTACGAGGCACGCTTCGACCCCAAGATCGCCGGCCATGGACGTGTGCTGATTGCCCTGTGGTCCATCGTCACCGTCGTCGGCATCCCCTTCATCCCCTTCGTGCTCCTGCTCAGCCTCTGGTACTACCCGGAGTACCTGCGACGCATCTCGGCCCGGCTCACGACCAACGCAGTGGAGATACGCAAGGGCGTCTTCTTCCGCAAGGAGTCCACGATACCCCTCAACCGCATCACCGACGTCCGCCTGCACGACGGACCGGTCATGCGCCACTACGGCCTGCGGGGACTCCGGGTCGAGACCGCGGGCCAGTCCGGCCAGGACTCCAGCAGCGAGGGCGACCTGGTGGGGGTCATCGACGCCGCGGAGTTTCGCGACCGGATTCTGCGCCAGCGGCAGCGGGTCCTGGGCGGCGAGGAGGCCCGGCTCGCCCCCGCCGAGGCAGCCGGCTCCACGTCGGAGCTGCTGACGGAGATCCGGGACATCCTGGCCAGGATAGAGACGCAGGGGCGCCGGGACGGCTAGCGGACGACGGCCTGCCCGACGGGGAAACGTTCGCGGGCCACGTTGTCCACCTTGTAGGTGACCCGGTAGCCGCCCTCCTGCGGGATGGTGTCCAACAGAGGCATCAGGGTGAAGGGGTCGCGTGAGTCGTCGGGGTATGGCTCGATGGTGACGAAGATGGGCTCGCCGCGAATGTCCGTGGGGAAGTCGTAGCCCTTGGGCGGGTTGACGATGTAGTCCTCCCCCGGCATCTCCGGGATGAAGGGCAGAGGCCCGTTGTGGGGCGAGTCAAAGTCGTGGCCGTAGACGTAGTAGAAGCGGCCCGTGGTGAAGGGCTTGCCCTGGATCTCCACCCACCCCTCGTAGACCCAGCCCGGCGGTAGCTCCGGCAGGTGGAAGCCGGGGTCGCCTGCAAGGGTGTCGAAGTAGGTCAGGTCAATCCACCAGACGCCGCTCTTCCAGTCCTCATCGCCGTAGCTGCTGGGCGAGGAGAGGATGTAGAAGGCCCTGGCCCGCCGGTAGGAGTTGTCGAGGGCGAGAGGATGGTCGACGGAGAGCTCCGCGACGCCGTCCTCGATGACCCCCGCGAGGTAGCGGGTGTCCGAGGGCAGGCCGTCCGCATCGCCTGAGGGCTCGATGGTGATGAGGACGTCCGTCGCGCTGCCGGTGTCCGCGCCCAGGGCGAAGCGGCCTCCCGGGATGGCGAGGCCCTGCAGGTCGACAAGCTCCCCGGCGGGGCCGACGTTGAACTTACCCAGGCTCAGGACCTTCGTGTCGAAGACGGCCCAGGCCTCGTAGTGGAAGCCGTTCTGCATCGGCTCCAGGCGCGTGAACGCCAGCGCCACCTCCCCCTCACCGGCGGGAGGCTGATGCACGGTGAAGGAGGTGAGCTGCAGCCGGTGCTGGATGTCGGGGAGCACGACAGTCCCCAGCCCGTCGCCGTCGTTCCTGGTGTCGGCGATGCTGCGAAAGCCCAAGGCGGTGTCGGGCACGAAGGGCGTGAGGGCGAAGATTGCTACTCCTCCCACCAGCCCCACCACCCACGTCGCGCCCGCGAAGGCGACGATGGCCCGCCGCGGCAGCGCCCGCGCCAGCCCCCAGAAGGTGATGGGCCCGCCCGCGGCCGCCGTGAACAGCAGTGTCGCCGCCGGCGCCTCGCCCATCCCCAGCAGCAGCAGCACGACCACCAGAGGGATCTCGAACAGCAGCGGCACGTTGATCAGGATGCCCAGCGTCGCCGCGAGGGCCACGCCCTGGACGTCGTTGCCCAGGTAGTCCCCCACCACGTCCGGCCGCACCCACTGCAGCGCGAGGCCGCTGGCAAAGCCGGCGATGACCATGATCGGGCCCAGGCGCAGCAGATACCCCAGGCTGGCCCGCATCCAGTCTCGCGTCGCCTCCCACAGCGCCTCGCCCCAGCCCACGGGCTCCGCGTCACCCAGGGCCAGCGGCACCCCCGACGGTGGAGCCTCGCCCTTCTCGCCGCCGACGAGGCGCGCCACAACCGGCCCTATGAGCAGACCCGCAATCAGGCTCAGCAGGATACGCGAGCCTCCCATAAGGGGGGTGAAGATCAGCGCCACCATGAGCAGCGCCGGGATGTTCAGCGTGGCCGACCCCTGCACGACGCCAAGCGTCGTCGAGATCGAGGCGCCGCTGCCGCGCAGGGCGCGGGTGATGGGCACGATACAGGCCGAGCAGAGGCTCAGCGGCGTGCCCACGGCCAGTCCCTTGATCGACCCCCAGATGCCGCCGCTGCTCGAGAGCCGCACACCCTCGGGGAAGAGGAAGGAGGCGGTCAACCCCGCCACGAGGAAGGCGAAGATCATGCCCGGCGCGACCAGCTCCATGTAGGTTATCGAGAACTCCCACCACCGGTGGAGCAGGGACTGGCCCGTGTTGATGCAGAAGCCCTGGAAGCACTGCGCGCTGGGGCCGGACACCGCCGCCAGGTCGTCGCGGACGATGTCCAGCTTGGGGAAGCGGTTGAAACCTACGAACAGCCCGAGCAGAACGCCCAGCAGCCCCAGGCCAGCAATGCGCTTCTTCCGAAGTCCTCGTACACCCATGTCAGGCAAAATGCTCGCGCCGTTCTCCTACGAGGTCAATATCGTAGCGTGCCCAGTCCCACCCACCAGGCGGCGGAGCAGGGAGCGAACGCTAGGTCTCCGGCTGTGCCGCCTCCTCGGACCGGCGTCGGCGCGCGGCGAACCAGTCGATGACGTTGGCGCGCACCATGATCACCGCGCCCAGGAGCAGGACGCCCAGCACCGTCCCCAGGCTGTAGTCGAAGACCGGGGCCAGTCCCATCGCGATAGCGAGGCCCAGGCCGGCGGACCAGCCGGTGTTGTGCGTCTTCGCCAGGGTCAGGAACCCCGGCACGGCGCCCACCAGCCCCGGCACGGGAATGACTGCGAGTGTCACGCCGATTGTCGTGGCGAGCCCGCCACCGCCGCGGAGGCCCAGGAAGACCGAGTGCAGGTGCCCCAGCACCGCAGCCGCGCCGGGGATGAGACGCCACGCTCCCTCGACGCCAATGATGTCTGCGACCACGACGGCCAGGACGCCCTTGCCCGCGTCGCCCAGCAGGGCCAGCGCACCGGGCACGCGGCCCACGGTGCGGAAGACATTGGCGGCGCCGGGGTTCCTGGTGCCCAGCGCAAAGGCGTCCCGGCCCCAGGCGCGGGCCATCAGGTAGGCCGTGGGAATCGAGCCGAGGAGGTATCCCAGGGCGACCGCCAGCGCAAGAGTCAGGGTATCGTTCATGCGAGCGGCCCTGTCGTGTCGTCCTCCGCCAGGTAGGCCTGGAGGATGCGATTGAACTCGTCGGCCTGCTCCAGCTGGGGCCAGTGGCCGCACCGGTCGAGGACCACCGTCTGCGCCGAGGGGCGCCTCCGGGCCGCGGCGTAGGCATGGGCAACCGGCAGGACCTTGTCCTGCGCGCCCCAGACGATGAGGAGCGGCATGGCAAGCTCCGGCAGCCGGTCCAGCAGGATGTAGTCCGGGCGCACGCCGCGGAAGCTCGCCCCGTTCCGCAGGGCGTTGAGCTCGGCGCGACTGGCCTCGGGGGCGATGCGTGCCCCGCGGAAGGCGTCCACGAGCACCCGCCGCGTCACCTTCCCCTCCGTGGAAGCGTGCCGCATCAGCGCACGAGCGTAGCCGAACACGCTGCTCCGCCGCATGATCTCGCCCACGACGGGCAGGGACGCCAGGCGAAGGAGGAACGCCAACTCGCGCCCCAGGCCCGCGGCGTCGACGAGCGCGAGGCGGGTAACCCGCTCGGGGCGCTCAAGGGCAAAGCCCAGGGACAGAAGGCCGCCCATGGAGTTGCCCACCAGGGCTGCTCGGGGGACGTCCATCGCATCGAGGAAGGCGTCGAGGTAGTCGATCCCGGCGTCCAGCGAGTACTCGATATCCGGTTTCTCGCTATCGCCGTGGCCGGGCATGTCCAGAGCGTAGACCGTGTACCGCTCGGCCAGCGGCGGAATGGTGCGCTGCCAGGTCGCCAGGGAGGAGCCCAGGCCGTGGATGAGCACCACCGGCGGACCCTGGCCCGCCACGACGTAGTGGGTCCCGATGCCCGCGACCTCCACGTAGCGGTGGCGGAGGCCGTCCAGCACCGACGTTCCGGTCGGGGACGACGCCCTCATGGACGCACCGTGGGACAGCGCCATCGGCGAGAAGACCTCCCTCGTGCGACGTGGCCGTTCGGCGCTCTAGAGTCTAGCGGCAACCTCCGCCGGCCGAAAGGCCAGGCTCTTCCCGTCCGCGGCGACGTCGACCAGGACGTGGGCGCCGTGCTGTACGTCGCCGGCCAGGATGCGGTTCGAGAGCGCGTTCTCCACGTACCGCTGGATGGCCCGCCGCAGCGGCCGAGCGCCGAACACCGGGTCGAAGCCCTCCTGGGCCAGCCAGTCGCGGGCCGCCTCCGTCAGCTCGATGCTGATCTGCTGCTCCTCCAGCCGACGCTCCACCTGCTTCAGCAGCAGCCCCACGATCTGCGTGATCTGCTCCCTGGTCAGCGGGTCGAAGATGACCGACTCGTCCAGGCGGTTGAGGAACTCGGGGCGGAAGGTCTGCTTCAGCGCGCCCTCGATGGCCAAGCGGACGCGCTCCCGCTCTGACTCGCGGTCCACGTCGCGGCGGAAGCCCATGCCGCGCCCCTGGCCGAACTCGGCCGTGCCCAGGTTGCTGGTCATGATGATGACCGTGTTGCGGAAGTCCACGGTCCGGCCGCGGCCGTCGGTGAGGCGGCCGTCCTCCAGAAGCTGCAGGAGGAGGTTGAACGCGTCGGGGTGGGCCTTCTCCAGCTCGTCGAAGAGCATGACCCGGTAGGGCCGGCGGCGGACGGCCTCGGTCAGCTGGCCGCCGTCGTCGTAGCCCACGTAGCCCGGCGGCGCGCCGATGAGACGGGAGACGGTGTGCCGCTCCTGGTACTCGGACATGTCGATGCGGACCATCGACTCCTCGCTGTCGAAGAGCAGCTCCGCCAGCGCCCTGGCCAGCTCCGTCTTCCCGACGCCCGTAGGGCCGAGGAACAGGAACGCGCCGATGGGTCGCCTGGGGTCCTTGAGTCCGGCACGGGCGCGCCGCAGCGCCTCCGCCACGACTGTCACCGCATGGTCCTGGCCTACCACCCGCTCGTGCAAGCGCTCCTCCAGGTGGAGCAGCTTCTCCGCCTCCGTCTCCAGCAGGCGGGCCACGGGGATGCCCGTCTGCTGGGCGACCAGCGCGGCGATCTCCGTCTCGTGGACGGTGGCCTCCAGCTTCTCCGCGGCCAGCCACTCGTCGTACTGGGCGGTGTAGTCGTGCTCCAGCGCGAGGCGGTCGGCCCGCAGGCGTGCCGCCTCCTCGTACTCGGCGCGCTCGCTGGCGGCCTCCTCCCGGTCCTGGAGGTCCTGGATGCGTCGTTGTAGCTCCGCAAGCTCCGGCGGCATGCTGGACATGGCCAGGCGGAGCTTCGCCGAGGCTTCGTCGATGAGGTCGACGGCCTTGTCCGGCAGGTGCCGGTCGGTCACGTACTGCTTGCTGAGGCGGACGGCGGCCACCAGCGCCTCGTCGTCGATCTGGACCTTGTGGTGGCTCTCGTAGCGCGGCCGCAGGGCCCGCAGCATCTCGACGGCCTCCTCCTCGTTGGGCTCTTCCACCCAGATGGGGTTGAAGCGGCGCTCCAGGGCCGCGTCCCGCTCGACGTACCGGCGGTACTCGTCCGGTGTCGTTGCGCCCACGACCTGGATCTCGCCGCGGGCCAGGGCCGGCTTCATCATGTTTGAGGCGTCGATGGCCCCCTCGGCGCCCCCCGCGCCGACGACCACGTGGAGCTCGTCGATGAACAGGATGACCTCGCCGCGGGCCGCCTTCACCTCGTCCATGACGGCTTTCAGGCGCTCCTCGAACTCGCCGCGGAACTTGGCGCCCGCCACCAGCGCGCCCATGTCGAGCGCCAGCACGCGGCGGTCCCGGAGGACGTCCGGGACGTCCTGGGCGATGAGGCGCTGGGCCAGACCCTCGGCGATGGCCGTTTTGCCCACGCCGGCCTCGCCCAGCAGGGCGGGGTTGTTCTTCGTGCGGCGCGACAGCGTCTGGATGACGCGCTGGACGATCTCCCTGCGGCCGACGACGGGGTCGAGTCGCCCGGCGCGAGCTAGCGCCGTCAGGTCCACGCTGTAGCGCTCCAGGGCGCGGTAGCGGTTCTCCGCCCGCGGGTCGGTGACGCGCTGCGCGCCCCGCACCGCTTGGAGGGCCTGGTACACCTTCTCCTTGTCCACGCCGTTGACCCGCAGCACCTCGGCCGACTCGCCTGTGCGCTCCTCGACGATGGCAATGAGGAGGTGCTCCGTGCCGATGTACTCGTCCTTCATGCGGTCGGCTTCCGCCTTCGCGTTCTCGAACACGCGGGCCGCACGCGGCGTCGGGTAGATCTGGCGGGGCTCGTAGTCCAGGCGCGGCGAACGCTCCAGGGCCGCCGCAACCTGGGCTCGGATGGCCGTGGGGTCGGCGCCCAGCTTGGTCAGGACCTGCGCGGGCACCCCCTCCTCCTGCTGCAGCAGCGCGAGGAACAGGTGCTCCAGGTCCCACTGTGCGTGGCGGTACTGTCGCACCAGCTGCTGGGAGGCGCCGATGGCCTCCCGGGCAGCCTCCGTAAAGTTCTCCGGTCGCAGTGTCGTCATGAGACCACCTCCTCAGCGCCTCCGTCGGGGCTCGCGTGCGCCCCGCGGCGCTGGAGCTCCGCATTCAGATGGCGCACCAGCTCCTCCATCTCCTGGAGCTGGGCCATCAGCCGAAGGGCCACTTCCACGCCCGCCAGGTTCACGCCCATGTCGCTCATCAGCGTCTTGATGCGGCGGATGCGCACCACCTCCCGCGGCGAGTAGAGTCGAATGTTGCCGCTCGACCGGGAGGGCTCCAGCAGGCCCGTGCGCTCGTAGTAGCGCAGGGTCTGGGGAGGCAGACTCACCATTTTGGCCACCACGCTGATGACGTAGCAGGGCTCGTCGAAGTCCGGCTGCTCCATGGTCACGTCCTCACCGCCTTCTTCATCGTCAGGGACTACTTCTCGCGCAGCGCCCGAAGTTCCTCGAAGCGCCGGCGCTCCTCGTCGGTCAGGTTCGCCGGCAGCGCCACCTTGGCGGTCACGTAGAGCGCTCCCTTCTCCGAGGGCCGCCCCAGGTGGGGCATGCCCTGGTTGGCCAGCCGGAAGACCCGTCCGTTGGGCGTCTCCGGGGGCATGGTAAGCGCCACGCTGCCCTTGAGCGTCTGCACCACCACCTCGCCGCCCAGGAGTGCGTCGTAGAGCGGCACGCCGACCTTCGCGTGAAGGTCCGCGCCGGTGCGACGGAACCGAGAGTCGGGGCGGACGGTGATGACCAGCAGCACCTCCTGGCCTCCGGCGTTCACCCGCACACGCGAGCCGCTTTCCACGCCGGGCGGAATGCGTGCCTCGCCGCGCGTGGGCTGGAAGGTGAAGCCCCGGCCGAGGCAGGCGGAGCACATCCCGCCGGACGTGCGGCCCCTGCCGTCGCAGGAGGCGCAGGCCGTCTGCCGCGTCACCTGGATCGCCCTAACGGCGCCGTCGTGGGCCTCCTCCAGCGTCAGCTCCACCGGCTGCTCCAGCGTGGCGGGCCTGGCGCGGGGCCGGGACGCTGTGCCGACGCCGCCGCGGCCGCCGCCGAAGAAGCGCCCGAAGATGTCACCGAGGTCGAAGTCGCCGAGCAGGTCGTCGAAGGCGCCGGGGCCTGCGGAGCCCGGCCCCCATCGGAAGTGACCGGCGCCGGGCGAGCCCTGCCCGCCGAACTGCTGGGCCTGCTTCCAGTTGTCGCCGAACCGGTCGTAGAGTCTGCGGCTCTCCGCGTTCGAGAGGACCTCGTGGGCCTCGTTGATCTCCTTGAAGCGCTCGGCCGCGTCCGGCTGGCCGGGGTTCAGGTCCGGGTGGTGCTTGCGGGCCAGCCGCCGGAACGCGGCGCGGATGTCCCGCTCGCTCGCAGAGCGGGAGACGCCCAGCAGGTTGTAGTAGTCCTTTGCCATTGGTAGCGCTCCGACTTCAGCATACCATTTTCAATGTTCCTGTCAAGAGTGGTAAATATAAATGAGTCAGTTTATATCAGAGTTCTTGACAACACTATGAATATCCTCTATCATCAACATCGAGATGCGGCCACGGAGGCCGCACGAGACCAGACACCAACACAGGAGGTAGAGCATGGTGTTGCAACGCTGGGAACCATTCCGAGACATGGTGAGGATGGAGCGGGCCGTGGACCGCATGTGGCGCGGCTTCCGCGGCCACGACGGGGCGTCGGTCGGCGTCGGGACCCTGCCGCTGGACGTCCTGGAGCGCGGCGAGGACATCGTCATCCGGGCGTCACTGCCGGGCATGGACCCGAACGACATCAACGCGACGCTGGAGGGGAACGTCCTCACCATCAAGGGGCAGACGGAGGCCGCGTCGGAGCATGAGGACGCCGGCTACGTGCTGCGGGAGCGGCGCACGGGCGCCTTCCACCGCACGCTCCGCCTGCCCAACACCGTGGACACCGACAAGGTCTCCACGCGCTACGAGGCCGGAGTGCTCTCCATCACCTTCCCCAAGCTGGAGGTCAAGAAGGCCAAGCAGCTCAAGGTGGACGTCGCCTAGCGCGACAAGCCCCGACGAAACACAAGAGGCGCCCCGGACAATCCGGGGCGCCTTGTTTTGGTCGTACATGGGACGTTGGGCCGAACCCTCATCGAGGGATCACGCAAGGTGTTCCAACACCTGGCCCACCGATGCGATCTCCGGCCCGCTCCAGCTCTGGCCGTCATCGGGTCGCCGCTCGTAGGGGACCCGGATGCGGACGGGGACCATCCCCACCCGTCGCGCTCCAGCCAGCTCGTCGCTCTCGCCGTCACCTACGTAGAGGCAACGCTCCGGGGCCACGCCTAGCCGCGCGCACGCAAGCTGGTAGATCCTGGAGTCCGGCTTCTTGACGCCGACCTCGCACGAAAGCACTGCTGCGTCCACCAATGGGGCGAGCGGAGTCCCGGGCCAGTGGACCGCCGTCTCCCGAGAGCAATCGCTGATGAGGCCGATCCTGTAGCCCGACGCCCGCAGCCGTGCGATGGTGTCGAGGCTATCGTGCCGCGGCACAAGCTGTCGACCGACGGCGTCCAGGCGGATGCGTGCGGCGTGGGCCAGCCGACCGTCGTCCGGGTGCACACCGAGCT
Source organism: Dehalococcoidia bacterium (assembly GCA_965205235.1). Lineage (GTDB taxonomy): Bacteria > Chloroflexota > Dehalococcoidia > Lucifugimonadales > UBA1127 > CBDBGD01. Next base: position 389,531 of record CBDBGD010000007.1, read on the forward strand.
TGTGGCACAGGTGGGCCATGTAGCCCTCGGCGGTGGGGAAGACGCCCGTCATCCGCATACCGGACGTGGCTCTCCAGAGACGTGTGAACTCATCGGCAGGCGCGCCCAGGATTGAAGCGACGTCCTCAACGGCCCGATTGTACGTGCCCAGGCTGCGTCCTGGGACTTCAGGGTTGTCGACCAGCGTGCCGAACAGATCGAATATGACGGCGTCGAACTTTCTTGGCATGCCTAGTCCTGGAGCGGAATAGGATTGAGCGGGGTCTCCTGTGCCGAACGACTACCGCCGTGTCGCCCACACCGCCGCTGACAGCGCGCCGATGATGATGATCGCGGCAATCACGCTGAGTACGACCAGCGTCACGGTGTTGTCGTCCGTGTCCGGCGATGCTTCGGGCCGGGGTCCGCCGGCCTCCGTCAGGGGCGCGTCGCCGTCTCCGAATACGTCGAGGTCTTCCTGCGCCTCGGCCAGGAGGGCAGTCCGGCTGCAGATGTTGACGGAGTAGCCTTCATCGGCATAGGCGCTGTCGTAGGCGTAGACGATGTACTCCTCCCCCTCCTCAAAGGCGAACCCGCAAGCTCCGCCGGTGGGCGGCGTGGTGACGTCCATGTCCTCACTGACTGCGCCCTTCCACACGGCGCTGACGTTGAAGCCGATGGTCGTGTGGTCTCCGTGGACAGGCGGCTTATCCGGGTCGAAGGAGTGTTCAATCGACACGACCCTGCCCGCAAAGACCGCATCGTACTTGTCGATCTCTTCGGAGGGAGAGCCGGGCACCACGCAGCTGCAGGCGTGGACCTGCCCCGGCTGGCCGAGCAGCCAGAGGACGGCGAACACGAGAGCCAGGCCCACAGCGCCGATGAACGAAAGTCCAAGTCCGCTGACCTGCATCGCTAGGCGACTCCTCGACCCGCAGGCCGGGCGCTACGGCCACCCCTCGTCCGTGGGTCGGAGGGCGACGGGCGGGCCCAGCACCTCGCGGGCGATGATCGCCTGCATCAGCCCCTCGTGCGTGTGCAACATCGCGAGGCGACTGCCCCGCCGCCGCGCCAAGGCCCGCTTTCGTCGCTCCATCGGCGCGGCCGGAGCCACCCGAGGCTCCTCCACCGGGCGGGCCGGCGCCGGGGCTTGGAACTGTATGGGCGCCTCGTGCTGCTCGATCCAGGGAGACGGCAACTCCTCTCGGAGCGGCTCCTCCTCTTCCTCCTCGTCGTCGTCCCACCAGACGGGCTCGCCGGGACCGGAGTACTCCTCGCGCTCCCGCATGCGCTGCTCCAGCTCCAGGCGGCGCGCCTCCAGCATGCGGCGGCGCTCCTGCGCTCGCCGGACCAGGTCCTCGTACTGCCGTTCTTCCACGGTCACCGCTCCCCGTCGACCAAGCCGCTATGCGGACTGCTCTCCGCCTTCCTCCTGGCTCAGCGACTCGCGCATGGAGGTGTCCGCCATGACGTTTCGCATGCGGTAGTAGTCCATGATGCCCATGTTGCCGGAGCGGAACGCGTCGGCCATGGCGCGGGGCACCTCCGCCTCCGCCTCCACGACCCGTGCGCGCATCTCCTCGACGCGGGCGCTCATCTCCTGCTCCAGCGCGACCGCGGCGGCGCGGCGCTGCTCGGCCCGCGCCTGGGCGATCTGCTTGTCCGCCTCGGCCTGGTCCGTCTGCAGCTTCGCGCCGATGTTCCGGCCCACGTCGATGTCTGCGATGTCGATGGACAGGATCTCGTAGGCCGTGCCCGAGTCCAGGCCCCTGGACAGCACGAGCTTGGAGATGTTGTCCGGGTTCTCCAGCACCTGCTTGTGCGAGTCCGCCGAGCCAATGCCGGAGACGGTCCCCTCGCCGACGCGGGCCAGGATCGTCTCCTCCCCCGCGCCGCCGACCAGCCGGTCGATGTTCGCGCGGACCGTCACCCGCGCCACGGAGATCAGCTCGATGCCGTCCTTGGCCACCGCGGAGACCCGTCCGGTCTGAATGACCTTGGGGTTCACGCTGACGCGCACGGCCTCCAGCACGTCCCGGCCTGCGAGGTCGATAGCCGTGGCCCGCCGCCACGGGAGCTCGATGTTCGCCCGGTCGGCGGAGATGATGGCCTGCACCACCCGGCCCACGTCACCCCCGGCGAGGTAGTGGGCCTCCATCTGGCCCGTGTCGAGCTCCAGGCCGGCCTTGATGGCTGAGATTTTGGGATTGATGATGACGCTGGGTGGCACCCGCCGCAGGCGCATGCCCAGCAGCTCGCTGATGCCGACCTCAACGCCGGCAAAGCGCGCGCTCAGCCACAGCCCCACCGGGACGAAGAACAGCAGTATGCCCAGCGTGGGGATGGCCAGCAGGAAGAACACCAGGGCGGTCGCAATGGTCCTCCACGTGCTCACGGGTCACCTCATTCCTTCACTATTCGACGCTTCACTGGTCGCTCGATGCCGACGAATCGGCGTCGCTCACTGCGCGGACGACGCGCCGGTAGCCCTCGTCGGCGATGATCTCGATCGCGGTCCCGGATGCAATGTAGCCTCCCTCAGTTACTACGTCAACGCGTCGGCCGTCGATGTCCGCGACACCCGCAGGGTGGAGGTCCGTGATGGCCACGCCCCGAGCGCCGTCCAGCGCGCCGGGCTGCGACTCGCCGCGCCGGGCAGCCGCCCCGCGACGCCCGCGCCGCGACCGGCCTCCGGGCGTCTCGATGCCCGGCCCGGCAGGCAGCACCTCCGGGAGGCCCAAGCCGCGCCACGGCCTGCCCTTGGGTAGGTGCACGATGGCCGCCCACCCGCCAAGCGCCACCATGCCGACGGAGGCCAGCAGCACCAGCCCGGCCCGCGTGAAGTCGCCGGCGACCGCACCCTCTCCGACGAGCGAGATGAAGATGCCGCCGAGGAACGCGGCAATGCCCAGCACGCCCGCGACCCCGAAGCCCGGTATCAGGAACACCTCCACGCCGATGAGCGCCAAGCCGACGACCACGAGGGCGACGCCCTCCCAGCCGGCCAGGCCCGCCAGGAAGTGGCCCCAGAAGAAGAGGGCAAGGAGCGTGGCCCCTGCGAGTCCGGGCACGCCGAAGCCTGAGCTGGTCACCTCGACCAGCAGGCCCAGCGCGCCCAGGGTCAGCAGGAGAGAGGCGACGATGGGGTTGGTGAGGAAGCGCACCAGGTTCTCGGCGAAGCTGGGAGAGACCTCGATCACCTGCGCGCTCTCCAAGTCCAGGGCCTCGAGCAGCGCCGGCAGGTCCTCAACCTCGCCCTCGGCGTAGCCCCACTCCAGGGCCTCCTGCGTCGAGAGGGTGAGCAGCTTGCCCTCCTCCACCAGCCCCTCGACGGCAACGGCCTCGTCGACCATCGCCTCGGCGACCTGCGGGTTGCGGCCGCGGACCTCGGCCAGCGCCTTGAAGTCCTTGCGGACGCCGGAGACCACCTTTTCGCTGGCCTCCTCCCCCTCCTGGTCGACGGGCGTTGCGGCGCCTATGACCGCGCCGGGCGTCATGTAGATCTCATTCGCGGCGAGGGCGATGAGGGCCCCGGCGGAGAAGGCCTCCCGGTTGATGAATGCAATGACGGGGATTCTGCTGTCCAGGATGGCGTTCTTGATCTGCAGCGCGGCGTCCAGCCGCCCGCCGGGGGTGTTGACGTCGAGGATGACGCCGCTGGCGCCCGCATCCGTCGCCTCGCCGATGGCCCGCTTGACGTAGGGCGCAAGGCCCAGGTCGATGGTGTCGTGCACCTCGACGAGGTAGACGGTCTCCGCCTGCGCGGTCACCCCCTGCGCTGGCGCAAGCAGGCCCGCCGCTCCCAGCACCAGGAGCGCTACCGACAGGGCCGTCCGCAGGCGTCGCATTCGTACTCCCCCCACAGAGAGCGTAGCAGTGGGCTCAGCGCGGGGTCAATGGAGCGGCATCACGGCTTTCGCTCGAGGAGGCTGGGCCTTAGAGCGCAAACTTGCCGCTCGGCTGCGAGATACGGTACCATCTGACCGGACCGGCCACGCTGACCAGGCCGGCTCCGTCCACCAGAAGGAGGCTTGTACATGGGCGCCGTTGTCCGCATCCCAGGGCCCCTGCGTCGCATCACCCAGAACCGGGACAGGGTAGAGGTCGAAAGCGACACCCTGGCCCAGGCCATCGACGAGCTGGAGGGGCAGTTCCCGGGCATCAGCGGCCGCCTCCTGGACGATGGCGGCGAGCTCCGGCACTTCGTGAACGTTTATGTCAACGGCGAGGACGTCCAGTTCCTCGACGGCCTCCAGACGGCCATCAAGGGCGGCGACGAGGTGAGCATCGTGCCGGCGGTGGCCGGGGGCGCGTAGGCGCGGCCACCTCGATCCAATGGCGTGAATCGCTGGCTTATGCACAAGGACAGAACTGAGCTACCGTCCAACATTCAGGAGCAGGTTCGGGCATTGGATGCACTGCCCGACGACCGGATCGACACGACCGACGCCCCGGAGATTCTCGACTGGTCCGACGCCAGACGCGGGGTGTTCTGCAACCGCAGGACCGCCCGTTCGACACAATAGCCCCCTCACCCCTACCCTCCCCGCCGCGCGGCCTCCCAGCGGCGGCGCTGCTCCAGGCGCACGTTCTCGTCCGTTGGGGTGTAGGCGGCGTGGAAGGCCCGCCGCACCTCCTCGAACGTCCCAGCCTCCACTGCCTCTCGCAGCCTCGCCATCAGGCGCTGGTAGAACCGCAGGTTGTGCACCGTCGCCAGGCGGTAGGCCAGCAGCTCCCGCGCCCGGAAGAGGTGGTGCACGTAGGCGGTGCTGAAGCTCCGACACGTGAGGCAGTCGCAGCCCTCCTCCAGCGGCCCCGACGCCGTCCGAAAGCGGGCCGTGGTCACGTCGATGCGGCCGTCGGCGCGGTAGATGCCGCCGTTGCGGGCGACGCGCGTCGGCAGGGCGCAGTCGAAGAGGTCGTAACCGAAGGCCACCGCCTCGACCAAGTCGTCGGGCGAGCCCACGCCCATCAGGTAGCGAGGCCGGTCGTCGGGCAGCAGGCGCGCCGTGTGCGCGGCGATGCGATGGTGCAGGGCCTTGGGCTCGCCCACCGACAGGCCGCCCACCGCGTAGCCGTCGAAGCCCAGCGCCGTCACCGCCTCGGCCGACTGCTCCCGAAGCGCCGTATCGTGGCCGCCCTGGACGATGCCGAACAGGGCCTGGTCGGAGCGCGTGCGGGCCTCCAGGCACCGCCGCGCCCAGCGATGCGTGCGGTCCATCGCCCGCCGCACCTCGCCCTCCGACGCGCCGTAGCCCGTGCACTCGTCGAGCACCATCGCGATGTCGGACCCGAGCACCTCCTGCGCCCTGACCGCCTCCTCCGGCGTGAGGCTGAGCCGCGAGCCGTCGAGGTGCGAGGTGAAGCGGACGCCCTCATCGGTAATGCGCCGCAGGCCGCCCAGCGAGTAGACCTGGAACCCGCCAGAGTCGGTGAGGATGGGGCCGTCCCAGCCCATGAAGGCGTGCAGGCCGCCCATGCGGGCGATGGTCTCGAGGCCGGGGCGCAGCGAGAGATGGTAGGTGTTGCCGAGCAGTATCGACGCACCCACGGCGCGGACGTCGTCGGGTGTCAGCGCCTTCACCGACGCCTGCGTGGCGACGGGCATGAAGGCGGGGGTGGGCGCCTGGCCGTGGGGCGTGGTCAGCAGGCCGCTGCGCGCCCCGACGGACGCGGCCAGTAGTTGGAAGCTGAAGGTGGCGCCCATGGCGGCATTGTATCCCACCTACAGGGATAAGGGGCGGCAAGGCCGCCCTTGCTCCGCCTGCACCGCCGTGACAGAATGGGCCATCCCTGGACTGAGGCGAGAGCTATGGGGCGCGCCGGCGTCCTGGCGCTGGTTGGGAACACGCCGCTGGTCGAGCTGCAGCGGCTGCCGGGGCCGGAGTCCGCCCGGGTGCTGGGCAAGCTGGAGGGGCACAACCCCTCCGGCTCCGTCAAGGACCGGGCGGTGCTGGCCATCCTGGAAGATGCGGCGGCGCAGGGCCTGCTCGCGTCGGGCGGGACCGTCGTCGAGGCCAGCGCCGGGAACACCGCCCTGTCGCTGTCCGTCATCGGCGCGGCCCTGGGGTACCGGGTGCTCATCATCACGCCGGAGAGCGTGCCGCTGGAGCGCCGACGGCTCATCACCCGCTTCGGCGCGGAGATGCGGCTGACGCCGGCGCCCCAGGGGATGGTGGGCGCGCAGGAGGCGGCGCGGCGCATGGCGGAGCGGGACGGCGCGCTCTTCCTCGACCAGTTTCGGCACCGGGCCACGGTGCGAGCGCACGCGGAGGGCACCGGCCGGGAGGTGCTGGAGCAGACGGGAGGCATCGTCGACGCCTTCGTCGCGGGCGTGGGGACCGGGGGCACCATCACCGGCGCAGGCGGCGTCCTCAAGGCGTCGCTGCCCGGCGTGCGAATCGTGGCCGTCGAGCCCTCGCGGTCGCCGCTGCTGAGCCAGGGTCGTGCGGGCGGCCACGGCATCCCCGGCCTCGGGCCCGACTTCGTGCCGCCGGTGCTCGACCGGTCGCTCATCGACCGGGTCATCGCCGTCTCCGAGGACGATGCCATGCGGACGATGCAGGAGATGGCGTCGCAGGAGGGACTGCTCGTGGGGCTGTCGTCGGGCGCGGCCACGGCTGCTGCGCTGCATGTGGCCCGCGAGCTGGGGCCTGGGGCGACGGTGGTGACGGTGTGGCCCGATACGGGCGAGCGCTACCTGGCCCCGCCCCCGTGACGTCAGGAGGGCTCGGAAGGGCGGTGCAGCAGCTCCCAGCGGACCTTCCCCGCCTCCACGAGCTCCCGGACGCGTTGCTCCCGCGGTGAGAGGCGGGGACGTGCGCCGGCTTTCACCTCGACGAAGACGATCTCCTGCGGCTCGTCGCCGGCGAGGCCCGGAAACACCACCAGGTCGACGGGGCTTCCGATGAACCGGGCCTCGGTGGGGTCGTAGCGGAACTCGGGCAGATACGGGGCCATCTGCTCCGTGAAGCGGCCGCCCAGGACGGCCCTGCTCCGGCCGATGGCGTCGCACCGGGCCTCCTCCACCTTCGCCGAGATGCCGGCCTGCGTCCGCCCCAGGGCGAACAGCAGCACCACGATGATCAGGATGAGCACGACGATGATGGCGACTTCCATGCCTTCGCCTCCTTCAGTCGCAGCGAGGAGTCGACGCTGGGCGCCTGCCGACCCGTGTGGTACCCCCGGCGGCCCGTTCTTGCTATGATAGGCCCAAGACGCCCCTTGAGGTGCACTTCCGGAGGGTGAGATGGCGGGGGCAGTCCTGGGCCTGCCGGTCCTGCTGCTAAACCAGAACTACGTCCCCCTGAACATCAGCACGGTACGCCGGGCACTGGTGTTACTTGACCGGGGCAAGGCGGAGCTGCTGGAGAACGGCCGCGGCGAGGTCCACAGCATGCGGCGCACCCTTCCCGCCCCCTCCGTCATCCGGCTCATGTACTTCATCCGCCGCCCGCTGCAGCAGCGCAGGCTATCCCGCCGCGAGGTGTTCCTCCGGGACCGGCACGCGTGCCAGTACTGTGGGCAGACGGCGCGGGACCTGACGCTGGACCACGTGCACCCCCGGCACCGGGGCGGCGCGCACGCGTGGGAGAACGTGGTGACGGCCTGCATCCCCTGCAACCACCGCAAGGCCGGCCGGACGCCCGCCGAGGCGAACATGCACCCCCGCAACGAGCCCCGGCCTCCACGGCCCAACCCCTACCTGCTGTTCCACCACCGCAAGCCGCTGGACGAGTGGCGCAAGTTCCTCCCCTGGCTGCCGTGAGGGGGTGGGCCATCGGGCCCACCGTCCTCTAAGGCGTATCGGAAACTTCGCTCTGGTCGTCGTAGTAGCGCGACGTGAAGAGCAGCCCGTCGTGGCGGATGGCCCACACGTGAGCGTACAGGGTCTCCGAAGACCTGGTGTTGGGGAAGACGAAGCTGATCCAGATCCCGTCCTCCGTTGCTGCCGCCATCTCTTCCCCAATATTGCGAACGCGGTACGCTCCGACCTCTTTCAGGTCGGTGCCTATGAGATGTGGGGCGAGGATAGCAACGCGCACAACGTCATCTTCGTCGGCCAGGGTCAGGCTCCACTGGCCGTCAACGCTTTCCTGGCTGTTGTAGTGGGCGATGGTAGCGTCCAACCCGTTGGCCTTATAGTACTCGATGGCCTGCTCCACGTACGCCCTGGTCTGCCCCGCCGGGTCGTCAACCTGCGGGTAGTAGCCGGAAGCGAAGAGCATCCCGTCCCGACGCACCGCGTACCCCACCTTGGGGACTTCCTTCAGCGTCACCGGATGCGGCCACAGGTATTCCACCCACACGCCTTCGCCGCCGTCGACGGCCTTGGCCAGCTCCTTGCCCAGCTCGTACCCGTCCGAACCAACCACGTCCTTGATGTCGGACCCTATCAGGTGCGGCAGCAGCGGGTGGACGTGGTAGACGTCGGCGCCGTCGGTGGCGAAGAGATACCACTGGCCCTCGAAGCTGGCGACGCTGTTGTAGTAGTTCAGCATGGACTGCAGGCCGTCTTTCTCGTAGCGCTCGATGGCCCGGTTCACGTAGTCCACCGTGTGCTCGCGCGGGTCGGCGTCCTGCCAGGCCGGGGTCCCCGACTCGGGACCGCCGGCGTAGTAGCCGGAGGCGAAGATCAGCCCATCGTGGCGGACGGCCCAGGTGACCTTCTGCTGTTCCTTGCGGGATAGGGGATGGGGCCACAGGTATTCCACCCATATGCCTTCCTGGGTGGCCAGGGCAATCTCCTTCCCCAGCTCCTGCCCGTCCGAGCCCACCACGGCCTTGATGTCCGTGCCGATAAGGTGGGGGAAGATTGGATGCGCCAGGTAGATGTCATCATCGCCGATGAGGAACAGGTAGAACTGGCCGGCCAGACTGGCCTGGCTGTTGTAGTAGGCGATGGTGGCTTCCAGACCTTCCTCGTCGTACTTGGCGATGGCCTTGTCTACGTACTCCTTGGTGGAATCCGCTACGTCCGCCGCCAAAGCGGAATGGCTGGCGGAGAAGACCAGGCCGTCGTGAAGGATAATGAAGACCCGCCGCGGCTCTTCCTGCCTGGTGGCAGGGTTGATGCCCCGAGTCATCATCCAGACACCTTCCTCGGTGGCAACTTCAAACAGGTCCGTGAAGGCGGAGAATGTCGAGCCGGAGCCAACGTATTGGCCTTCCAGGGAGGGTATGCTCCGGTATACCAGCAACGTGCCTTCGGCTTCGTTCACAAGGATCAGCGTCCGCCCACTCTCTGTGCCTGCCTCGGACTTGTAGAACTCAACGGTGGCGTCCAGACCGTTCTCTCGATAGTATTCAACGGCCTTCGTAACGAAGGCGTGTGTTAGGGCGTCGTCGTCCAACGCGGCAGGTTCCGGTGTTGGCTCCGGGGCCTCGGTGGCAGCGGCCTCCGGGACCGCGGCAACGGGCTCAGGCGTCGGCTCCGCGTCGTCGTCGCAGGCGATGCTGAAGAGGGCGACGGACGCCAAAGCAAGCAGCAACAGGACGAACCCGGCAGACGACCGCCGGGAGAATCGGCCCGCTCGCACTATCCTAGTCTTCTTGCCTTGACCTGCTCGTGGTGTCATCACTCCTCACAGGTGTCTAGAATATTCGTATCTGCTAGCCTATCATATCCCAGAATCGCCTGCATCACTTTGTTGGCCCGGCGGCTTGGGAGCTATCCCAAACGGCACAGCTCGGAGGGTGAGTCAAAATTCGCTACGAACCGGATGAGAAATGTCCGCCGCTAGTGGCGGTGACTTCAGCGTTACAGATATTCATCCCCAACACCATCGGCCTCACCATGCTGTCGACGCTGGTGGTGCGCGCGGCCGACGAGTCCGACGCCTACTTGGGGTGGGCGATCTTCACTGCGCTGGCAGTCTCCGGCGTCAGTATGGTCCTGTACGCCCTGCGGTTCCGGCACCTGGGGATGGGCCGGCTCATTGTCGCCAACTTCAACGTTCCGTTCCTGGCGGTTTGCGCGCTGGCCCTCCAGGCCGGGGGGCCGAGTCTCCTGGCGAGCCTGATGGTGACTTCCACGTTGGCCCAGTTCGTCTTGACGCTCCGCCTGGCCTCCCTCCGCCGGATATTCACTTCGACGGTGAGCGGGGTGGTGGTCATGCTGGTGGCGGTCTCCGCCGTGCCGTACATCGTCAGCAGCACGGTTATCGTGCCGGAAGGCGAATCAACGGCGCTTTTCCTGGCGCCTGGACTGGCCGCTCTAACCGTTGGGATTGTCATATCTCTTCACGGCACGGCCCTGTGGCGCATGTGGATCCTGCCGTTCATGGTAGTGGTTGGTGTGGCGGTAGCAGCGCCCCTGGGCTTTTACGACTTCGACGCCGTAATCGCTGCTCCGTGGGTGAGCCTGCCCGACATGGGTTGGTCCGGGTTGGACCTGTCCCTTGACGCGGATTTCTGGGCCCTGCTTCCGGTCTTCGTGTTCGTAAACCTGACCGCCTTCATGAAGACGGTGGGGGACCTGTCGGTGATCTACCGCGCTTCCTACCGCAAACCCACGGCGCCCGACTACCGCTCGGTGCAAGGGGGCCTGAACACGTACGGGCTTGGCACCCTTTTCTCCGGCCTCCTGGGGACCATCCCCGTCGCCGCGCCGTGGGCGGTCACCGTGGTCTACATCGGCTTTACCGGCGTGGCCGCGAAGAGCGTCGGGATATTCCTGGGTCTGATGACGTTGGCTGTGGCCCCGTTCTCCAAGCTCCTGACCATACTGATCGCCATTCCCAGCCCGGTGGTGAGTGCGGTATACGTCATCATTTTCGGTCTGCTCTTCGTCGAGGGTGCGAAAACGGTGTTCAGCGGTCTCTTCGCCGGCCAGGTCGACCAGAAGAAGTCCACCATCACCGGCATCTCCATGGTGCTCGGCCTGTCAGCCGGAATCTTCAGCGGTCTTACGGAAGGGGTCACCAGTCAGCTGGTTGGCAACACTATCGTCGTCGGCGGCATTGCGGCCATCGGCATGACCATATTCAACGAGCTATCGAGCTTTCGCATCAGGAAGCTGCGGGCCGAGCTGTCCCACTCTTCCCTGCCTGCCATTGATGATCTTCTCAGCCAGTTCGCCGACAAGCATTCATGGTCGGAGAAGGGGAAGGCCCGGCTGCGATTGGTGGGGGAAGAGGTGATGTTGAGCCTGCTGGAAGGGGAGAGCGACGAAGAGCCGGCGCAGAAGCGCAGGTTGATCGCCACAATTCGCCTGAGGGGAGCGCCGCCGAATTGGAGATGGTGGTCGCATCGGACGACGCCGTCCACGGGAATATCGAAAACCGCATGGCGTACCTGGACGAGGGACAGGCGCTGGAGGACGATCAAGGTGTGTCCATCCGCATCCTGCGCCAGTACGCCTCGTCGGTGCACCACCGCCAGTATTACGGCATAGACATCATCAGCTGCCGCGTGGTGGACGAGTAGCGCGACGGGAGCTCGCTGTCCCCTGCGTCTGCGTCCGGAGAGGGCCCTACGGCTCGTCGCCGTGGACCCTGGTCTCGGGCTGGAAGGACGACCAGGCGAACCAGAAGTGTGCGCCGTGGACCACCGGATCCAGCCGGCTGCCCTCCAGCGGGCCGTCTATCGCCTGGCCGAACAGGTCCCAGGTGCTGCCCGTCTGCTCGTCGACGAACCCCTGCTCCGTCGCGGTGAAGGTGAGGCGGCGGCCGTCGACGACTGGCCGGAAGGCGTTGGCGCTGCCCACGTCACGCCCCTCGGCGATGAGGGCCTTGTCCATGGCCGATGCGGCGCCGGGCTGGTGGAAGACGACCACGTCCTCCCCGGCCACCTCCACCGTGGCCACGCGGTTGATGAACAGGTAGGAGAAGGGGACGGCCACCGCGTCCTCGCCCGCGCCCAGGGCCACCACCCGCTCCATGGCGGGCAGGCGGCGGTCCCGGTAGGCCTCGGCCAGCCAGGGGCGGCCGGTGTCGTAGCCCTGGTAGGGGTTGAAGCCGTAGGGGCGGCTGTAGCCCGTCTCACGGGAGAGGACCACGCCCTCCGGGTGGGCCCGCCGGAACTCCCCCCACGAGACGATGGGCGCAGGGATGAAGTCGAGCTGCGCGCCCGCCAGCTCGCCCACCAGCGCCTCCCCGGTGAGCTGCTGCCACCAGGAATCCGTCTGCCGGTCGTACATGACCAGGTCGCTGAAGCGCAGGTTGCCGGACACGCCGAAGTCGAGCTCGCGCTCGCCCACCCTGCGGTCGAACACGACGGCGGAGTTGCAGAGCGGGCAGTAGGTCACGGCGACGGGTCTATCCCCCACCACGTCGTTGACGATCTCGTGGTACAGGAGGATCTGGAGGGGGTAGGCCCGCACGTCACCGTCGATTTCCAGGGCCAGCACCGGCTCCTGCTCCTGCAGCCACTCCCCGGCATCGGCCTGCGCGATGTACACCGGGTCGTCGATGGCCGGGATGCCGTCCCGGGTCTGCGCCGACCGGAACTCGGTCAGCGAGACGGTGCGCATGGTGAAGTCCGTCTTCCACCCCTGCGCCGTGAAGACCTTGGCCTTGGCCTCCTCGTCCGGGGTGACGTCCGTGGGCGTGAAGCCGGGGCGTAGGTCCTTGCCCACGGCATCGTCGAGCGTCCCCTGCACCGCCGGCTGTGCCGCCGCCGACGCCGCCTCGTCGCTCGACCCGTCGGCGGCGCTGCACGCCGCAGCAACCGCAAGCGCCATGACCGCCACCAGTGCGAACCCGTACGTTCGAATCACTCTGCCCTCTCCTCCGTCCGTGAGCATCGCAGGAAGACGACCCAAGGGCCGCCCTCCACTATAGGGCCTGTCGAGGAGGCTCGCACCACGCATCAAACAGGCCTCATAGCCTACTACGTCCTGCGACGCCGGGCGGGTCTACAGGCTATCCACGGCGGCGGGGGACGGCTATACTTGGAGCGACGTTGATGGACCTCGCCGACCTGCTGCGCACGCTGGCCGCCGCCATGACTCCCGTCGGGGAGCTCCGGCTGGCAATTCCCCTCTCGATCTCCCACCTGGGCATGCCCTGGTACCAGGCGCTCCCCATCGCCATCGTCGGGAACATGCTGCCCGTGCTGGTGCTGGTGCCGGGCCTGGAGCGCATCACGACGTTGGTCCGCAGCTACCCGTCGCCGGCCAGTCGGGCGCTCGACTGGTGGATCGCCCGGGTCACCCGAACCTACCGCGGCCACTACCAGCGATACGGCGCGCTGGCGCTGGTGGGGCTGGTGGCGGTGCCGCTGCCGTTCACCGGCGCGTGGAGCGGCTCCGTGGTCGCCTGGGCCTTCCGAGTGCCGCCCAAGACGGCCATACCCCTCATACTGCTCGGGGTGGTCATTGCGGGGGTGGCGGTGACCATCCTCACGCAAGCGGGCATACAGCTGAGCCTGCTGATCAAGGACGGAGGCTGAGATGAGCGGATTCGTCGACAAGCTGCACGCCGCGGCCCGGACCAACGGCAGCCTGCTCTGCGTGGGGCTCGACCCGGACCCCAACCTCATGCCGGTGCAGGACGTAGCGGCCTTCAACCGGGCCATCATCGACGCGACGTCCGACCTCGTGTGCGCCTACAAGCCCAACCTGGGCTTCTTCGAGGCGCTGGGCAGGCCGGGGTTGGAGGCGCTGGAGCGGACGCTCGACTGCATCCGCGACAAGGCGCCGAACGCGGTGGTCATCGGTGACGCCAAGCGCGGGGACATCCATCGCTTCTACGCCAAGGCGATGTTCGAGTCGTGGGGCTTCGACGCCGCGACGGTGCACCCCTACGCCGGTCGCGGACACCGTCGAGCACTTCCTCGCCTACTCCGACCGGGGCGTCTTCGTGCTGTGCCGGACGTCCAAACCCCGGGGCGCGGGACTTCCAGGACCTGGCCGTGACCCCGCCCTACGGCGGCGATACGATGCCGCTCTTCGAGTGGGTGGCGATGCAGGCGCAGTCCTGGAACGACGCCGGCAACGTGGGCCTCGTCGTGGGCGCCACCTACCCCGACGAGCTCCGCCGCGTCCGCGAGCTGTGCCCCACCCTGCCCATCCTCCTCCCCGGCGTCGGCGCGCAGCAGGGCGCGCTCGAAGCGTCGGTGGAGAACGGCGTCGACGAGCACGGCGGGAACCTCATCGTCAGTGCCTCGCGCAGCGTCCTGTACGCGTCGTCGGACCCCAACGGCTACGCCGACGCGGCCCGTCGCGAGGCGGAGACCCTGCGCGACGGCATCAACGCGGTGCTACAGGAGCGGGGCCTCGCGGGAGCGCGAGGCTAGCGCGGATGCCGCAACCGATGGAGCTCCGGCTGGGGCAGGTGGTCACGCTCAAGAAGGTCCACCCGCTGCGGCAGTGCCCAGTGGGGAGGTCGTGCGGCTGGGCATGGACGTCCGCCTGCGATGCCAGGGGTGCGACCGCTACGTCCTCTTCCCCCGCAGCCAGCTCGAGCGCAGAGTCCGGAGCGTCGGCCCGGCTGCGTCGTAGGGCCTAGCAGCCCACTCGCGGCGGGACCCCGTCGGCCGGGCACGGCACCAGCGGCGAGATCGGGACCCGACGCACGCCCCACAGGTCCGTGAACAGCACCAGCGCCATCAGCAGCCCGATGCCCACGACGATGGCCGAGTCGGCGACGTTGAAGATGGGCCACGGCCCCACGTCGACGAAGTCGACGACCTCGCCCAGCCGCAGCCGGTCGAGCAGGTTGCCCACCGCGCCGCCGAGCTGGAGGCCCAGGCTGAGGCGGAGCAGCCCCCCCGGAAACGGGGCGCGGTAGTAGAAGAGCACCAGCACGCCGATGCCCAGAAACGAGCCCACGGTCAGGAACATGCTCTGTCCCTGGAAGAGGCCGAACGCGGCGCCGGGGTTGACCACGTAGGTCAGCCGGACGAAGCCCTCGGCGGGGATGGACTCGCCGAGCTCCATGAACCGTTGCACCAGGAACTTGGTCGACTGGTCGAGCAGGCCCACGGCCAGGATGAGGGCCAGCACCAGGCCGTCCCGCAGAAGGCTCGGCCGTGGGAGGACCGGGACCGGGTAGTCCATCGCCATCAGCGTCTCGCTCCGTTGCCCATCGGCGTCACTCGGCCGGCGAATCCAGGTCCTGCGACTCCTCCCACGCAGCCAGGCCGGCCAGCCCTGCAGGAATCAACAGGAGGGAGCCCCACATGTCCAGGTTCGTCAGCACGGACGTATTCCCCAAGTAGATGCCCATGACCGCCCCGACGCCGAGCAGCAGGGCCGCGATCCCGCGGATTGCCGAACACGGCTGTCGCCCCAAGAATAGCCAAGAGCGCCATGATTACGCCCCCGACGGCCTCGGCCCTTGAAGCGGGAAGGAGATCGACCGCAGCCCAGGCATCGGGGAACAGGTCAAGCCCCACGTAGAGCCCGATGGCCACCGCCACCATCTTCCGCGCCTGAGAGCCGCTGATCTGCATCAGCCCCCCACTCTCCGTGCCACGCTACTCCCCCTCCGCGTCGTCCCGGCGTCCGGCGCGCCAGACGTGGACCGTGCGCTGCAGCACCGTCACCAGCGCCAGCGCAGCCACCACCCCCAGCACCGGCTTGAGCAGCCCCGTGAACAGCGCAAACGACAGCAGCACCACGCGCTCGGGGCGGGTCAGCAGGCCCACCGCGCCGGGTATGCCCAGCCCCTCCGCCCGGGCGCGAGTGTAGCTCACCATCATCGACGAGACCAGCGCCAGGTAGGCGAGCAGGGCCAGCGTCGAGTCGTCGCGGTCCAACGCCAGCAGCAGGACGCCCAGGAGCAGAGCCGCCTCGCCCAGCCGGTCGCCCACCGAGTCCAGGAAGCCGCCGAAACGCGTGGCCGCCCCCGTCCGCCGTGCCAGCGCGCCGTCGAGGAGGTCCAGGAAGCCGGAGAGGAGGAACACGCCTCCTGCGATCACCAGCCGGTCCGTCGCCACCAGCCACGCAGCGACGCCGGAAAGGGCGATGCCCAGAAGGGTGACGCGGTTGGGCGTGAAGCCCAGCGCCGCCAGCACCCGGGCCCCCGGCGTCTCGATCCAGCGCGCCAGCAGGGCACGGAGGCGGGAGCGGTCCAGCAGTGCGCCCACGGGACCGCGGCTAGGGGGCGGCAGCGAGGGTGGGGGTCGCTGCGTCGGCCCTGGCGCGGACCTGCTGCCGGGTCTCCTCGTAGAACTCCAGCACGCGGGTCGCCACGTGGTCGGCGTCGTACTGGTGCGACTTTCGAGCCCCCTCGTCTGCGAGGCGCTGCCGGAGGTCGGGGTCGTCCAGCAGGCGCTTGAGGGCGCCGGCCAGGGCTTCCTCGTCCTTGGGGGGCACCAGGAGCCCCTGCACGCCGTCGTCGACCACGGAGGCGAAGCCCTCGTTGTTCGCGGCGACGACGGGAAGGCCCGCGGCCATGGCCTCCGTCAGCACCATGCCGAAGCTCTCCTTGCCGATGTTGGGCGCACAGAAGATGTGTGCCGCCTGGTGGTACCGCGGCAGCTCGGCGTAGGAGGCCCGGCAGAAGACCACGTCCTCCAGGCTGCGTGCCCCGATGATGCCGTAGCACTCCTTGTCCGGCGTCTGGGAGGTCACCACTATCAGCCGGGTGTTCGGGTAGTCCCACTTGAGGCGACTGTAGGCCTCCAGCAGGTACTTGAAGCCCTTGCGCTTCTCCATCCGGCCCACGAAGAGGATGTTGGTCTTGCCGTCCTGGAACTGCGGCAGCGGCGGGGCCGGACGGGCGAAGTGGTCCAGGTCGACGGGGTTGGGGATGACCTCGTACTCGGCGGGGAAGAGCTTGCTGATGAACTGCGCAGCGGGCGGCGACACGGCGATGCGACCATGGAGTCTGTTGAAGTGGGGCCGGACCAGGCGCTTGATTCCCCGGAACCGCTTGGTCCCCTGCCAGTAGGAGTGGAACGTGCCGATGTTCAGCGACCGGGAGTTGCGCAACACCGCCAGGGACAGCAGCGAGGTCAGCGGCTCGTGCAGGTGGATGACGTCGAACTGCTCCGCCTTCAGCAGCGCCTTGATCTTGGGGTTGAGCCACACGGAGAAGGAGACGCGGGCCAGCGAGCCGTTGGCGGGGATGGGGATGGGGACGCCCAGCCGGACAAAGTTCTCCACGCCCAGCGACTCCGGCGACCGGGAGGAGGGCGCAACGATCTTGACGCTGTGGCCGCGGCGGAGGAACTCCCTGGTCAGGAGTGCGATGTGGTTGTTCGCGCCGCCCGGATGAGCGTAGTCGTAGGGAGAGACCAGGGCTATGTTCATGCCCTCAACACCGGCGGCTGGGGATTGCGCATTCTACCAAGTTCCCGCAGGGGGGCGCAAACGACGGGGGCGCACGGCCAAAGCCCGCCTGAGTTGTGATAAGATAGCCGCGGAGCGGTCTGTCGCTCCTCTGCGAGCGGAAGTGGCTCAGTGGTAGAGCATCTCCTTGCCAAGGAGAGGGTCGGGGGTTCGAATCCCCTCTTCCGCTCCAACCCCCCTCATGCCGAAGTGGCGGAACGGTAGACGCGGCGGTCTCAAAAACCGCTGGGGGCAACCCCGTGCTGGTTCGACTCCGGCCTTCGGCACCACCTTGCCCAAACTCGTATCCGAGCGATGGGGCTGTCGGCCCGGACGCCGACACTGACGAGGCGCACCATGTTTCGATACGCACCGATACCGATGGACAAGGGCAGCCAGCCCCCCATGGTCTGCCCCCACTGCGAGGGCAAGATCCGCTCCTTCGACTCGGAGTACAGCCAGGCCCAGGCGGAGACCATCGTCGTCGTGCTGTGCCCCCACTGCCACAAGGTGCTCGGCATCGTCAACCATTCGTGCGAGGACTAGCGCGCGCGGCCGGTGAGGCGCAGGAACGCGTACCCCGTGACCCCCGCGACGAGCGAAGCGGCAAAGACGCCCATCTTCGCCTGGTCCACCACGGCGGGGTCATCGAAGGCGATGCCCGACACGAAGATGGCGACGGTGAACCCGATGCCCGCCAGGAACCCCGCCCCCAGCACGTGCCGCCACCCAACCCCCGTGGGAAGCTGCCCGATGCCCAGCCGGACGGCCAGCCACGTCATGCCCAGCACGCCCAGCGGGTTCCCGAGCAGCAGCCCCGCCGCGACGCCCAGCGTGACCCGGCTGGAGGCGGCATCGGACAGCGTGTCCGACGTGAACACGATGCCGGCGTTGGCCAGCGCGAAGAGCGGCAGCACGGCGAAGCTCACCCACGGGTGGACGACCCTCTCCAGGCGCTCCATGGGCCCCTCCGTGCCCCGGCTGAGCCTTTCGATCTGCGCGAGGACGGCCTGCGCCTTCTCCTCGTCGTTGTTCTCCATCGCCAGCCGGTAGTCGTGCAGCAGGTCCTCCACGGCGGAGGCGTAGTCCCGGCGGTGGAGGTACGGCTCGGTGGGGATGATGGCGGCCACCATGACCCCCATCAGCGTGGCGTGGATGCCGGACTCCAGGAAGAACTGCCACATCACCACGCACAGGATGAGGTAGAAGCCCAGCGACCGAATGCCCACCCGTATGCAGCCGGCCATCACGGCGAACAGCCCCAGCCCCAGGCCCAGGTTCGTCCAGTCGATCATGTCCGTGTAGAAGGTGGCGATGATGGCGATGGCGCCCAGGTCGTCGACCACCGCGAGGCCCAGGAGGAACACCCGCAGCTCGGCGGGCACCCGTCGCCCGAGGAGCGCCAGCACGCCGAGGGCGAAGGCGATGTCTGTCGCCATCGGCACGCCCCAGCCGACCAGGTCGCCGCCCGACATGTTGAACAGGACGTAGATGAGCGCCGGCGTGGCCATCCCGCCGACTGCCGCGACGACAGGCAGGGCGGCCTTCCTGACCGACGAGAGCTCGCCGTGGAGCAGCTCCCGCTTGATCTCCAGGCCGACGACGAAGAAGAAGACGGCCATGAGACCGTCGTTCACCAGGTGCCCCAGGTCCTCCGAGATCGCGAAGATGTGGATGTCGAACGAGATGTAGGTGTGCCAGAAGTCCACGTACGAGTCCGACCACGGGGAGTTGGCCCAGCCCAGGGCCGCGGCCGTGGCCAGCAGCAGGACGCCCGCGCCCACCTCCTCCGTGTGGATGAAGTGCTGGATGGGGGCGCGCAGCGCCCTGACCAGGTAGGCCGGCTCCCTCAGGGGCCTCGGAATCTTCCGAGGGCTATCGCTCACTGACCACTCCTCGCATCGGGTTGAGCCAAGCTGCACGGGCAGGGCCCCGGCGAGAAAGCATACACGAGAACCGGCGGGCGCCGCCAATCCGCCGCTGCCTCTGCGAGCGGGGTGCTATCATGCCGTGAGGAGCGCCGCGGTCGGCCCGCCGGTCGGCCGCAGGCTGACTCCGCCCCTCGTCCGCGGACACGGACGCCGGAGCCCTCGCGGTGAGCCATCCAACGCCAGAGGAGCCGCCCCATGGAAAGAGAGCCCGAACACTCCGAGATCGCACAGGACGCCACCGGCGGCGGAAGCCACCTGCCTCGGGCGATCTCACTGCGTGAGGCCGCCCAGATTGCAGGCAGAGTGCAGAAGCTGGTCAAGGCGGGCAGAGAGCACTCCGCCTGGGAGCTGATGCGGCACCTCCACCCCGCCGACATGGGAAGCATCGTGGCGGGCCTTCCGGGGGCCAGCCGGGACGCGCTGCTGCACATCATGGCGCCGGAGACCCTGGTGTGGATGCTGCGCCAGACCAACCCCCTCGTCGCCGCTCGCGTGGGGACGCGCCTGGGCGCCAGGACGCTCACCTTCGCACTCAGCCAGGTCCACCCGACCCAGGCGATATCTGCGCTCCGTCGGATACCTGCGTGGCGACGGCACGAGGTGGCCCGCGGCCTCGAGCAGCCCTCGGAGGCCGGAGGGCTTCTCGGGCACCAGCCCAACACCGCCGCATCGCTCATGACCACCGAGATGGCGACCGTCGACGTCGATGCCGCGGCCAGGGGGGCGCGTGAAAGCCTGGAGGCGCTGGGGGACGTCCGGCACAAGGTCACGCACGTCTACGCGGTGGCGGAGGGTGACAGGCTGGCGGGCCAGATCAGCATGGTGGACCTTGCCCTGGCCGACGACGCGACCCCGGTGCGGGACATCGCCGCGCCGCCTGTGGCCACCGTTGCGACCGATACGCCCGCGGAGGAGTGCGTACGATTGCGGCGCCACTACAACCTGACCCAGCTTCCGGTGCTGGACGGCGACCGGCTGATAGGCGCCGTGCTGCCGGAGGCGCTGCTGAGCGCCACGGTGGAGCAGGACACCCGCCAGATGGAGCGGGTGGCCAACGTGGACGGCGAGACCGTGGACGGCCCCCTGAGCAACTCGGTGCGGACACGCCTCCCCTGGCTCACGATAAACCTGGGCACCACGTTTCTCGCCGCGGGAACAATCGCTCTCTTCGAATCGACGCTGGCGCAGGTGGTGCTGCTGGCGGCGTTCCTGCCGGTGGTGGCCGGGCAGGGCGGCATCGGCGGCACCCAGACCCTGACGCTTATCGTGCGGGCCATCGCGCTGGGCGAGCTGGTGGGCATCACGGCGCAACGGCTGCTGATACGTGAAGCCGCCCTTGGCCTGCTGCACGGCATCTGCCTGGGCGTACTGGTCGCCGCCATCGCCATAGCCTGGACGCAGAACCTGGGCCTGGGTCTTGTGCTTGGCCTTGCGATGCTGGGCAACATGGTCATTGCGGGCTCGGTGGGAGCGGGGGTGCCGCTGCTGATGCGGCGCGTGGGGCTGGACCCGGCGGTCGCGTCGGCCGTCGTGGTCACCACGTTCACGGACGTCTTCGGCTTCCTCCTGTTCCTCGGCATCGCAACCGCCGCCATCAGCCTCATCCAGTAGCCGACCGGGGGGATGGCGGCCGCGCGCTGGCGGGGGCCGCGACACGCGTCGCACCGCGCGGCGCTGGGAAGATGTGAACCCATCGCGCCCTCCCCTCACGCAAATATGAGTTTTTCTCATAGTCATTGACCTACCCCGAATTGGCCTTCTACGCTCCCCGTACCGCGGCGGGGTGTGCCGTGGAGACGGCAATCTCCATTGGGTCCGCTGCTGGCGCTCTGCTGCGGCGCGATCGAGTAGAGGGAAGGGAGGAAGTTATGGAGCAATTCCGTGAGGAGTTGTATCGACACCTCAAGACATTTCGCCCGAAGCAATCCCCGACACTCCCGGTGACTGTTACGGGGCATCCGTGCCCCGGATTGACCGTAGCGTATCGATCGGGCAAAAGGCCTGCGGGACCGGAGGAGATAATCAAGGAGGTGTCCAAGTTCGGCGCATCGGGTACAGCGGGAGCTGCTGTCGGTGCCATGAGCGGCGTGGTTATCGGTAAGCTGCTGTTCGGCACTACCGTGGCGCGAGTTGGAGTGGCGTCCGCAGGGGTGGGCGTTGGAGTTCCAGTGCTCGCTCCGCTTGCTCTCGTCGGGGCCTTGGCTGGTACTGCCGCCTATGGATTCTACAGACTGGGCAGGTGGAAGGCTGACAAGGAGGTCGCCGAGGCGTTCGCGAAGGAACTCGTCACGCACATGACCGGATTCACCCCCGTAGCCGAATGGCCGAGCGTCGAGGTGTATCTGTCTCTGCCCGAGCTAGGCCTCTCAGCGCTATGGCAACCGAGAATGGAGGGGGCATAGCGTGGGAACCGAGATGGAGAACCCGGAGCCATCGTTCAGCCAGGAGGCCGTTGAAGGCGAGCGGGTCCTCTTTGACAAGGGCGGGCTAAAGGTGACCCAGTACCGCTTCGTTGTAGAGCGGACAGTCTACGCGATGCAGAACATCACCTCGATACAGCATGAGATAGATCAGCCCCCAACGCCCCCAACACCTCCACCGCCTGAGACACCCCGAGACGATCACTATCGCATCTGGGGCTGGATTGGCCTCGGGGCTTGCATCCTTAGCATTCCCATCTTTGGTGCTTCTCAGGTGGTTGCAGGCATCTTGGTCTTGGTCGTAGGTATTGCGCTGCTCGCGTATGCCATTGGGGGCGGGATGGATATGCTTCCCGACTTCCTAAGTGACCTCCACGTCCCCCCGCAACCTCCACCGGTGCCGCCAAGGCCAGCAACGCCTCCCGCAAGGCACACGGTGAAGCTGACTTCCGCAGCGGGAGAAACAAGCGCATTCTCAACCACGGATGGGGAGTTTGTCGCTGAGGTCCTGTCCGCCCTGAATCAGGCAATGGTCACCGATCGCCCCAAGTAGCAGAGAGGGTCCAGTCACAAGGACCACCGGAGTTTTCGGTCCCGCTCTAACAGGCCGTGGCCGGAGCTAAGCCTTGATGCACGCCCGGATTGCATCCTTGTAGTGAGGAGGACACGGCGGCGCGCCCGCGCCCATCCCCGTGTTCCACGCCTTCCTGCTCGTTAGCCCCATCTCCCGCTTCACCTCGGCTATCCAGCACGTCCTTACGGTCCGGCCGGTCTTCTGTCGTACACACTTCACTATCTGTGCATAGGTTGGCATGGGTCTCCCTCCCTGGGGTGGCGAGGTCTAGAGTACCATCTTCCCCGGCGCCCTCGCTCGCGCCCATCGTGCTGGAATCGCCAGGGCCGCACGGCCTACGATGGCTACGCGCTGCCCGGTGATACCGCCCCGTCCCCGGCAGCAGCCCCACGCTGACATCCGCCCCTATCCCCTCACCCCCTCCATCCCCTACCCTACCCCCATGCCCACCCACACGCCCCATCCGCTCACCCTGAGCTTGCCTGTCCTGAGCCTGTCGAAGGGTCGAAGGGTCATGCTCCGCCCGTCGAAGGACGTGAGCGGCGACCGGACGCGCGCCACCGCAGCCTGCCACCCCAGGATGAGGGTGCAGGGCTCGCCCTGCTGCCTGCAGGTTGTTTCACACCCCCCATTTTCGGCCCATTTCCCTATCTGGACCTTGTTCCGCGGTTGTTCCGCGCGGGGTTTGTCCCCTATCTGCCGCCGACGACTCAATCCCGCGACTGCGAAACAACCTCCAAGCTACACCCCCCTCTCCGACGGCAAAGCAAAAGGACAATTCCAAGCTGCGCCCCATCCCGTCGCACAACAACCGCGATTCAACCGCAAAGCTGTTTCGGCGCTTCGCCGCGCCGCCTCAGGCACGGAAGGGCCGGGAAAAACGCGCGAACACAATTCAATGCAACTCAAACCCGTCCCGCAGCGCCTCGCGATGGAATCGCCGGGGGCGCACGGCCTATAATGGCGGGTGCGCTGCCCGGTGGTGCAGCGGTAGCACAGGGGACTTTGGATCCCCTGACCCTGGTTCGAATCCAGGCCGGGCAGCCACGCTTGACTGTAGACAGTACTGGCGCGGATAGAACGATCTCTTCAGAGTCACCCTTAGGGACACGGCTATCGTCTGGCATAGGAATGGTATAACGAATCGTCGCGCTCCCCGGCCTCACCAAGATTTCCTTGACGAATGACCTGACGAAGCTACGGGTCTCCGTGATGCCGCTCGTAGTAAGGAAGCTGTTCATCTCCCTAGCGTAGACGGCGATGGTGTCGACCTTGTCTAGGGAGGCCCGGCGCTCCGAGAGCAGTGCTCGCGCCTCCCCAGCTGCGACCTCGAGCTTGTCTTGGCGCGCTCGGTGCTCCCTGATGCGAGGAGCTATGTCCGAGAGCTCCAAGTCCGTGGTCTCTATGGCTTGGTAGAGCCTGGCCAGCCGGCGCTTCACATTCGCCATCTCCCGCTCGATGCTCTCTAACATGCGGCGCTGCTCGCTCGCCATTCCGTCCATTTCCTCGTCTACCAGCTTCACGAGGTCTCGTATGTTGCTTTCGGTAAGGATGTTCTCCCTAATCTGGTCCATGATAAGCCTGTCAAAGCGCTTGGCGTTGAGCCTTGGAGCGTCGCAGGCGCTCCTGCCCCGTTTAAGCAGGGAGTTACAAACGTAGTAGGAGAACCTTCCGCTTTTGGATTCTTGGCCGGTAAGCGATCGGATGCACCTCGCGCACTTCACGATGCCGCTGAGGAGATAGGGGCTTGAAGTTCTTCTAGGATGGATCTTTGCCGGAGAGCGGGACCTTAGCAGATGGTCAACGCGGCTGAAACTCTCCTTAGATACGATCGCTGGGAAGGCGTTCTCCACTCGCACGTACGACGCGCTGTCCTTTCCGTTGGCTCCCCAGACTAGGGTGCCGGTGTAGACCTCGTTTCTAAGGATGAGGTGTACCATGTTCTTGGACCATCGCTTTGCCATGGGGCTCGGGATCCCCTCCTCGTTCAGGTATCGAGTAATGTCCAAGGTGCTGAAACCGGACTCCGCCATACGGAACATACGTTGTACGAGGCTGTTGGCCGGTGGATCGACTTCAAGCTTAGGCCTCTTCTTGGCACCGTCTTGAACCATGACTTTGCGATACCCGTAAGGTGCCTTCCTCGCCATCCAGAAACCTCGGGAGGCGGCCTCTCGCATCCCTCTAATCACCTCCTGTGCCAGGTTCTCACTGTAGAATTCGTCCACGCTCTCGATGATGGCCTCAAGGAGCTTGCCAGAGGGGGTATCGTCGGCCTGCTCGGTGATGGAGACGACGCGGATTCCCCTGCGCCTCAGCATCGACTTGAAGGCGACGGCGTGCTCGCGCTTCCGCGTAAACCTGGAGAACTTCCAGACCAGGATCTGCTTGAAGGGGGCCTCGGCCCTGGCGGCCTCGTCCAGCATCCTGCGAAACTGCGGCCGATCAGCGACGCGTCCGCTCTCGGCCTCGTCCACATATTCCCGGGCGACCAGATAACCGTTCCTGTTGGCGTAGTCCCTGAGCGCACGCAGCTGGGCCGCCACGGACAGGTCCACGTCCTGCCGGTCGCTGGACACCCTGGCGTAGAGCGCCGCCGGCATCAGATCGAGTCGGTCGTTCATCGGTCTGCCCCCCTTCCATCTTCCCGTTCGGTTGTCGTGCGGGAACGCAGCCGCTCCAGCCGCTCCCGTCTGCGCCACTCCCTCTCCTCCATGAACAGGCGTATGCCCTGCCTGAGCAGCTCGCTCACGGACAGGTCGTCTTCCTTCATCACCCGCCGTACCTGCGCCTCCATATCGGGGGACAGGGAGAAGGTGATGGTCTTGGAGCGCCTGGGCGTGGTCATGCTCTCTCCTTTTGCTCTCTTCTGTAGTGCATAGTCTTAGTATACACTATCAGCATACCGCCTGCAACACTGCCTCGCAGCCTCCGTCCATGCGCCGCTGGGGGTCAGCTGGGGCAAGTGGGGAGTATTGGCTGACCGTTGGTCAAGAGTTGTCACATTACAGGAAGCAATTCTCACAGATGTACCGCTGGTACGTTGCCCCCATTCGAGCGACGCTGCTACACTCCATAGCAGCACAGAACACACGTTCTCCTAGCGATTGTACACCCTCCCGCCTCCGATGTTCCAGTGAGAGTTTGCCCCTTGAGTAACGGCCTGACGAAGAAGCAGAACGAGATCCGGCTGCACGGCCTGCGCATCCTGGCCCGCATCATCGTGCGCGCCCATCTGGCCTCACTGAGAGAGGTGGATGCACGACGGAACGGCTCCGGCGTCTGCCCAGCCACCCACGATGCTCCCGGAGGGGACTCCACAGCGGACGCGGCGCAGGCT
Source organism: Dehalococcoidia bacterium (assembly GCA_965205235.1). GTDB lineage: Bacteria > Chloroflexota > Dehalococcoidia > Lucifugimonadales > UBA1127 > CBDBGD01. Next base: position 414,993 of record CBDBGD010000007.1, read on the forward strand.
CTTCCCCCAGGGGAGGGCCGCCATGCCGGGTAGGCGCCATCGCCCGAGGGTCCTGCTGAACGCCCGGGCGTTCTGGAGGCGCCTGGACCTCCTCCACTTGACCCAGAACGAGCTGGCCCGCCGGGCGGGAGTCACGTCGGGCTACATCTCCCTGCTCGTCGCCGGCAGGCGATGCCCTTCGCCTGAGCTGCGAAGACGGCTCATGCAGGTCGTCGGCGTGACGAGCTTCCACGACCTGTTCATCGCAGAGGAGCTGCAGTGAGGCGCAGCGCGCTGTCCCCGGCCCGGCTCCTGTTCGGCATCGCCTTCCTGCCCGCCGACTTTGCCCAGCGCCTGGAGCGCCTCAAGAAGGCCACCGGCCTGAGGTGGGACGGCCTGGCCGCGTCCATGGGCATCGATCCCCGTCAGCCTCAGCGGTGGCGGGAGGGGCGCCAAGCCCAGCGGGGACGGCCTGTTCGCCCTCGTCATGCTGGCGACGCGTGTCCCCGGTGGCGTGTACACCCTCCTGGGGGTGCACATCCTGCCGCCGACCGGAACGCCCAACCCGCCCTTAGCCATCCATTTCGCCATGGCCGGTAGCAGCAGGGAGAAGTAGGGAATGGGAGTGCAGCGACGACTGTACAGCCTGGTCGAGTACGAGTTTCCGCCGGACTTCCCTCAGCGGCTTGCGCTGCTGAAGGAGGAGAGCGGCTTGAGCTGGAGGACGATTGCCCGTCTCCTGGGCGTCAGCCCCCACCGGCTCAGGCAGTGGCGAACGCAGGGCGTGGCCCCCAACGCCGCCCATCTCTTCCTCTTGCTGAGCATCGCCGAGAGCATGGGGCTGCGCAACGGGATTCTGATGTGTCCCGACCGAGATCTTCCGCAAGGGTTGGACTTGGAAGCTCTACAGGATGGGATGCTGGAGAGCGGAGGCGAACATCCCGAAGAGACCCTGTAGCCCTTTACGGCCAAGCACCCCTGGCCACACGATACCGACGCTGACGGAGCGGTTGGTGGGCTCCGTCAGCGCTCGGGCCTACAGGTGCTACAATACGAATGGCAGCATTCCTAAGCCCACGACCGGTTAGGTTGTAGTCTATGGGGTCTCAAGTACCTGTCCCGACAGTGCTGGGTTACCACGGGACAAGCCGGGAAATGGCCATCCGGATCAAAGCAGAGGGATTCCAGCTAAGCCAAAACTCTTACGACTGGCTTGGAGACGGTGTCTATTTCTTTCAGGATGCACCACTTAGAGCATGGGAATGGGCGTGTAAGCGATATGGCGGGGATGCAGCTGTACTAGGGGCAGATATCAGTATTGTGAACTGCATGGATCTGTTGGACATAGGTTGGAACGAGGTGCTATCAGAAGCTCATGATGCCTACCTAAAGCTCATTCGAGATTTGGGGAGAGCCAGGCCGACTCAATTCAAGGGTGCTCACTCCTTAGATCGAGAAATCGTAAACTATACGGCGGAAATACTAACCGAGCGAGGAGTCAGAATTGCATGCGTGCGTGCTGCCTTTAGGGAAGGGCGTCAAGTATATCTCGACTCGGCGCTCTTCGATCGGTCGCATGTGCAAATAGCAGTGCGTGACGTCGAAGCGTGCATTAGGGAAGTCTGGCTTGAGGCTAAGCCGGCGCAAGGAGGCTGAACTATGGTCAACCCTAGCGATGCCAGGAAAATTATGACCGAGCATTTCGAGCAAATCACTCTTGATGAATTTGGGAAGCGACATGATAAGTACATCGACAGAGAAGCTACTGCGTTAGTCCCAGAAGCCGAACAGCCCGTTCTTGCGCCCGTCATCCTGTACCAGCGTGAAGCAGAACCGCTGAGACTGGACGCCTACTTGGCTTCCGGCCTAACAGGGTTGAGTGAGATGCAACGACAGCACCTCTTTGACGTCTCCGCGATCGTAGATGCAGTCTGCCGAGAGGTTGAGATTGACTTATACCAACCCGTAAGTGCCACGGACCCGGTCGCCAACCCAGAAGTAGCGGCGGAGAATGTGTTCAGTATCGATAGGGAGCGTGTGTTGAGGAGTGACCTGCTCCTCCATCTAGCGGACTTCGCAAGCACAGGTGCCGGAGAGGAGATAGACTTTGCCCTTGGCGCCCTGATTCCGATAGTAATTGTGGCTCACGGCGATACCAAAGTTAGCAGGATGGTCACTGGCATCCCAGCACTCAAGCTCATGATCACGTATGGCAATCTGGACGAACTGAAGGACGAACTAAGGGATCGGCTAGCTGACATACGTCCCATCCTGGAACAGAGAAAACTTGCATTCTCTGAGTTTGAGAAGAACTTGGTTGGAAATAAGATCCGGATCACACGCCAAGATTCCGGTCTTACTAGAGAGGATGTGGCATCCAATTCGGGCGGTTTGCTCACTGTTGAGAGAATCCAAGAGATTGAGGGAAACATCGACGGCATATCTAACCCGTCACTCGTAGAGCTCCGCACTTTGGCCGCAATGCTAAAGACGACCGTAGCTGACTTAGTGGAGCCTGACTTGGATGAGCGATTGATTGCGCTACTAAGAGAATTGATGCTCGAAGGGGTTGCTGCTCGCAGCATGATGAGCGAGAGAGACCAGAGAGTGGTCCTGCGCCGCCTTCTTTACCGAGTGCTTGATAGCACAGAGATTGGATAGCTAATGAAGTTTGATTTCCTGGATCCAGAGCAAGTCTGTGAGCAGGTCCTAGCGGCAGTCCATCACAGCGGACCGCCAACTGATCTGTACTCAGTATGTTCGCTTTGGCCAGATCTTAGAGTTCACGAAGAAGACTTGGACAAGGAGGGCTACCTAATACCTCTAGGTGTTCATGGTGCTGAAATCCTGATCCGCAGAAACGATTCGCCTGCTAGGAAGAAGTTCACTCTAGCGCATGAATTGGGTCACTGGACACAGGCCCATTTGAACTCAGGGCAAGTTGCCTTGGACAGGAGTGATAGGCCATTGACATCTTTCCGTACACACCACAGACCACAAACACCAGAGGAAGTATGGTGTAACAAGTTTGCCGCTTGCCTCCTAATGCCCAAGAAAGACCTCGAGCGGTATCTGTTTTCGGAAGACTTCAATCTGGCAGAGCGAATCGCAAGAGGACACTCAGTCTTCCAAGTCTCGAATGAGGCATTCTTGGTCAGGGTCACAGACGTAACACCCGTGAGCGTATTCGAGGTGGTCTCGACTCACAATAGCTCCAGAATCAGGCGCAAGTTTCTTAGCAGGCATCGACCAGACAACCAAGTTGAGCAGACCATGGACCGGCTACTCGACGCTTTTCGAGGAGCAGACAGCGCCCCCGGGCAGCTTGGGGTCATAGGCCGCTACAAGATCGAGGTCAAGTTACTGCGAGGATCCCTGTCTAGCTGCTCCTGGTTGGCATCAGCAGTCCCTGTGACTGGCACTGAAAGTCTTCGGTGACCGCTTGGCTGAACGGCCTCTGAGGTGACTTCCCTCCATGTATCATGGCCCAGCGACGAAGCGGAATTGCACGTTTGCACAAGAAAGGTAGTGAGTTAGCATGAAACCTCAAGGGTGTGCGTAGGGCTAAGAGAAAGCCGTCCACACCTGTGCGGCAGCCGATGCGAGAGCCAGAACTATCGTGGCCGAGGCTACGATGGCAGTGAACCAGTGCTGCCCCATCCACATCCGCCAAGGGTGTTTCAGCTCCCCGAGATATGCGAACCCGCTCAGGGTGATGTAGAAGCCACCCAGGCCCGGACGCTCAAACCACTTCAGGTGCCCTGCCGAAATGAGGGCGAAGCCAGCGTGGAAATCAGGCTCATCCACACCTTCCTCGCCAAGGAAAACGTCTGTGCTCCAGTGCGTGCTGGCTCCCTCTGCAAGCGGTTCAAGAATGGCAATCATCCGATCACGCAGTTCTGTGTTCATCCTGACTCCCTGACGTAGTTTGCTCCTGCTAGGAGCTAGGGGCCAACTCTGGCACCTGAGACTCGGTTCCCCAGCGTCCGCCGGGCAAGCCGCCTGGGCCACTGCCTTGCTTCCTGCCCCCCAGCTACTTTGCCTGGTCAATGCCCAGGGCAAAGCGCTCAGATCGGGCCTATTAGGGACTCTGTTGCAGCGAGACTGCGTACTTCCAGAAGCGGGCCCGAGTGACTCAATTCGAAATTCAATATGCCCGTGCACCAACCCCTCGCGTGGAAGGCGTCCCATATCTTACGGCGATGGCAAGGCCCGCAGCGGCACGATGGTCCTGCTGGATGAGCGTCATCAGCTTCGAATCATGGCCTGGTGCGAGGTGCTTCCCGGCGTCTTCGCCGTACCCGCAATAGCACGTTTGTGGATATGGCAGCGAGCACCTCTGCCGGCTTGCACATGGCCGTGAACCTCCTGCTTCTCCGTGGCACACGCCTCGCAGCACCTCTCATTGTAGAGCACTGAGGGGAACTCCGCCGCTGCGCTGCTATTGCAAGGCTGGCACTGCAAGGGGTTGCTAAGGGGCGTGTACTCGTCGACGGGATGCGCAGGAAAGTGGGTGGTCGCCAGGCGGTCGTGGAACACCACCAGCACGTCTGGCCGCGTGCCGTGGTCGTCGGTGTGCCTGGGTGATGAGTAGTAGCGTAGGTAGAGGGCTAGGCGCATAGCCATCGCCCCGGGACGGACGGCCCGGCACTCCCACTCCAGGAAGAAGGGCCAGGTCCTGTCGCCCGTGCGCAGGACGCCGAAGGCATCGGGATGGACGGAGTGCAGCCGGCCGGCCTAGGGGAAGTAGCTGGACGCCCTGCGGGGCAGGTCGAGCTGGACGATCTCCCTGGAGCGCGAGCGGGCCTGCCTCGAGAGCGCAGCGATGAAGCCATGGATGGCGGCGGTGTGCTCCAGGTTCCTGAACAGCTGCCTGCTGCGCCTGCCGCAGACGTTGCGCCACTCCGCAAGATATGAGAAAACCTCACGCCGAATTCGCTGTAAAGTCACAATAGAGGTCGCGAAGCTTGTGGTAGAGTCTCAGGATAGCTTTGACCATACGCACGGAAGAGGAGGGGGTTGTGACTTCCAACGCTCGAGCCAGAGAAGAGAGGCCTTGCTGGTTCGTGGGTGCTGCCTTTGATAGGACTGAAGACCAGACAGAGCGATTCGTCAGGGAGGGCATCTGGGAGGCATATGTCGGACACCACAGCCCGTACGAAGATCTGGTGAAGTCCATGCAACCTGGCGACCGCATTGCCATCAAAGCGACCTCCGCGCGCCAGGACCCTCCGTTTGACTATCAGGGCAAGAGCGTCTCATTCATGCGCATAAAGGCTGTTGGTACGGTTAAGGAGAACCGAGGAGACGGACGAAAGATTGCCGTAGACTGGACCTCTGGTCTGCTAACCCCCCCGCGGGACTGGTATTTCTACACATACTTCAAGACCGTTTGGCAAGTTTGGCCGGATTCGGGGAGGCGTCCGTGGGCAGCGAATGCGCTTATTCGGTTCACCTTTGACAATGAGCCTCAGGACATTGCCCGGTTCCTGGAGGAACGGGGCCCTGGGCCCCTTGGTTCGTGGGACGAGTTCGTAGAACGTGCGCGAGAGCACGTCAAGGGCGGAAAACTAGAAGGCGAGGAGATCACTTACAAGGTTGAGACAGGTCGCAAACTCTCGAAGGCGAGGGAAGCCGTGCTCGCCGGAGTAGAAGGCTGGGCCGAGCTCCTGAGAGAGGCGCTCAACCCCAGAGAGGCCAACTTCCTCAACTGGCGCCAGATCTCCAACCTGAACCAGTGGTGTGCGACGCATCCAGAGAATGCACTGCGAGCACTGCAGGCACTGTGGACACAAGAAGACCTGCCTGTTGTCGAGCGAATCGGTGCTTTTGCTGAACTATTTCCTCTTTCCGTGACACGAGGTGTAGGTACTCGGACCAACGTCGCCTCTGTGTTGCTGATGGGACTCGACGTAGAGCAGTATCCACCATTCAGGGTAGGGGTATTCACGCAGGCCTATGCGAATACCGGATACGGTCAGCCCGGGCGGGGTGTCGATGAGGCAACTTCATATGAGCACGCTCTTGACTTTCTCGACCGGTTCGCCGAGGAAGCAGAGAAGCGGGGACTGTCCATGCGCCACCGCCTTGACGCCCAGTCGCTGGTTTGGATGGTACTAACCAGGGGCGAGGAGCCACCTGAACGGGTGGACGCGCCTCTGATTCCGATTGACCCGTGGGCGCCGGACATGATTCACAAGTTGGCTGAAGAGCTTCTGTGGGAAACCCGCTACTTACAGAAGATCATCGACGGGCTCAAGGACAAGCGGCAGGCGATCTTTCAGGGGCCGCCGGGGACCGGCAAGACCTACGTTGCCAAGCGTATAGCCGAATGGTGCAAAGGCTATGGTGGCGACTTCAAGATCGTCCAGTTCCACCCGTCCTACTCCTACGAAGACTTTGTGGAGGGGTTTCGCCCCATGCTCACAAAGAGCGACCAAGCCGGGTACAAGCTCTCACGGGGCCCGCTACGGCGCATAGCGGCGGAGGCGGAAGCGAAGCCAGACGCCACATTCATTCTCGTCATCGACGAGATCAATCGCGGAAACGTCGCTAAAGTCCTCGGTGAGCTCTATTTCCTCCTGGAATATCGGGATGAGGACGTGGAACTCCAGTACAGCCACGAGCGGTTCAGCCTACCCAACAACCTCTGGATCATTGGCACCATGAACACGACGGATCGCTCCATCGCGCTCGTGGACGCGGCCCTGCGCCGTCGATTCTATTTCTTCGGGTTCTTCCCTGACGAGCCTCCCATCAAGGGGCTTCTGGACCGCTGGCTCGAAGGGAACAACCCCGAGGCAATGTGGGTCGGTGAGCTTGTTGAAACGGCCAACCGCAGACTTGAAGACCGGCACCTAGGCATCGGCCCCAGCCATTTCATGAAGGGCCAGCCTCCGCTCAGTGAAGACCGGGTCCGCTTCATCTGGGAGCAGGCGATCATTCCTTACATAGAGGAGCAGTGCTTCGGCAACGAGGAGAAGCTCAAGGAATTCGGCTACGACCGCCTAAAGCGGGAACTCGAAGTTACGGATTCTCAGGCGAGTGCCGTCAGCGTTCAGATGGAAAGAGTACCTAACGAGGACACGGAGTAGGCTGGAGGCGGTAGGGCGCGCGTGAAGAGGCTTCAGCTAACGGAGTACGAGCTCTACCCCAAGACTGTCCGGCTCGACAAGGAGCAGGTGCGGGCCTTGGCTGATGCCCGCGTTGACGTCTCACCGTCACCCGACGTTGAGGGAGAGTTCCAACTCCGGCCATCATCCTTCGTCGGCGCAGTGAACATAGGCGATCTAGCAGTCGTCATCCGACCCAAGCTCCCCATAGACCGCGTCATGTTCCTCATCGTTTACGCGATGGATCCGAAAGCCTGGCGCAGCGAGTCCTTCGACCTGCAGCGCGTGGACAATGTGCTCGAAGCTATTGCCCTCGCCTTCGCGCACCGAACTCGGCAGGCCATCCATCGCGGTCTGCTCCGGGGCTACCGCCAAGAGGAGGACGCCCTCAAGGCTGTGCGCGGTCGCATCCGCTTCGACGACCAGATCAGGATGCGCTTCGGCCTTCCGATTCCCATCGAGGTCGCCTTCGATGAGTTCACCGAGGACATCGAGAAGAACCGACTCCTGAAGACCGCGATTCATCAGCTGGGGCACACCTTCATTCGCTCAAAGGCCACCAGGGGAGCGGTTCGCCGGCTTAAACCGGCGTTCGCCTCCGTAGGGCTTGGCTCATACCAACCAGGAGCGCTGCCCGAAGTCCGTTACACGCGGCTGGATGAACACTACCGCCCCGCAGTAGACCTGGCACGCCTCATCATCGAGAACTCAAGCCTGGAGCTCCTCCATGGCAACGTGGCGGGCGCTTCTCTTCTTGTCGACATGAACAAGATATTCGAGCGGTTCCTGTACGTCGCACTGCGGGAAGCGCTCGACCTCTCAGAAGAGCAGTGGAGGCACGAAGCGTGCTTCTCATTGGATGAAGGAGGCCATGTCTCTATGAACCCGGACCTGTCGCTGTGGTCCTATGCCCTGGGCAGGACTGGGACGCGGCCCCTCTTTGTGGGCGACGCCAAGTACAAGAAGCTCGCCCCCCAGGGCTTCCAGCACGCCGACATCTATCAGATGCTCGCCTACTGCACCGCGGCCGATCTGCCTTCCGGGCTGCTAATCTATGCCGCCGGAGAGGATGATGCTGGCACGTATAGGATCAAGCATGCGGGCAAGACTATCGAAGTCGTCTCACTCGATCTCAAAGGGACGCCGGAGTCCATTCTCGACGAGGTCCGCCGCATTGCCCTTAGCGTCAAGGCTCACGAACTGATCTGCATCCAGCTATGGCGATCCTGCCTCGGGCCTTCTATCGGTCGTAGTCCTGCTTGCCGGTAGTCTGAGCCCCTACCTAAGTCACAAGACAGAGCTCTCCAGACCACGCACCCATGACACTCCCCCGGGCGTCTACTATGGTAGCAGCCGTGCAGACTCGCCCCTCGTCACCGGCCTTGACTCCAGCCATGCCGAAATGTCGCGGACCCTCCACCTGACGGCGGCTGGACCCACTCTTACGGGGCCGCGGGAAGCTCCCACCCTGCAGGGCCCCGGCAGATGGATAAGCGGCTCATCCCCGCGATCCCCTCGACGCCTCAGCGACCTGCCGTGCATGTGTCGGCTCCCCCATGTACCCGTCTGTGCCCATCGAGCCTGAGGGGTTCCAGCGACTCACACATGCCTCGTAGCGGGGGGTGAGTTCGCCCCAGGGGGGGCACGGTAGCCCCCCGTTACGGGGCGAGAAGAAATCGGTGGTTGTTTTGATGTCTCACCCGTGTACAGGAAATAGCGTAAGTGCCGAAAACGGAAGTCGGGTCGGATTCGTAGCTGAATCGGGGGTGAAAGGCCCCCTACAGGCCCCTTGGAGTAAGCACTTGGTTTCCACAGCGGGTTCCAGCGTCACTTCCAGTTGCCAGCTACGAAAGTTCCGTTTTCGGCAGTGGGCTCTCCGGGGGGTCACTGCCAGTTGCCAGCTACAAAAGTTCCGTTTTTGGCAGTGACTCCGGTGGGCCCGAAATATGCCGGCTGCGACATGGCAGTGAGGCCGCCCCGGAGGGCTGGCTGCCTTGGAAGCGGGGTGTGGTACAGAAGGGGTGCCACCCCGCTGGTCGTGACGTGGCTGGACTTCGGTACGGCGTGCCGGCTATTGCCAAGGGGGTCAGGAAGCTGCCCAGAATAGCACGAGTGCGGAGACCAGGGGGCCGGACCATGAGCTGCCGAAGGGCAGGTACGTGCCCCCAAGGCTGTACCCCCAGCTGGTGACCCTGGAGGCTGAGGACGGCGAGGAGAGCGTCTACGGCGACGCCACCCCGGTCATCGTCCAGTGGCGCAAGGCCAGGGCCGAGTTCGTGCAGGCCCTCAGGACGGGGACCACGCTGGCACGGATGAGGCCGGGATACGGATGCTGCACCTGGAGATCGCCATCATCGAGGAGCACGAGCTCACGCTTCCCCCGGCCTGGTATCCCTGGGGTTGGGAAGACCGGCGTGACCAGGTCCGGCAGCACCAGCAGTCGCTGGGAAGTGCCGAGGTGGATCGCAACCGGGCCGTTGCTGCGGTTGTGGCTGCGCTGCATTCTCACCCTCGGACTGTGGCGGCGGTAGACCCCTGGCCCATTGCAGGCCCAGGGCGGGTCCTTGCCGGGAAGTGATCTCGCCGCCCCCTCTTGTCAGCGGCGGACCCGGCCGTCAATACTGAGAGCGTTGTCTGGCTTTTCCAGCGTTTCGTGCCTGAGAAACCTGGAGGGTTCCCGTCCCCGAATCCGGGCCGGCTGCAGAGGATCGAGCACCGCTCTCCGAACAGCCGCCCAGGGGAAGGACCGGACGGATTGAGCAGTGCTCTCCCGATGGCCTGCCCCGGAGGGACAAGCGCATGCCCCCTGCGTGCGCCGGTGGAGGGGTCGAGCAGTGCTCCCCTGAGGCCGGGGCGAAAGTGGGGCCAGCTTGGAATTGCCGGTCGACGTGCGCCCTGCACGCCGGCCGGTTCCTCATGCCTGCCACACCAGTCCTGCGCCCAGGGTATTCACCAGGACTACGTCCCCATCACAGCGCTCCCCCACGTGTCGATGCCCTGCCGACGTCTCTCTCCCATGCGGCAGGTCGTCGGGATGCGAGCGGCGCTGGGGTCGCACCTGGGGCAACGGAGCAACGGATTGAAACAGCAACTGGAGAGAAGCGAGAAGGAGGAGTGGACATGACGACACGGCATACGGGGCCGGGGCCTCCGGCCCGGCGACAACCCATCACAACGCAAGAGGGCCGCCTCCACCGGGGCGGCCCTTTCTTCTTGCCCGAAAGTGGGCAACGACCCGAGATCAGACGATGCAAAGGAGGATGCGATGACGACGGCAACACTGAGCACTGGGACCTTGGGGACGGCCGTGCGGCCCAGGCGCAGCCTGGAGGAGCTGGTGGACCGGCTCATGGCGGCGCTGTTCCCGGAGGAGACGGAGGAAGCGACCCCGACCATGGCCAGGGGCATCCACGAGGCGAGGCGGCTGCGCCAGGCGGGCGACATCGACAAGGCGCTGGGGGTCTTCGCCGGCATGGCGACCGGCGGGGCGGACTCGGCGCAGGCCCGGTGGGCCCACGCCGAGTGGCTGGCCCTGGTCAAGCGCCGCCACCGGGGCCGTGAGCTCCTGCTCTACGGCCCGTCCACGGGACGTGCCGCTGCGCTGACGCCCACAGGAGACGGGGCCACGCTGGAGGTGGTGGCCGTGCTGGGCATGCGGTCTCCCGGCTGAGCCTGCGGGGTCTCCGGCCTTTGCTAGCTGGTGCGTGATTGCCACGGCCACCGCTGACATCCCCAACACTCAGCGCACGGCAGTTGCTGGGCCCTGAGCTGCCCTCCCGTGCGCTGGCCGACCGCTCCGTGAAGTAGCGGCCAGCCGCCTCACGCATTCCACATCGCCTCACCCCGAGCGGAGCCTGCCAGCTCCGCACCCTTCGCTTGCGGGACCTTGGTCCCGCTCCTCGTATCCCATTCTCACGACCCAGGAGGAAACCTATGCCCGATTCACGGCGGAGCTTCCCCGTGACGTAGTCCGGGGACGTGCTCCGTAGACGGCGTCCCACGCACGGGACGCCGCACACGGCCACCGGCCGCAACAACACAGCACCCAGGGAGACGGTCCCGGTCAACGGGACACGACATCGAGCGGGACCGTCTCCCCCACAGGGGGCGGTCTCGCTTTCCACGTGAAAGGAGGAAAGCGACATGACTGCCCCAACCACTGCAAGGACCAGGGGAGGAGAGAGCGCACTCAGGGCCGCCGCCAGGCGGCGGGGCCTCACCATGAGGGAGCTGGCCGAGAAGATGGGTGTCAATACCAGCAACCTGTCGGGCATCGCCACGGGGCGCAGGCCCTGGACGCCCAGGCTGAGGGAGAGGGCCAAGGCCCTGCTGGGAGAGGTCCCCGGACAGGGCATCGTCTACCGGCAGCAAGATGTGGTCAGCGGGGAGAGCAGCTACATCCGGGAGCGTGCCCGGGAGCTGGGCATGAGCATGCAGGAGCTGGCGGAGCGGGTGGGCGTGTCCTACGGCTACATGGTCCGGGCGTCCCGGGGCCGCAGGGTCATGGGCGTGAAAGTCCGGGCGCGGGTGGAGTCGGTGTTGCGAGCCCCCGTCAAGGTCGCTCCCGCCTGGCGCGCTGGGGTGGACTGCCAGGCCGTGTGGGACAGGATGAACGCCCACGACCTCAGCCAGAACGAGGTGGCCCGGCGTGCCGACATCAGCTCCGGCCACCTCTCCCAGATCATCAACGGCAACCGCAACCCCTCACCGGGGGTGGTCAAGAGGCTGCACGGCGTGCTGTTCCAGCGGACGGAGGTAGAGCGAGTGATGCCCGCTGAGATGAAGGTGCTGGGGTGGCGCAAGGGAGAGCGGAGCGGGATGGTGGTGTACGGCGCGGGCGGCCCTGGTCGTGGGGAGAGAGGCGGCGCCGTGCGGACCGGCGGGCGCATCCCCGAAGGCGCCAGGGTAGAGTACGCCTTTCGCACGGGCTACGACGGGCGGGGCCGGGTGTCGGTGGAGCACGTCGTCGAGCGGGGCTGCTCCGCCATGCTGACGCAACGACCGGTTGTCTCGTAGTCCCTTTCGAGTGGGCGCCCGGAACGGAACTCGGGCCGCGAGGAGAGATCGGTCAGCACAGGATACCTAGACGTCACGCAAAGCGGGGGATGGCATCGTCTGATGAAGAGATGCCATCCCCCAGCTACTCATGGTTCCGACATGGCGACGCTCTGGCCCTTCAACAGGCGTTGCCCTTGAATCTCCCCCAAAATTGAGTTTGCGGAACAAGGGCGACCCTTCAACAAGCTCAGGGTGCGCGGGGAGCGAGGCCCCTGCCTCCGCAGGAACGACGATTGTGGTCCGCCCCGTGTGGTCGGCAGGCATGGGGGTAGGAGAGGTGGGGGATAGGAGAAGGTGGCACGGGCGCGGCTGCAGGAAATGACACGGATATTGCATAGATAAGAGGCCTGAATTACACGTCCATGAAATACAAGCCGTGTAAACTCCACCACTGACCGACCCTTCACAGCGTGGAGGCTCTCGATGCGTGCACGACCGCTTCTTCTGGTAGCGGCACTCGTGCTGGTGGCGGGAATCGTGTCGATCCTGGCGGTGACGGACGCACAAGTCCAAGGATCGGCCTCGACGCCCGCGGACTCTCTATCATCGCCGCACCGTGACGCCGCAGGCACCTGCGCCGAGAACGGCGACGGTGCTGGCCCGGGCGACGGCACGGAGACCCCGACGCCCACGCCTACGCCCACACCCACGCCTACGCCCACACCCACGCCGACACCCACACCCACGCCGACACCCACACCCACGCCGACACCCACACCGCTTCCACCCGTGACGATTCCATCGGTGGGCATGATGATGGCCGTGGTGGGCCAAAACTTCAGCTCCGGCGCGCTCCCTGCTGCCTCGGGCGGGACTGGCAGCTACACTTACTTCGCCCTGAACCTGCCTCCCGGGCTCTCCTTCTACATCGTGGACCGCACCATCAGCGGGCGACCCACGACCGACGGGACGTGGACGGTGACCTACGGCGCCACCACCGTCGGGGACACGGATCCCAGGAGTCTGGGGGCTACAAGGGGTTCCGAGACTGCCCAGACGACCTTCACGTTCAAGGTGAAGCCGAAGCCCACCCCGCCGCCGCCACCCACGCCCACACCCACGCCGACGCCCACGCCAACACCCACACCCACACCCACGCCAACGCCAACACCCACGCCAACGCCAACACCCACACCCACGCCAACACCCACACCCACGCCAACACCCACACCCACGCCAACACCCACACCCACGCCCACGCCAACACCCACGCCCACGCCAACACCCACGCCGGAATGCACGTGCCCACCCGACGACGGCGGCGCGGGTCCGCTCTCGGGTCCCAACGGCGACGATGGCGCCTCCGGCGCCGGCAGCGAATGCACGTGCCCACCCGACGACGGCGGCGCGGGTCCGCTCTCGGGCCCCAACGCCGGAGCCAGCGCCTCCGGCACAAATGCCAGCGGCGACGCCGTCGAGGACGCCAGCCCCATCGTGGTTTGCATCTCACTGCCGCCCCCGGCCGCGGATGACGCCGACAACGACGCCTCCACCGTCGAGGAGGGTGACCCCGCCATCGTCCTGCTGACCGCCTCCCGTGCTCCCACGGCCGATCTGACCGTGAAGATGGAGGTCACAACCACCGGTGGGCCCTTTACTGACCACACCGGCGATAGAGAGGCAACGTGGGAGGCCGTTTGGAATGTCACGGAGCTCAGAGTCGAATTTCCGACGAAGGATGACTTCATAGACGAGCACAACGGAGTCATCACGGTCACGCTCCAACCCAACGATGGCTACGTGGTGCACAGCACACTGAACGTCGCATCCGTGACCGTGGCGGACGACGACAAGCCCACACAGCCCCAGGCCGTGCGCATCAACGGCCACTTGAAACCGCCGCTGAGCGCCAATGGCAACTCCGGTAATGTCACGGTGCGCTTGCGCACAAATGCCCTGACCAACACGTACAAGGTGCGCTATGCGCTGGTGGACTGCCCGGAAACGGGGAGTATCGGGGGTTTCTCAGGGCCCACCGGGGCTGTCGATGGGGGCGACTCCTACGAGTGCACCACGGTGGGGGGGTGGACGACCGTGGACGCTGTGAGCGAGGCAGCGGGTGTGGCCCAGACCGACGAGCTTACCTTTGGCCCGCTGCGAATCCACACGCTGTACCAAGTGGAGGTGCAGTCCTACATAGCCGAGGGGTCGGACTGGTCGGAAGCCGTGGCGATCTACCCCACCAGAACGCACCCGACGCTACCGGGGAGCGAACCCTCTGGAACGAAGGTGGCCACGGTGCCCCTCAATCGGTTCCAGGCCAACGGCCAGCTTGCGCTCACCATCTGCAATCCGCCTGGACCGGCGCCCGCTGACGCCGCCCAGCCGCTGCCGACAAGGGCGAGCGTTGACATGTTGAAGGGCATCATTGAAGAATGGGAAGGTGAGGCCGTGTGGGCAGGCACGGGAGGCACGAACATCATCTACTCCACCCTTACCAGCGACACCGCATGCCCAAAACCTCAACTACATACCGGCAAGCGCCTCTACTTTACCTCGCCAGAGGTGATGCTAAAGCTCTGCCTTAACCGTGACCTCCCAGGCTGCTGGCGCTCCTCAGGCACCCTGACGGAGGCAACCGGATCGCAGCAGACCATACTGCTGCGGGCCACTCTTGCCAGCGGCGGGTCGTGGCTGGCTGCGAATCCTATTGTCCCGAACTGCACCTCGCTCAAATGGACGCTATCCCACGAGGTTGGGCACGGATACGGCCTGGGGCATGGGAGTACGGAAAGCTCTGTCATGTCTGACAGCCCCGCCAACGTTGACATCTGCGGCCCAACCATCTACGACACAGCGGCTGTACTGGCGATCTACCAGTCTCGGTGAGAGAAATGAGACGATGGCGGCACTGATACGAACGGCAGCACTGCTTATGACTCTGGCGCTAACCCTCATGGCCTGCGCTTCCGAAGGGAGCGTGCACGAGGCGCCAAGCAACGACACCACCACGCATGAAGTGGGGATTGCGCCGTGCACGCCTGTGGAGGGTTCGGCCCTCGACCCCTGCCAGCCGGGTATAGGCCCACTCACCGGCAACCCCAACGCACACAGGTTTATCCCCGGTGATAACCCGAAACCCATACGCCGATTCCTAGAGGGGGGGAGCACGAACAGCGCATCGCACATCGTGGTCCGGGCAACCTACTTGCCCAAGACCGTGCGGTGCGTCATCAAGGACGAGGACCGGAGCGCGGACTACGTGGGGCTTGGGGTCTGGGGCACCAACATCCGGTGCTTCATTAACGTACGGACCAACGACTACATCCTGGGCACCGGCCCGAATGAGTTGACGGTCTCGTTTGGGAGCTACTTCCCGTGGACGGACGTTGCGCTGGAGATCGAGGATATTAGGCGCAATCTGGAGAGAGCGTACATGAGGGGTGGCCATGGGGCTGACATCGTTGAGGTGGTTGCTGGCGGGCTTCCTGGCCGAGAGTCAATCCTGTTCCTTGGGCCTGCTAGCGACTACACGATAGAGGCGTGGGAGATCTTTGACGAGTGGGACGTGCAGCGCAGAGACGGAGTGGTGCATGCGATACACCCAGAGCGGCCCTACTGGGCCCGCTACGGCACCGACGAGCAGAAAGCCAAGATGGAGCTAACGCTGCCCGCCTTTACCACTGCCGTCACCGAGGCGAACACCGCTCGGAAGACCGCCAACAATGGGCGAGCGCGACCGGAGGCGGACGCGCCGATGATCATCACCAGCGCCAACGCCTCGGACCTGCACCAGCACCACGTGGACACGGGCAACACCGCGCACGCCGATGGGCCGCCCGAGACCAGCCTGCCGCCGCCGTGCGGCAAGGCCGTGGCCAACCAGGTCCAGAATCCCGGCCTGATGCTGGACTGCATGGCGCTGCTGGGCCTCAAGGACACGCTGCGGGGCACGGGGACGCTGAACTGGGACCTGGACACCCCGATAGCCAAGTGGGACGGCGTGACGATCGAGGACATGCGCCTGGAGGACGGAACGCTGGTCAACCGCGTCACCCGGCTGCTCCTGAGCAGCAAGAGCCTGACGGGGACCATCCCGGCAGATCTCAGCAGCCTGACGGCCCTGCTGGACCTGCGGCTTGCCAACAACAAGCTGACCGGGGAGATACCGTCCGAGCTTGGCACGCTTGCGAGCCTGGAGACCCTATGGCTCTACCACAACCAGCTCTTGGGCTCCATTCCCTCGGAGCTAGGCGACCTCGCCAACCTCCGGGAGCTCCTTGGCGGGAACAACCAGCTCACGGGAGAGATACCAGCAGATCTGGGTGATCTGTCCAGGCTGGAAAGCCTGGCCTTCAACCACAATGACCTAACAGGCTCGATACCATCGGAGTTGGAGAACCTGAGCAACCTGACACGCCTGCAGCTGTTCGGCAACGACTTCACCGGCTGCATTCCGCCCGCCCTGAAGCGGATTGCCAGGACAGACGTGGGGTTCTACGAGCTACCGGACTGCACGTCGTGATCGGTGTGCGCAACAACTAGAGTCCCGGTGTTCCATCCCAGGGGCCGGCTGAGTCCCCATTTCTGGGGATCTCGCGGCAATACTGTAGGCAGAACGGAAAACGGGTATGAGTTGGCACGAGTACGAGGGCGAATCCTGCGAGACGTGCCACTCAGCAGCGGGGCGGTGACGAGGAATCGACCGGACTTCTTTAGCCGCTTGCGGTGTCCGCTCATTGTCGGAAGGCGGGCGGCGTAGTCGCCTCCGATCAGTCACCCGATGGAGGCAGCAATGCAACGACGGAGGACCAGGATTGGCCGCGGCGCGTTCGGGCGCCATGTCGCGCCTGACGTGCACGCGACTGAGGTGCTTGGCCGCATTCTCCGTAGGGGCCGTCCTTTGACGGAGGATGCCGTGTTCCTAGCGATGCACCTCGTTCTCAGGCGCAACAACAGGAGCCAGATCTTCCGCAACGTCAGAGCAAGCAAAGACGTTGGTGGGTACCGGTACTTCAGCTTCTCGCCCGACGTCGACCTATTGGAGGTGCGGTGCAACGGGACGATTGTGGCCTATGAGCTCAAGGGATACCGGAAGTCTGGGAAGGCAATGAAGGCCCCGTCGTTTTACGAAGGCATCGACCAAGCTCTGGCGACGCTGAAGAACCCGGTCAGCTCCCCCCTCTCGACATCGTTCGCGGGAAGCGTGTTCGACCTCTGCTACCTCGTCCATCCCGACGGGTCGCACGTGGAGCTCCTGGCAGATCTGCTGCAGCTGTGTACCCCGCTTGGGCTCATCGTGGTCGACCACAGAGGCACGAAAGAGGTGGTGAAGCCCAAGGTAAACCCCTTTCTCGACCCGTGAATGAAGACCTACTTCATGTCGCGGCTGGACACGCTGGAGAACTATTCCCGGTTCAAGGTCAACCCGGTGCAGTGAGTGTGGGGTTCCCTTGAAAGGAGTTGAAGGCCCTTATGGATTTGGAAGGCGTAAAGGCCAAGATTAGGCAGGCAACCGTCAGCTTTGCGAAACCTCGAAGGCGACATCACCGAATTCAAGGGGAAGGAGCGGGTTAGGCTCATTGCCGAGATTGAGCAAGACATCTCAGGAATGGTCGACTCTGGCCCACCCGAATTGCTCATTGGGTACTCCATTCGAGTCGGCGAGATTGCCTACAACCTGCGGTCCGCCCTAGACCAGCCGGTGTGGCAGCTGGTCTGCCACTATAGGAAGACTGCGACCCGCCAAAATGAGTTTCGCATCTTCATCTCCGAGCGCGAGTATCGCAAGGCGAAGAGGAACAAATTACGTGGAGTGGGGCACGGACCCGCCACCGCAATTGAGAGTCTCCGGCCCTGCCACGAGTACAGCGCGCTAGGTGCGCATCTCTGGATGCTCCATTTGATCTGCAACATCGACAAGCACCGCTACGTGAACGTAGTCAATCTGCACTCCATCGCAACGGCGCATCTCAGGGACGACAGCGTCCCCAGGACGCTGACCCATGGGATGAAGTCGGGCCTTGCCCTCCTGACCTATCTGAAAGGCACGGGCTACGAGGACCGAGTTGAGATCGAAGTCGCAACGGATGTCTGCTTCAGAGATCCGGAGTTGGAAGGGGCCAGCCCTGGCTATGGTTCTAGGATCGAGACTGAGGGAATCAACCGCCCACCGGTCACATCGGTACTCTCTTCCTGCCTGCAGGCTGTCAACGAAGTTGTTGCGATGCTGACCAGGAACGTTGCCTGTCCTCTGGCGAAAGCGCAACGCTGAACCTAATGACGCGCAGCTCATCACAGCTATGCGGCGGTGCTGCCGGCAGTCGTCTGGTACCGCTTGTGTTCAAGTCGGGGCATCTCTTCCCAGACAATGAAAGGCAATCGCAACCCCCCTCATCGGGTGCGCTCAGAAAGCTGCACGAGGTGCTGTTCCAGCAGACGGAGGTAGAGCGGGTCATGCCTGCTGAGATGAAGGTGCTGGGGTGGCGCAAGGGTGAGCGGAGCGGGATGGTGGTGTATGGCGCCGGCGGCCCTGGTCGTGGGGGGAGAGGCGGCGCCGTGAGGACCGGCGGGCGTGTGCCCGAGGGCGCGAAGGTGGAGTACGCCTTTCGCACGGGCTACGACGGACGGGGTCGGGTGTCAGTGGAGCACGTGGTCGAGCGGGGTTGCTCCGCTATGCTGACGCAACCGGAAGCAACGGCCACCTAGTCCCCGCGAAGGGGCTACGCACAGTCAGTACGTTAAGGCCACCATCAAGTGGGACAACGAGGATCCGGAGCCTCTTGCGTACCCTAGAAGTACCTCACCGGGCCCTGCCGGCCTGCGTGGGTTACATAAACTGAGCCACTATGTCTCAGAGATCAACCTTCGGGATGTTGAACGGCACGGTGCTGAGTCATTCACCCTCTTCAAGTTCAATTCGATTTATGCGAGGCTCGGCCATGTGGAACCGGCGGCATGCGTACTTCTTGCTGCACGAGGAGAGTTGGGATACCCTCCATCACAGGCGTAGCAATACGGAAACTGCCTTCTCCATGTTTAAGGGGAGTTCGGACAGTTGGACGGAAACCGGCCGCCGGAGGCTGAAACAGATGTCAATGCGCCTATGACCCCTAACCTTCGCTTGCTTGCGTTGGGCTCCAAATCTGTCCCAGTTGGCGCCCTCGGCGATTACCATCCTCGACTTGGGCTATGCTATGGTTCTCAATCTGGTACTCGATTACCCGCGTGGAGACTCCGAATTCCTCCGCGAGGTCGTCCATTTCTTCTCCGTCGACGACTCTGCGAGGAATCCTCTGTTTCAAACTGGATGAAGGAGCGAGGAACTCTGCAGCGAACGCCCGATTACGTTGTTGTCGCTCGGTGTGACCTCGCGTTATGAGCGCATCACTGTCAGATGAAATCGCCTCCGCAAGCGCGCGGCAAAATAGGAACCGACGACTGCGTTCGCGGGCATTCCGCAGTCCAAACGAAACGCTGTTACAGTCTCCGGATGTCACTACGCCGTCTACTAGACGAACCGCGTTTAGAGGGGCCACGGGACGGGTGGCTTGCTCTAATGATTGAACGGACTCGTTCAAGGCGTCCGCCAATAGCTCCATGGTGTGTATCGGCTGGCCGTCCAAACCTAGCCGCTGTCTGACCTGTCTCGCCAGATAGTAGCCAACCTCCCAGGGACGGCCAGAGTAACCTCCAAGGGACTTCGCTCCAAAGAGCGGTCTTAGGCTCTTGAGCTCCAGACCGTTGGGCCTAGCTGCTTGGAGAGCGGACGCTATGGCGGAAGAATCCTTAAGGGGGGCTGCGGTGTCCATGACAGGCACTGCTTCGTCGCACAAATGTCCCAGTTCGGTAGCAAGCTGCAGGACTTGGCTTCGCCGCAACTCGTCCAAGTCGTACGGATCCCACCCTAACCCAGCAGCAGTTTCGCAAAAGCTTGTTTCCTCATTATCGGCAGTCTGGATTGCTAGCCACTCCTCTTGAAGGAACGTGTCGCGAATATCGAAGGCTGAGAGCCGCCGAACTACCCTATCTATCAGGTCGGTACAAGCCCTACGAAACTCCTCTCTCTCGACAGACGCCTGGCCCCGTTCAAGGAATATGATCTTACTCCACGGAGATGACGAGTTATCCCAAGTGAGGCGGGTCCGCGTGTCCGCGGACACCACTGTCAGGTCTGGGAAGGCGTAGCCTTCCGTGTTCGCGCCCAGTCTGTGGCGACGGTCAAATTCAGGGTCTGAGTTCTTTGTCGGATTCTCGAATTCGTAGGCCAGAAACCACCAGTGGGACGCGAGCCATTCTGCTAGAGGGTACAGCGGCACGTACACCGAATCGCGTACTGTCCTCGCTCGCAAGTCAAACACACGCGTGACGGCTTGGCCGTGGATGTCGATACGCAGAGACGCGAAGGTCGCAGACAACTCTGCTCCATTGATTCCTTCGCCGTCATGCCACTCTGTCTCGAAGCAAACCTCAGTCATCTGTGCCCTTCTAGGCCAGCAGGCCACTCATCGCTCTTAAGAGGGTATCCCTTGTAGGAACCATCTCCGCGATTCACGAGTCTAGCCTCGAATACAGTGTCTCCTTCCTTATGCCAGACATAGCGCGGAAAGCCTCCCTCCCAAAGAGCACTAGTCAAGCCCTTGCGAATTGCCGTGCGCAACCATTCTGTGACCAGGGTTATGTCCCTGATGTCGCGCGGGCAAAGCGATGCGTCACCTCGTGGCCGGGGCTGGCCAGCGAAACTACGAAAGTCCTTGTGCTCCGGGCTCCCTACATATTTCACCGATACTGCTACCACTTGCAAGTCGGCCTTTGGAGGAACGCGTATGTCGCGCTTTCTCGGTCGCCTTCGCCTTGGTGCACGCACGAGTGATCGCCCGACCTCTACGGAACTAGAACGAGCCGAGATCCAGAGCAAACGCTGCTCTCGATGAAACGGGGTTGGTCGGAGAGCATATTCTGCAATTTCCCGCCCTGTAAATGCTCAGAACTCTTCAGTAGTAACCGCACCCAATATTACTCTCTTGTCACGGTCCAGTACAAGCATGAATCGCATGTCGAGGAGGTAAGGGCATAGATGACCCACATCGTCTGTAAACTCACGGCACAGCTACACGGAGGGTGGTACGGGAACCGACGCGGGCAACTAGACAGCCTGGGGGGTGTGTACGCCGTCCCGTCCATGTTTCAATCCTCACCCACCGACGGGGGCGGGTGCAACGGTCACGCTTGTGCGCCATAGGACGGCCAAAATCCGGGTTTCAATCCTCACCCACCGACGGGGGCGGGTGCAACGTCATTGCGCCCTCACTGGACAAGCTACAGAACAGAAGGTTTCAATCCTCACCCACCGACGGGGGCGGGTGCAACAGGGCGTGTACGTCCCATTGGAATTGCGAGCTAATCGTTTCAATCCTCACCCACCGACGGGGGCGGGTGCAACCCTACGAGGCGCCATGACCTACAGCCGGGCCGAACTGTTTCAATCCTCACCCACCGACGGGGGCGGGTGCAACGTAGACCCAGCGGTCGGCGTAGCGCTGAGGCTCAAGGTTTCAATCCTCACCCACCGACGGGGGCGGGTGCAACAAGGTATTCCATGAAGTCCGCTCCGGTGGTGGCGATGTTTCAATCCTCACCCACCGACGGGGGCGGGTGCAACCGCCACACGGGGCATTACACTAGCGGCGAATGGTGGTTTCAATCCTCACCCACCGACGGGGGCGGGTGCAACGATGATTCATGCACATCGTTGAATGTCTGTCCTGCGAGGTTTCAATCCTCACCCACCGACGGGGGCGGGTGCAACGATGATTCATGCACATCGTTGAATGTCTGTCCTGCGAGGTTTCAATCCTCACCCACCGACGGGGGCGGGTGCAACAAGCTCAACACGGTCCTGGTGATCACCAGCTCCGTGTTTCAATCCTCACCCACCGACGGGGGCGGGTGCAACATGGTGCGCCGCCGCCCATGGACCTGGCACAGCCGTTTCAATCCTCACCCACCGACGGGGGCGGGTGCAACGACACGTCCGCCATAAGAAGCGCCAGCACGGCGAGGTTTCAATCCTCACCCACCGACGGGGGCGGGTGCAACACCCGCGCTTGGCCGCTATGGAATCAAACTCGTCGATGTTTCAATCCTCACCCACCGACGGGGGCGGGTGCAACAAGCCAATGGCCTTCTCGTTGTTCTCAGCCCTCAGGTTTCAATCCTCACCCACCGACGGGGGCGGGTGCAACGACCGTGGTTCGTGACGTCCTGGTGGATGCGTTGGAGTTTCAATCCTCACCCACCGACGGGGGCGGGTGCAACGTCGCCCGCCAGCGCGACGGGGTAGATCGGGCTGCTGTTTCAATCCTCACCCACCGACGGGGGCGGGTGCAACCCGGAACGCCTCCATGGGCATCAGCTTGCGGATGGTGTTTCAATCCTCACCCACCGACGGGGGCGGGTGCAACGCCGGATGGCGTCGGCCATCTGGATGTTGCGGCGGGCGTTTCAATCCTCACCCACCGACGGGGGCGGGTGCAACCGTCAAGCTGCTGAGGCCATGGGGATTGACTGGATGTTTCAATCCTCACCCACCGACGGGGGCGGGTGCAACGCGATGCTGGCCTTTGCCGCGATGTTCGCACAGGCGGTTTCAATCCTCACCCACCGACGGGGGCGGGTGCAACACTCCCGCAAAATGCGATACTGCTCAACGCGGGCGTTGTTTCAATCCTCACCCACCGACGGGGGCGGGTGCAACGCGGGGTGCAGGTAGTCTCCAACCCCGTGACCGAAGTTTCAATCCTCACCCACCGACGGGGGCGGGTGCAACGCAGTCAAAGCTCAGCCTGTCCATGGTGGTGTCGAGGTTTCAATCCTCACCCACCGACGGGGGCGGGTGCAACGTTGGTGAAGACGGGGATGCCGTTCAGAAAGTCGAAGTTTCAATCCTCACCCACCGACGGGGGCGGGTGCAACGTATGCCGTGAGCATAGAGCGCAACGTCGTACCGGAGTTTCAATCCTCACCCACCGACGGGGGCGGGTGCAACAGGCGGATCGATAGCTATCGCCTTCAAACCCGCGAGGTTTCAATCCTCACCCACCGACGGGGGCGGGTGCAACCATGTAGACGATGGTGGGTATCCGGCCCGGCCGTTGGAAGTTTCAATCCTCACCCACCGACGGGGGCGGGTGCAACCGCCGCGGTTGTTCCCCAGGAGCATGCCCACGTTGTTGTTTCAATCCTCACCCACCGACGGGGGCGGGTGCAACTGTTTGGGTACCACGCCGCCGCATGGGTTACGATGTTTCAATCCTCACCCACCGACGGGGGCGGGTGCAACGCCGCACCTTCCACGCTGCATCGGGAACGCGCTTCAAGTTTCAATCCTCACCCACCGACGGGGGCGGGTGCAACCCCGATACGAAGTGGCTGGAGTCAGCCCGGTCAGGGTGTTTCAATCCTCACCCACCGACGGGGGCGGGTGCAACGGCTTGCCGTGAATCAAGTCCTGCTCGCGGTAGGGGTTTCAATCCTCACCCACCGACGGGGGCGGGTGCAACTCCAACTCGCTGGCGGTGAGTTCATTCCAGGAGATGTTTCAATCCTCACCCACCGACGGGGGCGGGTGCAACCGGTGCGCGGAAGCTGCTATTGGTGCGGGTCCCGATGTTTCAATCCTCACCCACCGACGGGGGCGGGTGCAACCCCGAAGCCGTCACGGTGCCGCCCGTATGCGCGAAGGTTTCAATCCTCACCCACCGACGGGGGCGGGTGCAACGGGGTCTTGCCTATAGAGCTAGCCACAGTTGTCCGTTTGCAGTCACCCCATCATTGTAGAGGTGCTGGTCTCCATTTGGTATCGCACTGGTGGTTCTGCCACTTTGCTAGGTACAAGAGCGAACCTCCAAGCCGCTGGTAGATCACCGGAGGTTCGCTCTCAATCTAGACGATCAGTGGCTTGCGGATATCGAAGCGCGGCTGCCGTCCCGAGACAAATGTGTACTGGGCATGTGGCTCCCGCAGCCGATACGTACGGATACTGTCCTGCCTTTTGTCGATCGCCCTTTCCAAGTCGTAATGCAGCAACTCCACCTGCTCTGGTGCTAGGACGCACTCGAACACAGACTTCTGGACTCGTTGCCCGTAGGCTTCGCATATCTTGGCGACTCGCCTAAGTCGAGCCTGGCCCGCAGGCGCCTCGGTCGAGACGTCGTAGACAACGAGCAGTTCCACGCGCTCCTCCTAGCGAGCAATGTAGGCCGGGTAGTGAGTGAGGTCACGCCGAAGATGGCGAGCAAGCAGGCGAGCCTGGACATGCGGCACAAGTCCAAGGGCAACGCTCTGACGGAGAAGGCGATGTCTGACGGTGCGCTTCTTGCGCTCCTGGTATCCTGATAGCACCTTGCGCCGTCCGTCTCCTGTTAGATGGACGGCTCCTCCCTCCCGCACATCAAAGTCGGCGGCACCGATCTGGCGGCGGTTGATTAACGTGACCGCGAACCGGTCGACGGCCAACGGACGAAGCTCTTCCATCAGATCTAGAGCTAACGCCGGGCGTCCGGGGCGCAAGGCGTGCAGATAGCCCACCTGTGGGTCTAGTCCTACCCCTTCAAGCGCGCTGGTGCATTCCTCTCGGAGAAGAGCGTAGAGGAAGGACAGCATCGCATTGGTTCTGTCACGGGGAGGACGGCGTGATCGCCGCTCGAAGTTGAATACTTCCCCACCACTCCGGATGAGCAAGTCGAAAACACTAAAGTAGATCCTAGCTGCGTCTCCCTCCACGCCTCGAACGTAGTCTAGCCCCTCAGCCGAGTGGATGCTCGTGAGGGAACAGGCGAGATCGTCTGCGGCTTGACGGAGGCGCTTGGACGGTTCACCGTCGGTCTCCCGCGCTCCGCGCAGGAGCACTAGTCGGCTATTCTGGATCTTGGCGGCGACGATCTGTCGCGCAATGCAGGACGGCCAACCGGGGGTATCCAGTGCTAGATGCTGCCCGCGTCGGAGCAGAACGTTTCCTCGCAAGGGACCCTCCAAGCGTGCCTTGAACCTCCCGTTGCTACTCATGAAGCTGATAGTGCGTCCATCGTCAGCGCAGCGGTGAATGAGTGCTGGACTGACAGCAACCGGCCCGAAGACTACGATGCTGCCAAGACGGATTAGGGGAGCACGGAGGTGCGTCTCACCCTCGATTACTACCCGCACGGCATCGTGATCCAGGTGCAGCGAAGCTCCAGCAGTCATCACATAGAGCGTGTTGAGCAACTCAAACATCAAACCAGCCCCGGACAGCAGAATCGTTTGCCGGTACGAACAGCGCTCCCTGATAACCGCGCACTCGCGGTACATCACCAACGACCGATGGCAGGCATGCGTTGACAAGGGAGCAGTTGTGACAGCGGCTGTCGTTCACAGGCGTCGGCAAGCGCTGCTCAGCCAACAACGTCCTCACCACTACCACGGTCGCTAGCGTACGCTCTCGGAGTACCTGGTCGATCTCTACCCGAACGCGTCGCTTTGTGCTGTGCGAGTAGAGCGCTCCAAAGGGCACGGACGCACCAAACATCTCCTCGAGGCAAAGGGCCTGTGCACAGAGTTGGAGCGCTGCGTGACCGCCCGTGATCTTGCCGACCTTGTATTCGACCGGTATCGGTCCCCCTGGATGGACCTCAACGAGGTCAGCCCTCCCGACGATGCCATGCACATCGGACCAAATGGGCAGGGCCCGCAACTGGTGCACGCTCTTGGGCGCAGTCGCTTCGCCTAAGTCAACGCGCTCGTGGCTGAGGCGTCCTCGTACCGTGAAAACGTTTTCATCGAAGGTCTGTTCAACATGGATGAGAGCACACTGACGTGGACAGTAACTGAAATGCTCCAGCGCGGAGATGGGTACGGCTACCTGCTCACGCCCCTGCAATTCAGGGGCTCATCCCACCAGTGTTGTCAACGTTACTCCGGTGATGCCCCCAATATTCCCCTCGGGAGGCCTTGCGACCCTGTAGTCCGTGAATGACCTCGGGGCCTCCACCTCGCTCCCAGGCGTCTCGATGAGGTCGAAGAGACGATGGGCGGCTGCGTTGCCCAGTCTGCTTTCGTGGCTGAAGACATAGAGGCCCCTGCAGGCCATCTCACCGCGGGAGGCGGAACGGTCAACGTCCCACATCATCTGGAGTGCGATCCAGAAGAGCCTGAGGTCGTCGCCGTCGACGCCTGTGCTTTCCGCGAAATGGGGGTTGAAGAAGCCGTGGGCACGATAGAGACCATAGGGGACCGTCGATTTTCGTCCCATCGTCCCGAACCTGGTCGCCTCGCCTTCAGAATCCTCGCGATTCACATCCCCCCTGTTCTGCGCTGGGCCCACGATGCTCGAGTCGAGGGGTACAATCGGGTCAATCGACCGGGCAAAGGTGATCTGCATGGGGCCCCGCACCTGGCCGGCATTGTGCTCCTTCATGGACATCACCGCGCCGAACATGCGGACATCGTAGAACTCCTCGCACATCCATCGGCGGGCGTCGCGAGAATCAGGAGTGGAGTTGCCCCTGGCTCGCTCACCGAAGACACGAGCGCGCTGGTCCGCGAGGAACCGGCCGTGCTGCACGTACACCTTGAAGCGTCCGTCTCCATGGGCGACGTCCACGTAATCTCGCACTTTGCGCTTTATAGCGACATCTGTGACGAGCCCTTGCATCGTCTCGGGGTCGACGCGTGGCAAGTTGCCGGCGTCGGGGTCACCGTTTGGGTTGCCATCTCGCACGTCGAAGAGCAGAACGAAATCGTGGCGGCGGCCGACATCGGTGGTGATTGATTCGGACATGGCTAGCTTTCCTCCTCCTGGGTGTCGGGGATCGTGTCTTCTCGGTCTGGAGCGTCCTTCAGGGGTCGGGTCCGGCTGAGGGCTGCCGCACGGTCATGAGCTCGCTGGTGATAGTAGCCCAGCGAGAAGAGCGCCTGCTGCTCAAGCGACAGCGTCTTTGGGAACGCTCTGATCTGCCCGCACACTTCCATAAGGCGATTCTGAAGACCGCCGCGCTTGCGGCCCTCCAGCTTTGCGAGGTGTGGCTGTGCACCCCGTAGCAACGCCCCGAATACTACTGCCGGCGTAGAGGAAGCAGCGCCGTAGAAACGGTCCACAACGGTGGCATTCACCCGTCCGAGGGCTGCATATTGCACACTCTCGATGACTGCAAGCAATCGGCCGCAGTGGTACGCGGGCTCCGGGTGTTCGGGCTCGAGGGCAACCATGTAATCCTCCTTTGGATGTTGCGCTAGGTGACTCAACAGCACGAGTTTAGTCAGAGCGGCGCGCTCCGCCGTTACATTTCGCTCGGCGCGATTACGGCGCACGGCTTGGAAGGCGACCTCCAAGGGTACCGGCCCCCCTGCCAGGGCTACGCGAAACAGCACGCGGGGTGTGGTGACGGGGAGGTCCCGTGTTCTCCGGACCGTCGAGACGGCGAGTGAATAGAGACCGAGTGGTCGCGGGTTGTCGCCTTCCGGGTCCTCCGCCCGTGGGTGGGTGATCCGCTGGAGCTCGAACCACCGCGCCACGCTTTCCTGGACTCTGCCCACCGTTGTGTCCATCCAGTCACGGACCACAGCGCGCCCTCCGTTGGCGGAAAAGGAGATAGCGTAGAAGGCTGTCCCTTTCTCTATACCGGCGTGTCGGGCGCTCCGAACCGAATCGAGCAATGCTCTGACCTGGGCAGGGTTCGGGTCCCGCATGAAACTACCGAAGTTGAATGCTACACGCTTCCGGGTCCAGAAGATGAAGGTCGCCCCACCGACAGCGAAGCAGCTGTTCTCGCCTGCAAGATGTTCGTTGGCTGCTCGGGTGAATCCCTCCCCGCATTCGTAGCAGGTCGGCGCTGTCTTCGACGCCTTCAGTCCATATGACTCGAATGCCTCGGAGTTGGCGGAGACGATCGACGTACCGGAGGATTGCCCGCCTCGAATGCCCTTGATCTTCGCCTGCAGGCGGTCGAGCAGGGGCTTGCGCTCGCCACACACCAGGCACTGGCCCATGGCATCTGCGCCGGGCGTGTGCACTGAGCGCCAGAACCGCTGCACGGCCGGGAGGTCAATCGGAAGCACCTCACCATTGCCGAGGAGTACGCTGAAGGTCACCTTCAACCCATAGTCCCACTCTTCGCCCAAGTCAAGCTGTTCGACGCCGCCGCGTTCGTAGAAGCTCCTCACTGCCAGTACAGCTGGCTCCTCCGTCGCGGCCGCACAGCGCTCAAGGAGCTTGAGGTAGGAGGCATGTGCTTGCGCGGCGCGCTGCGGCTTCTTTGGATCACGGGCCCTTCCGAACGTATACTCCCCGTTGTCCGCAAGGAGCAGAGGCTTGATCCCCGCCGCTCGCTGGATCTCCGGAGCCGTGATATCCAGGCCGCGCCTTCCGCGCGGCGTGCTCGAGTCAATCCGGGAAATCGGATGCGGTGACCGGGGTCTCCCGTCGGAGTCCAGCGCCACGATATAGGCAACGGGGGTCCGGCTGTAGAGCGGAGGCGGTTGTCTGTCCATTCGCTCGTCTGCGTACTCTCTGAGCTTCGCCAGCAACATCAGCAGGCCTCCTTGAAGCGGTCTGGAACAAGGAGCACCCCACGATCAAGCGCGGCCCAAAAGAAGCGCGGTGTTCCTCGTCCGCTGCCATTAGGCTCGTACTCGATGTCCAGAAGCATGAATCCAAGCTCCTCGCTGTGGTCGAGGGGAGTATCGCTTGGGTCCGGCTTGCCAAAGGCAGCACTGAACTCCCGACAGCCCAGGTAGGGCGTCGCGAAGCAACGCCCCGAGGCCACGCGCCGCCTGAACTGATCTCTGTACTTGGCGATGTCGTCCCCAACGATTCCCTCGCGCAGCACCAGTTGCGCACGGACGACATAGGCCACGTCTCGCAAAGCCAGTGTGTGACGCTGCTCTCGGTTGACGGCAGCGTCGTACCCGCCGCCACTCTTCGCCCAGCCTCTGGCAGTCCGGTCGCTCTGTCGGGTGTTGATTTCATTCCTGAGTATGGATGCATAGACGATCGGCTTCAGGACATGGATCTCCTCGATGCGCCAGTCGACCTGTGGTTTCCAGAAGATTGCCTCCAACGCCCCACGAGCGGCAGATGGCGTCATCATGGGATAGCTCACGCGCTCCACCTTCATGTCGGGCCGTGTGAAGCACGCATAGTCTCCCCAGAGCTTGACTGAGAGTTGTGAATGGGTGTTGTTCATCCTTTGCGCTCTGTATTCACCCTTCGTTATGGCCTGCTCATGGACCTAGACGATCAGATCGGGGTCCGCCTCCGTGATACCCCGCACATCGTCGTAGGCGCCGTGCCAAACGCCGATCCCCGGCATGCCATCGATCTCCTCAACGAGGCCGACCTTCTGCAGGCGTTCATACTCGGCGCGGAGGAGAGAGACAGTGTGCGGTTGCAGAAGGCGCAGAATCTCACGCGGCCTTCGCTCGCGCGTGCGGAGCTGTTCAACCAAGGGCCTGATTTGATCGGCCGCCGACTCTGGGTAATGCACCACGACATCGCACGTATCTTCCGCAATCATGCGGAACCTGTCGGCGATCGTGGGGAAGTCAAGTTCATCGCGGGAGCGCTGAATCCGGTTCCTGTCGGGATCCACGGACGAGCCGAACAGGAATTGGAAATACTGATGCACTGCGTCCGGGTCGCTGGGATCGAAGCCAGGATGTTGTCGGACAACCCTTGCGATGTCTCTTCCTGCCCGATAGATCCCAGGGGGCGAAGCGTCGTCCGGAGGACTGAAGACCACCACGCGCCCGCATCTTCGTGTTCCCTCTCGGTTGCAGCGCCCCGCGGCCTGGATTATGGCGTCCAGGGGAGCCTCGGCGCGAAAGACCGTCGGAAAGTCCAGGTCGACCCCGGCTTCGACGACCTGTGTGCTGACCACGCGGCACGGCTCTGCGTTGCGCAGACGGCGCTTCGTCTCCTCAAGGACCAGCCGGCGATGGGCACCACAGAGCCGGGTCGAGAGGTGCAGGGCATCCTGGTCGTTGAGAGTATCCAGCAGCTCTGCCGCGTGGCGCTTCGTGTTCACAACTGCAAGCACACTCTTCTCACGGCGCATCCAGGCGGCAACTTCCGACCAATCCTTCGGAGAATCTGTCCGGAACTCGTAGTCGACTCGCTTGAGCAGTTCAAAGTGCCGAGCGTGGTCGGGTACGATTTCATGTGCCACGACCTCGCTGAACTCGGGGATGAGCTCGAAGGCGGGCTGCGTGGCCGTCGACAGGACAACGCTGGCACTGTAGTCCTGCGTCAGTTGACGAAGCGCGTCGAGGATCGGAGCCAGCAGGGCCGCGGGCAGGCCTTGGGCCTCGTCCAAGACGATCACGCTTCCTGCCAAGTTGTGGAGCTTGCGGGTCTTGCTTCGGCGGTTTGAGAAAAGACTGTCGAAGAGTTGTACTGTCGTCGTGACGACGATCGGCGCATCCCAGTTCTCCGCAGCCAGTCGCTGCCAGACCGCCTCCGGAGCGAAATTGTCGTCATCGCCCCCTGCTCTGCCGACACCCTCCGCGGCTCCCGTGTGGTGTTCAAGCACGACGGGGGTAGCATCGGAGAAATGGTCCTCAAAGATGCCACGATATACCCCCGCCGTCTGCTGGGTGATGGTCGTGTAAGGTACGGCAACGATGACCCGCCGAAGGCCGTGAGTCATGCCGTGTCGCAGGGCGAACGCCATCGCCGATCGCGTCTTGCCTCCCCCCGTGGGAACCGTTAGCCGGAAGATTCCGCGCGGCCTGCTCGCTGCCTGGAGGCATGCTTCATGAACCTCCCGTCGGACTCGGTTGACAATGCTATCCGGGAATTGCGGCTCCAGCCTGTTCAGCTCAAAACGCCTCCAGAGTTCGGTCAGCGGCATTGCACTCCCACGCGTGGACGGGGCGCCACCGAGTTGATGCCCCTCAGTGTCGAGGCTGTCGGCATCGACGAGCGCCGAGTAGGCCATGCGCAAGAAGAGCTCCGCGTCCCGACCGCTCTTGACGAATTCAGGGACGGACGGAGCGAGACCCTGCATGAGGTCGTGCATCTCCGCTTGTAGGGCGGCCTGGGCCCTTCGCGGACCGTCAAAGTCGCGGTGCAGGGCAAGCCAGGGTTCGAAGCCCTTGTGGGGACTCTGCAGTCCTCCATGGTGCGCTTGGACCAGCAGTCCCACGGCCCACGCCGACCCACCGAACCGCTCTGCGAACAGTGCGCCCGCACTCTTGTGGTCAATCCCAATCCGCCTGCGCTCGCCCCTTTCGCACTTCAGCAGGAGCTTCTGCCACTCAGGGTCTGCCTTACCCATGTCGTGCAAGAGGCCAGCAGCCGATGCAATACCATCGCCGCCAAAGGGACTTGCGAAGTCTCCGGCGAGCTTGCCGACACGGCGCAAGTGGTTGATCAACGACTGCCGCTCACCACCGGGATTTGCTGAGTGTGCGTATAGCACAGGCCGTCCCCTCACCTGCCGTCCAAGCCGGCAGCGTCTTCATCACGTCGGCCAGCAGATCTCTGGGCTTTCCGTGGGCGGTCCAGACCGGCGGCGCCCGCGTCGATTTACGCTTGGGACGCTGAGGCGAAGTCGTCGGTCTCCAGCGCCGCTGCCATGGGTCGCGTGGGGGGAGACCACCGGGGCCGCAAGCATGGGCGACCACGCCGTCCGCCTCCACCTGCCGCACCAGCCGGGTGAACCCCAGCGCCTAGGGCGTCGGTGGCCGCAAGCAGCACCAGCAGGGTCGCTATGGGCTGGACGGTGACTGGACAGCTCAGGGCGTCAAGGACCTTGGCCACGGAGGTGCGTCCTTTCTCTATAGGGCGCTCACGTCCCTCACAACAGGCTCCAGAGATGCTCTGGGGGATTGCCCCCCAGGGCGGCTGCTTCTCGCCGTATACTATATTGCAGATGCAAGACACAAGCAACGCGAGGATGGGCATGTTCTCAGGAATCATGATGGGAAAGGAGAGGTCCGGGCTATGCGGGCGGAGCTCGGCGAGCTCAGGGAGGGGCGCCCGGCGGAGTAGGCGATGTGGCCGTTATCATGGCGAACTATCAATCACGGTGAGTAGGGACAAAATGAACAGATTGCTGCCGCTGCTCATTGCCCTATCGCTCGCCCTGGTCGCCTGCACAGAGGAAGCGTCGTCGCCATCGGAGCCTGTGTACCTTGAGGACACGATACCGCCCTGCGTGCCCGTGGGCGGCGTGGACGTTGACCCGTGCGTGCCCAGGGACTTCTATGGCGTCCAACCTCGTGCAGTGCCAGGCGGTGCTCTAGATATAGACACTGGAACGACCGTGCCCTACACGATGCGGTGGTTCCTTGGGGAGTCAATAGCGGCCTCCCTCCTGGTAGTCCGCGGCACCTACCTGCCCGGCACCGTGCGATGCGCAGTGCAGCGGGGAATACTCGGTCCAGAATGGTCATTTGGAGAAGGGGGTCTCCACCTTGGTTGGCCAGTAACCAAATGCTACGCGGATATGCGGGTGAACGAATACTACCTGGGTAGTGGCCCGCCCATGCTGACCGTATTGCTTCAATCCTCAAACCAATCGACGGATCGCGTGGGGGGAGAGCGCAAGCATTCTGACTTTGCCGGCCGCGAGGAAATCGTATTTTTGGGGCCTTCCTTTGACTACAGGGTGGAGGTCCTTCAGGTCTACGAACGATGGGACGTACAGCAAGTACGGCGAGGCGACGACTCGGTAGTTGCCATGCACCCTGACCGACACTACTGGCTGAGAACGACGGGCGAGACTCACCGGGCCGTGCTTGAAATGTCCCTGTCTGATTTCGCCACCGCCGTGACGGCGGCACAGGCAGTGCGAATGGCCGACTTCGGAGGCAGAGTCTCTGAAGAGCCAAACGCCCCCATGGTGCAGACCGACGCCAACAAACTGCACGGCTTCTACGTTGAGGCTGGTGCCATGGAGCAGCCTGGCGGCCCGCCCGTACTGCCTCCGCCGCCGTGAGGCAAGGCCGTGACCATTCTTGACCTGAGCAGCCTTACGGCCCTGCTGGACCTGAGCCTGGCCAACAACAAGCTGACGGGCGGGATACCGCCGGAGATCGGCGCCCTGACAAGGCTGGAGACCCGGTGGCTCCACCACAACCGGCTCAGCGGGGAGATACCGGGAGAGCTGGGGAACCTTGCCAACCTGGAGGAGCTGCTGCTGGGGACGAACAACCTCAGGGGGAGATACCGGCGGCGCCGGGCAATCTCTCCGAGATGCAGAGTCTGGCCCTCAGCCACAACAGCTTGACGGGCCCGATACCGCCGGAGTTGGCGGAGCTGACGCGCCTGCAAAGCCTCCTGCTGACCGGCAACGACCTCACGGGTTGCATCCCGCCGGCGCTGCGGAGCGTCGCGGACAACGACCTGGAGTTGCTTGGGTTGCCGGATTGCAGCTCTTGAGCAGTGCTCGGGACCCCGAGAGGAGGCGACCCTATACCAAGAGGACCCAAGGGGTCGAGAAGGGGCGACCATTCCGCTCATCCGTGAGGCGGTGGAGCGTGGCAAGCTGCCAGGGGCGTTCCTAGCCAAGCACCAGGCCAGCAGTCCAGGCAAGGCGACAGGGTTGTCCGTGCGGGTCAGCGGCCGCGCCAGGCTGCCGCCGTAACAGCCACTTGCAGTTCGCCGGACGGCGGTGGAACGGGTGATGCCGACCGAGATGAAGGTGCTGGGGTGGCGCAAGGGAGAGCGGAGCGGGATGGTGGTGTACGGTGCGGGCGGCCCTGGCCGCGGGGAAAGAGGAGGCGCCGTGCGCACCGGCGGGCGTGTACCCGAGGGCGCGAAGGTGGAGTATGCCTTCCGCACCGGTACGATGGCCGGGGCCGGGTGTCGGTGACCCACGTGGTCGAGCGGGGCTGCTCCGCAATGCTGGCGCAGCGAGCGATCGCTGTCTGAGACCGGATACGGAGGCGACGGGACCGACGGCCTGCTCTGTCGCTCATTGGGCACGGGGCCAAATAATCTGACTCGTCCTGGGGCCGCGCGCGGGCCCCAGGATGGGGACTGAGAGTCGGCTAGGATCTATAGATTCTGGTACAGGCGCCAACCCACGGCAGTAGCCCATTCGGACAATCTGCGGAGATCGGTGGGCCTCAATCTCCAATGTGATCGTGGCACGATGCCAAGCCTACCACTCCTGCGGATCGTCTTCGTCTGCGAAGTCAATGTGACTTACGGACCATGGCGTGTCGCCATCCACGACCGTAGGTAGCTCTCCTGTGAAGGTAGAACCTCCTGTTGGCTAGGGCATCATCCATTGCTCTGGTGAGAGATTCCATCCTACCGGCGACCATGAGAACCTCCGCTCCCAGAGCTCGCACCACGAAATAGCTTGCAATGGCATCTTCAACAGAGATGACCGACTTCGGGCGGAGCACTCGCATAATCTCAAAGCGAACGGAACCAACAGTCGAGCCAAGTGCAAATTGAAGCGGATGTCCAGTCCATCTATCCACGTAGGGCAATGGTCAGGACAGTTGTGACGCACGCTACGATGGCGGCAAATATCAACCCCAGGAACCATCTGATTAGGCGGGTCTCTAGCCTAGCGAGATCTGTCCTCAGATCAGCAAGGTCTGTCTTGGTCGAGTAGTAGGTCCGCAACTCATCCTTGGTTACGTAATCGGGTGGGTTAAGGGGCGGTCCTTGTTGATTAGGTTGTTCCATAGCGGTTATCTGTCTCGCACGTAAGGGCTACCCTGGCGCTCTCATTGAGGCAGATTTACCGAAACCGGAACGGTCTCCGGCCACTGGTGCCCCAAGATGGGGTTGCATGCCTCAGCGAGGAACCGCTCGACACCGTTCCGATAATCTGGCAATACGTACGCCCATGAAGTCAGAAGCGTACCGTGCTCGCGGTATTGTAGTATCCTGTGATCTCTCCGATGCTCTTCCAGTCTGCCTCTAATGTTGCCCTGACCGACGTATAGCCATTTGGCAGGAGGTACCTTAGTTCCCGAATGCCAGATCAGATACACTCCTTCAATTGTCAGGTTGCTGAGGTTGACGGTTTCCAAGCCACACCACTGCGTATTCCCTTCACATGTCCACCATCTTAGCGTCAGACTGTTTTGTAGCATCCTCAAGACCTCTCCCCAGTAGTCTACCTCATTTTTGGGCGACTCCAAAGCGGGTAAACGGGATTTGAGCATTGTGGCAGATTCCCCCGTCAGACTCCTTTCGGCTGTCTCCCAATACCCACGGGCATCCCGCCATAGACCCGATGGCTGTCCGTCCCACTCCGGCATGGCCCTCCTACGCCAGCGTAAGCCCAGCAGCCAGGACACCGAGCAGTCGGGTGACGGCCAGGCCAAGGATGAAGTCCGCTCGCCTCATCCTCTTACGCCCGCGCGCTCCTGCCGATAGCCCCCCCTCCAACCGGGCGTTTCGCTCTCACGCAGGTCGAGTTGGGCCTTGAGTAACTCCACCTGCTCCTCCAGGCCGCGAATCGGCTCCTGGGCCGCGTCGTCCGGTTGGCCGTCCTCGCTGTTCTCCGGCGGGTCGTCGTCCAACACCTGTGTCGCCCTCCTAGCTGCTTTCGCCTAACCTCAATCTCTCCTGAGGCGACCAGCCGACCCAGGGTGGACAGGGAGACCGTCATGCCTCGGCAGGCCTCAGCCTTCGTCATCAATGTCATGGTTCTCTTCCTTTCGGACGTTCACGCCATCCGCCACCATGGCTCCTCAGCCGGTCGCGGCGGGTGGAGACGGGGATTCTTCCGAAGTAGGACAGCTCGTCCACCGTGACGAGGAGCGCGGCGCATAGAAAACGCAGCGTGTCCTGCAGCGCCTCTGATAGGGAGCGGGACAGCGGGACGGTCTTGAGGGCCGGCATAAGTCACTGGTGTCAGAGGATCAGGATCTCTTCGGGCGACGGAAATGCAATTGTAGTGCTCTCCTTGAGAGTGAGACGGCAAGACGGCAAAAGGTGGACGCGGCCAATCTCCGACGGATTGGCGACAAGGGCCGCTGGGTAGGTTCCGCACGAATGCGAGGACGCGTCCGAAGCCGAGGGCCCTGAGCGGGGCACCCCATCGGAGCAAGCTCTTCCTCTCAGGTTGCCAGGTCGAATGGCAGGTCACTGATGTCGCGGAGCCGTCTGCCGGTCATGAGGGTGTCCAGTAGTTCGGCATCCGAATCGTTGCCTGCGGCTGCGGACTTCAACTCCCTCAGCGCGAAATGGTAAATGCAGTCGATTTCGCCTGTCCCGTAGGCGAGTGATGCGATTCTCCCCGGCAGAGGCTCTCCAATAACGACGACGATGTGCGGCGTCTTGCCTTTCCGGTTTCTGACTAGGTTCAAGCCCTCAGTTCGCGCGTTCTGAGACCGGTCACTTCGAATGGTCCATTTGCAGGACACGCTCGCGTGAAGGATGCTCGCCTGCGAGTTGGCACGGCGCAGTGGCGTGTAACTTGCCACACTATCGTCGTTCAGCAGAGGTTCATTCTCGTTGATCGTGGAGTCTGACACCGGTTCCCGGCAGACAACGATGTCAGGCGTGACTATATAGTCGCCGAAGATAATGCGCAGTTCCTCGTGCTGTTCGACCATTCGTCGCACGTCGGACAAATGCAGGTATTGCTCGTAGTCGCGGATATCTCCGCCCAGTGAGAATTCCCACTGCCCCGGTCGCAGATGAGATAGTAACCCGAAAGCATCACGTAGGAAGTTCCTTGTCGCTTCCTCGAAGCGACGTCCCGTCGTCTGTCCCGCCAGTTTGTCGGACCCTAAGGGAAACCCTATGTCTCGGACAATCCCCTTGGCAATCCGGACACTTGAAGCACTTCCGCTGTCGGCATTGTTCGGAATGCCTGACGGATTCTGTCGCAAAACATCGTTGAAAATCTGGCGGTGGTAGGCCCGACGAAGAGCTTCAATCCTGCCAGACATTACGGCTTCACCAATCCAATCACATACTCTTTATGCATGCGCTCCTCGATCTGAGAAAGCTGTCGCTGGCCCCATCGCGCAGGCATCATGCGCTTATCTCGGTCCAACAGACGGGTGCCGATACCGGCCAGTACGAGGCCTGTATCTTCCCCGATGGCAGCGAGCCCCTTGTGCGTCTCAACATCCAGGCCCCGAAGCGTCGACGAGCCAACGACTATCACAGCCGGCTTGTCCTCCTTCAGGACCCGCCGGATCTCGCTGATAACCGCCCTCATTTCTTCAAAGTAGCGACGGAGCACCAGCGCCTTCCTGTCGTCGCGGTCCGCTAGCTTGGCCAAAGTCACTTCGCACTGGTTTGGTAGCTCCTGACAGCTTAGTGCGGCCATAGCATCATGACCCACGTACTGAGAGCGAAGCCGGCTGAGGTCGGCGATCTTCCAGCCGAACCACACCAAGGAAAACTTGTGGGCTCGCATGTAGTCGATTGCGTTGTTGGCATAGGGGGGCGACGTGACGACCAGGTCGACGCTCCCGGACGGCAGCCCGGTGTCTGCGGCGCTGGCGGCGTGGATGGACGCGTAGGGTGGCGATCCTCGGGCGTCCGTCCCGTCACCTCCGTAGAAACAGAACGGCGTGACCTCATCGGTGGATTCGACATTGGTGAAGGCTGCTACATTGCGTTCGAGACGCTTGCCAAACTCCACGAAGGCCGACGGAGGATTCTTCCCCATGTCTCTGTGAGGGCGCGTGTGCGCTAGGTCACGCGCCAAAGACACTCCACCAGACTTGGCAATGATGGTCGAAGAAAATGCCACCCGGAGAAAATCTCGCATGCCTCCTTCCGCCAAAGCCTCAATGCGTTGGACCAGCGCAAGGAGTTCAAGCTGCTGCTGCGGAAGGAACCAGTAGTCGATGAACTGCGCCGTCTTGGCATCGAACCGCAACCGTAGGCCTCTCTCCAACCTCGGACGGGACCTGCGGTAATCGTCACTCGCCCCAGCCAAGATACTTTCACCCTCTCGAAAGGCGGCGACCGGGTCTATGGGAGTCAACTTGGTCGCCGCAATCAACCGCGCCAGGGGGTCGATATCGCAACCAACGGCTCGACGTCCAAGTCTTAGGGCCTCCACAAGCGTAGTCCCAGAGCCGAGCATGGGATCGAGAACTAGATCTCCCGGGTCCGAGAGTCGGCGGATCATTAACTCCGGTAACTGCGGCGGGAACTTTGCGGGAAAGGGGTGCCAGGCATAAGATCCGTAGCTGCCGTTGGCACCATGGAAACTCAAGTCAGTGCCAAGCACTGCACGCACCGCGTCAAGACGATCACCGCCGCCGCGATCCTGAAGTTCGTAGCCGGGGCTGAGGCCCACTTTGCTCAAGGTAATCTCCTGTCTGTGCCGTCGTCGAACGCCTCAGTGATATCCTCCTGCATACTAGTCGTAGGCTCAGCCGTGAATAAGCCCTCCGTTCGTGCGCCTGGGGTGCTCATACTCTTATGGGGCGTCTTCACAATCTGGTCTAGGGCTATAGCCGCGTCCTCGTTCAACCGCGGATCTGAGCGGAGATGGGACGAGATCAAGGCCAGCGGCTCTGGTTCTCTCTTAGCATAATCACCTTTGAAGAAGCTATCAACGTCCAAACCAGACCATGCTGAAGGCGCGGCAAGGCCATCTACATCAGGACGCTTGCCCTGAGAGAGAACATTAGGGTGGACACAAGAACCCACTCTCCTCTGCCACTCACTTCCAGGTGTATTGGCTTGCTTGCCTCCCCCGTCAAGTGCTGCGTAGAAGTCTGTCGATGCTCTACGGTTGTGTCAGTAGCCAGCGGTCCAGCGAAAGTGTCAGTCTTACGAAGAACGCAACATTGAACCAGCTAGAGACTATACGGGCTGAACACCGTGCTGGGACACCAGCTCACCGCAGCTCTGGCTGCAGAGCTCATGGGGATGAGTGAACGCCACGCGTGGCGGGATCCTGCCAGCCTGTCGCAGGGAGGGCGCCGCACACTGGCCCGCGGGAACCGCAGTCGCAAGCCTCTGCCTTCGGCTCATTCGCCGAGACCGTTGCCGTGGTCATGCTGGCCAGGACCGACTATGCAGGCGCGAATGACACGCACCTCTCGGAGCTGCTGCGGGACCGGGAGGGCATCGACCTCAGCCGCCAGTCGGTACACCGCATCCTGACTATGGCAGGCATTCCAAGCCCACGGCAACGGCGCCTCCCGAGCACCGGGTGCGCCGCCAATGGATGCCTCAGGCAAGGATGCTGGTTCAGATCGACGGCAGCCATCATCTGTGGGTGGAGGAAACGAGGGCCGCGGTTCGTCCTGCTCTGCCATTTTCTGTCCTCGCATTAGCGTGCCCTAATGTTAGGGCAACTGCAATGCCTCCTGCACAGATTGAATCTCTTCACATTGCCCCCCGCGCTTGACCTGTAGGAGGCATCCCAAACCCCTCTCTTCCGGTTGAGGCCCGGCGTCTTCCATCACTTTCTGTTCCCAAGGAGGCCAGCCTCGCTGGAGCTCTCCACCGCGACTTTACCATCGGACGACGTCGGTGCTCAGCGAAGCCCCCACCGCTGTCAGTCTTGTTATGTTGAGGATTCTGTCTGTGCTTGCGGCGGAAGTTGAACAGATGACTCGTTAGATCAACGAGCGGCCCGGTCACTGGGGAAGGACCGTTCGATGTGCATGCTGCCGGAGGCGCAGCACCGAGGTGGCCTACAGAGCGATGGCTGGGAAGTAGTCATCCGGAGTTGGCATATGGACCTGAGCAGTGGTTCCAGCCCCCAACCGTCCAGCGGTGTCCTCTTCAGGGCTCAGCTTTCACCCAAGAGGGATTGATGTCTCCCGACAAAAGATGGAGTTAGCTGGTCAGTTTTCTGTACTGTCACCATTAGTAAGGCTCAAGGATCTACAATGTCGATGACAGAGAGTGAAGCCACGACAATGAGCACCACCGCATATTCGCTCCTACGGCGATTGCATGCCGAATCCCATTTCAGCGGAGACAGCGTCCTACCCAGGAGGGAGTCTTTGCGAGTAACATGAGGTTGTGGGGACGATGGGGAATCATGGGCTGGGGGCTATGGAATCACTGGGGCGAGTGAGACAATCGCCATACATTAGCTAGAACCGGAGACGATTGCCGTGTCGGACAATGATCGCGTGCTTCTGGACCAACTCTTCACTGAATTCCGAACCGAACATTCCCTGAACGTTCCTCAGCAACAAGCATTCGAACTATTCGCATGTGAGCAAGTAATGCGGACAGCAGAGCTGACGCATGAAGAGGTGAGAGCTGGCGTTGTCGGGGGAGGCGGAGATGGAGGAATCGATGGAGCCTATACCTTCGTCGATGGTGCCCTCGTGCGCGAGGATTCGGAACTCCTCGAAGACACCATCGATGTCTCCCGCTATCGACGTGACATCCCCATTCGCCTGGTTCTAGTTCAGGCTAAGCGTGAGAGTTCATTCTCAGAGGAAGCGGTGGATAAGGTACGAACATCTACTGAACAGCTTCTATCGCTCCAAGCGCCGGTGGATGAACTCGAAGC
The DNA here is from genome assembly GCA_965205235.1 of Dehalococcoidia bacterium. GTDB lineage: Bacteria > Chloroflexota > Dehalococcoidia > Lucifugimonadales > UBA1127 > CBDBGD01. The sequence continues at coordinate 455,542 of CBDBGD010000007.1, forward strand.
CCTGTACTCCACGGACGTAGTGGAGCAAGTCCATCGCTTTAAGAGCGCTGTCCGTAAGCTCCTTACCCGCCACCCTACAATTGCCATTGAGTTTATATATGCCACGCGAGGCGATATCGAGGACGTTCACCCTAATGTCAAGACAAAGGCCGAGCAACTTGAGTGCAAGTTCCAGCTTATGTTTGGCCGTGCGATTGGTATCGTATCTTTCCGCGGAGCCCGGGAGTTGGTGGAGTATGCTACGTCGTCGCCTAGCCATCCACTTCAGCTTGTTACGAGGGATTACACAAGCAGTGTCGACAGCTATCTGGCTTTCGTCGCCTTGAGGGACTACCTCAACTTCCTGAGAGAGAAGGATGGCACATTGCGAAGGAACGTCTTTGACTGGAACGTTAGAGACTTTGAGGGTCATGTTCAAGTTAACCAAGAGATGCGGTCCTCTTTGGCAGACAGAGACGCTCCTGACTTCTGGTGGCTAAACAACGGAATTACGATCCTGTGTTCACGGGCTTCAATTCAAGGAAGGGTGTTTGCTCTAGATAATGTCCAAATTGTGAACGGCCTGCAGACCTCGTACACAATCCATGAGGCCCTGCATGCAACAGGTCAAGACGAAGCTGTTATGGGCCGACTAGTTGTCGTGCGAATACTAGTGACCGAGGACGCCGAGATTCGGGATAAGGTGATTCGCGCTACCAACAGGCAAACCCGGGTTCCAGAAGCTTCCCTGCGTGCCACTGATTCCGTCCAGCGTAGAATAGAAACGTATTTTGTCCCCCACGGCTGGTACTACGACCGAAGAAAGAACTACAACCGCAACCTTGGGAGACCCCCAGGAAAGATCGTAGGGATTCCCTTTATGGCACAGATCATCATGGCAATCGGCCTTAGCAGACCGGATGATGCACGCGCGCGGCCGACGTCGCTGCTGAAGAATGAGACTGATTACAATCGACTATTCTCCGACGAGATTCCCCTTGCGGTCTATCTGTGGGGTGTGAAGGTTCAGAAGGGCGTGGACGCTTTTCTGCAATCGGAGGCGGCGGCTACTACAAATTCTGAGCGCACGAACCTTCGCTTCCACTTAGCCACGCTCGCGGTAGCCAGACTAGTCGGCGAAAGGATCGATTCACCCAAGAGACTGGTCGAGCTGGCTTCACAGGACAGAGACATCAGTGAGGCCGGTCTTCCCAATTGCTTGGAATTCCTTCGAGCAACGATGTCAGAATTAGTTCAGAAGTCAGGCGAGTCAGAGGACAAGATTGCAAAGAGCCGGAAGTTCGTTGACCGGATCTTCGAAAGCGAGATCTGGCACTCAAAACTCGGCCTATCTGGTGGCTGCACTGAGCCCTCGACATGTCCGCCCACTAATTCCGGCTACCACTGAGTGCCTCATTTCTTGAGCCGGAGATTACAGCTCTCGGGACCAGCGAATCCGTCTTCCCGTCCGTCGACTTGGCGGTGACCGTGTACAGCTTCAACATGCTGGGGGACGCCCCTCGGGACATGTGGGACCCACGGCTGCGGCAATCGTAGATTCCTGTGGGAACGGATGTGGGAACACACGGCCCTTCCTCCTAATTCGTAGCTATATCCGAGTCCCCCCATCACTAATCGAGGCCTGATCTGGTAGCTACGGGCCACCAGTCACAGGGTGACCACTATTTCGAAGATGGTACTGCCTATGGTCAAGCCCGGGCAGCCATCAGCGCTCATCCCACACCCAGGCGGGAGGTTGCTATGCCCAGCGCACGCGGACCCATGGAGGTCACCATCCAGGCTGAGCCGCCGTACCTGGAGCAGGACGGCCTCACGCTGAGCCGCAACGTGGTGCGCAAGGAGTTCGCCGGCGACGCGGTGGGCGTCTCGGAGGCGCAGATGCTCGCAGCCTTCACCGGCACCCCCGGGTCTGCGGGCTACGTGGCCATCGAACACTTCACGGGCTCGGTCGACGGCAAGTCGGGCTCGTTCGTGCTCCAGCACAGCGGGGTGATGAACAGGGGCGACGGCCGGCTCACGGTCACCATCGTGCCCGATTCGGGCGCAGGAGAGCTGGCCGGTATCTCGGGGACGCTCACCATCAATAACGACGATGGTCAGCACTCCTACGTGCTCGACTACGCGTTCGCTGTCTAGACCTGCTCCCTCGAGCTGAGAAATGGTGGCATGACGCTCGGCGTATCGCGGGCTCAGCGGTACGAAAGGCGGTTGCCTGACCCCTATTCGAAGGTCTCTGCGTCCTCGCCCACCCACGTGCGAATGAGCTCGTTCAGGGTGCCGTCCGCCTTCATCGACGCGAGGGCGTCGTTCAGCTTAGCGCGCAGGTCGCCGCTGTCCTCGCGCACACCCATGCCGATGCCGCGGTCCAGCAGCACCGAGGGTCCGACCACGGCCAGCACACCCTCGTACTCCGCGAGCTTCTCGACGGCGTAGGCGTGGTCCACGAGGCTCGCATCGATGTCGCCATTGAGCAGCGCCTCAAGGCGGTCGTCCTCGCTATCGAACTCGGTGTACGGGATGCCCTGCTCGGTGAAATAGTCCGAGTAGATGGTGTTGGCGTAGGCGCCCAGCCGACCCTGAACAGCCTCGTCGCCCGCGCCGGCCCGGGCGAGGTAGACGGAGGGGACGGGCGGGTAGTAGGGCTCGGTGAAGTCGATGGTCTCGTCGCGCTCGTCGGTGATGCTCATCCCGGCGATGATGACGTCGAACTCATCGGCGACCAGGTCCGGTATCATGTCCGCCCACTCGTTCAGCACCCACTCGCAGTCCAGCTCTGCGCGGCGGCACAGCTCGTCGCCGAGCTCCCGCTCCAGGCCGTCGATCTCGCCGTCGTCGTCGATGAAGTTGAAGGGGTGGTACGCGCCCTCAGTGGCAAGGCGCACGGTCTCCGAACCGTCGCTGCATGCCAGCGACCCGACAACCAGCGCCCCGATTGCAGCCACCATGACCATGCGCGGCATCTTCATACTGCCTTGCCTCCGTCCTTCAGGTGATTCTACCACTCAAGCCCGGCGAGGGCGGCGTCAGCAGGTGATGGCATAGGCGTCCTCATCGAAGATGCTGTTGGCGCGCTGCACCTGCCGGACGTAGCAGATGATCTTCTCCACGTCGCCCTGCGAGACGCCAGGGACGGGTGGCATGTCCCCAAAGCCCCAGTGGTGCTGCTGGACTCCTCGACTGGCTGCGTTCAGAAAGCTGAAGTCGGAGTGATGGTTCGGGTGGTAGATGCGGTCGATCAGCGTAGGGCCCTGGTCGGTCCCCGCGGCGTTCGGGCCGTGGCAGGCCGCGCAGTTGGCGTTGAACAGCTCTTCGCCCGCCCGGGCCGTGTCGGACAGCGCCACGGAGGCGGCGGCGCCACCGCTCGGCCACGTGGACACGTCCGGCGGGGCGCTCTCCCCACACCCGGCTATCGCAAGAACGGCAATGGCCGCCACCGCGATGGAGACTACGAGGCGACGTGGCGACCGATGGATGCTCACGGACTGGAGCTCTTGGGCGCGCGCAGGGTTTCCACCTCGTGGACGATGCGACGCGTGTGGTTGATGACGTCCGGCGACACGCTGACCGACGTTATGCCCCACTCGACCAGCTTGGCGGTCAGGTCCGGGAAGAAGCTGGGCGCCTGGCCGCAGATGCCGCACGTGACGCCCAGCCGCGCCGACGTAGTGACGATGGTCTCCAGGGCCCGAAGGACGGCCTCGTTCCGCTCGTCGAAGTCTGCGGCGAGGATGGTGCTGTCCCGGTCCACGCCCAGGACGAGCTGCGTGAGGTCATTCGAGCCGATGGACACGCCGTCGATGCCAACCTTGATGAACTCCTCCAGCAGGATGACGTTGGAGGGGACCTCGGCCATCATCCAGAGCTTGAAGCCGTTGTCGCCGCGCCGGAGGCCGTACTGCTCCAGCAGGGACTTGGTGTGCACCAGCTCGTCGACAGTGCGGACGAAGGGGATCATGACGTGGAGGTTGGGGTGCCTGGCCCGGACGCGGAGCACGGCCTCGATTTCGAGGGCGAAGATGTCCGGCTCCCGGATGTAGCGCCCGGCGCCGCGATAGCCGATCATCGGGTTCTCTTCCTCGGGCTCGTAGCGGTCGCCGCCGCGCAGGTTGCGGTACTCGTTCGTCTTGAAGTCGGTCGTGCGGTAGATGACCGGCCGCGGGTCGAAGGCCGCGGCGAACTTGAGGAGGTTGTCTGCGATTCGCTGGACGTACTCCTCGCGACGGCCCTCCTCGATCATGAGCCGGGGATGCTCGCCAATGCGGGCGACGATGAACTCGGCGCGCAGGAGGCCGACGCCGTCCACGTTGCGAGCGGCGATGACGTCGGCCAGGTCGGGCTCGGCGAGGTTGACGTAGACCGCTGTCTGCGTGCTCAGGTTGGCTGCGGCGTCGTCCTCGCTGATCTCCTCGCCGGCGCCGGGAACCGCGCCCTCGTAGACCTGGCCGGTGGTGCCGTCCACCGTGACGATCTGGCCGTCGACAAGGGTGGCAGTCGCCGTTCCGGCGCCGACGATGCAGGGGATGCTGAGCTCGCGGGAGATGATGGCCGCGTGGGCCGTGCGGCCGCCGTGGTCGGTGACGATGGCGGCGGCGCGCTTCATGGCCGGGACGTAGTCGGGCGTGGTCATCTCCGTGACGAGGACGTGGCCCTGTTTGACGAGGTCGAGCTGGTGGAGCGAGTTCTCGTCGATCCTGGGGAGGACGATGACGGGCCCTGCGGCGCTGCCGGGGCTGGCGGCGGTGCCCTGCACGAGCCGCGGATGGGTCGACTCGTCCACCTCCAGGCCTTTGACCTCGCCGAAGCTGCTGAGGGTGGTGATGGGCCGCGTCTGCGTGACGTAAAAGGCGCCGTCCTCCATCGCCCACTCGATGTCCTGGGGATGGTTGTAGGCCTCTTCCAGGCTCAGCCCGTAGCGGGCAATCTCGGCGATGCGGTCGTCGTCGAGCTTGAAGGCATGCTCCAGCCCGGGGGGGACGTCCACCTCGTGGTTGAGGTCCTCCGCGCCCACGGCGTCGGGGTTCCTGATGAGCATGCGGCTCTGCGGGACGAGCCTCTTCTCGATGATTTCGAGGCCGTCCTTCCGTATCAGGTAGGAGTCCGGCGTGACCGCGCCAGAGACGACGGCTTCTCCCAGGCCGTAGACGGCCTCGATGAGCACCTTGGAGCGGTCGCTGCGGTGCGGTTCGGCGGTGAACATGACGCCGGAGACCTCCGACTGCACCATGCGCTGCACGGCCACGGCGATGCCGACGCTGAGCTGATCGAAGTTCTTCTCCACGCGGTAAAAGATAGCGCGCGCCTCGAACAGGCTGGCCCAGCACCCCTTGACGGTCTCCAGGACCTGGTCGATGCCCTCCACGTTGAGGTAGGTGCGCTGCTGGCCCGCGAAGGAGGCGTCCGGCAGGTCCTCCGCCGTGGCGGACGACCGGACGGCGACGGGACCCTCGCCCAACGCACGGTACGCCTCGACGATTTCGTCCGCGAGCTCCGCGGGCATGGGCGCGTCCAGGATGGCCTGCTGCGCCCGGGACGCGACGTCGATCAGCACCGAGGTGCGGTAGATGTTGAAGCTGCTCAGGATCTCGCTGAGCTTTGCGTCGAGGCCGCTGCCGGCGAGAAACTTCCGGTAGGCGACGACGCTGACGACGAAGCCGGGGGGAACGGGAGCGCCACGGCGGATCATCTCGCCGAGGTTTGCGCCCTTTCCACCGGCCACGCTCAGGTGGCTCGAGTCGATCTCCGAGAACCACAGCAGTGACGACTGCCGCTTCTGCGACTCGGTGAGGCCGCGGTCCGGCATTCGCTGAACGTCGACGGCGCTGTCCGTCATGCCTGCAACACTCCTGCAGAATGTGCGCACATGGACTGGTTCGGGGGATGGAGAACGGCCTCAAAGGAGGCCGCTCCGGTGCACTGACATTGTACCATCCACGAGGGGTCGGCTCGCTAGGGGAGAGAGACGATCCGGGGGGAAATCCCCGCTACTACCTGCCCAACAGCTCCGCGATGGGCCGGTACTCCGTCATCCTTTCGATCTGCCGTATCGACATCCCGCTGCGCCGCTTGACGAGCTTGTGGACGCCCGCTCCCGCTCGCGATGTGATGACCCGGTAGGTGTCGTCGACGACCTCGAGGGCGCAGCCGTCGTCGATCGCGATGCCCACGTCGGAATGCCTGCGCACCATGCGCTGGAACTCCTCGGCGCGTGGGACGCCCGCTGTGTCGCTGTCGTAGTGCGGGCAGCCCAGTGCGTCGATGAGGCCCATCCCCTTCACCCTAACGTACTGCCACGTTTCGGGGTGATAGAAGGCCATGGAGTCGCTGTGGCCCCAGCTGAACCAGCAAATGCACCCCGCGCTCAGCCCGGACAGCACCGTGCCTCTCCGCCACGCCTCCTCCAAGAGCCTGTCCACGCCCAACCGCCGCCAGCGTCGCATCATTTTCAGCGTGTTTCCGCCGCCGACGTAGACCAGGTCCGCCGAGAGAATCTTCTCCCGGAGCTCCTGCTCCGTCGGACTGACGCCGAGGAGATAGAGGACGTCCGTGCGGCAGCCGAGACGTCTGCCGTACACCGCCCGGAAGACCTGCCAGTACGCTTCCGAGTCGCTGCTCGCAGTGGGGATGAACAGGGCCCTGGGGCGGTCAACGCCGGTCAGGGCGATGATCTCCCTGTCTATGCTCCGGGTCTCGCCGGTGGCGATTTCGCCGCCGCCTATGGCTACGAGCTTGCCCATGGTGCACTGTCTCCTAACGCTGTGGCCCCTCTCATGGTTGCTCAAATTGTGCTGGTCTGCAAATTGCGATACACTGCTGCGACCGCGAACCCCCCACCCCCGTATCCGGGAGCGAGTCGAATGGCGCAGACCCCCCTGTTCCCCGTCACGGTCGTCGGTAGCTGGCCGCGCTCCCCGGAGCTCCTTCGGGCCCTACGCCAGAAGCAGGACGGCGCCATCACCTCGGACGACTTCAACGCCGTGGCCAACGCCGAGGTGCTGGCCTGCATCCGCGCCCAGGAAGAGGCCGGGGTGGACATCATAAGCGACGGAGAACAGCGCCGCGACAACTTCTACTCCTTCACCGTCGACAAGCTGACAGGGATGCGGCTAATGCGGGTCTCAGAGCTGTTGGACTACTCGCGAGACCGGGCTCGGATGGAGGAAATGCTGCGGGGACTGGACGTGCCGTCCTTTGCGCTCAAGAACCCCATCGTCGTCGACCGGCTGGAGAGGCGGCAGGGGCTGGCCGTGGATGAGCTAGCATTCGTGCGGGAGCATACGGACCGGCAGATCAAGGTCGCGCTGCCGGGCCCCTACATGCTGACCCGCTCCGTCTGGTTCGAGGGCCTCTCCGACCGCGCCTACCCCGACCCGGAAGACCTGGCCGCCGACGTTGTGTCCATCCTCCGCGACGAGATCATCGCCCTGCGCGACCAGGGCTGCGACTTCGTGCAGCTGGACGAGCCCATCCTCAGCCAGGTGGTGTTCGGCGAGGAGAGCACCGGGACGTTCATGTGCGCTGCGCTGCCCAACGCTCGAGACCCCGCGCAGGAGCTGGAGCTTGCGGTGCAGTTGGTGAACCAGGCCACGGAGGGCATCGACGGCATCAGGACCGGCGTCCACGTCTGCCGCGGCAACTGGAGCCGGCGCGAGGAGGCGCTGCTCACCGGGAACTACGGCCCCATCCTTCCCTACCTTACCCGGATGAACGTCGACCAACTCGTGCTGGAGTGCGCCACGCCCAGGGTTGGGGAGATGGACGTGTTCAGGGGATTCGGCAACGGCAAGGAGATAGGCATCGGGGTGGTGAACCCCCGGACGGACGACGTCGAAACACCGGAGGAGATCGTCGCCAGGGTGAAGGAGCTGCTGCGGTACTTCGACCCGTCGAAGGTCTACCTCAACCCGGACTGCGGCTTCGGCACCTTCGCCGAGCGAAACATCAACACGCGGGAGAACGCCTCTAGGAAGATGCAGGCAATCGCCCGTGCCGCGGAGCAGCTCAGGGTAGAATACGGATAGCCCAGGAGCAGAGTCCCGATTGGAAGAGACCCAAATCACACGAAGGGAGAGCAGAATGGCTGAAGAGCGAGATCTGAACGGACTGCCTCGGGAGAAGTTGACCGAAGTCCTAGAGTCGTTCCGGGACCCGGACGTGTTCAACGCGGTCACCGGGCCGTGGAAGTCGCGGGTCGTCTGGCAGGACGGCATGCGGGCCCGCGCCTACATGCGAAACCACGAGGTCGACATGGACGAGCCGGGCGACCTGACGGCCACGGACGTTGCCGCCAGCGCCCACGAGCAGCTCCTGTCGGCCATCGGCAGCTGCATGACGGTGGGCTTCGTGGTCAACGCCACCAAGCAGGGCGTCCGCATCCATGACCTGGAGGTGGCCGTGGAAGGCTACTTCGACAACATCCGCAAGTGGGCTGGCGTGGAGGACGAGGGGAACCCGGGCTACGGCCGCATCTCCGCCAAGTGCTTCGTGCGCGCCGACGCGGACGAGTCGACGCTGCGGGACATCTGGCGCGTGGCCGTGGAGGGCTCGCCCGTCACCCAGTCCGTCGCCAACGCGACATCGGTCCAGACCGACTTCGAGATGGTGGGGTAGCGGACGTCGGGAGGGCCTCGAAGGTAACCGGCTGTCGATGTTCCTGGTGCCCATTGCGGTCCATCTTCTCCTCGTTAGGGGAGGGAAAATCCTCCTTCTCCGACGCTACAACACGGGGTATGAGGACGGAAACTACAGCGTGGTCGCGGGACACGTCGAGGGCGGCGAGGAGCTCAAGACAGCCATGGTCCGCGAGGCGCGAGAGGAAGCGGGCATAGACATTTCACCCTCCGACCTGGATGTCGTGGGGGCTATGCACTTCAAGGGAGACAAAGAGTACATCTCCTTCTTCCTCAAGGCGTCTATGTGGTCGGGCGACGTCACGAACATGGAGCCTGACAAGTGCGATGACCTGCGTTGGTCCGGCATCGACGACTTGCCGGACAACACCATTCCCTACGTCAAGCAGGCGATCGAGAGCTACCGCAAGGGCGTCTGGTTCAGCAGCTTTGGCTGGTAGTGGGCTGGTCTTCCTGATATCTGGGCCTGTGGGCGCGGGCAAGACTACTGTCGCTCGTAGGCTTGCCGAGAGACTCACGATTGCTGCCCACATAGAGAGCGACGCGTTTCAAGACCTCATAGTCTCAGGTGGGTTGCATCCCCATGAGCAACCGCAGGAAGAAGCCGTGCGGCAACTCCACGTGAGAACTCGGAATGTGTCGCTGGTCGCTGATAGCTTCTTCCAGGCAGGCATCACCCCCGTGCTCGATGACGTTGTCGTCTATCGCGAGCGGTTGCGCGAGTACGTTTCGCTGGTCCGCTCCCGGCCGTTGGCACTGGTCATGCTCGCCCCGCCGTTACACGTGTCGCTTGCCAGAGATGCCGCACGAACGGAAAAGCAGGTCGGTCATCTCTGGAAGCACCTAGACGGAGTGATGCGTGCAGAGCTTCCGGGCACGGGGCTCTGGATAGACAACTCTGGCCTGAGCCCGGACCAGACTGTGGACGTCATCCTGGAGCGGAGCAGGTCAGAGGGGATTGTAGCCGATGCTCGCGATGTTTGACTGCGACTCTGGTGCGCTAGACTACCACCACACCAGCGGGTGAGCTTCGATGCAACGCAATAGAATGCCCAGCCGGATTGCAGCGGTGCTGTGGGACTTTGACGACACCCTGGCGGAGTCCCTACCCGCGCGGGTCCAGGCCCTGGCCCAAGTATTTCGAGAAGCGAACATTCGGAACGTGGACCCGGAACGCTTCCTCCACAGCATCTCGGGGAAGACCCTCCAGGCGACGCTACCCCCACTTGCGGAGAGCCACGGTTCAGCCACTGACCTGTTCGAGCGGTACAGGAGAATCTACTGGACGAAGAAGCCCGGCACTCTACGACTGTACCCTGGAATCGAGGCGGCGCTTGATGGCCTCCAGCGGCGCGGCGTGCTCTTGGCGATTGTGACATCGAAGGGTAGGTCTTTGGAGGTTGAAGGGGTTCAGGCAGGAGCGTCGGCTGAGTTGGAGGGCTTGGGGATCGCTGGGCGCTTCCCCGTCGTCGTGGGACTTGAGGATGTCAATGAGCCCAAGCCGCACCCAGAGGGCATCCTGCGGGCACTGGAAAAGCTGGGCGTTGCTCCCGAACGAGCGCTCATGGTCGGCGACAGCGTCGCGGACATTGAAGCGGCGAAGGCAGCGGGCTGCTGGAGCTGCCTGGCCACCTGGGGAGTCCCGGACGGAGTGGACCGCGCCGGACGAGCGCACCCCGACCTGGTGGCCGAAACTCCAAGCGACATACTACGATTTGTGGGGTAGCTCGGGGCAAGTGTGAAGTCGGCCAAGGTAATCGGCATCAGTGCAGTGGGAGGGGGCGGCAAGACCACCATCACGAGGCGTCTCGCGGAGGTGCTCGGTGATGCCGTTGCGCTACACTTCGATGACTACGACGACACCAACGTGCATCCCGACGACCTGCAACGCTGGCTCGCCGACGGAGGGGACTACGATGCGTTCCAGGCACCAGTCTTCACCTCGCAGCTTCGGGCATTGAGGGCGGGCGGGAGCACTAGCTCTCCGACCGGCGCAACTGTGGGCCCTGCAAGCTACGTTGTGGCGGACGCGCCGCTGGGTCGAGCGCACTCGGACTCGGGACGGTTCATCGACCTCATGGTTTTCGTCGACACGCCGCTGGACGTCGCCTTGGCGCGGCGGACGCTGCGCGACATTGGGCGGGCTGACGAAGCTCTCGCTCGCGTGAAGCGGGAACTGGCCGTGTACGTGGACCGGGCTAGGCCCATCTATGAGCACTTCCAGGAGCGTATGAGAGCCGGAGCAGACCTCATCATCGACGGAACTCTCAGCGTCGACCTTGTTGTTGAGAGGATACGTTCCGAGGTTGACCGGCGCTGGGCGAGAGCGGCCTAACCCCGACCCGCTCTACCCCCTCACCACCCCACGCGACGCAGAGCGCTCTGTTCGCAGCCGCCATGCGACGAAAATCGTCTCCACATAGTTTTCGCAAGGCAGAAGATTGACTTTCACCCAGCGTTGTGGTACCACAGTGCGCAAACCCACCAAGGAGGCCCGTGATGAAGAAAAGGCGCCTGCCATGGATAGGAGCAGTGGTCCTAGCCGCCTTCCTTGTGTTTGCCGTCGCCTGTGGCGGCGACGACGAGGAGGAGGCCACCACGGGCGCTACTGAGACCTCGACGACCGCCCCGTCGACGCAGGCGGCAGCCCAGACGTCGACCACGACGACCACCCCGAGCACCACCGCGGCCGCATCCACGTCGTCGACCACAACCACGACAACGACGGCGACCGCACAGCCGACGCCCGCAACGGCCACCGCGGAAACCCCGGCCAAGCCCGAGGCCGTGATGACCGCCAAGGGCAACGCTGTTATCAACGTGGAGGGCGAGCCGGTCTACGGCCACATGATCCGGCGCTTCGGCTTCGGGGACTGGGCCGTCTTCGACCCGCAGCACGCGGACATGCGCACGTCCATGATGGGCATGGTCGCCATGCAGCCCATCTACGAAACGCTGCTGTCCTTCGACGAGCCGTTCGATCCTGAGAAGGGATCGATCATCGTGCCAAACCTGGCCAAGGCGTTCGAGTTCAGCTCGGACAACCTCAAGCTCACCGTGAAGCTCCGCGAGGGCATCATGTGGCACGACGGCATGCCCTTCACCAGCGCCGACGTCCAGGCGACCTTCGACCGCATCCTGGACCCCAGCATCAAGAAGGCGCCGAACGCCGAGGCGAGCGTGCCGATCATCGAGTCCGTCTCGTCCCCCGATGCCGAGACGGTGATCTTCGACATGGGCGACCAGCCGTCCAACCTTATCCTGCCCTACCTCGCCACAACGTGGATCAGCATCGTGCCGAAGCACATCTTCGACCAGAAGGGACCCGACGGCCTCCTGGAGGCCCCGGTCGGCACCGGCCCCTTCCTCATCGACTGGGCGGACAAGCAGAGGGGCATAGGCTACAAGAAGAACCCGGACTACTGGGCGACTGACCAGGAGGGGAGAGCGCTCCCGTACCTGGACCAGATGGAGCTCAACACCGTCAAGGACAGCACCCAGCAGTTGGCCCTGATCCGCGGCGGCCAGGTGGACGTCTGGCCCATGTGGCCGGCAATGGAGATCAGCACGGCCAACGCGATCAAGAGCCAGCTCGGCGACGACATCTACATCGACCAACTGCAGCTGGACGCCATCGTGCAGATGTTCCTGAACACGTCGGCGCCTCCCTTCAGCGACCCGAAGGTGCGGATGGCGGCCATGCTCGCGCTGGACAGGCACGAGTGGGTGAACCGGATCTTCGGCACGCCCTACGAGGGCGGGGGCTACCCTGGCTACGCCCTGGACCCGGTGCTGTACCGGGGCTTCGGCCTGAGCCCGGAGGAGATGCTCCAGTACCCCGGCCTGAACCCTGCCAACCGCTCGGAGGACCTGGCCAAGGCCAAGCAGCTCCTGGCGGACGCAGGCTATCCGGACGGCGTGGACCTTCCCAACGGCGTCATGACCGGCCAGGCCGCCAACTACGACCAGATGGCCCAGGTGGCAGCGAGCCTGTTGCGGGAGGCAGGATTCAACACCCAGGCCGAGGTCATGGAGTGGGGCGCGTTCTTCGCAGGCCTGGGTGAGGGTGAGTTCCAGATCGCCCGCAATGCGTGGGCCGGCGTGGTGCCGGACCCCCTGGGCATGCTGAGCCTCACCTTTGGCTCCTGGGGCGCCACGAACAACTGGACCCAGTGGAACAACTCCGAGTTTGACGGTCTGTGGGAGCGGGCAAGCCGCACCGTGGACGTGACCGAGAAGCAGGAGCTCGTGAAGGAGATGCAGCGGAAGATCCTGGGGGAGGACACGAGCGTCATCAACCTGGTCATGGCCACGAGCAACGCTCCCCGGTGGAGCTACGTGCACAACTACTACCCGGGGCCCACGCCCTACGGCGAGCACGGCTTCCGGCATGTGTGGATAGACCGATAGAAGCCACGTAGCTTTGGTTGGACCTGGAAGAACGTCCGAGTGATCTTGCGGCGAGGCGCACGGGAATGTGCGCCTCGCCGCCGTTGGCCCGCCCGCCGGGTTGAACGAGAAACCGGCCTTGGAGCCTGACGCATGAAAGCGTACATCATACGACGCCTCCTGCTGGTGCCCGTCACCCTCTTCCTGGTGTCGATACTGATCTTCGGCATTCTGCGCGCGATCCCGGGCGACGTTGTCACCATGATCTTCGCCCAAGAGGGCGCCACCTACGACGAGCGCCTGGCCATCGACCTGCGCAGGGAGTTCGGCTTCGAACGTCCAATCCACGTCCAGTACATCGACTGGGCGGGGCACTTCCTGCGCGGGGACTTTGGCGAGTCCTACTGGTTCAAGCGCCCTGCGCTAGACGTCCTGAAGGTCCGAGTCGTTCCGACCATCGAGATCATGGTCCTAGCGATGAGTGGCGGCGTGGTGATCGGCGGCATGGCCGGCATCATTGCGGCGGTCCGCAGGGACACGTGGGTGGACTACGTGGTGCGGTCCATAGCCGTGGCGGGTCTCACCATGCCTGCCTTCGTTGCCGCAATCCTTGTACTTATTGTCCTCATCACACTGTTCCACTGGACTCCGCCTGCGCGGTTCATGTACATCGAGGAGAGCTGGAAGGACCACCTATCAGCGATCGTCTGGCCGGCCGTGGTCCTCGCCTTCATCATGTCGGCGGGCTTCTCACGGGTGGTCCGAACGCAAATGCTGGAGGTGATCCGGGAGGACTATGTCCGAACGGCCCGTGCCAAGGGCCTGACCGAGTGGGTGGTGATTGGCCGCCACGTGCTTCGCAACGCCATGCTTCCCGTGCTGGGCCTCATGGGCGTGCAGGTCGCCTTTCTCATCAGCGGCTCCGTTGTGACGGAGGCAGTCTTCAACATCCCCGGGATGGGCACCGGTCTCCTGGAAGCAGCCAGAAACCGGGACTACACAGTCGTCCAGCTCTTCGTGGTCATCATGGTCATGATCGTCATGACCACCAACCTCACGGTCGACCTCCTCTACGCCTGGATCGACCCCAGGATCAAGTACCGATGAGCAGCAGGGGCGAGGCAGCGGCCGTCCTCTGGAGAGGACGGGAGCAGCGCATAGCGCAGCAGGCGCTCCATGGCCTCATGCGTTTCGCCCGCGCCAAGCCCCTGGGCATCATCGGCGGCGTGATCATTCTCATCGCCGTGGCCGTGAGTATCAGCGCCCCTCTCATTGCGCCCTACGACCCCCGGGAGTTCGTGGGGGCAAAGTTCGAGCCGCCGAACTCGGAGACCGTCCTGGGCACGGACGCCCTGGGGCGCGACGTCCTCACACGCGTCATGTACGGGGGCCGACTCTCCCTGTTCGTCGGGTTGATCGCCGTCTTCGCGGGCGTGACTGTGGGCCTGCTGGTGGCGATGCTCAGCGGCTACGCCGGCGGCTGGGTGGACGCCCTGGTCCAGAGGTTCGTCGATGCGCTGCTGGCATTTCCCGGCATTGTCCTGGCCCTCTTCCTGGTCACGGCTATCTCCCCGTCGACAGGCTCGGTCATCGCGGCCATCGCCATCAGCTTCATCCCCTCCTGCGCGCGGACGATGGGCGCCCAGGTGCTGACGATCAAGGCGACGCCGTACATGGAGGCAGCCAAGGCTGTAGGCTGCTCTCATCTGCGAACGCTGACCAAGCACATGCTGCCGAACCTCCGCGCTCTCTACGTGGTTCTGCTGAGCCTCTACATCGGCGTGGCCATCATCATCGAGGCAACGCTGAGCTTCCTTGGCTTTGGCCCCAGCCCGGAGGTGTCGTCATGGGGGCGCATGGTGAGCGACGGGAGCAAGCAGATGTTCCTGGCAGGCCCGTGGGCGTCCCTGTGGCCGTCGCTGGCCATCGGCCTGGTGGTGTTCAGCTTCAACATGCTAGGCGACGCCATCCGGGACGTCTGGGACCCGCGGCTGCGAGGCGGGTAACCATCCTGAGCCCGTGGTTCGACAAGCAGGGGTATTGCGTCCGACCATCCTAAGCTCGTGGTTCGACAGGCTCGGCACGAGCGGGAGTATTGCGTCCACCTGAGCTCGTCCTGAGCGTGTCGCAAGAAGGAGACGGCGATGCAGATAGTCCACGGGAAGAGCGTGTTCGACTCCCTCGCCGAGGTGGTGGACCCCAAGCACACCGCCGTAGTCGTCGTCGACATGCAGAACGACCTGGTCTCGCCGGAGGGCCTGGCAGGACGGCGCGGCGGGAACGTGTCCGCCCAGCGTGCGATCCTTCCAACCCTCCAGCGGCTCATCGACGCGGCCCGCGGGGCCGGCGCCCGCGTGGTGTACATCCAGTTCGTGACGGAGAAGAGCTACGCCTCCTTGCACCCTTCCTGGATATACCGCTACCGCGTCCTCAACTGGGCCAACCAGGCCCTGGACAAGAGGGTCATGGAGGACGAATGGGGGTCGGAGGTGGTGGAGGAGATTGCGCCCCAACCCGGGGACATCCGCGTGAAGAAGCACCGGGAGAGCGCCTTCATCGGCACGGAGTTGGACCGCATCCTGCGCTCGAACGGGGTGCGGTCGGTCATCGTCGTGGGCACGGCCACCGGCGGCTGCGTCCAGTCCACGGTGCAGGACGCCCAATGGCTCGACTACTACGCCGTGGTGGCCCGGGACTGCGTGCCGGGCGGCGAAAGCTGGCGGAACAAGGTCGGCCTCGCCCTCATGGCGGAGGCGTGCGACACGCCCACGGCGGAAGATATCATCGCTCTGTGGGAGGCCGCCGCGTAGCGACCGGCGCCTAGAGGTAGAACATCCCGCCGTTTACCAGGAACCCCTGGCCTGTCATGTAGCTGGACTCGTCGGACGCGAGGAAGGCGACGACGTTCGCCAGCTCCTCCGGCGTCCCGGCCCGGCCCATGGGCACCGTGTCCCGCAGGAACCTGTCCGCGTCCATGTCCGGAGTCGCCATCCACGGCGGGACGCCGGAGGCCTTCTGGTCGCGGTAGTACTTGGTCCTGGGCGGCGTGGCCATCGAGCCGGGGCAGATGTAGTTGACCGTCACGCCGAACGGCGCGACCTCCGTCGCCAGGGCGCGGGTGAAGCTGATCTTGCCCGCCGTGCTCGCCGCGGTGTGGACACCCCGGGTCCGCTGCATGAACGCCACGTGACCGGCAATGTTCACGATCCTGCCCCACCCCTTGTCGACCATGGGCTTAATGAAGGCGCGGGTGACGTAGAAGAGGCTGTGCAGATTGATGTCCATGATCTGGTGCCAGTCGTCGGGTTCCATCTCCAGCATGGGCACGTAGGGGCTGACGCCCACGTTGTTGATGAGGATGTCGACGACGCCGTAGCGGTCGGCAACCTGCGCGCGCATGCTCTCGACCTGCTCGGGGTCGGTGACGTCGGCGACGATGGCGATGCTGTCGACGCCCAGGGCGCGGACCTCGCCGGCGACGGCCTCGGCCTCCTCCGGCGTGCCGCGGGAGTTGACGACGATGTTTGCGCCGTCCTGGGCCAGCCGCAGCGCGCAGGCCTTCCCCAGGCTGCGGCCTGAGCCCGTGATCAGCGCAGTCTTGCCCTTGAGCCTCATCTCCTCACCTCCGGCACGCTCTGATTTCGCCCGTTGAGTCTCGCCGGAGCCCTACTCGCCCATGCGGTAGAGCATCACCGCGTTGTCGCAGGTGATCTTGCGGAAGTCCGCCGGCGGCAGGTTTCCCATCGTGTCCTGCACGATCTCTCTCGAGTCGGGCCAGACGCCGTCGGGGTGAGGGTAGTCGGAGCCCCACATCAGGTTGTCGACGCCGATGAGATGGGCCATCTGCCCCACCATGGGCTCTTCCTGGAAGGTGGTCGCGCCCTGGCGAGTCCAGTACTCGCTGGGCAGCATCTCCATCGGCGGATCGAGCTTCTCGCCCAGCTTGCGCTCGTGGTAGATGTGGTCGACGCGCCCCAGCACGAAGGGGATCCACGCGCCGCCCATCTCGCCCAGGACGAAGCGGAAGTCGGGGTAGTTCTGGCACGCGCCGCTCATGAGGATGCCCGCCAGCCACTGCGAGCCGGAAAGCTGCCCCAGCGGCAGCAGCGTCCCCTGGTATGCCAGCTCGTTCTGGTTGGCCTGCCGGCCCAGGAGCAGGGAGCTGGTCTCCGTGCTCCCGTTGGGTGGCGGCGGCACCGGGAGCTGGCCGCCTCCCACGTGGAAGGAGATGGGCATGCGGGTCTCGGCCACGGCCTCCCATAGCGGGTCCCAGTAGCCGTCGCGGGTGTAGATGGGGTGGGAGACTTCGCTGGCGATGAGGTCGCAGCCCCGCAGCGGCCCCAGGGTCGCCGCACGGCGAAGCTCCTCCGCGGCGGCGTGGGGCTCGTGCACCGGGATGCACGCGAGGGCGTAGAAGCGGCCCGGCTTGCGGGTGCAGAAGTCGGCGATCCAGTCGTTGTAGATGCGATAGCTCGCCGTCAGCACCTCCGGGTCCTTGATCCGAATGCCGACGCCGGTCATGCCGTAGATGAGCTCCGCCTGGATGCCGTCGAGGTCCTGGTCGCGGACGCGCTGCTCGGGGTCGATGACGTGGGGGCCGCCGTCGTAGTAGCCGGCGTCCCACATGCGGTCGGTGCGTGCGCTGATGCCGCGCTCCGGCGGACGAAAGCCAAAGCCCATGCCGCCGTAGACGCCCAGTTCAGCCCCGTCGGCCTTCCACACGCCGTGGTAGAGGCCGTACTTGCTCTCCTTGCTGGGCGACTCCTCCACTCGGGGCACCCGGTCCGCCAGGTGCGCCGGTGCGTTCGACGTGAACAGGTCCCCCGGCAGCCAGCTCATGTCCATGTGGCAGTCCGCAGAGACGAACGTGTAGTCCATCGGCCTCCTCCTTCTTCGAAATCCCGTCAGCCCCGCACGGGGAGCCGTCCCCTCTCGACGGTGAGTGCGGCGCTTGAGGCGGATGCTACACGCGCGGGTGTGGCGCGTCAATGGTGGAGCCCCCCTACGGTGACACCGCGATCAGCGTCAGGCCGGCGACGACGAAAGCAGCGCCCAGCAGGCGGCCCCTGCCCGACTGCTCCTTCAGCACGACCATCCCCAGCAGCACGCCGAACACGATGCCCACCTCTCGGGCGGGGGCGACGTAGCTCACCTGCGACAGCGAGAACGCGGTCAGCGCCAGCCCGTACGCCACGAAGAACAGCAGCCCTGCCACCACGATGGGCCGTGCGTTGCTCGACCACTCCTCCCGCACCAGCGCCGGCCCGTACCTGCGCAGAACGTACGGCGCAAGCGCGACGGCGCTCACGATCGTCAGTAAGTACATGTAGAGGAAGGGCTGGACGTGCTCCACCGCGCGCTTGTCCACGAGCGAGTAGACGGTGATGGTCATCCCGGTGACGATGGCGTAGCGCACGCCCGCGTCCCGCAGCAGCGCCCACGGCCTCGCGAGGATCTGTCGAAGGCGGCCCCACCAGGAGACGACGTAGATGCCGACGACGATGAGCGCAATGCCAACCATGGCGGGCAGCGCCACGTGCTCGCCCAGCAGCACGACCGCCAGCACTGGCACTAGCATGGGGCCGATGCCCCGGGCGATGGGGTAGACCAGCCCCAGGTCGCCTCGGGAGTATGCCCGGCCGAGCATGACGAAGTAGAAGGCCTGCAGCGCCGCGGAGACGAGGACGAACCAGTATCCCGGCCCGGCTACGGGGTGGGACAGGAACAGGCCAACACCCAGAGGTAGCAGCACGACGCTCGTGCTGATGAGGAGCGCCCACGCAAAGACCTCCTGGTTTCCGGCGCGCTTCAGCAGCAGGTTCCACGTCGCGTGGCACAGCGCCGACAGCAGGACCAGCCCCAGAGCAAATGCGGTCATGCGGCCATTGTATCCGGCGGGGCCGCATCCGGCCTGGGGCTGACGACCTTCTCGACGGCAGGTTCCGCGGCGGGCCTCCCCGCGCTATGCTGTGCCCTGCGAGAGCTCGAGGCGTGGCCTCGAGCGCGACGGAGGCATGATGGACCCTGCGCTGAAGACGGCGCTGAGCGTGGTGCTGGGGTTGGCGGTCGCCGCCGGCCTTGGCTTCTACCTGGTCGTGGTCAACGCCACCCGGCAACTGGACGACGCCGCGGCCTACAACGCCGCGCTGGTCGAGGCCGACGCCTACGCCCGCATCTACGACGAGGTGCTGCCGGACGAGGCGTTGGAGGATGAGACGAGCGATCTCCTGGGAAACGTTGCCATCTCAGACCAGGACGACGTCGTTGACGTCCTCCGCCAGGTCTTTCCCCCGGACTACCTGCAAGAGCAGACCGAAGCCAACGTCGAACGCTTCACCGCCTTCCTCCGCCACGAACGGGACGACCTGGCGCTCTACGTCGAGCTTGCGGCGCCGCTGGAGCGCATCGAGCCGGCGGTGCTCGACAAGGTTCATCGGTACATCGCCGACGAGATGGAGATCGAGGCCCCGCAGTCACCGGGCTGCTCGCCGTCGACCGTGCAGCGCATGGCCCATGCCTACGCCGAGCGCTACGCACAGGTGTCGGACGGCATGCTCCCGCTGTCGGCGCCGTCACTGAACACCCTGCCCCGGGAGTGCCGCCGAGGAGAGTTCGACCGCTGGTTCGACGTGGTCCTCGAGCACCCCTCGACAGACCCCCAGACGGCCCAAGCCCTCCGAGACGCCCGAGAGGACATGCGGAGCACCTTCGTCGACGGCGACACCAGGGCGTTCTTGAAGGCCGCAGCCGGGCCGCTGGTGAAGCCGCAAGTCGACGACGCCATCGCCGACCTGCGCCAGGACCTCCAGCCCAACGACCGCCTCGACCTCGTGGAGTGGCTGGCTGACGATCCGGAGGGCGCCGACAGGGCGGAGTTCGACGACCTGGCCGAGGACGTGCGCGACGGCCTGAGCGACGTCAACGGACTCGGAAGGTGGCTGGCCCTGGTTGTGGTTGCGGTGGCAGGCCTCCTCCTGGCGGCCGTCCACCTGCCTCGGCCAGACGCGATGCTACGCTGGCCCGGCGTCGCCCTGGTGGTAGGTGGGGGGTTGTCCCTGGTGGCAGGGCTCGTCCTGAATTCGGGTCTTTCCGCACTCATCAACGCGGCGGCAGCGGAGGACGTCTCAACCGACGACGGCGACGTGCCGGACCCGGCTGTTGAGCTGATCGCAGACGTGCTTGAGGTCTTCACCCGCGAGGTCACGTCCGGGTTCATGCCCGCCGCGGTGGCGGTGATGGTGGTGGGCGCCGTCCTGATCGTTGCGTCCGTGGTCCACGGCAGGCTGTCGTCGCAGTCGGAGAGCGTTCGCCGTCCGCCGGGGACGCGCCGGTAGAGTTGCGCAGCCGCCCCGTCGAGTCCATCATGGGTGGGACGTGTGCGGCAGATACAGCCTGATAGCGGACCTTGGAGCGCTGGCGCGGCGGTTCTTGTTCGACGCCCGCCAGCTGTCCCTCGAAGCGTCCTACAACATCGCTCCCACGCAGCAGGTCCTCACCGTCGTCGGCGGTGAGCAGCGCCGCGGTGGCTTCATGCGATGGGGGCTGGTCCCGCACTGGGCCAAGGACCTGTCCGGCGGCGCTCGCATGATCAACGCACGGGCCGAAACCGTGGCCGAGCGGCCCGCCTTCCGCGACGCGCTCCGATGGCAACGGTGCCTGGTCCTCGCCGACGGCTTCTACGAGTGGCACAGGAGTCCCACAGGCCGAAGGCCCATGCGCATCGTCATGCGGTCGGGGGAGCCCTTCGCCTTTGCGGGGCTCTGGGCCGTGTGGAGGGACTCGCAAGGTGTTCGCGTCCCGTCATGCACCATCATCACCACCACAGCGAACGACCTGCTCGCGCCCATCCACGACCGGATGCCGGTGGTGCTGCCGCAGGGCCTGGAGGAGCTCTGGCTGGACCGCAGCGTCGACGACCCCGACGTGCTCGCCAGCGTGCTGTCGCCCTACGCCGACGATGCGCTGACGGCGTACGAGGTTTCGACCCTGGTCAACTCGGCCGCCAACAACGGCCCGGAGGTCATCGAGGCGATGGCATGACCTCCTTCCTGCCGATCGCGACCGAGCGGCTGGTCCTTCGCGATTTCACGATGGAGGACACGCCCGCAGTCCACCGCTATGGCTCCGACCCCGATGTGGTCCGCTACATGCCGTGGGGCCCCAACACGTGGAAGGACACGGAGGAATTCCTCCAGCGCAAGCTGGACGACCAGCGCGCCGACCCCAGAGGCTACTTCGACCTTGCTGTGACCCTGGCCTCCAGCGGTGAGCTCATCGGGGCCTGCGGCCTCACCATCATCTCCACGCAGCGGCTCCAGGCGGCCATAGGTTATGCCTACAGGCGAGACGTCTGGGGCAACGGCTACGCCACAGAGGCGGCCAAAGCGCTCGTCGCGTTTGGGTTCGATGAGCTCGGGATGCACCGCATCTTCACCTACTGCGACGTGGACAACATCGCATCGGCCCGTGTGCTGGAGAAGACGGGGATGCAGCGGGAAGGCCGGGTGCGCCACGATGCGTTCATGCACGGCCAGTGGCGTGACTCGTACCTCTACGCCATCCTCGAAGACGACCGGCGGGACAGGCAGTGACAGAGCGGAAGGTCACGGAAGGCAGCCTGCTCGCGACTCCCGGCGCGGAGGTCGCCACCGCTCTGGTGGAGCCGGAGGACGCCATTGCGCTCATGCTCTTGGGCCACGGCGCCGGTACTCCGATAGATGCGCCCCTGATGGTCCGGATGGCCGACGCGCTTGCCGACGAGCGCATCAGCACCTACCGCTACAACTATCCGTACAGCGAGGGGATGGAGGCCGCCTACTCGCCCGCGAGTATCGACTCCCTCGAGGTCCTCCTCGCCACAACGAGCGCAGCGTGGAACGCTGCGAGGGCGCTATCGCTCAACCTCCCGCTGTTCCTGGGCGGACGATCGATGAGCAGCCAGGTCATGTCGCTCGCGTTGGCGAACGAGCACTGTCCAGAGGTCAGAGGCGTCGTGCTGTACGTCTTCCCCATGCGCTGGCGAGTCGTCATGGACGACACCGTAGGCCACCTCCAGCGAGTGCCCGTACCGATGCTCTTCGTCCAAGGCGATCGCGATCCGGAAGCCGATCTTCGGGAGCTCGGCCCAGTCCTGCACGGCCTTGGAGACCGCGCGAGCCTGCACGTCGTGAAGGGTGCTGACCGCGGCTACAACCTCCCGAGCGAGCCCGGCGGGATACGGCAAGACGCCCTGTCGGAGGTTGCCTCTGTCACTGCCGCGTGGATCAGAACGCAGTTGGGAATGCCGCAGAATCCATGACCATCCGCATACGAGACGCCAGCCCCGCCGACGCCGGCCCCATCGCACGGGTCCACGTCGACACCTATTGGACCGCATACGCCGGCATCATGCCTGCCCGGTACCTGGCCGGCCTCTCGCATCGAGACGCCGAATCATGGTGGGCGAGGGTCCTCGCGAAGTACTACCCCGCCACCAGCACCGTCGTTGCCGAGACCGACGACGGCGAGGTCGTCGGCTTTGCAAGGGGCGGCCCGGAACGTGGGGGCCACCGCACCCACCCCGGCGAACTCTACAGCATCTACCTGCTCCAAGCGTACCAGCACCAGGGCATCGGGCGCCGTCTCGCCTCGGCGGTGGCGCAGCGCCTGCTGGCCGAAGGCCTGAACCCGATGCTCGTGTGGGTGCTGCAGCGCAATCATCCCGGCCGCCGGTTCTACGAGTCGCTCGGAGCCCAGCGAATCGGCCAGATGCTCGTCTCCATCGACGGCGTACGATACGTCGAACTGCGCTACGGCTGGAAGGACATCACCGGCCTGGCGGCCGAGCGCAATCCCACCTCGGAGGTGCTGGCATGAGCACAGCGATTGACGCCTGGCGCGAGCAAGTCCTTGCCCACGAGCGCGACGCCGCGGCACTACACGGCGGCGGGCACGGCCACGGCCACGGACACGGGCATGGCCACGGGCATCGTCGGGGGTTCAGCCAGGCCAACAGGCCGCTGGACCCCTATCGCACCGACGACCCCGTGCTGAACGCCCTCTTCGCCGTCCTCGGGAAGGACGCCGACGTGCTGGACGTGGGCGGGGGCGCGGGCCGGTACGCGCTGCCCCTGGCGACGCGAGCCCGCCACGTAACCGTCGTCGAGCCGTCGGAGGACTCCGTTGCGCTGCTCACGGAGCGGGCGGCGGAGGCTGGCCTCACGAACATCACCATCGTCAACGCGTCGTGGGAGGAGGCGAACGCGCCCTCCGCAGACATCGTGCTGTGCTCCATGGTGCTGCACCACGTGGCGGACGCCGTGCCCTTCGTGGCCAGACTGCAGGAGCATGCCAGGGACCGCGTCGTACTCGTGGAGATGATGGAGACGCCGGGCGCGATGGAGGCCCCCTTCCACCAGCGCGTCCACGGGTCGGCGCCCGCGCCCCTGCCCGGCCTCCCGATGGTACTCGCCCTGCTGTGGGCGATGGACGTCTACCCCGACGTCACGATGCTCAGGGCCGAGGCCCCCGTGCTCGACGCAGACCGCGACGGGGCTCTGGAGCAGCTTCGACGCCGCCTGGCCGTCGAGGAAGGCTCCGAGGCCGACGAGCGGCTGCGCGCCGCCGCGAACGACCTACTGGAAGCGACCCCCGCGGGCATGGTGGTCCGGGGCGTGGCCCCGCGGCGACAGGCCATCGTCTCGTGGCGGCCTGCAACCTCCAGCGTCCCTCTATAATGGCCGTGTGAGTGTGCTTGCGGCGTACCTAAAACGAGCGCTGCACTACCTCGCGACGCTAGCCCGGACGCTCAGGGCCGTCGCGCGCAGCCTCCCTCGCGCCCTCGGATGGCTGCGGCAGCGCCCGGCGGTGGTCATCGTGACGGAGCTGGCGCGCCGCACGTGGCGGGAACTGGGCGATGACTTCGCGGGGGACCAGGCCGCCTCGGTCTCCTATTACGCCCTCCTCTCCCTGTTCCCGTTGGCCATTGGGATGGTCAGCCTGTTCAGCCTGATGATGGAAGCGGACAGGGTGGAGCGGGAGGTCTTCGATTTCTTCCACACCTATCTCCCAGGCTCGGCAGGCACACTGACCTCCAACGTCGAGGCCCTGGAGAGCATACGGGGCCTGCTGGGGGTAGTCAGCGTCGTGGGGCTGGTGTGGTCCACCACCCTGCTCTTCGGGGCCATCAACCGGGCGGTCAACCGGGCTTGGGACGTGCCCTACGACCGGCCCTTCCTAAAAGAAAAGTCACGACACTTTCTCATGGCCTTCAGCGTTGCGCCGCTATTCCTCCTGTCGGTGATCGCCACGGCGGTGCTGCAGCTGTTGGGCAACGAGGAGCTGCCGGTCCTCGGACGGCTCGCATTCCTGGAGAACGACGGGGCCAACGCACTGGCCCGCCCTCTGCCCTTTCTGTTCTCGTTCCTGATATTCCTACTCGTCTACAAGATCGCGCCCTACGCCCGCACTCATTGGCGGTACGTCTGGCCGGGGGCCCTGGTGGCCGCGCTCCTGTTCGACGTGTCCAAGAGCCTCTTCGTCTTCTACCTGGAGAACTACGCTACATACGACAAGGTCTACGGGGTCTTGGCCGCCGCGGTGGTGCTGATGGTGTGGGCGTACCTGTCCGGCTTGGTGCTGATGATCGGCGCCGAAGTCGCCTCCGAGTTCCAGCGGATACGGCAGGGGTTGCCCCGGGGCCAATCCGATGCGAGTGTCCCCGGCGAGGCGCTGTAGGTAGTCCCGTTACTCTCGGTCTCTCTTCACCATCGACCGCACGCGCGCCAGGAGCGCGGGGACCTCCCGTCGCGGTCGCCGCAGGATGGCGAAGCCGCGGCGGGCCAGCCTGGGCGTGTGCGCTGCGCTGCTGGGGCGGAGGTGGTCGGTGGCCGCGTCAAGGTATGGCTGGCTGATACGTCCCAAGTATGCGGGCACGCCCTCCCTGCGAATCGCCGCCAGGGAGTCGCTGTAGAAGGAGAGGATGTGCGCATTGCCTAGCTGGATGCCCGCGTGTATGGCGCCGGCGGCAACCAGCGATGACATGAAGAGGAGGGAGCGGTCCTGCTCCCGCGCCACCTCGGTCAGGTCGTTGTACAGCCCGGCAAGGTCGTTCGGGCCGGGAATTGCGTCGGCCTGCCGCCGGAACTGTTCGAGGCTGACGCGCATGTGCTCGATGGTCAGCGGCGGGATGTCGATGGTGTCGGCCACCTGGCCCGACGTGCCCTCCAGCGCCGCGAGCAGGCCGTCGACCGACGACACGTCGGCGGACTCGGCCAGCGCGCCCGTGCTCTTGAGCTCGCTGACGAACGCGTCCAGGTACGTGCGCACGCCGCCGGTCACGTCCGAGGCCGCTGCGAGGAGCCAGAGCGGCGAGAAGCCAATCGCCACGATGCTTGCCATCTCCACGGCGTTGCCGCCCAGCTTCCGAACGGCAAGCTCGTGGGCGTCCATGCGCTCCGCCGGGTAGCGGCCGGTGACGCCGCCGACGAACTCAACGGTGATGCGGATCATCCGGGCCACCGTGGCCTGGTACAGCTTCGAGTGCTGCCGCACCGGCGGCGGCAGTATCAGGTTCGACGTCTCGAGCAGCACGCCTCCGCCCGCGGCCGCGGCGCTGCGGACCAGCCGCTCCGGCAGCGATGCCACGTACTCCGCCACCGCGACCGGCACGGCCTGCTGCTGCTCCGTCGATGCATGTTCGCGTTCGTCAGCCACTGTGCCGTCCTTGGAGGCTCATCATGGAGGCCACGCAGCCCCTCGCTGTCGTTAGGGCTTGTGGGCGTAGTATACGCCACGCTGGCCCTGTACACAGTCGCCCACGACAGGGTACGCTTCTGTCTCGATATAAACCAAGGAGAGGCATGACGGAGCTGGAGATCCGGCCGTACATGGAAGCCGACCAGGACGCCGTGGTCGAGCTGTGGCGAGCGTGCGGACTGGTTGCCCCCCAGAACGACCCTGTCAAGGACATCCGACGCAAGCTCCACGCCCAGCGCGAGATGTTCCTCGTCGGCCTGCTGGGCGCTCGCCTCGTTGCGACAGTCATGGCTGGCTACGAAGGCCATCGGGGCTGGATCAACTACCTCTCCGTCGCCTCCGACTGCCGACGGAGAGGCTTCGGGCGCCGCATGATGGACGAGGCCGAGGCGCTCCTGCGAGCAGCGGGCTGCCCCAAGATCAACCTGCAGGTGCGGAGCTCGAACGGCGATGTCATCGGCTTCTACAGGAGCATCGGCTATGCCGTGGACGACGTGGTGAGCATGGGCAAGCGCCTGGAGGAAGACCGGGCGCCGTAACTCACCGAAGATGCCTCCGAACGTGCTCCGCCACCTCGTGCTCCCGCTCCAGGCTGACGATGACGTCGCGCTCCGGTCGTATGGGCTTCTTGCCCTCGAGGATGGCGATGTGGGGAGGGCCGTTGCCCCAGTCGCTGCCGACTCTGCGGCGGGGGACGACGTGCATGTGGAAGTGCGGCGCGCTCTGACCGGCGGTCACGCCGTTGTTCTGGATCAGGTTGAGCCCGTCGGGATCGTATGCTCGGAGGAGGGCGTCGGCCACTCTGCGGACGGCATGCATCACGGCCTCCGCCTCCTCGTCCGTCAGGTCGAACAGCGTGGGAGCGTGGCGCCTGGGGATGACGTAGACCTGGCCGACCTCGAACTGGGCCCAGTTCACCAGGGTGAGCGTCAGGTCCGTCTCTTCGACGATACCCTTCTCGGCCCTTCCCTCGACGACCTCGCACATGTAGCAGGAGTACCCAGGCGCGAGCGGCTTCCTGTGGTCCGCACCGCCTGGTCCGGTCGGCACGTCAATCGGCATCGTGCACCTCGTCCAGGTGGGATGCGTCGTTGAAGCGGACGATGTGCCACAGGTTCATGTTCGTGCGGGCCTGGCCGTCCTCGCGCCACCTGTCCGCGTCGATGGAGAACTCGAAGACCGCCGTGTTGCAAATGTCCAGCGACCACAGCCGGTCCGTCCCCAGAAGCTGCGCGACGATGTGGGTCAGTATGCCGCCGTGGGTGAACACCAGCACGCTGTCCGCGTTGCCGTGGTCGCGTATGAGGCGGTCGACGCACGCTGCGCACGGGCGGTGCGCTCGACGTGGGTCTCGGCGCCGTCGATCAGGTCCAGGTCGCGCGTTGCGCCAAAGTCGCGGGCGACCTCCGGGAACCGCTCCTCCACCTCGGCGTGGGTCAGGCCGGTGAACGCTCCAACGTCACTCTCCACGAGGTCGTCCCACGACTCGACGGCGCGGTCCCAGCCGGACGCCACGATGCGGGCGGTCTCGAGCGCACGGCTGAGCGGGCTGGTGTAGATGCGCGTCGGCGTGTAGCCCTCGCGCTCCAGCCGCGACCGCAGCCGCTCCGCCTGCCGCGCGCCGGCCTGCGACAGTGGGAAGTCGGCGCGGCCCTGCCAGCGCTCCTCGGCGTTCGCCGTGCTCTCGCCGTGCCGGACGAGTCGCAGGTTCAGCGCTCTCTCAGTGCCGCCAGGCCCCGCCGGAAACGGACCTGCCGACCCCCGTCGCGGACTCCTCCGTCCCGTCGCCATCCCATAGCCTCGTAGAAGGACTGACCGCGCTCGTAGTTCTCGACCGTCCATAGTATCGCATCGTCGTAGCCGTCCGAGACAAGGTGGCGGACGGCAATCGACATCAGCGCCGTGCCGACCCCGGTCCGCCAGTGCGGCTCGTCGACAGCGATGGTATCGACCTCGCCCAGCCGGGGGTCGACCGGGTCGCGGCTCGGGCCAATGCCGATGAAGCCAGCGATCGATGCAGAGCGCTCGGCCACCCACCATCGGTACGGCAGGGGCCGGCCAAGGTCGCGCCGCCAGCGTCCGGTGAGCTCCTCCGTCACCGTCCGGTCCGCTTGGTCGAGGACCTCGCCGTAGCTCGCGTTCCACGAGTCGATGTAGATGCGTACGATGACCTCGGTGTCAGCCGAGGTGGCCGTTCGGATTGTCGGCGGCTCGTGCATGCTGCCTCGTCCCGGGCGGTCTCGACTTGGTAGTATGATGGCCGCTGCTGAGACAATTGCAAGGGCTGGGCGCCGGAGGAACAGAACAATGAGCACGACGGAAGACATCGAAGGGCGGGTGCGAGCGGCGTTGGAGGACTTGGGCATCGCAGGATGGGAGTGGATCGAGATCGATCCGCAGTACGCCGCCACGGCGGACTTCTGCGAGAAGTACGGCTATGACCTGCCCCATTCCGCCAACACGATCATCGTGGCCAGCAAGCGCGGTCCGGCGGCCTACTGCGCCGCGCTCGTGCGGGCCTGCGACCGGCTGGACGTGAACCGACGTGTGCGCGGGCTCATGGGGGTGTCGCGGGCGTCGTTCGCCTCTGAGGAGCAGACGCGTGAGGTGACGGGGCAGATGATCGGCGGCGTCACGGTGCTGGCGCTGCCGCCGGGGCTGCCGGTCTACGCCGACGTGCGCCTGCTGGATATGGACTACATCATCGTCGGGGCGGGCAGCCGGTCCGGCAAGCTGAAATTGGCGCCGCAGGAGCTGGCGAAGCTGCCGGGCCTGGAGTTCATCGAGGGGCTGTCGATTTCGGCGGAGTGACGGCGGTGTCCCTGTACTGCCCATACGTTGACAGGGCTCGCTCACTACGCCTATACTCTCCCCCTCATGAGGCATCTGCGCACCATTCGAGCCACCAATGCCGCTCCGGCGTTTACGCCGCGAGCGCGACGATGCGCTGCGCGTGGGCCGGATGCCTCGTTGAGCAGAACGTAGACACAAGCACAACGGAAGGCGCCAACAGGGCCCACTGCGGACCAGGAGCAGTGGGCCTTACTGTTTCTAGGGAAGGGAGCACAGAACGGTGACCACTCCAACGGAGTTGAGGACGGCGCGACTGCTGCTCAGGCCCTTCAGACTGTCCGACGTCGATGAGGTGCTGGCGTACGCAAGCGACCCGCTGTGGGCGGAGTTCTACCCACACCCGTACGATCGTGGGGCGACTGAGCATATGGTGGCACGGTCGGTGGTGGCATCGTGGGACCGGAACGCCAAGTTCGCCATGGTCCTCGACGACCGTATCGCTGGCCTCATCGATCTGACCGTCGACCTCGAGCACCAGGCAGCGGAGCTTGGGTTCGACGTGGCGAGGGCTCTGTGGGGTCAGGGACTGGCCGTCGAGGCGGCCGTCGCAGTTATCGACTGGGGCTTCCGCGAATACGGGCTCGCGAAGGTCTTCGCCCGCGCCGACTCGCGGAACGAGCGCTCACGACGGGTCATGGAGAAGCTCGGGATGACGCACGAAGGGACGCACCGGAGCGCCGAATTCCTGCGGGGACAGCGCACCGATGAGGTCACCTATGCCGTGTTGAGGGAAGAGTGGAAGGGGACGGACAGGCCGCTGCCTCCCACACCTCCATCCCCATCACACCCATACCGCACGACCCATCGCGATGACCTCCCGCAGCTCACCACGCCTCGACTCACGCTGCGCCCGTTCGGGCCGGGGGACGTAGACGACGTGTTCGGATACGCCAGCGACCCCGCGTGGGCGGAGTACCTTCTCGATGTTGTGCCCCAGCCGTACACCCGACGGAACGCCGAGGAGTTCGTCGCGGGCAGGATGCTGGCGCCGGACACGGAGCTTCCCTGGGCGATAGTCCTTGGCGGCGCCGTCATCGGCAGCATCGCCTTGTACCTCGACCGGAAGCACCATACGGCTGGCATCGGTTACGCTCTGGCCAAGTCGTACTGGGGACGGGGGCTCATGACGGAGGCCGTCCGCGCGGTGATCGATTGGGGGTTCGGCGAACGAGAACTACAGAGGATCTGGGCGAGTGCGGACGTCCGCAACCAGCGGTCCTGGAGGGTGATGGAGCGGCTGGGCATGGCCAGGGAGGGCGTGTTGCGCAGCCAGGACAAGGACCCAAGACCAGGCTATCCCCGAATCGACCACGTCTACTACTACCTGCTGCGACCGGAATGGGAGCAGACGGCTGGTCTTACCACCACTTCACCCAAGGCGATTCAGACTCAACCATGAGAAGCGAGAGCGCCATCATCCGCCCCAGCGAGGCACGGGACGTGCCGGTCATCGCCGCGCTCATCGGCGATGAGCGCTTCAAGGTCGACGGGTCCGGCTCGTTGCTGCCCGTCAGCCCGCAGAGCATCCTGACGACCCTGGCGGACGACGGCCGCGGGCGCTTCTTCTCGGGCGTCGCCCCTTCGGGCCAGGTGGTCGGGTGCGTGTCGGTGGCCGTTTACGGCATGCCGGCCAACTACCGGGAGGTGACCGCCGAGCTCGAGCGGAAGCTGCCGCTGGACCGGTTCGGAATCGAGCCCCAAGGCTTCGGCGACGACCGCAGCTTGGTGGCCGAGCTGCGCTCCCTGGCCGTGCACGACGACTACCGCGGCCATGGCCTAGGCCTCCAGCTCATCGAAGCGGCCAAGGCGGAGGCGCGGCGCCGCGGGTTCCAGCAACTCTACTCGCTCGTGAACGACCACGCCCTGCGGCTCTTCGAGCGCGCCGGCTTTCATCGCACGACGAGGACGCCACAGAAGCTCCTCCTCGACTGCGTATCGTGTCCGCTCCTGGAGCGGTGCGTGGAAGTCCCTGTCGTGGCGGACCTGGAGACGTAGGCAGAGGCGCATACCAATCCTCGCAGGAGAACTCTGATGGACGATTCCCACGGGCCATATGTGGACTTCTACCATGCAGACTTCTACGACCACATGGAGTTGTACCAACAGCGCCCGGACATCGCCTTCTACACCGACTTGGCCACGGAGCACGGCGGGCCGGTGCTGGAGCTGGGCTGCGGCACGGGCCGGGTGATGCTGCCCACGGCTAGGGCAGGCGTCGAGATCGCCGGCCTTGACCTGTCGGCCAGCATGCTGTCGGTCTGCCGGAGCAAGCTAGCGCAGGAGGCGCCCGAGGTCCAGGGCCGCGTGCGCCTCACCCGCGGCGACATGCACAGCTTCGACCTGGGACGGCGCTTCAACCTGGTGACCATACCTTTTCGCTCCTTCCAACACCTCGTCACCGTCGAGGAGCAGATGGCGTGCCTCGCCTCCGCACACCGCCACCTGGCGCCCGGCGGCGTCCTCGCCCTGGACGTGTTCAACCCCAGCCTACCGAGACTGGTGGATCCCAAGTACCTCGAGGAGTCGGAGATCGAGCAGCCCTTCGTCATGCCGGACGGCCGGACCGTCGCCAGGAGGGACCGGAACGCCGCGGTGGACCTCACCAACCAGGTCATCCACGTCGAGTTCGTCTACTACGTAACGCACCCCGACGGCAGGCAGGAGCGCCTCGTCGACCCCTTCCCCCTGCGCTACTTCTTCCGCTACGAGCTGGAGCACCTCCTGGTACGAGCCGGGTTCCGGGTGGAGGCGGTCTACGGCGACTTCGATCGAAGCCCCGTGGGCCCGTCAGCGCCCGGTGAGCTGGTCTTCGTGGCCCGTGGGGCCTGAGGCGCCAGGTTGCTCCACCATGCGAGTTATCGCTAAGCTAGCCCATGGCCGCGCCGGGGCCGTGCGTGCCCGGCGACAACGCTGGAGGACAACACATGAGCACGAGAAACGCGCTGGGTGACCAGTTCGAGGACGCAGAGCGAGGCCTGGACTGGCTGGAGAAGCTCGAGGCCTTGCAGACTCGGTCCGCCTCCGACCGCGCCGCCTACGACGTCGCCGAGTACGTGATGAAGCTGCGGGAGGCGGTGACCAAGCTGGCCGGGGACCGCACCGCCGCCGAACTCGGCGACCTGCTGGGAGCAGAGACGGCGCAGCTTGTAGAGGAGCTCCGGCAGGACGCGGAGAATGACTACTGGAACACCCGCGTCCGCCCCGCGCTTCTGAAGTCGGACTAGGGCCCGCAGCGAAGGTCAAGGCGCACAGTGGCATTTTGACCTGTGGCTGCTCGCAGCTTGACTGGCGTCACCAGCCTTCTGGTTTCGTGATAACGCCGAACTCATCGGTCAGCGCTTCAGGAAACTGGCACCGTCGCAGATGGCTTTTCCAGAGGCGCTTGATGTAGGTGGCGGCGTTGGCCAACTCCCTAGGACTCGGGTTCTTGGCGTCGGGATTGACCAACGTTACCCGAAGGCCGAGGCCGTCTCTCACGTATCGCATCGCGCCAGCGAAGTCCGCGTCGTTGGACACGACCACCGCTTGTTCGTACACCCCGTTGAAGCCGTCCACGAGGAGACGGGTAGCCAGGTTCACGTCTGAGCCTTTCTCCTCTGAGTTCATGACTCGAACACGGTTGGGGAGTCCAGGCACGCCTTCGGCCAATGGACGCAGCCTGGTCCCGGATCGGAATGTGCCATAGTGCACTTCAAAGCCCGGCAGGGTCGCCAGAGCCCTGAGGTACACCAGCTGTCGACGGGGTTGACCTGGGTCGTCGGGGCGCGCATCGAGGAGAGCAGTGAAGTAACAGATCTGGCGAATTGTGTCGTGAGGGAAGAGTGTCTCGGCGAGTTCGCGAAGGTTCAGCCACTTGTGAGTTGTTCCTCGGACAGCCCGGTAGTAGAGATTGAACCCATCCACATAGAGATTGGTAATCAATCCCCCCTCCCTTTCAAAGACAGAGACCGCCACGAAGGGCGGTCTCGACCCTACCGGCGAAGCGATAGGGGTGGTAAGGGAACTGTAGCACCGGCGCCACGAGATGTCAAACCCCGCGCCCTCGCGCGCTAGTGGCTGGGCGACTCCTGGCCGACGAAGGTGCGGCGGAAGCGGTAGAGCGTCATCTCCGGCTCGTTGGGGCACAGCGGCATCGGCTCCGGCGGGTCCTGCACCTTCGCCACGATGAACCAGGGGCCTTCCTCGCCCAGCGCCTGCTGGAAGATGCTGTCCAGGCCCTCCAGGTCGTGCACCGTGGCCGTCTTGGCTATGCCGCAGCTCCGGGCCACCTGCTCCAGGTCCGTCCCGTAGGCCGTGTGCGTGGCTTGTCCGCCGGTCTGCCCCCACATCTCGTTGTCCCACACCACCACGATGAGGTTCCGCGGCTTCTCCCGCCCGATGGTGGCGATGGCCCCCATGTTCATCAGCAGCGAGCCGTCGCCGTCCAGCGAGACGATGGTGTCAGGCACGGACAGCGCCATGCCCAGGGCGATGGAGGAGCACAGCCCCATAGAGCCGTACGTGTAGAAGTTCCGGTCACGGTCCTGCGCGTGCCACAGCTCGTCCGCCGTGGGGCCCAGGTTGGGCACCACCGGCTCGTCGGACAGGTGCTTCAGGATGACTTTCGTGGCGTCGAGTCTAAGCAAGCTTGCCTCCGTGGAGCAGCGGCGTCATGCACAGGGCCAAGGGCTCCCGGCTCGCGTAGCAGAGCTTCAGGGCGCCGGCCACTACTCGCCCCACGTTCGCCTCGTCGTCGATCGTGTAGAAGGGAATGCCCAGCACGTCCAGGATGGGCCGGGTCGCGCGCCCCATCGGCACCTGGGCGATGTTGAACTCGCCAACCTCGCCCCGCAGGTTGATGAACATGGGGATGGGGATGCGGCAGGGGATGCACAGGCTGGCGATGGCGTTTACCGTGTTCCCGAAGCCGCTGGACTGCATGAACACCGTAGCGTTGCGCCCCACCGCGTACCCCCCGGCGGCGATGCCGATGGCCTCCTCCTCCCGAGTGCAGGGCACCACGTGGAAGAAGGGGTCGTCCTCCAGCAGCTTGGTTACGTTGAAGATGCTGATGTCCGGGACGTAGGGAACAAGGGAGATCTTCTCAGCCTTGAGGCAGTCGACGATGGTCTCGGCCCAGCCCATAGCTCCCCCATATGCAGGAATGCGAGGCTCAACTATACGGGCAGCGTCGGCCCCCTGTCAAAGCCTGGAGATTTGCGCTACCATCGGTCTCACGTTCGAGCCGCAGTGGAGGTCGCCATGAGCAGCACGCTACTCTGGGAACGCCTGGAGAAGAGGGTATCCCGCAAGGTCCGCAAGTTCGCCGGCGTGGCGGGCGTCGCCGTCAAGGACCTGGTCGGCGGCCAGACCCTGTCGATCAACGGCGACGAGGTCTTCCCCACCGCCTCCACCATCAAGATCCACATCCTCACCCAGCTCTTGGCCAGGGCCGAGCGCGGAGAG
The DNA here is from genome assembly GCA_965205235.1 of Dehalococcoidia bacterium. Classification (GTDB taxonomy): domain Bacteria; phylum Chloroflexota; class Dehalococcoidia; order Lucifugimonadales; family UBA1127; genus CBDBGD01. Next base: position 489,591 of record CBDBGD010000007.1, read on the forward strand.
CTGGACATCAACGAGACCATGCGCATCACGTCCGACGTGCACGTGCCGGGCAGCGGCGTCCTGGCCTCGATGGAGCGCGACGTGGAGCTCAGCATCCTGGACGTGGCCGTCCTCATGATCATCGTCTCCGACAACACGGCCACCAACCTCTGCATCGACATGGCCGGCATCGAGGGCACCAACGCGTTGCTACGCGACCTGGGGCTCACGAAGACGATGCTGCGACGCAAGATGCAGGACAAGGCCGCCGTCGCCCGCAACGACGAGAACGTCTCCACCCCCGCCGAGTGCGTGGCCATGCTGGAGCACCTGCAGGCGGGCCGCCCCTCCCCCTGGGTCGCGGAGCAGTGTCTGTCGATCATCAAGAAGTCCAAGGCCAGCCCGCTGAGCCAGGTCGTCCCAACCGGCGTCCCACTGGCGAACAAGCCGGGCGGCATGGACCGCGTACGCTGCGACGCCGGCATCGTCTACCTGCCGAACCGGCCCTACGCCATCGCCGTGATGACCAAGTTCGCCCTGGGGACGGTGCCGCAGCAGGACCGCTTCATCGTCGACGTGGCGAGCACCGTGCACCAGTCCATGCTGGCCCTGGACAACACCAACGCCTACGGCCTGGGCGTGCCCCAGTACCGCTAACGGGCGCTACCCAAAGGCCTGCTCCAGCAGCGCGATCTGATCCGGCGTGAGCCTCCACCCCGAGGCGTCGCAGTCCTCCTCCACGTGCGCCACGGAGTTGGCCTTGGGGATGGCGACCACGCCCTCCCTGGCCGTGCACCAGTTCAGCGCCACCTGGGCTTCCGTCTTCCCCGCCTGGGCCGCCACCTCGCCCAGCGCCGCTCGGCGGCGACCGCCGGCGAGGCGGTCCATCCCCTGCTCCAGCGGGCTGTAGGCGATGATGGTGACCTGCGTCTCCTGGCAATAGGGCAACAGGTCGGCCTCGATGTCGCGCGTTGCCAGGCTGTACTTCACCTGGTTCGAGACCACCCTCGTGCGGGACAGCGCCGCCTGGGCGCCCTTCAGTTGCGCCACGGAGAAGTTGCTGACGCCGATGTAGCGCACCTTCCCCGCCTGCCACAGATCCTCCATGGCGCCCATCGTCTCCTCGATGGGAATGGCGTCGTTGGGCCAGTGGAGCTGGTACAGGTCGATGTGGTCGATGCCCAGCCTCCTCAGGCTGCCGTCGGCGGCTGCGAGGACGTCCTTGCGACGAAAGTGCTCCGGCGAGACCTTGGTCGCCAGGAACACCCCGTCGCGAATCGGCCGAATGGCGCTGCCCACCGCCTCCTCGGTCCCATAGACCTCCGCCGTATCGATGAGCGTCGCGCCCAGTTCCACGCCGCGCCGCAGAGGCGTGTCCCCGCCCGTGTAGGCCCACGTGCCAAGCCCAATCTCCGGTATGAGGACGTCGGTGTCGCCCAGTGGTCTGTATTCCATCATGCCTCCTTGCGCGGTGCGGGGTAGCGGTCGCAACCCAAGCCCGTTCGCCGCAGTGCACGCCCATCCTAGTGCAGGGCGAGGTGGAGGGCAAACACTGTCTCGCAACCAACGTCCCCAGGCGTCGCGGACTGTGTCGGAAATCCGCTTGAAAACCCTTGCGCTCAGGCGTGACTCGTGCCTAAGATACGCCTAAGCCTGCCAATAGAAGGAGGAGAGATGCAGGGCTACTGTGTGAAGTGTCGCGACCGGCGGGAGATCAACAACGCCAAACAGGTCACTTTGAAGAACGGCCGACCCGCCACTGAGGGCACCTGCCCACGCTGCGGCACCCGGATGTTCCGCATCGGCAAGGGCTAGGCCCTTCTCGCCGAAGCGTTCTCGATTTCACGACTCATAGGTCAGCTCTCATCGTGCGCCGGACAGTGAACCGGCGCACGATTGCTTCCCCCTTCACGCCTCCAGGAACGCCCGAATCACCCCCGTCGTCCCCTCCAGGTCCTCCCCGTGCAGGCCGTGGCCCACGCCCGGCACCTCGCCAAAGCGCCCCCTGCCGCCGGGGATGAGGGCAGCCACCCTCTCCGCCTGGGCCCGGTCCAGGACCGTGCTCGTCTCCCCGCGGAGCACCAGTGTGGAGCAGGAGATCCTGGGGACGCAGGCCCACAGGAAGGGACTCTCCTTCAGGGCCGTGCGACCGGTCAGCCATGCGATCTCCGGGTCCGTCTTGGGCACCAGGATGCCGTCCCAGTTGCGCCGGTAGCCGTACTTCACGGCCCGCCAGACCCGGTCGTCGGAGGCAGCGGGGTCCTGTCCCCGGTGCCAGTCGAAGGCCTGCTGGGCGCTGAAGAAGCCCCGAGGCCGCTGGGCCTGCCCCTGCATCCGCCGACGCCCCGTCTCCCGCCCCGCCGGCGAGGGGTCCGGCTCCGGGCCGAAATCCCCCAGCACGAGATGGTCGATGAGGTCGCCGTAGTACGCGCCCAGCGCGATGCCGATGCGCGACCCCTGCGAGTAGCCGTAGTAGTCGAAGGGGTACAGGCCGAGCTTCTTCGCAATCTCGGCCACGTCCGTGGCGAAGGACTGCACGGCGTAGCCCTCCTTCGACCAGTCGCTGTCGCCGCAGCCTCGCGCGTCGAGTGAGACGACGTGGTGCGTCTCCGCCCATAGCGGCGCAAAGTCGTCGAACTGGTGCGCGTGCCCGCCGATGCCGTGCATCAGGATGAGGGGCTTCTTCGTCCGGTCGCCGCCCCAGTCCAGGTAGTGCAGGTTCAGCCCGTTGACCTGCACCCACCTGTCCTCCGGCAACGTTGGGTCCAGCGTCATGGTCGTCCTCCCGGTCAGCGTGTGCTCGGCCCGATGATACCACCCCCGGCACGCGGCCGCGCCCGTCGATTGACGCCGCGGCCCACCGGCGGGATACTGGCGGCAACCCGCCTCTGGAGGCCCCCATGCCCCAGCCGCCGATGACCCGCCAGGAGCTCCGAGCAGCGCTGGACCGCCAGCCGCGGTTTCCCCTCGCGCCGCTGCCCACGCCTCTGCAGGAAGCGCCCAACCTGACCCGCGCGCTGGGCGGGCCCCGCATCCTGGTCAAGCGCGACGACCTGACGGGGCTGGGCTTTGGCGGCAACAAGGTCCGGCACATGGAGTTCGTCGTCGGGCACGTGCGGGACAGGGGCTGCGACGTGTGGGTGAACATCAACCTGCCCATGCGTTACCCGTCGCTGTCCAACAACGCCCGAGTCTCGGGCTCGGCGGCGCGCAGGGGCGGGCTCCGCTACGTCTGCGTCGTGCCCGGCGGCAGCAACAAGCACATGGACGCCAACCGCCTGCTCCTGGACCTCATGGGCGCAGAGCTGCACCTCATCGACACGGAGGAGACGGAGGAGGTCCACGCCTACACCAACGAGCTGGCCGACCGCCTGCGTAGCGAGGGCCACACCCCCTTCGTCCAGCCCTTCGAACCCAGGGTGCGCCCCTCCGGCGTCATGGGCTACGTGAACGCCGCCATGGAGATCGAGGGGCAGCTCGATGCGCTGGGCGTGAGCGAGGCGACGATATGGATGCCCGCGGGCGGCTCCCACGGCGGCATCACGCTGGCGACCAGGGCCCTGGGGCTACCCTGGCAGGTGACCGGCATCATCTACTCCGACCGCGCCACGTACTTCGCCGACGTGCTGGGGTGGACCAACAGCGCCGCCCAGTACCTGGGGCTTCCCCTCGCACTGGAGCAGAGCGACCTGACGCAGGTCGAGGGCTACGTGGGCGACGGCTACTCGGCGGTGACGCCGGAGGCCGTCGAGGCCGTGCGGCTTATGGCGGAGCACGAGGCGATCATCCTGGAGCCGCTGCACACGGGCAAGGCCCTCGCCGCCCTGGTCGACCACATCCGGCGCGGCGCGTTCACGTCGTCGGAGACGGTCGTGTTCGTGCACACCGGAGGGCTGCCGGAGCTCTTCGGCTTCGCCGACGAGATGACCCGGCGCTAGCCTCGCGGCAGCCCCATCTGGTCCAGCAGCGCGTGCAGGGTGGGCAGCGTCGGCTCGTAGACCGGGTTGGGCTGCCCGCCGCCGTCGGTCACGCCGCGCTCCGTCCAGCCGTCGATGAGCTCCTTCTCTTCGTCGGGCGTGATGAGCAGGTTGCAGTTCGACAGCACGGAGAGGGCCGCCACCACAGCGTAGGCGCCGCCGTTGCAGGAGCCGCCGTAGACCAGGTGGCTCACCCGCGTCGCGCAGGCGTTGGCCCCCAGCGGAGGGTCGATCATGTCCTGGTACGCAGCGATGTTGCCGCCGCCGATCTCGTTGCCCCGGTCGATGATGCCGATGGTCGCCGGGTGCTCGAACAGGTAGTCGTGCTTGGCGATGAAGTTCGACAGGTCCCAGCCCCGGGAGTTCTGGTACTGGCCCGTGACGGTGATGCCCGGCCGCTCCGTGGCGACGACCACCGTGGGGCGCTTCTCCGCCAGCAGCTTCTGGGCGAAGGCCCGGCTCTCCTCGTGGCCGACGATGGGGTAGTCCACCACGTCGTCGGCGCCGGGTAGGTCGATGAAGGGGATCATGCAGTACCGATCGACCACGTACGTGGCCCGGGAGCCCAGCTTCTCCAACGCCATGCCCAGGGCGTAGGCGCCTGCGGGGCCGTCGGCCTCCGTGGTGCCGCCCTGCACCGGCTGCTCGAAGGGCTGGGCCTGGAAGAAGCCCGTGCTGATAAGCACCCGGCCCGGCCGCTCCAAGAGGAGGCGCGCGGCCTCCATGCAGAAGTCGACCGGCACCTTGCTGCGAAGGAGAGGATGGTTCAGCCGGTGCGTGTAGTAGCGATCATCCCCCTGGGGCGGACGGCTCAGGTCGGCGCGACGCGACAGCGTAATCTCCTCGATCGCGCCCATGCGCCACCTCCCTGCCCGGGCCCGCTACGTCCGCTAGCGCCCCCCTAGCCCTCGATGCGCGAGCCGAAGAGTGCGACCGGGTTGTCCCACAGGATCTTGCGCTTGCTCTCCTCCGATATCGGCTGGTCCAAGAGGTCCGGCAGCGCCTTGTCGGGGTCCGGTGCGTCCGAGTGCGGGTAGTCCGTGTTCCAGATCAGCCGGTCGTTGCCCAGGATGTCGATCACGGCCGACAGTCCAAGCTCGTCCCCGTCGCACGCCACGAATACCTGGCGGGCGAAGTACTCGCTGGGCTTCATCTTCATCGTGTCGTCCTGGTAGAAGACCGACTGACGGCCCACGGCGTGGTCGTCCAGGCGGCCCATCCAGAACGGCAGCCATCCGGCGTTGCCCTCCAGGAAGCTCACCCGCAGGTCCGGGTGCTTCTCCAGGATGCCGGTGTATATCAGGTGCCCCATGGAGATCATGTTCTCGACGGGGAAGCCGATGACGTGCTGCAGGGCGAACAGCGCGCCGGGGATGCCCCCGTAGCGGCTGCTGGAGTGCGGCGAGCCGCTGGTCACGCCGTGGAAGGCCACGGGCACGTCCAGGTCCGTCACCGTGTGCCAGAAGCGGTCGTAGTCAGAGTCGTGCCAGGAGGTGCCCTCGCGGGCCTTGGGCATGAGCACCGTCACGGCGCCAAGCTCCGTCACCGCGCGCCGGGTCTCGAGCTCGGCGCGCTCCAGGTCGTAGGAGGGAAGGGCGACGACCATCTTGAGCTTTTCGGCGTCCGTGCTGCAGAAGTCGTGGGCCCAGTTGTGGTAGGCCCTGACGAGCGCCCACATCAGGTCCGGGTCCCTGCCCTCCTGCTTGATGGGGGCGGAGCCGATGCCGGGGATGCAGACCATCTTGTCCCAGCCGTAGCGCGCCATGTCGATCAGGCGGCTCTCCGCGCTCCACCAGGCGTCATAGGCCTGGTTGTACTTGGCCGGCATGTGCTCGTACATGCGCTCCGGGCGCCACTTCCACACCGAGTTGGGCAGGCCCTCTGCGGGGAAGAGCTCGCTGGGCTCGTAGAGGTAGTAGATGCGGTGCATGGTCTCCTTGACGATGGGCCGCCGGTCGTAGAAGGCGGGCTCAACGTACTTGTCCCACAGGTCCGCGGGCTCCTGCATGTGGGCGTCCGCGTCCACCACTCTAAATCCGTTTATCATCACACCACTCCTGTACGCCTAGTTGGCGCGATTATAGGCACGACGAGGGCAGGGTTTCAACCCACGAGCAGGGCTGCGCTGTGAGATTGCATTGCATTGAATTGTGTTCGGGCGTTTTTTCCGGCTCCTCCGTGCCTGGGAGCTCGCGGCGAAGGGTTGAAACAGCTTTGCGGTTGAATCGCGGTTGTTGCGCGGTGGGATGGGGCGCAGGTTGGAATTGTCCTTTTGCTTTGCCGTGGGAGAGGGGGGCCAGCTTGGAGGTTGTTTCGCAGTCGCGGGATTGAGTCGTCGGCGGCAGATAGGAGACAAACGCCGCTCGGAACAACCGCGGAACAAGGTCCAGATAGGGGAATGGGCCGAAAAAGGGGGGTGTGAAACAACCTCCAGGCAGGGGCGGCCAGCCGGCCCTCCGTAGAGGAGAACCTGGCCAGGTTTGGCGACGTTGGTTGGGCCCACCCGCCCGCCCTCGGGTGTTTTCTTTGGGGGCCTGCGGCCCCCATGCCCCCGCTGGGGGCACACGGCCTGGCCATCGGGTTGGGGCGTTGGCCGATGTGACGGCGGGGGTTGCCGTCCGGCTGCGCCGGACACCCCTCACCCGCCGGCAGGGCGCGCCCTGCACCCTCAGCGGGGGCGTGGTTCGACAGGCTCACCACGAACGGGTCGGGGTTCAGGGTGAGCGGGATATGCGCGTGGGTGGGCATGGGGGTAGGGTAGGGGATAAGGGGGTGAGGGGATAGGGGCAGATGGCAGCGGGGGGCGGGCGGAGGGACCTAGTGGTCACGACACAAGCACTTCTAGCACAAGAAAGGCCAGCACTAGCAAGAAGAATACGCCGCCAATGGCCCTGATAGCCTGCCACGGCACCCCACTACTCCACCCACCTCCAGGCAGCTGGTATGTCGTCGTGGTACTTCAGGTCGAAGTCTCTCCTCCTCTCCAAAGGCCTATCCCAGTTGGAGAAAGTGTGGGCGAGGAACAGCAGCAGCGGGGCAGCGATGACTATGGCTAGCAGGAATCTACCCGGGGTTGCGCTGGCGAAGGGAGCGTCCACGCACTTCCAGGCAGCTCGTATGTCGTCGTGGTACTTCGGGTCGAAGTCTCTTGTCCCCTCCAAAGGCTTATCCCAGATGGAGAAAATGCGGGTAATCGCGTCCACGGCATTGATCCTGGCGCTGTCGTCCAGGTCCTCCGAGGGCGTGGCCCAGGTGAGCACCTGCCATGGCAGCTCTGGCATATGAAACCTTGCGGCGATGAAGCGGTAGGCCCCATCGTCGTTATTGCCCACCACGTAGACGTCGGTCAGCCTCTCGTCCTCGTCCACCGTTCCATCTGAAAGATGGGAGGCGAGGGCAGGCGGCGCAGGGATGCACTTGTGCGCCGGGTGCGGCCTGCGGTCGCACGGTGGGAGGAGCAGCAGCCCCGCCAGCGCAATGAGCAGGCAGGCCTTGGCCATCGCTTCCTCCTTTGCACTCCTACCTCATGGTGACGCCGTGCTTGGGCCATAGTGCTCCTCGACGATACGATCAACTTCGGCGGCTTTTAGCGATGGCGGCAATGGTGAGCAACAAAGCGTACCCGACCCAGAACCACCATTTCAGCAATAGCCATGTGAGGCCCATCAACATGATGTTTGCGACAAAGTCCATGAGGCCAGACGCCGCTACTCTTGCGGCTGCTCGGACGCCTCGATGCGCATCCGCAAGCCCAAGGCACCCATGATCTTCACGACCGTGGCAAAGGACGGGAACCCGTCCTCCGACAGCGCCCGGTAAAGCCCCGACCGGTCGAGTCCGGCGTCACGCGCAAGCCTGCTCATGTTCCGAGCCCTGGCGATGTCATTCAAGGCGGCGCGGACCATGCTGCCGTCGCCGGGGTCTTCCTCCGCACACACCTCGAGATACAGCCGCGCACGCTCCTTGGTGGTGATGTACTCGGCTGCATCAAACTCGGTCAGTTTCGCGGGCATACTACTCCCTTCGACCCGCCCACGCGGGGCGCGGCGGTAGGGCCTGCGCTGGAGGGGGTGGTGCCGAGGGGCAGGATCGAACTGCCGACACGCGGATTTTCAGTCCGCTGCTCTACCGCTGAGCTACCTCGGCGTGCAGAACTCAATCGTAGCCATGGCCCGCCAAGGGTGTCAAGCTGGCGTAGCGCAGACGCAACCCGTGTGCGCCGGGACCGCGCCCGGTCCTGTGGAGTCGGTGAGGAAGGCTTCCGGGGCTACTTGTTCATGGAGTTGCCGAGGCTGGTCAGGAGGCTGAGCACTCCAACGGAGACCAGCAGAGCGCCAATGGCAACGGTAAGCCCGGAGAATGCCCCGATCAGAACAGCAGCGTCCGTCATCCCGAACCTCCTCCTCGCTCTTCCGGTGCAGGCCGGTCAGTTTTGGCCTCCACCGCCGGTCGTGCGGCTATTGCGCCGCACCTAGTCGTCGAGTGTGCTCGCCCGCGGGCTCACGGCCCGCGCGGGCTGCTAGCCGCCGCCCAACCTGTCGATGACCTTGCCGAGCTTCATGACGAGGTACAGCACTCCCACGGATACCAGCAGCGCGCCAACCGCGACGGTCAGCCCGGAGAACGCAGTGATCAGCATCGCAGTGTCGGACATGCCACACCTCCCCCAAATGCCCGGCGCGAGCCCGCGCGGGGCCCGGCACCGGTCGTCGCGCGGGGCGATGATACCATATTCCGTCAAGTCCCGCCAAAACTACAACCCTCTCGCCATGAAGTGCGTTCATAATAGGCGAATTCCGTTGGAATTCCCTTACATTTCGCACATACCTCGCAGCGCGACGCCGCATGGGGAGCAGCCCCCTGGCGGGCGAGCCGTCCACGGCAGCATCAGAGGCGGCCCCACGAATGTATAATGGCCCTATGAGACTCGACTGGACCCACCCCTGGCCGACGAGCATCCAGGAGGCGCGGGAGCTCCAGGAGCGGCTGGCCTCCCAGGTGTCCCGACGCAACGAGGCGCCGGACGAGCCCCGCTACGTGACGGGCATCGACGTCTCCGGCAGGGGCGCCGACGGGCGGGTCCGCAGCGCGGCGGTCGTCCTGCGATGGGAGGACATGGCCGTGGTGGAGGTGCGGACGGCGAACACAGCGCCGCGCTTTCCCTACGTGCCGGGCCTGCTGGCCTTCCGTGAGGCGCCGGCGGTGCTGGACGTCCTGGAGCGCCTCAGTGTGACGCCCGATCTCATCCTGGCGGACGGCCAGGGGCTGGCGCATCCGAGGCGCTTCGGGCTGGCGTGCCACGTGGGGCTGCTGGCGGGCGTGCCGACCATCGGCTGCGCGAAGTCGCTGCTGGTGGGGCGGTACTCGGGGTTGGAGGCCGAGCAGGGGTCGAGCGCGGAGCTGGTGCACCGCGACGAGGTTGTGGGTGCGGCGGTGCGGACGCGCAGCGGGGTGTCGCCGGTGTTCGTGTCGATCGGCCATCGGGTGGACCTGGCGGCGGCGGTGCGGCTGACGCTGGCGTGCAGCCGCGGCTACCGGGTGCCGGAGCCGACGCGGCTGGCGCACCACGCGGCCGCGGGGCGGCTGGCGGAGGGGGAGCGCGTCGCAGCGCACGCGTAACACACGAAAGTCGCAAGACGCCGGCGGGCAGCCGGCAGCAACGAGGTGAGGAATGCAGGAGCTCTTGAGCCACGTCCAGGGACTTCACGTCCGCATCAAGGACTTGATGGACCGTCTTTGACGTGGCAGGAAAGGAGCAGCAGGTCGCAGAGCTGGAGCGGAAGGCCGCCGAGCCGACGCTCTGGGACTCGCCGATGGAGGCGCAACGCCTCCTCCGCCGACTGTCGGCGCTGAAGGAGGAGGTGGACACCTGGCGGCGGGAGGAGCAGGCCGCGGCATCCCTGGCGGAACTGGTCGCCATGGCCGCGGAGGAGGAGGACGCCGACCTCGCACAGGAGCTGGCGCAGGAGGCCCGCGAGGTAGAGGAGCGCCTGCGCGCCTTGGAGTTCGACCTACTGCTGGCCGGGCCGTACAGCGACCGCGACGCGATCCTGGCCATCCACTCCGGCGCCGGGGGCACGGAGTCGCAGGACTGGGCGGAGATGCTCCTCCGCATGTACCTGCGTTGGGCGGAGAAGCAGCGCTTCTCGGCGCGGGTGCTGGAGACGTCCGCCGGCGAGGAGGCCGGCATCAAGAGCGCCACGGTGGAGATCGCCGGGAGGCACGTCTACGGCTGGCTTCGGGCGGAGAAGGGCGTGCACCGGCTCGTGCGTCTGTCGCCGTTCGACGCGGCGCACCTGCGGCACACGTCCTTCGCCCTGGTCGAGGTGTGGCCGCAGGCGGAGGAGGAGCTGGACATCACAATTAAGGACGAAGACGTGCGCATCGACACGTTCCGGGCCGGGGGCCACGGCGGCCAGAACGTGCAGAAGGTGGAGACGGCGGTGCGCATCGTCCACCTGCCGACGGGCGTCACCGTCTCGTGTCAGAACGAGCGGTCGCAGGCGCAGAACCGGGAGGTGGCGTTCAAGATCCTGCGCGCCCGCCTGATCGACCTGGAGATGGAGCGGCGAGCGGAGGAGCAAACCCGACTGAAGGGCGAGCACGTATCACCAGGGTGGGGGAACCAGATCCGGAGCTACGTCCTCCACCCGTACAAGCTGGTGAAGGACCATCGCAGCGGCTACGAGACCCGGGACCCGCAGGCGGTGCTGGACGGCGGGATCGACGGGGCGCTCAAGGCGTCGCTGCTGACGACCGTGGGAACAGAGGAAGAGGAGTAGCCCTTCGACAGGCTCAGGCCCTTCGAGAGCCTCAGGGTGAGCGGGGAGGCGAGGTTCCCCCTGCCTTCGCAGGAACGACGAGAGTGGTTGAGCGGGAGTAGTTGGAGTGAGGATGACACGAATGAAGCTGAAGTGGCGCCTGCCCATCGCACTGCTCGCCGTCGCCGCCGTTGCGCTGGCGGCCTGCGCGGACTCGGAGCCGCGGTCGGACTCGACGGCGGCGCAGTCGGCCGCCGACGACTCGCGCGCGCCGGACGGCGACGTCTTTCGCCGCACGTTCCAGGACCCGCCGACGCTGGACCCCCACCTCGCGTCGGACACCCTCGCTTCGGCCATCATCGTGGAGCTGTTCAGCGGGCTGGTCACCATCAACCTGGACCTGCAGCTGGCGCCCGACCTGGCCGAAAGCTGGGAGGTGAGCGGCGACGGCCTCACCTACACCTTCCGCCTCCGGCCCAACGCGGTCTTCCACGACGGCAAGCCCGTCACGGCCCACGACGTCAAGTACTCCTTCGAGCGGGCCCTGGACCCGGAGACCGGCTCGCCCACCGTCGACTCCTACCTGGACGACATCGTGGGGGCGGAGGAGCGGCTGGCGGGGGAGGCGCAGGAGGTGGAGGGCGTCCGCGTCGTCGACGACCGGACGCTCACCATCACCATCAAGGAGCCCAGGGCCTACTTCCTGGCCAAGCTGACCTACCCGGCAGCCTTCGTCGTCGACCGGGAGAACATCGAGGAGGACGGGGAGCAGTGGACGCAGGAGCCCAACGGGACCGGGCCGTTCCGCCTCAAGGAGTACCGCATCGGCGAGGTCATGGTGCTGGAGCGCAACGCCGACTTCTACCTGGAGCCGGCCAAGGTGGAGGAGGTGGAGCTCATCCTCAGCGGCGGCTCCGCCATGGCCATGTACGAGAACGACGAGATCCACATCACCGGCGTGGGCCTGGCCGACATCGAGCGCGTGACCAACCCCAGCGACCCCCTCAACGAGGACCTGGTGGTGGCCGCGCCCAGCTTCAACATCACCTACATAGGCTTCAACGTGAACGAGCCTCCCTTCGACGACCTGAACGTGCGGCAGGCCCTGTCAATGGTCATCAACAAGGAGCTCATCGCCGAGGAGGTGCTCGTCGGCCTGGTGGCACCGGCGGAGGGCATTCTGCCGCCGGGGTTCCCCGGCTACACCGGCCGCGTGCAGGGCCTGGAGTTCAACGTCGAGCGCGCCAAGCAGCTCCTGGCCGAGTCGCGCTACGCGGGCGAGCTGCCGCGCATCGTCATCACCATCCCCGGCACCGGCGGCTCGCTGGGGCTGGACCTAGAGGTCATCCGCGGCATGTGGGAGGAGCAGCTGGGCGTGGCCGTGGAGATTGTGCAGGTGGAGTGGGCGACGTACCTGGACGACCTGCACGCGCGCAAGTTCCAGGCCTTCGCCGGCATCGGGTGGCAGGCCGACTACCCGGACCCGCAGGACTTCCTGGACGTGCTGTTCCACTCGGAGAGCCAGCTCAACAGCACCGGCTACAACAACCCCGAGGTGGACCGCGTGGCTCGCAGGACGCTCGCACGGCGGGGTGGGAGCAGCGGGTGGAGCTGTACCGCCAGGTGGAGCAGACCATCCTGGACGACGCCCCGTGGGTGCCGCTGTGGTTCAGCGGGGAGCGGCTGGTGCTGGTCAAGCCTTACGTCCAGGGCTACCACCTCACGCCGATGATCATCCCCAAGCTGCGGTTTGTGTCGATCGAGCGGTCGAAGGGTGGGCCCGTGGTTTCGTCGTCCCTGCGCAGCCCGGCAAGGTGGGCGCCACTCCAGCGCCTCGAGGGGACTGTCGGCGCTGCGCGTCACTCTCACCCCAACCCTCTCCCTCTCGGAGAGGGGGCGGATGCGCGCCCCAATGTGGTAGAGTGTGCGCATTCGAAAAACCCAAGGAGCAGGCATGGAGCAGACCGACTTCCTCCCCTACGAGAAGCCAACGCCGCCAGGCACCCACGTCAAGCCCACCCCACGGGACCTCTTCATCCAGCACGACGTCTGCGTGGAGACCCGGTGGGAGAGCATGTACAGTCGCGGCTACGTCACTCCAGCCTCCCTGTTCTACATCCGCAACCACGGCCCCACGCCGACCATCGACGTCAAGACGTGGCGGCTGAAGGTGCAGGGCCCCGGCGTCGCCAAGCCGCTGGAGCTCACGTACGACGACATCCTCCGCATGCCATCGGTGACCGTGACACGCTTCATCGAGTGCGCGGGCAACGGGCGCATCTTCTTCAAGGAGTACCAGGACGACATGCCCAAGGGGAGGCCGTGGCGGTTCGGCTCGTACGGGCTGGCCGAGTGGACGGGGGTATCGCTGTCGGAGATCCTGGAGCGCGCCGCCATCAAGCCCACCGCCGTCGACGTCATGCCCACGGGGCTGGACCGGTCGGCGGTGGAGCGCCCCATGCCCGTCGCCAAGGCCATGGAGCCGGACACCGTACTGGCCTACGCGATGAACGGGGACATCATCCCGCCCGACCACGGCTACCCCGCCCGCGTCGTCGTGCCCGGCTGGGTGGGCATCAACAGCATCAAGTGGGTGGGCAGCATCACCGTCTCGGAGGAGCCCATCTACGTCGAGCGGAACACCGAGGAGTACGTGCTGGCCGGCCCGGGCTTCGAGCCGGAGCCGCCGGCGTGGGGGCCGGTGCTCACGAGCGTGCCCGTCCGCAGCGCCATCGCGCTCCCGTGGCCCGCAAAGCTGCCGCCGGGCCTGCAGACCATCCGGGGCTTCGCCTGGTCCGGGTACGGCCACATCACCAGGGTCGAGTACAGCTTGGACGACGGCCGGACGTGGGCCGACGCCGAAATCCGCGAGCCGAACATCACGCTGGCCGGCTGCCGCTGGGAGTTCGCCTGGGACGCGCCCCCGGGCGAGGGCACCATCACCATCCGAGCGACGGACAGCTCGGGGAAGACGCAGCCCACGCCGGACACGATGCGGTGGAACATGCGCGGCTACGAGTTCTGGGCTGCAGTGCCGCACCCTGTGCGCGTGGGGTAGAGCGTAGCAACCACGGAGGGTAATAGGCCCTTGCGGCACATAAGCCCATTGCGCTACCCAGGCGGCAAGGGCTATCTTTCGGATTTTCTGGAGACCGTCATTGATCTCAACGGTCTGAGGGGTTGCTCCTATTTTGAACCATTTGCCGGAGGCGCGGGCGCAGCACTTCAACTCCTGACCAGAGGGATCGTATCGGAAATCCACTTGAATGATCTTGACCCACGGCTCTGGGCGTTTTGGCGATCTATCCTGAACGATACTGACAGGTTTGTGGACAGAGTCTTGTCAGTGCCCCTAACACTTGAGGAATGGAAGAGACAGAGGGCCGTTTCTGCCGACCCGACAGAGTCCTTACCTTTCGACCTGGGCTTCTCTACCTTCTATTTGAACCGCTGTAATCGGTCCGGAATTATCATGGGTGCAGCACCTATAGGGGGATACAAGCAAGCGGGGCAATGGCAAATGGGCGCGCGGTTCTACCGCACCGCGTTGGCGCGCCGCATTCGGCACATCTCGTCCTTCCGGGACCGAATCCACGTTTCTCAATTGGATGCGCTTGAATTCTTGCAGTTCACGGTGATTCCAGCCAGTCGTCTGACTTCAACCTTCACATACATCGACCCGCCATACTACTTGACGGGCAATAGACTGTACATGAGCACGTATGGGGATGCCGATCACTCAGCACTTGCAGCACAGCTAAAGGCTGCGACTAGCACGGCATGGGTTGCCTCTTATAACGACTGTGAATTCATTGCCAATCTCTATTCGGGCTGTTCAAGAACGACCATCCCTGTTCGTTACTCCATGCAGAAGAAGCAGACAATCGAAGAACTGGTCTTCGGAGCACCGGGTGTAAAACTGCCTGTAGTGCAAACTAGTTCAAGGTAGCCGCCGGTCGGCGGTAAAGCTGACGCTTGAAATCTAGCGGATCAGCTATTCCCAGCGGTACGTGTCATCACAGTCTCCATCCAATCCTGGACATTGCCATGTATCTTGACTGTGGGTAGGTCCGGCACCAATTGGCTTACTCTGCAACGGTCGAAGAGCATCCCGGCTTTGCGAGTAGACGTCTGCCAATCCTTCTCTGAGATTATTCGTGGCGTGAAGAAGGCTTTAGCAGGAGTTGGCCAAACCTCTCCCAGGTATGCGGTGCAAAACTCCATCGGCTGCAGATCGGTGAGCTTGTCCTTCCAATCGTTTCCAGTTGCGCATGCTCCGAACATCAAGAGCTTCCCAGTTCTGCTATCCAATCGGCGCCAAGCAACAACATCTAGCCCGGCATCTTTGGCTAGGCTGATTCCTGGACTGCCACCTGCGGGGTGTCCTTCTCCGATTCGTCTGCTGAGATCGCTAATGGCTTTCCCAAACCTGCTGGCAATGACGGAGCTATGGCGGGGCCAACCGAAACGGATGCCCTTTCCACACAGATATCTGCTTGCCACCTTGCAGGCGATCTCTTCGAATGTTCTCTCAGGAAAATGTCCTGACACCCGTTGTTGGTCCCAGGGCAAGCACGAAAGTAAGAGACAAAACGCGTAGGTCGAATACCTTTGGCCGGCAAACCGGCGCACTCGTTCCAGGGAACCGCCTCTAAGCTTGAACGGATACCCACTAGGGGCCAAGTTAGCACGAGCGGCCAACTCTGCTCCGACTTCTGCAGCCAGGCCTTCAAGCTGCATAGTCTGCTCTTGGCTGGTGGCCCCGAGACTCTGTCCTAGCGCGCCGTTCTTCAATGCGCGTGTTAGATCATCCAGACTGGCTTGGCCGGCCGTGCCGATCAGAGCGTTCAATTCGAGCCAGTCGGCCAAGTCCGCCACTTCAAGTTCTAGGGACGATAACGGCAACATCGATGTGTCAATCAACCTCCCTACGGTCTCCTGAGGTCTGCCCTCTCGCACGACGCCGTTGTTCTCCACTCCTGTGCAATCTATGGATGTTCTCCATCCGTTCGTAGAGATCCTGCCCTAGACGGTCGATGTCGCGAGCAGTATCCAAAAGGTCTTCTTCACCGCTGTAACCTAGAGGAACAAATTTGCCCACTTCAAGCAGGCTATCCTTAGCCGTGACCAAGAGTTCGCGAAAAACGACCTGATCCCCCCTTGCCACTTCTGAAGCCCGAACGAGATTGGCCTCGCTTCGCAAGAGCGCCACCGCATCTTGGTTGCCAATGGCAGTGCGAAGAAGGTTCAAGTCTGGATTCTGACGTTTGACGATTGGTTCCTGTCCCTTTGATCGACTCCCATATATCCAGAGCAACAACTCCCCGAGACGATCCAAAGCGCTGTCCGGTACGGGTTCGCAAGAATCTACAGCCGCATCTGTGATTTCGAGAAAGTCTCTGAAAGGCTTCTGGTCAGCCGCCGTATAGAGATGCGAAAAATAGAAGCGCTTCTCATTGAAGCGGTCGGCTCTGTCAAACACGCCAGTTTCTTCAGCTTGCCTTAGCAACCTGAATCCCATGTAAATCCGCTGTACCGTGGAAAAGCGATCACCTATACGACGGGTGATTTCTTCCAGGGGAACCCCATAGGTTTCATGCACCATGGCTACGTATTGGGCTTTTGCATAAGCATCCCATTCCCGCGGCCCGTTGACATGTTTGAAGCCTAGGAATGGCCACAAGCTCTCTCTATCTGTGAAAATGGAAACTGGAAGCGTCCGCAGCTGCTGTCGGCGTTCACCGGAAATCACTGGAAGGTCAGTGGAGCGAGTTCTACGGCGCTTCCGGTCGTCCTGTAGTATCTGGACAGCTGCCAATCGCCTGTTACCTTCGACAACTGTGAAGGTCCTTGGCGGCCCTGGATGCCGTTCGATGACAAGCAGGCGTTCCGTGGAGAAGAACCCGTTTTCCGCAATGGAAAGAGCGACTTCATCTACACTCATTGCACGTACTAGTACTTCTAGGATTTCCTCTTGAGTATGTGAATCATGTGATCCCAGACGGGGATTGTGTTCATCTAAGTACAAGCATTCGACGGGAATTTCCGCCGGTTCGCCCTGAGTATCTGTGTAGTCTTTCATGGTGCTATTCCTCTTTTGGTCGGCTTGGTTAGCGACCGACTACCCCATAGCCTATGTCTCACTTGGACTACTGTATACCATCTTCGGGATTGAGCGAACAAGACTGGTTCCACTTGGAAGCGGCCCCTACCATACGCCGCCAACTCACCCACCAGCCCTTGAGGTTTGCGGCGCGACGGGCGATGCTATAGCCCATGGGCGTGTACGTTGTGCGGCGGCTGCTGTGGCTGCCATTCCTGCTGTTCGTGGTGAGCCTGGTGACGTTCACGCTGGGCTTCTACGGGCCCGGCGACCCGGCCCGCGTCCGGCTGGGGCCGCGGGCCACCCCGGAGGCGGTCGAGACCCTGCGACAGCGGATGGGGCTGGACCGGCCCTTCGCCGTGCAGTACGGCGACTACGTATGGAGCGCCATCCGCGGCGACCTGGGCGACAGCTACAGCTTCCAGGGCCGCACCGTCTCCGAGGTCATCGGCCGGAAGGTCTGGATCTCCGCGCAACTGGGCGCCGCGGCAATGCTCGTCGCCGTCAGCATCGGCATACCGCTGGGGCTGCTGGCGGCCTACAAGCAGGGGACGTGGGTCGACACTGCGCTGGTCAGCTTCTCGCTCTTCTTCTACGCCACGCCCGTCTTCATCGCCGCGCCCTTCCTCATCCTCTTCTTCGCGCTGGAACTGCACCTGCTACCCACCGCCGGCTGGGGCGGCCTGTTCAGCCCGCACATCATCATGCCGGCGCTGGTCATGGGGCTGCCGGGCATCGCCGGCATGGCGCGCCTCACCCGCGCCAGCGCACTGGAGGTGCTGGGGCAGGAGTACGTCCGCACCGCACGGGCCAAGGGGCTGACCGAGGTCATGGTCCAGCGGCGGCACGTCCTGCGAAACGCCCTCACGCCGATACTGACGGTGATGGGACTGAGCCTGGCGACCCTGGTCGAAGGGGCGTTCATCACCGAGACCATCTTCGGCGTTCCCGGCATCGGCCGGCTGGCCGTCGAGTCGATCTTCCAGCGCGACTACCCGATCATCATGGCGCTGGTGCTCATAGTGGCGACGGCCTTCCTCCTCGCCAACCTCTTGGTCGACATCCTGTACGGGGTCCTCGACCCCCGCATCCGGGTGCAGTAAAGCCATGAACGTCGCACAGCCCAAGAGCGAACTCGTGCGCAGCGAGCGCCTGCGCGGCCCCGGGGGTCGCGCCGTGCGAAAGCTGCTGGGCAAGCCCAAGGCGGTCTTCGGCATCGGCGTCATCCTGCTGCTGTACGGCGGCGGGGTCTTCGCCGGCTGGCTCGCTCCCTACGGCTACGACGAGCAGGACCTTCTCGCCACGCGGCAGGGGCCCAGCGTCGAGCACCTCTTCGGCACCGACTGGGTGGGCAGGGACGTGCTCAGCCGGGTGATCTACAGCCTGCGCACCAACCTGGTCGTCACGTTCACCGCCGTGGCGACGGGCAGCCTACTGCTGGGCGTGGGCCTGGGCCTCCTCTCCGGCTACATGGGCGGGCGGACAGACACGATCATCATGCGCGCCGGCGAGGTCTTCCTGGCCTTCCCCGGCCTGCTCCTGGTCATCCTCATCGCGGCGACGGTGAAGCCGCGCGTGCTTGAATGGGCCTGGGAGCTGGAGGACGCCCTGGGCGTCCGCGGCCTGGTACGATGGGGCTTTGTGGACTACCTGGTGGTCTTCGGGGCGCTGTCGGCGTTCAGTTGGGTGGGTATGGCCCGGCTCGTGCGAGGCCAGGTGCTGGCGCTCAAGGAGACCCAGTACGTCGAGGCTGCCCTGGCCGTGGGCGCGTCGACGCGGCGCATCCTGCTGGTGCACCTGCTGCCCAACGCGCTGCCGCCGGTCATCGTCGTCGCGACGATGGGCATGGGGGCGATCGCCGGGGCGGAGGTGGTGCTGAGCTGGCTGGGCATCGGCATCCAGCCCCCCGTGCCCAGCCTGGGGAACATGATCCGGGAGGGCCAGAGCGTGACCATCCTGCGGGAACACCCCCACCTGCTGCTGCCGCCCGTGATCGTCGTCGGGCTGCTGATCTTCGCCTGGAGCCTCCTGGGCGACGCGCTGAACGACGTGCTGAACCCGCGGGCGCGGTAGGGGGCCGTGGTTCGACAGGCTCACCACGAACGGTCGTGCAGGCCCCCTACTCCCAGTCGAGCGCCGAGGTGATGGAGTTGGGGATCGCAGCCGGAGGGAGCTCGCCCTCGACGGGCAGGCCGCGGTCCCGCAGCATCCGGTGGACCACCTTCCGCCCTATGCGAACGCTGTAGTTGGTGCCCCGGTCCTCGGGGTAGATCTGCGTCGTGTTCGCCAGGTACAGGTCGGTGAAGGGGGTCTGGTGGCCGGGTATGCGGTCCGCGTACCCCACGCCGATGACCGGCTGCGCCGCCTCCTCCCGGTGGTAGTGGCTCTTCACGATCCAGGAGATGTCGAAGTCCGGGTTCAGCGCCCGGAGGTGGGGGAGGTACGCCTCCAGCAGCTCCTGGTGGCCCATGTGGTAGAGGGGGTTCTCCTTGCCCAGGTAGTTGGCCAGGTAGACCACGTGGCTGCCGCCGTAGTGCTCCGGCGGCACGAAGTTGGTCTGCTCGACGACGCCGACGAACGGGATGCTCCGGTCCGCGATGTTGAGCCAGTAGGTCGACGACAACGGCCGGTCCAGCTCGAGGACGACGAGGACGGCCGCCAGGTACGTGACCCCGGTCAGCTTGCCGAGGTAGTCGTCGGGCAGCTCGGGGACCAGGCGTGGGAACACGAAGGAGGGCACCGTGGCGAGCACGGCGTCGTAGGGCTGGAACGTGGGGCCGCCGTCGGGCAGGTCGACCTCGAGGCCCGTCGCCCGGCCGCCCTCGACCACCACGCGTCGCACGCCGGTCCCGACGTGCAGCTCGCCGCCCATCTCGCGGATACGTTCCCCCGTGGCGTCGAAGACCTCGCCGAAGCTGCCCATGGGGTAGCCGAGCATCTCCTTGACCATGCCCCGGCCCCGCGAGGCGAAGCGCAGGGCGATCTTGCCCCAGAACCAGACCATGCCCACCTCGTCGTAGTGCTGGCCGAACTTGCCTCGCAGCAGCGGCTCCCAGACGGCCTCGTACGCCCGCCGGCCGACGCGCCGGGGAAGCCACTCGGCCGCCGTCGTGCCCTCGAAGCGCCGCCAGTCGCGGATGCGCTGGAGGTAGAGGCTGACCAGCCCCAGGCGGAAGCGGTCGAGGGGGGAGATCGAGCGGAAGCGGAGCAGGTCCATGGGCGTGGTGAAGGGCCAGATGCGTCCGCCGTGGTACAGGCCGGCCTTGGACGGGATCCACGCCAGCTTCGACTCCAGGCCCATCTCGTGGATGAGCCATACCATGTCCCGGTCGCTGGTGAACAGATGGTGGTAGCCGCGCTCCAGGGGTGTGCCGTTCACGGGGAACGTCGACGCCTGGCCGCCGAGGAAGGGGGCGCGCTCGAAGACCGCCACCTGGTGGCCGTGCCGGAGCAGCTCGTACGCAGCGGCAAGGCCCGCCGCCCCGCCGCCGATGACTCCAATCTTCATAGCCCACCGTCCCCGTTCGCTGTGGATGCCGTGGCCTCGGCGCTCCCGCTGCCCCGCGACTGGCTGGCCCGGGCCATCCCCATCAGCGAGAGGCGGCTCAGCCAGATATAGACCAGCCCCAGGATGGTGACGGGCACCAGCAGGACTGCGTGCACGACCACCGCATACGCCGATGCCACCGCGGACGCGACGCCAAAGAAGATCAACGTGGCCTGGGCGAAGAACTCGAAGGGGCCGACGCCGCCGCCGGACGCGGGAATCGAAAGCCCCAGGTTCGAGGCCGCGGTGGTGAGGATGATGGCCCCGACCAGAAGCGCCGCCGTGTCGAACGTCTCTTCGATGCCGAAGCTCAAGGCCACCAGGTAGTACAGGCCGCCCTCGGAGAGCCAGATGGGCACGGAGAAGAGGAAGATGGCGGCCATGCGCCGCGGGCTGCGCAGCGCCCCCAACCCCACGAGAAAGCGGGAGAGAAGGCCCTCAGCGGTCCCCCGCCCCCATGAGGGGAGCAGGCCCACCCCCCGGCTGAGCGCACGCTCCGAGGAGTCAGGCCACACGGCCATGCCGACGATGAGGACGGTGATCAGGAAGAACGGCAGGCTGAGCCCGAGCACCAGCACGAGCCAGTTCACGCTGGCCTGTTCACCCAGGTCGCGAAAGAGCTCCACCACCGGCACGAACAGGGAGACCACGCCGACCAGGAACAGCAGGGCAAGCCCGTCGAACACCCGCTCGACGACGATGGTGGCGACGGCGGAGCTCTTGCTCGTGCCCTCTCGCACCTCCAGGTAGTACGCTCGGACCAGCTCCCCCAAGCGCACCGGCAGGATGTTGTTGGCCGCGTAGCCCACCACCATCACCGGCCAGAGCCGCCGAACGGAGAAGTGGCCCAAGGGCTGGAGGATCACCTGCCATCGAAAGCAGCGCCAGACCAGCGCCATGATGTAGCACAGCAGGCCGGGGAGGATGTAGATGTAGTTGGCATCGGACAGGGCGCGGCCCATCTCCCCAACGTCGGCGCGGAAGAGGAAGACGGCAATGAAGAGAGCGGTCATGCTGAGGCCGACCAGGAAGCGCCGGGACTTCAGCACCAGGCCTCATCCATCGGAGAGAAATGTGGGGAGGGGGAAGCGCTCATCACCCCTGGGGACCATAGCAGCGGACGCCCCGTGACGTTCCCATCTCCAGGCCCCCCCTAAGGCCTGCGCCAGTATACGCCATGCTCCAGCAGCCCCACAAGGAGAGCAGCGCGCTCAGCTGGGCCGCTCTGCGATGTAGCGCTCAAGGTCGGTCGAGTAGTAGAGGTAGGCGTCCGAGGAGCCCAGGGGCGCGTCGAACTCTCGGAAGAGCCAGTAGTCCGTGACGTCCCGCCACGTGGACCGGTCGACCAGGCCGCGGAAGAGCGACCCCGCCGTCACGCCCCGGTAGGACTCGGGGAACCACTGGCGATGCTTGTACCGCTGCACCAGGACGTAGTCGTCTTGCAGCAGACCCTCGACGTCCTGGTTGTTCGTGGCGCTTACCATGACCACGGCGGAGGTCGGTGGCTCTTCCGGCATGCTGTGGGTGTAGTTGGGATAGGCCACGGGGTAGTGGCGCAGATACCAGGCCCAGGGCCATGAGAAGCCGCTGTCGCCGTCCACGGTGACGCGGAGGCTGCGCTCCTGGCCCGTCCCCTTGGCGATGCGTTCGACGTCCCGGGCGATGCGGGACACGTCCGGCCCCGTCTGCGTGTAGACCAGGACCTCCGTGGGCACGTCCCCGCTGAGGTAGGTCACCCGCCAGCCGGTCCGCACGCTCAGCAGGAGAAGCACCGACGCCAGCCCTAGGGCCAGCAGCGCGGCCCCTTCTCTTCGACCCACGCGCGTCGCAAGGTAGACCACGGCGGCGGCCATCCCGAAGACCAGGAGCAGCCACCCCCAGAGGACCAGGAACCCCAGCAGTGACGAATGCGGTTCGTAGAAGAGCAGGTGGTAGGAAAAGGCCATCAGGAGCGGAAGGAGGGCCAGCCCTGCCACGGCACTGAGCCGCCACGCTCGCTCCCACGGCACCATGTCGACCAGCTGCCCCGCGGTCCGGCCAGCCAGCAAGATCACGGGAAGGGTCACGTGGACCAGGAGCCACGGCATCTTCTCGGACGCCATGACGAACAGCAGGAGGTTGACGGCGCCCCAGAGGACCAGGAACCGCCCGAAGAGGTCACCCCGGCGGAGCACCAGGACCACGCCCACCAGGCCAAGGAGGAGCGGCAGGAACTCGTAGGTCCCTCCGGCCACGAAGTAGTAGTACCAGGGCTGAGAGCCGCGGCCAACGTCCTGCTGCACGACCCAGTAGCCCAGACTTCGCCACATGCCGCTGGCCAGCCCGTAGGGGCTGGTGAGCAGGCTGGAGTAGAGGAGGACCCAGACGCTGTAGAAGACGCCCGCGCAGACCAGCCACCGCCGCCAGTCCCACAGCAAGCCCACCGCCGCCGACACGCCCATCGCCGCCACCACGAGCCCAATGGCGACGACGCGCCCCGTGTCGTAGGGCATGCCCACGAGACCCGCCGCGGGATCATCGTTGGCCAGGACGAGTCCCAGGGGCCCCTGCACCAGGCTGACGAGAGCCACTCCCTGGGGCAGCGACAGGGTCGCCAGGACCACCAGCAGGGCGCCCGACGCGCCGACCCGGGGCCACCGCCATCCCTCCTCGCCCCACCGCAGCGAGGCCAGGAGGACGAGGAACGCCCCCAGGCCCGCCAGCGTCAGGTAGACCGTCTCCTTGGTGGTGAAGGCCAGGGCGAGGAGGCCCGAAAGAAGATAGAGGTCCCGGGGACGCTGGTGTCGGAGGTAGCTCCAGATGAGCGCCACCATCCCCATGGTCAAGACCGCCATGAGAATGTCGTTGCGTGCGAAGCGGCTGAAGTAGAGCAGCGTCGGCGAGAAGGCCAGGAGGACCGCCGTGAGCAGGGCCCCGGTGCGGCCCAGGCGGTCGCGCAGGAGCCAGGGCATGCCCACCAGGGCCGTGCCGAAGAGCGCATACAGGAGCCGGGCCGTGTAGTCGCTGTCGCCAAAGAGGAAGTAGACCCCGCTGGTGGCGAAGAACTGGAAGGGGCCGTGGAGCAGCGGGTTGTGCTCGTACCCGCGGCCCTCCAGGATGTACCAGCTGTAGAGGGCGTGCAGGCTCTCGTCGTGGTGCATGGCCCGGTCGCCCAGGTCCCACAGGCGCATGGCCAGAGCGACCGCGATGAGGAGCAGGTACGCGACGACCTCCCAGCGGACGGGCAGCCGGCTGTCGATGCTCTGCGGCTCAGCCTGTTCAGCCATCGCGGCCCTTCACTCGATAGATGGTCACGTCGCCGGAGGCGAAAGCCTCCTCCAGCACGTCCTCTAGCGGCGCGAGGTCGACGGGGTCGTAGCGCTCACGCTCCCGCGGCCCCACGACGACGTAGGTGACGCCGAACTGCGCGAGCAGCTCCGCCGCCTGCGGGTCTCCCCGGTAGATGCGCTCCACGGCCTCCTCCCGGCCCTCCAACGCTGTGGTCTCTCCTCGCCACTGCCGCTCGTGTCCCGCCCAGCCCAGGACCGTGGGGACGCCCGTCGCGGCGGAGATTCGTGCGTGCTCGCTGTAGTCGGGCCCCACGGCCTCCAGCACGCCGTCCTCCTGTGAGGCCTCCGCCGACAGCCACCGGATGGCCTCGTACTCGCCGGGGCGATACTCGGCGAGGAAGGCCAGGCCGTCGAGCGTCTGCGGGCCCCGAAAGGCGTTAGCCTTGTCCGTCAAAGCGCCTCCGGCATAGTAGACCCCACCCAGCGCCGCCAGGGCAAGCATGCCGGCCCACACCCACCCCGCACGCTGCCGCCACCCTTGGCGAACGAGGAGACCGACGCCGTAGTACAGCCCCACGCTGGAGGCCGCGGCCAGGACGACCCATGCCTGATAGGATAACTTGAAGACGGTGTTCATGCGATTGCCAAAGAGGTCCGCGACGCGGAAAAGCTCCGGCCCCGTGAGCAGAAACGCGGCGAAGACGAGCAGCCCCAGAGCGAAGAGCAGACTCGACTCCGCCCCTTCCCGCGCGAGCGTCAGGCAACCGTAGACCAGGGCCGCGGTTACCACCATGCCCGGAAGCAGATGGAGCAGGCGCGGCATCACGGCCGCATCGCTGTCCATTGCCGCCACGACGACCACCCAGGCGAGGAAGGGCGCGACGGCCAGCCCCACGGACGCCACAAGAAGCCTCGACGGGGGGGCTTGCGAGCGGCGCCCGGCCTGGAGGACGACGAAGGGCGCCAGCGCCACGAGAAACACCCCCCACACGATGAGGAAGTGGTGCGGCTGCGTCGTCGGCCCCTCCACGGGGAGGATGCCGTGGAGGGACCCTGCCAGGCTGCGATAGTAGGGGAGGTAGGCGGCCATCGCCACGACGACGAGGATGAGGGCAAGGGCCCCCGCGCCTGCCGTCGCCTGTCGCCATCCCTCCGAGCGCCAGTCCCGGTACGCCTTGACGCCCACCAGTGCCATCGTCAGCGCCATGAACGTGGGAAGGTCCCAGGCGTTGATGGCGCCCAGGGCCCCCAGCGCAAGCCCGAACACGAGGAGCAGCGCCCACTGGTCTCGAAACCAGGCGCGGGCCGGCGGGCCGGGCGTGGCAAGCAGCTGGAGCCCCAGGGCCAGGGTGAGGAGGAGGAAGGGGATGGACATCATGTGCGGGTGCAGGTCACCCAGCATGAAGCTGAAGAGGGGGAACTCCTGGATGGTGTAGTCGAGGCTTGTGCCGCCTTCTACGGTGTCGATGACCCTGGTGGCCCGCCACCACCACCATCCCTCCTGCGGGTGCCAGGAGGTCTGCGCGACGGTGGTCTCCAACCCTTTGACGTCCAGGCCCTCCCAGAAGGCGGGGGAGCCAAGGCCCCGGACGCGGGCGAACTCCAGCACGCCCTCGAGGTTCGACATGAACCCGAGGAGGGCGACGGCCCCCAGCCCGCAGAGCAGGGCGGTGCTCTGCGACGCGCCGCATCGCATGACCAGGGTCACCGCCAGCCCCAGGATGCCGACCGCGGCCAGCGCCGGGACCAGGGCCATGCCGAGGTTGTACGCCACCGGCGTCACAATCCCCGTGATCTCGGCCAGCGTGCCGATCACGAGGTAGCCGAAGTAGTAGTAGTTGACCGTGTGCCCCAACAGCCACACGTCCTGCGGGGGGAAGGTCGCGGCCTTGGCGGCGGCGCTGAGCAGCCCCAGGTCCATGAGCTGCTCGGTGTGGTTGATGCCGGCGTCGAAGGAGCGGAAGAGTGCCCAGCCGGAGAAGACCACGAGGAAGACCGCCTCCAGCGCGAGCACCAGCCGCCACTCGCGTCGGAGGAAGGCGAGCATGTCGATGCGCTGCCGCCACGCCAGCGCAAACGAGAGCGCGGCGAGGACCGCCAGGAGCAGCAGCGCCGCCGGTCGGGTCATGGGCAGGCCCATGCTGCCGAGCACCCAGAGGGGGTAGGTCAGGAGGAGGAGACCCAGCGCTTTCGAGAGGCCGTAGCCGCGGTCCTGGAGGTAGCCGCAGAGGCGGTAGGCGACGGGGAAGGCCAGCAGGCCCAGAAGCTCAACGAGCAGCAGCCAGAGGAGCGCGTTGCCCACCACGCCTCGTTACGACCCGGCCATCTCCAGGGCCGGCGAGAGGAGGGCGTCGACGAACTCCTTCGCGTCGAATGCGGCGATGTCGTCGACACCCTCGCCCGTGCCCACGTACAGGACGGGCAGGCGGAGCTGGTCTGCGATGGCCAGGAGGATGCCGCCCTTGGCTGTACCGTCGAGCTTCGCCAGGACGATACCGTGGCAGCCGAGGGACGTCGTGAAGGCTTGGGCCTGCGCCAGGCCGTTCTGGCCCGTGGTGGCGTCCAGGACCAGGATGACCTCGTGGGGCGCCGTGGGGTCCAGCCGCGACAGGACCCGCCGGACCTTGGCCATCTCCTCCATGAGGTGGGACTTGGTGTGAAGGCGGCCGGCTGTGTCGACGATGAGGACGTCGGCGCCCCTGGCGCGAGCGGCCTGGAAAGCGTCGTGGGCCACGGCGCCGGGGTCAGCCCCCTGCCGGTGGGCGACCACGTCTGCGCCGACCTGCTCGCCCCAGTACTGGAGCTGCTCGATGGCCGCGGCCCGGAAGGTGTCGCCGGCTGCCAGCACAACCCGCTTCCCGTCGCTGCGGTAGCGTGCGGCCAGCTTGGCGATGCTCGTCGTCTTGCCCGCGCCGTTGACGCCAACGACCATCACGACGTGGGGAGGCGCAGGCGCGACAGCAGGAGCGTGCTCGCCCGGAAGCTCAAGGAGCGCGCACATCTCCTCCTTCAGGAGCGCGAGCAGGTCGCCTCCCCGCGTCTCCTGGCTGCGGGCCCGCAGCCGGTCGAGCAGGGCCATGGCGGTATGCACGCCAACGTCGGCGCCCAGGAGAAGCTCTTCGGCCTCGTCCCAGAGGTCGGGGGCGACCTGCGGGCGCTGGAAGATCCCCGCCAGGCGCGAGAACCACGCCTCGCGGCTCTTGCGAAGGCCCCGCTGCGTCCTCCCCCGGTCGGCGTGCGGTGCGGCCACCCTAGCCCGTCTCCACGGGAGTCGAGCGGACGTCCTCCTCCGCGCGGTCGGGCGACTCCATCCGTCGCAGGGCGTCCCGAGCGGCGGCCTGTTCGGCGTCGGCCTTGCGGCTGCCCGTGCCCCTGCCGACGACGCAGTCGCCCACCAGCGCCTCGACGAGGAAGTGCTTGGCGTGGTCCGGGCCGGCCTCGCGCGCGACGCGATAGGTCGGACGCATGCCTCCGCTCCGCTGCACCAGCTCCTGGATCTGGGACTTGGCGTCCGGGACGACGCCCTCTCGCGCCAGCCGGTCCAGCCCCGGAGCCATGAGCCGGAGGACAAGCTCCGTGGCCGCTTCCGTGCCCTGGTCGAGGAGAACGGCTCCCATGACGGCCTCCAGCGCGCCCGACAGGTTGGAGGGCCGGTCCCGTCCGCCCGTGGCCTCCTCGCCCTGGCCCAGGAGGAGGAAGTCGCCCAGGGACAGGCGCCGGGCCACGTGCGCCAGTGCGTCGCGGTTCACCAAGGAGGCTCTGGCCGCCGTCAGCCGGCCCTCGGGCATGTCAGGGTGGCGGCGGAAGAGCTCCGCCGCCACCACGTAGTCGAGGAACGCGTCGCCCAGGAACTCCAGCCTCTCGTTGGAGGCCGGAGTGACCTGGGGCTGCTCGTTGACGATGGAGGTGTGGACCAGGCTCTGCGTCAGAAGCTCCGGGTCCTGGAACCGGACGCCCAGTACCTCTTCCAGCTCCTGCCGCGGTCGCGCCTGGGCCACCTCACGCTCCGGAGGAGTCGTATGCGCCTCTCGGCCAGGGCGGCTGGGGCCGCTTCAGCTCGCCCACGTAGCTCCAGTCCTCCATCAGGTCCATCAGCAGCCGGGTGAGCTTGGGCGCCTCCTCCGGCGGGGTGCGCAGGACCTTCAGGAAGGCCGAGCGGCCGTTCGAGAAGAGGAACGTGGGCGTGCCGAAGACCCCGTGCTCCTCCGTCGCTTCCTTGTGGTCCCGGGCGATGGTGTCGAGGATGGAGCGGTCGGCCAGGTCCTCGCGGAAGCGGGCGGTGTCGAGCCCCACCTCTGTGGCGACCTGCAGCACCACGTCGGGGTCGTTGATGTCGCGCCGGTCGACGTGGCGTGCCGTCAGCAGCGCCATGTGGAACCGCCCGAAAGCCTCCATGCCCTGGCGGCGGGCAGCCTCACCCGCTCGGAGGGGCCATATCCCACGTACATTCGCCTCGTCGTCCTGCTCCCAGGCCTTCCACTCGGGGCCTTCCTGGCTGTTGGCCTGGGCCAGCGAGAAGTTGCGCCAGTTGATCTCAAGGCCCTCTTCGTCATTCTCCTTCGCCGCTTCCAATAGCACGGCGGCGTTGTAGACGAAGGGTCAGGTGTAGTCGAAGAAAACGTCGCATGCGCGCTTCGTCATGGGTGCCTCCTGGGTGGTTTCCCTCATTCTACCGACGCTCCCATACCGAGTCAAAGCAGCGCGGGCCGTATAATGCACGTGGAGGTGCGGATGGCTCCGGCGTGCAGCCTGATTCCGGCGATGGAGGCCCTGCTTCCCCCCGCAACCATCGATCTCCTGCGTCGGGCGGGCGCGACGGCGGCGCGGGAAGGCGCGGCGCTGTACCTGGTGGGAGGCTCGGTGCGAGACCTGCTGCTGGGCCGGCCGGTCATGGACCTGGACCTCGTCGTGGAGGGCGACGGGCCTCGCATCGCAGAGGCGCTGGCGGCGGAGCTGGGCGGCCGCGTTGCGGCGCGGTCACAGTTCGGCACGGCCAAGCTGGTGGTCGGCGAGCAGACGCTGGACGTCGCCACCGCCCGCCTGGAGACCTACGAGCATCCCGGCGCCCTGCCGACCGTTCGACCGGGGACGCTGCGGGACGACCTGGCACGGCGCGACTTCACCGTCAACGCGATGGCGGCGCACCTGGGCCCGGAGACGTTCGGCGCGATCGAGGACCGGCTGGGCGGCGGTGCTGACCTGGCGCAGCGCGTCCTGCGTCCGCTGCACGACGGCAGCTTCGTCGACGACGCCACGCGCATCTTGCGCGCGCTGCGCTACGAGCACCGCCTGGGCTTCCGCATGGACGGCCCCACGGAGGCCCTGGTGCGCCGCGATGCGCAATACCTGTCGACCATCAGCGGCGACCGGGTCCGCCACGAGGTGGAGCGCATCTGCCAGGAGGCGCGTCCTGAGGCCCCCCTGGCGCGGGCGAGAGACCTGGGCGTGCTGACGGCTCTGCTGCCGGGCCTGGACTGGCCGGAGGCGGTCCACGAGGCCGTCAGCCGGGCGAGGGCGGCAGGGGAGCAGACGGCGCCGCTGGTCTTCGTCGCGCTGCTGGCGTCGAACCCGGGCGCGGAGGGCGCGGCCGCCTTCGCCGACCGCCTCGCCATGCCGACGCGGTGGCGCCGCGTCGTCGACCACACCGTCGCCCTGGGGCCGACGCTCGACGCGCTGGCGCAGGAGGGGCTGCGGCCCAGCCAGGTCGAGCGGCTGCTGCGGGGCACGGAGGAGGAGGCGGTGCTGGCCCGGCGCGTCCTTTCGAGCGCGGACGTCGTGCGGGAGCGGCTGGGCCGCTACGCGACGGAGCTTCGGCACGTCCAGCCCCGTCTCAACGGGCACGACCTGCGGGACATGGGGGCGCCCGCCGGGCCCGAGATGGGCCATCTGCTGGAGGAGCTGCGGGCCGCCGTGCTGGACGGCGAGGTGCAGGGGAGGGACGCGGAGGAGGTCTGGGTGCGCCGTCGCCTGAGCGGGCGTTGACAACGGGCACCCGGCGGGGAAGAATGGCCCTACCACTTTCCCCGTTCGACAGGAGACCGCGGCATGCGCAACGGATTTCGAGTTATCGACGCCGACGCCCACTTCTACGAGCCGCCGGACATCTGGGACCGCTACGTTGAGCCCGCGTACCACGACCGCCGCCCGCGGGTGAAACGCGTCCACGGCAACGCCGTGCTGGAGTACGAGGGCGTCCCCATGCACACCGGCAGCAACTCCCACGTCCTCTTCTCCCAGATGGAGGCCAAGTTCGGCCGGGCCTTCCGGGAGAGCTGGAGCCTGGAGAGCCGCCTGGCGGACATGGAGCAGGAGGGCTGGGACATCCAGGTCTGCCTCCCCACCAACGGCGCGGGGGAGACCAGCAAGCGGGACCCGGAGCTGGCGGCGGCGCTGTGCCGCGCCTACAACAACTGGGCCCGCGACTTCTGCTCCGGCGCCCCGGAGCGGGTCAAGTTCACCGCCGTCGTCCCGTGGGAGAACGTGGAGGACATGGTGACGGAGACCCGCCGCGCCGTCGACGGGCTGGAGGCCGTCTCCGTCTTCCTGCCCAAGGCCATCCCCGACGTCTGGTGGCACGACGCGAGCTACGACCCGATGTGGGAGGCGGTGCAGGAGCTGGACTTCCCACTCTCGATCCACGGCGAGGGGTGCGCCAGCGGTCAGCCCCAGGCCAACACCCGGTACCTGGGCGGGCACTGGTTCTTCGTGCCGTTGGAGGAGGCCATCAGCTTCCCCTTTGAGAACATGATCAGCCTGGCCCACTTCATCTACAGCGGCCTGCTCGACCGCTTCCCTGAGCTGCGCCTGCTGCTGCTGGAGTCGAACGCGGGCTGGCTGCCCTTCTGGCTGAGCCGGCTGGAGCGCTACTGCCACGGGCGGCAGGCGGTCTTCTTCGACCCGCCGCGGCCCAAGCTCACGCCGGAGGAGTACTTCCAGCGCCAGTGCGCCATCGCCGCCGACGCGGACGAACCCACGCTGAAGTACGTGGTGGACTACATCGGCGACGAGAACGTCGTCTTCAACACCGACTACCCGCACCCGGACGCACCCGCAACATCGGAGCCGCTGCGCAACATGCTGGCCCAGCCCATCTCCGAGGCCAGCATGCGCAAGATCCTGTGGGACAACTCCGTCCGCATCTACGGAGAGAGACTCGTCCGCGGCCATCCCGTGGCGTAAGACTGTACCGAAAGGAGGCGACCATGCCGCAACTGAGCGACGCAGATTTCGACGTCCTGCTGCATCGAGGAGGGCTTCAGCTCACGCCCGAGGAGAAGGGGTGGGTGAAGCCCGTGTGGGAGGGGTTCATCGAGCCGCTGGCGGCCCTCCACGACTATGCCGTGGAGGGCGAGGAGTCGGGCCGGGGGTTCCTCCCCCACGACCGGCTCATCGAGGAGGTGCAGGGATGACGAGCAAGCATCGAGACGACCTCTGCTTCCAGTCGATAGAAGAGTCGAGCAGGCTGATCCACAGCGGGCAGCTCTCGCCCGTCGAGCTGACCCAGGCGTACCTGGACCGCATCGAGGCCATCGACGACAAGGTGGGCGGCTACATAACCGTCCTCGCCGAGTCGGCCCTGGCCGAGGCGCGGGAGGCGGAGAAGGCCATCGCCAACGGCCAGTCCAAGGGGCCGCTCCACGGCATCCCCCTGGCCCACAAGGACCTGTACGACACCAAGGGGGTGCTGACCACGGGCGGCTCGCAGGTCATGCGTGACCGTGTGCCCGACCACGACGCAACGGTCATCGCCAAGCTTAGGGAGGCGGGATCGGTGCTGCTCGGGAAGCACACCATGAGCGAGTTCGCCATGGGCGCCCCGGCCAGCCTGGGCGCCACGCCCCGCAACCCGTGGAACCTGGAGCACACGCCGGGAGGCTCCAGCAGCGGCACCGGCGCCGCCGTGGCCGCCGCCCTGTGCGCCGGCGGCCTGGGCTCGGACACCGGCGGCTCCATCCGCGGGCCGGCGTCCCTCAACGGCATCGTGGGGATGATCCCCACCTACGGGCGGGCCAGCCGCTACGGCGTCCTGCCGTTGTCATGGTCGCTGGACCACGCCGGGCCGCTCACGCGAACGGTGGAGGACACGGCGCTGATCATGCAAGCCATCTCCGGCCACGACCCCAAGGACCCCACCACCAGCACGGCCGCGGTGCCCGACTTCCGGGCCGCCTGTGAGGGCGGTGTTCGAGGCATGAAGATCGGCATCCCCCGCCACGCCTTCACCGGCGCCGACAAGGACGTGGACGCGGAGACGGTGGCCGCCGTGGAGCGGGCCATCACCGCCTTGGCGGAGATGGGAGCGGACGTGCGAGAGGTGCACATCCCAGGGCTGGAGCACCTGCGCACCATGGGCTCCGCCATCTTCATGAGCGAGGCGTACACCTACTACCAGCACCTTCTGCGCTCACAGAAGGAGGACTTTGGGGAGCCCTTCCGCCGCTACGTCTACGCCGGGGGTCTCTTCACCGGCTCCGACTACGTCCAGGCACAGCGGGCCCGGGCGAAGCTGAAGCGGTCGGTCGCCCAGATCTTCTCGGAAGTGGACGTGATGGTGATGCCCACGTCGAGCGAGCCGGCATCGAAGCTGGACGTGTTTGCTGCGCCGGACCCGTCGCGGTTCATACGAGGGGCGTGGTTCACCATGATCTTCAACATGACCAGCTGCCCCGCCATCTCCCTGCCCTGCGGCTTCACCGAGGCGGGACTGCCCATAGGGCTGCAGATCGCGGGCTCGCCCTTCGACGAGGCGTCCGTGCTGAGGGCGGCCTACGCCTACCAGCAGCAGTCGGGGTTCGCCAGCATGCGACCGCCCATCCAGTAGCGCAAGCGGGGGCGGCCGACTGGGTAAGTCGGCCGCCCCCGGATCATCCGGCTGCCACCGCCGCCGTCCCGCTATGGGCTCGCATTCGCCCTGGGGGACTCGGACTCTCAGTCACGGCCTACGACTGAGCTTCCCGCGGGCGCGCCGATTCCCCGTTGGCTCCGGTGGACGTCGGACGCGCCCTGAAGATGCCGAGGTCAGGCGCGGGCCCGTCGCCGAAACACGAGCGCCAGGACGAATATCCCGGTTGCGACCAGGGTCATGCCGGGGCCGGGCGGCAGATTGAAGTAGTAGGAAAGATAGAGGCCCGTCACGGCGGCCACGGTGCCCAGCGCCGCGGCCACGATCATCATCGAGGCAAAGCGCCTGACCAACAGATATGCCGCCGCAGCGGGCGTCACCAGCATTGCCATGACGAGGACAATGCCCGCCGCCTGAATCCCTACGACGATGACGAGGGCAAGCATGACCAGGAACACGTAGTCGACGAAGTTGGCGCGCGACCCGACAACCTGCGACCCCACGGGATCAAAGCTGGCAAACAGCAGCCAGTGGTGAAGCGTGAACAGCCCCAGGATGACTACCGCGGTTATCCCAAGGGACACGTAGATGCCGGTGGGCGTTACCGCCAGTATCTGTCCCAGGAGCAGGTCCTCAATTTCGATGTTGACGGTGGTGGCGCGTGACAGCATCACAAGTCCCAGGGCAAACGTGGCCGCGAAGAGAATGCCTATGGAAGTATCCGTGTTGAGGCCCGCACGCCGGCTCACGACCCTGATCAGCATGGCGACGCCGACCCCCGTTGGGACGGCGGCTATGGCCGGGTTGAAGCCGACGATGAACCCAAGCACCATCCCCGGCAGCACGGCGTGGGCGAGCGCGTCCCCGATGAACGCGAGATTCCTGGTGACGACGTACGCGCCGACCAGCGGGCACATCACGCCCACAAGAATCGAGCCGATCAGGGCTCGCACCATGAAGCCGTACTCGAGGGGAGCGAAAACGAAGTCTATCACGCCGCTTGCCGGCGCTCCCCATCCCCGGTGAGGCGCACGCCGTGGGCGCCGTACAGCTGCTCCATGACCTCGGACGTGAACACCTGGTCCGGCGGGCCGCAGGCGCACACGTGGCGATTCAGGCACAATACCTGGTCGAAGCGACCGGCCAGGTTGGTCAGGTCATGGGTCGCCAGCAGGATAAGGCGTCCCTCATCCCGGAGCGTTCGGAGGATGTCCACGAGGCCCTCCTGGGCGCCCATGTCGACACCGCTGAACGCCTCGTCCAGGAGGAGAACGCTTGCCTCCTGGGCCAGCGCCCTGGCGACGAACACTCGCTGCCGCTGCCCTCCCGAAAGCTCCGTCATCAGCGCGGACCGATAGTCCCACAGGCCCACGCGGCCCAGGCACGCGTTGACAAGCTCACGGTCTCGCTTGCCGGGCCGTCGGAACCACCCCAGTCTGCAGCACCGGCCCATCATCACAACGTCAGCGGCGGTCACGGGCAACCGCCAGTTGACGCTGTCTCGCTGAGGCACGTAGGCCAAGGCCCCACTTCCCTGGTCAACAGCGTTAAGGGTCACCTTGCCCTGGCGGACCGGGAGGAGCCCGGCAATAGCACCAAAGAGGGTGCTCTTGCCGGCTCCATTCGGTCCTACAACGCCCATCAGAGTCCCCGCATCCACGTCAAAGCTGACGTTGCGCAGGGCCAAGTACCCACCGAGCTCTACGGTCACTCCCTGAAGCGACACGCTCGCTCTATGTGGGTTGGGAGCGGAGTTCATTTGAGCGCCTCAACAATGCGTTCCACGTTCGTCCGCACCATACCAAGGTACGTGTCAGCGCCGCTACCCTCCGGCCCAAGCGATCCCGAGTAGAGCTGGACCAGCGACGCGCCGGTCTCCCTCGCCACGGCTTGCGCCAGCCGCTCGCTGACCGTCGTCTCGCCGAAGAGTGCAGGCACGCCGCGGTCCCGCACCACGTCGACCAGTCCCGCGATGTGCTCCGCGGAGGGCTCCACGTCGGGCGCCAGGGAGGGTATGACCAACCCGACTATCTCAAACCCATAGGCCCTTGCAAAGTAGGAGAGGCTGTCATGTGACGTGATCAGCAGTCTGCGCTCAGGCGCCACGGTGTCGACCTGCTCCTGGATCCAGGCGTGAAGCTCGTCAAGCTTCTCCCCGTATGCTGCAGCGTTCTGGGCATAGTAGCCAGCGCTGTCAGGGTCTATGGCCGAAAGCTGAGAGGCTATTTCGTTGACTGCGGTCTTCACCCGGATTGGGTCGAACCAGAAGTGGGGATCGTAGGCGCCGTGGTCGTGGTCGTGGCCGTGCTCGTCCTCTTCGTGTTCGTCGTGACCTTCCTCTTCGTGCTCGTCATGGCCTTCGTCTTCGTGCTCGCCCTCCGAGGCGCCGACTCCGAGGAACGCCAGGCTCGACGGCGCGCCGCCGAGGTGCCATTCCTCTTCGACCTCCATATGTTCGAGGTGGACCCCAAGGACATGACCGCTATTCGGGTCGGCGACATAGAGCCACTCGCCGACGACGACCATGGAGGGCCTACCAGCCTCTCCCGGCTCGACCAGGTCCATCGTCGCGACCAAGTCTCCATCATGCGCCTCCAGCGCATGCAGTACGCCATCAGCGCCGAGCACGTACAGCAGTTCGCCGTCGCTGGAGAACTTCACGGAGGAGCTGGGCTCGCTGAACACCTGGCGCATCTCGCCGTGTTCCACGTCGATCAGCCAAATGCCATCGTCGGCGAAGCCTTGATCGTCGCGGTAAGAGGCCCTGCCGAAGAAATGCTCGACATGGTGGTGACCGTAGACCGACCCGATCCGAGAGTCTTCGCGCATCTCCGGCGGGTTGGCGATGAACTCGTGCTCGTACTCGCCGTCGTGAGCTTCGAGGAAGAGCACGCCGCCGATGCATCCGAGAGCGACGCCATGGTCGTTGTGGGACTCGCCGTGCATGCCCGGGCACGAGCGATTGCTGGCGTCGTAGACGACGCGATCGTTCAGGTCGCGGACTTCCACGCCAACAGGCAGGCTGCTGTCGGAGCTATGGGGGTAGTCGGGGTTCTTCGTGGTGACGACGACGTGCTCGTCCGATATGACCACCGCCGCGCCATGCTGAGGCCCAGCCTCAAGCACGACCGGCTCATAGTCGCCGTTTGAGTTGGCCAGGTCTTCCTCGTTGATCAGGATGACGTGACCGTGGGCGTCGGGGAAAATCGCGGTCCAGCCGTGACTGTTGACGTAGTGAATCGGCCGCTCTTCCGCGATCTCCAGCGGGTGGCGCGAGACCGGATCGCTGACCAGGTCGTAGTGATCGCCGTGCTCGACGAGGTAGACTCCGCCGTCGAAGATGTGGACCCGGTCGTCACCGTCCTCCGGTCCGCGGGCGAGAACGATGCCGTAGCGGTGGGTGGGGCTGGGGTACACGGTCGCGCGGGCCGCGGCGACCGAGAAGGTTCCCCTGGCAACATCATCGGTCGAGAGATCGATGACGGAGAGGTGCGGTTCCATCGCATCCGCAACGAGCAAGCGCCCCGTGAGCTCACCGTGGGCGTCTTCATCCCCGTGGGCGTCCTCTGCATGCCCGTGAGCATCTTCCATGGCGGCCATGGCGAACTCCATTGGATCGACGCTGTCGCCAAGGGCGACCATCTTGGACTCGTCCGCACTGGCGTTGTGCAGGAGGTCCTCCAGCCAGGCGGCCTCCAAGCTGAGACCGACGGTCAACACGAGGTCCGCGTCCGCGACCCGGGCAATGTCGCGCGCTCCCGGCTGGAACGAGTGCGGATCGCCGCCCACCGGCAGCAGGCCGAATACCTCCACCCGGTCGCCGCCTACGGCACGAGCCCAGTCAGCCACAAAGTTGGTGCTTGTCACCACCTGGACCGGCGGCCTGGAGGCCTGCGGAGTCTCTCCGACGCCAGATGCGGCGCCAGATGTGGCAGCGGGCTGCGTCTCTGCGGCTGGCTGGGCGTCCTCGTCATCGGTGCAGGCAGCCAGGAAGACCATAGCCAGCAAGACAAGACCCACGGCTAACGTCTGGGCCGGACGTCCAAAGAACCTATTGAGATACGGTATCACACTCATTCGCAAGTCTCCTTCCCCTTCTGCTAATTTGGTTTCCAAAGTGACCTAAAGCGTAGTGATATTCAGTATCAAGTTATGGCCCGGGCACTGGTAGCTTGGCTGGTCGGGAGCAACTCTAACCTACCCCGCGTCGCCGGGGCAGTGCCCGCAGTTCACGTACAGCTCGATGCGGTGGTCGATGATCTGCCCGTCGATGTCGGCGCTAATGGCCCGGAGAGCCCGCTCGATAGTCGCCGCCTTGAACTCCCCCACGGCGCCGCACCGAACGCAGACCGAGTGGTGATGATGACGGCCGGCGCGGGCCAGGCTGTACACGGGGGCTCCGTCCATCTTGGGGATCCTGCAGACCACTCCCGCCTCGAGGAGAAGCTTGATGGTCCGGAATACCGTTGCTCTGCCCACGGAGGGCAACTCCTCACTGAGCGCCTCCGCTGTGAAGCCTTCATGCTTCTGCTCCAGGAGCCTGGCTATCGCCCTCCTGGGCGCAGTAGGCCTGTAGCCCCGGTCCTCCAGTACGGCCATCAGGCTCGATTCTTGGTTCACTCAATCACCTACTGATAGCTGGTATCACTTAACGACGGCCAGACAAGATAGCAAGAATATGCCGCCCTGTCAACAGTCACGTTTCCAGCTTCTAGCCGGCGGCGCGGGAGGTGTTGCCTTTGGCGCTCGATTCTCCCCGTCCCACCTCCCGGCGGCGGTAGAAGAGGTACTGCTGAGCGTAGCCGGCCAGTGGGCCGAAGTGCCCCTGCGCCCACTCCTCCATTGCCTGGTAGGAGAGCTTGCCGTCGCCGAGGTACCACTCCTCCATCGCGCGGCGGACCCACCGGTCGATGGGGAAGGCCTCCAGCTTGTCGAGCGAGAAGAGGAGGACGCAGTCCGCCACCTTCTCGCCCACGCCCGGGAGGGTCCGCAGGGCCTCGTGGGCCTCGGCGTAGGGCGCGTGGCGCAGGGCTTCGAGGTCGATCAGGCCCGACGCCACCATTGCGGCGGAGCCCGCCAGGTAGCGGGCACGGTAGCCCAGCCCCAGCTCCCGCAGCCGCGCCTCGCCCGCCTCAGCCAGCGCCTCCGGGCCGGGGCGACCGTGGCGGGTGAGGCTGCCCATGGACACGGGTCGACCGTAGGTCACGGACAGCCGCTCCATGATTCCCGCAATGCGGGGGATGTTGGAGTGGGTGGAGCAGATGAAGGACGTCAAGCACTCCCACGGGTCCTGCCGGAGAAGGCGCAGGCCGGGGTGCTGTCCAATCGCCTCGGCGACGAGCGGGTCGCTGCTCAGCTCCTCCTGGATGGCGGCCAGGTCGTCGTCGAGCCGGAAGAAGCGCCACAGCACGGGCGCCAGTGCCCTGGCCGGCCTGAGCGCCGTGCGGTACTCGAGGCCGTCGCGCCGCCTCCGCAGGAGGACCACGTGGCCTTCGACGACACCGTTCCACCAGCCTTCTTCCCACCGCCAGCCGAAGACCTGCCCGCTGTGGAGGGTCGTGGCCAGGTCCAACGGCTGATCGAAGAGCAGACGCACGCTAGCCCCCCAGCCATCGGGACACGACCTCCGGCAGCTCCCCCAGCGTGGGGCGGGAGACGGTGCAGCCGGGGAGGGAGCGCAGGAACTGGTCGCCGTAGGAGCGGGACGTGATGCGCCGGTCCAGCACCACCACCACGCCGCGGTCGGTGCTGGTGCGGATGAGTCGCCCGAACCCCTGGCGGAAGCGCAGGATGGCCTGGGGCAACGCGTACTGGGGGAAGGGACTCTCGTAGAGCTGGGAGCGGGCGGCGAACAGCGGCTCCGTGGGAACGTTGAAGGGGAGCCGGGCCAGCACCAGCACTCGCAGCACCTCTCCCGCCAGGTCCACGCCCTCCCAGAAGCTGGCAGTGCCCAGGAGGAGGGCCTGGGGGTCCTCCAAGAACTCCTCCAGCAGGCGCCGGGGCGTCCCGTTGACGCCTTGGGCGTGCACGCGAATCCCCTCCGCCTCCAGCTCCCGTCGCACCCGGCTTGCTGCGGCACGAAGGGCGGCGTGGGAGGTGAACAGGGCCATCGTGCGGCCGCGGGCGATGCGGGCAAGGTCGGCCACGGCCCTGGCGACGCCCTCGCCGTAGTACGCGGCCGTGGGCTCAGGCATGTCCCGGGGGACGCAGACCAGGGCCGCCCGCTTGTAGTCGAACGGTGAGCCGAGAAGCACCTCCTCCGCGTCCTCCACGCCCAGGCGCTCCCTGGTCTGCGCATAGCCTCCCTGGCCGCTGAGCGTTGCGCTGGTGAGGACGACGCTCCGCTTCGCGTCGAAGAGACGCTCCTTCAGGATTGGGCCCACCTGCAGGGGCGCTCCGTGAAGGGACATGCCCCCGCCGCCCTCCTCCATCCAGTAGACCGTGCCCGGGTCCGGGCGGAGGAAGAGCTGGGTCAGCCGCTCCTGGAGCTCCTCCAGGGCCTCGGACTTGGACAGGAGGTCGGCGCGCAGCTCGTCGTAGTTGAGCAGCCCCGCCTCCTTCAGGTCGTCGACGGAGCGATAGAGTAGGTCGACGCGCCGGGCGGCCTCTCCCAGGGTGTTTCCGGCGTTCTCCGCCAGGACCTCCAGGTCCGGCCAGTCCGGCTGAGCGCGGATGCCTGCGGTCATCAGGAGTTGGAGCGTACCGCCGTCGGCGCGCTCCACGTGGACCCGCAGAAACCGGGACAGCGCGGCGAAGAGCTCGTCGGCGGGACGGCGGGCGGCGGCCACGCCCTCGGTCAGCGTGAGCGCGGCCCTCTCCGTGTCCTGGCGTCGCGATGCGGCTGCGCTGGACGTCCTGTAGGCGTCGATGGCTTCCGTGGCCACCCCTCGGGGGCCCACCAGTCCGTCCAGCGTCTCGCGAAGTCCCTGATAGGAGATGACGAAGCCGAACTGCCGGGTGGCCTCCTCCTCCAGGTGGTGCGCCTCGTCAACGATGAGATGGTCGTAGCTGGGGATGAGGCCGCCTCCCAGCTGCAGGTCGGTGAGCAGCAGCGCATGGTTGACCACCACGACGTGGGCGCCCTCGGCACGCTCCCGGGCCGCTCGCAGGAAGCAGGCGCCGCGGAGGATGGGGCACTGGCGGCTTCCCTGGGCGGACAGCCGGTCCCAGACGGCGCTCTCCTGCCGGACCAGGTTCAGCTCGGCGCGGTCTCCCGTCTCCGTCTCCTGAAGCCAGAGGAGGAGCTTGCCCAGCAGGTTGGCCTCGTCACCGCTCAGGGACTCGCTGGAGCGCAGTCGGGCCCAGCGCTGGAGGCACAGGTAGTTGGCCCTGCCCTTCAGCGCCGTGTACGCCAGCGTGCCCTCGCCAAGCAGCCCGGCCTGCTCCAGGACGCGCTGGACCGTGGGCAGGTCCTTGTGCAGGAGCTGCTCCTGGAGGTTGAGGGTGTTGGTGGAGACCACCACTCGCACGTTGCTCTGCACGGCGTAGAGGGCAGCGGGCAACAGGTAGGCCAGACTCTTGCCGACGCCGGTCCCCGCCTCCGCCATCAGATGCTCCTCCGTCCAGAGGGCGCGGGCTACGGCCTCGAGCATCTCCTCCTGCTGTGGACGGGCCTCGTA
Source organism: Dehalococcoidia bacterium (assembly GCA_965205235.1). GTDB lineage: Bacteria > Chloroflexota > Dehalococcoidia > Lucifugimonadales > UBA1127 > CBDBGD01. Next base: position 529,688 of record CBDBGD010000007.1, read on the forward strand.
GGCCTGCAGCACGGCGGCCACCGGCCCGTCGGGCTGCAGCAGGCCCGACAGTGCCCTCCGCGGCAGAGCGACGCCCGATACACGCCTTCCCGACCGCACACGAGGGGATGAGAGCCGCTTGTCCAGGTCCGGACCGCCGGGCCCCATGGCGGAGACCCTGTGCGCCGACTCGTCCGCGAGCTCCCGCAGAAGGGGCCGCAGGGCTGACCGGGCCACCTCCGACACCCGCGCCATCTCCGCCAGTATGCCCGGGTCCAGCGCGCGGGCCCGGTCGAGGAGGGCGACGAAGACGCCGTGGACCGTCAGTGCGTCCGGCATCGCTCGGTGGCGCTGGTCGTGGGCCACCCCCAGCTCCGCCGCCAGGTCGGCGAGGGCCGTGGGCGAGCGCAGCACCAGGAGCGCCCCCAGGTCTCGCACGTCGACCACCGGCGAGCGGAAGCGCACGCCGCGGCGGGCGAGGAAGGAGAGGATGAACGGGAGGTTGTGGCCCACGATGGGCGCTTCCCCCACGAAGTCCACAACCTGCGACGCCACTCCCCCGAAGGGCGGGGAGGCGTCCACCTCGGCCTGGGTGATTCCCGTGTACCGCTGGACGAAGGGCGTGAGCGCCTGGAGGGGGTTCACGGTCGTCGAGAGTTGGTCGAGTACGGTGGCGCCCTGGAAGCGGACCAGCCCCACCTCGATGATCTCGTCGGAGTCCGGGTCCAGGCCCGTCGTCTCGATGTCCAGGGCCACCCAGGGCTCCTGGAGCAGGGCCGGGCCCAGCCCCGGCAGAGGCGTCGCGCCGCTGCTCACGACCGCGGGCTAGGCGTGGCGGGCGCCCCGCCGGCCTGCGGGGGAGTGGGAGACGGGCGACGGGACCTCCAGCGATTCTTCGTCGAGAGTGGGAAGCTCGCGCTGGGGGAACCCGTCGACGGGACGGTAGGCCCCTGCCCGCAGCGCCTCCAGCAGGTCGGCCTCCGAGCGAATGGGACCGTCGAAGACGGTGATGCACGAGCCGATGCCCTCGGTGGAGTGGGCGTCGCTGCCGCCGGTGCCGCGCTCGCCCAGGCTGCGGGCAACCTCCAGGGCGAAGCCGTTCTCCCGCTCGGTGTTCGCGCCGTTGAAGACCTCCACGTCGTCCACCATGTGGAAGACGGGATGGGCCAGCGCCTCCGTCGCGGTCTTGGGATACGCGCCGGGGTCCGCGAAGACGATGCTCCGGTTGTACGGCGGCGGGTTGAAGATGTTGCGGAACGCGTGGGCGGTCACCAGGTACCCCCCGGCTCGATGGACGGCCCGTCGCAGCTCCCGCACGTTGGAGAAGCCAGGCCCGTAGGCATCGACTCCAAAGGCCAGCACGTGCCCGTAGACCGTGTCCACCTCCAGCGCATGTACGACGACCAGCTCCTGCCGAGCCGCGAAGGCCTTGAACTCCTGCAGGTCCCGCCACCCGCTGTGCTCCGTGAGGCAGACGCCGTCCAGGCCCAGGCGCAGAGCCTCGACGACCAGGTCCTCCGGGGAGAGGCTGCTGTCGCTGCTGCCCTTGACCGTGTGGACGTGGAGGTCGAAAACGGACATCACGCGCTCCCTGCGGGGCCTTCGAACATGACTCCCGGCGCCTGCGCCATTCTAGCGGACTCCCGCCGTCCCCGCCACAATCGCCCGCCCCGAGAGACCCCTGCCGGTCAGGGCGAGCCCTCCATCGGGCCCAACCGCATCGTGCCGGGGCTGTTGATTCCGGCGGACACGATGTACTGCATCGCCACGCCGGAGGGCCAGTCCACCTCCTGGATCTCGCTCAGCGGCACCTGCACCAGCCAGCCCGACTGCGGCATGGGCGTGGACGGCATGTAGACGATGCCGTACCTGGCGCCGTCGCCGTCTTCGACGACGCCCATCAGGAACCCCACCGACCAGACGCCGCGCCGCGGATACTCCACCCGCACTACCTTGTCGAAGCCCATCGCATCCTTGCCCTGGTCGGAGCCGGGGATGAGCTTCTTGGAGGTGCTGTAGATTGCGCCGATGCCGGGCGTCGAGGTGATTCCTCGCTCGACCATGCGGCCCACCCACCTGAAGACTCTGGTCGAGCCAACGGCGCCGACCGCGAGCACCGCGGCCACGACGATGGCAAAGCTCAGGCCGACCAGCTCCCGGCCGAATATCGCGGAGATTACAGGCTGCAGAAGCCCGTCCATCTGGTCGAAGGCGAACTTGAGCAGCCAGTAGGTGACCAGCAGAGGGAGCAGCAGAATCGCTCCTCGGACAAGCCACCTGACGATCGTGCCGCCAAGGCGGCGGTGTAGAGCTGCCGGCTTTGCATGGGCGGCCATGGGACCCCCTTTCAACCCAGGAATAGCTCCAGTCGTTCCAGGACCGGGGGGCGGCTAGCGACGTGAAGGAGAGCGCTATCCCGCCCTCGTACCTCTTGCAGACCTCCGAACGCCGCCGCGGTTGGCCGGCTACCGTCCCAGGTGGAAGACCACCATCTTGAGCTCGGTCATCTCCTCGACGGCGTAGCGGGGGCCCTCCTTGCCGATGCCGCTCTCCTTCAACCCCCCGTAGGGCATCAGGTCAGCCCGCCAGTTGGGGCCGGAGTTGACCTGCACCACCCCCGACTGGGCCTCTCGAGCGAAGCGCATGGCCCACTCCAGGTTGTGCGTGAAGATGCCGGCGCTGAGGCCGTAGCGGCTGTCGTTCGCCAGGGCGATGGCCTCGTCGATGCTGGTGAAGCGGGTCACCGCGACCGCGGGTCCGAACAGCTCATCGGCGGAGAGGCGCATGTCGGGCCTGACGTCGGCCACCACCGTGGGCTGGTGGATGGCGCCGCTGCGGCCGCCTCCGGCCACGACGCGGGCGCCGCTGCCCACCGCCTCGTGGATCCAGTCGTTGACGCGGATGGCGTCCTCCTCCCGGATCAGGGGGCCCACGCCCACGGCTTCGTCCAAGGGGTTGCCGGTGGTGATGGCCTCCATGCGAGGCTTGAGGGCGTCCAGGAAGTCGCCGTAGACGCCTCCGTCCACCAGCACGCGCTGGGTGGAGATGCAGGACTGGCCTGCGTTGGAGGTCCCGTTGGCCGCCGTGGCCAGTGCGACTTCGTCCAGGTCCACGTCCGGCATGATGATCAGGGGAGCGTTGGAGCCCAGCTCCATGGTCACCTTCTTGATGCCGGCCACGTGGGTGATGCGCTCCCCCACGTCCCTGCTGCCGGTGAAGGAGATCTTGCGCACCCGGGGGTCGGAGCACAACGCGTTCCCTAGCATGCCGCCCGACCCGGTGATGCACTGGACGCCTTCAGCGGGCACGCCGGCCTCCAGGAGAATCTCCGTGAGCTTCAGCGCTGACAGCGGCGTGTCGTTGGCCGGCTTGATGACGACGGCGTTGCCGGCGGCGATGGCCGGCCCCACCTTGTGGGCGACGAGGTTGAGGGGGAAGTTGAAGGGGCAGATGGCCACCACCACGCCGCAGGGCACGCGCAGGGTGAAGCCGAACTGTCCGGTCCATGCCGGGTTGGCGTCCAGGGGCACGGTCTCGCCGTGGACCCGCCGGGCTTCGTCGGCGGAGAGGCTGATGGTCTGGATGGCCCGGGCCACCTCGCCGCGGGCCTCGCCGATGACCTTCCCCTCCTCCAGGGTGATGGTACGGGCCAGGTCCTCGGCCCGCTCCGTCATGATGTCGGCGGCTTTTCGGAGGATCTCAGAGCGACGGTACGTTGGGAGGGCGGCCATCTCCGTGGCGCCCCGTGAGGCCGTCTCCAGAGCCGTCTCCACGTCCTCCAGGTCGGCCTTCGGCACGGTGTCCACCACGCCGCCGTCGTAGGGATTGATGACCGGGGTCTTGTCCGACTTGTCCGTCCACTGGCCGCCAACGTACATCTTCATGGGGCGCTCCTCCTCCGGCGATATGGGCACTCTATACGACGCAACGGGTGGGAATCCGGCCCGCCTATTGTACCATGGACGGGCCATGCACCCGCCATTCAACCCGTGGTTGCGCCCCCTTGCTAGGGTGACTGGGTTTGTGTCAACATAAAGGGCGAGGCCGCGTTATGCTAGCCATCGAGACGAACAACCTCACGAAAATCTTCGACAATCGCCTTATCGCCGTCAACCGGGTGAACCTTGCCATCCCGGAGGGGAGCGTCTTCGGCCTTATCGGCTCGAACGGCGCAGGCAAGACCACCCTGCTGCGGATGATTCTGGGGCGTAACCGGCCGTCTGCCGGCACTGTCCACGTTTTCGGCGAGCCCATAGGGCCTAACTCCGCCAAGCTCAGGCAGCGGATCGGCTTCCTGGCGCAGTCCGGCATCTTCCCGCCCCACATGACCGCCATCGGCTTTCTCGACCTGGTGGGGCGCGTCTTCGGCGTTCCCAGGGGCGAGCGTAAGGCGCGTCTCTCGGCCCTCATTCACGCCGTCGACCTCCTCTCCGCCTCCTTCCAGCGCGTCTCCACACTCTCCACGGGCATGAAGACACGGCTGGGCATCGCCGCTTCCCTCATCAACGACCCGGACCTGCTCATGTGGGACGAGCCGACGGTGGGCCTGGACCCCACCGGTCGGAAGTACACGCTGGACCTCATCAACGCCGTCAAGAACGAGGGGAAGACGGTAATCCTCTCCACTCACATCCTGCCCGACGCCGACCAGGCCTGCGACCAGCTTGGCATCCTGAACCACGGCAAGATCATCTTCCAGGGCAGCGTGACGGAGCTCAAGCGAGTCGTGCGGGGCAACGTCGTGGACCTGGCCCTGTTGGGCGACGTGGACCGGCTGCTCCACTCCCTCAAGGCCGAGGAGGAGCACCTCCGCTGCGAGCGCGTGGGCGACGAGGTCATTCGCGTCGCCTTTGCCGACGGGCGCAGCCTATCCACGGACCTGCCGCGGCTGCTGGAGGCGGTCTCCCGCCACGGCGTCGACATCCTCGCCCTCCGAACGGCGGGAGAGATCGAGGACGCCTTCCTCAAGCGCCTGGAGGACGACCGCGGCCGCGGCTTCTCACGGGCCTACGAGGACAGGATGTTCCCTCACCCCCTGCGTCAGAACGGGCCGCGTCGAGGGTAGGACCGTGAAGGCGTGGATGGCCATCCTCACCGACGACCTCGGGCTGATGATCCGCTCCTGGATCATTTGGACCTGGTTTACGGTTACCGCAGTGTCGGGCGTCCTGGCGGTCATCATCTCCACCGCCTACACCGATCCCACGTCATTCATTCTCGCCTGGGGTATGGCCCTTTACCTGGCCCTTGGGAGCTTCGTCGTCATCATCGTGACCGCCACGGCGGCCTCCAGCGAGCTCGCGTACCTGGGTGACGCGCTCATATCCAGGAGCCTCACACCTATCCAGTACGTTCTGGCCAAACTCACCTCCCGGCTCCTCACCATCCTGACCCTCTTTCTCGTCGTCCTCGTCCCGGTCGCCATCGCCCTGTTCATCCAGCTCGACGACAACGATCTGACGACCAAGGGCATCGTCTTGGGGACCGGCTACATGAGCCTGCTGCTCGGCCTGCTGGTTGTGTTCGGCGTGACCCTGAGCACTATGGTCAGCAACGGGCTGGTGGCGATGGGCCTGGCGGTGATGACCTGGTACCTGGGCGTGGGAGGGTACGCGCTGACTCAGGCCCGCAGCTTCTCCCCGGAGGGCGTGCTGGGACAGCTACCCCCAATCCTGCGCGGCTCCTTCGTCATGGTCGACAACTGGCCGGTCATTGGAGCGCTCGTCGGGCTCATGCTGCTCCTGGGGCTCGCGTCCGTCCTCATCTTCTCCAAGCAGGACATCTAGCCCCGTCCATCGCCCGTCTCCGCGGGCGCCTCTTCCCGCCGTCGTCGGGCCCTCGGGTGGGCCGACTGATATGTCCGCAGCGCCCCCGCCTGGGTCACGTGTGTGTAGATCTGTGTCGTCGCCGGCGAGGCATGGCCCAGCAGGTGCTGGACCACTCGCACGTCCGCACCGCCGTCCAGAAGATGGGTGGCAAAGGTGTGGCGCAGCGTGTGGGGGTGCACGCCGGGAGGAAGCCCGGCTTGGAGCGCATAGCGACGCACGAGTAGTTGGACGCTGCGCTGCGTGAGCCGCCCGCCGCTGCGGTTGAGAAAGAGAGCGCCGTCGTCTCGTCTGCCAATGAGACGGCCCCGCGCGGTCTCCAGGTACACCCTGAGAGCCTCGCAGGCCGGGACGCCAAGAAGGCCCAGCCGCTGGTGCGATCCCTTGCCCGTCACCCGCACCTCCCGGCGATGCAGGTCAACGTCGTCCACGTTCAGGCCCACCACCTCGCTCACTCGCAGGCCCGCAGCGTACAGCAGCTCCAGAATGGCCCGGTCCCGCAGCCCTGCGGGAGTCGCCCGCGACGGGGCCTCCAGGAGGGCCTGTATCCCGGACGGGTCCAGGAAGTCCGGCAGGGTGCGCCGGGTCTTCGCCGATGCCACCCGCGCCGTGGGGTCCACCTCCACCTCTCCCGCTCGAAGCAGAAAGGCGAAGAGTGTCCGCAGGGCGCTGAGCTTGCGGACCACGCTCTTGTCGGCATAGCCTCGATCTCTCGATCGGGACACCACCTTCTTTCCGTTGCCGCCCGTCAGTGGTGGGGCCTCGGTGAGAAGCCAGTACAGGTACTGGCGCACCATGGCCCGGTCCACCCGGCCCAGATCATCGACACCCTCCGAGTCGAGGAAGCGCCAGAACGCGCCCAGGTCCGTGAGGTAGTTGCGCACCGTGTACGAGGCTAGCCCGCGCTGCGCCTGGAGGTCACGCTTCAGCCTCCGGTAGACGTCTCTCGCCCAGTGGTCCTCTCCGGGGTCTCCGGGGCTCGATGTCGGGTCCTGTTCCCACGGCTTGTTCATACCGGCTGCCTCCTCACGCATCCCCGTCGCCCACGTGGACCTCGCGGGACTGCGGACCCTCGTACGCGCATACGAGGCACCGAGCGTCCTTGCGTCCTTTCTGGACGAGCAGCCCGCCGCACTCGGGGCAGGGCTCTGCCAGAGGCCGTTGGTTCACCGTGAAGCGGCACGTGGGGTAGTTGGCGCAACCATAGAAGACGTTGCGCCGCCCCTTCCGCGCCCGGCGCTCAACCAGTTTGCTCCCGCACTCCGGGCACTCCCCGGCGACGGCTTTGGACTCGAGCGGCCGTGCGTTGCGGCACTCCGGGAATGCGCTGCAGGAGAGGAACGATCGGCCCCACCTGTTGCGCTTCAGGACCATGGGCTGGCCGCAGGCGTCACACTTCTCCTCGGTGGGGATGGACATAGGGGGAATGCGCTCTTTTGCATCGTCCAGGTCGTGGGCGAAGGGTTCGTAGAACCCTCGCAGCACGTTCTGCCAGTCCCGCTGCCCGCGGGCGATCTCGTCCAGCTGGTCCTCCATCTGCGCCGTGAAGTCCAGGTCGACCACGCTGGCGAAGTGCTGGGTCAGCAGGTCGTTGACCACGCGCCCCAGGGGCAGGGGGTGAAGTCGTCCGGCCTCTCTCCTCACGTAGCCGCGCTGCTGGACCGTGGAGACGATGGCCGCGTACGTGCTGGGCCGCCCAACGCCCTTCTCCTCCAGAGCGCCCACCAGCGAAGCTTCGCTGTAGCGCGGCGGCGGCTGGGTGAAGTGCTGCTCCGAGTCCATGCCAAGATTGTCGAGCGCATCGCCGACGGTCAGGGGCGGCAGGATCTTGCCATCCCTGTCCGCATCGGGGGCGTCTGTGCTCTCCTGGTAGAGGCGCCTGAAGCCGGGGAACGTGGTGACCGAGCCGCTGGCCTGGAAGCGATAGGCCGTATCCGATCGGGTGCTTGCGGCGTGCACCTGGACGCTGGTGGACTCGCCCTGGGCGTCGGGCATCTGGGAGGCGACGAAGCGCCGCCACACCAGCTCGTAGAGGCGGTTCTGCTCCGCCGTGAGGTGCTCCTTGACCTTGCGAGGCTCCAGCATGACGGACGTGGGGCGAATGGCCTCGTGGGCTTCCTGGGCCGCCTTGGCCCGTGTGCGGTACGTCCGCGGCTGCGGCGGGACGTACTCGGGGCCAAAGGCGCCGCGGATGTACGTGCGGGCCTCCTGCACGGCGGAGACGGCGACGTTGGTGGAGTCCGTGCGCATGTAGGTGATGAGGCCCACGGGGCCGCCGCGGCCCAGGGACACGCCCTCGTAGAGCTGCTGGGCCACCATCATCGTGCGCTTGGCGCCGTACCGCAGCTTGCGAAACGCCTCCTGCTGCAGTGTGCTGGTGATGAACGGCGGCGCCGGCCGCTGCCGCGTGAGCCGTACCTTCTTGTCGGCCACGCTCCATGATGCGCCCTGCAGGTCGGCGGTGATGCTGCGGGCCTCGTCCCCCGACGCGATCGTCAGCCGTCCCTTGTGTCCGGCGATGCCCGCCAGCGCGGCGACGAAGACGCCCTTGTCGCCCTTGGCGGCCTTCTCCTCCGTCCGGCGCAGCGCAGCCTCGATGGACCAGTACTCCTGCGGCCGGAACGCCTCGATCTCCGCCTCCCGCTCGACCACCAGCCGCAGCGCGACCGACTGCACGCGCCCGGCGGAGAGCCCCCGCCACCGCAGCTTGCGGCTGATGAGCGGGCTGAGGTTGTACCCCACCAGGCGGTCCAGGATGCGCCGCGCCTGCTGCGCGTTGACCAGGTCCATGTCGATGCTGCGGGGGCTCTCGAAGGCGTGGAGCACGGCGTCGCGGGTGATCTCGTGGAAGACCACGCGCCGCACCCGCTCCGACGGCACCTCCGCCGCGCGGGCCAGGTGCCAGGAGATCGCCTCGCCCTCCCGGTCCGGGTCCGTGGCGAGGAACGTCGCCGGGGCCTCGCGCGCCATCTCCCGCACCTCGGCGACCAGCTTCCTGCGGTCGTAGGGGACCAGGTACTCCGGCGTGACGCGGTCGTTGACGTCCACGCCCATGCGCGACGTCGGCAGGTCGCGGACGTGGCCCAGCGACGCCTTCACGGTGTAGCCCGACCCCAGGATGCGGCCCAGCGTCCGCGCCTTCGCGGGCGATTCGACGATGACGAGTCCCTTCTTCATGCGCTCCTCGTGCGGGGGCGATAGAGGCTGCGGGCCTCCCGCGTTCGAACGTAGTGCATCGCGCCCACCTGCCGCACGAGCCCCTTGAGCTCCAGCAGCGTCAGCGCGCCGCTGACGGTCGTGATGGGCAGCCCCGCCTCGCGGCACACCTCGTCGACGTGGCGGGGGTCGTCGGCCAGCAGCGACAGCAGGTCGCCCTCCGGCCCCTGCGCCGCCGTCGCGACCGGACGCGGCGCCGCTGCGACGGGCTTCGGCGGCGCGGGCGCAGGCTTCGTCGTCGACATCGGCATGGGCGCCGCCAGCGTCGACAGGTTGAGCTCCTCCAGCACGTCCTCCGGCGACAGCACCAGCTTGGCCCCGTCCTGCACCAGGCGGTTCACGCCCTGGCTGGCGGGCGAGAAGATGCTCCCCGGCACGGCGAAGACCTCCCGGCCCTGCTCCAGCGCCCAGTGCACGGTCCACATGGCGCCGCTGGCGTGGGGCGCCTCGACCACCAGCACGCCCAGCGACAGGCCGCTGAGGATGCGGTTGCGGCGCGGGAACGTCTGCGACGACGGCCGCCCCCCCGGCGGGTGCTCGCTGACCAGCACCCCCGCCGACGCCACCTCGCGCGCCAGCTCCCGGTGCTCCGGCGGGTACACCATGTCCAGCCCCGACGCCATGACCCCCACCGTCCGCCCGCCCGCCTCCAGCGCCGTGCGATGCGCGATGCCGTCGATGCCGCGGGCCATGCCGCTGACGATGGTCACGCCGCTCGCGGCCAGCGCCGCCACCAACGCCGCGCACGCGTCCCGGCCGTACGACGTCGCCCGCCGCGTGCCGACGACCGCCACCGCGCGCCGGTCCTCCGGTCGAAGCTCGCCGCGGTGGAAGAGCACCGGCGGCGGGTCTGCGATGGCCTTCAGCAGGTCCGGGTAGTCCGGGCTGCTCCACGGCAGCGCGCCGATGCCGTGCCGGCGCAGCGTCGCCATCTCGTCGTCGGGGTCGATGCCCGGGCGGCGGTCGCGCACCTGGGCGATGACGCGCCCGTCCAGGCCCGCCGCGCGCAGGTCGTCGACGGTGGCGTGCCACGCGGCCTCCATGGTGCCGAAGGCCGCCTGCAGCGTGCGCGTGCGGGCCGGGCCGATGGAGGGGATGCGGGTGAAGGCCACCCAGTACTTGGTGTCCGCGTGTGCGGTGTTGCGTGCGTTGTCAGCCTGCATCGAGTCTCTCGGCCGGGATGGGGGGCCGGTCGGGGCGCCGGCGGCGGAGAGGGAGGGATTCGAACCCTCGAGGGCCTTGCGAGCCCTACGCGCTCTCCAGGCGCGCCTGATCGACCACTCCAGCACCTCTCCGGAGAATGTTGCGTGCGACGCAGCCACGGCGCCGCCGTGCCTACCATGGTGCGGTCACGGCGGGTGTGCTGTCAAGGCTGAGGGGGGGGGGGGTGGCCACAGTTGCGGGGCTTGAGGGGCGTGTGCGGCCTAGATGCGGAGCGCGAGGGTGATGATCGCGCCGGCGATGGCGATGCCGCCGGTGGACATGACGATGATCATGGTGCGGAACATGGAGTCGAGGCGCGCTTCCAGGCGGTCGATGCGCGCTTCCAGGTGGTCAAGGCGCGCTTCAATGCGGGCGAGGCGCTGGTCGAACTGCTCGAATGCGCCTTCAAGTCTGCTGACACGCTGCTCCATCGTGGCCATGGGAGGTCATCATACCACGAATCGCAACCTCCCCGCCTCCCCCCCGGCAGGGCCCTGGGGGGCGCCGGCCCCCCGGTCCCCCTACCCCCACAGCCTCCGGCGCAGCACCAGCCCCAGCAGCGCGCCCGCACCCAGGGCCAGCGTGAAGTCCGACGTGGCCCCGCGGGAGCACACCCCGCCGGGGCCGCTGTCCGGCTCCTCCGTCGCCTCCGGCACCGGCGTCGGCGCGGTGGCGGTGGCGAGCACGTTGGCCATCTCCTGCACGCGCGCCGTGATGGTCGCCTCCACGTCGATCGTCGGCTCGGCCGTCGGCTCCGGCGTCGGCTGCTGTTGCTGCTGCCGGCGGAGCTCCTCGAGCTGCGCCGTGAGCGTCGCGGGGATGTCCGGCGTCGGCGTTGGCGTCGGCGTCGGCGTGGGGGTGGGCGACGGAGTGGGCGTCGGCGACGGCGTGGGCGTCGGCGTTGGCGTCGGCGACGGCGTCGGCGTGGGTGTCGGCGTGGGTGTCGGCGTCGGCGTGGGCGCGACGAGCGCCTGGAACGACAGGTTGTAGCCGTCCTTGATGGCCGGGCCGCCGAAGAAGAGGTCCGTCTCGTTCGCGTCCAGCTCGATGGTCTGGGCGCCGGCGAGGATGTGGAAGGTGACTGCCCGGTTCAGGTACGTGCCGTCGGGCGGGCCGACGGTGAGGTTGGCGTACTGGCCGCCGTTGCTGGCCCTGGGCTCCGACTCGTAGTCCAGGATGCGGGCCACGATCATCAGGCCGTCCGGCGCGGCCGAGCCGCCCACCGTCACGGTGCCCGAGTAGACCACGGGGGCCGGCGGCGGCACGCCCTGGGCGTCGGCCTCGTACGGGCGCGTTGCGGCCCAGGCGATGAGGAGGGACAAAAGAAGCAAGCCTCCCAGCAGGAGGCTTCCACGTGAAAAGACCCTGGATGTGACCATATCTACTTCCTCTATGAAGGGCCTCCCTCCCCCTCTGTCGGGAGAGGGAGGCCCTTAGTACTCCCTCTACTCTACCACCGGCTGGCTGCCGGCGCTAGTGGGTGGCTATCCGGGAATCAGGGTCCCGTCCTTGGTCACCCAGAGCCACATACCCTCGCCGGTGCAGACACGGGCGCCGACCGTCGCGCTGGCAGTGAAGGTGTGCGACATGCCGCAGCGGTCCGTGAAGCTGCCGTCACCGTCCTCCGGTGCTTCGGCGGCGAAGGTGTGGGCGATGGCGCCGGGGGACACTGCGATCCAGGTCCGCGCTAGCGGGTCCCAGGACAGGGCCCGGAGCCACGTGTCGCCCAGGGTGCCGAAGTAGGTGCCCGCATCGATGCTCGTGGGCACCGGTGTCTGGTTGGAGGACACCGGGACCAGGTTCCAGCCCGTGCTCACCGGGATCGCCGGCGGCTGCGCAGGCGCAGCGGCCGCGGTCGCCGAGGGCGGCCGGAACAGGGACAGCGCCTTGAAGCTGTCCGTGTTCACGAAGTAGGCGGAGCTTGCCGTGATGACCGACACGTCGCCGGTGAACAGGCCCGTCTCCGCGTCGCGGCGGGAGAAGAGCCACACGCCCTCGGCCCCGTCAAAGGTCATGACCAGGCTGACCGGGTGGTCGCTGGGAATCACCGAGTTGATGGCCGGGTTGGCCGGCTGGAAGGGCAGCGAGATCAGGTTCCAGCCCGGCTTCAGGCCGATGTTGACCGGCTTGGCCGCAACCACGTTCCACATGGCCGTGTGACCGGCCGTGCCGGACGCGTTGCCCGCCGAGTCCTCGCCCTTCACCGTCAGGCTGTAGGCGCCGACCTTGGGGTTCAGCACCGGGATCGTGTACTTGCGGCTGTCCTGCGTGCTGACCTCGGTCGTCAGGTCGAAGGTCCGGGACTCGGACGAGCCGTCCGAGAAGGTGACCTTCAGGGTCGCGGATGTCAGTTCGACCGTCCGGTAGCTGTCACCGGGGTACTCACCGGACTCCCCGGCCCAGTCCACCGTGATGATCATGGGGCTGATGGTCTCCACGTTCGGGACATCGGCATCGCCGCTGGCAGCCGTCGCGTCGGAAACCGTCACGATCGGGTCGTCGCCGCCGTTCAGCGAGGTGTCGAGCTGGAAGGTGAACGCGGCCGAGTGGTTGGCGTCGGACGCGTGACCCGCCTTGCCCTTGTTCTCGGCGTCCTGTGTGTCCACGCCCTCGACGTAGACGTTGTACTTGCCGCCGACGACATCGTCGCCAACCGGGTTCGCAGTGGCGGCGGTCACGGCGTAGGTGTAGGAGAGGGCCTCCGTCTGCGACGGGCTGGGCGCGCCCGCCGGCTGACCGGCCACGTCCGACGCAGTAGGCGCCGCCCCGTAGCGGTCGCTCAATACGGGGTCCGCAGCAGCGGGCGCCGCGCACGTGCCGTCGGCTTCCGTGGCACGCGTCACTGCAGGGAGGGCAGGATCGCCCGCGTTGGGGTTGTCCGCAGCCACTGCTGCGTAGACGCACTCCTGGGCTCCGTTGACGACGACGTCGCCGTCGTTGTTGATGACACGGCTGAGCATGACGTCCGGCAGGCTGGCAAGCTGCTCGTCCGTGGTGATGGTGACCGTGACCTTCTCCTTGCTCAGGTCGCTGTCCTCGGACAGGGACAGGTTCGGCCCCAGCCCGTCAGAAACCTCGGTAGAAGCAATCCGCGAACCACCGAAGGCGTTGCCGGCCTTGTCCATGATCACGCCGTTGGCGATGGTGATGACCGGCGTCTCATCCGGGGCCAGGTTCGTCCCCAGGGTCAGGTAGACGCTGTTGCCCTGCACCGAAACGGAGTTGACCGTGTTGCCGGCCACCTCAAAGGCGCCCGGAGTCACGCTCGCGGCGTCCAGGCCGCTACCCGCAGCGTCTCCGTCCGTCTTGCCGTCGTCAGCGAAGTTCACCTGGATGGAGTTGGCCTTCGCGCTCAGGCCGCGGACGGCCATCTTCTTGCTGGTGCTGTACACAACACCGGTTATGGCCTTTGGCGAAGCGAGCGTGGGCGCCTTGCCGTCGATGGTCAGCAGGTTGCTGCCCACCAGCTCCATCTTATCGCCGGCAAGAACATCACTCTCATTGACGTCGGCGGTGTTGGTGTCGTCAGCAAAGAAGTCGTTGGGCGCAGCGGCGGTCAAGTTGAGGATGAACGCACCGCTGGTGTTGGTGAACGAGGTGATGGGCACCGTCTTGGATGCGGAGCCCCTGGTCACCTTCACCATCGTGTCGATGAAGCTGTCCGCCGGCAGGCTGCCGGCAAACCTCCCGTCGGTGGCGCCACCGAGTGCCATTGGTCCCAGTGACCACTCCCTTCAGCGCAATGCTGCCGGAGGTGCGGCGCTCATTGCCTGCCCGGTCACTGGTCTCAAAGTACCAGGGCACGTTGGCGCCGATGTTCTGGATGGCGCTGGAGCCGATCTCCTTCGATACGCGCCAGCCGCCGTCGATGGCCTCGAAGTCGTCCTTGCCCAGGGCGACCACGTTGCCGGCCACCACCAGCCGCACCCCGCCCCGGGGAGTGTCAACGTTGGTGCCGGTGGCCAGGGCGCCCGGTGTGCTGTTCAAGTCATCGATGTCGGACGTGCCACTGGTCCCAACAGTCTTCGTGTAGCCGGACCCGCCGTCCGTGAGCTCGGCGCTGAAGGTGATGTTCACACCCTTCTTTGTGACCAGCGGGATGTCCGGAGAGGTCGTCACCAGGGTCGGCTTCACGTTGTCCACCAGGATAGTCGCTGTGGTGGCGAAGCCGGCAGTAGGCGTGTAGGTGATCTGGATCCGGTTGCCGTTGAAGGCCCGGATCTCACCGGCTACGGTCGGAGTCCCGTCGGCGGCGGGACTCGTGAAGGCCTGGACCACTGTAATCGCGGTCCCTTCGGTTACGTCCCGCGGGTTGACGCCCGTAACCTTCGCAACGTCCAGGTTGAGGACCTCGAGGGTCGCACCGCTGCCACCCTCCACTGCAATGTCGCCTGACGCGTTCGTCCCTGCGGTCGCGCAGGCGGCCAGGGAGCACAGGTACTTGTTCGGGATTGTGAAGTCTCCCGGCGCCGCCTGTGCCCTCTCCTGCGCGCTCAGGCCCACAACCACGAGTAGAGCCAGAGCAAACGCACCTGCTAGAAGTCTTCCTGCAATCTTCACGGTCTTCCCTCCATTGAGAGTTAGGTGTGGGAAACGCGAGAAAGCCCGGAGGCCCGTACCCCCGTGGCTAAGTAATTTTGATACCCTATGCGCGCCGGCGCCCACGCGAGCCCGCAGGCCCAACGCCTGCCGCCGGACGGAATCTTCTGCCATATGCCCTCCTTGCCTCTATCGCATCGGTCCGGGCGTCCCCGGAGCTTTGTGGGAGGCGTCAGTGTTGCGCCTCCGCAATCAGAAGCACCCGGCGCACTGACGCCGGAGCATCCACTACCCTATAACGATGCGCCATGCCAAAAGGTTCCACCACGGGTGCATCCACCTCTGGCGGGCCCGCCCGGTGGCAGTGTCGCCTAGTGGCCCCCCAGGGGTCTGTTGCATTCGCTGGGTAGTCCGTGTAGACCGTCCAGCCCCAGAAGGTAGTCGGCGGACACGCCCAGCTCGCGAGCGACGTTGCGCAGGACATCGGCCCTGATCGCGTCGTGGACGGAGTCGCCGTGTTCTTCCATCACTGGTGTTGCCCCTACGGTCACAACGAGGAAGGGGCCGCGGAGGTTCCGCGTGCCATCCGCTCCTTCCCCCAACCCCGTCCCATCCCCTACCCTCCCCCCATGCCCACCCACGCCACCCGTATGTCTCCACCCCCTCTCCAGTCCCCTCTCCCTCCCCAATCCCCTCTCCCCTAGGGAGAGAGCTAGGGTGAGGGGCCCACCGCAGCTTGGAGGGAAGGCCGCCCTCACTCCCTCTCCCTCCCCAATCCCCTCTCCCCTAGGGAGAGGGTTAGGGTGAGGGGCCCACCGCAGGATGCGGCGGAGGCCGATAGCACGGCACAACCGCCCTCACTCCCTCTCCCTCTCCAGTCCCCTCTCCCCTAGGGAGAGGGCTAGGGTGAGGGGCCCACCGCAGCTTGGAGGGAAGGCCGCCAGAACCCCACGCCTGCCGCACCCCCTCCCCCCGGAGAGAGGCGGAAACCGCTACACTGCTCGCTATGAGCAACACATCGCGAGCGCGACACCTTCGCCGAGACGCCACGGACGCCGAACGGCTGCTGTGGAGGCACGTCCGCGACCGAGCTCTGGACGGCTACAAGTTTCGCCGGCAGATGCCGCTCGGGCCCTACGTCGTCGACTTCGTGTGCGTGGAGCAACGTCTGATCGTGGAGCTCGACGGCGGCCAGCACGCCGAGCGAGCGGAGGAGGACCGGCGTCGCACGGCGTTGCTGCAGCGGGCGCGGTACCGGGTGCTGCGCTTCTGGAACCTCGATGTGCTGCAGAACATAGAGGGCGTGCTGGAGACGCTGAGAGCGGAGCTAAGGAAGAGCTAGGGAACTGTCCCCTCTCCCTCCCCAATCCCCTCTCCCCTGATCCACCCCCTCTCCCTCTCCAGTCCCCTTTCCCCTCTCCCTAGGGAGAGGGCTAGGGTGAGGGGCCCACCGCAGCTCAGCCAGAAGGCCGCCAGAACCCCACACAACCTCGCGCCCTCTCCCTCCCCAGTCCCCTCTCCCCTAGGGAGAGGGTTAGGGTGAGGGGCCCACCGCAGCTTGGAGGGAAGGCCGTAGAACAACACGCAACCTCGCACCCTCTCCCTCTCCACTCCCCTCTCCCTAGGGTGAGGGCCAGGGTGAGGGGCCCACCGCAGCCTGGAGGGAAGGCCGCCAGAACGCCACGCAACCTCGCGCCCTCACCCGCCGCTGTCGCGTCGGCCTCTCCCCCGGGGAGAGGCGAGAGCTCCCCGCATGCCATCCGCCCCTTCCCCACACCCCGCCCATCCCCTACCCTACCCCCATGCCCACCCCCGCGCGCCACTCGCTCACCCTGAGGCCCTCGAAGGGTCCGCCCCCAACCTCCGCCGTCGTCCAACCACGCAAGCTGAGGGTGCAGGGCGTGCCCTGTTGTTTCGCGCCCCCTTCGCGCGGCCCCCAATCCCAATCTGGAGGTTGTTCCGCGATTGTTCCACGCGGCACTCGTTTCCTATCTGCGGCCCGCGGTTCCAACCCGCGATCGCGAAACAACCTCCAACCTGCGACCCCTCGCCGGCGGCCACACGAAAAAACGAGTCCAAGCTGCGCCGCCCCCCGACGCGGAACTACCGCGATTCAACCTCAAACCTGTTTCGCCGCCCCGTCGAGCGACCCCAGGCACGGAGGGCCGGGAAAAAACGCGCGGAGACGACTCGAATCGACTCGAATGGCGCCGGCCAAGGCGCAGCGAGGGGGGTGCAGCGGGGCGTGGGGAGCATGCGAGGTCGGGCGCGAAAGCGACGGGGGCGTGGGGGGCGTGGCTTTAGTCGACGATGATGGTCATTGCGAAGGTTAGGATGCTGACGGCGATGGTGAGGCCGCCGATGACGAGGACGGCGGTCCAGCGCGTGAGGCGAGTCTCCGCCTTGGCGATCTCCGAGGTGAGGTCGCCGCGGACTGACTCAGTCCTTGCGGCGAGCTGGCCATGCTCGTCGGCGTTCTGCTTGACGAAGTCAGCGAAGTACTTGGGGACGTCGTTTGCCATGGGGCCTCCGCGACCATGATACCACGGATGGGGGACGCGGGGATGAGGGTTACGGGATGGCCTGGATGCCCCGCTCCTGGAAGAGGGTGGGGGCGGTCCTTCGACAGGCTCAGGGTGAGCGGATTGGGAGCGGGGGCGTGGGGGCCGCAGGCCCCCCGAAAGAAGCCCCAGGGCGGGTGGGTGGGATCACATCCTGCTTGCTCAGGGTGGCCAGGAACTCCTTGTTGGACTTGGTCTTGCTCAGGCGCTCCAGGATCTTCTCCGTCGCCTCCCCGGAGTCCCATGCCGCCGCCCGTGGCCATGCTCATCATGCGGCGCAGCAGCCAGACCTGGCCCAGCGTCTCCGTGTCCATCAGCAGCTCCTCGTGGCGGGTGCTGCTGCGCTGGATGTCGATGGCGGGGTAGAAGCGGCGCTCGGCCAGGCGGCGGTCCAGGGTGATCTCGCAGTTGCCCGTGCCCTTGAACTCCTCGTAGATGACCTCGTCCATGCGGCTGCCCGTGTCGATGAGGCAGGTGGCGATGATCGTCAGCGTGCCGCCGTCCTCCGTGCCCCGTGCCGCGCCGAAGAAGCGCTTGGGCGGGTACAGCGCCGCGGGGTCGACGCCGCCGGAGAGCGTCCGACCGCTCGACGGCAGGGCGAGGTTGTACGCCCGCACCAGCCGCGTGAGGCTGTCGAGCAGCACGACGACGTGCTTGCCGTTCTCGGCCAGGCGCTTGGCGCGCTCCAGCGACAGCTCGGCGATGCGGCAGTGGTCCTCCACGGGGTCGTCGAACGTCGACGCGAAGACCTCGCCGCGCACGGAGCGGCGCATGTCGGTGACCTCCTCCGGCCGCTCCCCCGCGAGGACGACCATGATGTGGACGTCGTCGTAGTTGGTGGAGACGCCGTTGGCGATGAACTTCAGCAGGAAGGTCTTGCCCGCCTTGGGCGGTGACACGATGAGCGCCCGCTGCCCCCGGCCGATGGGCGCAACAAGGTCGACGAGGCGCTGCGCGAGGTTCTTGGACGTGGTCTCCAGCTTGAGGTGCTGGCGCGGGTACACGGGGATGAGGCCGTCGAAGTGGGGGCGCGCTCGGGCCGCCTCCGGCTCGACACCGTTGACCGCCTCGACGCGGATGAGGCCGAAGTAGCGCTCGCCGTCCTTGGGCGGGCGGACCTGGCCGGTGACGGAGTCGCCGGTGCGGAGCATAAAGCGCCGGATCTGGGACTGCGACACGTAGACGTCGCCGGCGCTGGCGCGCAGGCCGTTCTGCCGCAGGAAGCCGTAGCCGTCGCCCATGACCTCCAGGAGGCCGGAGGCCAGGACGAAGCCCTGGCGCTGCGCGACGGCCTCCAGGATGCGCAGGGCAAGCTCCTCCCTGCGGAGGGCGCCGTTCTCCAGGCCCAGGCCGCGGGCCAGGTCGATGAGCTCGTCCTTGGTCTTGGCATCAAGCTCTGCCAGGCTGACGGTGCGGTCGATGGTCATGGTTCGCCTCTTCGTGTGTGGTTTCGGGGTGTGGCTACAGGTCGCGCTGTGCGGCCGCAGGGACACCCGCGGCGCCGGCACGCTCCCAGTCTCGGGTGAAGGTTGCGTCGCCCGCGGCGGTCAGGGGGTGGTCCATCATCTGCGTCAGGACCTTGAAGGGCATGGTGGCAATGTGCGCGCCGGCCTTCGCCGCCTCCACGCAGTGCAGCGGGTGGCGGATGCTGGCGGCAAGGACCTGCGTGGGCAGGTCGTGCAGGCTGAAGACGTCGACGATGTCCGCGACGACGTCCATGCCGCGATGGCCGGCGTCGTCCAGCCGCCCGACGAAGGGGCTGACGTAGGTGACGCCGGCCTGGGCGCCCAAGAGCGCCTGGTTCACGGAGAAGCACAAGGTCTGGTTGATGGAAATGCCCTCCCGCGCCACCTGCGCCATGGCCCGAAAGCCGTCGCGCGTGCTGGGCAGCTTGACGACGACGTTGGGATGCCACGTTGCAATGTCCAGCGCCTGCTCGACCATGCCTTCAACGCTCCGGGCGGTGACTTCGACGGAGATGGGGCCGTGGATGATGCGTGCAATCTCCAGGACGACGCTCCGGTAGCTGTCCCGGTCCCCGATGCCCTCACGGGCGACAAGGGAGGGGTTGGTGGTAACCCCCGAGACTACGCCGAGCTCAGCGCCCTGCCGCACTTCGTCGAGGTTGGCAGTGTCCAGAAACAGGCGCATAGCCTGACCTCCCTAGTATAGCACAACTTTACGCAATAGGGCCGGACGCCGGTTCGCGGCCGTCGCCGTCCCACAACGCGTGCTGCCCGCCCTCTCGCACCGTGTGCGTGGCCGCATCGACGAAGAGGCTGAAGAGGGGGTGCGGCCGGTTGGGGCGAGAGCGGAACTCGGGATGGAACTGGGTGCCCACCATGAAGGGGTGGTCGACGACCTCCGCGATCTCCACGAGGCGTTGGTCGGGGGAGAGGCCGCTGAAGCGCAGGCCGCCCTCCTCCAGGGTCTCGCGGTAGGCGTTGTTCAGCTCCAGGCGGTGGCGGTGCCGCTCCTGCACCTGCGGGGCGTCGTAGGCCTGGGAGGCGATGGTGCCCGGCACCAGCCGGCAGGGGTAGATGCCCAGGCGCATGGTGCCGCCCATGTCGGTGACGTCGCGCTGGTCGGGCATGAAGTCGATGACGGGGTGCGGCGTCTCCGGGTCGAACTCGGCAGAGTGGGCCTCGGGCAGGCCGGCGCCGTTGCGGGCCACCTCGACGACCATGAGCTGCATGCCAAGGCAGAGGCCAAGGTAGGGGATGCGGTTCTCGCGTGCGTAGCGGGCGGCCGCGATCATGCCCTCCACCCCCCGCGGCCCGAAGCCCCCCGGCACGACGATGCCGCACGCGGACCGCAGCAGGGGCTCCGGCCCGTATCGCTCCACCTCCTCCGACGGCACCCAGGAGACCTGGACGTCGCGGTCGTGGAGGAGGCCGGCGTGGAGGAGGGCCTCCTTGACGGAGATGTAGGCGTCGGGGAGGTCGGCGTACTTGCCGACGACGGCCACGGAGAGCGGCTCCTTGGGCGCCTCCACAAGCTCCACCAGCTCTCGCCATTCCTTCATGTTGGGCTCGGTGTAGTCGAGGTGGAGGGCGTTGGCGACGAGGCGGCCAAGGCCGGCCTCCTGGAGGATGAGGGGCACCTCGTAGACCGAGGGGGCCGTCACCAGCGGGATCACGGCCTCACGCTGCACGTCGCAGAAGAAGGCGATCTTGGCCTTGACGTCGTCGGGGACGGGGAAGTCGCTGCGGCAGATGATGCAGTCGGGCTGGATGCCGATGCCGCGCAGGTCGCGGACGCTCTGCTGGGTGGGCTTGGTCTTGAGCTCGCCGGTGGTGGAGATGTGGGGGAGGAGGGTGACGTGGATGTAGTAGACGTTCTCGCGCCCCACATCGTTGCGCATCTGGCGGATGGCCTCAAGGAAGGGCTGGCCCTCGATGTCGCCGACGGTGCCGCCGACCTCGACGACGACGACGTCGGCGTGGCGCTCGGCGGTGAGGGCCTTGATGTGCTCCTTGATGACGTTGGTGACGTGGGGGACGGACTGGATGGTGCCGCCGAGGTAGTCGCCGCGGCGCTCCTTGGTGATGACGTCGCTGAAGACCTGGCCGGCGGTGACGTTGGAGGCCTGGGTGAGCTCGATGTCGATGAAGCGCTCGTAGTGGCCGAGGTCCATGTCGGTCTCTGAGCCGTCGGCGGTGACGAAGACCTCGCCGTGCTGGTAAGGGGACATGGTGCCGGGGTCGACGTTGAGGTAGGGGTCGAGCTTCTGGACGGAGACGTCAAAGCCTGCGCTCTTGAGGATGCGGCCGAGGGCGGCGACGCTGACGCCCTTGCCCACGGAGCTGACAACGCCGCCAGTCACAAAGATGTACTTGGTCATAGGGACCGCCACAGGGGAAATGGGGGACAGAGGATGAAGAGACCGGAAGGATCTCGGTAAGGGCCACCCGAAAGACGCAGGACCGGGCTCAGGACCGCCTCCTGCCCGTCACAGCCATACATCAACCGCCAGTGCTGGAGTCCAGGGACACGAGAACCGCGGGGTGAGGCGAAACCGCGGCGATTGTAGGGGGGTGTGGGCTGCGCTGTCAAGGAGGCGGCGGGGTTTCCAAGACCCCTTTCGGCTGAGGGTGGGGCGGCGGGTTCGATTCGATTCGTATCGTTTTGCGCGTTTTTTCCGGCTCCTCTGTGCCTGGAGGGACGCGGTCCAGCTTTGGCGTTCGATCCGCACGAAGATGGGGACAGCTTGGATTGGTCTGATCGAACCGCCGTCGGAGGGGGTGGTGCAGCTTGGGGTCGTCTTTTCGTCGCGGATTGGAACCGCGGGGCGCAGATAGGAACGAACGCCGCGCGAGGGGTACGCGGAACGAAATCGCAGCGGGTCGCAGATAGGGAAATGGGCTGAAAAAGGGGGGTGTAAAACGAATCGCAGATAGGGCGAGGGCTGGACCCACGGCTTGTGCAGGTGTGTACACCCTAGACCCTCCACGGGAGAGCTTGTTCCGGTCTTGCGACGTTGGTTGGGCCCACCCGCCCGCCCTCGGAGGTTTTTCTCTGGGGGCCTGCGGCCCCCATGCCCCCGCTGGGGGCAGCAGGGCACGCCCCTGGATTCCGGCCTTAGCCGGAATGACGATGAGCGGGGGGCGTCGAGGTTCCTGCTTCCGCAGGAACGACGATCGTCGGGCGCTGTTGGGCGCGGGTAGGTGGGCATGGAGGTAGGGTAGGGGGTTGGAGGGGCGAGGTGGAAGGGGGAGGTGGCACGCGGGGGAGAGTGGGGTCTGCGGGCGTTGTGGCGCGGCTGCGACCTTAGATTCCTCGTCGCTTTGCTCCTCGGAATGACAAGTAAGGGGGGCAGAAGGAGCGGGGGTTCGGCGGGCTCACCACGAGCGCGGTGGATGGGGGAGGTGCGGGCGCCCACAAGGGGCGCCCCTACGCCGATGTGCGCGGGCGTCAGGGTTCCCCTGCCTTCGCAGGGGCAGGCTCTGCTTTCGCAGGAACGACGATTGTGGGGGGCTGTTGGGCGCGGGTGGGTGGGCATGGGGGTAGGGTAGGGGTTGGAGGGGCAAGGTGGAAGGGGGAAGTGGCACGCGGGGGAGAGTGGGGTCTGCGGGCGTTGTGGCGCGGCTGCGACCTTAGATTCCTCGTCGCTTTGCTCCTCGGAATGACAACCAAAGGGGGCAGGCGGGGGCAAAGGAGCGGGGGTTCGGCGGGGGCGGGATGAGCGCGGGAGGGCAAGCACAAGGGTTGCCCCTACAGCGGGTGTGTGATAGGATTCACCAAGTCCCAGCCGGATGGTGTGTATGCCGTTGTGGGCGCTGGCCCTGCGGCTCACGGGTATGGGGTGGTTTGTTGCCGCATGCATCATCGTGGGACTTGGGGGAGGCATCCTCCTGGACCGGTGGCTCGAGACGCTGCCCCTCTTCACCCTGCTGGGTGTAGTCCTGGGGAGCGCAACGGCCTTCTACGGCGTGTACCGGCTGGTGCGGCCGTTGATGGGAGAGACGGAGCCCCCACCTAGCTCCTCGAAGGGGGAAAACGGGCAACGGTGATGCGGAGTCCAGCCGCCACGCGCGTCTTTGTTCTCGTCGGCTTGGGCGTATTGGCGCTGGGACTATCCGGCTTCATCTGGGGGGCCATAGGCGCGGCGTTCTTCGGGACGGAGGCGCTGCTGCCGAAGCCCGAGGTGCACCTCCCGGCCCAGTCGGTCCTGGGGAGCGATGCGGGCAAGGACCTCAAGTACCTGGACGCCGGCACCAGCTTTGTCCTGACCAACACGCTGCTCTCATCCTTCGTTGCAACGGCCATCCTGCTCATCGTCTTCGTCCTGGGCACGGCGCGGCTGAGCCTGGTGCCGGGGCGCTTCCAGGGCCTGCTGGAGACGATCGTGGAGGGGCTGCTGGGGTTCATCGAGGGCGTGGTGGGGCGAGAGCGCTCACGGCAGCTTCTGCCCGTCATCGCCACGATCTTCCTGTTCGTGGCGCTCAACGCGTGGCTGGGGCTGCTGCCCATCTACCAGTCGTTCGGCGTGCTGAGCGACGAGGGGCACCTGAAGGCCGCGTTCCTTCGCCCGGCGGGGACGGACCTGAACATGCCGCTGGCGCTGGCGCTGGTCTCCTTCGTCTTCATCGAGGCGCTGGGCATTCGGGCGTTCGGCCTGGGCTACTTCGGGAAGTTCATCCGCCTGGGGAACCTGCTCCGGGGGCGGATCTTCTCGGGACTCATCGACCTGTTCGTCGGGGTGCTGGAGGCGGTGAGCGAGCTGGTCCGGGTGGTGAGCTTCACCTTCCGGCTGTTCGGGAACATGCTGGCGGGGGAGATCCTGCTGCTGGTCTCCGCCTTCCTGGTAGCCTTTGTCTTCACCGTGCCGTTCTACGGGCTGGAGCTGCTGGTGGGCTTTGTGCAGGCCCTCATCTTCGCCGGCCTGACCCTGGTCTTTGCATCGGTTGCGCTGACACCGCACGAAGAGGAGCACTAGCCGAGGAGGTCTCATGGAGATCATCATCTTTGCCCTGATCATTGCGACGCTTGGAGTTGCCGCTGCGGCCCTGGGCGGCATCTTTGCCATCTACGCCAGCCGGCAGGAATAACGGGGTCGAGCTCAGACAGACACTATAGGAGCCAGAAGGAGGAGTCATGGATGCAGAAGCATTGAAGGTACTTGGGGCGGGGCTTGCGATCGGCCTGGGGCTCATCGGCCCCGGTATCGGCATCGGCATTCTGGGCGCGGCGGCGATGAACGCAATCGGCCGCAACCCGGAGGCCCGAGGCGCCATTCTGACCAACATGATCCTGGCCATCGCATTCGCCGAGGCGCTGGGCATCTACGCGCTGATCGTGGCCGTGATCCTGGCCCTGGTGGTCTAGTCGCCGCCAGGACCTCAGGAGGGAGACCATGGGCGAGCTGGGCTTTCACCTACCCAGCCTCCTAGCGTATCTAGTCAACTTTGGGCTGCTCCTAGCCCTTCTCTACTTCTTTGCCTACAAGCGCATCCTGGCCATGCTGGACCAGCGCTCCGGTCGAATCCGGGAGTCGCTGGAGCAGGCGGAGAACGCTCAGCAGGAAGCGGCGAAGGCGCGGGAGGAGATGGGCGACCAACTGGCCGAGGCGAGACGGGAAGGCCAGCAGATGCTGGAGCAGGCCCGCCAAGCCGCGGAGCGCTTCCGGGAAGAGGAGCGCGAGCGCGCTCGGCAGGAGGCCGAGAGCCTGCTGGAACGCGCCCGCCAGGAGATCCAGCAGGAGCGCAACGCCGCCATCGAAGACGTGCGCCGCCACTTCGGCGACCTGGCCATCACCGCCGCCGAGCGGGTAGTGGAGCGGTCCCTGGACCGCAGCGCACACAGCGATCTCATCGAGAAAGTGCTGGAGGAGGGCTTCGAGCCCTCCCGGGAGTAGGCATGGCCGCTCGCTCGCTGCCGTCCCCCAAGCGTTACGCCCAGGCGGTCTTCCAGATCGCGGAGGCGGAGGGGAACCTGGACCAGTGGTCGGAGGTGCTGGGCGCCGGAGCGGAGGCCGCACGGTCGCCGGCCTTTGTGGCGGCGATGGACGCCCCCGGACTCAGCATCCAGGAGAAGCTGGCGATCCTTCGGCAGGTGCTGCCCACGATGCCGGACCAGGGCTACAACCTCCTGGCGCTCCTGGCGCGGCGGCGGGCGGTATCGCTGCTGCCGCGAATCCTGGAGGAGTACCAGAGCGCAGTCGACCGGCACCAGGGGCTGCGTCGAGTGGAGCTCAGGACGGCGGTGGAGCTCACGGACGCTGAGGAGCAGCGCATCGCCGAGCGGCTCAAGGCAGCTATGAACGCAGACGTCCGCACGAGCACGCGGGTGGACCCGGGGCTGCTGGGCGGCCTGATGGTCCGCATTGACGACACGATTCTCGACGGAACCGCCCGGGGGCGCCTGGAGAGCATGCGCCAAGCCCTGCGGGCCAGGGCCTTCTAGGCCGGCAGTCCAGGTGGAGGAGAAGCTATGACCACACGATCACAGGACATCGTCTCCGTCATCAAGCGGCAGATCGAGGAGTTTGGCGCCGGCGTCACGATGGTGGACGTGGGCACCGTGGTGGAGGTCGGGGACGGCATCGCACGGGCGCACGGCCTGGGCGGGTGCCGCTACTCGGAGCTCGTCGAGTTTCCGGGCGGCCTTCTGGGCATCGCCCTCAACCTGGAAGAGGACAGCGTCGGCATCGTCATCCTGGGCGACGAGAAGGCCATCAAGGAAGGCGACGAGGTCAAGACGACGGGCCGCATCGTCGAGACGCCGGTGGGGGATGAGCTCCTGGGCCGGCTGGTGGACCCGCTGGGGACGCCGCTGGACGGCAAGGGGCCGATCGCGACGACGAAGACTCGCTCCGTCGAGCGAGTTGCCCCCGACGTGACCCGGCGGAAGTCGGTGGACACGCCGGTGCAGACGGGGATCAAGGCCATCGACGCGATGATCCCCATCGGGCGCGGGCAGCGAGAGCTCATCCTGGGCGACCGGTCGACGGGGAAGACGGCGATTGCCCTGGACGCCATCATCAACCAGAAGGGCTCGGACCTGTACTGCATCTACGTGGCCATCGGCCAGAAGAGCAGCAAGGTGACCCAGGTGGTGGCCAAGCTGCAGGAGTACGGTGCGATGGAGCACACCGTCGTCGTGGCGGCGAACTCGTCGGACCCGGCGGCGCTGCAGTACCTGGCGCCCTACGCAGGCTGCGCCATCGGCGAAGAGTTCATGGAGCAGGGGAAGGACGCCCTGGTCATCTACGACGACCTCTCCAAGCACGCGTGGGCGTACAGGCAGCTCTCGCTGCTGCTGCGCCGCCCCGCGGGCCGGGAGGCGTACCCGGGCGACCTCTTCTACCTGCACAGCCGCCTGCTGGAGCGGGCCGCGAGGCTCGACGATGAGCGGGGCGGCGGCTCCTTGACGGCGCTGCCGGTCATCGAGACGCAGGCGGGGGACGTCTCGGCGTACGTGCCGACGAACGTCATCTCCATCACGGACGGGCAGATCTACCTGGAGGCCGAGCTCTTCAACGCCGGCACCCGGCCCGCCATCAACGTGGGCCTGTCGGTGTCGCGTGTCGGGGGCTCTGCGCAGACGCGGGCGATGAAGCGGGTGGCGGGCAGGCTGCGGCTGGACCTGGCCCAGTACCGGGAGCTGGCGACCTTCGCCCAGTTCGGCACCGCGGACCTGGACCGGGCCACGCGGCAGCAGCTTGAGCGGGGCCAGCGCACGAGCGAAATCCTCAAGCAGCCCCAGTACACCCCCTACTCCCTGGAGGAGCAGGTGATGGCGCTGTACGCGGTGAGCAACGGCTACCTGGACGAGATACCCCTCACCGCCATCGGGCGCTGGAGCGAAGAGTTCCAACGCTACATGAACACGGCCCGCGGCGAGGTGGGGCAGGCCATCCGGGAGAACTCGGACATCGGTGACACGGAGGAGGCGCTGAAGGATGCCATCACGGCGTTCAACCAGGGCTTCCAGGCATAGGGACGACGCCACATCGTGAGGAGAGCGCTCAGTGGCTAGCCTGAGACAGATCCGGCGGCGCATTCGCAGTGTGCAGAACACGGCGAAGATCACGCGGGCCATGGAGATGGTGGCCGCGGTGAAGATGCGTCGCGCTCAGGAGGCCGTGCTGGCCACCCGACCGTACGCCGAGAAGATGACGGGCCTGCTGGCCGACCTGGCGGCGATGCCGCCGGACGACCCGGCCCAGGTCCACCCCCTGCTGCAACGCCGGGAGGTGAAGCGTCTCTCGGTGGTGCACGTGACGCCGGACCGGGGGCTCTGCGGCGCTCTGCCGGGCACGCTGAACCGCAACGTGGCGACGTTCTCGCTGGAGGCGCCTGGCCCGGTCTCGATCGTCGCAGTGGGGCGCAAGGGACGGGACTTCATGACGCGCTACGGGCGCGACGTGCGGGCCGTCTTCACCGGGCTGGGCGAGCGGCCCAACCTGGCCGACATCACGCCCATCGCCCGGCTGGTCATCGACGACTTCACCAACGGCGACGTGGACGCGGTCTACGTGGCGTACGGGGAGTACGTGAGCACGATGGTGCAGCGGCCCCGTCATGCGACGGCTGCTGCCGGTGGAGCCGGCGGAGCTGCCGCCGTCGCACGCGGTGGGCTACATCTTTGAGCCGCAGAGCATGCAGCTCCTGGCCGAGCTGCTGCCCCGGTCGGTGGAGATGGAGATCTACCACGCGGTGCTGGAGGCGAACGCGAGCGAGCAGTCGGCCCGCATGGTCGCCATGCGCAGCGCCACGGAGAACGCCAACGACCTGGTCAAGGACCTGACGTTGGTGGCAAACAAGGTGCGACAGGAGACGATTACCACGGAGCTTCTGGATATCATCGGCGGGACCTGGACGTTCCAGAACTAGGGCCGGGAATCCGCCGGCTCCGTCTGAGGAGGAGGCAATGGCAAAGGACGCCAAGGGACAGGTGGTGCAGGTCATCGGCACCGTGGTGGACGTGGAGTTCCCACGGGAGGAGATGCCCGAAGTCCTGAACGCTATCGAGGTACCCGTGGAGGGGCAGACGCTGGTGCTGGAGGTGCAGCAGCACACCGGCAACAACTGGGTGCGCTGCCTGGCCCTGGGCCCGACGGAGGGCCTGGCACGGGGCAGCACGGTGGTGGACACCGGCGCTCCCATCCGCGTGCCCGTGGGCCGCGGCTCCCTGGGACGGCTCTTCAACGTGCTGGGAGAGCCCCTGGACGACCTGGAAGAGGTGGAGGCCACGGACGCGTGGCCCATCCACCGGGCGCCTCCCTCGATGGAAGAGCAGCAGACCACGACGGAGATCCTGGAGACGGGGCTCAAGGTCGTGGACCTGGTCACGCCGTTCACCAAGGGCGGCAAGATCGGCGCCTACGGCGGCGCCGGCGTGGGGAAGACCGTCATCATCCAGGAGCTCATCCGCAACATCGCCACGGTGCACCAGGGCTTCTCGGTGTTCGCCGGGGTGGGCGAGCGCTCCCGCGAAGGCAACGACCTCTGGCACGAGATGCAGGCGTCCGGCGTGCTGAAGAACGCGACTCTAGTGTTCGGCCAGATGAACGAGCCACCGGGGGTGCGGGCCAGGGTTGGCCTCACCGGCCTGACGATGGCCGAGTACTTCCGCGACGAGGAGGGCCAGGACGTCCTGCTCTTCATCGACAACATCTACCGGTACATCCTGGCGGGGATGGAAGTGTCGGCGCTGCTGGGGCGGATGCCTTCGGCGGTGGGCTACCAGCCGACGCTGGGCACGGAGATGGGCGCGCTGGAGGAGCGGATCACGTCGACCCGAAAGGGGTCGATCACATCCTTCCAGGCGATCTACGTGCCGGCCGACGACTACACGGACCCAGGCATCGTCGCCACGTTCGGACACCTGGACGCGGTGATCGCGCTGGAGCGGTCCATCGCCGAGCAGGGCCTGTACCCCGCGCTGGACCCGCTGGCCTCGACCTCCCGCATCCTGGACCCGCAGGTGGTGGGGGACGAGCACTACCGGGTGGCCCGGGGCGTGCAGGCCGTGCTGCAGCGGTACCGTGACCTGCAGGACATCATCGCAATCCTGGGCGTGGAGGAGCTGTCCGAGGAGGACAAGCTGACGGTGGCGCGGGCCCGCAAGATCCAGCGCTTTCTCTCCCAGCCCATGTTCGTGGCGGAGCCCTTCACGGGCCAGGAGGGGCGCTACGTGCCCGTCCGGGAGACGGTGCGGGGCTTCTCCGAGATCCTGGAGGGGAAGCACGACGACCTGCCGGAGCAGGCCTTCTACATGGTGGGCTCCATCGAGGAGGCCAGGGAGAAGGCCGAGAAGATGATGGCTGCCTAGGACCGGAACATGGCTGTAATGAAGCTTGAAATAGTCACCGGCGAGCGCCTCGTCTACAGCGGCGAGGTGGAGGTGCTGGTGGCGCCGGGCATCGAGGGGGAGCTGGGCATTCTCCCGCACCACGCTCCGCTGCTCACCATGCTCCAGCCTGGCGAAATCCGCATCGTGGTGGACGGCCAGGAGGAGTACATGGTCATCTCCGGGGGCTTCCTGGAGGTGCTGGCAAACACCGTCACCATCCTGGCCGACACGGCGGAGCGGGCCGACGAGATCGACGAGGAGCGGGCCCAGCAGGCGGTCCAGCGGGCCCAGGAGCGGCTGACCGGCCAACTGGCGGCCGACGACCTAGAGCGGGCGCTGGCGTCGATCCGGCGGGCGCAGGCGCGGGTCCACGTGGCCCGTCGGCGCCGGTCGCGGGGCGGGCCGACGCCGCTGCGGTAGCGGCGGACTCGCTAGGCCGTCGTCTGCGGCTGATAGCGCTCGACGCGTATCCTGTCCTCACCCTCGCGCGCACGGGCCAGGTCATGCGAGGCCTGCCGTCGCATCCAGAAATCCGCGCTGGACCACCCGGCCTTCTCAAGTCGAATGGCCATGTCGGGCGAGACCGCCGCGTGGCCGTTCAAGACGCGCGAGAGCGTGTGACGGGCAACGCCCAGGACCGCCGCCGCATCGGTGACACTCAGGCCAAGGGGGACCAGGCAGTTTTCCCTGATGCTGCGGCCAGGGTGCGGGGGATTCTTCATGGCCATGGTCTCTTCTCCCGCTCTAGTGATAGTCGACCAGGTCTACGTCGTAGACGTTGCCGTCCTCAAACCGGAATGTGATTCGCCAGTTTCCCGTAATCGAAATGCTCCATATTCCTCTCCGGTCGCCCCTGAGCGGATGCAGTCTATACCCCGGAAGGTCGATGTCGCTCGGTTTGGCGGCGGAATCAAGGTCCGCCAGGGCGAGAGCGATCCGATCCCATAAGTGGGCGCCTAGCCTACTAGGGTCCCTTCGCTCATAGAGTCGCCTCAGTCCTCGATGGCGAAACGACCGAATCATAGAGGGATTATATCGTGTACCGGTACACATATCAAAGGTTGGGCTATCAAACCGTCGGGACCGACTGGAGAACCACAGGTATTGCATTACAAACTAGTTTGCAATACAATGCATCTATCAGAGCACGGGAATCAGGGAAAGGCGGAGGTGCAGCATGGCTAAAGCGGACAGCGAGAGCGTCGGGTTCACGCCGCAGGAGGGCTGGCAAACGCTCCACGAGACGATGGACCGAACGCGGAGCTCCATGTACGTGGCCGGGTCAGCGCCGATCATGCTGTTGTGGGCCGGCATCGCAGCGGTCGGACTTGGGATTCAGTCCACCATGATGGCGCTTGCGCCCGACTTTATGGACAGCAACCCATGGGTCTTCGGCGTGTTGTGGGGAAGCCTGATGGTGCCGGGAATGGTCGGCAGCGGGTTCATCGGGCACAACGCCGGCAGGAGGGTCGCGCCGGGCGACGCCGCTCGCAGCGCGGGGAAACGGGTGTTCCTCTACTGGCTGGCGGTGGTGGCGGCGATGTTCATCATCCCGTCGGCGGCCGGCATGTGGAACGCAGAGGACGGGGAGCAGATTCCGATGGTCACCATAGGCATCGTGTCGCTCGGATACATCCTCTTCGGCATCATGCACCATCCGGCGCTGGCCGCCGTGGGGGTGGGGTTCGCCGCTGCGTTCTACGTCCCCAGCGTCATCCTGGGCGAGTTTTCGATGGCGGTGTCGGGAGGGCTGATGCTGGTCGTGGTGGCCCTGGGCGCGTGGTGGATGCGCAGGAGCGGCGTCAGTTGATCGACGAGGGGGTCCTGCTCAACGAGACCATCCACCAGTCCACCCGGCTGCGCATCATGACCATGCTGGTCTCGCAGCCCGAGGCGGACCGGCTGGCCTACGGCCTCATCCAGAAGACACTCGATCTGACGGGCGGAAACCTGACCACGCATCTGCGCAAGCTGGAAGAGGCCGACTACCTGGTCATGACCAAGGAGTTCGTGGACTCCAAGCCTCGGACGTGGGTGCAGGCGACGCCGACCGGTCGCCGCGCGTTCGCGGAGTACCTTGCGAGCCTGGAGAAGGCGCTGAACTGGCAGGCGCCCAGGTAGACGTCAGGCGGGGGCGCGCAGGTAGTAGGTCATCGACTGGAGGGCCAGGACGGGGTCGATGCTGCGCAGGGTGACGTCGTCGGGCACGGGGGGCGAGGTGGGGGCGTAGTTGAGGAGCGACTTGATGCCGCAGCGGACCAGCAGGTCGACGACCTCCTGGGTCCGGGCTGCGGGCACGGCCACGATGGCCATGCGGATGTCCTCGCGCTCGATGGTCTCGCACAGGTCCTCCATGGGGCGGACGGGGATGCCGCCCACCTGCTGGTCGACCATGTCGGGGTCGGCGTCGAAGGCGGCGACGACGCGAAAGCCCTCCGGCGCGAAGCCGGGGTAGCTGATGATGGCCCGGCCCAGTCGCCCCACGCCGACGACGGCGAGGTTCCACTCGAGGTCGAGGCCGAGGATGCGGCGCAGCTCGACGAAGAGGTAGTTCACGCTGTAGCCGCGGCCCTGCTTGCCGAACCGGCCGAAGTAGCTGAGGTCCTTGCGGATCTGGGCCGGAGTCATCTGGAGGACCTTGCCCAGGTGCTGGGAACTGACGACCTCCGTGCCCTGGTCAAGCAGCGTCTTGAGGACGCGGACGTACTGGGGCAGACGGTTTACGACGACCTCGGGTACCGCCATCTCCCTCAACCCCTCGCTCTAGGTGGAGAGCCGGTAGCCTGACATAACATTGGGCAATTGTACTTGGCTTCACAATCGAGCGTCAAGGCGCGGGAGGCGGCCGTGGGTGTGTGGAAGTTCTCATGTGGTGATAAGCTGTGTGTCCATCGCCGCGAGAGTAACCAGCGATAACCGCCCACGACCCTACCCCATAGGAGAAAAGAATGAATGCCAGACTGCGTGACGGGATGATTGCCATCCTTGAACCGCTTGCAGCAGACGGTAGTGCGTCTTGGAGCACTGACATTTTCCTTGACGATGAAGGTGAGAATCAGCCTGACTTCCATGCTGGCTTCGCACTCATCTCCGCGGGACACTTGAGGTGGTTTGAGCGCCCTGGCAGGAGTGGATACTGGATAACCCTGAGCGGGTTCGCATATCTGGAGGAGTTGAAGGCTCCACGATGGGCGTGGGTGAAGCAACACTGGTTTGCCGCCTTAGTGGCCTCTGCGACGATAGTCCTCTCCATCGCATCTGCCACGGCACAGATGTGGGTAGCTTTCTCCTAGCCTGCTCCGAGACTTCAGGCTGAGTCACTACCCTACCGGCAGTTTCGTTGACACCCCCAAACCCCTCTGCTAGCCTTGCAGGACGCCCACGCAGGAGCCGACAATGCTGCTTGTCACAGGGGCATCGGGCTTCTTGGGACGGCGTGTCGTCCAAGCCCTTCAGCAGGCGGGGCACTCCCCGGTACGCTGCCTCCTCCATCGCTCTCCCGGCGACGGCGCGTTGCCCGATGGGGTCGAGTACGCCCACGGGAGCGTGCAGGACCCCGCATCGCTCGCCGCGGCCATGGACGGCGTCGACGCCGTCGTGCACCTGGTGGGCATCATCCGCGAGCGTCCTCCTTCGAGCACCTTCGCTGGCGTGAACCATGGGGGGACCCGCAACGTCGCGGAGGCGGCGAAGGCCGCCGGGGTGAGGCACGTCGTCTACGTCAGCGCGCTCGGCGCGCGGGACGACGCCCGGTTCCCCTACGCTCGCAGCAAGTGGCTGGGCGAGCAGGAGATCATCGGGAGCGGCGTGCCGTACACGATCCTGCGCCCGTCGATCCTGTTCGGGGAGGGCGATGAGTTCTTCAACACGCTGGCGGCGCTGGTGAAGATGCTCCCCCTGGTGCCCGTCGCGGGCAGCGGCGCAAACCGCTTCCAGCCCATCGCCGCCGACGACGTCGCCCGGTGCGTTGCGACTGCCGTGCTGCGAGAGGCGTACTACGGCCGGGTGATCGAGGTGGGCGGGCCTCGCCAGTACACCTACAGGGAACTGCTGCGCACAGTGGCGACCGTGCTGGGCGTGCGGCGGCTGCGGGTCCACGTGCCGATCGTCTGCATGCGGACCATGGCCGCGGTCATGGAGTGCGTGCTGCCGCGGCCGCCGGTGACGAGGGAGCAGCTTCGGTACCTGGACCTGGACAGCGTGGCCGATGAGGATGCCGTGGAGCGCGAGTTCGCCTTTGCGCCCCAGCCGCTGGAGGAGGGGCTGGGGTACATCCGGTCGCTGCGGCTGCGGCACGCCATGGCGATGCTGATGGGCATGATGCCCCGGCAGGTCCGCGACCACTGAGGGGAGCGACATGGACTACAACAGCGCGCTCCACCACCTGCTGAGCCTCGTCGACCTGGAGCGGACCGCGGGTCCGCCCCATCGAAAGTACAAGCTGGAGCGCATGCAGGCGCTGGCCCAGAGGCTGGGCGACCCGCAGGACGTCACCCCCACGGTCCACATCACCGGCACCAAGGGCAAGGGAAGCACGGCCGCGATGGTGACCTCCGTACTGGAGCAGGCCGGGCTCGCTCCGGGGCTGTACACGTCGCCGCACCTGCACGCCTTCCGGGAGCGCATCCGGCTGGGGCAGGAGCCGGTGTCGGAGGCGGTCTTCGGCGACCTCATGGGCCAGGTCTGGCCCGTCATCGAGGCCATGGCATCAGACTCGAGCTACGGACGGGTGACCACCTTCGAGGCGCTCACGGCCATGGCCTTCCTCTGCTACGTCCAGTCGCAGCGGCGGTTCCAGGTGCTGGAGGTGGGGCTGGGGGGCACGCTGGACGCCACGAACATCGTCGAGCGCCCGCTGGTCTGCGTCATCACCCCCATCTCCCTGGACCACACGCAGGTGCTGGGCGACACGGTGGAGGCCATCGCCCGCGACAAGGCGGGGATCATCAAGCCCGGCGCGACGGTCGTCGTCGGGCTGCAGGAGGCGGCGGCGATGGCGGTCCTGGAGGAGGCGTGCAGGTCGAGAGGCGCGAGGCTGGTCAAGGTGGAGGAGGTCTACAGCTCCGAGCTCCTGGACTGGGACGTGGAAGGCCAGACGTTCCGGGTCTCCGGCCCTTCGGGCAGCCGAACGCTGCGGATACCCCTGCTGGGGCGGCACCAGATCGAGAACGCCTGCTGCGCAGTGGCGGCGGCGGAGGCGCTCGCAGGGGAGGGCGTCGGCGTGGACGCGAGGGCGATCGAGGAGGGGCTGCTCAACGTCCGATGGCCGGGGCGGCTGGAGGTGGTGGAGACGTCGCCGCTGGTGCTGGCGGACGGCGCGCACAACCCGCATGCCATGCGCGCTTTGACCCGGGCGGTGCGGGAGTACTTTCCCGGCCGGTCGAGTATCCTGGTCATGGGCTTCTCCGACGGCCACCACCTGGAGGGCGTCGTCGCGGAGGCTGCGGCCCTGCAGCCGCGGCTGGTCATCGCCACCCGGTCGCGGCACCCTCGCGCCGTGGCCCCTCGACGCATCGCAGAGCACTTCGCGCAGTACGCCGTCCCCGTCGAGGAGGTGGACGACGTCGGCCGCGCGGTGGACCGAGCCATCGAGCTAGCGGGCGGCGGCGACCTGGTGCTGGGCACAGGGTCGCTTTTCGCGGTGGCGGAGCTGCGGGAGCATTTGAAGGGGATACCCCCTGAGGTGTACCCTGAGATGCAGAGAACGATCACGGCAACGAGGTAAGCAATGGAGCAGCGACGGCGCGTAGTCATCACGGGGATGGGCGCCATGACTCCCCTGGGCGAAGACGTGGGCGAGTACTGGGCGAGCCTGGTGCAGGGACGCTCGGGCATCGGCCCCATGACTCAGTGCGACCCCACGGGCTTCCCCTGCCGCGTGGCCGGGGAGGTCCGCACCTTCGATCCCGGCCGCTACATGAACCCCAAGGAGGCGCGGCGGATGTCGCGCTTCAGCCAGCTGGCCGTCGCTGCGGCGCTGCAGGCGCGAGAGGACGCGGGCGCCAGCCTCGCCGACACGCCGCCGGAGCGCCTGGGCGTGGTCCTGGGCAACGGCATCGGGGGCATCCCGGACATCGAGGCGCAGTGCGGGGTGATGACGGCCCGCGGCGGCATGCGGGTGTCGCCCTTCTTCATTCCGATGATCCTGCCCAACATGGCCGCGGCCAACGTGAGCCGCCTGCTGGGCCTGCAGGGCTACACCTCAACGGTCATCACCGCATGCGCGGCGGGAACGCAGGCCCTGGGCGACGGGGCGGAGATTGTCCGGCGGGGTCTGGCCGACGCGGTCTACGCAGGCGGGACGGAGGCAGGCATCACGACCCTGGCGCTGTCGGGCTTCTCCGTGATGAAGGCGCTGACGGAGCGCAACGAGGAGCCGGAGCGGGCCAGCCGCCCCTTCGACGCACAGCGGGACGGCTTCGCGCCGGCGGAGGGCTCGGCGGTGCTGGTGCTGGAGGAGCTGGAGCACGCTCTGCGCCGCGGCGCACGCATCTACGCCGAGGTGGCGGGCTACGGCGTCTCATCGGACGCGTTCCACCCCGTGCAGCCGACCGAGGACGGCAGCGGCCCCGCACGGGCGATCGCGTGGGCGCTACAGGACGCCGGCATCACGCCGGAGGACGTGGACTACATCAACGCCCACGGCACGTCGACGCCACTGAACGACGCGGCCGAGACCGCGGCGATAAAGCGGGTCTTCGGACCGCAGGCCGCCCACGTCCCCATCAGCTCGACGAAGTCGATGGTGGGGCACGCCATGGGCGGCTCCGGGGCGGTGGAGGCGGTGGCCGTGGTCAAGACCATCGAGTCAGGGACCATCCACCCCACCGTCAACTACGAGTTCCCCGACCCCGTCTGCGACCTGGACTACGTGCCGAACGTGGCGCGGCAGAAGGACGTGAACGTGGCGCTGTCCAACAGCTTTGGCTTTGGGGGACAGAACGCCTCCCTGGTCATCAAGCGCTTCGTGGAGGCGTAGGCGGGGAGGGGCCGCGGCGGACCTCGTTCGGGACGCTGTGCCGACTAGCGGGGGACAGCGCCCTCGACGGTGATGAGCTCGGCCAGGATCTGCTGCATGGCCATGGTGTGGCTGCACCGGCCATGGCTCGCAAAGAAGGAGCAGGTGCAGTGCCAGGTGTTGTCCTTGAGGCTTACGGTGTGGTCGGCGTGTTCGCCGTGGAAGTTGGCGGTGAACTGAAGGATGGTTGCCCGATGGGGCTCCTGGGCGTACCGTCGGGCCTTCTCGATCTTGTGGATGAGACCTGAGTACATGCAGCCTCCTGAGGGGGGTCTCCCGGCTTCACTCATTCTAGCCACGCCCCCCTTCGCGGTCAACCATGCGAGCGCCCATTTCTTCGTGTTATGTCACGTAACGGGCCGCCCTCGCGTGACCTGTAGGCCAAGGAGCGCCGGGAGCGCGGCCATATCGGAGAAGCCTTCGACTGCCGGATCGTCGGCCACGGCAGTATTCCACGCGGTCGCATACAGCAAGACGCGCATTCCGGCAGCCACGCCAGCCTGGGCGCCCGGCGCGCTGTCCTCGACGACGACGCACTGCGAGGGCGGGACTCCCGACGTCCGCGCCGCGTGGAGGAACAGGTCAGGGTATGGCTTGCTCCGCGTCACCATCGAGGCGCTGAAGAGCCGCCCTTCGAACCATGGGTAGAGACCCGTGAGCTTGAGCCGCTGTGCTACCGCCTCCGGAGGGCCGTTCGAGGCCACACAGATCGCCACGCCTGAATCGACCACCGCCTCGATGGCGTCGGCGACGCCGGGGACCGCACGGAGCCCTTCCTCGACGGCGCGGCGCTCTGTGTCCTCGAGCAGGTCGGCAAAGTTCTCCGGCAACGACACGCCCCACTGCACCCGCGCTATGTCCCTCACCTGCCTGGTGGTGACGCCGTTGAAGTGCATCCTCATCTGATCGTGCTGCAGGTGCAAGCCGAAGCGTGCGAAGAGGCGGCCCATGGCCGGGATGGTCAGCGATTCGCTGTCGACGAGGACGCCGTCGCAGTCGAAGATGACCAGGCGGGGTGATCTACCGCCCATGGGTGAACAGCACGAACCGCTCGTCAAGCTTGAAGCCCACGGAGGCCCAGTAGTCCATCGCCCACTGATGGTCCTTCTCGACCAACGCGCCGATCACCTTCACGCCGTTGCGAGCGAAGCGAACCTTGACCTCCTCCAACAGGGCACGCCCGATACCCTTTCGCCGGTGGCGAGCGTCGACGGCGAGCCTGGAGATTGCTCCGCGCCACCCATCGAAGCCTCCCATGATGGTCCCGACGACCCGACCGCCCACCTCCGCTACCAGGAACTCGAGGCCTGGCTCGCTCACCGCGCGTCCGACGTCTTCGGGCGTATCAGTCGGAGTACGCGAGGCGCCCGAAACGGCCCACAGGGAGAGGACGCTTGGAACGTCCTCCAGACGGCAGTCTCTGATTACCACTTCCAGTTTCGACATGCCGAACCCAAAGAGCCTCCATGGATAGCAAAGGCCCTGCGAATGCAGGGCCCTTACGCTCACCGGCGGTGAATGACGGGGGTCAGGAGGCCCGGCCCTTGCCCAGGTCCTCCAGGTTCAGTCCTTCAACGAAGTCCTTGAAGGCGGAGAGGCGGCGCATCTCCTCCTCCCCGATCTTCCTCCCCTCCTCGTCCGGCGGCCGATCCTCCATGATGGGCTGACCCGTCTCCTTGTCGAGCAGGACGCCGGCGCGGTCCAGGACTGCCTCGTCGGCGTAGATGGGGACGCGGGTGCGGACGGCCAGCGCAATGGCATCGCTGGGGCGGGAGTCGACCTCCACGGTGCGGCTGTCGACACTGAGCACGATCTTGGCGTAGAAGGTGTCGTTCTGCAGATCGCTGACCGTGATGTGGGAGACCTTGCCCCCCAGGCTGTCGATGACGCTGTCGAGCAGGTCGTGGGTGAGGGGACGGGGGACGGAGACGTCCTGCAGCTTGACGGCGATGGCGTCCGCCTCAGCGGGGCCAACCCAGATGGGGAGGTACCGGTCCGCGTCCTTCTGCTTGAGAATCACCACGCGCTGATAGTTCATCAGGCTGACGCGGATGCTCTCGATGGACATTTCCAGCATCGGGTAACTCCCGCCGAGCAGTGCTCCTAGTTGGGATTGTACGCACGCCCGTCAACGGCTGTCAATCAAAGGGCAAGCGAAAGAGCAACCCGTAGACCCTAGCGCTTGGTGTACTGGGGCGCCCGGCGGGCCCGCTTGAGGCCGTACTTCTTGCTCTCCTTTACCCGCGCGTCCCGGGTGAGCATGCCGTGGCGTCGCAGGAGCGGCCGCAGCTCCGGGTCGTAGTCGAGCAGGGCGCGGGCAAGGCCGTGCCGAAGTGCGCCGGCCCAGGCGGAGATGCCCCCGCCGTGGAGCTTGGCGATGACGGAGAACTGCTCCATGGTCTCCGTGACGCGGAGAGGCTCCAGGGCGTGCCCCTGCCAGGAGGGCCAGGGGATGGCGTCGTCCAGCGTCCGGCCGTTGATGGCCACCTGGCCCGGGCCGGGGTACAGCCGGACCTGCGCCACCGCAGTCTTCCGCTTGCCGGTCCCGGCGTAGTAGGTCTTTTCGCCTTCTCGCGCAGTCGTCACGAGGTCTGTTCCTCCCTCTTCTCCCGAGGCTTGGGCGCCGGAGCGGCGACCTGGGCGTCGTGGGGGTGATCGGGCCCCGGATACACCTTCAGGCGCTTCAGCATCTGGCGGCCCAGGGTGGTCTTGGGCAGCATCCCCTGGACGGCCTTCTCGATGACCTTGTTGGGGTTGCGCTGCAGCATCTGTTCGAGGGTGAAGGTCCGCATGCCTCCGGGGTACCGCGAGTGGAAGTGGTACTCCTTCTGCGCGAGCTTGCGCCCCGTGACCTTCACGTTGGCCGCGTTGACCACCACCACAAAGTCGCCTGTGTTCATGGTGGGCGTGTACAGCGGGCGATGCTTGCCCTGCAGCAGCCGGGAAATCTGGCTGGCCAGCCTCCCCAGGGGCGTCTCCGACGCGTCGAAGACGTGCCACTGCGGGTGCAGGTCCACCGGCCTGGCCGAGTAGGTCTTCTTCATCTTTGTGGTAGCCATTCCTGATAGTCCTCTTCTATGTCGTTCCCCTGCTCCGGCAGGGAGTCCGGATACGAGACCCGAACGAGATACAAGCCCCGGGCCGGAAGCGCAGGCGCACGACCGGGGTGATCGTCTCCCCTGGTCAGCGCCTGAAAGCCCTCCACGGAGAGCCCTCCAAGCCCCACCTGGACCAGCCCGCCCGCCATGCGCCGCACCTGGTGCAGGTAGAAGGAGGTGGCGACCACCTCCAGAGCCACCCACGGGCCTCTGTGGAGCACCTCCGCACGGAAGACTCGCTGGGGCCAGCGCGGCCTCCGGTCGGGCGGAGCGAAGGGCGGGCGATGGTGCTCCCCCACCAGGTGGCGGGCTGCCGCGGCCATGGCGCCGTCGTCGAGGGGCTTCGGCACGTGGTAGCTGAGCTCCCGCCACAGGGCCGAGGCCTTGGGCCGGTTCAGCACCAGGTACCGGTACGTCCGGCTGCACGCTCCTCGCCGGGGGTCGAAGCGCAGGTCGACGGGGTATGCGGCCTGCACGCGAATGTCCGGGGGGAGCGCGGCGTTGAGCGCCCGCGCAAAGGTCTCCGATGGGTAGCGGGCCTCCGTCGTGAAGGCCACGACCTGCCCCAGCGCGTGCGTGCCTGCGTCGGTGCGCCCGGCGCCATAGGTTTTAACGTGCGTTCCCAGGAGCCGCTCCAGGGCCTCTTCCACCTCGCCCTGGACTGTCCTGGTCCCAGGTTGGACCTGGTACCCGCCGTAGCGGGCGCCCTGGTACTCCAGCACCAGGGCGTGTCTGCGCTGCACGGGAACGGGCCTCCTAGCCTCGCAGAGCTAGACGAACTCCACGAGGACCACAGGGGCGGCGTCTCCCATGCGATTCCCCAGCTTCAGAATACGGGTGTAGCCTCCGTCCCGGTCGCTGTACCGCGGGGCCAGCTCCTCAAAGAGCTTGCGGATGACCCCGTCGTCCGGGAGGTAGGCCAGGGCCATCCTCCGGTAGTGCAGGGCCTTGGTCCGGTTCTCCAGCGTATCGCCCTGCTCCAGGGCGTGGTGGGCCCGGCGGCCCAGGGTGACCATCCGCTCCGCGAGGGGGCGAACGGCCTTGGCCTTGGCTTCCGTCGTGCGGATGCGCTCGTGGATGAACAGGGAGCGGATGAGCCCCCGGAACAGGGCCTTCCGCTGGCCGCTGGGGCGGCGAAGCTTGCGATGGTGGCGCTGATGGGGCATGGCCTACTCCTCTTCCTCCTCCGCCTCCATGGACTCGTCCAGCTCCTCGGTTTCGTCCACGATGGCCGGCGCCTGCTCTTCTTCGTCCTCGTCCGAACGGCCCTCCGGGACGGGGAAGCCCTTCTCCTCGAGGCGTGCGATGAGCTCCTCAAGGGACCGGTCGCCGAAGTTGCGAATGCGCAGGAGCTCGGCCTGGGTGCGCTCCAAGATCTCTCCCACCTTGTGGATGTCGGCGCGCTTGAGGCAGTTCAGGGTGCGCGAGGAGAGCTCCAGCCGCTCGACCAGGGTGTTGTAGACCTCGACCGGAATGGACAGGGCGATGGAGGAGGTGGCGTCGGACCCGGCGGCAGCCTTGCCCACGACGGTGAACAGGAACAGGTGGTCCATGAGGATCTGGGAGGCCTTCTGGACAGCGTCCACGGGCGTGAGGGAGCCGTCGGTCCACACCTCCAGCACCAGGCGCTCGTAGTCCGTCACCTGGCCGACGCGGGTGCGTTCCACGGTGTAGTTGACCTTGCGCACGGGGGTGAAGATGGCGTCCACGGGGAGGGTGCCGATGGGGAGGCCGTCGCCGTGCTGGGCGGGGACGTAGCCCCTACCGTGCTCCACGTTGAACTCGACCTGCAGCCTGGCGTCGGGGGAGTCCAGGGTGGCCAGGCGAATCTCCGGGTTCACGATTTCGAAGTCGACGGGCGCGCTGATGTCGCCGGCGAAGACCTCGCCCGGCCCGGTGACGTCCAGGTGCATTCGACCCGGCCAGCCCGTCAAGGGCCGGAGGCGAATGGACTTGATCCGCTGGATCAAGCCAAGCACGTCGTCCCGGACGTGGGGGATGGTGGCGTACTCGTGCAGGACGCCGTCGATGCGGATCCAGGTGACGGAGGCGCCGGGGATGGAGCTCAGCAGCACGCGCCGCAGGGGGGTGCCCAGGGTGATGCCGAACCCCCGCTCCAGCGGCTCCACGGCGAACTTGCCGTAGGGCCCCTCAACCTCCAGGACCTTGATCTCTATCCTGGGACGGGCTGCTCCGCAAGCGGCTCCTCCCGAGGCCCCAGGGGCAGTAGCTCAACCACAGTGCTCACTCCTCAGCGAGAGTAGAACTCCACAATCATGCGGGTGTCGACCCGCCCTTCCATTTCCGTGACGTCCGGCAGAGAGATGACGCGTCCCTCGCCGGTGGCGGGGTCCAGGCTGAGCCACGCGGGGACGGTCCCGTGGACTCTGTCCGCCAGGAGCTGCACGAAGTCCCGGCCCTTGCTCTGCTCTTTCCATGCGACGACGTCGTTGGGGCGCAGGATGGCGGACGGGATGTCCAGCTTGCGGCCGTTCACGGTGAAATGGCCGTGCGTGACCAGCTGCCTGGCCTGGCTGCGGGAGGAGGCGTAGTTCAGACGATGGACCACGTTGTCCAGCCGCCGCTCCAGAAGCTGCAGCAGGTACTGGCCGGTGATGCCCGGCTCCTGCTGGGCCCGCTTCATGTAGCGTGCGAACTGGCGCTCCCGGATGCCGTAGGCGTTGCGCAGCTTCTGCTTCTCCAGAAGCCGCAGCGCGTAGTCCGAGGGGCGTCGGCGGCGCATGCGTCGGTCGCCCGGAGCGCGCCGTCGTCGTTCGATGGCGCACTTGGGCGTCGAGCATCGCTCTCCCTTGAGGAAGAGCTTCTCGCCGGCCTGACGGCAAAGTCGACAGGATGGTCCTGTGTAACGTCCCATGAGCCTCCTAGACGCGCCGCCGCTTGGGTGGGCGGCAGCCGTTGTGGGGAGTGGGGGTGACGTCCCGAATGCCGGAGATGAAGAGCCCGGCAGCCTGCAGGGAGCGGATGGCGGCTTCCCGGCCCGGGCCGGGGCCCTTCACGTAGACCTCCACCTGGCGCAGGCCGTGCTCCATGCCCCTGCGAGCGGCCGTCTCGGCGGCGCGGCCCGCGGCGAAGGCCGTGCCCTTGCGGGAGCCCTTGAAACCGCCGGTGCCCGCGCTCCCCCACGCCAGCACGTTCCCCTCCAGGTCGGTCAGGGTCACGATGGTGTTGTTGAAGGTGGACCCGACATAGACCCGGCCCGAGGGTACCTGCTTGCGCTCTCTGCGCCGCGCTCTACGCTGTGCCATACCGCTCCTTCAATCCTTGTCCGCTACTTCCTGGTGCCGCTGCGCCGCCTGCCTGCCACGGTCTTCCTGGGACCCTTCCGAGTGCGGGCGTTGGTCTTGGAGCGCTGCCCGCGCACCGGGAGCCCCCGTGCATGCCGGACGCCCTGGTAGCACCGAATCTCGATCTTGCGACGGATGTCCATCTGGACCGTCCGCCGCAGGTCGCCTTCCGTCCTGTACTGCGAGTCGACCACCTCCCGCAGGCGTGACAGCTGCTCTTCTGTCAGGTCCCGCACGCGGGGGTTGTCCTCCAGGCCGGCGGTGACCGCGGCCTTGCGGGCCAGCGTGGGCCCAATGCCGTAGATGCGGCGCAGGGCTATCTCCACCCGCTTGAGGTCTGGAATGTTGACTCCGGCAACAAGGGCCATCTGCGCCTCCCTCCCCGGCTATCCCTGGCGCTGCTTGTGACGGGCGTTGATGCAGATGACCCGCACCACGCCCTTGCGCCGAATAATCTTGCAGCGGTCACAGCGCCGCTTGACTGATGGTTTGACCTTCATACCAGCTCTCTATCCCTACCGGAAGCGATAGGTTATGCGACCCCGAGTGAGGTCATAGGGGGACAACTCCACCAGCACGCGGTCTCCGGGCAGAACGCGGATGAAGTGCATCCGAATCTTGCCGGAGGCGTGGGCCAGCACCTCGTGCCCGTTCGCCAACCGCACTCGGAAGTTGACGTTGGGCAGAGCCTCTTCCACCATGCCCTCTACTTCTATGGTCGCTTTCTTCGGCATGCTCTTTCCGTTAGGCTCGCGGCGCCGTCAGGACCTCGGAGCCCTCTGCGGTGACGGCGACGGTGTGCTCGAAGTGAGCGGAGAGTGTGCCGTCGGCCGTCACGACCGTCCATCGGTCGGAGAGGAGCTTGGTCTGCCACGTTCCGATGTTCACCATGGGCTCGATGGCCAGCACCATACCCTCCCGGAGGAGAAGGCCCCGGCCCCGGACGCCGTAGTTGGGGACCTGGGGCTCTTCGT
The DNA here is from genome assembly GCA_965205235.1 of Dehalococcoidia bacterium. GTDB lineage: Bacteria > Chloroflexota > Dehalococcoidia > Lucifugimonadales > UBA1127 > CBDBGD01. The sequence goes on from CBDBGD010000007.1 coordinate 573,205, forward strand.
GAAGACGCCGCCCGATGCCGTGGCCCACGTACTCCCTGACCACGCCGTAGCCCCTGGACTCGGCGTACTGCTGGACCGCTGCGCCGATGTCGCCAAGCCGCGCGCCGGGCGCTACTGCTTCGATGGCCCGTTCCAGCGACTCGCGCCCGGTCTGCAGCAGGGCCTGGGCCTCGTCCGAGACGGTGCCTGCCTGCACCGAGAACGCTGCGTCCCCGTAGAGGCCGTCCACGATGGCGCCTACGTCCATCTTCACTATATCGCCGTCCTCAATGACCCTGGAGCCGGGAATGCCGTGCACAATCTCCTCGTTGAGCGAGACGCAAATGGTGGCGGGGAAGCCACGATAGCCCAAGAAGGCAGGCTTGGCGCCCATCCGCTTGATCTCTTTGGCGGCCAGGGCGTCCAGATCCTGCGTCCTCATCCCCGGCCTGACCGACTCTCGCAACAGAGCGATGACCGATGCAACGACGCGACCAGCCTCGCGCATGCTCTCCAACTCCCGGGGCGACTTGATGGTTACCCCGGCAGGTGCGGGCACGGCAGGGCTGATAGTCCGGCTCTCGCGCACTAGATACTCCCCTGTATTGTACCCGAAGGCTGGCAATCGTGCAGGGCGGCCCGTTCGCGCACCAGGCGCAGCAGGTCTCGGGTCACGTCCGCGACCTGCTGCTCGCCGTCGACCTCCGCGAGCCGGCCCTGCGCGCCGTAGTAGTCGAGCAGGGATGCGGTCTTGTTCCGGTACTCCTCCAGGCGCTGTCGCACGGCCTCCGGCCGCTCGTCGTCGCGCTGGGCCAGCTCGCCGCCGCAGCGGCTGCACTGGGGGGGCGCACCGTCCATGGGGTAGGGGGCCTGGCACTGTCGGCAGGTGAGCCTGTTGCTGATCCGCCGGACCAACTCGCCCTCCGAGACTGCGATGGAGAGCGCACCGGTGACCCCGTGCGGGGCCAGGGCGCCGTCAAGGGCCTCGGCCTGCGCGTGGGTCCGGGGGAAGCCGTCGAGGACCGCCCCCGAAGCGGCGTCGCCGCGCGTCATGCGCTCCAGGACCATCTCGATGACGAGCTGGTCGGGGACCAGGAGTCCCTGCGTCATGTAGGACGCAGCCTCGCGACCGAGGTCGGTGCCCCGCGCACGATGGTCGCGCAGCAGGCCGCCCGACTCGACGTGAGCCAGGCCAAGCTGCTCGGCCAGCAGGGCCGCCTGGGTGCCCTTTCCGGCGCCCGGCGGGCCCAGCAGGACCCAGCGTTGCGGGGTATCGGTCGACACGGCGCGGGTAGCCTCCGTCACTTGATGAATCCTTCGTAGCGGCGCATCAGAAGCTGCGCCTCCAACTGGCGCATCGTGTCCAGGGCCACGCCCACCATGATGAGCATGGCCGTACTGCTGAGCTGAATGGCCTGGACGTCCGTCACCAGACTGGCGAAGTAGGGCGTGATGGCGATGAAGCCCAGGAAGAGCGCTCCGCCCCAGCTGATGCGCATGAGGGTCTTGCTCAGGTACTCCTCCGTGGGGCGGCCGGGCCGGATGCCCGGAATAAAGCCGCCCTGCTTCTGCAGGTTATCGGCGAGGTTCATCTGCGAGAAGATGATCATGGTGTAGAAGAGCGCAAAGATGACGACGAGGAAGAAGAGGATTATCCAGTAGATGACGCTGCTGGAGTTGAACAGGTTGACAGTGCTCTGGGCTATGTTGGAGAGGATGGAGTCGCTGCCCGGGACGACGAAGTAGCTGGCCACGGTGGCGGGCAGGATGAGGATGGCGAACGCGAAGATCAGCGGGATCATGCCCGCGGAGTTGACGCGCAAAGGTATATACGAGGTGCCGGCAGCCCGCTGCACCATGCCGCCCCGGAAGACCGTGCGTCCGTACTGCACCGGAATCTTTCGCTGGGCCTCCGTGAAGATGACGATGAGGTAGATGATGCCCAGGGCGATGAAGACGAGGAAGAAGAGGCCCGTGGGGTTGGACTGACCGAAGAAACCCTGCTCGATGATGGTGGGCAGCCCGGCGACAATGCCGGCGAAGATGATGAGGGAGATGCCGTTGCCTATGCCGCGCTCGGTGATGAGCTCGCCCAGCCAGACCAGGAACATGGTGCCCGCCGTCATGCTGAAGACCATGGGGATCACCGGGGGGAGCGTGCCGCCCCACAGGTCCGTCCCGCCCAGAACGCCGGCCCGATCGAGGAGGAGGATCTGCCCGTAGCCCTGAAAGGCGGCGATGGGGACGGCCGCGTAGTGGGTGATCTGGTTCAGCCGCTGCCTGCCGTAGTCGCCCTCCTTCGATAAGGCCTTGAGCTGGGGAATGGCGGGGACCAGGAGCTGCATGACGATGGAGGAGGTGATGTAGGGGTAGACCCCCAGGGCCGCCACGCTGAGGTTTCGCAGCGCGCCGCCGCTGAAGAGGTCGAGCATCCCCAGCAGCTCGCCCGTGCCCGACGTGCCGAAGAGCGCGGAGAGCGCGGCCCGGTCGACGCCCGGCACGGGGACGTGGGCGACGAAGCGGAAGATGATGAGCATGGTCAGGGTGAAGATGATGCGCGCCCGCAGGTCGGGGATGCTGAAGGCATCGATGACGGCCTGGAGGAGCTGTGGGCGCGGCGACGCGGCCTGGGCCTGCATGGGCTAGGCGCTCCTCTTCTTTCCCCGTCGAGCCTCGGGTAGGTCCTGCAGCGTTCCTCCCGCGGCCAGCAGCTTCTCCCGCGCGCCGGCGGAGAAGCGGTGGGCCGACACGGTCAGGGCCTTGGTCACCTGTCCGTCGCCCAGGACCTTGACGGGGAGGGCGGCGTCCCGAATGAGGCCCGCCTGCGCCAGCCGCTCCGGGGTCACCTCATCGTCGGCCTGGAAGCGCTCTTCCAGCCGCTTGAGGTTGACCAGGGCGTACGTGCGGGGGAAGGGATGCCTGAAGCCGCGCTTCTTGGGCATGCCCTTGATCCAGGGGAGCTGCCAGCCCTCCATGCCCGTCCGAGGGCCGGACCCGGAGCGTGACTTCTGCCCCTTGACGCCGCGGCCGGAGTAGCTGCCCCGGCTGCCGGCGTCGCCGCGACCCGCACGCTTGCGGGCCCGTCGGGCGCCCGGCGGGGCCTGAAGGTTGTGCTGCTTGATTCCCATGTCTTCCTCTGTCCCTCTAGGACGTTTCCCCCGGCACGGGCTCAACCCGTACCAGGTGTCGCACCTTGTTCACCATGCCGCGCACCACGGGAGAGTCCGGGCGCTCCACGGTCTGGTGCAGCCGCCGCAGTCCGAGCGACCGAATCGTCGCCCGTTGGTCCTGCCGGTAGCCGATGGTGCTCTTTACCCAGGTGATGCGAAGCGTGTCCACTGCACTCCCCGTATTCTTCCAGCTCGTCTAGGCGCCAGCCGGAGCGGCGGTTTCCCCGCCCGGACCCGAGCCGTTGGTTTCCGCCGCAGAGTCAGCCGGTTCGTCCGATGCCTGCTCACTGCCGGGCGCAGGGCCGGTGTCCTGGAGCGAGGCCAGAGCGGTCATGGTTGCCTTGGCGAGGTTGATGGGATTCGGGTTGCCCATCGACTTCGTCAGCACGTCCCGCAGACCTGCGAGCTCCATGATGGCCCGGACCGTCGCGCCGGCCTTCACACCGGTGCCCTGGACCGCCGGCCTCAGCATGACCTCGGAGGCCCCGTACTTGCTCTGGATGGCGTGGGGGATGGTGCTCCCCTTGCGAGTGATGCGGATCATGTTCGCCCGGGCGATGGTGACCGCCTTGCGGACGGCATCGGGGACCGCGTCGGCCTTGCCCAGGCCGATGCCCACGTGGCCCTGGCCGTCGCCCAGGGCAGCGAGCGCGTTGAAGCGCAGGTGCTTGCCGCCGGCGGTGACCTTGGAGATTCGCCGAATGAGAATGACCCGCTCGGTGGCGTTGGGCACCTGCTCGGGCGGGACTCTGGGGGTTACGTCATACACGGATGCCTTAGGCATTAGAAGTCGAGTCCCCCTTTTCGTGCCGCTTCCGCCAGCTCACGCACGCGGCCATGGTAGAGGTAGCCACCTCGGTCGAACACGACGCGGATCACGCCCGCGTCCAGGGCTCGCTGGGCCACCAGGGCGCCCACGCGGCCCGCAGCTTCCTTCTTGGTCCCTGCGGCGCCGTTGGTGCGCAGCCCCGGCTCCATGTCGGAGGCCGTGGCGAGGGTGCGGCCCTGCGTATCGTCGATGACCTGGGCGTAGATGTGCCGCAGGCTGCGGAAGACGGCCAGCCGAGGACGCTCCGGCGTCCCGGACACCTGACGGCGCACCCGGACGTGGCGCACGCGGCGCTTCGCCCAGGACGTCTTGGCCCTTCCCATGTAGCGTAGAGGAGTCTTTACCGGCACGGTGTGTCGTCTCCCACTAGGCGGCGCGGGCCGCCTTCTTTCCTGGCTTGAGTCGGATCTCTTCTCCGGCGTAGCGGATGCCCTTGCCCTTATACGAGTCGGGGGGGCGAATGGCGCGGATGTTGGCCGCAAGCTGGCCCACCCGCTGCTTGTCGTTCCCCGAGACCACCAGGCGCACTGGGCTCTCCACCTCCACCGCCAGGTCCTCCGGGGGAGCGACCTCCACGGTGTGACTGTAGCCCACCTGGAAGACCAGCTTATCGCCCGCCTGCTGGACCCGGTAGCCGGTGCCCACGAGCTCCAGGGCTCGCCTGTAGCCCTCGGTCACTCCGACGACCATGTTCTGCAGGAGCGCACGGGTGAGGCCATGAAGGGCTCGATGGTGACGCTGGTCGGATGGGCGCTCCACGCGCACCTGTCCCCCCTCCACCAGGATCGACATGCTGGGGTCGAAGGCCTGGTTGAGCGTGCCTCGGGGGCCCTGCACCGCGACCTGGTTCTGCGACCCCACGGAGACCGTCACGCCGTCCGGCACGATGACGGGCTTGGAGCCCACCCGAGCCACTACCTTTCGCTTTCCTCGTTCTTCGGTCACTGCGCTGTCACCTTTACCAGACGTAGCAGAGGAGCTCGCCGCCAATGCCGCGGCGGCGGGCCTCCCGGCCGGTCATGATTCCCTGGGACGTGGAGACAACGGCCATGCCCAGGCCGCCGTACACCTGCGGTATCTCGCCCCTGCCCACGTACTTGCGCAGGCCCGGCCGGCTGATCCGGCGGAGCCCCTGTATCCGCGGCTTGGAGTCGGCGTAGAGGAGGTGCAGGCGGAGCACCCGCTGGGGGTGGCCGCGAAGCACCTCGTAGTCGCGGATGAAGCCTTCGCCCGCCAGGACCTGGGCCAGCGCCAGCTTGGTCTTCGACAGGGGGACGAGGGTGCTGGTGTGGCCGGCCATCCCCGCGTTCCGGACCCGGGTCAGCATGTCAGCAATGGGATCGGTTAGTGTACCCACAGAGCTTGTCCTCTCACCAACTCGCCTTGCGAACGCCGGGCAGCTCTCCGCGGAGGGCCAGCGTTCGGAAGCAGATTCTACAGAGTCCAAAGTGGCGGATGTACGCCCGCGGCCGCCCGCAGAGGCTGCAGCGATGGTACTGCCGCACACGGAACTTGGGAGTCCGCTGGGCCTTGGCTATCATGCTCTTCTTGGCCATACTACCTACCTACTCTGAACTCCCTAGACGACCGCTTCTCGAGCGAAGGGCATGCCCATGAGCTCCAGCAGCCGCAGGGCCTCCCGGTCGCTCTGGGCGGTCGTTGTGATGTTGACCTGAAAGCTCCGAATCTTGTCGATGCTGTTGTAGTCGATCTCCGGGAAGACGACCTGCTCTCGCATGCCCAGGGCGTAGTTGCCCCGGCCGTCGAACGCCGTGCGAGAGACGCCTCGAAAGTCCCGCAGCCGCGGCAGGGCGGCGTTGAACAGCTTGTCGAGGAAGTGGTACATGCGGTCGCCGCGGAGGGTGACCATGAGGCCGATGGCCTGGCCCTCCCGGAGCTTGAAGCCCGCGATGGACTTGCGGGAACGGGTGACCACGGGCCGCTGTCCGGCAATCTGCGTGAGGTCGCTGGTGGCCGCCTCCATGGCGCGAGGGTTGGTGAGCGCCTCGCCCAGGCCGATGTTCAGCACCACCTTGCCAAGGCGGGGGACCTTCATGACGTTGCCGTAGCTGTACTCGCGCATCAGCGTGGGCGCCACCTCGTCGCGGTATCGCTCGAGGAGGCGGGCCCGGGCGCTGACCGGGGCCGGGGCCTCGGCCGCGGCCTTCTGGCGCGGCTTTCGCTTGGGACGGGCCTGGGTCATTCGATGCTCTCCTGGCACTTCTTGCAGAAACGCACCTTCCGGCCATCGGACAGGAAGGTGAACCCCAGCCGCGCCGGCTGGTTGCAGTGGGGGCAAACAACCCGCACGTTGGAGGCGTGGATGGGCGCCTCGATGGTGATGATTCCGGCCTGCTGGAGTCCGGGGCGAGGGCGCTGGTGGCGGCGGACCAGGTTGACGCCCTCCACCAGGAGACGGCCGTCCTTGGACAGCACGCGCTGCACCTGCCCCTGCTTGCCGCGGTCCCTGCCCTTCATCACTTGGACCGAGTCGCCTCTGCGAAGTTTTCTGCCCATACGTGTCTCCAGCTCGCTCTTACACAACCTCCGGGGCCAGGGAGACTATCTTCATGTAGCCCTTCTCCCTCAGCTCCCGGGCCACGGGCCCAAAGATGCGGGTGCCCGTGGGATTGTACTGATCGCTCAGAATGACGGCAGCGTTGTCGTCAAAGCGGATGTAGGTGCCGTCCTGCCGGCGGGTGTTGCGCCGGGTCCGCACGATGACGGCGCGCAGGACCTTCCCCTTGCGCACGGCGTCGGGCGCGTTGGGGATGGCCTCCTTCACGGACACGGAGATGACGTCGCCGAGCCGTGCGTAGCGCTGATGACTGGCGCCGGGTATTCCGATGCACATGATCTGCCGGGCCCCCGAGTTGTCCGCAACTTTCAGACGTGATTGACGCTGTATCACGAGGCCCGCTCCTTCTCCTCATCGGTCGGAGGGGCCGGCTGCTCGTCGGCTGTCTCGTCAGCCGCCTCGGCGGGCGCAGCCGCCTCCGGCGCATCTTCCGCCTGCGCGGCTTCGGGGGCCTCCTCGGCTACCGCTTCCGGCGCTTCTTCGGTCGCGGGCTCCGCCTCGGCCGCGACTTCTTCCTCCGTCTCCGTCGCCTGATCGACCGGGGTCTCCGCCTCTGGGGCTGCTTCGGCCGCAGGCTCCTCAGTCGCCTCGTCGGCCGCGGCGGGTTCCTCTGCCTCCGGCGTCTCTTCGACCGAAGCCTCGGCTTCCGCGGCCTCGTCGGCTACGGGCTCCGCCTCTGCCTCGTCCGGCTCATCGACGGAGTCCTCCGCCTCGGCCACCTCGCCGACCGCGACCGCCTCGACGGTCTCCGGTGCTTCGTCGACCGCAGGCTCCTCAGCCGTCGCCGTGGGGGCCACGACAGCCCCGACGGCCTCTTCCAGCTCGGGCGCCTGGACGATGTCGCGCCGGTGGAGGATGCTCTTTACCAGCCAGCGCTTGGTCCGGGAGAGGGGGCGCACCTCGACGACGCGCACCCGGTCCCCAACCTGGCACTCGCCTCTGGGGTCGTGGGCGTAGAGCTTGGTAACCTTTCGCATGGCCTTGCCGTAGCGGCGATGGCGTTGGACCCATGGGACCGCCACCACGACGGTCTTCTCCATCTTGTCGCTCACCACCTGGCCGACGTAGACGCGGTGATGCATGGCTAGCGGACCCCCAACTCGCGCTCCCGCAAGACCGTCTTGATTCGAGCGATCTTCTTGCGGGTCTTCTTCAGCTCATAGACGTTGGAAATCTGGCGAGTGGCCCAGCGGAACCGGAGGTTGGCAAGCTCCTGGTAGGAGGCTTCCAACTCCTTCCACAGGTCCTCCTCGTTCTTGGAGCGGACTTCCTCAATCCACATGGACTGCCTCCCGTCCCTCCGTCGCCGCACCGGTGGGCATGAGGAAGTCTGCCCTGCCCACGACGCGCGTGGGAAGGGGGAGCTTGGCCGCGGCGAGCTTCAGGGCCTGCTGGGCCGTGGCGTCCGGAATGCCGCCGATCTCGAAGAGCATGGCGCCCCGGCGCACGACAGCGACCCAGTGGTCCACGTTGGCCTTGCCGCCGCCCTGGCGGGTCTCCAGCGGCTTTTTGGTCATGGGCTTGTCCGGGAAGATGCGAATCCAGACCCGGCCGCCTCTGCGAAGGTGGCGGACGATGGCCCGGCGGGCCGCCTCGATCTGTCTCGAGGTCAGCCATGCGGACTTCAGGCTCTTGAGGCCCCACTCGCCGAAGGCGAGGGTGGCCCCGCGGGTGGCCAGTCCCCCGGGACGGCTGCGATGCGTCTTGCGGTACTTAACTCGCTTCGGCTGGAGCATCGCTCCCCTCCTCCTCCGCCTCGTCGGCGCGTACCGTAACCTGGATGGGCGCCAGCATCTCCTCCGGCGCGCCACCCTCCTCGCCTTCGGGGAGGATGTCGCCCTTGTAGATCCAGACCTTGACGCCGATGCGGCCCATCATGGTCCGGGCCTCTGAGTTGGCGTAGTCGATGTCGGCGCGGATAGTGTGCAGCGGCACCTGGCCCTGCATGACCTTCTCCCGGCGAGCGATCTCGGCACCGCCCAGCCGGCCGCGCACGATGATCTTCACACCCTTGGCGCCCGCCTGCATGGTCCGGGTCGCAGCCTGGGAGAGTGCACGGCGATAGGCCACGCGGCGCTCCAGCTGCTCCGCAACGCTGCGGGCCACCAGAACCGCCTCGAGCTCCGGCTGCCGGATCTCCTGGACCAGGACTCGCACCTTGTGGTCGGAGAGGGTCTCCAGGGCCTGTCGAAGCTCCTCCACGCGCTGCCCCTGCCGGCCGATGACGATGCCGGGCCTGGCCGTCCAGATGGTCATGGTGACCTCCTGGACGCTGCGCTCCACCTCCACGCGGGCCACGCCGGCCTCCGGGTAACGGCGGCGGACCGCCTCGCGGAGCCGCAGGTCCTCGAAGAGGGTGCGGCGGTAGTCCGGGGCCCGGCCGGCGTACCACTTTGCCTGCCAGTCCTTGACGGTGCCCAGGCGAAAGCCCGTGGGATGGGTCTTATGTCCCATATTGCGCACCCTCCGTGTCCACCAGGACGGTGATGTGGCAGAAGCGGCGGAGGATTGGGCTCACCCGGCCCCGCGACTGCGGTCGAAATCGCTTCAGTCTGGGGCCGTCGTCGGCGTAGGCCGCAACCACCTTCAACTCCTCCGGCATCATCAGGTTGTTGTTCTCCGCATTCGCCGTGGCCGAGCGGATGGTCTTGACCACCGCCTGCGCCGCGGGGCTGGGGATGAACTGCACGGCGGCCACGGCCTGGTCCACCGGCTTGCCCCGGATCAGGTCCAGGTAGCGCCGCACCTTCTTGGGCGACATGCCGAAGTTACGCGTTACCGCCTTGACTGCCATGGATGCTCCCTACCTCACCCGGGAGGTGCGTTCCGACCGGCCGGCGTGGCCTCGGAACGTGCGCGTGGGCGCGAACTCCCCCAGGCGATGGCCCACCATGTTCTCGCTGATGTAGATGGGCACGTGACGGCGCCCGTCGTGGACGGCGATGGTCAGCCCCACCATGTCCGGCATGATCATGGATGCACGGGACCAGGTCTTGATGACCACCTTCTCCCGGGAGCGGCTGGCCACGGCAACGCGGCGGGCCAGCTTGGCGTCCACGAATGGGCCCTTCTTAACGGACCTGCCCATATCCTATCCTTCTCCGTCGCACAATGAACTGGTTGGTCCTCTTGTTGCGCCGGGTCTTTCTCCCCAGGGCCGGCTTGCCCTTGGGGGTCTTGGGATGCTTCAGTCCAATGGGATTGCGACCCTCGCCGCCCCCGTGGGGATGGTCCCGAGGGCTCATGGCCTTGCCCCGCACCTGGGGCTTGTGTCCCAGCCAGCGCTGCCGCCCGGCCTTTCCAAGGCTGAGAGCCTGGTGCTCCGAGTTGCCGACCTCGCCGAGGGTGGCGTAGCACTCGCTGAGCACGCGCCGGATCTCCCCCGAAGGGAGGCGGAGCTGCGTGTAGCGCTCTTCCCGCGCCATGACCTGGGCCGACCCCCCGGCGCTGCGCACCATCTGCGCGCCTCGTCCGGGCTGGAGCTCGATGTTGTGAACCTGGGAGCCCAGGGGGATGAGGCGCAGAGGCAGGGCGTTGCCCACCTTCAGCTCCGCATCCGGCCCGGAGGCCACGGTGTCGTCGACCTTGAGCCCCATGGGCCACAGGATGTAGCGCTTCTCTCCGTCCCGGTAGTGGAGCAGGGCGATGCGGGCCGATCGGTTCGGGTCGTACTCGATGGCTGCGACGCGAGCGGGGACGCCCGCCTTGTCGCGCCGCTTGAAGTCGATGACGCGGTAGCGGCGCTTGTGGCCGCCGCCTCGATGACGCACCGTGATGGCGCCGCGGAAGTTGCGGCCGGCGCGCCTGCGCTTGGGGCGCACCAGCGCCTTCTCCGGGCGACTCTTCGTCAGCTCGGCGAAGTCCGCCTTGACCAGCTCCCGCTGGCCCGGCGTATGTGGCTTGACCGACCGGATGCCCACGTCTAGACCCCTTCAAAGAGGGTGATCTTGTCACCCGGTTGGAGTGTGACGATTGCCTTCTTGCGCTCCGGCGACCGGACCAGCCGGGGGCCAAAGCGCCTGGTCTTGCCCTGCCGCCGCATGGTGTTGACGTTGAGGACGCGGACGCCGAATAGCTGCTCCACGGACTGCTTCACCATGCCCTTGGTCGCGTTGAGGGCCACCTCGAACACGTACTTGTTCTGGTCCTGCAGCGCGGTGCTGCGCTCCGTCACAATGGGGCGAAGCACGATTCGATTGGCCTGACCCATGGTTACCATGGTCTTCGTCCGTCCTTACTCACTCTCGGCCTCTTCCTGGGCCTCATCGGAGGATGTCTCCTCTTGCAGTCCATTCGAGGGCCTGTCCGTGGCCCAGAGCGCCTCCACCTTCCGCACCGCGTCCTCGCTCAGCAGCACGTGGTCGTGGTTGAGCAGGTCCAGCGTGTTGAGAGTGGAGGCCAGGAGCGACTTGACTCGGGAGAGGTTGCGGCAGGCCCGCGCCAGCTCGGGTGAGGGCTCGCCGCTGACCACCAGGCTCTTCGAGTTGATTTCGAGGGTCTCCAGGAGACTGACCATCTCCTTGGTGCGGGACGCGACCAACGCCATGTCGTCGACCACCGTCACCTGTCCCTCCCGCACCCTCTGGGCCAGCAGGCAGCGAATAGCCCCCCGACGCATTCGCCGAGGGGTGTGGTGATGGTAGTCCCGGGGCTTGGGGCCGAAGACGACGCCGCCCTTGCGCCACTGCGGGGCGCGAATGCTGCCCTGCCGGGCGCGGCCGGAGCGCTTCTGGATCCAGGGCTTGCGGCCGCCGCCTCTGACCTCGGCGCGGGTCTTGGTCGAATGGGTCCCCACCCGGCGGTTGGCCAGGTGGCCCAGCGCGACCTGGTGGACCAGCGCAGCATTGAAGGGCACGTCGAACACGGCGTCGCTCACCTCGATGGTGCGCACCACCTGACCGCCCTGGTCTTTGACCGGTAGCTCCATTGCTAGCCCTCGGCCTTCCGGCCCTTTCGGATGATCAACACGCCCTTGGGCGCACCCGGAACGGCGCCCTTCAGGTAGAGGAGGTGGCGGTCCAGGTCGACCTCGACCACCTCCAGGTTCTTGACCGTGATACGGCTCGACCCCCAGTGCCCCGCCATGCGGGTGCCCTTGTAGACCCGGCCGGGATAGGTGGTGCCACCGATGGAGCCGGGGGCGCGATGGCGGCCCGATTGGCCGTGGGTCTTGGGCCCTCCGGCAAAGTTGTGGCGCTTGACCACGCCCGTGAAGCCTCGACCCTTGGACGTGCCGGTGACCTCCACCGAGTCTCCCGGGCTGAAGAGGCTGACGTCGACGAGCTGTCCCACCTGCACCTCGCCGGTCTCCGACGCGGGGACCTCGCGCAGGTGGCGAAACAGCTTTCCCGTGGGCCGCAGGTGGCCGCGCTCGGGACGGTTCAGCCGGCGGGTCTCATCGAAGCCGATCTGAACGGCCTCGTAGCCGTCTCGGGCCGGGACGCGCACCTGGGTCACGGTGCAGGGGCCGGCCTTGATGGCCGTCACCGGCACCGACGCCCCGTCCTCTCGAAAGAGCTGGGTCATGCCTATCTTCATACCCAGCAGCCCTTGTATTGCCATGGAATCCTCGTCCTGCTCCTAGGTCTTTATCGTGACGTCCACACCCGCGGGGACGTTGAGGCGTGCAAGGGCCTCCAGTGTCCCGCCGGTGGGCTCCAGGATATCGACAAGACGCTTGTGGGTCCGCAGCTCAAAGTGCTCCCGCGAGTCCTTGTCGATGTGAGGCGAGCGGATGACGCAGAACCGCTTGCGCTGCGTCGGCATGGGCACCGGGCCCGCAACGACGGCGCCGGTCCGCTCGGCCGCCTCCACAATCTGGCGGGCGGAGAGGTCTAGCACTCGATGGTCAAAGGCCCGAAGCACGATGCGGATTTTCTGTCCAGCCATACGCTCACCTCCTTCCTTCTGTGTTCCTAGACCTTCACCAGCACTCGCTGGGCCACGCTGGTGGGCGCCTCGTCGTAGCCGCGGAACTGCATGCTGAACGTTGCCCGCCCCTGGGTCAGGGACCGAAGGGTCGTGGCGTAGCCGAAGAGCTCCGCCAGCGGGACGCCGGCGCGAATCGTCTGCGTGCCGCCCTGGCCCTCCATGTGCTCAATGCGGCAGCGCTTGCCGTTGAGGTCGCCCAGCACCTCGCCCAGGAACTCGCCCGGCGTCACCACCTCGAGCTCCATGACGGGCTCCAGCAGCACGGCCCCGCCGCGCTTCAGGCCGTCCTTCAGCGCGATGGACCCCGCGGCCTTGAAGGCCATCTCGGAGGAGTCGACGGGGTGGAAGCTGCCGTCCACCAGGGCCACCGAGAGATCGACGACAGGATAGCCTGCCAGCACGCCGTTTTCCAGGCTGCTGCGGACGCCGGCCTCCACTGCCGGGATGTACTCGCGGGGGACGGCGCCCCCGACGATTCGGTTCTCGAAGGAGAAGCCGCTCCCGCGGGGAAGCGGCGCCATCTCAAGCTCAACGTGGCCGTACTGACCACGGCCGCCGGTCTGTCGGACGAAGCGCCCCTCCACGGTGACGGGCTCCCGGAGCGCCTCCCGGTAGGCCACCCGCGGCTTGCTGACGACGGCCTGCACGGCAAACTCGCGCCGCATGCGGTCCACCAGCACCTCCAGGTGCAGCTCGCCCATGCCGGAGATCAGGGTCTGGCCCGTCTCCGGGTCGTAGCGCACCTGGAAGGTGGGGTCTTCCTCCGACAGCTTTCGGAGGGCCTCGTCCAAGTGCTCCTGGTCCGCCCGGGTGCGCGGCTCCACGGCCACGGAGATGACCGGTTCCGGGAACTGGGGCGGCTCCAGGATGACCGGGGCGGACTGTAGGCAGATGGTCTCGCCCGTGAAGGTGCCCTTCAGGCCCACCACGGCGCCGATCTGCCCGGCGGAGACGTCCGCCACCTCCTCGCGCCGGTTGGCGTGCATCTGCACGACCCGGCCGATGCGCTCCTGGATGCCCTTGGAGGCGTTGTAGACCATGGAGCCGGCCTTCATGTTGCCGGAGTAGACGCGGATGTAGACCAGGCGGCCGACGTAGGGATCAATGACGACTTTGAATGCGAGGGCGCAGAAGGGGTCCTGGGGGTCCGGGCTGCGCAGGGCAACCTCGCCGGTCTTGGGGTGCGTGCCCTCCACGGGGGGAAGGTCCAGCGGGGACGGCAGATAGTCCACAACACCGTCGAGCAGAGGCGGGATGCCCATGTTCCGTGCGGCGGCGCCGCAGAGCACGGGGACCAGGGTGTTTCGGAGCGTGCCGCTTCGCAGGGCGGCCCGGAGCTCCTGGGGGGTGATCTCCTCGCCCTCAAGGTACTTCACGAGAAGTGTTTCATCGGCCTCGGCCGCCTTTTCCACCAGGTGCTCGCGGTATATGGCCACGGTCGACAGAAGCTCCTCCGGGACCTCCGCCTCCTGCACCGTCCCCTTGCGCTCTTGGTCGAAGAGAAGCGCCTTCTGGTCGATGAGGTCGACGACGCCGCGGAACTCCTTCTCGGAGCCGATGGGTATCTGGACCGGCACGGGGACGGCCCGGAGGCGCTGCTGGATCATCTCGACAGCCCGGGAGAAGTTGGCGCCGGGGCGGTCCATCTTGTTGATGAAGGCAATGCGGGGGACCATGTACTTGTCGGCCTGGCGCCAGACCGTCTCCGACTGGGGCTGGACGCCCGCGACCGCGTCGAAGATCACCACGCCGCCGTCGAGGACGCGCAGGCTGCGCTCCACCTCTGCGGTGAAGTCCACGTGGCCGGGCGTATCGATGATGTTGACGCTGTGATCGTTCCAGTAGCAGGTGGTGGCGGCGGAGGTAATGGTGATGCCGCGCTCCCGCTCCTGCGGCATCCAGTCCATCACCGTGGTGCCCTCGTCCACGCTGCCGGACCGGTGGGTGCGGCCCGCGGCAAAGAGCACCTGCTCGGTGACGGTTGTCTTGCCGGCATCGATATGCGCGATAAAGCCTATGTTCCGAACCTGTTCCACGGTAACCTTCCTAGCAGGGCGCCGGGCGCGCTAGCGGTTCTGGGCCCGTGGCCCTACCAGCGATAGTGGACGAAGGCGCGGTTGGCTTCCGCCATGCGGTGGAGGTCCTCCTTCCGCTTTACCGCAGACCCTTCGCCCCGTGAGGCATCCAGCAGCTCCTGGGCTAGCTTCTCGGCCATGGGGCGGCCCTTGCGGGACCGTGCTCCCGTGATGAGCCATCGAATGGCCAGCTGACGTCCCCGGCGCGGGGGGACCTCCAGCGGCACCTGGTAGGTGGCCCCACCGACCCGGCGGGGCTTCACCTGCAGCACGGGGATGGCGTTCCGCAGAGCGTCCTGGAAGACCTCCAGCGGAGGGCGGCGCGCCTGCCGCTCCAGAACGTCCAGAGCGCCGTAGACAATCCCTTGGGCGACGGTCTTCTTGCCGCGCTCCATCACCTTGTTGATGAAGCGCGTGAGATCGACGCTTCCGTACTTAACGTCAGGGGGAACTGGTCGCTGCTCTGCTCGACGCCGGCGCATGCTGTCTCTCCCTAGCTCTAGACCCCGCCTGGGGTCCTCCCTCGCTTTGCGCCGTACTTGCTGCGCCCTCGCCGGCGACCTTCAACGCCGGACGAGTCCAGAGAGCCGCGCACGATGTGGTATCGCACGCCCGGGAGGTCCCGGACGCGCCCGCCTCGGACTGCGACGACCGAGTGCTCCTGGAGATTGTGGCCCTCTCCGGGGATGTAGGCCGTGACCTCCTGGCCGTTGGTCAGGCGCACACGAGCAACCTTGCGCAGGGCCGAGTTGGGCTTCTTGGGGGCCACGGTGCGCACCTGAATGCACACGCCCCGACGCTGGGGGGCTCCCTTGCTGCTCCACACTGTCCGGTTCTTCAGCGAGTTGTACCGGAAGCGGAGCGCCGGGGCCTTGCCCTTACTCGGCACTCGCTTGCGTCCCTTGCGTATGAGCTGGTTGACGGTAGGCATAGTGGCGCGTCTCTCTACGTGAGCCTTGCAGACCAACGACAGATATTAGCAGCGCCTGCCCCGCCTGTCAACGACTAGGACCGCAGCCGGAGGAAGGTGTTTCATAGCTGTGGGCGCAGTGTGCCTCGCCGCGTGAGAAGACTTCGCCTGAGGAGGCCCTAGCGCAGCGCACCTGAACTAGCGTAAGCTGCGTCTCTCCTACCGCCCACCTTGAGAGGAGTCAACGATGCATCGTGCCGTTGCAGTCCTCGCCCTGCTGACTCTTGCCTGCGGAAGCATCGACATCAACGTCGACGTCAGCAGCAGCGACAACGCCCTGGCGGACACCGAGTGGCGTCTAACCTCGCTGGGGGCGGCCGCCGACCCGATCCCTGTAGTGTCGGGCAGCGAGCTGACCGCCCAGTTCTCGCAGGAAGAAATAAGCGGCTCGACAGGCTGCAACTCCTACCACGGCGACTACAGCGTGTCCGATGGCTCCTCCATCAATACCGAGGACCTATCGTGGACCGAGGTGGGGTGCCCCAGCGATGAACTGTGGGAGCAGGAGGAGATCTTCCTTGACCTGCTGGTGGCGGCAGAGTCATTTGTCCTCTTCGGCGACCAACTCGTCATCTCCGGCGAGGAAGGCAAGTCGGTCCTTGTCTTTACCCGTTCTCAGAACTAGGGCAGTCCCACCCTGCGTCAGAGCACTCTGAGCCTGGATTGCATCTGTGCGGGCTATGCCGCGAGAGAACGCCCATTCTTGACACTCCAGCGCCTGTGGGCTAGCATAGCGGGACAACTGAATAGTGGTGCTGCTCTTATCCAGAGGGGCAGAGGGACCGGCCCTGTGAAGCCCGGGCAACCGGTCGCCCCGTAGAGGGACGACACGGTGCCAATGCCGTCGAGCCGCACGGCGACTCGAACGATGGGAGTGGTCGCTAAAGCGACAGAGCTTCTTTGCGTCCCCGCCGCGTTCCCCTTCTTGTGAGTGCCGCTCCACTACGACCTCCTGAGAGGAATTGCCTTTGGGGGAAGTTCGCGCGCTGCACTGGACGGGGAACAGGCTCCGCCTCCTGGACCAGACTCGCCTGCCCGGGGAGGAGGTCTACCTCGACCTGGAGGCCTGGCCCCAGGTCGTCGAGGCCATTCGGGAGCTCCGCGTCCGGGGAGCGCCCGCCCTTGGCGTCGCCGGCGCCTACGCGCTGGCCTTGGCGGGCCAGGAGTACGTCAGCCTCGGCCCGCGGGAGTTCCACAGCCAACTCGGCATCGCTGCTGAGCAGATCGCCGGGGCGCGCCCCACCGCCGTGAACCTCGCCTGGGGCGTGCAAAGGGCGCTGCAGGCAGCCCGAGAGGCGTCCAGCCCCGGCGCCGCTCTGGAACGTCTCCTGGCCGAAGCCCACGACATCGAGACGGAAGACCTGGCCGCCAACCGGCGCATCGGCGCATTCGGGGCGGAGCTCATTCCCAGGGGCGCCACGGTCCTGACCCACTGCAACACCGGCGCACTGGCCACGGCCGGCTACGGCACCGCGCTGGGTGTGATACGCACCGCGTGGGCCCAGGGCAAGGTCGTCGACGTCATCGCCACGGAGACGCGCCCGCTCCTCCAGGGAGCGCGCCTCACGGCCTGGGAGTTGGCGCAGGAGGGCATCCCCGTCACCCTGGTCGTCGAGGGCGCGGTGGGGCACGTGCTCCGACAGGGCCGGGTCAAGGCCATGGTCGTGGGCGCCGACCGCATCGCCGCCAACGGCGACGTGGCCAACAAGATCGGCACCTACACCCTGGCGGTGCTGGGCCGTGCGCACGGCGTGCCGCTGTACGTGGCGGCCCCACGCAGCACCGTCGACCTGGAAACGCCCACAGGCGCCCACATCCCCATCGAGGAGCGCGGCGCGCACGAGGTCGCCCGCTTTGGCGGCACGCCCACCGCGCCCGCCGCCGCCGGCGTCTACAACCCGGCCTTCGACGTGACCCCCGCCGAGTACATCGGCGCCATCGTCACGGAGGCGGGCGTCGTCCGCCCTCCGTACGAGGCGGGCCTGCGAGAGGCGGTGGCCGCCTGTGGCTGAAGCACGAGTCGCCGTCATCGGTGGGAGCGGCCTCTATCAGATGGAGGGGCTGGAGGACGTGCGCGAGGTCCGGCCCACGACACCCTTCGGCGACCCCAGCGACGCCATCGTCCTGGGCCGCGTCGAGGGCGTGCCGACGGCCTTCCTCCCTCGCCATGGGCGGGGGCATCGCCTGAGCCCGTCCGAGGTGCCGGCCAGGGCCAACTTCTACGCGCTGAAGAGCCTGGGCGTGGAGCGCGTGGTCTCGGTGAGCGCCGTTGGGAGCCTCAGGGAGGAGGTACGACCCCTGGACCTGGTGGTGCCGGACCAGCTCATCGACAGGACCCGCAGGCGTCCCTCCACCTTCTTCGAGGGCGGCGTGGTGGCGCACGTGGCGCTCGCCGACCCCTTCTGCGCCGACCTGTCGGGCCGGGTGGCCCAGGCGGCAGAGGAGGAGGGCGCGAGCGTGCACCGCGGCGGGACCTACGTGGTCATCGAAGGGCCGGCCTTCTCCACCCGGGCCGAGTCCCACCTCTACCGCTCCTGGGGGGCCAGCGTCATCGGCATGACCGCCCTGCCCGAGGCCAAGCTGGCGCGGGAGGCGGAGCTCTGCTACACCGTGCTGGCCTGCGCCACCGACTACGACGTCTGGCGCGAGTCGGAGGAGGACGTCTCGGTGGAGATGGTGGTCGCCGCGCTTCTGCGCAACGTGGCGACGTCCCAGAAGATCCTGCGCCGTCTCATCCCCCGGCTCACGGAGGAGCGGGACTGCCCGTGCGCGACGGCGCTGCGCAACGCAGTCATCACCGCCCCCGACGCCATCCCGGCCGAAGCTCGGGAGCGTTTGGGGCTGTTCCTGGGAGAACCGACGAAGCAGGAGATACTCGATTGAGGAGGTTGAAGCCGTGAGAATGGACCCAGGCGAGCCCTACTATCGCATCAGCAGCGAGGAAGCCAAGGCGATCTTGGACAGCGGCGAGGACGCCGCGGTCGTGGACGTTCGCAGCCTTGAGGAGTACACGTCAGGCCACGTCCCGAACGCCATCCACATCCCCGTGGACGAGGTCCTGTCCCGCATCGGAGAGCTGCCGGGGGACAAGAGGCTGCTCTTCATCTGCGCTGCAGGAGTCCGCAGCGGCCTGGCCTGCGAGATGGCCGCGGCTGCGGGACTGGACGCCGAGGTGCTGATCAACATCGAAGATGGCACCCCCACGTGGATCGAGAAGGGATACCCCACGAGCTACGGAACGGACCGGTAGGCGCGAAGGAGCCAGACCATGACCGAGGAGCACGGGAGCTAGGATGTACAAGAAGAGTCGCATAACCAGCCTGAAGCATCGACGGAAGCAGCAGAAGCGCGCAGAGCAGCGCAAGACGGCCCGACGCCTGCTGGCCGGGGACATCACCCTGGCCCAGGCGGAGCGATTGGCGGGCGACGGTTTTCGGGGTGTCCTGAGGACCGCGGGCTACCTGGGCGAGCAGGACGGCCTGACGCTGACGCCTACACTGGCGTCGGCGGTGGCCCAGGCGGTATCGCCGGCAACGGCGGGCGTCGCCGCTCCCGCAGGCGCGAGCGCCGCAACCCGACGCCGCGCCGCGCGGCCCGCTGCCCCCGCCCGGCCGAGGCAGACCCGCGCGGCGGCCCGGCCCGCGGCAGAGGCGGCGTCCGAGACACCGGCCGCGGCGACGGAGACCGCAGAGGCTTCCGCCGCTGAGGGCGAGGCAACGGCCCCCAAGGCCAAGGCTCCTCGCAAGCCGGCAAGCCGCGCCGCCGCGGCAGACGCCGAGAAGGCGCCCGAGTCGGAGGAGTAGGGACAGCGTGGCACACCCTGCACTCGTCCAGGCCCTGCTCCGTCCCGGGGCGTATCCCGATGAGGCGCGCTCCGCGCGTGTGGAGTTGGTGGAGACCCACGTCTCCTACCTGTTCCTCACGGGGTACTACGTCTACAAGGTGAAGAAGCCAGTGGACTACGGCTTCCTGGACTTCACCAGCCTGGACCGGCGGCGGCACTTCTGCCACCAGGAGGTGCTGCTGAACCGCCGCCTCTCCCCCGACGTCTACGTGGGCGTGGTGGAGGTGCGCCGCAACGGCGACTCCTACGCCGTGGAGGGGCCGGGCGAGACGGTGGAGTACGCCGTGCAGATGCGCCGGCTCCCCCGCTCCCAGGCCATGTCTGAGCTGCTGCGCCGACGAGCGCTGAAAGCGGCGCATATGCGCCTGCTGGCGGAGAAGGTCCACGGCTTCCACAAAGCCGCCGAGATGGGCCCGCACATCACCGCCCTGGGCGGCCTCGACACCGTCAGGAACAACGTCCTTGAGAACTTCGCGCAGACGGAGCGGTACATAGAGCAGACGGTCTCACGGCGGGACTTCCGGCGGGCCAACGCGTACAGCCAGGCGTTCCTTGCAGAGCGGGAGGACCTCTTCACTCAGCGCGCCGAAGAAGGGCGCATCCGAGACGGCCACGGAGACCTCCACTCTGCGCAGATCTTCCTCGACGACAACGACGTCGCAATCATCGACTGCATCGAGTTCAACGAGCGCTTCCGCTACGGCGACGTGGCGAGCGACCTGGCGTTTCTCGCCATGGACCTGGACTACTACCGGAGGGACGACCTGTCCCGGGCCCTCGTCGACGCCTACGTCGAGGCGTCCGGGGACCGGGGCATCGAGGAGTTGCTGGATTTTTACAAGTGTTACAGGGCCTGGGTGCGGGGGAAGGTCACCAGCTTCCGCCTGGACGACCCCTCCCTCTCGCCCCAGGCTAAGCGCAGCCTCGCAGACGAGGCCCGCCGCTACTTCCGGCTGGCCAGCCGCTACGCTCGACCGTCGGGCCCCGTGCTGCTGCTCACCGCAGGACTCGTGGGCACGGGGAAGAGCTCCCTGGCCCGGGACCTGGCCGGCCCCCTGGAGGCCGAGGTCCTCACGTCGGACGTGGTCCGCAAGGAGATGGCCGGCATTCCGGTCACGGAGCGGCAGTTCACGCCGTGGGGCACCGGCCTCTACACCGACGAGTCGATCGAGGACACGTACGCGGAGCTCCACCGGCGCGCCGAGGCGAGCCTGCAGCGCGGACGGCCTGTCGTGCTGGACGCCTCCTACCGCAAGCGCTCCTGGCGCGAGGCGGCCCTCGACATCGCTCGCAGGGCCGACGTCCCGGCCCTCGTCCTGGAGTGCGTCGCCCCGGAGGAGGATGTCAGGGCGCGCCTGGAGCGCCGCCTCCGACGACGCGGCGTCGCCAGTGACGGCCGGTGGGAGATCTACGCCCAGCAGAAGGCCTCCTACGAGCCGCTGACCGAGCTCTCAGCATCGGAGCATCTGACCATCGATACGGCGTCGCCGCGGTTCCAGACCAGCCTCCACGCGCTCACGCAGGTCTATCGCCTGCTGATGCACCGCGGGGAGGCACAGGTCGAGGAGGCCCCAGCGGGAGCAGCCGCCGGCGCTCGAGCCTGACCATTCGGAAAGGGGTAACAGCCATGTCGACACACACGGCCCACGGTGAGATCAAGGACCCCGCGCTGGCCTCGGAAGGCCTCCGCCGCATCGAGTGGGCCGCCCAGGAGATGCCGGTGCTGCGCCTGCTCCGAGAGCGCTTCGGCCGCGAGCGGCCCCTGGAGGGCCTGCGAATCTCCGCCTGCCTCCACGTCACCGCGGAGACCGCCAACCTTGCGCTGGTGCTCAAGGAGGGCGGAGCGCAGGTGGCGCTCTGCGGCAGCAACCCGCTGAGCACGCAGGACAACGTCGCAGCAGCCCTGGCGTCGGAGTTGGGCGTGCCCACCTTCGCAATCCGGGGCGAGGACACGGAGACCTACTACCGCCATATCCACCAGGCGCTGGACCAGCGGCCGCACATCACCATCGACGACGGCGCAGACCTGGTCAGCGCACTCCACCGCGACCGCCAGGAGCTGCTGCCGGGCGTCATCGGCGGGATCGAGGAGACGACGACCGGCGTGGTCCGCCTGCGCAGCATGGCCGAGCAGGGCCGGCTCCGCTACCCCATGGTCGCAGCCAACGACGCCGACACCAAGTACATGTTCGACAACCGCTACGGCTCAGGACAGAGCACGCTGGACGGCATCACCCGGGCCACCAACGTCCTGTGGGCCGGCAAGCGAGTCGTCGTGATCGGCTACGGCTGGTGCGGGCGCGGCGTCGCCATGCGCGCTCGAGGCATGGGCTCCCACGTCATCGTGACGGAGGTGGACCCCATCAAGGCCCTGGAAGCGGTCATGGAAGGCCATGCGGTCATGCCCATGGCCGAGGCCGCCGGCATCGGAGACATCTTCGTCACCGTGACCGGCGACATCCACGTTATCGACACCGCGCACTTCGAGCAGATGAAGGACGGCGCCCTCATCGCCAACGCCGGCCACTTCGATGTGGAGATCAACATCCCGGCCCTGGAGGCCATGGCGGAGGCGAAGCGGACCGTTCGCCCCATGGTGGAGGAGTACACCCTGGAGAACGGGCGGCGCATCAACCTGCTGGCCCAGGGGCGGCTGGTCAACCTGGCGGCGGCGGAGGGCCACCCCTCCAGCGTCATGGACATGAGCTTCGCCGGCCAGGCGCTGGGCTCGGCCTACCTGGCCCGCGAGGGTCGCGGGCTCCAGCCGGGCGTCTACCAGGTGCCCCAGGAGCTCGTCGAGGAGATTGGCGCGCTGAAGCTGGAGTCCCTGGGCATCGCCATCGACACGCTGACGGAAGAGCAGCGCAGGTACCTCTCCAGTTGGGAGGAGGGCACCTAAGGGCCCCGAGCATCCCCATTCGGCTCTAGGAGGCAGGACAATGAGCATCAACAGCATGAGCTTCTACGAGTCCCCGAGCTATCTGTTCACCTCGGAGTCGGTGACGGAAGGCCACCCCGACAAGGTGTGCGACCAGATCTCCGACGCGGTCCTGGACGCGCACCTGGCCCAGGACCCCTACGCCCGCGTCGCCTGCGAGGCGACCGCCACGCGGGGCCTGGTGTCCGTCATCGGGGAGATCACCTCCTCGGCGCAGGTGGACCTGGGCGTTCTCGTGCGCGACGTCCTGAAGGACATCGGCTACACCAAGGCGGAGTACGGCATCGGCCACGACACCTGCGGCGTCGCCATCTCCGTGCACAGGCAGTCCGAGGAGATCGCCCAGGCCGTGGGCGCGAACCAGGACGACCCGGCGACCCGCGGCGCGGGCGACCAGGGCATGATGGTTGGGTTCGCATGCGTGGAGGAGGTGGACGGCCACCGTCTGGACACCGAGCTCATGCCGCTCCCCATCCACCTGTCGCACAAGCTCTGCCGGCGCCTGGCCCTGGTCCGCCGGGAGGGGATCATTCCCTGGCTGCGTCCGGACGGCAAGTCGCAGGTGACGGTGGAGTACGCGTACGGCAAGCCCAAGCGCATCCACACGCTCATCGTCAGCGCGCAGCACGAACCCAGCGTGAGCAAGGAGCAGATCCACCGGGACCTCCTGGAGCACGTCATTCGCCCGGTGGCGCCCGGCCTGCTCATGGACGACGACACCATCATCTACACCAACCCCTCCGGCAGCTTCGCCGTGGGCGGGCCCGACGGCGATGCGGGGCTGACCGGCCGCAAGATCCTGGTGGACACCTACGGCGGCACCGCACGACACGGCGGCGGCGCGTTCTCCGGCAAGGACCCCACCAAGGTGGACCGCTCCGGGGCGTATGCGGCCCGGTACGTGGCGAAGAACCTCGTGGCGGCGGGCCTGGCGACGCGGGCGGAGGTGCAGATCTCCTACGCCATCGGTGTGCCGGACCCCATCTCCGTCTCCGTCGAGACCTTCGGCACGGCGACGGTCGACGGGCGGGTCATCGACGAGCTGGTGGCCAAGCACTTCGATCTGCGGCCGGGGGCCATCATCCAGGACATGGGCCTGCGACGGCCCATATACCGCCCGACGGCAAGCTACGGCCACTTCGGGCGCGAGGACCTGGACCTGCCCTGGGAGCGCGTCGACAAGGCGGAACTCCTGTGGCAGGAGGCCATGGCCCAGACCTCGGCCGCGGACTAGGCCGCAGCCGGCCCGACGGGGGCGGACGACGTGGACACGGCGGCAATCAAGTTCGGCACGGACGGCTGGCGGGCCCTCGTCGCCGAGGACTTCACCTTCGACAACGTCCGGGCCTGCGCCCAGGGCGTGGCCTCGTACCACATCGACAGTGGGCTGGCGGACCGGCCCGTGGTCGTCGGCTACGACACCCGCTTCGCATCGGAGGAGTTCGCCGCGGCCGTCGCGGAGGTCCTGGCCGGCAACGGTCTTCCGGTGGTCCTCTGCGATCGTGCGGCGCCCACTCCCGTGGTCAGCTGGAACATCATCCGGCATCAAGCCGCGGGCGGCGTGATGATCACCGCCAGCCACAACCCCGCTCTCTGGAACGGCGTCAAGTACCGCACGCACTACGGCGGCAGCGCCGCGCCGGAGCTGCTGCAGGCGATCGAGGGCCGTGTGAGGCGACTGCGCCACCCCGGTGAGGTACGGCGCATGCCCCTCGACGAGGCCCGCGAGAAGGGCATCGTCCGCGAGGTCGCCCCTGCGGACTCCTACCTGGAGCACCTGCGTCAGACCGTTGACCTCACCGCACTCAGGGACGCCGGGCTCACCATCGTCGTCGACGCCATGCACGGCGCCGGCACGGGCTACCTGCAAAGCATCCTCGAAGGCGGACGGACGCGGCTGACGGAGCTGCGGAGCGAGCGGAACCCCGCGTTCCCCGGCATGCACAACCCGGAGCCCATCGCACGAAACCTGGATCTCCTCGCGCAGACCGTGGCGTCGACCGGCGCCCACGGCGGCCTCGCCCTCGACGGCGACGCGGACCGCCTCGGCGTCGTCGACGAGCGCGGGGAGTACGTGTCGGCTCTTCACGTGTACGCGCTCCTGGCCTATTACCTCCTGGAGGTCCGAGGCCGGCGGGGCCCCATCGTCAAGTCCGTGACCGTGGGCAACATGCCCTGGGGACTGGGGAAGCGCTACGGCGTGCCCGTCCACGAGACGGGCGTGGGGTTCAAGCACATCGCGCCGCTCATGGTCGAGCAGGACGCCCTGCTGGGGGGTGAGGAGAGCGGCGGCTACGCCTTTCGCGGGCACCTGCCGGAGCGGGACGGGGTCTTCAGCGGCCTGCTGCTCCTGGACCTCATGGCGAGGACCGGCAAACGGCCCTCCGAGCTTATCGAGGAGCTGCACCGGTTGGTCGGCCCGCACCACTACGACCGCATCGACGTGCCCTTCGACGCGGCCCGGCGAGCGGAGGTAGAGGCCCGGGTCGCCGCGGCGCAGCCCGCGGAGATCGGCGGCCTGCCGGTGACCGGACGGGACGCCCTGGACGGCGCACGGTTTCACCTGGAGGGGGGCGCCTGGGCCCTCGTCCGCTTCTCCGGCACCGAGCCGCTGCTGCGCCTCTACGCAGAGGCGGAGAGCCCGGAACGTGTGCGGCGCGTCCTGGAGGCCACCCGTGCGCTGGCGGGCGTCTAGCCCGCTCGGTTGCGTTCCCTCACTCAGGCTGCGACAATTGAGCGGGGAACGGGCGGCGTGAACGCAGACAAGGTGGGTGGAGCATGGGTTTCTTGAGAGGAATCGGGCTTCCGGAGCTCCTGATCATTCTGGTCATCGTGCTTCTGCTCTTCGGGTCGACTCGGCTGCCGCGGCTGGCGGGGTCCATGGGCAAGGCCGTGCGGGAGTTCCGCAAGGGCACGGCCGAGGCGGACAAGGCCTCCCGAAGCACCGCAAAGCGCTCCCGGCCCAAGGCTACGCCCCCGTCCCAGTAACCCTCCCCTCGTCCGGCAGCCGGACGGTTGGGCCGTCGGGCGAGGGCCGCGAGCCTCGGAGACGGGCGCCCAGCCGGCCCACCACGTGCAGTCGGCCTCCGTAGCGTCGAAGGACCTCGTACGTCAGGAACGAGGCCAGGATCAGCGCCCCCCCTGCGATGGCGTCGACGATGTAGTGGTTCGCGGTCACGGTGATGGCGAAGAAGGTGAGGGTGGGGTAGACCACCCCCGCAACGCGCAGCAGCGGCTTCCCCGTTCGGAAATAGAGGATGCCGAACATGATGGTCCAGGAGAAGTGCAGGCTGGGCATTGCGGCAAAGACGTTGTAGAAGGCCTGGAAGTCCCGGCTGCTGTAGCCCTGCGGCCCGAAGACGTGGATGCTGTCGACGAAGTAGCCGGTTATCATCCGCGGCGGCGCCAGGGGGAACAGCACGAACATCAGCAGGGCAACGGCGAAGCTGATCAGGATGACGCTGCGGTAGTAGACGTACATGTCGTAGTCGGTGCGGTAGACGATGATGGCCGTGAGGGCGGCCACGGGCAGGAAGGTGAGGATATAGGCCCAGTTGAAGAAGATGATCAGCCAGTGCCCGGTGGCTATCACCCACTCCTGCCAGCCAGGCTCCCAGAAGAAGCCCAGAGTCCTCTCCAGGTCGATGACCCGGAACGAGTTGGCCATCGCGACCACGTCGATGTCGGAGAGGAGATACTTGCGGGCGAACATGTAGAGGAAGTAGGCTCCAACCACCAGGGTGATCTCCCTGACGTGGCGGGGCCAGGAGCCGCCGCGCTTGCTCCGCAGAAGGTCTGACAGCATGATTATGGGCGCGGATTTTAGCAGACAACAGTAGCTGTGCAAAGCTGATTCCGGGCGTGGGCAGCGGGACTTCCATGCGCCCGGAGAGCCGGCAGGGAGTGACGATGACCGAGGACTACGGCCTGCCCCTCGTCGAGGCTGCCCGGCGCACGGGCGTGACCGTCGTGCCGGGGGGCGAGCCCCAGGATCGGGAGGTGGAGGCCAACGGCCTGCGCCTGCACTACCTGGACTGGGGCGGCGACGGGCTGCCGCTGCTGCTCTGCATCCACGGCTACGCCCAGAACGCGCACTCGTGGGACTTCACGGCGCTGGCCCTGCGGGACCGCTACCGCGTGCTGGCCCTGGACCTCCGCGGACACGGCGACTCGCAATGGGCGCCCGACGGCGACTACACCCAGCCGGGCTACCTGGCCGACCTGGAGCCGTTCATCGACGCGGTGGCGGCGGGCCCGCTGGTCGTCGTCGGGCTGTCGCTGGGCGGGTCGCTGGCCTACTCCTACGCCGCGAGGCGCCCGGACCGGGTGCGGACCCTGGTGGTCGTCGACACGGGGCCGGAGACCACGGGCCCGGGCAGGGGCCGCATCCGGCGCTTCGTGAGGCAGCCGGACGTGCTGGACTCCTTCGAGGCGTTCGTGGCCAGGACGCGGCGCTACAACTCGCGGCGGCCCGAGTGGCAGGTGCGAGGGAGCCTCCGACACAACCTGCGCCGGCTGCCGGACGGTCGCTGGACGTGGAAGTACGACCCGGTGCTGCGCAGCCGCCGACGGCCGGGACCGCAGCAGGACCCTGCCGCGCGGTGGGCGCTGTGGTCGCAGGTGCGCTGCCCCACGCTGCTGGTGCGAGGCGCATCGAGCGACCTGCTGGACGCGGGGGTGGCGCAGCGGATGGCGGACTCGCTGCCGAACGTGCGGCTGGTGGAGGTGCCTAACGCAGGGCACCTGGTGCCGGGCGACAACCCCGTGGGCTTCGAGCAGGTCCTGACGGCCTTCCTCCGGGAGCAGGAGGCGTAGGCGGGTTAGCCGGCAAGGAGCATCGTGCTTGACTTCGACAGTTTCGAGTGGGTGAGCTTCGACTGCTACGGCACCCTGGTCGATTGGGAGACGGGCATCGCCGCAGCCATCGGCCAGGTGTTGGACGCCCATGGCATGGGCCGGTCACGGGCCGAGATTCTCGCTCTCTACGCGGACATCGAGCCGGGGGTGGAGGCCACGCAGCCCTTCCTCAGGTACCGCGAGGTCTTGCGAGGAGTGATGGAGGCCGTCGGCGCCAGGCTGGGCTTCCAGTGCACCGAGCCGGAGCTGGACTGCCTCAACGACACCCTGCCCGGCTGGCCGGTCTTCCCCGAGGTGGTGGACGCCCTCCGCACGTTGAAGACGCGCTACAAGCTCGCGATCATCTCCAACGTGGACGACGACCTGTTCGCCGGAACGGCCCGCGCCCTGGGGGTCGAGTTCGATGCGGTTGTCACGTCGGAGCAGGTTGGGAGCTACAAGCCGGACCTGCGCAGCTTCGAGGCCACCTCCGCCCGCACGGGCGTCAGCCGGGAGGCGTGGCTGCACGTCGCCGAGAGCCTCTACCACGACATAGGGCCGGCCAACCGCGTTGGCGTGGCGAGCGTATGGGTGGACCGGGCGGGGAGCGGCGGAGCGACTCGGCGCACGGACGCAGTCCCCGACCTCGTCGTCCCCGACCTCGCCGCACTCGCCCGCATGGCCCGTCCGACCTGACTCCTGCCTCAACACCGCCCCACTGCCATCTCCCTCTATCCCCACACGCCTCCATCCCCTACCATCCCCCCATGCTTACCCACACGCGCCCGCTCACAGTACGTCGCCGGGGAACCTCCACGCCCCCCGCATCCACCCCCCGCCGCGGCCCAACGATGCAGGATGAAGGTGCGAGGCATGCCCTGCTTCGTTCCGCGCCCCCTCTTTTCGTCCCATTTCCCTATCTGGACCTTGTTCCGCGGTTGTTTCGCGCTGCAATCTGGCGCTGCATTCGTTTATGCCTGCGCCCCGCGACTCCAGTCCCCCACCGCGAAACGACCCCCAAGCTGCCACCCCCTCTCCGATGGCCGGACGAAAAGACGAATCCAAGCTGGGCTTCGCGGCCCCGCGCATCAACCGCGATTCAACCTCAAACCTGTTTCGGGCCCTCCCGGGCCCCGGAGAGCCGCTCCCAGGCATGGCAGGCCCCGAAAAAAACGCGCGGAACGAAACGAATCGACTCGAATCGCCCCGGCGAGAGGGGCGCGCCGTCGTGTATAATCCGGGCATTCCGCGCCCAGTGGGGCCGATCCAGGAGGCTGCATGGCCGTTGAGGTTGGACAGAGCGCACCGGACTTCACCCTGACGTCGGACGGCAACGAGGCCGTAACGCTGAGCTCCTTCCAGGGCAAGAAGAAGGCAGTGCTGGCCTTCTTTCCGCTCGCCTTCACAGGTGGCTGAGCCCACGAGTTGACGTCTCTTCGGACCCGCTACAGCGAGTTCGAGGAGGCCGGTGCCCAGGTGCTGGGCATAAGCGTGGACAGCCGCTTTTCGCTGAGGCAGTTCGGCCTGTCGCTGGGCGGGCTGCCCTTCCCGCTGCTGGCGGACTTCTTCCCTCACGGGAAGGTGTCTGAGATGTACGGGATCCTCAACCCGGAGTCGGGCGTATCCGGCCGGTCGGTGTTCATCATCGACACGTCGGGGGTGGTGCAGTACGCGAACACGGCGTACCGCCCCACGGAGACGGACGCGCTGCTGGAGGCGGTGAAGGGAGTGCCCGGGTAGTCGGGCAGCCGGTCGGATGGTGAGGCGCGCGGCGGCAGAGGCCCAGTCGGAGGCCGAGCCGCGCCGGGGGGAGTTCCGCGCCGGGGACCTGGCGCTGCTCATCGACCGCAAGCGCCGCCGCTACCTGATCCGGCTGGAGGCCGACGGGGCCTTTCACACGCACATGGGCATCCTGCCCCACGCCGACCTCATCGGCCGAGAGGCGGGCTGCCGGGTGAGCATCGCCGGGCACCGTCTGCTGGCGCTACGACCAACGCTGAGCGACTACATCCTGGAGTCGCCGCGGGTGACGCAGGTCATCTACCCCAAGGACCTGGGTGCCATCCTGGTCTACGGCGACATCCACCCCGGCGCGCGGGTGCTGGAGGCGGGGCTGGGTTCGGGCGCGCTGACGGCGGCGCTGCTGCGGGCCGTGGGGCCCACCGGCCACGTGGTCTCGTACGAGACGCGGCCGGAGCAGGTCCCGCGGGCGCTGTCGAACATCCGCGCAGCGGTGGGCGAGACGCCGAACCACGAGGTGCGCTCGGCGGACGTGTACGAGGGCATCGTCGACGAGGACCTGGACCGCATCGTGCTGGACGTGCCGGAGCCGTGGCAGGCCGTGGGGCACGCCGCGGAAGCGCTGGCGCCGGGCGGCATCCTGCTGTGCTTCCTGCCGACGGTGCTGCAGGTGCATCGACTGTCGGAGGAGCTGGACGGGCACCCGCGCTTCGACCTGGTGGAGACGATCGAGGTGATGGTGCGACCGTGGCACGTCAGTCGCCGCAGCGCGCGGCCGGTGCACCGCATGGTGGCGCACACGGGATTCATCACAACCGCCCGGCTGTGCGCGGCGGACGGGGCGGCGGGCGGCGGCCCTCACCCCAACCCTCGCCCAGAGGGCGAAGGGGATGCGGCCGGCGCGGAGGAGGAGCGATGAAGCGCGAAGAGGTGATCGCGATCCTGGACGAGTTCGTGGAGTCGCAGAGCCTGCACAAGCACCTGCGCGGCGTGGAGGCGGCGATGCGCGCCTACGCCCGGTCGCTGGGGGAGGACGAGGAGCAGTGGGGCAACGCGGGGCTGCTGCACGACTTCGACTGGGACATCTGCCCGCCGGAGGAGCACCCGATGTTCGGGGCGCGCATCCTGCGGGAGCGGGGCGTGCCGGAGGAGCTGGTGCGTGCGGTGCTGTCGCACGGGGACCACATCGACGCGCCGCGGGAGACGCTGATGGAGAAGTACGTCTACGCCGTGGACGAGCTGTCAGGCTTCATCACCGCCGTTGCGCTGGTACGGCCGAACAAGAGCTTGTCAGAGGTGGACGTGCGGGCGGTGCGGAAGAAGATGAAGGACAAGTCGTTCGCTCGGAGCGTGAGCCGGGAGGACCTGGTGCGCGGCGCGGAGGACCTGGGGCTGGACCTGGACCGCCACATCGAGAACGTGGTGGAGGCGCTGAAGCCGGTGGCGGGGGACCTGGGGCTGCAGGCCTAGGGGGCGGCGTATTCCGACGATGAAGCACTCCGTAGCTGCGGTCTTGTTCCATGAAATGACGCTTGCTCTGATTCTCGTTATCCTGCTAGTGGCTTCAGGCTGTGGGACTCAAGAGCTCGCTACGGAATCCCCCACGGCTGAGCCAACTCCCTCGCCGACAGCTGTGCCCACGACGGACACCGCTACCCCCAAGCCAACTCCCTTGCCAACAGCTGTGCAGGGCCTGGAAGTAGTTGATGTGACTGAGGACTCGATCACGCTCCAGTGGGAGCCACCGGCGAACAGCGATGCGGTTTCGGTCGAACGGTATGAAGTCGCACGAGATGTGCTCTTTGGCCGTGACGAGCGTCACTTCGTCCTGGAAACCACGTTCACCGACATAGGACTCACAAGCGACACAGAGTACAAGTACCGAGTACGGGCAATAGGCCAAGGAGGAGTAGAAGGCCCAGAGGTCACTGTAGAGGGAATTACGCTAGGGTCAGCAACACCTGAGCCAAGTCAGTCGCTGACAGCTGTGCAGCGCCTCGAAGTCGTCGATGTGACCGAGGACTCCGTCACACTCCAATGGGGGGCACCGGCAAATGCCGATGTGGTTTCAGTCGAACGGTACGAGGTGACGCGGGACGTACCCTTTGGCCCTGACGAGCATCACTTCGTACTGGAAACGACGTTTACTGACGTAGGGCTCAGAGGCGACACGGAGTACACATATCGGGTAAAGCCCATTGGGGAAGGGGGAGTAGAAGGCCCAGAGGTCACCGTGGAAGCGGCTACGCTAAGCCCAGCAACACCTGAGCCAACACAGCCGCCGACAGCGTCCATCGCCCTGCAAATCTCGGAGGGCACCAAGGCGTTAGCGGTTACAGGGATTCTAGGCTATCCAGAGGTGCTAGATGCCGCGATATCGCAGGAGGGGAACACGCTCTCTCTAACCCTCGTGGTTGGCGATACTGTCACCGAGGAGCGCGCCAAGGAGCTGGGAGACAACTTTGTTCGGATGGTAAAGTCGCTCAGCCCGGACGAACCTCCAGGTGAGTTTCTCGAGACAGGCATCTACGACTACCTGGTAGGGGTGTACTACCCTGGCGGAGAACAAGTGGCCCTCGGAGCCAAGGTGCGCACCAGCGACCGCATTACCTGGTAGCAGGTTGCTCCCTTGGGCCGCTCAGTCTGTTGCGCTGCGTCATGTGCCTGTGGTCGCTTCGCCACCTTCAGAGCCTCGCCCTCAGTCCAACACCTTGGCACGGAGCCAGCGGCCGGAGAAGTAGTAGGGGAGGTAGAGCAGCACGCGTCCGACCATGGCGACGGAGATGGCCAGTGGGATGCCGTACTGCCCCAGCTCGGTCCAATGGGAGAGGCCGTAGGCCAGCGGGAGCTGGATGCCGCCCATGGTGATCAGGGTGACGATCATGGGGGCCACGGTGGCCCCCGCGACGTTGAAGGACTGAGCGAAGACCATCCCCGCGCCCATGACCAGCCCGCCCACGGCCTGGATGCGTACCCAGTTGGCGGCGACGTCGGCGAGGTCCGGGTCGGGGCTGAAGATGCCGATGAAGAAGGTGGGGAAGAGGACGAGGAGGACGGTGACGGCGCCTCGGATGAGGGTGACGTAGCCGAGGGCCCAGACGATGGTCTCGCGGGCCCGCTGGACCTTGCCGGCGCCCAGGCTCTGCCCCACCAGCGTCCCGGAGGCCCGGCCCAACCCCATCGCGCCCATCATCGTCGCCATCTCGAGGCGTCGGGTGAGGGCGTAGGCGGCCACGGCGTAGTCGCCGAAGGGGGCGACAATGGGCACCATGAGGAGGTTTACGAGGCCGCGCTCCATGGCTGTGAGGGCCGCCGGCCCGCCGATTCGCACCAGTCGTCGCAGCAGGGGTAGGTCGACGTAGTAGCCGCGGAGGGTGAGGTGGAGGCGGGAGGTACCGGCGAACAGGGCGTGGAAGTTCCAGGCCAGACCCAGGGCCTGGGCCACAATGTTCCCGGCTGCGAGCCCCGCCACCCCCATTTCCGGCACGGGGCCGGGGCCGAAGAAGAGGAGGGGTGAGAGGATGAGGTGGGCCACCCGAGAGAGCATGGTGGCCTTCATGGGCGTGAGGGGGTCTCCGGAAGCCTGGAGGGCGCTGCCGCCCATCATTCGCAGGGCCTGGGTGCCGAACCCGACGAACTGGATCTGCAAGTAGAGCGCCGCCGCGCCGACCACGTCCTCGCCGATTCCGAGGAGGCTCAGGAGGTCCTCGGCAAAGAGGACGCCCACCGCGGCCATGAAGCCCGAGAAGAGGACGGTGAGGGTGAAGGCCTGCAAGGCGATGTGGTTGGCCAGGGCCGCCTGACCGGAGCCGATGGCCCGGGCGATCATGGCCTGCATGCCCATGTCGAGGCCCATGCGGCCGGTCATGACGAGCTGCGTGTAGTGCTGGGAGACGCCGATGCCCGCCAGGGCCTGCGCGCCGACGTATCGGCCGGCCCAGAAGAGGTCGGCCACCTGGTCGACGACGTTGAGGAAGCCCTCGACGACCTGGGGCCAGGCGAGGAACCAGAGGTTGCGGGGCACGCTGCCGCGGGTCAGGTCGCGGGTGACGTACTCGGAGCGCGGACGGCGGCGTGCGGCGGGTCGAGGGCCGCGGCCGGGCAGCGGGGCGGAGAGCGCCTCGTCGCGACCGGGGACGTCGCGTGCGCCCCGACGATGGCGGTCGGGCGGTGGAGGCGTCCGGTCAGGCAGCAGGACCCCCTGGTCGGCTAGAGATGGCGCATTCGGGGCATGACGGCGGTGGTAGCGAGCACGAAGACGGCGCACGCTGCGCCCATCACCATCAGGGCGGTTGAGGCGTCGGCGGCCTCGGCCAGGCCTCCCGCCATGGCGCTGCCCAGGGGCATCAGGGCGTGGTCGAGCGCGTAGACGCTCATGACGCGCCCCTGGAGGGCCGGGGGCGTGACGTTGAGTATGAGGGTGTTGCCCGCCGCCATGAAGAGGGACTGGCAGGCCCCGAGCATGAGCATGGCGATGAAGGCGCCGCTCACCCAGGGCGCGGCCCCCAGGACCACGAGCAGCAGGCCCATGCCCATGCCCCCGCCGAGCAGCAACAGCCCCTTCTGTCGGAAGTCGCCGAGCGCGGCGATGCCCAGGCCGCCGGCCAGCGCGCCCGCGCCGGCCACGGAGAGGAGCAGGCCGTAGCCGCCGGGGCCGATGTTGAAGACCTGGTCGGCGATGACGGGGAGGAGCGTGTGGTAGGGCATGGCAAAGGTGAAGACGACCAGAGAGACGATGGTGATGGCGAGGATGCTGGGGCTCTTGGCGACGTAGTTGATGCCCTCCATGAACTGGGCGCGGGCGCTGCCGCGGCTCATGCTTCGACCCTCGGACTCGCGGAGCATGACCGTGGCGGCGAGGACGACGACGAAGATTGCGATGGCGGCGCCGTAGGCCATGCGGACATTTTCGTTGTCGGCCCAGATGAGGAGACCGGCCACGCCGGGGCCAAAGACCCGGGTGACGTTCATGGCGACGTGAGTGAGGGCCATGGCGTTCAGGAGGGCCTCCGGCGGGACCAGGCGGGGGATGAGGGAGTGGCGGGCGGGCTGGTTGAAGGCCATGGAGCCGCCCATGATCGCGCCCAGGACGTAGACGTGCCACATGACGACGGTATCGGTGATGACCAGGGTGAAGATGACGAGGTAGCTGACGAAGGTGACGGTCTGCGAGATGAGCAGGACCCACTTCTTGTTGAAGCGGTCGGCCATCACGCCGGCGGGCAGGGCAAGGAACACCTGGGGCAGGGAGCGGACAAGGTTGGTGAGGCCCAGCTCCAGGGGCGACTCGGTGAGCTTCCAGACGAGCCAGTTGCGGGCGATGTTCTCCATCCACATGGCGCCGGACCAGCCGAGCATGCCAATCCAGACGAGGCGGAAGTCGGCGTGGCGGAGGGAGGAGAAGACGCTTCGGAGGCCGGTTGAGGCCCCGGGCGGTGCGGCGGACCAGACGCGGCGCGCGGCGTCGGGCCCCACGGACGGCCGCCTTCCAAGACCCACCGCCTACACCTCCAGCCGCCGCAGGCTGCGGTTCAGCGAGAGCGAGAGGAGCGCCACGCCGACCAGGAGCACCGCACACAGGGTGAGGGCGCGGTCAGTGCCGACGCTTTCGGCGAGGGCGCCGAGGGGCGTCACGGCCAGGGGCATGAGGCCGAAGGTCAGCATGTTGAGGCTCATCACCCGTCCGTACATGTCGGCGTCGGCGAGGAGCTGGATGATGGAGGTGTTGAGCGTCAGGAAGATGGCGCTGGTGAAGCCGACGAGGAACATACCAACAGCCGCAACCTCCAACCCCGTCGCCAGGGAGAGGAGAAGGAGGCTGACGCCCCAGCCGACCATGTTGACCAGGAGCATGGCGCCCTTTCGCCTAAGGCCGCCCATGCCGGCCACGACCAGGGAGCCGGCGAATGCGCCGACGCCGGAGATGGTCATCAGCATGCCCAGGGCCACGGCCTCCATCTCCAGGGCCTCGACGACGAAGGCCGGCATGAGGAACTGGAACGGCATGCCGAGGACGACCGCGGCGATGGCGGTGAGGAGCAGCGAGACCATCATCGGGCGGGCGAGAACGTAGCGGATGCCCTCGGTCATCTGGCGACCGACGCGCCACTGCGACCAGTCCCGGGGCGGGCCGGCCACCCTGCGCACGCCCAGCATGGTCAGGCAGGCGAAGAGAGACAGCCCGGCCATCAGGAAGTAGACGCCGGAGACCCCCAGAAAGGGAATGAGACCGCCCGCCATGGCCGGCCCAAGGACGCGGGTGAGGTTCATGGCGGCCTGGTTCAGCGCGGTGGCGTTCACCACCCACTGGCGGCTCACCAGCTCCGGGATGAGGGCCATCCGGCTGGGGCCGTTGAGCGCAGCCAGGACGCCGTTTAGGACTCCGGCCAGGATGAGGTGCCAGAACTGGACGGTCCCCTCCAGCACCAGCAGGCCGACGACGATGCTGGCGACGGCGGTGAGAAACTGCGCCAGCATGACGAGGTTGCGCTTGGACCAGCGGTCGGCGAGGACGCCGCCCAAGAGGCTGAGGAGGCTCATGGGGACGGCGAAGGAGACGACGGCGAGGGCGAGCTGGAAGGTCGACTGGTTCAGGGAGTAGACCAGCCACCCGCTGGCGACCATCTGCATCTGGATGGAGCAGAAGGCTGCGAGGGTGCTGATCCAGAACCAACGGTAGCTGGGGATGGAGAGGGATGCGAATCGCCCTCCTGAGCCGGCGCTGCGCGCCACTGGGGGAGGGCTGGTGTCTGATGCCTGTGGTCTTCCGGTAGGTGTCTGGCGAACCAATCCTTCGCCTCAGGTGCGCCTTGCCACGCACCAGGGCTCCCGTCGCCGGGGGCGTGAGGCTAAGCGTACACCCGCCGCGCGAGGAGCGTCAAGGCAATTGAGACTCCTCCGGGAGCGGCGGGAGGACGCGGTGAAGCCACTCGGCGAGGTCTGCGACGAGGTCGGGGCTGATCTCGTGACCCATGGGGTACTCGCGGTAGACCGGGTGATAGCCCGCCTCCTCCAGGAACGCTTTCGCCTGCTCGGCGGAGTGCAGGAAGACGATGTCGTCGTGGATGCCGTGGGCGATGAAGACGTGCTGGGTGCGCTCGGCAGGCAGGCGCTCGCGCAGCACGTCGAGGTCGGGGAGGACACTGCTGAGGGCGACGAGGCCGGCGAACACGTCCGGTCTGCCCAGCCCGCAGCGGTAGGTCATGCCTCCGCCCTGGGAGAAGCCCAGCAGCACGGCACTGCACGGCGGCACGCGGTACCGCTCCAGCACCTCGTCGAACAGCGGCGCGAGGAGCTCCTCCGCCCGCCACGCGTACTCCTCGGCGCCCGTGCCGCCGGGAGGGGTCCAGCCAAAGCCGACCTGGTTGGGTGCGACGCGGACGCGCAGGGGCCCGTTGGGGGCGACGTAGACGTACCCCCGGCGGCCCAGGGCCGGGGCGAGGGACGCCAGGTCGGTCATGTTGGCGCCGAAGCCGTGCAGGAGGACGACGAGGGGGTAGGCCGCGTCGGGGTCGTAGCCGTCGGGGAGGATGGCCAGGTAGTCGAGGCCGCCGGTACTGTGCTGTTGGACCTCCACAGTGTTGCTCCTTGTCTTGGCCCTCACGCCCGCGGTGAGGGAGTTTGCCTCTTGCGTCCAGTCGTGGCGGTGTGCTAGCCTGCCCTCAGCGGAAAGGAGGTGAGAGCCGATGGCAGATAGTACCGGTCGTACCGACTCGGCTCCCTCACTCCACGGAGGAGCTGCCTAGAGCAAGCTTCACTCTGGAGTAAGGTGAGCACAAAGCAGGGGGGCCTTTGCAGGCTCCCCTGCTCCTTTTATCCGGGGAGGCCATGGGCCCGCGCCGCCTTGCTCAGCCCCTCCAACGCCCCCTCCAGCACCCGCTCCTGCACCGAGTAGGAGATGCGGAAGTGGCCCGGCTCGCCGAAGCCCGTGCCGGGTGTCACCAGGACGCGGTGCTCAAGCAACTCCCGGGAGAAGGCAACGTCGTCGGGAGTTGGCGAGGCGGGGAAGACGTAGAAGGCCCCCTGGGGCTGCACAAGGCTGTAGCCCATGGAGGTAAGGCCCTGGGCGACGCGGTCCCGCTGCTGCTGGTACCAGGCGACGTCGACCTGGGCGTCGAGGGACGCCTGCACCGCCCGCTGCATGAAGGCGGGAGCGTTGACGAACCCCAGGACGCGCGTGGAGTAGACCAGCCCGTCGATGATCTCCGCCTTGTCGGCCATGTCCGGGGGCACGGCGATGTAGCCGATGCGCTCCCCGGCCAGCGAGAGGTCCTTCGAGAAGGACGTGGCGACGATGGTGTCGGGGTAGAAGGGGTAGAGGTAGGGGTACTCCAGCCCGTCGAAGATGAGGCGCGCGTAGGGCTCGTCGCTGATGAGGAAGATGCGGGTGCCGAAGCGCTTCGCCGTGTCGGTGAGCACCTTGGCGAGGGCTTCGAGCGTCTCGGGCGAGTAGACGACGCCGGTGGGGTTGTTGGGGGAGTTGACGATGACGGCGCGGACCCGCGGGGTCAGGGAGCGCTCCAGGGCTTCGAGATCGGGGAGGAAGGCTTCGTCGGTGGGGGTGGTGCGGACGATGCCGCCGTGGTTGCCGGCGTAGGCGATGTACTCCCAGAAGAAGGGGGCGAAGGCCAGAACCTCGTCGCCGGGGTTCAGGATGGTCTTGAAGATGACGTTGAGTGCGCCGCCGGCCCCCGAGGCCATCACCACGTCGCCGGCGGTGAAGGCGAGGCCGGTCTCCCGGGCCAGGCGGTCGGCGACGGCGGTGCGCGCCTCGACGAGGCCCGCGTTGGGCATGTAGCGGTGCATGCCGGGAATGGGGTTGCCGGCGAGGCGCTGGAGCGCCTGGGTGAACTCGGCGGGCGGCTCCAGGACGGGGTTGCCCAGGGACAAGTCGAAGACCTGGTCCTCCCCGTAGCGCCGCTTCATCTCCAGGCCCAGCTCGAACATGCGGCGGACCCAGGACGAGGTCTCCAGAGCACGCTTGACGCCAACCGCTATCGCCACGACGACTCCTCCTTCAGGCAAGTCCCCGCAGGGGCAACCGGCCCATTATAGCGGATGGCGGCGGAGGGACTAGGGCGCGGGCGTGGCCGGAGGGGCATCCGGGAGACCATCCGAGTGGACGGTGCGCAGGCCGAGCTTGTGGTAGCCGGACGCGCCGTCCGGCGCGGGGGGCGCGACCTCGTCGGTCTGGAGGTCACCGTTGCCGTCGCGAGCGCGCACCCACAGGATGCCCTGCCAGTCAACGGGGAGATCGTGGTGGCCCGTCCACAGCACCCAGGTGTAGGGTGAGAGGGCGTCGTCAGGGGACATGCGGTGCCACGTCTCGCCGTCGTCGGTGCTGATCTCGACCTCGTCGATGCCGCGAGCGCCGGAGTAGGCGATGCCGCCCAGGGGCAGGGGGCCGTCGATGGGGGTTGCGCCGCCGCGGGGAACGAGGAAGACGGAGGTGGTCTTCACGATGCACTCGTCGCTCCAGCCGCGCTCCTCCCAGTAGCCCTGATGGTCGTAGTCGACGGCCTCGATGCGGGTGACCCACTTCACGCTCTTCATGCCGTAGCGTCCGGGCACCAGCAGTCGAGCTGGGTAGCCGTGGTTGGTGGGCAGGGGTTCGCCGTTCATCTCGTAGGCCAGCATGACCTCGGATTGCATGGCTAGGTCGAGGGGAATGCTGCTGGAGTAGTTGTCGGCGGCGTGGAAGACGATCTTCATGGTGCCGTCCGGCGCGCCGCCGGCCCGCTCGAGCAGGTCGCGGACGCGGACGCCCTTCCAGTGGGCGTTGCTGATGAGGTGGCCGCCCACCTCGTTGCTGATGCACTCGAGCGTGACGTACTCCTCCACTGCGGGGAGGGAGACGAGCTCGGCGTAGGAGAGGGTGTGAGCGCCGCCCGCGAGGCCGTCCATCTGGAGGCTCCAGACGTCGGAACCCTCGCCGCCCTCCACATGAAGCTCGGGGTCCAGGACATTCTTGGAGATGACGTAGAAGTCCTCGTTGGAGGTGACGACGGGCGGCATCTGGCCCGGCGGGATGGGGTTGCCGGCGGAGAGGCTCATGCGGGAGATGCCGGTGGAGACGGTGCGCAGGCCGAAGGCAACAACGCCGATCACAGCGGACCAGACCACCACGCGGCGTAGGAAAACGCGCCGGG
Source organism: Dehalococcoidia bacterium (assembly GCA_965205235.1). Classification (GTDB taxonomy): domain Bacteria; phylum Chloroflexota; class Dehalococcoidia; order Lucifugimonadales; family UBA1127; genus CBDBGD01. The sequence continues at coordinate 612,243 of CBDBGD010000007.1, forward strand.
TTTCGCCGGGCTTGGGCGAACGCGAAGTGTCGTCGGCGTCAGCGGGCGAGGGGGTGAGCCGGGCGAAGAGCCAGGGCATGGCCATGCCGTACACGCCGGAGGCGATGAAGGCGGCCAGGGTGTAGTTCACGCCGCCGCCAACGGCCTCGCGGCCGAAGAAGCCCACGCCGGCGATGGGCGCCGCCACGAAGACGAAGAGGGCCCAGAGGCCGGCGGTGAGGAAGAGGCTGTGCCAGGGCGACGGCTGGAAGTTCGCCTCCGACCGCAGGCCCGCCAGCCAGCCGTAGGCAACGCCGACCGCTCCGCCGAAGGGAATCATGGCGAGGCTGAGGCAGAAGAAGAGCAGGGGCTTGGCGTAGCTTCCCAGGCGCTCGATGAAGAACTCGAACAGAGCGGGCGGGGTGAGCTCCAGGATCTTGTCGGCCAGAATCTCCTGGATGAAGGGCGCGTCGAGGCCAAAGCGCACGACGACGGAGAAGAAGCCCATGGCGGCCCCGGCGCCCAGGCCGGCAATCACTCCGGCGCGGAGATACCGCCTTCGATCCCCAGCAGTCGTCGACATACGCCGTCCTCCCCCGGCCCGGATACCCTTGCGCATTATAATACGACGCAAGAACGGGTCGGGGTCTATGGTGCACACGCTCTACCTTGTCGGCACGCCCATAGGGAACCTGGAGGACGTCACCCTGCGCGCGCTGCGGGTGCTGCGGGAGGTGGCGCTCATCGCCGCGGAGGACACGCGACGGACGCGGGTGCTGCTGACTCGCTACGGCATCCGCACGCGCACCACCAGCTTCCACGAGGGCAACAAGTCCCGGCAGATCCCCCGCCTGCTCGCGACGCTGGAACGGGAGGACGTGGCGCTGGTCACCGAGGCGGGGATGCCGGGCATCAGCGACCCCGGCTACGAGCTGGCGCGGGCGGCGCGGGAGCGGGGCGCGGAGGTGGTGGTGGTGCCGGGGCCGTCGGCGGCGACGACGGCGGTGGTGGCGTCGGGGCTGCCGTCGGACCGCTTCCTCTTCCTCGGCTTCCTGCCGCGCAAGTCGCCGGAGCGGCGCAGGGCGCTGCGGGCCGTCGCGGGGTCGCCGTGGTCGCTGGTGGTGTTCGAGGCGCCGCGGCGGCTGCAGGGCGCGCTGCGGGACATGCTCGACACGCTGGGCGACCGCAGCATCGCCGTGTGCCGGGAGATGACCAAGCTCCACGAGGAGGTGTACCGGGGCTCGGTCTCCAGCGCCCTGGCGCACCTCGATGCGCCGCGGGGCGAGTTCACGTTGGTCGTGGCGGGCGCGCCGGAGGGAGCGGCCCAGGCGTCGGCGGAGGAAGCGCGGGAGGCGCTGCTGCGGCTGCGGGCCCAGGGCCTGCGCGCCCGGGAGTCGGTGTCGCAGGTGGCCGAGGCGACGGGGCTGGCGCACCGGGCGCTGTACCGGATGTGGCTGGACCTGCCGCATGCGCCGGAGAGGCGCTAGCCCGTGGCCAGCGGCGGGGGATCACTCCGGCGGTCGCTGGGCCCGCGAGGGCTGGATCGACTCCTGGACGCCGCGGCCGACTCGGGGGCGCAGGCCGCGACCCTCTACGTCTCCGCCGGGGGCAGCATTCCCGGCGCCGTCGAGGATGCACGCATCGACGCCGCTGTGCACGACGCGGTCCGCGCGTCGGAAACGGGGGCGGCGCTGTTCCTGTCGCCCGATGCGGGCTACCTTGTGCTGCCTCCCTTCCCCGTCGTCGAGGCGTCGGCTCACTGCGGCTGGGAGCCAGGGCCGCTCCGCCACCTCCTCGCGCAGAGCCGTCTCGTCGGCGTGGTGCTGCTGCGGCTGGGCCGCTACGCCGTGGGGGTGTATCGAGGCCGTACGCTGGTCACGTCGAAGACGGACACGCGGCAGGTCCACGGCCGTCACCGGGCCGGGGGGTCGTCGCAGCGGCGGTTCGAGCGGCGACGGGAGAAGCAGGCGCGGGAGCTGTTCGACGAGGCGTGCCGGGTGGTGGGGGCGCAGCTGGGGCCGTACGAGCGGGAGCTGGAGCACGTCTTCCTGGGCGGCGAGGCGCACACGCTCCGGGCGTTCCGGGAGCGATGCCGGGCGCTGGAGGCGCTGTCGGACCGGGTGCGGGGGCGAGTGCTACCCGTGCGAGAGCCCAACCGGAAGGCGCTGGAGGGGCTGCCGGAGACGCTGTGGGAGAGCCAGGTCTACGACCTGGGCCCCCAGCGTGACGCGGAGGAGTAAGGCCGTTAGAATCACGACACGGGCACGGCCCGACGAGCAAAGGGGGGAATGATGGTCTACGAGGCGGAAGAGGGCAATATCAGCTTTGCCGTGACCGGGGACGCCATGATCACCCGGCGCATGCGGATGTTTCGGGAGCCGGGCTTCAAAAAGATGGTGGACCTATTGCGCGGCGCCGACGTCAGCCTGGTCAACCTGGAGATGCTATTCCACAACTACGAGATGAGCTGGCAGGGGAAAGCCACCCACTCATTCCAGGTGTCGGAGCCGCGGAACCTGGACGAGCTGAAGTGGCTGGGCTTCGACGTGGTGACGACGGCCAATAACCACTCCTACGACTACTCGGAGGCGGGGTTCCTGGCGACGCTGGACAACGTGAAGGAGCACGACCTGCTGCAGGCGGGGGGTGGCCTGGACGTCGACGAGGCGCGGGCCCCGGCCTACATGGACACGCCCGGCGGGCGCGTGGCGGTGATGGCAGGGACGAGCACGTACACGGAGGACTCGCGAGCAGGACCGGGTAGGGCCGGCTTTCCGGGCAAGCCCGGCGTCAACGCAGTGGGACACAACACCGTCCACTACGTCCGCAAGCACGTCTTCGACGCTCTGACGGAGGCCAAGCGAGAGCTGGGCTACGGGGCCAAGGAGGAGCAGTCGCGGCGCTTCGTGCCCGTGGCCGCGTCGCCGCCGGTAGACCCGGAGACGGAGGTGCGCCTCTTCGACCAGCGGTTCCGGCCCAGCGACGAGTACGCCGTGAAGACCCACTGCAGCCCACAGGACCTGGAGGACATCTCCCGCTGGCTTCGAGGCGCGGAACGGTCGGCGGACTGGCGGGTGTACGGGCTGCACTGCCACGAAAGCGGCACGAGCGGGGAGTTCCACGGCGGGTCGCGGCTGGCGCCGCCGGACTTCCTGGAGGAGTTCGCCCGGTTCACCATCGACCAGGGGTGCCAGCTCTTCTTCGCCCACGGGCCGCACTTCCTGCGGGGCATCGAAATCTACAAGAACCGCCCCATCTTCTACAGCCTAGGCAACTTCATCTTCCAGAACGAGACGGTGCAGTGGCTCCCGGAGCCGGGCTACAGCGGCCTGAACCTGGGGGCCGACGCAACGCCCGGCGACTGGGGCTGGACCCGCTCGGGCGGGGCGGAGTACGGCTTTGCGGCGGACCCGGTCTTCTACCGGAGCGCCATACCGGTGTGCGAGTACGAGAACGGCGACCTGAAGGTGATCCGCATCTACCCCATCGACCTGGGGTACCGCAAGCCCATGGGGCAGCGGGGCCGGCCGGTGCTGGCGGACGAGCCCGTGGCGCAGCAGGTGCTGCGGTGGCTGCAGGAGGTCTCGAAGCCGTACGGGACGGAGATCAGCATCGAGGAGAACGTGGGGGTGATCCGGCTGTAAGGGAGGCGGCAGGCAGGAGGTTCCCATGACCACCAGGGTGCTGATCACGGGGATGAGCGGGCTCATCGGCGGGCTGCTGCGGCGCCGGCTGGAGGCCGCGGGCGGCTACACGCTGCGGGCGCTGAACCGTCGCCCCGTGGAGGGCGTCGAGACCGTCCAGGCCGACATCGGCGACCTGGACGCTATCGCGCCGGCGTTCGAGGGGCAGGACGTGGTGGTGCACCTGGCGGCGCAGCTCCAGGACGACCCGTGGGACGAGCTGCTCCGCGCGAACGTGGTGGGGACGTACAACGTCTTTGAGGCGGCGCGCATGGCGGGAGTGCGCCGGGTGGTCTTCGCCAGCAGCGGCCGCGTCGTGCAGGCGGTCGAGTTCGCCCCACCCATCGACGCGCTGGTGGAGGGACGGTACGACGAGCTTCCGCCGTCGTGGCCGATGGCGACGCACGAGACGATGCGGCCCAGCGGGACCTACGGCGCGTCGAAGGCGTGGGGTGAGGCGCTGGGCCGCCACTACTCGGACGCGTACGGCATCTCGGTGCTGTGCGTGCGCATCGGGCTGGTGAGCCAGGACGACCGGGCGACGGGCCCGCGGGCGGCGTCGGTGTACCTCAGCCACCGGGACGTGGCGCAGGTGCTGCACCGCTGCATCGACGCGCCGGCCGACCTGCGGTTCGACATCTTCCTAGCGATATCGAACAACCGGTGGAGCTACCGGGACCTGGGGCACACGCGAGAGGTGCTGGGGTACGAGCCGGAGGACTCGGCGGAGGACGCGGAGGCATAGGGGAAGGCCTAACGCTCCCGGTGTCTTGCTTTTCCCGGGGCTGCGCGCCGTCCCCTCACCCTCCGCGGAGCGACGGCCTCTCCTTGAGGAGAGGCCGATGCGCCGGGCGCTAGGGCGTCGAGGTTCCTGCCTCCGCAAGAACGACGACCACCGCGGCTACGCCAGGATGCGGTCCCCGTAGAGGCGGACGGCGTTGTCCCAGAGGATCTTGCGCTTGGCGCTCTCGGGGATGTCCTGCTCCAGGAGCATGGGGACGGCCTTGTCGGGGTCCGGGGCGTCCGAGTGGGAATAGTCCGTGTTCCAGACGATGTTGTCCTCGCCCACCAGCATGACCGCGCCCTTGAGGCCGAACTCGTCGGGGTCGCATGCCACGAAGCCCTGGCGTTTGAAGTACTCGCTGGGCTTCAGCGGCAGCCCCTCCGAGTCGAACCACATGCCCTGGCGCTTGTTGCGCAGGCAGTGGTCGTCCAGCCGGCCCAGCCAGAAGGGCAGCCATCCGGCGTTGCCCTCAAGCAGGGAGATGCGCATCTTGGGGAATTTTTCGAGCAGCCCCAAGAAGATCATGTGGCCCAGGGAGATCATGTTCTCCACGGAGAAGCCCAGCGCGTGCTCCAGGGCGACCTCCTGGCCGGAGACCAGGTGGCGGGGCTTGTAGCGCGTGCCGACGTGGGGGTCCCCGCTGTTGACGCCGTGGAAGGACATGGGGAAGTCCAGCTCCTCGGCCAGGGCCCAGAAGCCGTCGTACTCGGGGTCGTGCCACGCCTTGCCCCGGGCGGGCGTGGGCACGGCAACGGTAACGGCGCCCAGCTTCTCGACGACGCGGCGGGTCTCGATGATCAGCCCCTCGATGTCGTGCTGGTTGGGGACGATGCCGGAGACCTTGAGCTTCGAGTGGTCCTCCGAGGCGAAGTCGTGGGCCCAGTTGTTGTAGGCACGAGCGCAGGCCCAGAGGAGGCCCTGGTCGGCGCCTTCGTAGATGAGGCGCATGGCAGCGGGGAAGTTGTCGATCATGACCTGCTTGTCCCAGCCGTAGCGGTCCATGTCGAAGACGCGGCTTTCGGCGGAGAACTCGGCCTGCCACGCCCCCTCGTACTTGGTGGGCATGAAGTCGGCCGGCGAGCGGTACGCCTTGCGCCTTCCGGCGCCTCCCGACCCCTGGGTGTTGGCGCCGTAGCGGATGGAGCCTTCAGGGAAGAGCTCGCAGGGGAGGAACTGGTTGCTGCGCAGGCTGCGCTGTCCCTCCTGCCGCGGCGGGACCAGCGGACGCCGGTCGTAGTACTCGGCCTCTATGTAGTCGCTCCACAGGTCGTGGGGCTCCTGGATGTGGGCGTCTGCGTCGATGACTTTGAAGCCGTTCAGCATGATGGGCCTCCTGTGTGGCTCGCTTTGGGGGCACTGTACGAGGTGGGGGCGGGCGCGTCAAGGCGGGGAGGGGGTGGGTTCAGCTATGCTGGGTCGCTACTGGTGACGGGGGTCGAGGTTCCTGCCTCCGCAGGAACGTGGTTCGACAAGCTCACCATGAGCGGGGGCCTTGCCTTCACCCCAACTCTCTCCCAGTGGGAGAGGGGGTAAGGCGGCAGGGCTACAGGTCGCGGCCTCCGTAGCGATGGTTGTCGTCGTCTTCCTCGTCCTCGTCATCGTCATCATCGTCGTCGAAGTCGTCGTCATCCTCGTCCTCGTCATCATCGACGAAGAGCTCTGCGAGGAGGTCCTGGATGTCGGACCGGAGGTTCTGAATGTCCGAGCGGAGACCCTGGATGTCGGCGCGGAGGCCCTGGATGTCCGAGCTCTCGTTTGTCATGGCGCGCCCTTCCTCCTGGTTTGGGTGACGTCATCGGCGCTGCACGCCGTCCCCTCTCCCGGCCGGGAGAGGGGGTAGGACCCTTCGACAAGCTCAGGGTGAGCGGCGGGCGCTAGGCGAGGATGCGCTTGCCGTAGAGGCTCACCGAGTTGTCCCAGAGGATCTTGCGCTTGGCGCTCTCGGGGATGTCCTGGGACAGCAGGTCGGTGACGGCCCTGTCGGGGTCCGGGGCGTCGTCGTGGGGGTAGTCGGTGTTCCAGACGACGTAGTCCTCGCCGACGAGCATGACGGTGCCCTTCAGGCCGAACTCGTCGCCGTCGCAGGCCACGAAGCCCTGGCGCTTGAAGTACTCGCTGGGGGTGAGCTTCAGGGCGTCCGAGTCGAACCACATGCCCTGGCGTTTGTCGCGGATGCAGTGATCGTCCAGGCGGCCAAGCCAGAAGGGGAGCCAGCCGGCGTTGCCCTCCAGGAAGCCGCAGCGCATCTTGGGGAAGCGGTCCATGACGCCCAGGAAGATCATGTGGCCCATGGAGAGCATGTTCTCGAACGCGAAGCCCATGGCGTGCTCCAGGGCAACCTCCGGCCCGGAGACCATGTGGCGAGGCTGGTAGCGGGTGCCCACGTGGGGCTCGCCGCTGCGGACGCCGTGGAAGGACATGGGGAAGTCCAGCTCCTCGGCCAGCGCCCAGAAGGAGTCGTACTCGGGGTCGTGCCACGCCTTGCCCTTGGCGGGGCGAGGGACGACGACGGTGACGGCGCCGAGCTTCTCGACGACGCGACGGGCCTCGGTGACCAGGCCCTCGATGTCGTGCTGGTCGGGCATGACGCCGACATTCTTGAGCCTGGAGGGAGCGGTGTCGGCGAAGGCGCGCGCCCAGTTGTTGTAGGCGCGGGTGCAGGCCCAGATCAGGCCCTGGTCGGCGCCCTCGGTGATGGTGCGCATGGGCAGGGGGAAGTTGTCGATGAGGACCTGCTTGTCCCAGCCGTAGCGGTCCATGTCCGTGACGCGGCTCTCGGGGGTGAAGCCGACCGAATAGGCCTCGCCGAACTTGGAGGGCAGGAAGTCGTCGGTCCTGCGCACGGCGGCGCGGTTGGGGCCTCCGCCCTGGATGGTGCCCTTGGGGCGCGTGCCCTGGGGGAAGAGCTCGCCGGGGAGGAACCACTGGCCCTTGCCGGCGTTCCATCGCCACTCGTCCTTGGGGCCGACCATGGGACGGCGGTCGTAGTACTCGGCCTCCATGAACTCGCTCCAGAGGTCGTAGGGCTCTGCGATGTGCGCGTCCGCGTCGATGACCCTGTAGTCGTTGTACATCCCACCCTCCTGCTGCCTTCGGTGACAAGGGGCACTGTACGAGGCGGGGGCGAGGCGTGTCAAGGCGGGGACACAGCCGTAGCTGCACGAATGTGGTAGAATTTCGCTTCGGCGTCGCGGACTCGCCAATCGGGGGCGGGCGCGGCGCTCACCCGTGTTCGAGGCGCGAGAGCAATGGCTGAGCGTATCTTCGTCGGCGTGGCGTGGCCGTACGTGAACGGCCCGGCGCACATCGGTCAGATCGCGGGGGCGTACCTGCCCGCGGACGTCTTCGCCCGGTACCACCGGCTCAAGGGCAACCAGGTGATCATGGTGTCCGGCAGCGACCAGCACGGCACGCCCATCACCATCCGCGCCGAGCAGGAGGGCGTGACGCCGCAGGAGCTGGCGGCGCGGTACCACACGCAGTACCTGGAGGTCTGGGAGAAGCTGGGCATCGCCTGGGACTGCTACACGAGCACGGGCACGGACAACCACCGGCGCGTGGTGCACGACATCTTCACGACGCTCCTGGACCGGGGCTACATCAGCACGGAGTCACGACAGCAGCCGTACTGCGAGGCGGACCGGCGCTTCCTCCCCGACCGCTACGTGGAGGGGACGTGCCCGACCTGCAGCTACGCCGCGGCCCGCGGGGACCAGTGCGAGCGGTGCGGGGAGCTGCGAGACCCGCAGGAGCTGCTGGACTGGCGCTGCCGCATCTGCGGAGAGCCGCCGGTACTGCGGGAGTCGGAGCACTTCTTCCTGCGCCTGAGCGCCTTCCGGGAGATGCTGATCCCCTGGGTGAAGGCGGCGGAGGGCCGGTGGCGGGCCAACGTTCACGGCTTCACCCTCAACTGGATCACGGAGGAGCTCAAGGACCGGCCCATCACCCGGGACATCGAGTGGGGGGTGCCGGTGCCCCTGCCGGGCTACGACAACAAGCGGATCTACGTCTGGTTCGAGGCGGTCATCGGGTACCTGTCGGCGGCGCAGGAGTGGGCGCAGCGGCAGGGCCGACCGGAGGCGTGGCGGGAGTTCTGGCAGGACCCGGAGTGCAAGTCCTACTACTTCATGGGGAAGGACAACATCGCCTTCCACACCATCATCTGGCCGGCCATGATCATGGGCTACGGGGCCTACGACGCCGACGCCGCACAGGGGGCCTACAACCTGCCGTACGACGTGCCGGCCAACGAGTTCGTGACGCTGCAGGGCCGCAAGATCTCGACGTCGCAGAACTGGGTGATCTGGGTGCCGGACTTCCTGGAGCGCCACCCGCCGGACCCGCTGCGCTACTACTTCTCGGCGAACATGCCGGAGTCGGCGGACGCGAACTTCTCCTGGAGCGAGTACGTGCGGCGCAACAACGACGAGCTGGTGGCGACGTACGGCAACCTGGTGCACCGGGTGATGACGCTGCTGCACCGCTACTTCGACGGGCGGGTGCCGCAGCCGGGCCCCCTGGACGACGACGACAACGCCCTCTTGCAGCGCGCGGATGAGACGCTGGACCAGGTGGGCCAGAGCCTGTCCGTCTGCCGCTTCCGGGAGGCCATCGGGCGGGCCATGGCGCTGGCGGCGGATGCCAACCGCTACCTGGACCGGAAGGCTCCCTGGCGCACGGCCAAGGAGGCGTCGGACGTGGCCGCGACAACCCTGTGGACGACCCTCAACGCCATCTCGACGCTGAAGACGGCGCTGGCCCCGTTCCTGCCCTTCAGCAGCGCGACGCTGCACACCATGGCGGGCTTCCCGGGGCGGCTGGAGGATGCGGGGTGGACGACGCAACGCCCGGAGCCGGGGCAGGCGCTGGGCGCCGCCGTCCCGCTCTTCGCCAAGATCGACGAGGGCGTGGTGGCGGAGGAGGAGAAGCGCCTCCTCGCGCTGAGCGGCCGATGAACCGACCACGCGCAGCCGAGGCCCCGGTCCCGCTCTTCCCCTCGCTCCAGCGCGAGCTGGCACTGGTCGACGAGAACCTGCGCGAGGTCTCCGATTCAGCGCCCCTTCCGGTGCAACCCATCCTGGAGCACGCGCTGGGCGCGCCGGGCAAGCGCATGCGCCCGGCCATCGCCATTGCGGCATCGCAGGTCTGCCCCGGACCTGCAGAGGCGCCGGTGCTGGTGGCGACGGGCGTGGAGCTGCTGCACATCGCAACGCTGGTGCACGACGACACCGTCGACGACACGCCCCTGCGCAGAGGCCGGAGCACGGTGGCCAGGGAGTGGGGCGCGCCGATGGCGGTGCTGGCGGGCGACTACATCTTCGCCGCCGCCGCGCGCTACGTCTGCCGGACGGGCAACCTCCGGGTTGTGGAGCGTTTCACGCAGACGATCATGGACCTCTCCAGCGGGGAGCTGATCGAGCGGTTCACGGCCTACGACTGGCGTCAGACCCGGCAGCAGTACGAGGAGCGCATCTACCAGAAGACGGCCAGCCTCTTCTCGGCATCGGCGGAGGTGGGGGCGCTGCTCAGCGAGGCATCGCAGGAGGGCGTGGCTGCACTGACGCTCTACGGGCGCAGCGTGGGCATGGCCTTCCAGGTCGTGGACGACATCCTGGACTTCCAGGGGACAGCTGACGAGGTGGGCAAGCCCGTGGGCCAAGACCTGGCCCAGGGGACACTGACGCTGCCAGCGATCATCGCGCTGGAGCGCTACCCCAAGGACAACCCGATCGTGGCCCTCTTCACCGGCGAGGCGGAGGAGGAGAACCAGCGCCGGGCGCTGGAGCTGGTGCGCAACTCCGGCGCCATCGAGGAGGCGTACGCCGCGGCGGCGGCGTTCTGCCGGCAGGCGACGGACGCGCTGGCCCCGCTGCCGGACTCGGCGGCCAAGCGCCTGCTGGTCGAGACGGCGGAGTACGCGCTGGAGCGCCAGCGGTAGGGGCGGCAGAGCCGCATTTCGCACCCACCCTCGGGCGTTGTACTGAAACTGGGGTCACATTCCTCAACCCCTTTGCCATGGTTCGACAGGCTCACCATGAGCGGGACGCCCTCACCCTTCCCAGACCACCTGACCGCCTACGATTGTGGCCAGCACGCCGAGACGGGGCCACTCGGCGGGGTCGCGGCGGAAGGGATCGCCGTCGAGGAGGACGAGGTCGGCGGCCATGCCGGGCCGCAGCGCGCCCAGCCACGCCCCCGCGCCAGCGGCGTGAGCGCCGCCGAGGATGGCGATGCGGAAGGCGTCCTCCGTCGACACGGCCTCGGTCGGGGGGCCCACCAGCCCACCCTCGCCCGACCTGCGAGTGACGGCCGCGGCCAGCTCCGCCAGGGGCTCGGGCATCTCGACGGGGGCGTCGGAGCCGAAGGCTACGGGCACGCCGGCGCGGTGCAGCGCGCCGATGCGGTAGAGCCACGGCTGCTCCTCCGGCGGGACGGTGCGCCGGTAGCGCTCGCCGCCGAAGTGGACGAACCCCGGGTTGGTGACGACCATGGCCCCCGATGCTCGGACCGCCTCAAGGGCATCCGGCGGCAGCTCCGACGCGTGCTCGATGCGGTGGGGCGCGCTGCCGCCTTCGGGCGGCGGCACGCGGCGCAGGACTGCGGCAGCGGCGCGGACCGCGTCGGCCTCGACGCAGTGGACGGCGACGGGGTAGCCTCGGGCCACGGCGTCTCGCACCAGGGCCTCCAACTCCTCCACGGTCGGCGATAGCGCGCCGGTCGACGCGGTGAGCATGATCTTGGCGTGCCCCAGCCGCGGGGGACCCTCACCCCAGCCCTCTCCCAGGGGGAGAGGGGGCACGTCCTGGAACTCCGACAGGTTGCGGGCGCCGGGCATGAAGGTGAGGCGGGGGGCGAGGAGGCCGCCGTCGGCCATGCGGGCGAGGAGGCGGAGGCGGGAGAGGTCGTTGTCGGGCGTGGCGTCCTGCACCGACGTGACGCCGCGGGAGAGGAGCCAGGCGTTGGCCTCGCGGACGCCGCGCTCCAGGTCGTCGGGCGGCAGGCGGGGCACGCGGCCTGCGAGGTAGGCGTCCATCTCGAACAGGAGGCCGGTGGGCTCGCCGTGCTCGTCGCGGTCGATGGCGCCGCCGGGGGGGTCGGGGGTCTCGCGGCGGATGCCGACGGCGGCCAGCGCGGGGCTGTTCAGCACGACCGCATGGCCGGACCGGTGCGTGAGCCGCACGGGGTTGCTGGGCGCTGCGGCGTCGAGGTCGTAGCGGGTGGGGTGGCGGCGCTCGGCGAGGGCGGCATCGTCGTAGCCCCAGCCGCGGAGCCATGCGCTGGGCGGGGCGTGCCGCGCTGCCTCGGCCAGGCGCTGCCGCAGGTCGCCGAGGGAGCGCACGGCGGCGGGGGTGCAGTCGATGGAGACGAGGCGGGCGGCCATGCCGAGGAGGTGGAGGTGGGCGTCGTGGAAGCCGGGGAGGAGCGCGCCGCCATGGCCGTCGTAGAGGCGGGTGTGAGGGCCCGAGAGGCGGTCGGCGTCGGCAGCGTCGCCGACGAACAGGATGCGGCCGGCGCGGACGCCCAGGGCCGTCGCCGCGGGGCGCGCCGGGTCGAGGGTGTAGACCGTGGCGTTGTGGATGACGAGGTCAGGGTGCTCCATGGGCGCCATGGTAGGGGGTGGAGGAGGGGAGGGGGAAGGGGGAGCCCCGGGCCTTCCCCCTCCGCCGCCGGGCGGCGGGGGGACTCGAGTCGATTCGTTTCGTTCTCGCGCGTTTTTCCGGCCCTGCCGTGCCTGGGGGGGCGCGGCGGGGCGCCGAAACAGGTTTGAGGTTGAATCGCGGTTGTTCCGCGTCGGGATGGGGCGCAGCTTGGACTCGTCTTCTTGTATTGCCCTCGGAGAGAGGGTCCAGCTTGGAGGTTGTTTCGCGATCGGGGGTTGGAATCGCGCGGCGCAGATAGGAGACGAGTGCCTTGCGAAACAACCGCGGAACGACCTCCAGATAGGGAAATGGGCCGAAAACGGGGGGTATGAAACAACCTCCAGGCACGGGCGAGAGGAGGCGGATAGCGAGGTTCCCCGGCCTTCGCCGGGGCAGGCTCTGCTTTCGCAGGAACGACGATGGGGGTCGGGCGCGTGCGGTCGGTGGGCATGGGGTGATGGTAGGGGATGGAGGGGGCGGGGGGATAGGGGGAGGTGGCACTGCGGGGGCCCTTCGACAAGCTCAGGGCAGGGGGGAGGGCGGTTCGTGAACCGCCCCTACGGCACGATGCGCGGCGGGCGAGGATAGCGAGGTTCCTGCTTTCGCAGGAACGACGCCCTTCGACAAGCTCAGGGTGAGCGAGGGAGAGCGGCTAGACGAAGCGGGCGGCGACGGCCTGCTCGTCGGCGTGGTAGGAGCTGCGGACCAGGGGGCCGGAGGCGACGTGGGCGTAGCCCATGGCCAGGCCCATCTCGGCCAAGTCGTCGAACTCCTGGGGGGTGTAGAAGCGGTCCAGCTTCCAGTGGATGGGCGAGGGGCGCAGGTACTGGCCGATGGTGAGCAGCTTGCAGCCGACGTCACGGAGGTCCTGCATCGTCTCCCGTATCTCGTCCAGGGTCTCGCCGAGACCGACCATCATGCCGGACTTGGTGGGGATGGTGGGAGCGATCTGGGCGGCGCGTTGGAGGAGGCGGAGGGAGCGGTCGTAGTTGCCCCTGGGGCGGACGCGGCGGTGGACGCGGCGGACGGTCTCGATGTTGTGGTTGAGGACGTCGGGGCCGGCGTCGAGCACCGTCGACAGGGCGTCGTCGTTGCCCTTGAAGTCGGGGATGAGGACTTCGACCTTGCAGCCGGGAACGTAGTCGCGGATGCGTCGAATGCAGTCGGCGAAGACGGCTGCGCCGCCGTCGGGCAGGTCCTCTCGGGTGACGGAGGTGATGACGGTGTAGCGCAGGCCCAGGCGCTCGACGGTGCGGGCGAGGCGTTCGGGCTCGTCGAGGTCGACGGGGTCGGGGCGGCCGGTCTTGACGGCGCAGTAGTGGCAGCGCCAGGTGCAGGTGTCGCCGAGAATCATGAAGGTGGCGGTGAGTCGGTCCCAGCAGTCGCCGATGTTGGGGCAGTGGGCCTCCTCGCAGACGGTGTGGAGGTCACCCTTGCGCATGAGGGAGCGGAGGTGGTGGAAGCGCTCCCCGGAGGGCATGCGCACCTTGAGCCACTCAGGCAGTCGGCGCACTACTGGGGCTGTTGCGGGCTGGGCCATGCCGCCATGATACCAGAAGCGCGAGCGCGGCTACCAGCGTTGGGGGCGGTGGTGTACACTGCACGCCCCTGTGGAGGGCGGTGGGAGGATGTGGGTGCGATGATGCGCATGATGGTGCTCCTTCCGGCGGTCGCTGTGCTGCTGAGCTGCGGCCTCTTCGACGGCGAAGAGGTGGAGCATCTGGCCACCCCCCCGAAGCCGGTCTACTTAGGCCCCACCTCGCTGGAAGAGCGGATCTTCGCCTCTGCCGTGATCGCCAGGGTGCGGCTCGACTCCACCACTCCGGCAGTGGAGTATGGGCCTACTGTCCGAGGGATGGAGTACATACCGACCCTGGAGTTCAGCTTCAGCGTCCTGGAGTACCTGAAGGGCAGCGGCGCCAAAACCATCGTGGCCGTGTGGGATGGTGACCCGGTATTCGACACTCAGCAGGAGGCCGAGGCTGCGCTGCCGGCCATCGCCGCGGCTCGGGACGCCCAGTGGGACGACCGGGAGGCCATCCTCTTCCTGCAAGGCTCAGTGTCGTACCTCCCGAGCACGCAGCAGACGGGGCGATACTACCTCCAGGGGGATCTCTACAACGGGAGCCTTCTTGAGGACTACCACAGCATAGCCAGCCCGCATAACAGGCTGTGGCTGCCGGCCGCGGCGGCTGCGGGCGACGCCTCCCAGCCCGGCGACCAGCAGCGCTTCCTCACGGCCGTGCCGCCGGCCACGGGGACGGCCCCGACGATCACGCTGGGAGAGATCAAGACGCGGATTGCAGCGGTTGCCGCCAAGCTCGCCGCCAGCGACGGCTCCGAGGACTACCTAGAATGCGTACAGCGCACATACCAGTACGAGGGGAGAAACCGCCATAGAATCTCGACGGGCCGTGACGGGTTTTTCTCCAGCATTCCCGACCTTGAGTTGGGCTCAGGCCTGGCCGCCTCCAGCGTAGTGTACGAAACCACAGCCTATGACGGACTTCCGAACCAGCTCGCTGAGATCTGGCTCGACGGCGGGGACGCGGACCTGTTCAGCGCCGAGGTCCGTGACCCTGCTCCCCACGACTTTTCGGGGGACGGCGAGAACGATTCCATCCGATACGCTCAGCGTGTAGTGTCGGCGCGTCCGTTGCCCAAGGGAGTCTACAGGTTCCACCACAACAACCGGGGCGTCTATTTCGTTCGCTGTGACGGATACACCATCCGCTACGAATGGACGGTCACAGTCAAGGCGCCCGCAGGCACGCTGCACGAGGCGTTCTTCGACCCCGTCACCGACGGCAGGGCGGTGGCGGCCGACAGCGCCAACGGCGTGCTGAAGCCAGCGGCGTTCACGAACGCCAACGGGACGTTAGCCGCCATCCAACGCATCGCATGGGAGGCCGGCGCGGTGGAGTTGAGGGTCACTCCCCACACCGGCATTTCGGACCACGTCGTGGACTTCATTGAGATGGACGGGACGGTGTCGCTGTCGTTGATGGTTGATGACGCGACGGTGGATGCGGCCAACAGCACGCTGAGCTGGGCGGTGGCGTCGCAGCCGTGGGAGGACGGGGACACGCTGATGCTACGGATCCGCGATTCGAGGAACTGCTCGCACGGAACGCCGGCTTGCAACCGGGCCCCGGTCTTCGACCCGGACCCGCAGGTCCACGCCTTCGAAGTGGGGGAGGACGCCCGGAGGCGCGCGGCGGTTGGGACGGTGGCGGCGACGGACCCGGACGTAGGTGACACGGTAACCCACGCCATCACGGCGGGGAACACCGGCAACGTCTTCGCCATTGACGCGAGCACGGGCGCCATCACCGTTGCGGCTGCCCTGGACCACGAGACGACGGAGGAGTACACCCTAACGGTGGAGGCGTCGGACGAGCAGGGCCTCACCAGCACGACGACGGCGACCATCACCGTCACCGACGTGGCCGAGGAGCCACCACCGGCGCCCACGGGGCTGACGGTGACCCTGACCCGCGGGGTCTTCACCATCAACTGGACGGCCGTGGACGGGGCGAGGCATTACGACATGTCGTACGGCTCGGACGCCGCAGACGCCAAGACCGTAACGTGGACGGGCAGCCAGTTCGGCAAGGCTGTGGTCACGATCTACACGCCCGAGGGAGGCCCCGCGTGCGAGACGACGTACCGGTTCCGTGTGCGGGCCTACGGGGACGGGGTCACCTACACGGAGATGGCGGGAAACCCGTCCGACGTGGTGTCGGTGACGACAGGCGCGTGCGGGCGGTGATTCGAGGGTGGAGGTGGGCGCCGGGCCCTGGTCCTAGACTCCGGCCTTCGCCGGAGTGACGAGATGAGGGGCGAGGGTGGTGCCTGCGCCCCGTGGTCCGACAGGCTCACCACGAACGGGACGTGGAGGGGCATCGCTGAGGGGGGGCGGCGAGGTTCCTGCCTTCGCAGGAACGACGATGGGGAGGCCGCCGTTCATGGTTCGAGAGCCTCACCACGAACGGGGCGTCGGCTCACCACGAACGGCTCGTCGCCCCGCCGTTCGCACGCCGCAACCAACCCCCTCACCCTAACCCTCTCCCTGCAGGGAGAGGGGATGCGCGGGGGCCCTTCCTCGGTCAAGCAGCGCCCTGGGGGTGCGTCGCTGCGTGATGGCGGCGAGGTTCCCCTGCCTTCGCAGGGGCAGGCTCTGCCTTCGCAGGAACGACGATGGGAGGGGCAGGGACGACGATGGGGGCAGGGAGCGACGACCTTCGACAGGGTCAGGGTGAGCGGAGGCGCGCCCTCACCCGCCGCTTCGCGTCGGCCTCTCCCCCAGGAGAGGCAGGCCCGCAGTGCGGCTGCTACAATGGCGGTGGAGGTGGACGTGGCCGATTCTGTACGCGTGCGGTACGCTCCGAGCCCGACGGGTGAGCCCCACCTGGGGAACATTCGCACGGCGATGTTCAACTGGCTCTTCGCCCGCCACCACGGCGGCAGCTTCATCGTGCGCATCGAGGACACGGACCGGGAGCGGTACGTGGAGCGGGCGGTGCCGGCGATCCTGGAGGCGCTGGAGTGGCTGGAGCTGGACTGGGACGAGGGCCCGACCCATAACGGCGCCGGCAGCCGGGGCCCGTTCGCACCCTACGTGCAGTCGCAGCGGCTCACGCACTACCGCGAGATGGCCGACGTGCTGCTGTCCAAAGGCGCGGCGTACCACTGCTACTGCTCGCCGGAGCGGCTGGACCAGGTGCGGCGGGAGAAGCAGCGGCAGAAGCTGCCACCCGGCTACGACGGCCGCTGCCGGAACCTGACCGACCAGGAGCGTCGGCGCCTCGACGGGCTGGCGACGCGCCGGGTGGTGCGGTTCAGGGTGCCGGAGGAGGGGACGACGCAGGTCGCCGACCTTGTGCGGGGCGAGGTGTCGTGGGAGAACCGGCTGCTGGACGACTTCATCATTCTGAAGTCGGACGGCTTCCCGACGTACCACCTGGGCGTGGTGACGGACGACCACCTGATGGAGATCACCCACGTGCTGCGGGCGGAGGAGTGGCTGCCATCGACGCCGCGGCACCTGATGCTGTACAAGGCGCTGGGGTGGGCGCCGCCGCTGTTCGGCCACCTGCCGATGATCCTGGGGCCGGACCGGGCCAAGCTCTCCAAGCGGCACGGGGCGGACTCGGCGCTGGCGTACCGGGACCAGGGCTTCCTGGCGGAGGCGGCGGTGAACTTCCTGGCGCTGCTGGGCTGGTCGCTGGACGGCCAGCGGGAGGTGGCGACGCGGGAGGAGATCGTGTCCCACTTCTCGATCGAGCGCGTGAACCGCGCCCCCGCGGTCTTCAACATCGAGAAGCTGACGTGGATGAACGGGGTCTACATCCGGTCGATGGCGCCGGAGGAGCTTGCCGAGCGGCTGCTCCCGTTCCTGGAGCGCCCCGCGGACGACGGCGGGCTGGCCGACGACGTCGCCCGGCCTCTCGACCGAGGCTACCTGGCGCGCATCATCCCCCTGGTGCAGGAGCGCATCAAGCAGTTGGACGACGGGCCGGAGCTGGTGGGCTTCTTCTTCCAGGAGCCGGCGGCGTACGACCCGGCGCAGGTGCAGCAGAAGGGGATGGACGCGGCAGGGACATCGGGCGCGCTGCGGGCCGCCTCGGCGCGGCTGGGGGCGCTGGACGCGTGGACGTCGGAGTCGCTGGAAGGCGTGCTGCGGCCGCTGGCGGTGGAGCTTGGCGTGAAGACGGGGCAGCTCTTCGGCACGCTGCGGGTGGCGATCACGGGCCGCACGGCCGCGCCGCCGCTCTTCGAGACGATGGAGGTGCTGGGCCGCGAGCGATGCCTGCGGGGGATGCAGCGCGCGCTGGACGCCGTGGCATCGGACGGCGGGTGAGGCGGCGATGACCACCGACGCAAGCGCGGCGGGGAAGCGCGTGCTCATCGTCGAGGACGAGGAGAACCTGCTGACGGCGCTGAAGTACAGCCTGGAGCGCGAGGGCTTCTCGACGAGCACGGCGACGGACGGGGAGCAGGCGTTGGAGGCCGCCCGGTCCGGCAACCCCGACGCGGTCATCCTGGACATCATGCTGCCCAAGCTCGACGGGCTGGAGGTCTGCCGCATCCTCCGCCGGGAGCGCGACGTGCCCATCCTGATGCTCACCGCCAAGGGCGAGGAGATCGACCGGGTGGTGGGCCTGGAGCTGGGCGCCGACGACTACATCACCAAGCCGTTCAGCATGCGGGAGCTCGTCGCCAGGGTGCGGGCGGTGCTGCGGCGGTCGGGTAGCACCGACGCTCGCTCGTCACGGGCGGCGGAGGTGCTGCGGTCGGGGGACCTGGAGCTCAACCGGGCAAGCCACACGGTAACGCTCGGCGGCGAGCCCGTCAGCCTGAAGCCGCGCGAGTTCGACCTGCTGGCCCTGCTCGTGGCGAACCGGGGGCGGGCCTTCACCCGCGACCAGGTCCTGGAGCGGCTCTGGGGCCACGACTATATCGGCGACGCGCGGACGGTGGACGTGCACGTGCGGTGGCTGCGGCAGAAGATCGAACCCGAACCCGCCAACCCCACGCGCATCATCACCGTCCGGGGGGTCGGCTACCGCTTCGACCAATGAGCAGCATCTTCCGAAGCCTGCAGTGGCGGACCGGCCTGGCCTACGCAGTCCTGGCCTCCGTTGGCGCGGCGGTCCTCGCCCTCTACCTCCTCGATGCCGTTGAGAGCACCGGCCTCGCGGTTGTCCTGGCCGTGGTGGGCACGAGCCTGCTCTCCATCGGCCTCGCGTTCCTGCTGCTGCGCCGGACCGTCGGCACGATTCGGGGCGTGACGGAGGGGGCGCAGCGCCTGGCCGCCGGCGACCTGGAGCACCGGGTGGAGTCGGCCGGCGCGGACGAGACGCGGGAGCTGGCGTCGGCGTTCAACGCCATGGCGGTCGCCCTGCGGGACACGGTGCAGGGCTTCTCCGACGAGGGCGGGAAGCTGTCGGCGGTGCTGGACACGATGGCCGACGGCGTGGTGCTGGTCCGCTCGGAGGGACGCATCGAGGAGATGAACGGGGCCGCGGGCGCGCTGCTGGGGCTGAAGCCGGAGGGCGCCCGCGACCGGCCGTTCATGGAGGTGGTGCGAGACCACGACCTGCGACTGCTGATGACCCGGGCGCTGGAGAGCCGGCAGCAGGAGCGGGACGAGGTGGAGCTGCTGAGCAACCGCCGCTTCGTGAGCGCCATCGCGACGCCGCTGGCGGGGAGCGAGTCGACGGGCGTGCTGCTCACGCTCCACGACCTGACGCTGCAGCGACAGGTGGAGACGACGCGCCGGGAGTTCGTCAGCAACGTGTCGCACGAGCTGCGCACGCCGCTGTCGTCGGTGAAGGCGCTGGCGGAGGCGCTGGAGAACGGCGCGCTGGACGACCCGGACACAGCGCGGGACTTCGTGCGGCGCATCCACGGCGAGGCGGACCGCATGAGCGCGCTGGTGGACGATCTGCTGGAGCTGTCCCGCCTGGAGAGCGGGCAGGCGCCCCTGGAGATCGAGACGGTGGACCTTGCAGCGCTGGCCAGGGGCGAGATCGAGGCGTTCCAGCTGCGGGCCGAGGCCGCCGGGGCGGTCCTGCAGGCGCGGCTGCCGGACACGCCCGCGTTGGTGCGGGGCGAGCGCGACAAGCTCCGCCAGGTGCTGGTCAACCTGCTGGACAACGCTCTGAAGTTCACGCTGAGCGGGGGCGCAGTCACCGTGTCCGTACACACGGCGGCGGGCGGTGTGGAGGTGGCGGTGCAGGACACGGGCGCGGGCATCCCGGCGGAGCACGTGCCGCACGTGTTCGAGCGCTTCTACAAGGCCGACCGAGCGCGGCGGGACGGGGGCACGGGGCTGGGACTTGCCATCGTGCGGCACATCGTGGAGGCGCACGGGGGGACGGCGCGGGTGGAGAGCCGGGAGGGGGAGGGGACGACGGTGTCGGTGATGCTGCGCGGGGTGTAGGGGCGGGCAAGGGAGGCGGGTTTGAAACCCGCCCCTACAGTGGTCGGCCCCACGCCGCACCGCCGTCGCTTTCCCACGCACCCTGGGATTTTGCCTTGGGGGCTGCTCCCCCATACGCCCCCGCTGCGACTTTCCCTCACCTTCGCTTAGGGCGTTCACGGGACCATCATCGTCCGTTCACCGGGCCTTCACAGTGCGCGAACGGCCTGTTCACGGCGCGCCGGTAGAGTCGATGGCGAAGACCGTGTGACAGGAGGCGCCTATGCGTTTGTCCCATTCCCCCGCCCGAGGTCGTATGCGGGCGGCCGCGTCCCAGCGAGGGACGCTTCACTACCGACGGTGCCGTGGCAGGTCTCGGACCCGCCTGTACCGCCGCGATATGGCCATGCTCATCCTCGCCGACTCAGCGCAGGGCCACGATCCGGAGCAGGAGGAGACTGCAGAGCCCCCAACGGAGTCCGGGGGGAGTTGCGGAGGACAACAGGATGTCTCTTCTTCAGCGAATACGGTCGTATCTGGCTCTGGACCCTGGCTGTCCCTACTGCGGGGAGAGCTTGGTCTTGATTGATGAGGAGAGCGAAGACAGGAGTCCGTACGTGGCCCTAGTGTCGCGCATTTGGGAATGCCCACGGTGCGACTACACGGCCCGGTACGAGCACACCTACGTCACGGGCCCGGAGGTCTGGGGCCTCTAAGGGGCATTAACCGGACGTTAACGTTTGGTTCACACTCCGATAACGAGGGACACATAGCATGAACAGGGAAAGGAGACCGTTGGAAATGGTCCAAGTAACAGCCAGGGCTCGCAAAGTCCGGCGGCGGGTGGGCGCGCTGCTCGTGGTCGCCATTGCGGCGATGGCGGTGGCGGCCTGCGGCGGGGACGATGAGTCCTCGTCCTCTGCGGCGACGCAGTCCACGACGACGAGCACAGGAAGTACGGCGGCAAGCACGACCACCGCATCGACGACGCAGGCCGGCACGTCGGGGACGAGCATGGCCATGAACAAGGCGGCTTCCGCAGCGGAGAACAGCCTTGAGGGCACCATCGAGATCGACGGGTCGAGCACGGTGGCGCCTATCACGGAGGCCGTGGCCGAGGAGTACCGCAAGTTCCAAGGCAGCGTCCTGGTCAACGTGGGCATCTCCGGCAGCGGCGGCGGCTTCAAGCGCTTCACCGTCGGCGAGACCGACATCTCCGACGCCTCGCGCTCCATCAAGGACTCGGAGGCGGCGACGGCTGCGGAGAACGGCATCGAGTACCACGAGTTCCTTGTGGGCGTGGACGGGCTGTCCGTGATGGTCAACCTCCAGAACGACTTCGTGAACTGCATGACCACGGAGCAGCTCAAGATGCTCTGGGAGCCCGAGAGCACCGTCGACTCCTGGAACGACCTGGACGCCTCCTGGCCCGACCGCAAGATCAACCTCTACGGGCCCGGCACGGACTCAGGCACCTTTGACTACTTCACCGAGGAGATCATGGGCGAGGCCAAGCTGTCCCGGGCCGACTACACCCGGTCCGAGGACGACAACGTCTTGGTGCAGGGGATCAGCGGCGACCGCAACGCCCTGGGCTACTTCGGCTTCGCCTACTACGCGCAGAACATCGACAAGCTGAAGCTGGTGGCCGTCGACAGCGGCAGCGGCTGCGTGACCCCGTCCGTGGAGAGCATCGCCGACGGCACCTACGCTCCGCTGTCCCGGCCGCTGTTCATCTACGTGAGCAAGGCCAGCCTGGAGAGGCCGGAGGTCCGGGACTTCGTGGAGTTCTACATGCTCAACGGCGCCCAGCTGACCGAGGAGGTCGGCTACGTGCCGCTGTCGGAGCAGGAGTACCAGGACAACCTGGCCCTGTTGGCCGAGAACTAACACAACGAGTGGGGGTGGGCGGCGATGCGCTGTCGCCGCCCACCCGGTAACCCGCCCCGCACGACGGGGTGGGCAGATTGAAGGGGAACGCCTTGGAGACCGTAGTGTCACGGGCGGGCGGCATCGGCGTCGACAGTAAGGCCAAGGTCATCCAGGGACGGTTCCGAAGGGGCCGTTCCAACCGCATAGAGGGGCTCATCTTCCGATGGCTCTTCTTCTGCTGCGCTCTCATCTCCATCTTCACGACCATCGGCATCGTCTTCATCCTCATCGAGCAGTCCCTGGGCTTCTTCGCAGAGGTCTCCGTGTGGGACTTCCTGACGGGGACGCGCTGGACGCCCATCCTCAAGCCCACGTCCTTTGGCGTTCTGCCGCTGGTGGCCGGCACCATGCTGGTCACCGTGCTGGCGGCCATCGTGGCACTGCCCGTGGGGCTGGCCACGGCAATCTACCTGGCGGAGTACGCACCCGACCGCGCTCGGCGGGTGCTGAAGCCCTTTATCGAGATCCTGGCCGGCATCCCGACGGTGGTGTACGGCTACTTCGCCCTGACCTTCGTGACGCCGCTGCTGCAGACGTTCTTCCCGGACATGATCGTCTTCAACGCGCTGAGCGCAGGGCTGGTGATGGGCATCATGATCATCCCGATGGTGTCGTCGCTGAGCGAGGACGCGATGATCAGCGTACCGCGGTCGCTGCGGCAGGCGTCCTACGCGCTGGGGGCGACCAAGCTGGAGACGAGCCTGCGGGTGGTGGTGCCGGCAGCGCTGTCGGGCATCGTGGCGTCGTTCATCCTGGCCATTTCGCGGGCCATCGGCGAGACGATGCTGGTGACCATCGCCGCCGGAGCGACGCCGCGCATCACGGCCAACCCGCTGGAGAGCATCCAGACGATGACGGCGTACATCGCGCAGCTGGCGCAGGGCGAGGCATCCCACGACTCGGTTGAGTACAAGACCATCTTCGCGGTGGGGCTGCTGCTGTTCGTCATGACGCTGTCGCTGAACCTGCTGGGCCAGTACGTGGTCCGCCGATGGAGGCAGGCGTACTAGTGGCGCGGCTATCGCAGCACTTCAACCCCAAGCTGTCGCGCCGCAAGACCATGGGCGCGGTCTACTACGCCGTCTTCCTGGCGGCGGTGCTTGTGAGCATCGCGAGCCTCTTCGTGCTGCTCATCCAGACGGCCATCGAGGGCATTCCGTGGCTGAACCTGGGCTTCTTGCAGAACTACATGTCCAGGCACCCGGAGATCGCGGGCATCAAGGCCGCTCTCACGGGTACGATGATCACCATCGTCTTCACGGCGCTGTTCACGGTGCCCGTGGGGATAGGCGCTGCCATCTACCTGGAGGAGTACGCGCCGAAGAACCGGCTCACCCGGCTCATCGAGATCAACATCTCGAACCTGGCGGGCGTGCCGTCGGTGGTGTACGGCCTGCTGGGGCTGGGCGTGTTCGTGCAACTCATGTCCCTGGGCAAGGTGGTGCTGGCGGGCTCGCTCACGCTGGGACTGCTGGTGCTGCCCATCGTCATCCTGGCCTCGAGGGAGGCGATACGGGCGGTCCCGAACGACTACCGGCTGGGGGCCTTCGCCCTGGGAGCAGACCGGTGGCAGGTCATCAAGGGCACGGTGCTGCCGTCGGCGATTCCGGGGATGCTGACGGGGACCATCCTGGCGCTGTCGAGGGCCATTGGGGAGGCGGCGCCGATCCTGGTCATCAGCGGGCTGGTGTACGTGACCTTCGTGCCGGGGCCGCTGGACCGGTTCACGGTGATGCCGCTGCAGATCTTCACGTGGGTGGGGCGCCCGCAGGAGGAGTTCCGGTCGCTGGCCGCGGCGGGTATCATCGTCCTGCTGGTGCTGCTGCTGTCGATGAACGCCGTGGCCGTGCTGCTTCGCAACAAGTACCAGACGCGATCGGAGGACTGATTGTGAGCTCTGCGACGCCAATCTTCAGGGTCAACCAGCTCCACATGTACTACGACGACTTCCGCGCGCTCAGGGACATCAACATGGACGTGCGACGCTACTCGATCACCGCGCTCATCGGCCCCTCCGGCTGCGGCAAGAGCACGCTGCTGCGCTGCTTCAACCGCATGAACGACCTGATACCCACGGCCCGCGTCGAGGGGCAGATCCTGTTCGAGGAGTCGGACCTGTACGCGACGGACGTGGACGCCACGGAGATCCGCTCGCGCATCGGCATGGTATTCCAGCGCCCCAACCCCTTCCCCAAGTCCATCTACGACAACGTGACCTTTGGCCTGCGGGTCAACGGCTACCGGGGGAACGTGGAGGAGGCGGTGGAGCGCTCCCTGCGGCAGGCCGCGCTGTGGGACGAGGTCAAGGACCGGCTCAAGAGCAGCGCGCTGGCCCTGTCCGGCGGGCAGCAGCAGCGCCTGTGCATCGCCCGGGCGCTGGCGGTGGAGCCGGAGGTCATCCTGATGGACGAGCCGTGCTCGGCCCTGGACCCGGTGGCGACGGCCCGCATCGAGGAGCTCATCCGCGAGCTCAGGGACCGGTACACCGTTATCATTGTGACGCACAACATGCAGCAGGCGGCGAGAGTGTCCGACATGACGGCCTTCTTCACCATGGGTGAGGACCGCGAGGGGGAGCTGGTGGAGTACGGCGACACGCCCCAGCTCTTCACCAACCCCAGGGAGGAGCGGACGGAGGCCTACATCACGGGACGTTTCGGGTAGGGGGAGGCAGCACATGCAGACAGACCTGGACCGCAGTCTCCGCGAGCTGCAGGACAACCTGCTGGTACTGGGGAGCATGGTGGAGAAGTCCATAGCCCGGGCGATGGACGCCCTGAAGCGCCGGGACCTGGAGGCCTCCCGGCAGGTCATCAAGGACGACGACGCGATCGACCGGCAGCGGTTCCAGCTCGAGGAGCAGTGCATCGAGCTCATCGCGAGGCACCAGCCGGTGGCGCGGGACCTGCGCAGGATCATCGTGTTCCTGCACATCGCTGTGGAGCTGGAGCGCATGGGCGACTACGCCGAGGGCATCGGCAAGATCAGCCTGATGATGGGCGACGAGCCCCCCCTCAAGCCCCTGGTGGACATCCCCCGGATGGCCGAGAAGGCGACGGAGATGCTGCGGCAGAGCCTGGACGCGTTGGTCAACCGGGACATCGTGGGCGCGCTTGCGGTGTGTAACACCGACGACTACGTCGACGCTCTCTACGACCAGGTGTACCGCGAGCTGCTTACCTACATGATCGAGGACCCCAGGAGCATCCAGCGAGCAACGTACCTGCTCTGGGTCACCCACGACCTGGAACGGGTGGCGGACCGCGCGACCAACATCGCCGAGCGGGTCATCTATCTGGTCACCGGCAAGATGACCGAAATCAACGTCTCCAAGTACTAGGCTCGCCAGTCCATGCCTCTGATGGCAGAGCCCCTAGCACGGCGGTGCCTTACGGAGGCCCTGGGCACCGCCATCCTGGTCTTCGCCGGCACCGGCGCCATCGTCATCGACGAGATTTCGGGCGGGAGCGTCACCCACCTTGGCGTCGGGCTGACCTTCGGCATGACGGTGTGCGCCGTGATCTACGCAACGGGGCACATCTCCGGGGCGCACATCAACCCCGCGGTGACGCTGGGGTTCGCGCTGGCCAAGCACTTCCCGTGGCGCGACGTGCCCCTGTACTGGGGGGCGCAGCTTGTCGGAGCCGCCATCGGCAGCGCCGGGCTGCTGGCCCTCTTCGGGCAGACGGGGGACATGGGGGCGACGGTCCCCGCGGGCAGCGCGTTGCAGTCGCTGGGCCTGGAGATGGCGCTGACCTTCATCCTCATGTTCGTCATCATGGCCGTGGCGACGGACCAGCGGGCGGTGGGGCAGGGGGCGGCCATCGCCATCGGGACGACGGTGGGGTTGGAGGCGATCTTCGCGGGGCCCATCTCCGGCGCGTCGATGAACCCCGCGCGCTCGCTGGGCCCGGCGCTCGTCGGCGAGGTCTGGACCGCCCACTGGGTCTACTGGCTGGGCCCCCTGGCAGGCGCGGCCGCGGGCGCGCTGGTGTACCGATGGCTTCAGGGGAAGAACGGCCTGCGGCCCAACGAGCGTGCGGGGGGCTAGTTCCGGCGGAGGTGCATCGTCGGTAGGTGTCCATTGCGCCCGTAGACGGCGAGGGGCGGCGTAGCCTTCGCCCGCCGGGGCGCCTCGTACTGCGGCTTCCAGCCGTGGCAGGAGGCGCAGTCCAGACCAAAGGCCATGCTCATCTCCTGGACGCCGGCGACGCCAAGGGCTATAGCCTCGCGCATCTCCGGTCGGGACATCTCCACACAGCTGCACGGCATGGTGACGCTCCTACGTGCGACTCAACGGCCTCCGTCTCACAGCCCCGGCGACAGCGCCCGGACGGACGCCTTGGGCGCTGCCGCCAGCGCCGACTCGATCATCTGGGCGATCATGGGCCGGCAGCTCCCGCAGGCGCTCCCTGCGAGGCAGGCGTCGCCGACCTCGTCCGACGTGCGAGCGCCCCGGCTCACGGCCTGCCTGATGCGCTCCTCCGATACTCCCCAGCAGATGCAGACGATCATTGCCTACCTCAACACCGC
This sequence comes from Dehalococcoidia bacterium, assembly GCA_965205235.1. Classification (GTDB taxonomy): domain Bacteria; phylum Chloroflexota; class Dehalococcoidia; order Lucifugimonadales; family UBA1127; genus CBDBGD01. The sequence continues at coordinate 638,721 of CBDBGD010000007.1, forward strand.
AACGTGGATGGCCCTACGGCAGCACGCCGGTCTCCCGGAGAATCTGCTGGGTGCCTTCAAGGTCCACCAGGTCCTTCATGGGGATGCTCGGCTGAGCGATGTCGGCCAGGGGGACCAGCCCGCGCTGCGTCTTCACGCCGTCGACCAGGGGGTACTCGAAGGTCTGACCGGCGAAGTACTGCTGGGCAACGGTGGAGAGCATGAACTCCAGAAACTTCTCTGCGTTCTCCCTGTTCTCGGACGTCTCCAGGATGCCCGCGCCGGCCACCATGACCAGGGCCTCGGGCCCGCCGGAGCGAGGGTGGTAGTTGCGGGCGGCGAAGGAATCGCCCTCCTCCGCGAGGAAGCGGTACAGGTAGTAATGGTTGACGAAGCCGACGTCGATCTCCCCCGCGGCCGCGGCCGCGACGGTGGGCGTGTTCTTGGGGTAGATCGCGGGCTCGTTGGCCTGGATGCCCTGGAGCCACTGTCGAGTCTCCTCCTCGCCCCACAGCATGCGCATGCCAGTGACCATGGTCTGGAAGGAGGCGTTGGTGGGAGGCCAGCCGATGCGCCCCTTCCACGCTGGGTCCGTGAAGCCTCGAATGTCGTCGGGCAGGTCCGTCTCGGTCAGCCGGTCCGTGTTGTAGACGACGACCCTGGCGCGACCCGATATGCCGACCCAGCGGCCATCGGGGGATCGGGCCCAGTCCGGCACGCGGTCCAGGATGCCGCTCGGCAGCGCCGCCAGCATCTCCTCGACGGCCCCGAGACCGCCGGGGTCCTGGGCGAAGAAGACGTCCGCGGGACTCCTGTCGCCCTCCTCCTGGAGGGTGGCAGCCATCTCCGGGGTGCTCGCGTACTTCACCGAGACCTCGATGCCCGTGGCTTCGCTGAACTGCTGGATGATGGGGTCGACGAGGCTTTCGCTTCGACCGGAGTAGACGGTGATGCTGCCGGGGGAGTCATCCCCGCCGCACGCTGCAGCCGCCGCGCCGACCGACGCCAGGACGGCAACGAGAAGGAGTACGCTTGTCCAGTGTCGCATTCCCACTACACCTCCTGTACTTTCCATGGCGGAAAGTGTGTACTAACCAAAAGCATTAGTCAATATGTATATCGCGATACATATCATCGCTTTCCCCAATGTTAGATGGCAGGACGTCCCCAGGTGTGCATGCAGACAACTTGACGTGGAGACGGCTCGACGGGTAGCCTTCCCATGCGATGAAGACAAAGAGGCCAAATGTGCAGCAGGAGCGGCTCTCCGGGACCGCGGAGAACTACCTGAGCTCCATCTACAAGATGGAGGAGTGGGGTGTCACGCCCTCAGCGGCGCAGCTGGCCGAGTACATCCGACATCTCCCCAAGGAGGAGGGCCTGGGAACGACGCTCCCCTCCGTGCTGGGGATGCTGCGCCGCATGGTCCGGGAGGGGCTGGTGGAGATCTCCGGCCAGAAGCAGATATACCTCACGCCCACGGGAAGGGCGCTGGCCGCGACGACCATTCGACGCCATCGCCTGGCCGAGTGCATGGTGGTAAACCTTCTGGGGATGGAGCTGCACTTGGCGTGCATCGAAGGCCATCGCCTGGAGCACGCCATCTCCCCTGCGCTGGAGGAGCTCCTCTGGGAGCGCCTGGGCAAGCCCACGACCTGCCCCTTCGGCTCCCCCATTCCGGGGAGCGCCTATACGCCGCCGCCCGAAGGCACCCTCAGCCTGGCGGACGCCAGATCACAGCGCACCTACCTGGTGGACCGCATCGCCGAGGAGGACCCGATCCTGCTCCGCTACCTGGTGGAGCGGGGCGTTCTTCCCGGGGCGGAGCTCACCGTGGTGGACGCGGGCTACTACAGGGGAGTGCTGTCCTTTCAGACCGACAAGGGCGAGGGGTCCATAGGGTACCAGGCGGCGTCCAGTGTTCGCCTGCGCCGGCAGCCGTCGGGAAGCTCGCAGGTGACCGGGGCGTAAGCCGCGTCAGCCCCACAGCCTCTCGAAGGTCATGCGCCCGCCCCCGGCCTTCGACAGCAGGTAGACGTCCGGGTTGGACAGGGACTCCCACCCGCTGAAGCCGAAGCCAGGGTCCAGCGAGCTCAGCACCAGGGCCATCAGCTGCCCGTGGCTGGCCACCGCAGGAAGCCCGTAGCCGCCGTCGAGAATCTCGTTGAGGGCGGCCCACGCCCGGCCCAGGACATCCCGAGGCGTCTCGCCTCCCGGCGCACGCAGGTCCGGGTCGTCGAAGGAGTCGCGGACGACCTCCCGCCAGTTTGCCGTCGACCGCCACTCGCCTCCGGGGCCGCTGGAGAGCGTACGCTCGTTCAGGCGCGGGTCGACGCGCACGGTCAGGCCGGCGCGGGCGGCAAAGGGCTCGATGCTCTGCTGGGCGCGCCTGTACGCGCTGGCGAACGCGGCGTCGATCCCCCGGCCCGAGAGGAAGTCGGCGAGCGCCTCGGCCTCGCGGAACCCGGCCTCCGACAGCGGATCGTCGGGGCGCGGGCCGGACGAGCTGCAGTGCCGCACGAGGAGCAGCCGTCGAGCAGACGCCACGCCGCTCACCGGCTCAATGGTGCGGGCGGCCGCGGGACTCGCACCAGTCCTCGTAGGAGGGGACCTCCTCCTTCACGACGTAGAGGAAGTAGTAGCAGCCGGTGTCGCCCAGGAAGCGGAAGCGCTTGCGCAGGTCGGCCACGGTAGCCTCGAAGCCGTCATGGGAGCGGAGGTAGGCCTGGAAGCCGCCGTGCTGCGCCTCCAGCTCCAGCATCCGCTGCGCGTTGTGGACCACTGCCTCCAGCTTGCGCCGGTGTCGAATGACGCGGGTGTCGGCGGTCAGGGCGTCGATCTCGTCCGGACCCAGGTCCGCCACGGTCGCGGCGTCGAAGCCCCGAAAGGCCTCGCGGATGCCGGGCCACTTCGTGCCGACCACGCGCCAGGACATGCCCGACTGGAAGACCGCCTTGCTCATGACCTCCAGGTAGTCGCCAAGGCGGCGAGCGTCGATCTGCGCCGGCGTGTGAGGGTTGGCCTGCTGGGTCATGCGTTCACCTCCTGGGGCAGGGCTTTCACTATAGCGTAGATTGCCAATTGCGGGTATGCGTACATAGTGATTGCAATGCAATCATGGTATAATGGCGTGACATCGTAGATGGGGGGATTCATGGCCAGCATCACCGTGCGCAATCTGGAAGATGGGCTGAAACACCGGCTGCGTGTGAGGGCGGCGCAGAAAGGCCGCTCAATGGAGGAGGAGGCCCGGGACATCTTGAGAACGGCGCTCTATCACCAGCAACCGGAACAGGAGAACCTGGCGAGCGCCATTCGCGCCAGGTTCGCTCCTCTCGGCGGGGTCGATCTAGACATTCCTGCTCGTACACCCATGCGCAAACCGCCTCGGTTCGACTGAGGGGGACACGATGATCATCCTTGACACCAACGTCGTCTCAGAGCTGATGCGCGCCGTTCCCGCCGCCGTAGTTGTGGATTGGGTCGCAGGGCAGGCGGCTTCCAATCTGTACCTCTCGACCGTGAGTGAGGCCGAACTGCGATACGGCATCGAGATACTGCCGATAGGAGCGCGGCGAGACAGGCTGCTCATCGACGTGGAGGGGATGCTCAGGGAGGACTTTGCCGGGCGCGTCCTTCCGTTCGACAGCGCCGCCGCCCGAGCATACGCCCTCGTAGCCGCCGCCCGCCGCGCCGAAAGACGTTCGGTCGATCATGCCGACTGCCAGATAGCGGCGATAGCCCTCAGCCGGGGAGCGTCGGTGGCAACCAGAAACGAGGATGACTTCGTGGGGAGCGGGATTGAGGTGATCAATCCCTGGGCGTCGCAGTGCTGCTAGCACCCCACGTACCGCAGCACCTCACGCAGGTATTGGACCGTCGCACCGGTCCAGGCCATGCCGTCCGCACGACGCGGGTCGTCGAGGTCATCGTCAGGGCTGTTGAGCAGGATGGGGGCGATGCCCAGGTTTCGAGCGCCGGTGAGCTCGTCGTCCATGCCGTCGGCGACGTAGAGGGTGTCCTGCGGCGCGACGCCCAGGCCCTGCAGCGCGACGTGGTAGATGCGGGGGTCCGGCTTCTTCAGCTTCGCGGTCGACGAGAAGACCGGGACGTCGATGAAGGGCGCCATGGAGCATTCGGCCCAGACCAGCGGGATGCCGACGCCGCAGTTGCTGAGGAGCGCCAACCGCAGGCCGGCATCCTTCAGCGCCCGCAGCGTGTCGACCGTGTCCGAACGCGTCGCCTGCAGGCTCTCGCGGTCGAAGGTCAGGGCGACCTCGGCGGCGCGGGCGACGCGCTGGGGGTCGGGGACGACGCCCACACGCCCGGCGATGTGCTCCAGGTGCCCCTCCTCCGTGCCGAAGAAGCCGACCTGGCGCTCCCAGAAGCCCTCCATCCACGCGCTAACGAAGGCGTCGACGGGGATGTCCATGGCTGCGGCCATCTCCGCGAGCAACGAGCGCCGCACGTCCAGCGACGGCGATTTCACGAGCGTGCCGTACAGGTCGAAGATCACGGCTCGGGTGGGCATGCGTGCTCGTCTCCCTTCGGGTGGCTCTGCCGCGCGTTTCAGCCTTCGAGAGGTCATGGAGGAAGCCCCTACGCGCGGTGCAGCGTGGTCGTGGCGTCCCAGGAGGGATTCGAACCCCCGACCCGCTGCTTAGAAGGCAGCCGCTCTATCCCCTGAGCTACTGGGACGCGTGAGGGTCCCTAGCGATGATAGCCGTGGCTTGGAAAGGGCGTCAACTTTGGCCGTTCACCAGCGCATGGACGCGGCAGTCCTTGCCAGTCCCTCGAGCAGGCCGACCTTGGGCGCCCAGCCGAGCAGCCGCTTCGCTCGCGAGGGGTCGAGGGCGATGTGGCGGACGTCGCCGGGCCGGGGTGCGCCGTAGACCGGGGGCGCAGTGTGGCCGGTCACGCTCTGCAGGTGCCGGAAGATCTCGTTCACGGACGTCCCTTCGCCCGTGCCGATGTTGACGACAATCGATTCGGGGTGGGCCATCGCCAGCCGGTGCGCGTCGACGAAATCGCCGACGTAGACGTAGTCGCGGGTGTGCTCGCCGTCGCCGAAGATGCGCACCGGCTCGCCGTCCAGCATGCGTCGCAGGAAGATGGCCACGACGCCCGACTCGCCGTGGGGGTCCTGCCTGGGGCCGTAGATGTTGGCGCCCCGCAGCACCTTCAGCGGGATGGAGCCCGGCAGCATCATGCGGAAGTAGCACTCGGACACCCACTTGCTGAGCCCGTATGGGCTGACGGGGCGGATCGGGTGGTCCTCGTCGCAGGGCAGGTAGTCGGGCTCGCCGTACAGCGCGCCGCCGGTGTTGGTGTAGACCACCTGGCCACAGCCAGTCTCAATGGCGGCGCGGAGGACGTTCAGGCCGCCCAGGATGTTCACCCTAGCGTCCAGGCCGGGGTCGGCCATGGAGACCGGCACGGAGGACTGCGCGGCCAGGTGGGAGATAACGTCCGGCCTGAAGGACTGCGCTACTCGGATGAACGCATCGTCGGCGATGCTGACGTCGGCCACCCGGACGTCGGGCGGCAGGTTCGCGCCCGTGGCGGTGGAGTGGTTGTCGACGACCAGCACGTCGTGGCCGTCGGCCAGCAGCCCGTCGACGACGTGGGAGCCGACGAACCCCGCTCCGCCCCGTCACCAGCACTCGCGCCACACGCTCCTCCTCGTCGTGTTCCGGCCCTACGTCGGAGAGCTCGTCTCCGACAGCGCCTCCAGCAGCGCGCGGCCGGTCTTCTGCGGGTCGTGGAGCCACGGCGCGTCGTCGGAGGCCAGCGGACGCACGACGAGCCGGCGAGCGTACGGCGCGCAGGCGTCGGCGTCCACGACGACGGCGGGGCTCCCGGCCGAGGGATGGTCGGCGTCGGCGGGGGCGGGCGCACCGACGGAGTCGGCCAGGACCAGGTCGAAGGGCTCCGCCGTGTCGACGTAGCCCAGCGTCTCGCGGAGGAAGTCGGAGAGGCGGTAGCCCTCAGTCTCGCCGGGCTTGGTGACCAGGTTGCCGATGAACACCTTGGCCGCCGCAGTGGTGCGGATGGCCTCCGGGATGCCGTGGACCAGCAGGTTGGGTATAACGCTGGTGTACAGGTCGCCGGGGCCCAGGACGACGACGTCGGCCTCGCGGATGGCCTCGACGGCCCTGGGGTTGGCGTCGACCTGCGGGTCGAGGCGGACGCTCTCGACGCCGACGGCGTGGGAGCCCGCGCTGGTCGATGGCAGCCTCGCCCTCCAGCGTCGTGCCGTCCTGCAGCACGCCGACGAGGTTGGTGCTCGCCAGGGTCACCGGCAAGACCGTGGCCCGCAGGCCAAGGAGGCCGGCGGCGGTGCGGATACCCTTCTCCAGGTCGCCGGCCTTGTCGACCAGCGCGGCCAGGACCAGATTGCCCAGGCTGTGGTCGCCCAGGGCGGCGTCGCCGCGGGAAGCGGTACTCCATCAGGTCACGAAAGAGCCCCGTCGCGGCGTCCGGCGCGGCGAGCGCGCTCAGGCATCGCCTGATGTCGCCCAGCGCCGGGATGCCAAACTCCTGCCGCAGCCGGCCCGTGCTGCCGCCGCTGTCCATGACGGTGACCACGGCCGACAGGTGCGATGTGTGCGGACTCAGCCCCTGCATCACCGCCGGGCAGCCCGTTCCTCCCCCAATGACGACGACTCGGAGATGGGCTGCATCGTGGTCACGTTGTCATGTCCGGGAAGCGGCACTAGTGGACGGTGACGCTCTTGGCCAGGTGGCGGGGCCGGTCGATGGGGCAGCCCCGCTCTCGGGCGCAATGGTAGGCGAGCAACTGCATGGCCACGGTCGAGAGCACGGGCGAGAAGACGTCCTCAGTCGAGGGGAGCTCCACCACCTCGTCCGCCAGGGCCGCGACCTCCGGGTCGTGGCCGTCGGTCACGGCGACGACGGGTGAGCCTCGCGCCTTGATCTCTCGGATGGTGTTCAG
>CBDBGD010000008.1:0-329532 GCA_965205235.1 Dehalococcoidia bacterium
CGGGGCCCCTCGACCAGCGGGTGCACGTCGTAGCCGATGCCCACTCGCACGTCAGGCCGCCTTCCGGGCCGAGCCTAGCAGGGCCTCGGCCACGAGCAGGTCCACGGGGCGTGTCACCTTGAGGTTCGCAGACGTGCCGGGGAAGACTCGGACTCGATGCCCCAAGCGCTCCACCATGGCGGCGTCGTCCGTCACCGCGTCGACGACGGTGCGATGCGCCTCGGCCAGAAGGTCGCGGCGGAAGACCTGTGGCGTCTGAACCGCCCAGAGCCGGTCGCGAGCTAGCGTCTCAACAACCCAGCCATCGGAATCCACCATCTTGACCGTGTCGGAGAGCGGGATCACCGGCACGGCGGCCCCGGTCTCTTGGGCCGCCTCCAGGCCTTTCGCCAGAAGCTCCGGCCCCGCCAGGGGTCTGGCCCCGTCGTGGACCGCCACCCAGTCGCACGGTGGTAGCGCATCGAGACCGCGCTGCACCGAATCCTGGCGCCGCTCCCCGCCGATGCAGAAGCGGATGACGTCGCGGCGGGGGCTATCCTGCGTCAGCGCTCGTCCCGCATCCAGCGTCTCCTGGGACATGACCAGCACTACCTCGTCGACGAGCGGTGAAGCGCAGAAGCCGTCGAGAAGATGGCTGAGGAGTGGGCGTCCTCGGAGAAGGGCGAACAGCTTGTCGATGCCTCCCATGCGGCGGCTTTGTCCTGCCGCCACGACGATGACGCCCACGCGGCCGGATACGGGACGGGTGGCCCCGGCCACGGACTACCGGACCCCAGCCTTGGGCTGTGCGAAGATGATCCGGCCCGACGCGTTCTGCAGCACGCGGGTGACCGCCACGTCCAGGTGGCTGTTGATGAAGCGCTTGCCACCCTCCACCACCACCATCGTGCCGTCGTCCAGGAAGCCCACGCCCTGGCCGGGCTCGCGGCCCTCCTGGATGACCTTGATGGCAGCTCCTCGCTGGGAAGCACCACCGGCCGCAGCGCGTTTCGCGAGCTCGTTCACGTTGAGGACTTTGACTCCCTGGAGTTCGGCCACCCGGTTGAGGTTGTAGTCCGTCGTCAGAATGGAGGCCTTCATCTTGCGGCCAGCAGGACCAGCCGACTGTCCACGTCGGTGCCGTTGCGCACGTCGCCGTCCATGATCTGTACCGGCACATCGGTCTCGTTCCGCAGCTTGTGGAGGACTTCCAGACCTCGACGGCCGCGGTTTCGTCGCAGAGGCTCGGAGGAGTCGGCGATGTGCTGGAGTTCATTGAGGATGAACTGCGGCACCCCCAGCGGGCCGGTCAGAAACCCGGTGGCCGCAACGTCCATGACCCGGCCGTCGATGATGCCGCTGGTGTCCAGGAGCACCAGGTTTCCGGACGAGCCCTGGCCGAGGCGAACCTCCTCAGTCCTGGAACGCCTTCCAAGCCCGCAGCCTCTCGCCCCGCAAACAGCGCCGTCCCTAGTCCGCCGAAACCCAGGCTGATGACGATGGGGAGGACGATTCCCGCATTTCCGGGAATGCGTCCCAGCGATACGGTGAGCATCGCGGCGGCCGCCAGTCCCGCGAGAAGCCCCGCGACCCCCAGGATGACGGTGGAGGATGGAAGAGCGTTGAGCTTACGGATCGGGGCTACGACTACGAACGGCGCCAGCACTATGCCCAGCGCCAGGCCTGCCACACCTGTGGCCAGGCCCCAGGGAAAGAAGCCCGGGTCTCCGGCCTGTTCGCCGATGGCGAGCCCCAGGGGCCACGCTGCCAGGCCCAGAAGAAGGCCGAGAATTACACGGAGAGCGATACCGAAAAGCATGAAGTACTACCTCCTGTCGAAAGGAAAAGGGCGCGTGCACACGCTTCCAAAGGATGGTCCGATGAGGTGCCGAGGTACGGAAACGGAGGACAACCCAGAACTACGATGACTCCAGATAAGAATGATTCCACATTTATCATAGCACTTGCCGGGAAGGAAGGTCAAAGACGCTCATCCCGTCCGGCAGTCCTGAGCCTCATCTGAACAGCTTCACCGCCTCCCTGTAGTCCTCTGCGGTGTTGAGGTCCAGGAGGACCAGGGGCGAGTCCACTGCCACCTTGGAGACGCGCTTCGGATCGCGGCCCACCACCTCCCGGACCCCCAAGCGCTCCTCCGTGATCTCCAGAAGCTCCCCCCTGAGCGCGGGATGGAACAGCAGCGGATGTCCGACCTTTCCCTCATACACGGGCTGCGTGATGAGCGCTTGACTCTCGAGGTGCTCCTCGAGCACGCGGCGCATCAGTCCGGGGGGGCGGGGTTGGTCCACGGCCAGAAGGAGGAGAACGGCAGCCTGGGGGTCAGTTCCCTGAACGCCCAGCTTGATTGACGTGGTCTTTCCCTCCCCGTAGCGGGGGTTGATGAGGACCGTCACGCCGCTGCTCTCCCCAACCTTTGGCGCCACCTCGTTGGCGGCATGGCCCAGCACGACGACGGTCTGAGAAACACCGGCCTCGCGGAGGGAGTTGACCTGGTAGTTGATGAGGGTGTCGCCAAGCCACGGGAGTAGGGGTTTGGGCGTGCCCATCCGGACCGATTCGCCCGCGGCGATGAGGACAGCTGCTACCCCGGCCAAACCCTACCTGCCGACTGCGGGCTCCAGGGCCTTCTCCTTGGCCTTGAGGAAGAGCCGGTTCTCCATCCTCATCGGACGGCCATCGCCGCCCAGGCGGTCCATGACGACCTCTGCCATGACGCTGAGCGCGATCTCTTCCGGCGTGCGGCCTCCCAGGTCCAGCCCCACAGGCCCGTGAATCTGCCGGATGCGCTCCTCCGGCACACCCCTGCGGAACAGGCCCTGGTAGATGAGCAGGCACTTCCGCTTGCTGCCGAGTAGCCCGACGTAGCCCGCAGGCGATAGCGCTGCAGCTTCCGTGGCCATGTCGTCGAAGCGGTGCCCGCGCGTGGCGATGACGATGAAGGTGTTGGTGCTGACGGGGATCTGCGCCAGCCCCTCGTCGTACGGCGCCACGATGGTGCTTTCCGCGTAGGGGAACCGCTCCCGGTTGGAGAACTCCGGGCGGTCGTCGATGACGTGGATGGTGAAGCCGACCGACCGCGCCAGCCGGGCCAAGGCCAGGGCAATGTGCCCGCCCCCCATGATCACAAGCTGTGGAGGCGTGGTGTAGGCCTCGATGAACAGTTGGGAGCCGTCGCTGGCGGACAGGAACTCGCACTTCCCGTAGGGCATGAGCTCCCGCGCACGCTCCGACGCCTCGGCGTCCAGGGCGGGACTCCCCAGCGTGCCCTCGACGGACCCGTCGCGCCGGATGAACAGCCTCTGGCCCACGGGCTGCGGAGCGCCGCGTGGCGACTTGAGCAGGGAAGCCACGGCGACGGCAGGCCCGCCGGCGTAGGCGTCGGCGATCTCGTGGAGGTAGGGCAGGGCAGTCTCGGGTTGGCGGACCGGCTCCAGGAGGAAGTACATGGTGCCGCCGCAGACCAGGCCGTCGCGGGCCGCCAGGTCCTCGTTCAGGAAATAGTCCTTGACCTCGGCGTCGCCGCCGCGCTTCAGGAGCTCGCTTGAGGCGAACCAGATGTCGCCCTCCACGCAGCCGCCGCCCAGGGTGCCCACCCCGCTGCCGTCCCTGCGCACCAGGAGCTTGGCGCCGGGCTTCTGCGGCGTCGATCCCTTCGTGCGGACAACCGTGGCCAGGACGCAGGGATCGCCCTGCTCCAGGACCCTGGCCATCTCGTGGTAGACTTCTCGCATTGCCGTGCCTCACCACCATTCTAGCAGGTATTGGCTGACTGTGCCGGAAGCGTGGGCGCAGTCTCAGTTGCTGCCGATTTGCCTGCGAAATCGCCACTTGAAGGCCGTTCTCTGTCTTCCTCCTCCTACGATTGACAGATTTCGTAGAGTCCACTAGTATGTTGCCATCCCTTTGCACGAAAGGTTCGAGGTATGCCTGAGGTAGACGAGCTCGACCGGCGGATGATCCAGTTGCTCCAGCGGAACGGGCGTGCCTCCAACGCTCGTGTGGCCAGGGAGGTGGGCGTCAGCGAGGGCACGGTCCGCCGCCGTCTCAAGCGCCTCCTGGAAGAGGACATCATCAAGGTCGTCGCCTTCCCCGACCCCGAGATGTTCGGCTACGGGACCGAGGCCCTGGTCGGTGTGCAGGTCGACCCGGACAAGACCAACGAGGTCGCGTCGAGCTTGGCGGTCCTCCGGGAGACCTCCTGGGTCTCCGTGACCACAGGCGCCTTTGACATCTTCACCTGGGTCACCCTCCCCTCCTCTGTCGAACTCGGCACCTTCCTCAACACCAAGGTGCGGACGGTGCCGGGAGTCCGGCGGACCGAGACCTTTGTCAACCTGCAGATTCCCAAGCGAAACTACGGTCTGGTGGTCTGAGCCCGCCGTCTGGATTCCGCTGGATTGCAGATAGTCGCCGGCCCGTGGTGTGGTACAATGTGTGCCGCGAAATGCAAGTCTTTGGGGCACCCAAACCCGTGATGAAGGAGTTCAGCGGCCGATGACATACATCATTGCAGAGCCCTGCGTAAACGTGAAGGACGGCAGCTGCATTGACGTCTGCCCGGTGGACTGCATCTACACCACCTCCGACGACAGCATGATGTACATCAACCCCGACGAGTGCATCGACTGCGCCGCATGCGAGCCGGTCTGCCCGGTGGTGGCGATATTCGTCGAAGACCAGGTCCCCGAGCAATGGCAGAACTATATCCCCATGAACTACGACTACTTCGAGGGCAAGGACCTGGACGAGTTGAAGGAGGCCACCCGCGTGGCCCCCAGAAACATCGGCGAGGCCTGACCGTAGTCTTCTCCTTCATCGACCGGCATCGCTCCCTCGCGCCAGATGCCGCCCGCTGAGTCTCCCGACCGATTCGGACGGCGCCTTTTGCTGCGGTGGCGCCTGTTTCTTCCTGTTCTCCCCGTCCTGCTCCTCGCGATGTCCCTCCTCGGATGTGGCCGCTCGGACGACGAGCTGCTCGTCTTCGCCGCCGCCAGCCTGCGCGATGCGTTGCAGGAGACGGGCGAAGAGTTCCACCGGGCCCACGGCGTGCGTGTCCGCTTCAGCTACGGTGGGTCGGTTGCCATGGCCCAGCAGCTTGCCCGCGGCGCCCCCGCTGACCTGTTCCTGAGCGCTGGGCCGGGGCCCATGGACACTCTTGAGCGACAGGAGTTGTTGGAGCCCGGCACCCGAGTCGACCTCCTTGGCAACGTCCTCGTCGTCGTCGCCGGGGAAGGGGTCAGCGCAACCCTGTCCGAGCCCCAGGGTCTGCTCGCCCCTGAAGTGCGCAGGCTCGCAGTCGCCGACCCGCAGCTGGCGCCCGCCGGTGCCTACGCTCGAGAGGCGCTGCAGTCGCTGGGGCTGTGGGCGACGCTTGAGCCGAAGCTGGTGATGGGCCCCGACGTTCGCACGGTCCTCGCCTACGTCGAGTCCGGCAACGCCGATGCGGCAATCGTCTACGCCAGCGACGCGAGCATCTCTCTCGACCTGCGCGTGCTCTGGACCTTCGACCCCGACAGCCATTCGCCCCTCGTCTACCCCGCTGCGGCGCTCGACGATGCAGGGCGCCCGGAAGCCGCCCGCCTCTTCCTCGAGTTCCTCCAAGAAGCAGAGGCCGGAGAGGTGTTCAGCAAGTTCGGCTTTCGCTCGCTCCCATGACGAATGAGGCGTCCCGCCGTGCGTAGACCATCGCCTCTCCCTGTGCAATAATCCGCCGCAACCCCCGGTCCCTCCGGCAGGCGGCGAAAGGAGGGGAGTGCCAAGCAACGAAGAGCTTAGAGTGATGGCGCTGTCCCTTCAGGTGGCCTCCGTGGGCACCGCTGTGGGACTTCCTCTGGCCCTTGGTATTGCCTGGGTGCTTGCCAAGAGCCGATGGCCTGGCAAGTCCGTGCTGGACACCCTGGTCTCCTTTCCTCTAGTCCTCCCGCCGGTGGTGGCGGGGTACGCTCTGCTCCTACTCCTAGGCCGAGGCGGTCCGCTGGGCGGCCTGCTGGAGCGTCTGGGCGTCGACGTCGTCTTCACCTGGGGTGCGGCGGCCCTGGCGGCGGGGCTCGTGGCCCTCCCCCTCATGGTGCGGACCATCGAAGTGGCCCTGGCGGGCGTCGACTCCCGGTTGGAGGGCGCCGCCCGCAGCCTGGGAGCGGGGCCTTGGCGGGTCTTCGCGACCGTGACCGTCCCCCTGGCGGCGAAAGGGATCGCGGCGGGCGTCGTGCTGGGCTTCGCCAGGGGCCTGGGCGAGTTCGGGGCCACCATCGTCGTGGCCGGCAACATCCCGGGCCGCACCCAAACGCTGCCCCTGGCAATTTTCACCGACCTCCAGGTCGGCAACGATGCCGGCGCGGTCCGCCTCATCATCCTCTCCCTCGCCTTGGCGTTGGGCGCCCTGCTCGTCCATCATCGACTGGCCCGCCGCGCGGCGACCTAGCTCATGGACGCTCACTTCTTCGCACTCCGCCTCAGCAAGACGTACGGCAAGTTTCATCTTGACTTGGACCTGGAGCTGAGTCCCGGAATCACCGCCCTCTACGGACCGAACGGGAGCGGCAAGAGCACCACCCTTGACTGTATAGCCGGCCTGGCGGCCCCGGACGGCGGCGAGGTACGGCTGGACGGGCGCGTGCTCTTCTCCTCGCAGGAACGCCTCAACCTGCCGCCGGAGCAGCGACGAGTGGGCTACGTCTTCCAAGAGAGCTTGCTCTTCCCCCACCTTACGGTGCTCGACAACGTCCTCTACGGCTACCGGCGCACTCCCGAGGCCTCCAGGCGCGTCGAGGTCGACGCGATCGTGGACCTCCTCGACCTGGGGCCGCTGCTGAAGCGTCGGCCCGCGGGCCTCTCCGGCGGTGAGGCGAGGCGCGTCGCCTTGGCGAGGGCCATCGCCACGTCCCCGGACCTGCTCCTCCTCGACGAGCCCCTGACCTCCCTCGATGGAGCCTACCGAGGCCGGGCCCTGCGCTCCCTCAAGGCCCTCCGACAGCAGATGGGACTTTCCATGCTCTACGTCTCCCACTCCATCTCCGAGGTCCTGGCCCTTGCGGACCACGCCGTAGCGATCAAGGAGGGCGCCGTCGTGGCCGCTGGGGCGCCCCACGGAGTCCTCCGCCATCCGAGCGTGCGACCGCTGGTGGCCGGGGAGGCGCTGGAGAACCTGCTGGAGGTGGAGCTCATGGAGCATCGTGCGGCCTCCGGCCTGACCCGGGCACGCCTGGGCCCCCATGACCTGTGGCTCCCTCAGGTCGACGGTCCGGTTGGCGGCACCGTATCCGTCTCCATCCGCGCCGCCGATGTCCTCCTGGCCAGCGAGGCGCCCCGCGGCCTGAGCGCGCGGAACGTCCTTCGCGCCGTTGTGGCGGAGGTTGGCGACCTGGGTCCTGCGGCGCTGGTCACCGCCGACATCGGCGTGCCGCTGCTGGTTGAGGTGAGCCGTGAGGCCAGGGAGAGTCTGGGCCTCGCTCCGGGCCGCGAGGTCTACCTCGTCATCAAGGCCAACTCAATCGCCGTGTTGGGCTGAGGACGCTGGCGGCTGCCGGCTACCCCAGGGCGTCCAGCGCCTCGCCCAAGGGACGGGCCAGGCACGTGAAGATGGGCGTGTCGCGCAGCGTGTAGGGGCGAGCGGCCGATTCCCGAAGGTCCATCACCAGCTCCAGGAACTGCCCCAGGTCCCCCGTCTCGAACGACACCACGTGCTCCTGGTCGTCCAGCCCGTACGAGTAGGTGGTGTTGATGCGGACGCCGGGGTACTTGTGCCCCACCGCGAAGTGCTGTCCCATCATGCGCTGGCGCTCTTTCTGGGGAAGCTGGTACCAGTCATGAGTTTTCAAGAACGGGTACACGATGAGGTACGGGTACTCCTGCCGGGAGAGGCGGAGCACCGACCGCGTCCCCTCCTGGCCGGCGTGGCGGTGGCCGCCCAGATATGGAGAGCGGCGCGTGAGAGCGAAGTACGAGTGCGTCAGGCCCAGGTAACCTGCCAGGGCTGTCCGGTTGAGCTGGGCCGCGAGACCGTGTAGCTCCTCAACGTCCTCCGCGATGAGCCACAGCAGTAGGTCGGCGTCGGCCCGCAGGCCCACCAGGGAGTAGCTGCGCAGCACCATCCCGTTCGCATGCTCCGCCACCACCGCGGCGAACTCCTCCTTCTGGCTCCGCCGAAGCTCCTGGTCCAAGCGGCGCCAGGCAGGGTCCACCCTGTAGAAGTTGTACTTCACGAACTGGCGGCGCTCTTCGGCCACGGTCTCCTCCACGGCGTGCGTCCCCAGGCCATTATAGTCGTTTTGCATCCCCCTCCTCTAGCCTCGCATAGGTGAGAGCTACGGCTTTCGTCGTTTTCCGATGTGGCGGGGTAAATCCTCGCCGCCCTCTTTTTCGGATGTACACATGGGGACTTGTTGTGCGGACTGTGGAGGCATCCCCATGGCGCTCCTGATACGAAACCCCGTGCTCGATGAAGCCGGCGAAGTAGCGGCCCGGAGCCGGCTTGTCGCCATCAATGAGCCCGCAATCCGGGAGATCGCCCGGCGCCTGGTGCGGGACGACATGGTCCTGTCGCCCTGGGATCGCGACCGACACTTCTTCGATGGGACCTATCGCACGGTGCACTACCTCTTGGTCCTTCATGCTCTGAGCTTCTGCCTCTGGTCTCCCGACTGGACCGTCGAGTACAAAGGGAAGACCTGTTCGGGGTACTGGGCCCTGGTCGTCAGCCTCAGGCGCGCCTTCGGCGATGGTGTCGCCATCTGGAACGCCAAGGGCCTCTCGCGCATGTCGGAGGTGGAGCTGGGCTACCTCCTCCGCGGCAACGGCCTCGCCCCCAACCTGGAGGAGCGCGTGGACGTCCTCCGGGAGATGGGGAGCATCCTGCAGGAGCGCTACTCCGGCGACTTTACCACCGGCATCAAGGAGGCCGCCGGCAGCGCCATCGCCCTGGTGGAGCAGATAGTCGAGGCGTTTCCCTTCTTTCGGGACAGGGGGGTCCATCAGCGAAAGACGGTGCGCTTCCACCAGGCGGCGCAGAGCTTCGTCGCATCCCTCCATTGGGCCTTTGGCGCAGCGCGTTGGGGCCGCTTCAAGGACCTGCACAGCCTGACGGCGCCGGCGGACCACCGTCTCCCCCAGGTCCTTCGAGGTCTGGACGTGCTCCGCTACAGCGCGGACTTGGCCCGAGCCGTTGACAGCTGCACGCCGCTCCAGGTGGGCGGGCCTGCTGAGGTGGAGATACGGGCCTGTTCGGTCTGGGCTGTGGAGCTGCTGCGTCGAGAGATGGAGTCGCTGGGGCACGATGTGCTCTCAGTAGCGCTCGGGCATCACCTGTCGGGGTTGGCGGGCCGGCTTCCCAGCTTGCGGCCCCACCATCTGTGCGCTACAACCTCGTACTAGGTTTCCCGCCGGCTTACGACTGGAGCCATCGCCGCAGCCGCGTCCACAGAGACGGCGGCTTCCCATAGTCCACGGGCCTGCCACGCCAGTGCAGCTCCGGCGTCGAGCTGGACCGCACGAAGAAGAGCGCGTAGGCAAAAACGAAGAGTATGAGCCCCAACCAGAAGAACACGGCCACGGGCCCTGTGCTTGCGAGTTGGAGGATGAGCGCTGTCAGGAGAAGCGCACCGCCGGCCAGGAAGATGCGTCCTGGCGAGAAGGTGCCCCCCAGCCGCGTCCACCCGGGACGCGACCACCGGGACGGGCCGCGTTTCCCGCTCTTGCGCGGCTTTCGAGACTCGGAGGCCAGGACCGCCTCAGAGCGCTCCAGGATCTCCTCGATCTCCCGGTCCATTCGGCCCGGCATGGCCCCTTCCTCTACCCTTCTGCGCCATACGGCGCACGCCTAGCCAACGAGCTCTCGGTGAAAGCATCGTAAACAGGAGTTTCCACCCCTGTCAAGAAGCCATTTTTTCCGCTGCCCTCAGCTTGCAGGACGCCCGTCCGCGGGCCATAATCAAGGGAAGAAAGGAGGGGTCATGCGCACTGCCGTTTACACGCTGCAGGACTTTGTGGAGGACGCTCGGAGGATCGTGTCGCAGGACCTGAGCGACGGCGATACCGTGGAAGCTCTGACTCCTCTTCTCGAGCGAGTCGTTGCTCAGCCCGACTGCCTCGATGGCATCGACGACGGCTCCCGGCCGCTCCGGGGATCCGCGATCTACACGGACGACAACCTCACCGTCAGAGTGGTCTCCTGGAAGCCCGAGAGCAGCACCCCGGTGCACAACCACAACAGTTGGGTCCTCATTGGCGGCGTCAAGGGGAACGAGCGGAACACCAACTACCGCCGACTGGACGACGGCTCCCGTCCCTGGCATGCGAAGCTGGAGGAGGTGGAGACGGTCGACATCCGGCCCGGTGTCTGCAACTCTATGCTCCCGCCCCACGACATCCATGCCGTCACCATCCCGGAAGGCGAGGCATTGGCCTTGCACGTCTATGGCACGGACCTGGGCAAAGAGTGGCGCTTCCAGTTCAACGTCGAGACCGGAGAGGTATTGCCCTTCGGACGAGGCGACAGGGACTAGGAGGTCTGCGGGACCGCCGCCAGGGCGGCCTGCACCTTGTCCACGATTCCTGTGTACTCGGCCTTGACCGACGGGCTCAGCAGGACGGCCGGCTTTGACGTGTCCCGGTAGTCGGGGCGGAGCTCCAGCCGGCCCAGGAACTCCAGGTCCATCCGTCGGGCCAGCTCCTCCCCCGCGCCTTGGCCGAAGATCTCTCCGGCAAAGTTCTCCACCACGCCCAGCACCGGCAGGTTCATCTTGCGCACCATGTTGATGGAGCGCATAGCGTCGGTCACGGCCAGCTCTTGGGGCGTCGTCACGGCGATGAAGCCGTCCAGCGGCAGCGTTTGCATGATCGTCAGCGGCGCGTCGGACGTGCCGGGGGGCAGGTCCGTGATCAGGTAGTCCAGTTCACCCCAGTCGGTGGTCTCCAGGAACTGTGTGAGGGCATTGTGGATCATCGGCCCTCGCCAGATGATGGCCTCCTCCTCGTTCTGCTGGAAGAAGCCCATCGAGAGAATCTTCACTCCCCACTTGGACTCCGGAAGAAAGACCCCCTCCTCGTAGCGGGGCTTGGTCTGCGCCTTCATCGCCTTGACCACGTTTGGGCAGTCGATGTCCGCGTCCAGGATGCCCACCGTCGCCCCCTGCTCGGCCAGCGTCGTGGCGATGTTGATGGCAACGGTCGTCTTGCCCACGCCGCCCTTGCCGCTGTACACGCCCAGCTTATGGCGGATCTTGCCCAGGTGCTGGGAGATGCGCCGTCTCTGCTCCCACTGGCGCTTGATGGCCTGAAGGCGCGCCTGCTCTTGAGGCGTGGGTTGTCGAGCCATGGGTGCTCCTGGTCTGGGGCCGCTGCCCCGCGGTACTAGTCCAGCCCTAGGAGCTTCTTGCCCTCGGGCTTCAGCATGTCCGGGTTCCAGGGCGGGTCGAAGGTCATCTCAACGTGGACGTCCCCGATGCCGTCGATCTCTGCGATGCGCCACTCGGCGTTCTGGGCGATGTGCGGGCCCATCCCGCATCCGGGCGCGGTCAGCGTCATGGCGACGGCCACGTCGTTCTCGTCGCTGATCTCGATGCCGTAAATCAGCCCCAGGTCGTAGACGTTGATGGGGATCTCCGGGTCGTACACGTCCCGCAGGGCCTCGACCACCTGCTCCTCCGTGACCTTCGCGGTTGCCTCGCTCATGTCGCCTCCCATCTGCGGAACTGCTGTAGGCGCCCATTATCGCAAAGCCGGGCTGACTTCTCAACAGGCAGGAGCGAGCCCTTCGAAGCAACCCCTGGAGTCCTATAATGCCCCTATGCGAATCATCGTTGCCCCCCAGGCCTTCAAGGAGAGCCTCAGCGCCCGCGACGCCGCCGAGGCCATCGCGCGGGGTGTGCGGCGGGTCCTGCCGTCTGCGGAGACGGTGCTCCTCCCCGTGGCCGACGGGGGCGACGATACACTGGAGACCCTGGTCGATACCACCGGCGGGGAGTACCGGGACGCGCAGGTCGCCGGCCCCGTGGGGGAGCCGGTGCGCGCTCGATGGGGTGTCCTGGGCGATGGCGCGACGGCGATGGTCGAGGCGGCCCAGGCGTGCGGCATGGCCCGCATACCGCGCCACCACCCCAGGGACCCGAGCCGCACGACCACCCGGGGCGTCGGCGAGTTGCTGCGCCACGCCCTCGACCGGGGCCACAGGCGCATCATCGTCGGCGTGGGCGGCAGCGCAACCAACGACGGCGGCGCAGGTATGGCGCAGGCCCTCGGCGTTCGACTGCTCGACCGGCGGGGTCGCGACCTGGGGCCGGGCGGCGCGGCCCTCGCCGACCTCGAAAGCATCGATCCTACGGACCGCGATCCCCGAATCTCTCAAGCGACGATAACCGTGGCCGTCGATGTCTCCAACCCGCTCTGCGGCCCCCAAGGGGCGTCCGCGACCTACGGCCCGCAGAAGGGGGCGACCCCGGACATGGTCGACCTCTTGGACGCGGCTCTGGCCCGCATGGCGGATATCGTGCTGCGGGACCTGGGCTTGGACGTGCGCGACCTGCCGGGTGCCGGCGCGGCGGGGGGCATGGGCGCTGGGCTGGTGGCCTTCCTCCGCGCCGAGCTCCGACCCGGTGCGGACCTCGTGTGCGAGGCGGTCGACCTCGAACGCCACATGGAGGGCGCCGACCTCGTCATCGTCGGTGAAGGCCGCCTCGACTGGCAGACGGCGTTCAACAAGGCCCCGTTCGCCGTGGCCCGCCGGGCGCAGCGGCACGGCGTGCCAGTCCTCGCCCTGGTCGGCTCGTTGGGCCCCGGCCATGGGAAGCTGGCAGAGCACGGCATGCACTGGGTTCGGCCCATATCTCCGCCCGATATGCCCCGCGACCAGGCCTTGGCCTCCGCATCCCTCCTCCTCGAGGACGCAGCCGCGGAGGCCCTTCGGGCGTGGGTGCCCTAGAGCGCCGTACCGGCGCGCCCCGGCGCAGCTTTGACACTGGGTAGCGCCGTTGCTACACTCGCCCGCGACTCGCCCCTTCCATGGCGAACCCTGAGCAGGAGGCATTCCCGTGACCGCGCAACGCTCCAAAGCGACGCTGCCCACTCCCGCCGAGTACTTCGGCCACGAGATCGGCGAAGACCGCAAGCTGGCCGACTGGCCTCAGATCGTGGACTACTTCCACCTCCTCGATGCGGGCTCGGACCGCATCCAAGTCCAGGAGGTCGGAAAGTCCACGGAGGGCAACCCCTTCCTCATGGCCATCATCGCCGCTCCGGAGACCCTGGCGGACCTGGAGGAGTATCGTGCCATCCAGGCCAAGCTCGCTGACCCTCGTACGGTGAAGGACGAGGCGGAGGCGGCCGCCCTCATCGCCAGGGGCAAGGCCGTCATCCTCGTCACCTGCAGCGTCCACGGCACGGAGGTTGGCGCGACGCAGATGTCGACGCTCCTCGCCCACCACCTCGTCACCAGCGACGACCCCGAGGCGCGCCGGATTCTGGACAACGTCATCTTCCTCCTCGTGCCGTGCCTGAACCCCGACGGCCTTCGCATCGTCAAGAAGTGGTACGACAGCACTCTCGGCACCTGGTACGAGGGGGTGAACCAGCCCTTCCTCTACCACAAGTACGTCGGGCACGACAACAACCGGGACTGGTACATGTTCACCCAGCAGGAGAACCGGCTGGCGGTGGAGCACGCCCACAACGTCTGGCATCCCCAGGTGGTCTACGACCTGCACCAGATGGGCCCCAAGGGGCCGCGGCTCTTCGTCCCTCCCTATCTCGACCCAATCGACTCCAACGTCGATCCCATCCTCCAGTCGGAGATCGCCTCCATGGGGACGGCCATGTTCAGCGAGCTCACCGGGCAGCGCAAGGCCGGCGTCGCCGTCTACTGCATCTACGACGCCTACACGCCCAGCCGGGCCTACCAGCACTACCACGGCGGCATCCGCATCCTCTCGGAGGCCGCAAGCGTCCGCATCGCCACGCCTGTCGAGGTGAACGCCGACGAGATGACCTTCGCACGGGGCATCGACCCTCGAATGCAGACGTGGAACAACCCCATGCCCTGGCAGGGCGGACGCTGGACCCTTCGCGACATCGTCGACTACGAGTACGCCGCCGTCATGGCGTGCCTGGGGAACGTGGCCCGCTACAGGGACGTCTGGTTGCAGAACTTCTACGCTATTGGGGTGAAGGCAGTCGAGGGCCCGAAGAAGCCCTACGCCTACCTCGTCCCCAGGGCCCAGCGAGACCCCGTCACCGCTCACGAGCTCCTGGACATCCTCCAGTTCGCCATGGTGGAGGTCCACGAGGCGCAGGAGGAGTTCGAAGCTGCCGGCATCCGCTATCCCGCCGGCACCCGTGTCGTGTTGACGGCGCAGCCCTACGGCGCCTTTGCCAAGACCATGCTGGAGATTCAGCACTACCCCGACCTACGCGAGTACCCCGACGGGCCGCCCAAGCGGCCCTACGACGTCACGGCGCACAGCCTCCCGCTCCAGATGGGCGTCGACGCCGTGGAAGTTCAGGAGCCCTTCGAGGCGAAGCTCCGGCGACTGGACGCGGTTGCGCCGCCGGAGGGCGGCGTGGTCTCTCTCGGCGGCGGCAGGGCCACGGCCCACCTTCTCGAAGCCGAAACGAACGCCAGCTTCCGGGCGGTGAACCGCCTCCTATCGGCCGGCGCTCGGATCAGCCGAGCGCGGGAGGCATTTGCTGTCGAAGGGCGTCGCTACGGCCCCGGCGCCTACGTCATCGAAGGTGCACGGAGCCTCGACGCCACCATCAGAGACGTGGCCCAGGAGATGGGCGTCGAGTTCGCGGCGGTGTCGGCGGTGCCTCCAGTCCCCGCCGGGTTGCTCCGCAGCCCCCGTGTCGGGCTCTACAAGAGCTGGGCCCCCACTGCCGAGGAGGGTTGGACCCGCTGGATCTTCGAAGGCTACGAGCTTCCCTATGCCACTGTGGTCGACTCCGACGTCCACCAGGGCGGCCTGAGAGAGCGGTTCGACGTCATCGTGTTGCCCCACCAGCCTGCGCAGGCCCTTCTCGAGGGCAATAGCGCCAGGGAGTACCCGGCCCCCTACGCCGGCGGCCTGGGCGATCGCGGAAGCGCCAACCTGCGCGCGTTCGTGGAGGAGGGCGGGACGATCGTGGCGTGGGACGGCGCAGCCGAGTACGCCATCAACCACTTGGACCTGCCCGTGACCAACGTGCTGGAAGGTGTGCCCTCCACCCAATTCTACGCGCCGGGCACCTTCCTGCGCGTACTGCTCGATACGGACCACCCCATCGCCTACGGCATGCCCAGCCGGACGTCCGTCATGTTCGAGCGCAGTCCTGCCTTCAACGTGCGCAGGGGCACGGTCGTGGGTCGGTACCCTCTGTCCAACCTGCTGTTGAGCGGCTGGGTCCTGGGCCAGGAGCGACTCTACGATCGCGCGGCCTTGGCAGAGATTCCCGTCGGCGATGGCCGCGTCGTCCTCATTGGCTTCAAGGTCCACTTCCGCGCCCAGGCCCGCGGCACGTATCGCATCCTCTTCAACGCCCTGCTCTCCAGCGCCGCGTCGTAGAGACGAAGGGAGAGAGGTATCGAACGCCTCTCTCCCTTCAGTGACGGGTCTGGAGCAGCGTCTCCGTTGGGGACCCGATCGATCTCCTGGAACTGCCGCCGTCACTCGTTCGTCGTGGCGGGTCAGGTTGTCTCCAGGAGCGGAGCGGTTCTCGCTCGCGCCGGTCTAGTTCCGTCGCAGCGAGAAGCGGGCCTCCTCCAGAGCGACCTGGGTGACTGCCGCCGCCCGCATCTCCGGGAAGCGGTCCACCAGGACTCGGAGGGTGGCAAGGAGCTCTGACATCTGTCCCACGAATCGGACCATCATCGCCTTGACTCCTCCTTCCGCTTAGGTTCCGCTCGCAAAGGAGAAAACGAGCGGCGTCGTACCTTTGTTCCCCTGCCGAAGGAAAACGGCTGTCGGAACGCGCCCTCAAGCGCCTCGCTTTCGCACCTCTGCCCAGAACGTTCGGAAGGGGTCATGGCCGCCCGTTTGACACTGCAAGGCGATGTTCGGATACTGGCCCGGACTGCTGTCCCAGGAGGCATGCAATGAAGGTGGGCGTCATCTTTCCGCAGACTGAAATTGGAGAAGACCCCGGTGCAGTGCGGGCCTTCGCCCAGGCGACTGAGGATTTGGGTTACGCGCACCTGCTCGCGTACGACCATGTTCTAGGGGCCGACCCCAGCCACTACACTGACTGGCGGGGGCCCTACACGCACCAGAGCCTGTTCCACGAGCCTTTTGTCCTCTTCGGCTACCTCGCGGGAATCACCACGACTCTTGAGATGGTCGCTGGCATCATCATCCTTCCCCAGCGGCAGACCACCCTCGTCGCCAAGCAGGCGGCCGCGGTGGACGTCCTCTCCGGGGGCCGACTGCGCCTTGGCGTCGGCATCGGTTGGAACTGGGTCGAATACGAGGCGCTCAATGAGAGCTTTCGAAACCGCGGGCGCCGAATCGAGGAGCAGGTCTCCGTGCTCCGAGCCCTCTGGACGAATGAGGTTGTGACCTACTCCGGCCGGTGGCACCGGATCACCGCGGCCGGCCTCAACCCCATGCCCGTCCAGCGGCCCATCCCTCTGTGGATGGGCGGCGGCGTCGAGCCGGTCCTGGAGCGAATTGGGCGAATGGCGGACGGCTGGTTCCCCCAGCCCGGACCCGGCGACCACCTCCAGGAAATGCTGGGGCGAATGCGCTACTACGCTCGCGAGGCGGGACGCGACCCCAGCGAAATCGGCGTGGAGGGACGCATCAACTTCCGGGACAACGACCCTGACGTCTGGTGTCGCAACGCCGAGGCGTGGCGAAGCCTAGGGGCAACGCATGTGGGGGTGAACACCATGGGCGCCGGTCTGCGCTCGCCCGACGAGCACATCGCCGCTATTCGGCGCTTCGCGGAGGCGATGGGGCTGGGGTAGCCGCCCCTACTCGGACGCTTGGGCGCGCCTGCCGCCGGCCGGGGCCTCGCCGCCCTCTCGCCGTCGGGGCCGGGATCCCCGTCCCCTGCGGGCTCCCCCGCCAGTGGAGGCTGCCGGCGTGCCCGCTGCACACTTCGGGCAGGGTCGGTAGACGGTCTGCCGCATCACCCCTGGGAGTTTGGCCCGGCTTATGATGCGGTTGCATTTGGAGCACCGGGCAGTGTGCCAGACCAGTCGATTCGGGTCCTTCCAGGTTGACATGCGGGGGCCGCCTCCTCCTTGCCGTCGTGTAGGGCAGACCGCAGTATACCAGAGCGGGCCGCGAGTGTCTTCCAAGCCGTTTGTGGTTTTTTTCACTTGCATTGGCTCTGCCCCCTATGATATATTCGCGCCGCCCTATGGAGGGCTGCCATGCTTGAAGACTACTATCGGCTCTATGGCTTCGTCCTCATACTTTCGGTAGTAGCTGTCGCCATCCCCACCAGCATGGTGCTCATCTCCTGGCTGTTCCAGCGTCTCCGCGTGCGCCCCTCCAAGCCGGACCCCGTCAAGGAGCAGATCTACGAGTGCGGCATGGAGACCATCGGCGGCCGCTGGGTGCAGTTCAACTTCCGCTACTACCTGTACGCCCTCCTCTTTCTCCTCTTCGACGTCACCGCAGTGTTCATCTACCCCTGGGCCATCCGGCTCAAGACGTTGGGCGTGTATGCCCTGCTTGAGCTCCTTGCCTTCGTCGGCATTCTGACACTGGGCTGGGCCTACGCCTGGCGCAAGGGCGCCTTGGAGTGGAGGAGCTGACCTGATGGTAGAGGTTCGACTGCAGTCCCCCCTTGACCAGCACACCGGTGAGCTGGATGCCCAAGAGGGCAGCTACATCAATCACCTCAAGGCCACCCATACCGAGCAGTTCCCCGACCCCGTTGTCCAGGTGCCGGAAGGCCTTGAGCGAAACCTCATGGTCACCACTATCGACGCGCTGGTGAACTGGGGGCGACGGTCTGCCGTGTGGCCGGTCTCCTTTGGCCTCGCTTGCTGCGCCTTCGAGATGATGGCCAGCGCCATGTCCCGCTTCGATATCGCCCGCTTCGGCATGGAGGCCTTCCGCGCCACCCCCCGCCAGGCCGACCTGATGATCGTGGCGGGCACCGTCACCTGGAAGATGGCCCCCGCCATCGAGCGTATCTACGCCCAGATGGCCGAGCCCAAGTGGGTCATCTCCATGGGCGCCTGCGCCACCTGCGGCGGGCCCTACTATGACACCTACAGCGTTGTGCCCGGCGTCAACCGCATCGTGCCGGTCGACGTCTACGTGCCGGGATGCCCGCCGCGGCCGGACGCGTTGCTGTACGGCGTCATGCAGCTCCACGAAAAGATTCGCAAGTACAGCCTTGCCCACAAACGGGCGGGCGACTGATGACCACGGCCCTCTCGGGCGAGGACATGGCGCGCCGGCTCCAGCACGCCCACCCCGATGCCATGGAGTCCTGGGACGCCGCGTCCGTGTGGGTCACACCAGAGGCGCTCCACGAGGCGTGCCGGTTTTTCAAGGAGACGCCCGGGCTGTCCATGGACTTCCTCGTAGCCGTGACCGCGGTTGACTACATCGAGTACTTCGAGATGGTCTACCATCTGTTGTCCCTCCAGAACAACCACAGCGCGGTCCTCAAGACACGGCTCTACGACCGGGATGAGCCCACCGTCGCCTCCGTGGTGGATCTGTGGCGTGGGGCGGAGCTCCAGGAGCGAGAGGTCTGGGACCTCATGGGCGTGCGATTCACCGGCCACCCAAACTTGAAGCGAATCCTGACCTGGGAGGGCTTTCCCGGTCATCCCCTCCAAAAGACCCACCTGGGCGGGTAGCGAGCGAGAGGCGCAGCGATAAGATGCAGGTTGAGCCGATCACCATAAACATCGGGCCTCAGCACCCCAGCACGCACGGGGTGTTCCGACTGCGCGTCACCTTTGACGGCGAGGTCATCCAGGACCTGGAACCAGTCTTCGGCTATCTGCATCGCGGCACAGAGAAGCTCGCGGAAGAGCGGACCTACACGCAGGTGGTCACCCTGACGGACCGCATGGACTACACCGCCTCGATGACCAACAACCAGGCGTACGTGCTGACGGTGGAGAAGCTGGCGGGCATCCAGCCTGCGGAGCGTGGTATGTACCTGCGGGTCATCGCCGCCGAGCTGCAGCGTGTCGCGAGCCACCTGATGGCTATCGGCTTCCTGATTCAGGACCTCGGCGCCATGGGTACCCCGTTGATGTACTGCTTCCGCGAGCGCGAGCGCATCCTCGACCTGTTCGAGATGCTCTGCGGCGCCCGCATCACCGTCAGCTACATGCGACCCGGCGGGGTGTTCCAGGACGCCCCCGACGACTTCTGGCCGGCCCTTCGCATGTTGCTGGACGAGTTGCCCCACTACATCGACGAGTTGGAGCGCCTCCTCACCGAGAACGAGGTCCTCCTGGTCCGCACCAAGGGCGTTGGTGTCTTGGACGCAGATCTGGCCGTCAACGCATCGGTCAGCGGGCCGAACCTCCGGGCCAGCGGCGTCTCCTGGGACCTGCGCAAGGCCGACCCCTACGAGGTCTACGACCGCGTCGACTTCCGGATTGCCGTCGGCAGTCGCGGCGACTCCTATGACCGGCTTGTCGTCCGCATCCTGGAGATGCGTGAGAGCCTTCGCATCGTCGAGCAGTGCGTCCGGGACATCCCCGCCGGCCCCGTTCGCGCCGAGGTGCCCCACTTCCCGCGGCCTCCCGTCGGCGAGGCCTACGCTCATGTCGAAGGGCCCAAGGGCGAGTTGGGGTTCTACATGGTCAGCGACGGCGGCGTCTCCCCCTACCGCTGCAAAGTCCGCTCCCCATCCTTCATCAACCTAACGGTGCTCAAAGACCTGCTCATCGGCTGGAAGATTGCCGACCTCATGGTGATCTTCGGCAGCATCGACGTGAACATGGGGGAGGTGGACCGCTAGCCATGGGCCCCATCCTCTCCCAGAACGTGATCTACCGCCCCGTCTACAACTTCTTCGACGGGCTTCTACCGGAGTCACTCGACTGGTTGGCCTACGTCATTGCCGGCCTCACCATCGTCCTCATCCTCGTCAACGCCCTGCTGCTCCTTACGTCGCTCTTCGTCTTCTCCCTGCGGCGTCTGCTCGGACTGTTCCAGACCCGGCTCGGCCCCAACCGAGTGGGGCCATTTGGTGCTTTGCAGCCCTTTGCGGATATCCTCAAGCTGCTCATGAAGGAGGACCTGCGGCCCAGGCTCGCCGACCCTCTGCTCTTCACCGCCGCGCCGGTGCTCATGGTGGCCCCCGTGTTCATCATCCTGGCCATCGTCCCCTTCGGGCGAGACTCCTTCCTCGCCGACCTCAACGTGGCCGTGCTCTTCTTCATCGGCGTCACAACCGTGTCTACCCTGGCGGTCTTCCTCGCCGGTTGGGGATCGGGCAACCGCTACGCGCTCATCGGCGCGGTGCGGGCCGTGGCACAGCTCGTGAGCTACGAGGTGCCCATGGTCCTTTCCCTTGTGGGCGTCCTCTTGCTCGCCGGCACCATGTCCTTGGTGGGCGTGGTAGAGGCCCAGCGCCTCCCCTTCATCGTGCTTCAGCCCCTGGGGTTCTTCATCTTCCTCCTCGCGGCCTCAGCGGAGATGAACTGGAGCCCCTTCGACCTGCTGGAGGCGGAGTCCGAGCTGACGGCCGGGTTCCACACCGAGTACAGCGGCGCCAAGTTCGCCCTGTTCCAGCTCGCGGAGATGGGCTCCGTGGTCGTCTTCTCCGGCATCATCGCCACGCTCTTCCTGCGGGGCTGGGAGAACCCCTTCGGCCCCATCGGCTGGCCCGAGGTCCTGCCCACCCACGTCTGGTTCCTCCTCAAGGTCTTTGCAATCATCTTCCTCCTGATCTGGGTGCGGGCCACGGTCGTGCGTCTGCGCGTCGACCAGGTGATGGCCTTTGCCTGGAAGGTGCTGTTCCCCCTGGCGGTGATCAACATGTTCGTCACCGCGGCCTTGGTCGTCGTATGGCCGGAGCCCACCACGGCCCAGCTCTGGGCGATGGCCGCCGTCAACTGGGTCGTGGCCGTTGCCTGCATCGCCGGGGCCAGCCTGCTGTTGGAGCGTAATCGAAAGCTCCCGGCGGCCACTGTGAAGCTCGTCCAAGTTCCTTCGGCGGAGGTGCGCTGATGCCCTATGGCGTTGGTATTGCCAAGGGAATGATGGTGACGATGCGGAACCTGTTCCGCCGTCACACGACGGTGCAGTACCCCGAGGAGCGTTTGACCCAGCACCCCCGGTTTCGAGGCGAGGACTTCGTCTGGTACGAGGAGCGCTGCACCGGCTGTGCGAGCTGCGCCAAGTACTGCCCCCTGGGCATCATCCGCATCGTGACCAGCCCCGGCGGTCAGCAGACCCCCGAAGGCGAGAAGTACACCCTTGAGGTCTTCGACATCGAGCTCGCGCGCTGCATGTTTTGCGGCCTGTGCGTGGAGGCGTGTCCCTACGACGCCCTGCACATGGGCAGCGGCTTCGAGCGCGGCCGCTACCGCAGGGCCGACTTGGTGATTCCCATCGAGGAGCTCCGACAGGCCCCCAAGCGGCCCAGCACGTGGCAGCGGCCCCAGCTTGAGGAGCGCGGCTACAACCCCTTCGGCGGCCCCGCGCTGTCGTGGCGAGAGGTGGGCCGTGAGCAGACCGTGGCCCCCACGTACGAGGAGATGCAGGACCGCTGGGTGAAGGACCGATGACCCCCACCGGCATCGAGACCACGCCCGCTTTCACGATCATCTGGTGGGCCGTCGCAGCCACCAGCGTTGGCGGCGCTCTTCTCGTCATTCTGCTCCCCGACCTCCTCAAAGCAGCCTTGTCGCTCGTGGTCTCCTTCTTGGCTGTGGCCGCCCTCTTTGTCATGCTCAACGCCGAGTTCTTGGCCGTCGTGCAGCTCCTCATCTACGCCGGCGCCATCCCCATCCTCATCATCTTCGCGGTCCTGGTCATGCGGGACGTCCAGCGCGGCAACCCCTTCAACCGGCTCCGGGTTCCGGCAGGGTTTCTTGCCACCCTGGTGCTGGGCCTCATCCTCTTTGTCACCTTCGACACCAAGTGGGACCTGCTGGAGGATGCGACGCTGACCGCAGGCGAGCAGCAGCAGGCCGCCGAGGTCTACGGCAACAGCGTCCCTGCGATCGCAGACCTGCTTCTGAACAACTACGCCCTGGCCCTTGAGGTCGCAGCCGTCCTTCTCCTGGCGGCGATGGTCGGCGCCATGGCCCTGGTCAGGGAGCGTTGACGTGATTGGCCTCACCCACTACCTGGCCCTTTCCGGCATCATCTTCAGCATTGGCCTCTACGGGGCGCTGACCAAGCGCAACGCCATCGCCATCCTGATGGCGATCGAGCTCATGTTCAATGCCGTGAACGTGGCGGTCGTATCCATGGCCCGCTACACCGTGCCCATCGGCATCGGCGATGGCGACTTCGGCGTGCTGCTCACGGGCCAGGTCTTCGCCATCTTCGTCATCACCGTGGCCGCGGCGGAGGTCGCTCTTGGCCTCGCCATCGTGCTGGCCATCTTCCGAAACCGGCAGACGGTCGACGTCAGCCAGATGGACCTTATGAAGCGCTAGGCATTGTGTGCCCCGATGCGCGGCTGCTGCCGTTCGGGGCCGGGAACAGACTCGAAGCGGTGAAGTCCGCTGAGCGAGGCGTATCTGGGATGTGGGTTGAGTTCAAGCGGGTGCCCAACCTGATGTCCGCCGAGATGTGGAAGGACACCTTGGAGGCGGAAGGACTCCCTTGCCGCGTCCTGCCCGAGGGCGACATCCGCGATTGGGGCGAGTCCGTCCCCTTTGTCGTCTACGTCCCCAAGGGCCGCGAGCATGTCGCCGAAGAGATCCTGAGGAAGCTGTAGCATGACCGAGGCTTGGGCCTGGACCATCTTCTTCCTTCCCCTGGCCTCCTTCGTGGTCATTGCCTTTGTCATTCGTCCCTTCTTCAACCGACAGGCTGAGCTGGCCGGCTATCTCACCATTGCCGCCGTCGCGGGTTCCCTCGTCCTCTCCCTCTGGGCCCTTGCCGAGACCCGCGGCCACGAGGGCCCCATCGGGTGGGACTCCCACCTCTGGTTCACCGTGGGCGGCCTGGAGGTCCGCATCGGCATCCTCCTCGACTCGCTCACGGCCGTGATGGCCGTGGTGGTCTGCGGCGTCAGCCTCATGGTGCAGGTCTACTCCCAGGGCTACATGCGCGGCGACCCCGGCTACGCTCGATACTACGCCTTCATGTCGCTCTTCACCGCCTCCATGCTGGGCCTCGTGCTGGCCCGGAGCATCCTCCAGATGTACGTCTTCTGGGAGCTGGTGGGCCTCTGCTCCTACCTGCTCATCGGCTTCTGGTACCACCGGCCCTCCGCAGCCCGGGCTGCGATGAAGGCATTCGTCGTGACCCGGCTGGGCGACCTCGGCTTCCTCCTCGCCATCCTCTACCTCTTCTTCCACCAGGGCGCGTTCCAGGCGGCGGGGCTAAACCCCTTGGAGATTCCCGACATCCACGCCGCCGCGGTCGGCGGCCTCATCGGGGTCGGCGCGCTGACGTGGATCGCCATCGGCATCTTCGCCGGCGCTGCGGGCAAGTCGGCTCAGTTCCCCCTCCACGTCTGGCTGCCCGACGCCATGGAGGGTCCCACGCCCGTCAGCGCCCTGATCCACGCTGCGACCATGGTTGCAGCCGGCGTCTTCCTGGTCGCCCGCTTCTTCCCCGTCTTCGACGCCGCCCCCGACGCCATGACCCTGGTGGCGATCATCGGCGGCTTCACGGCCCTCTTCGCCGCCTCCATGGCCATGGTCATGTACGACATCAAGCGAGTCGTGGCCTACTCCACCATCAGCCAGCTTGGGTACATGATGCTTGCCCTGGGGGTGGGCGCCTATGCCGTAGCCATCTTCCACCTCTTCACCCACGCCTTCTTCAAGGCACTGCTGTTCCTGGGCGCGGGCAGCGCCAACCACGCCACCGGCACCTTCGACATGCGCTACATGGGCGGCCTGCGCCGCTACCAGCCGTGGACCTATTGGGCCTTCCTCGCAGCGTCGCTGAGCTTGGCTGGAGTCTTCCCGCTCGCGGGTTTTTGGAGCAAGGACGAGATTCTGGGCCAGGCCTGGCTCTTTGGAGGGCCGGTGGGTGTGACGGTCTTCCTCCTGGGCGCGGCGACTGCCTTTATGACGGCCTTCTACATCTTCCGCGTCCTCTTCATGACCTTCCACGGCGACTTCCGCGGCGGCGTCGAAGCCGAGAAGCAGGCCGCGGGCAGCACCGTCGGAGCGGCTAGCGCCGACGACGAAGCGTCCGGCCACGGCGGCGTCCACCTGGCCGAGTCCCCCTCCTCCATGGTTCTCCCGATGCTCATCCTGGCCGTGCTCTCCGTGGCCGTCGGTGTCATCGTGAACCCCCCGTTCGAGCTTCTCTCCGTCCCCGCCCACTGGCTCTCGCATCTCCTGGACTACTCCCTGAAGCCCTTGGGCTTCGACTTCGCCACGCCGAAGATTGCGCTGTGGATCGCCGCCCTCTCCGTAGGCCTTGCCGTGGCCGGGATCGCCCTGGCATGGCTGCTCTACGGCGCCCGACGGAAGGTCGCGTGGAAGATGGACCTACCGTCCGTGCATCGAGTCCTGAGTCGACGCTACTACATGGACGAGCTGTATGAGGGACAGCTGACGGACAGGGTGTTCTACCGCTCCCTCTGCGACCTCCTTGACCGGTTCGACAAGAACTGGGTGGACGAGGTCGCGGAGAAACTGGGGGCGCTTGGGCGGAACGTGGGCCGGGCCATGGCCCTGGTCCAGACGGGGCAGTTGCAGGCGTACGGTACCGCCATGACCGTGGGTTTGGGCATCATTGTCATTGCGTACTACATCTGGGGGTAGAGCGAGGTGCTGACGGCGACGGTATTCCTTCCCCTGGCCGGAGCGCTGGTCATCGCCGCTCTGCTAGACGGTCGGCGGGCCAAGCTCTTCGCCGTCGCCGTCTTTATCGTCGACTTCCTGCTGGCGGCCATCATCTTCGGCGGCTACGACCGCGCCGAGGGCGGCCTCCAGTGGGTCGAGCGCTACGCCGGCTGGGTCCCCTTCCTCGACATCCAGTATTACCTGGGCGTCGACGGGCTCAGCGCGCCCCTCGTCCTGCTCACGGGGCTGCTGGGGCTTGCCGCAGTCTTCAGCTCCTGGAGCATCAAGGAACGGCTGAAGGAATACTTCGCTGCGCTGCTGGTGTTGCAGACCGCCGTGATGGGCGTCTTTGCCGCGCAGGACTTCATCCTCTTCTTCATCTTCTGGGAGCTTGAGCTCATCCCCATGTACTTCCTCATCGCCATCTGGGGCAGCGGGGCGCGCCCCCAGCACTCCGCGATGAAGTTCCTGGTCTTCACATTCCTTGGCAGCGCGTTCATGCTCGTCGGCATTCTCGCCCTCTACTTCTCCGCGGGCGTGGGCACGTTCGATATGGCGACTCTGGCCGCCACCGACTTCGGCGGCCTGGTCCTGCCGATGCAGGTGGTCTTCGCCTTCTTCCTGATCGCCTTTGCCGTGAAGCTGCCCGTCTGGCCCCTCCACACCTGGCTCCCCGACGCCCACACCGACGCCCCCACTGCGGTCAGCGTCATGCTCGCGGGCGTGCTCCTGAAGATGGGCGGCTACGGCATCCTGCGGGTGAACGTCGGCATGTTCCCGGACCTGGCCCAGGACGCCGCCCTCGCGATAGCCGTGCTCGCGGTCATCAACATCCTGTACGGCGCGATGGTGACCCTGCGCCAGACCGACCTCAAACGCCTGATCGCCTTCAGCAGCATCAGCCACATGGGCTACGTACTCCTGGGCGTGGCCTCCATCGGTGCGGCTGAGGCCGTCTCGCCCATTGGCCTGACCGGCGCTGCCATGCAGATGTTCACCCACGGCACAATTACCGGACTCCTCTTCGTCGGCGTGGGTCTGGTCTACGACAAGGCCCACACGCGCCACATCCCCGACCTCGGCGGCCTTGCCGCTCGAATGCCCTTCGTCGCGATCGTCTTCGCCGTTGCCGGCATGGCGTCCCTGGGCCTCCCAGCGACCAGCGGGTTCGTCTCGGAGGTCATGGTCTTCCTGGGCACCTTCCCCGTCTTCGGCGTGCTGACCACCCTGGGCGTGGTGGGCATCCTGATAACTGCGGGCTACATCCTGTGGACGCTCCAGCGAACGCTTTTCGGGCCCACGCCCCAGCGCTGGGCCCACCTTGAAGATGCCAGTCCGGTCGAGGCCGTTGCCCCTGTCCTCCTGGTCGTCGCCATTCTCGTGGTGGGGATCTATCCGGGCTTCCTCACGGACGTATTCTCAACGGGTGTTGGGGAGATCCGTCTCCCCTTTGCATAGGATGCCGTCATGACCTGGGCTGACGTCTTCCTTCTGTCGCCGGAGATTAGCATGGTGGCCGTGGCCGCCCTGGTGATCGTGCTCGACCTGCGCGTCGCTCGAAAGGAAATCCTCGCGTGGGTCGCCGTCGTCGGCCTCGTCGTCCCGCTGGCCTTCACCGGGCTGCTCATGGCCGAGTTGGCGGGCTGGTGGACCATCCTGGAGGGCTCTGCGCGCTCCCAGGAGGCCA
Source organism: Dehalococcoidia bacterium (assembly GCA_965205235.1). Lineage (GTDB taxonomy): Bacteria > Chloroflexota > Dehalococcoidia > Lucifugimonadales > UBA1127 > CBDBGD01. The sequence goes on from CBDBGD010000008.1 coordinate 26,562, forward strand.
TCCACGGCATCTACGGCACGCTGTCCGTCGACCGTTTCGCCGTCTTTTTCTCGTTCTTCTTCATCATTAGCGTTGGGCTGGTCATTCTGGCCTCGGCCGGCTATGCCGACCGCTTCGCCCGATACCAGGGAGAGTACATCGCCCTGCTCCTCATCTCCGCCGTGGGGATGATGCTGCTGGCCACGGCGCGCGAGCTCATCTCTCTCTACGTCGCCCTCGAGCTCTCCACCCTCCCGCTCGTCGCCCTCGCAGCCTTCTCGGGCGACTCCCGCTCCTCCGAGGCCGGTCTCAAGCTGCTGCTGCTGGGAGCGCTGAGCTCCGGCGTGTTGCTCTACGGCATGGCCCTGACCTTCGGCTTCACCGGCACCACGCACTTGGCGGCCATCGCCGAGCAGGTGTCCCGTGGAGGCGAGCCGTTTGGCGCGCCCGTCCTCTTGTTGGGCGTGGTCCTCATGGTTGCGGGCTTTGGCTTCAAGATTGCCGCAGTGCCTTTCCAGATGTGGGTGCCGGACGTGTACGAAGGCGCGCCCACGCCTGTCACGGCGTTCCTGTCCGTGGCCAGCAAGGCGGCCGGGTTCGCCGTCATCCTCCGGGTCTTCTACACCGCCTTCGGCGCGTTCGACGTCGACTGGGGGCTACTCTTTGCGGGCCTCGCCGCCGCATCCATGACCGTTGGCAACCTTGTGGCCATTGCACAGAGCAACATCAAGCGCATGCTCGCCTATAGCACCATCGCCCATGCCGGCTATATGTTGGTGGGTCTGGCGGCTGTCGCCGCGCGCGTCCCGGAGGGAGAGTCCACGCTGGGGCCAAGTACGCTCCTCTTCTACCTTGGCGGCTATGCGCTGACCAACTTCGCTGCCTTCTTTGCCGTCATCGCCATCACCAAGGTGACCCGCAGCGAGGTCATCGACCAGTTCGCCGGCATGGGCCGTCGGGCGCCGCTGCTGGCGCTGGCCCTGGCCGTCAGCCTTGTCTCGCTGACGGGCATACCCCCCACGGTCGGTTTTATGGCGAAGCTGTTCGTCTTCAGCGCCGCCGTGAAGGCGGACCTGACGTGGCTGGTCGTCGTCGGGCTGATCAACAGCGTCGTGTCCGCTTACTACTACCTCCGCGTCGTCCGAACGATGTACATGACGCCGGCCGACTCCGAGGAGCCCGTGCCCTCCACCGGCGGCCTTCGCATCGCCCTGGGCGTGACCGTGGCGGGAGTCCTCCTCTTCGGCATCTGGCCGCAGGCCCTTCTCGATGCCACCCAGCGAGCGGTCATGGTCGTGCTCCCGTAGCGGATGGGGTGAGGTGATGACGGGTCGGACAGGCGCAGCGGTGGTTTACAACCCCTGGATCAAGGAGGCCAAGGCCTTGGCCGAGGCTCTCGGCCGCCGCCTCGAACCGACAGGCCCCGTATGGCTCGCCTCACTCGAAGAGTTCGAGCAGCGCCGCGACGAGGCGCGGGCCTACGCCGTCGTCGTCAGCGTCGGCGGCGACGGCACCATCCTCGGCATCGTCCGCGCGACGATGCAGGACGGCGTCCCCCTCGTGGGCGTCAACCTCGGTCGTGTCGGCTACATGACCGAGCTCTCTCCCGCCGAGGCCCTGGAGCGCATCGGCGAGTACGTGGGCAGCGACGCGTGGGTCGAGGAGCGCGCCATGCTCGACGTCTGGGTCCGCCGCCACGACGGCGAGGTGGCTGCCCCCACGCACCAGGACCCCCTGCACGGCCTCAACGAGGCGGTGGTCGGGCGCGCCGGAATCTCGCGCCCCGTCTGGGTCGACGTCGAGGTGGACGGCGCGCCCCTGGTCGCCTATGCCGCCGATGCCGTCATGGTGGCGACGGCTACGGGCAGCACGGGCTACAGTCTCTCTTCGGGGGGCCCCATCCTCTACCCGGAGTCCACCTCCCTCCTGCTCAAGCCCGTCTCCCCCCAGCTCAGCCTCGACGCCGGCTTGGTGCTCGCACCCAACGCCGTCGTGACCCTCATCCCTCGCGACACCGACTCCGCGATGCTCACCGTCGACGGAGTCGACGAGATGGTCCTGCACCCCGGTGACGCCGTGGACATCCGCCGAAGCTCCTACGTGGCGCGCTTCCTCCGCACCGGGCCTCGCCGGCACCTGTCGCCGGGCCTGCGCCAGCGTCTCGGCTCCCCGCCCCGAAGCCGCGAGCGCGCCACCGACCCGCCGACGGAGGGCGCGTGAGGGAAGAGGTCACCCACAGCGAGGTGCTGTACCGGGGGAAGATCCTCTCCCTTCGCCGCGACTCTGTCGTGCTGACGGTGGGCGACCGGCAGGTGGAGGCCGTCCGCGAGGTCGTCGAACACGACCCTACGGTGGTCATCGTCCCCGTCGACGACGACGACAACGTCCTCCTCGTCCGACAGTACCGCCACTCGACCGGGCAGGTGCTCCTCGAAGCTCCTGCCGGCGGCATCGAGCCGGGGGAGGACCCCGAGGCTGCCGTCCAGCGCGAGCTCCAGGAGGAGACGGGCCACACAGCGCGCAAAGTCGTCCCCCTGGGGGGCTTCTGGATCGCGCCAGGGTGGGCGACCGAGTACATGCACGCCTTCCTGGCCTCCGGCCTCGTTCCAGCCCAGGCCTGCCCCGACGAAGACGAGGAGATCGAGGTGGAGCGCGTCCCGCGGAGCAGCGTCCTTGACCTCATCCGGCGTGGCGATATACAGGACGCCAAGAGCATCGCCGCCCTGCTGATGGCCTTTGCCTTGGATCGGGAGAGCGAGTTTTAGCAGGCGTCGGAGGTTGTTTGAGGCTGCCTGCTTTGCTATAGTGAGAACCGCCGTCACGCCGAAGGCCCTGGGCACGAGAGGTGTGGCGGCGAATGTGTGCCTTGGACGGAGCACGGAACGCACATGGTCTATGACCACGATGTAATCGTCGTAGGGGCGGGGCTCGCAGGCATGCGCGCCGCCCTCGCGGCCCAGGCCAACGGCGCTAACGTTGCCGTCGTCACCAAGGTCCACCCCGTGCGGAGCCACTCCAACGCCGCGCAGGGTGGCATCAACGCAGCCCTCACCGACCGCGGGGACCCCTGGGAGGAGCACGCCTTCGCCACCGTCAAGGGCAGCGACTACCTCGGTGACCAGGACGCCATCGAGATCATGGCCAAGGAGGCCGGCGCGGCGGTCATCGAGCTTGAGCACATGGGCGTCACCTTCAACCGCGACGAGACCGGCCGGCTCGGCACCCGCCGCTTCGGTGGTCAGGAGCGGGCCCGCACCTTCTTCGTGGCCGACATAACCGGCCAGGTCATGCTCCACGTCCTCCACGAGCAGCTCATGAAAGCTGGCGTCCGGGTCTACGAGGAGTGGTTCGTCACCTCCCTCGCCATGGACGACGGCGTCTGCAAGGGCGTCCTCGCCCTCGAACTCTTGTCCGGCGAGCTCCACCTCCTCCGCTCCAACGCGGTCATCCTGGCGACGGGCGGCCTCGGCCGCGCCTTCGAGCCCAGCACCAACGGCCTCATCGTCACCGGCGACGGCATGGGCCTCGCGTACCAGGTGGGCGCTCACCTGATGGACATGGAGATGGTCCAGTACCATCCCACCACCCTCAAGTCCAACGGCATCCTCATCACGGAGGCGGCCCGCGGCGAAGGCGCCTACCTCATCAACAAAGACGGCCACCGCTTCATGGAGAAGTACGCCCCCAACATGATGGAGCTCGCCTCCCGCGACGTCGTCTCCCGGGCCGAGCAGACCGAGATCAACGAAGGTCGGGACGTCGACGGCTGCGTCCTCCTCGACCTCCGACACCTCGGCAAGGACTTCATCGAGCAGCGGCTGCGCTACATCAACGAGGTCACCCTGGACTTCCTTGGCATGAACTTGGCGGACCAGCCCATCCCCATCCGTCCCGGCATGCATTACCAGATGGGCGGCGTGAAGACGGACGTCTGGGGCGCAACCGCGATTCCGGGGCTCTACGCCGCCGGCGAGTGCGCGTGTGTCAGCGTCCACGGTGGCAACCGCCTCGGCGCCAACTCGCTGCTGGACACGGTCATCTTCGGCCGCCGCTCCGGCGAGGCCGCTGCCGAGTTCGCCAGGGGCAAGCCCGCACCCGGCATGGGGGAGTCGGTCCTGGAGACGGAAGAGCAGCGAATTCGCGCCCTGCTGGACCGGGAGAGTAACGGCGACAGCGTCGCCTCCGTTCGCCTCGCCCTCGGCCAGACCATGAACGAGCACCTGGCCGTCTTCCGCACTGAAGAGGGGATGCAGACGGCCCTGAGGCAGGTCCGAGGCCTGAAGGAACGCTACGGAAACGTGCCCGTGCAGGACAAGGGCAAGGTGTTCAACACGGCCTTGGTCTTTGCCCTGGAGCTGGGCTTCATGCTCGACTGCGCGGAGGTCATCTGCACCAGCGGACTCGCTCGCAAGGAGAGCCGCGGCGCCCATTTCCGCACGGACATGCCCGACCGCGACGACGCGAACTTCTTGAAGCATACCAGGGCACGTCTGACCGACGATGGGCCGGACATCGACTTCACTCCTGTCACCATCACCCAGTGGCAGCCGGAGGTACGCAAGTACTGATGCAGATCACGCTGCAGGTCAAGCGCTTCAACCCGGAGGACCAGGCCCCGGACTCCTTCTTCCAGACGTATTCGCTTGACATCCCAGAGCACTTCACGGTGCTGGACTCCCTGATTCACGTCAGGGAGGAGGTCGACGAAAGCCTCGCCCTCCGGTGCTCCTGCCGCGCCGCCATCTGCGGCTCCTGCGCCATGCGCGTCAACGGCCACGCCACTCTTGCGTGCAAGACAAAGCTGACCAGCGTCGCCCGCCCCGACGGCAGCGTCCGCGTCGAGCCCGCCGGCAACCTGCCCGTCGTCAAGGACCTCGTCGTCGACATGCAGCCCTTCTGGGGCAAGGTCCACGACGTTCGTCCCTGGGTCCAGCCCCAGGGCGAAGAGCCGGAGGCGGAGTACCTCGTTCCCAACGACGCCATGCTCCACCTCACCGGCGTCGTCGGCTGCATCATGTGCGGGGCCTGCGTCTCCGACTGCACGGTGCTTGAGGTCGACAAGAACTTTCTGGGGCCCGCGGCGCTCGCCAAGGCCTACCGCTTCGTTGCCGACCCTCGCGACGGCGCCACCGCCGACCGCCTGCGACTCTACAACGAGTACGGCGGCGTGTGGGACTGCACCCGCTGTTTCGAGTGCGTCCAGGTCTGCCCCAAGGACATCGCCCCCATGGAGCGCATCATGGCCCTCAGGGAGCACGTGATGGAGGCCGGACACCAGGGCACCTACGGCGCTCGCCACGCGCTCGCATTCGAGAAGCTGGTGGAGCACAGCGGGCGGCTGGACGAAGCCAGGTTGATTCCCATGACTTTCGGCTTCTTCAACGTGCCCAAGCTCCTCGGCATCGTTCCCGTGGCAATTCGTGCGGCGATCAAGTTCAAGTTGCCGCCCCTCTTCCATCGTCCCATCAAGGGCGCCGACAAGATTCGCGGCCTCTTCGAGCGGGTGCGGGCCGCTCAGAGCGCGGAGAAATCCCAGGGTTCAACAGAGTGACCGGAAGACTACCCAGGAGGAGCAAGCCTTGAAGTTCTCTTTCTTCCCCGGATGCGTGTCCCGCGGGGGTTGCCCCGAGCTGTACCCCGCCGCCGTCGCTGTCTGTGAACGCCTCGGCATCGAGTTGGAAGAACTCGAAGGCGCGTCGTGCACCGGCGCTGGAGTGCTGCAGGAGCACAACCCCTTCCTCGGCGACTGCCTGAACGCCCGCACCTTCGCGATGGCGGAGCAGCTCGGCAACCCGATTTTGACCATCTGCAGCACCTGCCAGGGCGTCATGTCCCAGGCTGTGAAGAAGCTGGACGACCTCCAGTACCGGCAGCGCGTCAACGATGTGCTGGCTGAGGAAGGGCTGGAATACCAGGGGAAGGTGAAGGTCAAGCACCTGCTCTGGGCCCTGGTCGAGGACGTCGGCGTGGACCGCCTGCGCGAGGAAATGGTAGCCCCGCTCCACGGCTTCAAGGTCGCCCCCTTCTACGGCTGCTACATCGTCCGTCCCACGGACGCCCTCGACTTCGACGGACACCCGGAGCGGGAAACCTCGCTCGAAACGATAATCGAGGCTCTCGGCGCAGAGGTCGTGGACTTCGACGGCAAGGACAAGTGCTGCGGCTTCCCCATCCTCACCATCAACGAGCGCAACTCCATGGCCATGGTCGCCAACCACACCCTCGACGCCAAGGGCGCCGGCGCCGACGCCATGGTGACCCCGTGCCCCCTTTGCCACCTGAACCTGGATGGCTTCCAGCCAAAGGCCGCGAGCCAGGTCAACCAGGACATTGACCTGCCCATCCTTCATCTGCCCCAGCTGGTGGGTATGGCCATGGGTATCCCCTCGGACGTTCTCCGCATGGGCCGCCACATCGTCAACACCTACGACGCCCTTATGAAACTGGGCCTCAAGGTGTAGGGTAGGAACAGCCAGATGATCGAAATAGGCATACCCCCCAACCTGCTGAGTCTGGGCCCCCTGACCCTCAGTTGGCACGGCGTCATGGCTTTCCTGGGCGTGGCCCTCGCGGTCTACCTCGTGGGCCGGTGGGCGCCCCAGCACGGCATCTCCGCTGACGACGCCTACTCCACGGCCACGTGGGCCATCATCGGCGGCATCGTTGGCGCCCGCCTCGTCTTCGTCGTCGACGACTGGAGCTACTACCAGCACAACCTTGAGGAGATAGTCTTCATCTGGCAGGGTGGATTGGCCATCTGGGGCGGCTTCCTGGGAGGCTTCGCCGGCGGCCTGATCTACGCTCGTCTGAACAAGATGCCCTGGGCTCGCCTGGCAGACGTCACCGCGCCGTCGCTGCCCTTGGCGCTCATGGTCGGGCGTATTGGCGACATAATCAACGGCGAGCACTTCGGAGAGATGACAACCAGGGCGTGGGGCGTCGTGTACACACACCCCACCACCCAGCGCCTGTACCAGAACAACGGCCTAGACCCTGATGTAGCAACTCACCCGGCCGTCGTCTACGAGTTCCTCTGGCTTGTCGTCGTCTTCGCCCTGCTCTGGTGGGTGCTTCGGCCTCGGCTTCGCCCGGAGGGCATGCTCTTCGCCGCCTTCCTCGCCATCTACGCCTTTGGCCGGTTCTTCATCCTCTTCTTCCACTCCTACGACAACTGGATCGTAGACCTGAACGAGGCCCAGCTCATCTCCCTTGCGGTGCTTGCCGTGACCGTTCCGCTGCTGGCCTTCCGCTCGCGCCTTGTGCCGGTGGAGAAGCCGACGGCTGAAGGCCCGCCGCCCATCGGCACGCGCCGGCGTCGTCGGCGTCGAGCCGCCTAGCGCCCGCCCCCTGCCGTTCCCCTTCCGGTCGGGCGGAGGTCCAGCACCCGGAGTTGCAGCGTCCCCTGGCCGCGCCGACGGTCCACGCTTGGCGTGTACACCAAGTCGATGAGCGGCCCCTCTCGGCTCCAGCGCCTCCACGCATCCTGGTCCCAGCCCCCGGCCCGACCCATGCCGAAGGCCACCGCGTCCCAGGTTGCACCCTCGTGCTTCACCGTCAGCCGTAGGTGCTGCCCCGTGGCGCCCATGACCCGTGCGCCGGTCACCTTCATCCCCCGCGTGAGAAACGCCGGCGGAGGGTTCTCCGGCCCGTAGGGCGCGAGGGCCCGTAGGAAACGGTACGTCTCGCCCAGTAGCGCCCTCGGCGCGGTCTCCGCGTCGATGCGCAGCGACGGGACCAGCTCCGTACCTTCCAACGCAGTCCTGGCCGCGTCCTGCAGCCTGCGCCGGATGGCTGGCAGGCGGCTCGTCGGCGCCGTGAACCCCGCTGCCATCGGGTGCCCTCCGAAGCGATGGAAGAGGTCCCCGCACCGGCTGAAGGCTTCAGCCAGCCCAAACTCCGGAATGCTCCGCCCGCTGCCCCGCGCCACGCCCCCCTCCTCGGCAACCACCACCGCCGGGCGGTACAGGGCCTCCACCAGCCGTGTGGCGACAAGGCCGTTGACGCCCGGAAGGTATTCCTCGCCCGACAGGAACAGGAGGCTTTCTGACTCCGCCTGCGCCTGGGCCTGGGGAAGGGCCAGGTCGACCAGGTCCGCCGTCGCCTCTTGGCGGTGCCGGTTGCGCCCCTCCAGCTCCCGGGCCATCTCCCTGGCCTGGTCCATGGTCCAGCACGTCAGCAGCTCAAAGCTCAGGTCGGCGCTCCCCATGCGCCCCGCGGCGTTGAGCCTTGGCGCCAGGACGAAGGGGATCGTGTCGTGGTCGATGGTCTCCCGGACGGTCCCCGTCTCCTCCATGATGGCCAGTATCCCTGGGCGGCGGGTGCGCCTAAGCGCCTCCAATCCCAATCGCGTTAGCGTTCGGTTCTCGTCCCGCATCGGGGCCATGTCGGCCACGGTTCCCAGCGCCACCAGCTCCAGCGAGCCGTCGCTCACGGGGCGGTCCAGTGCTTGGCAGACGGCCTGTACCAGCTTGAACGCCAGACCTGCGCCGGTCAGCGAGGGATGCGGGTACCTGCTCAGCGGGTGAAATGGCGTGATCACGGCGTGGGCCGCGGGGAAGCTGTCCGATATCGCATGGTGGTCGGTGATGATGGTCTCCATCCCCCGCGCCCGCGCGGTCTCCACCTCCCCCACCGCCGTCACCCCCGTGTCGACGGTCAGCAGCAGCGAAGCGCCCTGGGAGGCTACCCACGCCAGGGCGTCGGCGTTGAGGCCGTGCCCTTCCCGGACGCGATGGGGGATGTACGGCAGCACCTTGCCGCCCATCTCCGCCAGCGCCTCGTAGACCAGCACCGTCGCCGTAACCCCATCCGTGTCGAAGTCCCCATAGACGGCGATCGTCTCCCCCTCGCGCAGAGCTCGAACGATGCGCGCCACCGCCCGCTCCATGTCGGCGAACAGGAACGGGTCGTGCAGGTGCTCGATCTGGGGGGCCAGGAACTCCTGCACGGCGTCAGGTGCCGTCACGTCCCGATTGTGGAGGAGGTGTGCCCAGAGCGGTGGCACGCCCAGCGCATTCGCCAGGTCCGGCGGAGGAGGGGGCAGGACGCGCCACAGGCGGCGGGGGCCGGGTGAGGTGTCCGGGCTGCCCACGGACTGCAGGGGCCTAGAGGTTGGTGCGCTGAAAGATCAGGGTCGAGTTGTGACCGCCAAACCCCAACGAGTTGCTCATCGCCCTGTTGACCGTCCCCCTCCGAGGCGTCCACGGCGTGTAATCCAGGTCGCAGTCGGGGTCCGGGTTCTCCAGGTTGATGGTGGGCGGAATGGTGCTGTTCTGGATCGCCAGCACGCAGATGGCGGCCTCCAGCGCGCCCGCGGCCCCCAGCAGGTGCCCGGTCATCGACTTTGTGGAGCTGATCCGGACCTTGTACGCCTCCTCGTTGAAGACGGCCTTGATCGCCTGCGTCTCCGCCCTGTCGTTCAGCGGCGTCGACGTCCCGTGCGCGTTGATGTAGTCGATGTCCTTCGGTTGCAGCTTGGCCTTGCGCAGCGCCGTCCGCATCGCCCGCGCCCCGCCCTCCCCGAAGGGTGGCGGCTGCGTGATGTGGAACGAGTCCGATGACGCCCCATACCCCGCCAACTCGACCAGCGGCTCCGCGCCCCGTTCCAGCGCATGCTCCAGGCGCTCCAGCACCAGGATCGCCGCACCCTCGCCGATGACGAAGCCGTCCCGCTCGGCGTCGAAGGGACGGCTTGCCCCCTTGGGGTCGTCGTTGCGCTTCGACAGCGCGGCGCAGGCGTTGAACCCGCTGACGGCGATGGGGCAGATCGGCGCCTCCGTCCCCCCGCACACGACCACGTCCACCTCTCGGCGTCGGATCATCTCGTACCCCAGGCCGATGGCGTCGGACCCGCTGGCGCAGGCGGTCACCGTGCTGTAGTTCGGCCCCTTGGCCCCGATGCGAATCGAGACCTGCCCCGCGGCCATGTCCACCAGCATCATGGGTATCAGGAAGGGGCTGACCCGCGTCGGGCCCTTCTCGCCGAGCACGCTGTACTGCTCGGAAAGCGTCAGGATCCCCCCGACGCCGCTGCCGACGATGACGCCAACCCGGTCCGCCATCTCCTCGCTGACGGTCAGACCGGCCTGGGCCACCGCCTCCTCCGTCGCCGCCAGCGCCAGCTGCGAGAACCGGTCCGTTCGACGCGCATCCTTCCTGCCCAGCAGCGCAACGGGGTCGAAGTCCCGGGCCTCTCCCGCCATCGTGGTTTCGAAGCCCTCCGGGTCGAACGCCGTGATCCGGTCGATGCCCGACGCTCCGGCCACCAGGCCCTTCCACGTCGCCTGGGTGTCGAGCCCCAGGGGAGTGACCATGCCCATGCCCGTGACCACAACGCTCGGGACGTCCATTGCGCTCTTCAGCGGCTCCTTCCCACTCCTGGCTGGCGGCGATTATAGCAGAAGGCCCCTCCACGCGAAACGTACCGTCAGCCAGGCCTGGCCTACTCTCGCACGTGGCGGCCGGCGTACCCGTGCTGCTAGAATTCCCAGGTGCAATCTCATTCAGACCGTGAGGACAATGGACAGCGAACACCGCGGCACCGTCGCCATTGAAACGCACGGCTGCAAGCTCAACCTCGCCGACAGCGAGCGCCTCGCCGCCGAGTTCTCCCGCCTCGGCTACACCGTCGTCGACGCGGGCCGGCCCGCCGACGTCTACGTCCTGAACACCTGCACCGTCACCCACACCGCCGACCGCAAAGCCCGCCAGGCCCTGCGAGCGGCCCGTCGCAGGGCCCCGGACGCCCTGGTGGTTGCCACGGGCTGCTACGCTCAGCGAGCGGCCCAGGAGCTGCGGGACGTGTCCGGCGTTGCCATCGTGGCCGGCAACGACCGGAAGCCGGACCTCGTCCGGGACGTGCTGCGACTGCGCGGCCAGACGGCGTCGCCTTGCACCGCCGGCGTTGAGCCGCCGTGGCCGCGCCTACCGCGTCGGACTCGCGCCTTCGTCAAGATCCAGGAGGGCTGCAACCAGGTCTGCGCCTACTGCATCGTCCCCCGAGTGCGAGGCCGCGAGCGAAGCATCCCGCCCTCCCAGCTCGTGCGTGACGTCCGCAAGCGCGTCGACGAGGGGTACCAGGAGGTCGTCCTCACCGGCACCCAGCTGGGCAGCTACGGCTTCGACCTACCCAGCTCCACTCTGCCCTCTCTCCTTGGCGAGATACTCCAGACGGTGGAAGTCCCCCGACTCCGCGTCTCCTCGCTCCAGCCCCAGGAGATAACGCCCGACCTCCTCCGGCTCTGGAGCGGCGACCCGCGCCTGTGCCCCCACTTCCACATGCCCCTCCAGAGCGGCAGCGACCGCATCCTGGCCCGCATGCGACGCCGCTACGGCGCCGCCGAGTACCGCGACGCCGTCGAGCGCGTCCGCGACGCCCTCCCCCACGCGGCCATCACCGCCGACGTCATCGTCGGCTTTCCCGGCGAGACGGAGGACGACTTCCAGGCGACCCTGGCCCTCTGCCGACGGGTGGGCTTCGCCGACCTCCACGTCTTCCCCTACTCCGTCCGTCCCGGCACCTCCGCCGCCTACTTCACCGACAGGGTCGACTCCGACGTCGTCGCTGCCCGTATGCGCGCCATGCTCGACCTGGCGAAGGAGTTGGCCGCAGCGTATCGTCGGCGGTGCCTTGGGCACGTCTACTCCGTCCTGTGGGAGGAGGAGACCGCCGACACAGACGGCCCGTCGCGATGGTCCGGCCTCACCGAGACCTACCTGCGGGTCCACACGCGCTCCTGGGCTCGCCTGCTCGGTCGTCCTACACAGGCCCGCGTCGTCGCCGTCGGCGGCGACCGCGTCTGGGCCGACGTGCTGGACGGGCGTCCCGACTAGGAGGACTGCTCCGTTCTACCCCCGGGCCTCGACCGCGGGCCGTTCAGCATCGCACCCACCCACGTGTAGCGCACAGCCATGTGGTACACCCCCAGTAGGATTGCCACCGCAGCCGTCATGATCAGCACGAACTTCAGGTGGGGGTTGATGGGCCAGCCGCTCACCAGAAGCTGCGAGGCCGCCACCAGCGGTAGGTGCCACAGGTACAGCCAGTACGACGAGTCCGACACGTACCGCACCCAGTACCGCTCTTCCGACGCGAACAGGCGGAATAGCCCCATCGCCCCAAAGCACATCAGCCACGCATACGCAGCCTGCATGACGCCCGACACCACCCGCGCCGCGACCGGCTGCCCCTCGCCCACCGTCACGATGCCGATGGGGTACGCCAGCACCAGCGCCGGAGCGAGCAAGTACGTCCAGTCCCGGTGCATCGGAATGCCCCGCTGGTACAGGTGCGCCCCGACGACGAAGAAAAGCGCATAGTACCCCAGCACCACTGGGTGCGGTACCAGCCCCGCCGATGTGTCTGGCCCGAAGGTCTGCTCCGTCATGAGGAGCTGCGGCAACAGCGACAGGGGCGCGGCCAGCCACCAGGCCCAGGGGTGCTTGAACGTCAGGCCCACCCTCGCCGCAACCACAAACGCCGCTGCCAGCCACAGCAGCATCCACAGGAACCACAGATGGCTGAATCCTCCCAGCCACGCGAAGAGCCACCAGATCGGCTGGAACTCGCTCCCCGTCCAGATCAGCGCGTTCAGCGGCACAATGGTGAAAGCACCGATCGCCAGCGGCAGCCCGATGCGCTTCAGGCGGTGCTCGGTCAGCGCCTGAAGCCCCCGGCGCTGCCACAGCATGGCCGTGAAGAAGCCGCTGAGCAGGAAGAAGACTGGCATGCGGAAGCCGTGTATCGCGCCGAACAGGTACGCGTAGGGGTTCTCTTCAATCGGTATCGACTTCGCCCACGGGTCCTGCCCCACCCAGCCCACGGGGATCAGGAACAGGGACGCGTGGAGGACGATGCCCAGCAGCATCGCGAGCGACCGGAGCGCGTCCAACTCGTGGTATCGAGTGGGGTTGGGCATAGGAGGTGGGGTTGCTGGGATCGACTGTCCCGACGATGACGGTTCCACGTGAGCGGTTCCCGGCGAGGCCCTAGACCTCCACCGGCCGCAGGCAAAGCGAGCCGTTGCGGCGCTCCAGGTAGCCGGCTCGAGTGCCCTCCATCCCGTGCGTGAAGATGAGCAGCCAACCCTCGCTCTCCAGCCGGTTAAGGAGCTCCCGCTTCCATTCCTGCGTCTTCGTGGGCGAGCGGTCGAACGCGCCGATGTGCGTTAGCGGAAGATGGTAGGGAGTAGGCACCAGGTCGCCCAGGAACGCCGCCTTGCAGCCCGACCGGTTGATCAGCACAATCTGGTGGCCGCGGGCCGGTCCCCCCACCGCCTTGACCCACACCCCCGGGACAACCTCGCAGTCGCCGTCCAGCAGGTCCAGCTGCTCGCGCTCCTGCAGCGGGCTAAAGTCCCCGGCCCGGAATGCCCCCTGGTCCTGGATGTCCGGGTGCAGTGCGTCTTGCAGAGCTTCGCCCTGGACCAGGTACCGTGCCGAGGGGAACGCCGGCACCATCTCACCGCCGCGGCTCAGGCGGGTCGCCCCGCCGGCGTGCAGCAGGCGCAGCGTGCTCAGCAGGACGAATCGCACGTCCTTGGGGTCCACGCCCACGTCGCGCAAGGACTTCATGGCCCTCGCTGGCCCCAGGCCCCATGTCTCCTGCGCCGCGTCGTCTTCCTTGGCCCCGCTTCCCGTGTCGACCAGGATGGAGCCTTCCGGCGACTGGATCAGCAGGCAGTTGATGCCCAGCCGGACGCGGTTTCGGCGGTCGGGCTTGATCCACGTCTCCCAGGTGGTCTTCGGCACCCGCCCGAACATGGCCCCGCCGTCAACTTTGAAGGCGCCGTCCGATAGCAGCCGCAGTCTCATGGAAGCAGTGGTCATGAAGGGCCGGTTCCCTCCGTAGGCTGTGGATGGCAGACCTGCGACGGGCGCGGGGCGCGGTGGTTTTGGGGGTTGTCCCAGCAGGTCGGGGTTAGGTTATCAGGCGTGCAAGGCGGGCTGTCAAGAGAACGAAAGTCCTATCCAAATAGGGCCCATCCACCGATTTCGTGGACTTCTGGAAGCCCCTCGTTTGGCCCCCTCTCAGTGGGGTTCCTGGAGACTCCGGGGTGGGCGCAATCGCGCCCGCCTCCGCACCCCGAAACACCCACCCGCGACACGCTGCGCGGACAGGTTCCCGGGGACGCCCTCAGAGCGCGTAATCGCGCGCTCCGCGCCCCTGCCCCTCGTCCCCCTATGCCCCCGCCTGCGGGGCCACCAGCGGCACCTCCAGCTCCTCCAGCAGGTTCATGAAGAGCGGCAGCTCCTGGTCCACCACCTCTTGAAGCTGGACCAGGTTGGCGTCCACCTGCCCACCCACGTGCTCGTGAACGGCGTAGGCCTGCTGCGTCGGCGCATCGTCCGCGCTGGCCACGTTCGCGGCCAGCCCTGCCAGCTTCCCGTTGAGCTTCACCGGGTATTTCAGCCGGTCGATCTGCGCCCGCGCCCGCACTTGCGTGAGCTCCCCTTCGATGGCCGACAGGTGCTCCTTGAGGGCGCCTGCCGCCTCTGCGATCCGCTCCGCGCCGCCCGTGCCGCTACCCCGGCGCGCCCACTCCTCCACCTGCTGCCGGAGGCTGCGGATCCGGTTGATGCCCTCGTGCGTCTCCGACAGCTTGTCGCGGATGCGGAGCAGCAGCGCGTGCTGGGCCTCCAGCTGCTCCTGCGTGACCTCCAGGCGCGGGTCCGGCAGCACCTCCAGCGGCTGCACCAAGGTCTCCTCGCCCACTCTGAGCTGGACCTGGTAGCTGCCGGGCACCACTGCAGGCCCTAGCAGCGCGCTGTCGAAGATGAGCTCCGTCGTCACGTCCCCCGGCACGCGCGTCGCGCCCGGTTTGCGTAGGTCCCACACGAACTCATTGAGCCCCGCCTCGGTCGACAGGGCCGGCCCTCGCTGGCCTCCATCCGAGCCGCTCCCGAACGTGCGCACCACCTCTCCGTTGCTGTCCAGGATCGACAGCGACACCGCCCCCGGCGAGGCCTCTCGCAGGTAGTAGCGGATGAGCGCCCCGTCGGTGGGGTTCGCTCCTGCGTCCAGGAACGTTCGGCCGCCCTGGCTCTGGTCGTACGCCACCACCACGGGGCCGGCCATCCCGTATAGCAACCCCGTGCCGCGGCCCCCTGCGCGAGCGCGACTTGCCGACCGCAGCGTGTCCCGCGGCTTGAACAGGTGCGCCGCGCTGCCTGCCACGTCGTCCGAGATCTGGTGCAGCGGCGTGATGTCGTCCATGACCCAGAACGACCGTCCGTGGGTGGCTGCGATGAGATCGCTCCCCTTCACCTCCAGGTCGTGCACCGGAACAACGGGAAGGTTCAGCCGGAAGGGCTGCCAGTTGCCTCCGTCGTCGAACGAAATGTAGACGCCCGTGGCCGTTCCCGCGTACAGCAGCCCCCGTCGCGCAGGGTCCTCCCGAATGGCCCGTGTGAACTCGTCCTCAGGCAGCCCGTCGACGATGCTCTGCCACGTCTTTCCGCAGTCCGTGGTCTTGTACAGGTAGGGGCATGTGTCGTCCAGCTTGATGCGCGTCGCCGCGATGTACGCCGTCCCCGCATCGTGCGACGACGGCTCGATGATGCTGATGAGCGCCCACTCCGGCAGGTCCGGCGGCGTCACGTTCTCCCACGTCCCGCCGTTGTCCTGCGACACGTGCACCAGCCCGTCGTCGGACCCCGCCCACAGCAGCCCCGGCTGCACCGGCGACTCGTCGAAGGCGAAGATGGTGCCGTAGTACTCCGCGTTCGTCACGTCCTTGGACACCGGCCCGCCCGACGGCTCCATCTTGGTCACGTCGTTGCGCGTCAGGTCCGGGCTGATGGGCTCCCAGCTCGTCCCCTCGTCCGTCGACCGGAACGCGATGTTGCCCGTCACGTACAGGGTGTTGGGGTCGTGCGGCGAGAGCATGATGGGGAACGTCCACTGGAAGCGGTACTTCATGTCCTTGGCGCCCCAGCCCGCAATCGGCTCCGGCCACACCATGATGTTGCGAACCTGTCCTGTGCGATGGTTGTAGCGGCTCACGTAGCCGTTCGAGTGGTTCCCCGCGAAGATGATGTCCGGGTCGTCGGGCCGGATGGCGATGTACCCGCACTCGCCGCCCCCGACCGAGTACCAGTCCGCAATGGAGATCGACCCCGTCGACGTCCGGCTCGGCACGGTGATGCTGGTGTTGTCCTGCTGGGAGCCGTACACGCGGTATGGATGCCGGGTGTCCGTGGTGACGTGGTAGAACTGCGCCGTTGGCTGGTTGTCCAGCGTCGACCACGACACGCCGCCGTTGAAGCTCACGCACGCGCCGCCGTCGTTGCCGTGGATCATGCGCCGCGTGTTCTGCGGGTCGATCCACAGGTCGTGGCAGTCCCCGTGCGGCACCGGCACGCCCGAGAACGTCCGCCCCCCGTCCGTCGACATGTGCGTTGCGCCCTCCAGTACCCAGACCGTGTCCGGGTCCTGCGGGTCGGCGAAGATGTGTGTGTAGTACCATGGCCGACCCCGTAGCGCCGCATCGTCGCTGGTGTGCTGCCACGTCGCGCCGCCGTCGTCGGTGCGGTAGACGCCCCCCTTCTCCGCCTCCTCCACCATGGCGTAGACCCGGCCGGAGCGCGCCGGTGAGACGACGATCCCCAGCCGCCCCAGCGTGCCCGACGGCATGCCGGGGTTGCGCGTGATGTCCGTCCACGTGTCGCCGCCGTCCGTCGAGCGGTAGAAGCTGCTGTCCGGCCCTCCGCCCTCCAGGCCCCACGGGGTGCGCCGCGTCTGCCAGAAGGCGGCGAAGAGTATGCGGGGGTTGTTCGGGTCCAGGGAGAGGTCGATGGCGCCCGCGTCCTCGCTGCGGAAGAGCACCTGCTCCCAGTTCTTCCCGCCGTCGCGGGAGCGATAGACCCCCCGCTCCTTGTTCGGGCCGAACGCGTGGCCCAGCGCAGCGACGTACACGGTGTCCGGGTCCTTGGGGTGCACGCGTATGCGGGCGATGTGCCGGGTCTCCGCCAGCCCCATGTGGCTCCACGTCCGCCCGCCGTCGGTCGACTTGTAGACGCCGTCGCCGCCGTAGACGTTCTCGCGGATGTTGGCCTCGCCCATCCCCACGTAGACCACGTTCCGGTCCGAGTCCGCCACGGCGATGGCCCCCACTGCGGCGCTGTTGAAGAACCCGTCCGAGACGTTGCGCCAGTACGTTCCCCCGTCGTCCGTCTTCCACACCCCGCCGGCGCACGCGCCGAAGTAGAAGGTCATCGGGTCCACCGGGTCTCCGGCGACGGCGCCCACGCGTCCGCCTCGGTGAGGGCCGATCAGCCGCCATCGGAGCGCGTTGAGGAGTCCTGTGTCCACTGCTGCCATGATCATCCCCCTGGGGTGAAGGTCTCGTCCGCGACTACTCGATGACGACCATCTCGTCCGTGCTCGTGTAGTCCGAAAGGAGCTCGTACCCGTCCTTGGTGATGAGGACCGTGTCCTCGATGTGGTAGCGCTCGTTGTAGCGCTGCTCCAGGCTGCCGTTCTCGATGCACATCACCATCCCCTCCTCCACCACCCACGGCTCGCCGGGCGCGGCGATGGGGCGCTCGTGGATCGCCAGGCCCACGCTGTGGCCCACCATCCGGCGGTCGCCCAGCCCGCGCTTGAGGTGCGCCTCGATTGAGACGTTGAACAGCTCTTCGCCCGTCACGCCGGGCCTCGCCGCCGCGATGCTCTCCTTCTGGACCTCCAGGAACCGGGCGTAGGTGTCCTTCTGTCGCTGCGAGGGCTGGCCCACCACGGCCATGCGTGCCAGGTCGGTGAAGTAGCCCTGGTACATCGCCCCAAAGTCGCAGCGCATGACCGATCCCGCCTCCAGCGGCACGTCGGCGCCCAGGAAGTGGCCCCAGTCGCTCCGCTGCCCCGACGCGATCACGTTGAACGACACGATGTCCGCGCCCAGCCGCTGCGCCCAGTGGCTCATTGCATCGCCCACCGACTTCTCCGTGTCCGTGGGACGTGCGCCCGTGTAGGCCATGAAGATCGCCCTGTCCGTCGAGCGCACGGCCCTGCGTAGCAGCTCCACCTCCGCGGGCGTCTTGATGTGCCGCGTGCGCTCCATGACGTCCGTACCGTCGGTCCAGTGCACCTCTGGGAACTCCTTCTGGAGCACCTCCCAGTTGTGCGCCGACAGGTACCGCTTCTCGATGCCCACCCGCTCTCCGCTCAGCCCCTTCTCATGCAGGATGTCCATCAGCGTCATGATCGCCGTCTCCCGGTCCGAGTAGCCCGGGAACCGGCGGAGGTCCTTCACGAAGGTCTCGATGGGGTTGTAGTTGACGTAAAGCATGAACGTCGGCTCCCCTTCCAGGGGGTAGATGACCGCGTGCATGATCTCCGGCAGGATGTGCTGGTCGATGTTGTGGTAGCCGGACAGGTACGTCACGTTGGCCGGGGACAGCCCGATGACGGCTGACAGGTCCTCTTCCTTCATCAGCTGCTTCAGCCTGGCCTCGTTGAACAGGTCCTTGTTCTCGATCGAGATGCCCTTTAGGTCAAGCATGGCAGTCTCCTTGCAACGCAGAATTCGTCGTTCCTGCGAAGGCAGGAATCTCGCTCCACCCCCGCTCGTGGTGAGCCTGTCGAACCATGAGCCAAGGCCGCGTGGCGGCGGTCCGTCGGGGTTGGCGACGCCCTGGCGGCCTAGCTCCGGCGTCCGCGCCGGTTACGCCGAATGGGCTGGATGTAGTGCGGCTCCACCGTCTCCAGCGCCGACTCGGGCACCTCGCTCAGCTGGGCGTCCAGGGTGTCGTGGAGCCGGACCGTCGAGTCCACCCACTCCTGCGGCGGATCGAAGCCTGCCTGCTCCAGCAGTTGTTTGGCCAGTTCCGGGGGCAGCTTGGGCATGCCTCCTCCTTCTGCGAGCGCGACTAGTCTGGCTGGCGAACGAACTTGATGACGCCGCGGTAGCCGCCCGCCGCGCCGGGGAAGCCCCCCGTCATGTACAGGTCGCCTTTGGCGTCTCCCCACAGGCCCTGGCCCACGTCGGGTGCCTTGCCCCGGGAGACCACCACACCCTCCGGCGTCAGCACCGTGAACCGCGGGTGCTGCTCCGATATGTATACCATCCCGTCGGCGTCCATCCAGATGTCCATGGGGTGGTAGAGCCCCTTGCGCCACTCCGTGATGGGGCCGCCCTCGCCGTCGAAGATCTGGATGCGGCTGTTCTCCCTGTCCGCCACCAACACCTGCCCCTGCGGGTCCACCCATATCCCGTGCGGCGTGGAGAACTCCCCCGGACCCGTGCCCGGCCTACCCCACGACCGCAGGTGCTTCCCCTCCGCTGAGAAGACGTGGACGCACGAGTTGCCGAAGCCGTCCGCCACGTAGATGTCCCCGTCGGGGCCCACCGCCACGTCGGCGGGGTGGTTGAAGGGGGCCCCCCACGAAGGCGTTCCCCCGCCCATGCGCAGGAGCACCTTGCCGTCCGGGGTGAGCTTCAGCACCTCGTGCGTGCTGCGGTCTGCCACGAACAGCTCGTCGTCGGCGGTGATGAACAGCCCGTAGGGGTCGGCCAGGACGTCCTGTCCCCATCCGCCCAGGTACTCCCCCTGTGTGTCGAAGACCAGGACCGGCGGGTCCTTCCGCTGCGTGACGTACATCCGGCCTTGCGAGTCCAAGCAGACGTGGCTCGTCACGCCGAACTCCATCCCCGCCGGCAGCACGCCGAAAGGCTGCACCACCTCGTATCGGTAATCGCCCGTGCCGAATATCAGACGGGTCATCCGCACGTCCTGGGAGAGGATGGGGCCATACTAGCATACGCCTGGGGGCGTGGGAAGCGCGTCGCGCGCACGCGGTTGAAGGGCGTCGCCCTTATGGGCTATGCTAGCCCTGCCTGCGTATGCGGCGAGCAAAGTAACAGAGGAAGGTCTGTGGCCACGGTCAAGAGCGCACCCTCCCCGGCCGGACCCCGCATGGCGAAGCGTCGTCCCCGCTTCATCATCGCCACCCCCATCTGCGACGGCCATGACGTCGCCGCTGCGGCCATCACCCGCCTCCTGCGACGCGAGGGCGTCGAGGCCGTCTACATTGGCTTCAACAAGAGCGTCCACGACATCGTCAAGGCCGCCGTCGAGGAGGATGCCTCGGCCATTGCCCTGAGCACCTACAACGGCGGCCACATGAGTTTCATCCGCGAGCTCCTGAAGGAGCAGCGGCGGCAGGGGATCGGCCATGTCCCCCTGTTTTGCGGCGGCGGCGGCACCATCCTCGCCAGGGAGGTTGCTCCCCTGGAGCGCATGGGCGTCGCCAAGGTCTACCGCCCTCCCCTGGAGCTCGGCGAGGCCATCAGCGACATGGTCCGTCGCACCGAGACCGCCGCGGCCCACCCCCCTCGTCGTTCCTGCGAAGGCAGGAACCTCGCCGCTGACGACACATCCTTTGGCGCCCTGGCGCGCCGCCTCACCGCCATCGAGCTCGGCCACGACGGCGCAAACGGCGTCGGCCCGGCAGACCCGGCACAGCCGCCCACGGTCTGGGGCATCAACGGCCGCGGCGGCGCGGGCAAGAGTACCCTGATCGATGAGCTCCTCTATCGCTTCCTGGAGTCCAGCGATGGCAACATTGCCGTGCTCACGCTCGACCCCACCCTCGGCGACCGGCTCCGCATGCTCTACTGCTACTCGCCGCGGGTCTACCTTCGCTCCGTCCGCCTCGGCCCCGGCGACCCGGCCGAAGAGACCCTGCCTCGACTCATCGACGCCCTCCGCGCCGCCCACTTCTCCCTCGTCCTCGTCGAGTCCGTGGGCCTTGGCCAGAACGACCTCGGCGTCGCCCCCTACGTGGACCGCACCGTCTTTTGCCTCACCCCCGACTACGGCACCGACGTCCAGCTCGAGAAGGAGGCGCTGCTGCCCCGCGCCGACGTCGTGGTGATGAACAAGCGCGACTACCCCCAGGCGGCGGCCCGCGGCCGGCGCGTCCAGAACCTCCTCGATGACAACCAGGCCTTTGTCCTCACCGAGGCCAAGGAGCACCGCGACCCCGGCGTCTCTCGCCTCTTCGAGGTCATCGCTGACCGCTCCGGCCTGCCCCTCCGGTCGAAGGGCGCCGGCGCATCCGCCGCGCCCGTCGCCGAGCCCGTTCCCGCTTCCCGCAGGACCTACCTCGGCGCGGCCGTGGACGCCCACGAGGCCTACTACCACGAGATGGAGCGAGAGGTCCGGGAGGTGTCCCAGGACCCCGCGAAGGCCCAGGGTTACAGGGAGCGCTTTGCCGCCATCTGGCAGCAGTTTGGCTACGACGGCGCGCCCCGCGACGGCGACGAGGAGGAGGATGGCGTCCTGTACCGGCCCAACGCCGTAGGCGATGGTCGCGTCGCGGTTGCCCGCGAGACAACCTGCGACCTCTGGGTGCCCGTTCTCGGCTTGCCGCCGGAGGACTCCAGCCTGCCGGAGATCGTGCGCTACCTCTACAAGCAGAATGTCCCCGGCACCTTCCCCTACACCGAGGGTGCCTACCCCTCCCGCCGCGCCGACCAGGACCCCATCCGAATGTTCGCCGGCCTCGGCCTACCGGAGACGACGAATCGGCGTTTCCACCTCCTGCGGGAGCGCGGCGGCTCGCCGCGCCTCTCCACCGCCTTCGACTCGCTGACCCTCTACGGCCTCGACTCGGACGAGCCCGGCGCGGTCGCCAAGGTCGGCGAGGGTGGCGTCGCCGTCGACACCGTCGAGGACATGGTCCGCCTCTACGACGGCTTCGACCTCGAACGCACCTCCGTCTCGATGACCATCAGCGGCCCGGCGGCCACCATGCTCGCCATGTACCTTGCCGCCGCCCGCCGCCGCGGCTTCGACTGGACGGTGCTCCGGGGCACCATCCAGACGGACATCCTGAAGGAGATCCAGGCCCAGAACGAGGCCGTCTACCCCCTGGAGCCGTCCCTCCGCCTCATCGCCGACATGATGGAGTTCACCGTCCGCGACGTGCCCCGTTTCTACCCCATCTCCGTCTCCGGCTACCACATCGGCGAGGCGGGCGCCAACCCCGTGCAGGAGCTGGCCTTCACCCTGGCCAACGGCCTCACCTACCTGGAGGTGCTCCGTCACCGCGGCCTTCCCCTCGACGAGATGGCCCGGCGCCTCTCCTTCTTCTTCACCTTCGGCTCGGAGGTCGAGTTCAATGTGCTCGGCCGCGTCGCCCGGCGGGTCTGGGCCGTGGCCATGCAGCGCTACTACGGCATCGACGGCGCCGGACTCGCCCTCCGCTTTCACAGCCAGACCTCCGGCCGCTCCCTGCAGGACGTGGACCCCCTCCACAACCTGACCCGGGTCACCCTCCAGGCCGAGCGCGCGCTGCACAACAACACCAACTCCCTCCACACCAACTCCTACAAGGAGACCTACACCACCCCGGAGGAGGACGACGTGCTGCTCGCGATGGGCAGCCAGCAGGTGCCACTGCGGGAGACCGGCGACTTTCGCTTCACCGAAAACCTGAACCAGGGCGGCTACGGCCTCTCCTACCTCGAAGACGAGGTCGAGCGCGCCGTGCATCGCATCTTCCGCGAGATCGATCGGCAGGGCGGCGTCATACCCGCCGTCGAGAACGAGTACCATCGCACCGTCATCCAGGAGGAGGTCCAGAAGGAGTACCGGGCCCGGCGCCGCGGCGAGCGGACCATCATCGGCGTCAACTACCTGGTGTCCGGCAGCATGGAGCAGCCCCGCGGCGCGCTGGTAAACATCCCCATGGCCGAGAAGCGCAGGCAGGCGGCCCGCACCCGCGACTTCAAGCGCCGCCACGCCGCCGAGGCGAAGGTCGCCTTGCGTCGCCTCCAGGACGCGGCCCTCAGCGACGGCAACGTCTTCGAGGAGTTGCTGAACACCGTCGAGGTTGCCACCCTGGGGCAGGTCACCCACGCGCTGTGGGAGGTATGGGGCCGCTTCCGCCCCTCCATGTAGGCCCCCTCTCCCGCTGGGAGAGGGCTGGGGTGAGGGCGGCCCGCTCAACGCTCGTCGTTCCTGCGGAGGCAGGAACCTCGACGCTTACCAGAGCCCAAGGGGGAGTCCAGAGGGGGTCTCCCCCTCCTCTAGGGCGGCGAGCCGCTCTGGGGGATGTGCCCCCAGTTACAACATAGATCAACCCCGAGGGCGGGCGGATGGGCCCACCCAAGATGGAATAGAGACGCAGCCAAGGAGGACACCCATGCACCACCAGAACGGCCACTTCCAGGTCATCACCGGCGCCCGACTGCTCGACGGCACCGGCGCACCGGCCATCGAGCGCGGCGCAGTCCTCCTCGAGGACTCCGTCGTCCGATGGGTCGGCCCCGAGGCGGACCTGCGGCTGCCGGAGGGCGCTGAGGCGCAGACCCTCCACTACCCCGACGCCACGGTCCTCCCAGGCCTCGTCGACGTCCACACCCACATGAACCTCCCCGGCGACGGCACCCTCGTCGAGGAGACCGCCGCAGAGCCTGAGGCCATCCTGCTCCTGCGCTCCGTTATGAACGGCCGCAATCACCTGGAGTCGGGCGTCACCACCGCCCGCGAGAACGGCGCCAAGGAGAAGACCGCCTTCGCCCTCAAGGACGGCATCGAGCGCGGCTTCGTCTCCGGGCCCCGCATGGTCGTCTGCGGGCGGCCCATCACCATCAGCGGCGGCCACTGCTGGTTCTTCGGCGGCGTGGCGAACGGCGTCGTCGGCGTCCGGCAGGCTGTGCGCCAGCTCTGCAAGGAGGGCGCTGACTACATCAAAGTCATGGCCACCGGCGGCGGAACCCAGACCTCCTACTCCCACCTGCCCGCATTCACCCTCGCAGAGTTGCAGGCCCTCGCCGACGAGGCCCATTGCAACGGCAAAACCGTCGCCATGCACGCCACCGCCACCCAGGGCATCATCAACGCCCTGGATGCCGGCGCCGATATGCTCGTCCACTGCAACTTCTACCAGCCCGACGGCACCTACCGCTACGAACCAGAGGTGGCGGAGCGCATCGCTCGACAGCGCGTGTGGGTGAACCCCACCCTCCACGTCGCCCGCTCCCGCATCTGGATGGGCGAGGCGCAGCAGCGCGCCGGCACGCTCACCCCCGAGGGCGCCCTCGCCCTCGAGAAGAACAAGGCCGACTACGAGAAGCGCCAGGACGGCTGCCGACGCCTTATGGAGCTCGGCGCCAAGGTCGTCGCCGGCTCCGACGGCGGCTGGGGCGTCTACCCCCTCGGCCAGTTCCAGCACGAGATCACCGCGCTCGCCGGCGCCGGCATGCGCAACGCCGACTGCATCCTCGCCTCCACCCGCGAGGCCGCCGCCTCCATCGGCATGGACCGCCTCGTCGGCACCCTCGAGCCCGGCAAGGCCGCCGACGTCGTGGTCGTGGACGGCAACCCCCTCGCGGACATCGACGCCCTCAACCGCGTCCGCGCCGTCTTCAAAGCCGGCGTCCAGCACGTCTAGCGTGCTCCCGCGAGGGCGGCGAAGGGGCCTTGGAGCGCGGCGTCAGCCGCCCGACTGTCGAGGCGGACGCGTGCGAGCGGGAACCTCTGCACGCGTTCCCGCATATATCTCCTTAGAGGCGCGAGAGGCGTCCGACAAGACTGGGCCTCTCACGCATGGGGTGAGAACGTGGCAACAGTGAAGCGCTACAGTCTCCTTGCGGTTCCGATGCTGGCAGCCTTGCTCACGGGCTGGCTGCTCACGTCCTCGTCCGTCTCCGCCTGTGGCGGCTTCTTCTGCACCACCACGCCGGTGGACCAGAACGCCGAGCGCATCATCTTCACCCAGAACGGCGACGGCACAGTCTCCGCCTACGTCCAGATCGAGTACACGGGCGAAGCTCCGGACTTCTCCTGGATTCTGCCCCTGCCGGAGGCCATTCCCCCCGAGGCCGTGGAGGTGCCGGAGGACGCCATGGCCGCTTTCACGGAGCTGGAGGTTGCTACGGACCCGGTGTTCCTGATGCCTCCGTGGCCGGAATGCCTCCAGAACCGCGCTGTGGCCGCGACGACAACAACAGCCTCCAGCTCCGTGGAGGTCTTTGCTTCGGGCGAGGTGGGCCCCTACGGGTTCGACGTCGTGGGCTCTGAAGATCCCTTGGCCCTCATCACGTGGCTCCGTGACAATAGCTACCGGGTCACAGAGGCCATGGAACCGCTCATCAACGTCTACGTGGAGGAGTCCTTCGTATTCCTCGCCATGAAGCTGCGGCCGGACTCCGGCGTCCAGGACGTCGAGCCGGTGAAGGTGACCTATCCCTCGCAAGCCCCCATGATCCCCCTGCGCCTCACCGCAGTCGCCGCCAACCCGGACATGGCGGTGATGGTGTGGGTCTACGCCCAGGAGCAGGCGGTCCCAGCCAACTATGCCCACGAGACGATTGCCAACGACGAACTGGTCTTCTTTGGGTTTGGAGGTACCAGCAACTATCGAACGCTGATGGGCCAGAAGGCGAACCAGCACCAGGGCCAGGCCTTCATCACGGAGTACGCCGGTCCTTCCGCACGGCTGCAGGTCACCCACCCCTTGCTGCGGGACCTCGCAAGTCGACATCCCTACGTGACCCGCCTCAACACGGTGATCTCCCCGGAGGAGATGACCGTTGACCCCATCTTCCGCTACGACGCCTCTCTCGCCGACGTCTCGAACATCCGCGACCTGAGCGAGATGACGGGCGTGTACGACTGCGAGCCCCGCGCCGCCCAGGCGTCGTTCACGAGCGTTAGCGGCGAGGCCGCCGGCGCATCCTCCGCTGCTGACGCCAGCAGCAACGACCGGAACGCCCTCCTTCTGAGCGCCGTCATCATCCTGGCTGTGGCCGTCATGGTGGTGCTCATCGTGCTCCGCGTCCAACGCCGGGGCACATAGCCTGCGCGCAATGGGACCCTAGAGGGTCGCAACGCCGATTCGCCCTCTTTCCCAGCGGGAGACCCCGACGCCAAGCGGCGGGGGAGGGCGCACCCGCGCCCCCTACACTTTCCCACCCCCTTCTCGCCCCTGGGGTTGACAAGTAAGTACTAACTATAGTACCTTCGTTGCGCGTTCAATACGACCAGTGAAAGGGAGAGTGCGGAGATGGCCATAGACCGAGACCAGAAGTACCGCGAGATGGCGAGCCGGGGCAAGTACAGGGCGCTGTACAGCCACCTGTGCGCTCTTTCAGCCCACGAGTGGCGGACTGGCTTCAGCGAGGTCGAGTCGGTCCTGGGCTTCGCCCTCCCTCCCTCCGCGCGCCTCCACCGGCCCTGGTGGGCGAACCCGCGCCGGGGCAACGGCCACAGCCACGCGCTTGCCTGGATCGTCGCCGGTTGGGAAACGGCGGAGGTGGATGTAGAGGCGGAGACTCTGGTGTTTCGTCGGAAGAATCCCAGGCCCGCCTCCCAGTTCAACCTGGATGAGGTGCTGCCTGTTCACTATGGGGGCAAGTGGCCTGAGGGCCTGAGCCTCCGACGCGAGGATATGTACGAGGACAGAGGCCTACCCGGATGTTCATAGACACCAACATCCTGGTTAACGTCCGTGTCCACGTAGCCCCCCTGCACGTGGCTGCCAGGGAAATCTTGGAGCGCGCTGCTCTGGATCTCGAACCGATGAGAATCAGCCGACAAGTCTTGCGCGAGTACCTGGCAACAGTCACTCGCCCGCAGCCCTGGTCCCTGCCCCTCACCCGCCAGGAGGCCCTGGACGACGTGAACAGGATGCTTGGGGCCTTTGAGGTGTTGGAAGACGGCCCCGAGGTCACGCAGACGCTCATCGGCCTGTGCCGCGAGGTCCCCGTGGGTGGCCGCCAGATTCACGACGCCAACATCGTCGCGACCATGCTCGCGCATGGCGAGCGGCGGCTGCTTACGTTCAACGCCGCCGACTTTCGCCGCTACGGGGACCGCATCGAGCTCGTGAGCGCCTAACCCCCCTACGGCACCCGGTGCCGCAGCGCCATCCCCGGCGTCGCACCCGTGTGCCGCCCCCCGTCGATGACCGGCACGCCGGCGACCAGCACGTGATCCACGCCCTCCGCCAGCTGCTTCGGCTCCTCCAGCGTCGCCGGCGCCCGCACCGTCTCCGGGTCGAACACCACGATGTCCGCCACCATCCCGTCCCGCAGCACCCCGCGGTCCGGCAGGCCCAGTCGCTGCGCCGGAAACGACGTCATCTTGCGGATCGCCTCCTCCAGCAGCAGGTTCCCCTCCTCCCGCACGAAGTCCCCCAGCACGATCGCGTAGTTCCCGTACGTCCGCGGGTTCACGTGCTCGCCGATGAGCAGCGCATCGCTGCCCACCATGTGCGCCGGGTGGCGGAAGAACTCCCGGATGTTCAGCACGTTCCCGCCCACCGTGATGTAGCACAGGTCCATGTTCTCTTCCAGCAGCAGGTCGCAGAGCGTGTCCACCACCGGCTTCCCCAGCCCCTCCGCGATCGCCGCCACCGACATCCCGTCCCACCGCTTGTTGTGCGCCAGGTTGAAGTTCGTCACCAGCACCGACTCCCACGACGACGCCCGCACGCTCAGGTCCTCCGCCATCCGAGCCCGCCCGTCGCTGGAGCGCATCAGCTCCATCAGCGGCCCCGGCCCCCCGCTGTGCGCCCACTCCGGCAGCACAGACTCCAGCCGCGTGCTCGTGAACGGGTACGAGTACGAGTCGTACGTGACGTCCAGCCCCTCCTCCCGCGCATCGTCCACCACCTTCACCAGCCGCCGAGCGCCGCCGGGCCGCACGTTGTGGAAGTGCGAGATGTGCACCGGCACCCCGCTATGCCGCCCTATCTGCACCGCCTCCCGGAACGGGTCGTAGAAGTGGTCGCCTATGGGGTAGCGCACGTGCGTCACGTAGATGCCCCCCAGCGCCGCCACCTCCTTGCACAGCTCGATCAGCTCCGCAGTGTCGGCGTAGCTCCCCGGCGGGTACGTCAGCCCCGTCGAGATGCCGTACGCGCCCTCCTCCATCCCCTGCCGGATGAGCGCCCGCATCGCCGCCAGCTCCTCCGCCGTCGCCCGCCGGTCATCCCACCCCATCGCCGCGATCCGAAGCTGCGAGTTGCCGATGACGTACGTGAAGTTGCACGACGTCGTCCCGTCGAACAGCGCCAGGTACTCCGCCACCGACGACCACCGCATCCCCTCCGGTGGCCTCCCGTCCAGCCCCGCATTCAGCAGCACGTACGCGTCAAAGTCCTCCGCCGACGTGAACGGCGCGTACGAGTTGCCGTCGATGCCGATGAGCTCCGTCGTCACGCCCTGGTGCACCTTGGGCTCGTGCCGCGGGTTGCTCAGCACCACCAGCCCCGAGTGCGCGTGCATGTCGATGAAGCCGGGGCACACCACCTTGCCGGTCGCGTCGATGACCCGCCGCGCCTCCACGCCCGACACGTCGCCCCGCAGCATGCGGATGCGCCCGCCCTCCACCCCCACGGCCCCCGAGAGCCACGGGCTCCCCGTCCCGTCAATCACCTTCCCGTTAGCGATGAGGACGTCCAACATCAGGGTCCCTCCTGGCGTAGCGTCGGTGGCCGCGATTATCCCGGCGTCCCCAGACCCCCGTCAAGCAGGGCCGCATTTCGTCATTCCTGCGGAGGCAGGAACCTCGCTATCCCGCTCCGCTTGTGGTGAGCCTGTCGAACCATCACCCTGAGCCCCGTCGAAGGGTCGTCGTTCCTGCGCCCCCACCTCGTCGTTCCTGCGGAGGCAGAGCCTGCCCCGGCGAAGGCAGGGGAACCTCGCTATCCGCATTCCCACCGTAGGGGCGGGTTTCAAACCCGCCCACCCTCGCAAGCCGTTCGCCCTGAGGCTCTCGAAGGGCCCCACGAACGGGGGCGAGGAAGGCGGAGAGGGAGAGCGGCTACTCCTTGGACCGGATGACGACGCTGCCGCCGTCCTCCACGTCGATGTTGAGGTTGTGGCGGTCCAACAGCCGCATGCCTACCAGGGGTGTTGTGTCGGCCGCATAGGCATCCACCTGCCGGAGGTAACCGTCCCACGAGACCGTCACGCTGTAGACATCGAATATCGCTTCACTGCCATCGGCGAGAATCGCCGAGTTTCGGTTCCGATATGGCAGTCGCAGCTCTGCGACTAGTGCCGGCGGGATGGTCAGGAAATCGCTGAAGCCGGTGTCTATCACCGTCTGAAGATCCCGCGCGTGTCCCCATGGGCCCTGCACGACGAGGGGGACTACGGCTTCATAGGCAGCATTCACCGTCCCTTGAATCACGCGGACCTTCGTAAAGACCCGCCTCCAAAGGTGGCCATGGCCCGGTATCCCACCCGCTCGCACCAGATGTCGTGCGAGTCCGGGTGCTCCGCTCGCAGCCGGTCTACGGCATCCATGCGGTCATCGCCGATGGCCCAATTCCCACTGTCTACGTCAATAGCCACAACCTCTCCATCGTGGTCCGTCTCAACCCGCGGACGGACGTCCCGCTCGTATATCTCCCTACCCAGGCGGGCCGAGTCTTCCTTCGAGCGGGTAGGCGCTGTGGCCGTGGATGGTTGCGTGTGTGCCGTCGCCTCTGCGTCGCTCATGTCTCCTCCCGTACAACTCTGATTCTACCACCCGTGTGCGCCATTGACAGCCCGCCCACATCCTGGCAAAGTTGTCCACCACCCCTATCGCTTCGCCGGTAGGGTCGAGACCGTCCTTCGGGGCGGTCTCTGTCTTTGTGCGCCCCTACCGCCCCACCACGCCCAACGCCTCCTCCGCCGCGGCGACGCCGCTCGCCAGCGCCCCGTTGACCAGGGGAACTCGCGTGTAGTCGCCCGCCAGGAAGAGATTGGGGATCTCCTGTCCGAGCTCGCGACGCGTGTTCGCCACCGCCCTGAACATACCGGGCGGCCCCTTGCACACAGCGATCTTCCACCGGTAGACGCGGGTGAACAGCCCGTCGTCGTCGCCGGGAAAGGCCGAGCCGGGTGGAGGGTTTCGGCGAATGTCCCGCAGCAGCTCGCGCTTGACCTCCTCATCGTCCAGTTCCAGCAGGTGCTTTGCACGCTCGCGCCCCGCGATCAGGTCCAGCGTGCTCTTCCCCGGTGGCACGCAGCCCGGCAGGTTGATCGACCGGTCCAGCACCAGGGGGGTCTCATCCTCCGGGTAGATTGCGCCGTGCCAGCCGGGGGGCAGCGGCGGACGGTCTAGCCCCATCACCAACCGGCAGGCGGAGGAGTAGGTGACGTTGCTCAGCGTTTCCTGGACGCTCTGCGGAAGGCCGGGGATGATCTGCAGCGCGACCGGAGCGGGAACGGCGCAGATAACTGCGTCGGCGTCGATGGTCTCGCCGTCGATCACCACGCCCGTCACGCCCCCCCCCCCCCCCCCGCCGACCAATATCTCCCTCACGGGCGTCGAAACACGGGTGATGTCTGCGCACGCATCGCGCAGGGCGCGGGCAAGTGCGCCCGCACCTTTCGCCGGCTGCATCAGCTTGTGCGGTCGCAGAAACGTGTTGGCCAGGTACCCCCTGATGTACGCCTGGCTGGAGGGAGCGACGTAGTCCAGCACGCCATTCTCGACGAACCCGCTGAGCGTGACCCGCAGCGACTCGGGCGCGCCCGTCCTCTCCAGGTACTCGCCGAAGCTCTCGTCACCGTCGATCTCCGCCATGCGGCTGTTGCTGGCGAACGTCAGATAGTTGGCCTGGCGAAAGACCTTCCAGATCAGCTTCATCGCTCCCCACGACAGCAGTCCCAGGCTCGGGAACGCCCTCAGGTTGGTGATGATGCCGGGAATGGACGGAGCAGCCGTGGTGACATGCCACCGTCCGTTCCTGTACCAGCCCAGCTTCTGCCTCGAGGGAACCAGCGGCACGCCCAGCTCCTCGCAGATGCGAAAGACCTCGTCGTAGGAGTAGCAGAAGAAGTCCACCCCCGTATCGATGAGAAACCCGTCCACCTCGTCGGCCGCAAGCCGTCCCCCGACGTGGTCCTCGGCCTCTAGCAGCACTGGGGTAAGGCCGCGCTTCTTCAGCGTGTATGCCGCGCTCAGCCCCGCTGCTCCCCCGCCGACGATGACCACGCGCTTCGCGCTCACAGGCATGCCTCCTCACACCATAGGGTCAGGTTTCCAGACCTCTGCCTCTGCCTCTGCCTTCCGGCGCCGGTGACGGACGATGAGGAAGACCATCAGGCCCAGCAGCAGGAGTGCCCCTGCGACGAGCAGCGTGGTGGCCCACCACGGCAGCCCGCGGTCCTCCTCCGGCGACGGGAGGGGCGTGGGTGTCGGCGACGGTGTAGGCGTGGGCGACGGCGCGGGTATGGCTGTCGGCGGCGGCGTGGGTGTCGACGTGGGCATGGGTGTCGGCGTCGGTGTCGGCGACGGTGCGAGCATGGGTGTCGGCGTTGGTGTGGCTGTCGGCGTGGGCCCGTCCCAACTTACGCGGCCGGGCTCCACCCGCCGCCACTCCGGGCAGGGCTGCCCCTCCACCGGAACAACAAACACCGTCCGGCCGATTGTGACGGTCCCGTACGCGCCGTCGGCCTCCATGATGCGGTTGTCCTCGCCGGTGACCGTGAAGCTCCCGCAGTTTGGGCTGGGGTGCGGTATCGGCGTAGGCGTTGGTGTCGGAGTCGGGGTCGGCGTGGGGGTGGGCTGCGGCGGCACGAACGGATCGCCTCCCCCGTCCGACGTCCCAGTGGTCGAGCCGCCACCGCTCGTGGACGGTGACGGGCCGCACAACGGCTCTCCGTCCGGCCCCAACAGCCAGTGGTTGTGCTCTCCGCGGCCGGGCGCCTGAACTCCGCCCTCATTGGCGAGCCATCGGACCTCAGTGTGCGCTGGACACTCCGCGTTCTTGTGAGCCTCTCCCACGGAGCTGGCGAACACCGCCGCCATGAGCAGGACAACGCCGACCAGGACGGCCACGCCAATGAGCAGTCTCAAGAGCTCGCCTCTGCGGAAGGTGTTCATGTGCCCCCCTACTCCTCCACCGGCCATCTTACCACCTCAATATGATTTACGGGAAAATTCTACGTGGCCTTATATGACTTTTCGACGCAAAATCCCCCTCGCCGTTCCTGCGAAAGCAGAGCCTGCCCCGGCGAAGGCCGGGGAACCTCGCTATCCGCTCGCCCCTAACCCCGTCGAAGGCCCCCCTGCGTGCCACTCGCCCCTAGCCCCCCACCCCCGCCATCTCCTACCATCACCCCATGCCCACCCACCGCACCTCCGCTCGCCCTGAGGCTCTCGAAGGGCGTTCCCGCGCAGCCACGGGAACCTCCACGCTTTCCGCCTCCAACACCCTCCACAGCACAACGTCCCCAAGCTTAGGGTGCAGGGCTTGCCCTGCTGCCTGGAGGTTGTTTCACACCCCGCTTTTTCGGCCCAGTTTCCTATCTGGAGGTTGTTCCGCGGTTGTTTCCCGCGGCACTCGTTTCCTATCTGCGCCGCGCGGTTCCAACCCCCGCCTGCGAAACAACCCCCAACCTGCGACCCCCTCTCCGATGGCCGGACGAAAACACGACTCCAACCTGCGCCCCACCCCGACGCGGAACAACCGAGATTCAACCTCAAACCTGTTTCAGACCGGGGAGAGCCGACCCCAGGCACGGATGGCCCGGAAAAAAAAGCGCGGAACGAAACGAATCGACTCGAATCGCCTCAACGCCCACGCCGCGGCGTCCCTAGACCCCGCGCAGGCCGCGGGGTATGATGCCCCCGAGCCGCAGCCAAGGAGGAGACATGACTGACCGAGAGCTGGCTTTCACCCCCGCCTGGGAGCTGGCGGAGCGCATCCGCAGCCGCGACCTCTCGCCCGTGGAGGTGACGGAGCTCTTCCTCCGCCGCATCGAGGCGCTGGACGGGCAGCTCAACGCCTTCCTCACCGTCTGCGGCGACGAGGCCATGGCCCAGGCCCGCGACGCCGAGACAGCCCTCGCCCGCGGCGATGCGGTCGGCCCCCTCCACGGCCTGCCGGTGCCCATCAAGGACCTGAACGCGACCAAGGGTATCCGCACCACGCGCGGCTCCCGCATGTTCAAGGACGACGTCCCCGACGAGGACGACATCATCGTCGAGCGGGTGAAGGCCGCGGGCGGCATCATCATCGGCAAGACCAACACGCCGGAGTTCGGCCACCGGGGTACCACGGAGCACATGATCGGCGAGCCGTGCCGCAACCCGTGGAACGTCGCCCACACGCCCGGCGGCTCCAGCGGCGGCGCGGCCGCGGCCCTCGCGGCGGGACTGTGCCCCATCGCCACGGGTAGCGACGGCGGGGGCAGCATCCGCATCCCCGCGTCGTTCTCCGGCATCTTCGGCATCAAGCCCACGCAGGGGCGGGTGGCCCGGCTGTACCCCTCGCCCGGCGGCTGGGGGCAGTTTGGCCAGAACGGCCCCATGTCACGCAACGTCCGAGACTCGGCCCTGCTCTTCCAGGCGCTGGCCGGGCCCGACCTTCGGGATCCCACGTGCCTCCAGGAGGCTGTCCCCAACTTCAGCGACGCGCTGGACGGCGGGGGCGTCAAGGGGCTGCGCATCGGGTGGAGCGCCGACTACGGCTACAACGCCGTCGACCCGGAGGTGGTGGCGTCGGTGACGGCGGCGGTGGCGGCGTTCAGCGAGCTTGGCGCGCACGTGCAGGAGGTCGTCCCGCCCATCGACGGCGACACGGTGTTCGACACCTTCCGCACGCTCTTCGCTGCCGACAACCTGGCCAACAACGGCGCGCTGCTCGACGACCACGCCGACGACCTGACGCCCAGCCTGCGACGCATGCTGGAGACGGCCCGCACGTACGGCGCCGACCGCATCATGCGCGCCCTCCACGAGCTGGAGTGGCACCGTGCGCGCATGGCCAGCTTCTTCGACGACTACGACCTGCTGCTGAGCCCGACGATGGCCGTGCCCGCCTTCCGCATCGAGGAGTTCCCGGACGTCATCGGCGGCCGCTCGGTCGACCCGATGTGGGGCTACACGCCGTTCACGTACCCGATCAACATGAGCGGGCAGACGGCGTCCAGCGTGCCGTGCGGGTTCTCGTCGGGCGGGCTGCCCATCGGGCTGCACATCATCGGCCCCAAGGGCGCTGAGGTGCGGGTGCTGCGGGCCAGCGCGGCTTTCGAGGCGGTGCGGCCGTGGGCGCAGCACTTGCCGCCGGTGTCGTAGGGGGGGCTAGACTAGTATCGCCTTGTCCACCACCGACTCGGCCTTGGCGCGGTCGTCGGCGGCGAGGGCGACGAGGGCGTGGCCGGCCCTGCGCTCGATGATGTGCAAGCTGTGGATGTTCACGCCTGCGTTCTTGAACCGCTCGGCGACCTTGGCGAGGGCGCCGGGCTCGTCCACGAGGCGCAGCACCAGCGAGTCGTCGGAGAGCGTCTTGAAGCCGGCGTTCGTCAGCGTTCGCAGGGCGCTGTCGTAGGCGTCGGTCGTCAGCGTGATGACGCCCTTCTCCTGAAGCGCCTCCGCGCTGATGGTCTCGATGTTGATCGCCTCGTCGGCCAGGGCCCTGGTGATGTCGGCGAGGACGCCGACCTCGTTTCGTGCGACGACGATGATGCGCTTCATGCTGCTCCTCCACCCTGGCCGGACTCCAGGCAGTCGTCAATCACTGCGTCGATGGTCTCTCGCGTCACGTGGGGCATGGCGATGAGGTGCGCGATGTCCTCGTAGGGCGCCAGCTGCCACTTCCGGATGACGTCCCGCGAGGGCTTGGGGAAGACCACCGTGACCGAGTTCCGGTTCCGCCACGCCGGGATGCCCACGTCGTTGAAGCGTGCGACGGCGTACGCGGCGACGTCGAGGCACCCGGCGACCATCTCCCGGAAGCCGTCCACGCCGTGCTGCTGCAGGGCGTACCACATCATCAGCGGCGTGATGGCGCTGCGAGAGCCCGACAGCGTCGTGTCGAGCACGCCGACGTACTCGATGGAGCGGGCGATGCGCGCGACGTAGTCGCTGCGGGTGAGGGCGACACCGCAGGGGATGGGCGAGCCGATCATCTTGTGGCCGCTGATGGCTACGCTGTCGAACCCCGCGTCGAAGCCGTAGGGCTGCGGGTCGTCGACGAAGGGGAGGACCATGCCGCTGAGCGCGGCGTCGGCGTGGACGTAGGAGTTGGTGACGGCGAGGTCGTGGAGGATCTCTCGCACCCTGCCCACGTCGTCGATCGCGCCCTTCATGGTCGTCCCGATGTTCGCCATGACGATGACGGGGACGTCGCGGTTGATGCGGATGGTCTCGTAGAGGTCGTCGTAGTCGATCTCGCCGTTATCCTGGCTCTTGATCATGATGTTGCGGGCCTTCAGCACGCGGAGGATCTTCACGACGCTGTAGTGGGTGTCCTGGGAGAAGTAGACGACGCCGTCCGGGAACAGCTCCCGCCCGATGTACAGGCCGTACATGTTGCCCTCGGTGCCGCCGGAGGTGACGTAGCCCCACGCCTGGTCCTGCGGCAGGCGCATCAGGTCGGCGAAGAAGCCGATGACCTCGCGCTCCATCTCGTGGGTGTTGCTCTGGAAGTTGCTGTCGTGGAAGGGGTCGCCCACGTTGTTGGGGCAGTAGGTGAGGAAGGGCAGGATCGCCGAGTAGTCGAAGTTCTGGTTGCAGGGATAGCCGACCTGATGCTGGTTCAGGAGCTTGAAGTCGCGCAGAAGGGCGTCGAGGCGCTCTTGCGTCCCAGTCTTGGCGTCCATCGCAGCCCCCTCTCTGCGCCACAGCGACAGGTTGTGGACAGTATACAGCCGCTCAGCCGTGAGTGTGTTGGAGGGGGAGCCCTGTGTGGTTCGACAGGCTCACCACGAGCGGGAACGGGAACGCCTCCAGAGGGGAGGGCGGCGCGGGAGCGTTCGCCCGCTACGCGCCGTCGGGCACGTAGACCACTTTGCCGACGGCCTCGCTCTGCTCCATGAGGCGCTGGCCCTCGGCGACGTCCCGGAGGGGGAGCACGGTGGAGATGACGGGCCGAATCTGCCCCGTCTCGACGAAGCGCAGCGCCTGCAGCAGCTCCGCCTTGCTCCCCATGTGCGACCCCATCAGGCTGAGCTGCCGGTTCCAGAGGTGGCGAATGTCGACGGCGGCGTCGAAGCCGGTGGTGGCGCCGCAGATGACCAGCGTGCCGCCCCACTTCAGGCTGCGGATGCTGGTGGGGAAGGTGGCCTGCCCCACGTGCTCGAAGACGATGTCCACGCCACGGCGGTCCGTGAGCTTGCGCACCACCTGGGCGACGTCCTGCGTCGAGCGGTTGATCGTGTGGACTGCGCCTAGGGCCTTCGCCTGCTCCAGCTTCTCGTCGCTGCCTGCCACGGCGATGGGGATGGCGTTGAAGAGGCGGCACACCTGCAGGGCGATGGTGCCCACGCCCCCGGCGGCCCCCCACACCAGCACGAAGTCGCCGGCGCGCACCTTGGCCCGGCTGACCAGCATGCGCCAAGCGGTGAGCAGCACCAGGCTGAGCGAGCCCGCCTCCTCCCACGTGAGGTGTGCGGGCTTGGGGACGACGTTGATGCCCGGCACGCGGGCGTACTCGGCGTGGCCGCCGTCGTTGGGGCCGGTCTGGAAGCCCCAGACGCGGTAGCGTCGGCAGAGGAACTCCTCGCCGCGGGTGCAGGCCTCGCAGATGCGGCAGCTCTGCGAGGGGTGGACCATGACCTCGTCGCCGGGGGTCACGTGTCCAACCTCGCTGCCCACCTCCTCCACGATGCCTACGGCGTCGCTGCCGGAGACGTGGGGGAAGATGACGGCCTGCCCCGGCATGCCCCGGCGCGCCCAGATGTCGTTGTAGTTCGCGCCGGAGGCCTTGACGCGAATGAGCACGTCGTTGGGGCCCGGTCGGGGGACGTCGATGTCGGTGTACTGCAGGACCTCAGGGCCGCCGTGCCGGTCGAAGACGACTGCCTTCACGCGCTCCTCCTCGCGGGCTCGCTTGACGCACTTGAAGTGCGGGGCCGATACTTGAACAGTTGCCCGTCCGCCCGTAGCTCAGCGGACAGAGCACCGGGCTTCGGACCCGGGTGTCGGGGGTTCAAATCCCTCCGGGCGGGCGCCCCGCCGCCGCTGCGGCCCTTCTCGCTCGCAGCCGCACCGAGCGGATGTCGTCCAGGTACTTGGCCACCAGCGGGGACGCCCCCGACGGCTGCCATCGCTTGCGCCACTCCGCCTCGTTTCCCGGCCACACCTCCGGCGAGTGGACGATGGTGTTCGGCCCCTCCGCCTCGGCCAGCACGTCCAGCGCCTGCCGGATGATGCGCGTCTGCGTCGCTTCGTCGCGGGGCATGCCCAGCGGGTGCGCGAAGGGGTACTCGATGGCCAGGGCACGGGGGACGCCGTACTGCTCCGCCCAGGAGGGCATCATGGTCACCAGGACCGTACTGATCCCTCCCTCCTCAAACAGCCGTGCTAGGACCAGCACGTCCTTGCAGCAGCCCGGTCAGGCGGGGGTGAGGAGGACGGCCTCCACGCCCTCTGCCCTCATCCGGTCCAGCAGTTCCGGCCCGTAGCGCTCCTGCCACGGCCCCCAGCCGGGGCCCGGATGCCCCTGGTAGCCCATGAGCGAGTAGCTGGTGGGCGCCAGCGAGCCGATCTCCCCGGCGGCCTCCATCTCCTGGAAGCGGTGCAGGGGAAGGAGGATATTGAAGTCGGCCAGGATGTCCTCCGGGTTGTAGTGGAGGTGCGCCACGCCCAGCCGGCCGAGCTGCGTGTCCCGAGGGATGACGCGGTAGGTGGGGTCGCCCCAGTCGGGCTCTCGCTCCTCGCGCTCGACGTCGAAGGGTGGCTGCTCGCCCTGCACGTACAGGCCGCCGGTGGTGACTAGGGCGAACCGGGTCTCGCTCAGGGGCGATCGCAGTGGGGTGAAGGGGGCGGCGTCGCGCTCCTGAGGGACCTTCCAGGTCTCCTGGAACCACGCCGCCAGGCTGGAAGGCAGCCACTTGTCGCTGTTGACGGGCATCTAGTCACTCCGAGTGTAGCCAGGGCTGAGGCTACATCAGCCGCTGTGGAGCGTCAAGAAGGCGAGCGGCGGGTGGGGTATACTTTGAGCGTGGGCGCAACGCAGCATCCGGTGTTCACCATCGGCCACTCCAACCACTCACTTGACGCCTTCCTCGCTCTGCTGCGCGACAACGGCATCGAGGAAGTGGCCGACGTTCGCTCGACGCCGTACAGCCGCTACAACCCGCACTTCAGTCGCAAGGCCGTGGCGAGGGCGCTGGAGGAGGTCGGAATCGCCTATGTCTTCCAAGGTGAACAGCTTGGCGGAAGGCCGTCGGCCCGCTCGCTCTACGACGCCGACGGGCGCGTCCGGTACGACCTGGTGGCCCGCACGGAATCATTCGCCAGCGGCATTGGAGAGGTGCTGAGCCACGCCGACGAACATCGCATCGCCCTGATGTGCGCCGAGAAGGAGCCGCTGGACTGCCACCGCACACTGCTGGTTGCGCGGGCGCTCGTGGAGCGCGGCGTCGCCGTCGAGCATATCCTCGCCGACGGCAGCCTGGAGAAGCACGATGCCGCCATGGACCGGCTGCTGGCCGCATTCAAGCTGTCGCCGGGCGGAGACCTGCTGCGCTCCAGGGAGGAGGCGATTGTCGAGGCGTTGGGGCGGCGGGCAAAGAAAGCGGCGTACGTGAGGGAGAGGTGCTAAGCTCCCTCGCCTACGGGAGCCGGTCGAAGACGACGTTGCCTGCCACGACTGTCGCTACTACTTGCGCTTCGAGCAGGGCGGTTGCCGGGCCGTCCACCACGTCCCGGTCGACGACGGTGAGGTCGGCCCACTGCCCCGGCCGGAGGACGCCTCTGTCGGCGTCCTGGAAGGAGGCGTAGGCGGGCCCCATGGTGTAGGCGGCCAGGGCCTCCCTGCGGGTCATGCGTTGCTCCGACTGCCAGCCGTCCGCCGGCTGTCCCTGGTGGTCCTGTCGGGTCACCGCGGCGTAGATGCCCCAGAGCGGGTTGGCGCTTTCGACGGGCGCGTCCGAGCCGCCGGTGAGCGTTGTTCCCGCCTCCAGCAGACTCCGCCACATGTACGCATTGGGCGCGCGTCGCGGCCCCAATCGCACGTCCGACATGGCGATGTCCGACGTGCACTGTGAGGGCTGCACCGAGGCGATGATGCCGAGCTGGGCGAAGCGGGAGACGTCCTGCGGTCGGAGGATCTGCGCGTGCTCGATGCGGGTGCGGTGCTCGGCGGTGGGGGCCCGCCGCAGGACCTCCTCGATGGCGTCGAGGGCGAGGCGATTCGTCCGGTCGCCGATGGCGTGGACACTGACCTGGAAGCCGGCCCGGTAGGAGCGCTCGAGGGTGTCGCGCAGACTCTCCGGCGACACGCGCAGCAGGCCCATCTCGTGGGGGGCGTCCTCGTAGGGTTCCTCCATCGCTGCTCCGTAGGAGCCCAGCGCGCCGTCCATCAGCACCTTCACGCACCGGAGGGTGAAGAGCCCCTCGTCGATGCGTGTCAGCCCAACCTCGTCCATGTGCTCTTGGCGCACCATGGCGTGGACGCGGATCTTGAGCTCGCCGTCCTTTGCCAGCGAGCGGTAGGCCGCCAGCATCGTCGCGTCGATGCCGGGGTCGTGGACCTGGGTGAGGCCGTAGGCCAGGCAGTGCTCCTGCGCGGCCAGGATGAGGCGGCGCGCGTCGTCGACCGTCGGCGCGGGTATCCGGTCCTCTACCAGGGGCATGGCCGTGTCGATGAGGAGGCCCGTGGGCTTCCCGGCCTGCGTCGCCACGAGGCCGCCGGGCGGGGCCTGCGTTGCGCCGGTGATACCTGCGCGCTGCATGGCGGCGGCGTTGGCCAGGGCCGCGTGCGTGTCAACACGGACCAGCCAGACAGGGTGGTCCGGCACGCGGTCACTGAGGAGTGAGTGGTGGGGGAGGTTTTTGTCCTCCCACTGCTCCTGGTTCCATCGCCAGCCCGTGATCCACGCGCCCCTCGGCGTGGAGGCCGCGCGCTCGCGCACCATCTCCACCGCCTCCGCGTAGGAGCGGGCTGCGCCGAGGTCGACGGCGTCCCGGGTCTGGCCCAGCCAGACCATGTGTAAGTGGGAGTCGCCCAGGCCGGGCAGCACCGTCGCTTCCCGGAGGTCAACGACGCGAGTGCGGGACGTGCGCCGGGCCAGGACCTCCTCGTCGCTGCCGACGGCGACGACGGTGTCGCCCTCGATGGCCAGCGCGGCGGCGTGGGGCTGGTCGTCGTCCATGGTGTGGATGCGCCCGTTGTGGAAGACCAGGTCTCCCATGTCAGACCGCCGTCGAGCCGCCGGCGCAGCGCCACAGGTGCCGGCCGGTGGCGAGGGCGATGACGACGAACAGTGCGTCGACGGCGGGGAAGTAGACGAGGTGGGAGGTCACGGCCTCGCCCGTCTCGCTGTCGGGGTTGAGGGTCCAGATCCAGCCCCAGAAGAACAGCATGGTGAGCACGATGGCGCCGTAGTAGCTCGCCGTGACCCGGAGGTAGTCGAGGGTGCTGACGCCCTCGGTTCCCAGGGAGCGTCTTCGAAGGCAGCTCGTGACCAGCGCGATGACCACTCCCGCCGCCATGAACCAGTTCACGACCTTCCAGACGGGGTAGTCGGGGGCGCCGTCGTGGTAGACGGGCGTGAGGATGAGGTTGGCCGCCACGACGATGGCCGTAGCTACCAGGAAGACTCCCAGGGCTCGCTTCACTGCGCTCATGGCCGCCTGCTGCTCCGTCGCAATATGGCGCCTCTTGTTATCGCATAGCGGGGCCGTCCGAGGCAAGCAACCGGGGGAATCCTGTAGACCGTCCGCGTTGAGTCGGATACACTCGCGGCGTTTGGAGCGCCTCAGGCTGAAGTCGAGGAGGGGAGCGATGCTACTGTTGGGACGTGTGACGTCGGTCTATCTCATCGTGCTTGCGGTGGTGGTGGCCGTGAACTTCATCATCACGCCGCTGTACCATCCGGGCGGGGACGAGCCGTACACCGTCTGGGAGACGCTCAACTGGTTCATGGCCGTGGGCATGGTCATCACCGTCATCGCCAGCTACGTGCAGAAGCGCCGCGTCGACGCTGACGGGTCGAGCGACGTGAAGCGCTACCTGGAGGCGAACGCCGTCTTCTACCTGGCCGTGGTGGTGTTCATCATCTTCTTCTGGAACTGGTTCAGCGACCTGTCTCCCAACAACGCGCCCGACGGCCAGTACTGGGTGGTCGTCGACACGCTGATGCCCATCGTCATGGGCGTCACGGGCTGCCGCATGTACGCGTGCACCACCCAGAGCTCGTGATAGTCGATCGCTGGGGGCGTGGTAGGCGTCCATAGCTGTTGACGCCTGTGGTACCATTGCGGCAAATCCGTCCGGACGTGGAAGCCACGCTCCAGGACCAAGGAGGGAAGTAGATACCATGATCATGAGAATGCTGGGCGCTGCCCGTCTGAACGTTGACACCTACGAGGACGTGGAGAAGGACTCCAGCGCCACCAAGCAGGCGCTGATCGTCGTGGTCCTCGTCTCCATTGCCGCCGGCGTTGGCGGCCTGCTCGCCGGGGACGAGGTCGACATAGTCCGTGGGCTGGGCTTCGGCGTCATCCGCGGCGTGGTGAGTTGGGCCGTGTGGGCGCTTGTGGCCATGTTCATCGGGACCAAGCTGCTGAAGACCGAGGAGACCGAGGCGAACTGGGGGCAGGTGGCGCGGTGCACGGGCTTCGCCCAGACACCAGGGCTTCTCAATGTGCTGGTCTTCCTGTCGGGGCTGATCACGATCGTGGTGTTCGTGTGGCAGATCGTAGCCATGGTAATCGCTGTCCGGCAGAGCCTCGACTACAAGTCGAGCCTCCGAGCCCTCTTCGTGATCCTGATCGCCCTCATTCCCGTGGGTATCATCAACGTG
Source organism: Dehalococcoidia bacterium (assembly GCA_965205235.1). Lineage (GTDB taxonomy): Bacteria > Chloroflexota > Dehalococcoidia > Lucifugimonadales > UBA1127 > CBDBGD01. The sequence goes on from CBDBGD010000008.1 coordinate 68,249, forward strand.
ATCATCTTCTCGGTCCTGAACCTCTAGGCCACTTCGCACAAGCACCTCAGCCCTGCTCTCTCGCGGAGGGAAAGGGATGAGGTGCTCTCCCTGGGGGAAGGACAGATGCGATAGCTGTGAGCGTGCGCTGCGCAGGAGCACGGCGCCAACGCCGCTACGGCTGCCACAAGGCTGCGACGCTTCGATGTCCACGAGTAGGGGCGGGTCCAAAGAACCCGCCCCTACTCTTTTGCGCCTACTCGTACCACCCTGAGCCAAAGATCAAGCCGTCGTGGAGCACGGCCCAGGTGTGCTTCTGCCGCTCGTCACCCGTCGCCGGGTTCAGCAGCACGTAGTCGACCCACTTCCCCGACTCGGTGGCGCTCAGCAGGTCGTCGCCGTAGAAGTAGCCGGTGGAGTCGACGCGGAGGCTCGGGTCCCGGCCGATGAACATCGGATTGTGGTGGCCGATGGTGTGGCCGGTCTCCGTGTCGATGATGAAGACGTACCACTGGTCGTCCACGCTCTCCCTGGTGCTGTAGTAGTCCACCGTGGCGTCGCGGCCGAGGGCGTTGTAAAGGTCGATGGCCCGAGCAACGAAGTCGCGGGTGTAGGCAGGAACGTCTGCCTTGCGCACCCCTCGCTCGTACCAGCCGGAGCCGAAGACCAGGCCGTCGTACTTCACCATCCAGGAGTGCTTGCTCTCGACCACGCCGGACGCCGGGTTCGTGTAGGTGTAGCTGAACCAGGCTCCATCTTCGTCGGCCACGGCGACCACGGCCTCGCCGACGGGGTAGCCGTTGGGCCCGTCGGCGAAGGACGCTGGGCGATCGACCAGCGCCGGGTTGGCGGCGTGGGCCAGCATGACGTCGTCCTGGTCGAAGATGAACACGTACCACTGGCCGTCGATGCTCTCCTGGGTGTTGTAGTGGGCCACCGTGGCGTCGAGCCCCTCTTCCTGGTACATGCGGATGGCCTCTTTGACGAAGTACTGGGTGTAGGCGGCGGGCTCGTACTTGGGCGGTGCAGCGGCCGCCGCTGCCGTGACGGCGGCGAGCCGATCCTCGAGATTGTCGAGCCGCTCGGAGTCCTCCTGCCGGGCCTCCCGCAGGTCCACGGCGGACTCCTCTCGTAGCTGCTGACTGATGGCCGTGAGCGTGGCGTCGTCCAGGTAGACGACGTCTCCCGCCGGTCCTTGAGGGCCAGCCGGCCCCATGGCCCCCGCCGGGCCCTTGGGTCCAGTCACGCCCGCCGGGCCTGGAGGGCCGGCGGGACCGGTCGCCCCCATTGAGCCTTGTGGCCCTGCAGGGCCTGGCTCTCCTCGGAGCCCGTCCTGTCCCGCCTCGCAGGCAGCTAGGGACAGTACTAGGGCGGCGGCCAATATCGTCGCCATGAGCACGCGCATTGCCTTACTCCTCGGTTGATGTTGGCGGATGGCGCGCTCCAGAGGGGACTTGCGGGCTGCTCCATCCGTCGTCATTGTATCGCAACTGGCGGCGTGACGGGGAAGGAGTGGCGATGGGGCTGGGCGGTCCACCGTGCCTGGAGGGCTGCGAGACGCCGGCCGTTGCGTCGGAGTCGATGTGGATTCTCTGGTAGCGTCGCGCGGTTGACACGAAGCGCACGAAAGCGTAGTCTGGCCGCGAATCCACGGGGGAAATCCCTTTATTCTTCGAAGGAGAGCGAACGTATGTGGGAAGGATACAAGATCATTGATGCAGATGCGCACCTGCAGGAGCCCTTCGACCTGTGGAAGGACTTCATGGAGCCGGAGTTCTACGACCGGCGCCCCATCGTGAACGACTACGAGGGCGGGACCTTCTTCCACTACGCCCCCTGCGAGCTCTTCCCGGAAGGCACGATGCGGACCCCGTCGAAAACCGGCGAGGCGAAAGTCGTGCAGACGACGGAGGGGACGGCCTCCCGCGGCGTGCAGCGCCCTCCTATCGTGTCCGCGCGCAACAAGGAGAAGTACGGCGAGGCGTACGAGAGCACCTGGAGCGTGGAGAGCCGCCTGAAGGACATGGACCGCTTCGGGTGGGACAAGATGGTCTGCGTCCCCGGCACCGGCGCGGGGCCCGTGCGCGTGGAGGACAAGGACCAGGCCCTCATATGGGCGACCGCCCGGGCGTACAACAACTGGGCGCACCACTTCTGCTCCGCCGAGCCGTCCCGACTCAAGATGGTGGCTGAGCTGCCCGGCCAGCATGACATCGAAGGGCTGCTCACGGAGACCCGACGATGCGTGGAGCAGCTGGGGGCAGTCAGCATCCAGATGCCCAGGGCCGCCAGGGGCTCCTGGTGGCACGACCCTCAGTACGACGGCCTGTGGGACATGGCGCAGGAGCTGGACTTCCCGTGCTCCTTCCACGGCGCGATGAGCGGCGCCCCGCACACGGGGGCGCGCTATCGGGGGATCGGTGGGCCGGTCGTGGCTCTGGAGCACGCCATCGGGTTCCCGTTCGAGGATATGATTGCCATGGGGCACCTGATCTACATGGGCATCCTGGAGCGCTTCTCCCAGATGCGGGTCATCTTCATGGAGGGGAACGCCGGCTGGCTACCCTTCTGGCTGGGACGCCTGGACGACCACGCTGCTGTTGGACGCCGTCAGGCCGTGTTCTTTGACGGGCCGCCGCTGCCACTCAAGCCCAGCGAGTACTTCTACCGGCAGGCGTTCGTCTCGGCCGACTGCGACGAGCTGGGGCTCAAGGCGGCCGTGGACACGTGCGGGGACGACAACATCGTGTGGAATACGGACTACCCGCACCCCGACGCGCCGGACCCCGACAAGGCGGCGGTGAGCTTCCTGGCACAGCCAATCTCGGACGAGTCCAAGAAGAAGATCCTGTGGGACAACCCGATCCGCGCCTTCGGCCCGCGCATCATGGCGTAGTCGAGAGCGGGTAGAGGCGGCGTAGCCTCACTTTGTCGCGCTCCACCCCGCTCATCCTTCGAGGGCCTCAGGGTGAGCGGCCGCCGCGACCCCTACAGGGTGCCTAAGCTGTGACCGGGACAGTCCTGCCTTCGCGCGAGGACCGCTCGATGGCCTCGATCATGTGGTGCCGCGTCACTCCCACGTCGAAGTCGGGCTGCGCAGGCACCCCCTCCCGGATGCTCTCCGCGAACCGGCGCAGGGCCTGGGCTACGTTGAAGGGGCCGCCTGCGGGGACCTCCGGCGGCACCGTCGTCAGGCGCTCGGGGATGGGGAGCTCGACCAGGACTGCGTTGGGTTTCGTGGACGCTTCCAGGCGGTAGTCGGTGTAGGTCACCACGCCCGGCCCCGAGATGATGATTGCGCCCTCCCGGCCGTAGATCTCCATGCGCCAGCCGGCGCCGTGCCACGGCGTCCTGCCCACGTGGGCCGACACCACTGCGCCGTTCGTCAGCACGCCGTGGACCATCACGTTGTCGGGGGTGAACGTCTCGATGGTCTGGTCCGTGCCGGTGATGCGCCATCGCTTCACTTGGGTGCTGAGCTGGGCGGACAGATCCTGGAACTCGGCGACGCAGAAGCAGAGAGCGTCGAGTGTATGGCCCGCATGGATGGTAAGGGTGTTTGCCCCGTTCTTCGGATCGGCGTCAAGGCTCGCCCAGTACGGCGGCCGCTCTTCGACGCCGCCCAGGATGTGCGTGACGTGGCACGACAGCACGTCGCCGATGTAGCCTTCGTCGACAAGCTCCTTGACCCGCATGACGGCGGGGGCGCACCGCGTCTGGAGGCCCACCATGTGGCTGAGCCCCTTGGACTTGGCCAGAGCCGCCATCTCCTCTGCCTGGGCCAGGTTGGCGCCCAGGGGCCACTCGCAGAAGACGTGCTTTCCGGCGTTGAGGGCGGCGATGGTCATCTCATGGTGGAAGGGCACCCGCACCGACACGACGACCATGTCGATGTCCGGGCTCTGGACCATCTCCCTGTAGTCGTGGAAGGCGCGGGGAATGCCGAAGTGTTCGGCGGTGGCGCGGGCCGTCTCTGCGTGGGCGGTGGCGACCGCCGCCAACTCGTACTCCGGGAGCGCCAGCAAAGCCGGGCGAGTGGGCCATTGCGCCCCAGCTATAGGCGAGGTTCGCTCCGATGAGCCCGACTCGAATTCGCTCCATCTCACCACCTCCCAACAAGCAACACCGTTTGTGGGCTTCCCGTGATAGACTGCATTCGTCCAGCGAACGCATGGGTCGCGAGGATGGTATCGACGCCTCGCAGTGGTGTCAAACACTATTCCTCGTAAGAAGGAGTGGATGCCATGACGGAAAAGGCCCCCTCCCCCAACGATCCCGCCCTGGCGCTCTTCCCCATCTACGAGACCTACCTGGAGATGGTGACCACGGAGGTGGAGGGCCTCACCGATGCCCAACTCGACTGGGACAGCGACCGCTGGGGATGGTCCGTGTGGAGCATCCGCCGGCACATCAGCCACGTGGCCTCGCACCTGTTCCGCCACTACCTGCTCTCCCGGAACTGGGGCGACGTCCTCTTTCCCGGGGCCAAGCCCCCACTGGCACGAGCTGTACTACCTGGGGGCCATCCGCACGCAGCGCCTGGACGAGAACCAATGGTGGGAAATCGACGCCATCTTGGGGAAGCTGGACGAGGCGTTGGAGCTGGTCCGGGGCATCCTGGGTCGGCACACGGTGGCATCCGTGCGGGAGCCGACCATCAGCCAGGGCGCCCGCTCCTACTACGACAAGATCTCCGACCAGTATCCCGGCACGCTCCTGGACGACCCGAACAGACCCGGCCAGCTTCGCATCACGCTGGAGGGGAACTTTCGCCTGAGTGAGGCGGAGATGGTCACGCACCTGTACAATGTGCACAGGCTGAAGCGGGCGCAGGGGCTGCAGGCCCGGGTGACCCTGCCACGCGTGGGGTTCTGGCTCCTGCCCGACTGGGACCGCAGCGAGGCGTAGGCCGAGAACAGTGAGTTGACATAAGCGCCATCGGAGGCGGACAGGGGGACGCTATGTACCAGGGTTTCAGGATCATCGACGCCGATGCCCACTTCTACGAGCCCATGGACATCTGGGACCGGTACACGGAGCCGGAATACTACGAGCAGCGGCCAAGGGTCATCAACCACATAAGCCGTTCCCGGCTGGAGTACGCCGTAGACGGGGTGCACTTCACCGGGCCCACGACGAAAATCGGCGTCGAGCAGCGGTACAAGAACCAGGCGAAGAAGTACGGCCACGCCTACGACTCTTGGTGGAGCCTTCAAAGTCGCCTGAAGGACATGGACACCCACGGCTGGGACCTGCAGGTGTGCTTGCCCACCGGAGGCGGACTGGGCACCAACATCTCTCGCAAGGACCTGAAGCTGGGCGCCGCCCTGTGCCGCGCCTACAACAACTGGGCCAGGGACTTCTGCAGCGACTCCGCGGGCCGCGTGAAGTTCGCCGCGGTTGTGCCGGGCGAGGACGTGGAGGAGCAGGTCATCGAGACCCGCCGGGCGGTGGAGCAGCTCGGAGCCCTGACCATCATCCTGCCCACGGCCTCTATGGAGAAGGAGTGGCACCGCCCGGACTACGACCCGCTATGGGAGACGGCGACGGACCTGGACCTGCCGCTATCCATCCACGGCGTTCTGTCTCGCAGCGGCGACCCGCCGACCAACCTCCGCTACCAGGACCGGGGCTCGTGGTACGAGGCGCTGTTCCACGCCATGGACTTCCCGTTCGAGAACATGGCGTCGTTGGGCCACTTCATGCTGAGCGGCATCCTGGACCGCTACCCCACGCTGAAGCTGTCGATCCTGGAGTCGAACTGCGGGTGGCTGCCGTTCTGGCTCAACCGGCTGGAGAAGTGCTCGGAAGGACGGCAGGCGGTCGCTTTCTACGGCGAGCACGTGAAGGCTTCACCGCAGGAATACTTCGCTCGCCAGTGCTTCATCGCCTGCGACGCCGACGAGCCGGGCATCAAGCCCACCATCGAGTACGCGGGGGACGACAAGATCGTCTTCAACACCGACTACCCGCACTTCGACGCGCCGGACCCGTCGGAGCCAGTGCCCCAGATGCTCGCCCAGCCCATCGCCGATGAGTCGAAGCGGAAGATCTTCTGGGACAACGCGATCGGCCTGTACGGGACGCGCCTGCTGGAAGGGGTCACGGTCTCGGAGGGCTGAGGCGCACGCGGCACCGGCCAGGTCTGAGACGAACCCGGCGCCGCGCGCCAGGCCTAGTCGAAGTGGTACAGCTTGGCCGTGTTCTCCCCGACGATCTTCGCCTTCTCCTCTTCGGTGCAGTCGTGGAATACCCGCTCGATGATCTCGCGCGAACGCGGGAAGGTGGACTCCGCGTGGGGGTAGTCGGAGCCCCACAGCAGGCTGTCGACGCCGATGAAGTGGCGCATCTGGATGCCCAGGTCGTCCTCCTGGAAGCCGATGAAGCAGTTCCTGCGGAAGTAGTCGCTGGGCAGCTCGCCCCCTAGGAACCGCTTGCCGTGGACCCCCGCGGCGCGCTGGCTGTAGAACTCGTCCATGCGCTGCATGAAGTAGGGGGCCCACGCGACCTCGAACTCGATGGCGCCCACCTTCAGCCCGGGGTAGCGCTCGAAGACGCCGCCGAAGACCATGGCGTTGATCGACTGCCGGACTTCGTGCTCCCGGTTGGGGAAGTCGAAGCTCTGCGCCGTGAGGCCCATGGGGTCCGTGCCGGGCATCCAGCGGATGCCGCCGTCGTGGAGGCTGAGGGGCATGTCCAGGTCCTGGGCTGCGGCCCATAGGCGCGCGTAGGCCGAGTGGTCGTATCGCAGCATGGGGCGCGTCGCAATCATTGCACCGGCCATGCCCTTGTTCGCCACGCGCTCCAGCTCGCCCACGGCGTCCTCGACGACGTCCACGTTGACCAGGGCGATACCCTTGAGCCATTTCGGGTGGGCGTTGCAGAAGTCGGCCAGGTAGTCGTTGTAGGCCCGGAAGATGGCGGACAGCAGGTCGCTGGCTGGGACCCTGCTCCACAGGGTCAGGCCCTGGGAGGGGTAGAGCACGCCGCCCGAAATGCCGTCCGCCACCATGTCCTTGACGTGCTCGTCGGGGTCGATGCCGCCGAGGGGGATGGTGTCCATGCTGCCGTCGCGGGTCAGCTTCTCCGGCTCCTCGAAGCGCAGCCCCGCCTGCTGGTTGATGCCGATGAGGCCGAAGGGCACACCTTCGCAGTACCACTGGTGGTACTCACCCTCGCGGACGAGGACCGGTGCCCTGTCCCTGTACGGAGCGTCGATCCTCTTCTCCCAGAGGTCGTGCGGCTCGATGATGTGGGAGTCGGACGAAATTGCCTTGTAGGTGGTCATGTCTCGGCCTCTCTTTGCGCTTCTGATTGCTACCGGCGAGTCGCCTACTCGCCCATGCGGTACAGTCTGACGGCGTTGTCGCAGATGATCTTGCGCAACACCGGCGCCGGCAGATTGCCCATGGTCTCCTGGATGACGGCCTTCGAGTCCGGCCACACGCCGTCCGGGTGGGGGTAGTCGGAGCCCCACATGAGGTTGTCCTCGCCGATGATGTGGGCCATCTGGCCGACGCAGGACTCCTCCTGGAACGTGGTCGCGCCCTGGCGGAACCAGTACTCGCTGGGGAGCAGCTTCATTTCCTCCGAGGCGCGGCTGTGTCGGACCATGTTGTCCATGCGGGTCAGCACGAACGGGATCCAGCCCGCGCCCTGCTCGCCAAGTACGAACCGAAAGTCGGGGTATTTCTCGCAGGCGCCGCTGGCGATGATGCTGCACAGCCACTGCGCCCCGGCGAGCTGGATGAGGGGGTTGGTGACGGCCTGGTACGCCTGCTGGTTGGGGTTGGGCCCGCCGCCGGTGGCCTTGAGCACTCGAAGCTGCTGCTCGACCCTGCTGTCGCCGATCTCCATCTCCGGGGGAGGCGGGACTGGGAACAGGCCGCCGCCCTGGTGGAAGGAGACCGGCATCTGCGTCTCGGCGGCGGTCCGCCACAGGGGGTCCCAGTAGCCGTCCCGAGTGTAGATGGGGTGGGTGACGACGGGAGCCGCGAGCTCGCAGCCCCGGATCGGGCCCAACTGGGCGGCGCGGCTGAGCTCGTCCGCTGCCACCTGCGGGTCGTGGACGGGGATGGAGGCCAGGGCGTAGAAGCGCCCCGGATGCGTGTCGCAGAAGTCGGCGGCCCACTCGTTGAATATGCGGTAGGTGGCCGTGAGGACCTCGGGGCTGTCGATGTGGATGCCGGCCCCGGTCATGCCGTAGAGGACCTCGGCGTCCAGGCCGTCGATCTCCTGGTCGCGGAGGCGCATTTCAGGGTTGGCGGGATGGGGGTCGCCGTCGTAGAAGCCGGAGTCCCACATGCGGTCGATGCGGTAGGAGGTGCCCCGCTTCGGGGCGCGGAAGCCGAATCCAACGCCGCCGAAAACGCCAAGCTCCTTGCCTTCGCAGACCCAGACGGCGTTGTACACGCCTGAGCCGTCTTCGTCGTGCTTCTCGACCACTCTAGGCATCAGGTCTCGCAGATGGCTCGGGGCGCTCTGCACGAAGAGGTCCTCGGGAAGCCAGGTGAAGTCCAAGTGGCCGTCGGCCGAGACAAGCTCATAGTTCATGCTTCCCTCCCAGTCGTGGCAGAGATAACGATATAATAGCACACGCCCCGTGGATTTCATCCTCTAAATGCGTAGGTAATCGAGCGCATTTGATTGACTTATGTGCGCACTATGCCTAGAGTGTGGCCATATTCGACAGACCGTGTTCGGGAGGAGGAGGACCGTGAAGGACGGGTTCAGGGTCATCGACGCCGACGCACACATGCAGGACGAGCTCGCCAGCTGGGTGGAGTACGTCGAGCCGGAGTACTGGGAACGCAGGCCACGCATCGAGATCATCGAGAAGGGGAAGCTGGGCAAGCGCGCTGCGGTGATACTTCCGTGCGAGCTGTTTCCCGAGCCGCAGCACAGCACCGGCAACGCGCAGGGAGCGGGCGTCATCCGCGGGGGCCGCAGCGAGGCCCGCGAGTTCATCCCCAAGAAATACCCGGACGCCTACTTCGACGAGTGGAGCGCCGCGAGCCGGATCCGGGACATGGACCGCTTTGGGTGGGACAAGATGGTGTGCATCTCGTCCAACGCTACCGGCTCCCTGGGGTGGAGTAGCGTGGAGGGGAGGGACCAGGGCCTACTGTGGGCCATGGCCCGGGCGTGGCACAACTGGTGCCGCGACTTCTGCGACACCGATCCCTCGCGACTCTACATGGTGGCGGACATGCCCAACCAGCACGACATCGAGGGGCTGGTGGCCGAGACGCGAAGGGTCATCGGGGAGCTGAACGCCGTCACGGTCATCATGCCCAAGCCGGTCAAGGGCCGTCCGTGGGAGGACCCGGCCTACGATCCCTTCTTCCGACTGGCCGAGGAACTGGACTTCCCCGTCTCCTTCCACGGCGTGCGAACGGCCGACCCGCACGTAGGGGCTCGGTATCAGCCGCGCTACCTGGTCCCCGGCCAGCAAGTGGCCCTGGAGCACACCTTTGCGTTCCCCTTCGAGAACATGCTCTCCCTGGGCCATCTCATCTACATGGGGGTGCTGGAGCGCTTCCCCAAGATGCGGGCCTCCTTCCTGGAGGGCAACGCCGGCTGGGTCCCCTGGTGGCTCGCCCGGCTGGACGACCATGCCGTCGAAAGCCGGCGGCAGGGGATGTGGTTCGATGCGCCGCTGCTGCCGCTGGCCCCGAGCGAGTACTTCCGGCGCCAGTGCTACGCTGCCTGCGACGGGGACGAGGGCTCGCTGGCGGGGGTGACATACCTGGGCTGGGAGGACAACATCGTCTGGAACACGGACTACCCTCACGTGGACGCGCCGGACCCCGACAAGGCGCTGCCCACGTTGCTGGCGCAGCCAATCTCGGACGAGGCTAAGAAGAAGATCCTCTGGGACAACGCGGTCAAGCTCTACGGCGACCGCATTCTCTCCTGATTCGCTCGGAGGGCCCAGGACGAATACCAAGGAGGTAAGCCATGAACTCTCTGATCCGCAATGTGCGCCTCATCGATGGGACGGGAGCTGATCCGGTGCCGTCGATAAACGTCGCGGTGGAAAACGGCGTCATTACCTGGATCGGGGAGGGCACTGTTTCGCCGCTCAAGCACCCGCACTTCGAGGACATCAACGCCGAGGATCTGACGATGGTCCCCGGCACCTTCGACTGCCATGAGCACTTCGCCGGCGACGGGGGCCAGCACGGCGTCCAGGCAATGGGCACTGATCCGCCGGAGGTGCTCCTCACGAAGGCTGCAGCCAATGCCCGCCTCGCGCTGATGACCGGGCAGACCTCGGCGCGGGACGTGGGCTCTCCGTACGGCATCAGCATCACGCTCGCCCAGGCGGTAGCTGCAGGAGCGTTGATGGGCCCCCGCATCACCGCGGCCGGCGAGTGGCTTCAGTTTCCCGGGACATGGGCGCATTCCAAGTCGCCGACGCGCACCGTGCACACGTTGGAGGAGATGCTGGAGGGCATCCTCAAGCGGATAGCGCAGGGCGCCGGACTCATCAAGGTGGGCGCCACCCGCCAGGACCTGCCGAATCAGACGGACGAGCGCGGGACCATGGGGCCGGAGATCGCCAAGAAGGTGGTCGACTTCGTCCACAGCCACGGCCTCAAGATTGCGGCCCACTGCACGGGCTACGCCGGCACCAGGGAGATCGTGGAGGCGGGCGGCGACTCGGTCGAGCACGGCACGCACATCGACGAAGAGACGGCCAAGATGATGGCCGAGAAGGGCGTCGTGCTGGTCCCAACACTGGCCTGGAGGGACTACCTCTTCCGAGCGTCCAAGCGCCACGGAGTACCCAAGGAGAGGGTGGAATCCTCGGAGGCCATCCGCGAGTCACACCGGGCCAGCTTCCAGCGATGCATTGCCGCCGGCGTCAAGATCGCTGCCGGCACCGATGCGGGCGGCGGCGACCCCATGCGCCACGGCAACATCGTCCGGGAGCTGGAGGTGATGGTGGAGACCGGCCTGCAGCCGATGCAGGCCATCGAGGCGGCCACGCGTGTTGCTGCGGAGCTGGTGGGCACGATAGACGACGTGGGCACCATCGAGGTGGGGAAGCAGGCGGACTTCATCCTGGTCGACGGCGACCCGTTGTCGGACGTCAGGGACCTGCGCAACCTCTGGGCCGTCTACCAGGGGGGCAGGCGCATCCGCTAGCGTCCGTTCGACCGGGGCTGCCGCGCTACGAGTACCGGATGCGCGGGTCGATCCAGCCGTATGCGATGTCGGTGAGCAGGTTGATGACCATCACCAGCGCGCCGATGATGAGCACCATGCTCTGCAGCGTGGCATAGTCGCGGTACTGGGCCGCCCGGAGCATGAGGAACCCCAGGCCCTGCACCTCGAACACCGACTCCACGATGACTGCGCCCGAGATCAGATAGGCCAGGCTGAGCCCCGTAGTGGTGATGACAGGGAGCAGGGCGTTGCGGAGAGCGTGCCGGAAGACCACCACCCGCTCACGCAGCCCCTTGGAGCGCGCTGTGCGGATGTAGTCCTCCCGAATGACCTCCAGCATCTGGGAGCGCGTCAGCCGCATGTAGGGCGCGGCGGCGCTGACGATGAGCACCAGGCCCGGAAAGATCATCTTCTTCATGTTCTCCGAGGGGTTGTCCATGAAGCTGACGAACTCCAACGGCGGCATCCACTCCCAGACCGAGACGAGGACGATGAGCACCAGGGCCGCGACGACGAAGGAGGGCAGCGTGATGCCCGTGATGGCGGTGACGCGCAGGCTGTAGTCCAGAGGCGAGTCCTGCTTGTACGCGGACAGGATGCCCAGCGGCACGCCAAGCACAAGCCCTCCGATGACGCCCATGATCATGAGCTGGACCGTGGGCTCCCACCGTTCTGCGAGTACCTCGTGCACCGGCCGGGCCCAGTCGAAGGAGTGGCCCAGGTCGCCCCGGAACATGTGCGCCAGCCAGTCGAGGTACTGGATGTGGAGGGGCCGGTTGAAGCCGAGGTCCTCCCGGAGCTGGATCAGCGACGTGGCCTCGACGTCCTGCGCTGTGGGGTCGGCGAAGATCGCGGAGACCGTGTCGCCCGGAATCGCCCGGAGCATGCCGAAGAAGACCAGCGACAGCAGGACCAGCGTCACCGGGATGAGCAGAAGCCGTCGTATGACGTACTGCCGCACGCGCTCCTCCCCTCAACTGCCCCGGGCCTGCCGCCTACGGGTGGATGGCCCGAGGTGACTTTGGCTCTTCGCTAGTCGACGCTCATCCCCGCCTGGGCTCGCGCCTGGCCGACGATGTCGAGGCCGACCATTTCGCTCCAGGCTGCCAGCAGCCGCCTGACCATGGGGCCGGGCACGGGTATGTCCAGCGGCCGCCAATCGATCTTGGAGACCGGGAGCATGGAGTGACTGGTCCCGGTGACGAAGGCCTCGTCGGCGTTGTAGGCATCGAAGACCTGGAGGTCCTCCTCCACGACCGGAATTCCCAGGTCCTTGGCCAGGATCATCACCGTGTCGCGGGAGATCCCTTGGAGGATGTTCTTGTCCGTTGGCGTGTAAATCACCCCATCGTCGACGATGAAGAAGTTGGACCCGGTGCCCTCCGCAATGAAGCCTTCGTGGTCCAGGAGGACGGGCCACGCCTCCGGGTCCGCGTGCACCACCTCCAGCATGGCCATTGTCGCGTTCAGCCGGCTGTGGTGCTTGACCTTGGAGTCCAGCGCGCTGTGGTGGTAGTTGCGGGTCCGGGGAAAGATGACGTGGACGCCGGTCTCGTGCAGGCGGGCGTAGAGGGGGAAGGGCGGCGAGTAGACGTTGATGAACACGGTGGGCGGCACGTCGTCCAGGACTGCGGCGATGCGCCCGGTGGCGTTGCTCAGGGGCGCGCCCCTGGTGACGGTCTGATTGACGGACCAGTCGCCATCGCCGCGGAGGTGTTCGTTGCGCCGCACCACCTCTTCGGTGATCTCCGTCATCTCCTCCTTGCTCATGCGCGGGTCGATGTGGACGTACTTCAGCGAGCGGTAGAAGCGGTCCATGTGAGCTTCCATCCGGAATAGCTTGCCGTTGAAGGTGCGCTCAACGTCATAGACGCCGCCGCCGCCAAAGCCGCGGTCGCTGAGGGACACCTTGCATTCGCTCATTGGCAGGAATTCCCCGTTCAGATAGGCAATGAGTTCTTCAGCCATGTTCTTCCTTTCTCCTCTGGGCTGCCAGGATTATAGGTTCCGGAGCGACAAGCCTGTCAATTTCGACCGTTGTGCTATAGCCGAGTGCCTCCCGCCCGGCTTCCCCGGAGTCGGGGGTCCAGCACGTCGCGTAGGCCGTCGCCGAGCAGGTTGAAGCCGTACACCGTGAGGGCCAGGGCAACGGATGGCGGGATGGGCAGCCACCACCCGGCGATGAACAGGTTATTCGTCCCCGCACGCACCATGTTCCCCCACGTGGGGATGTCCTGCGACACGCCGATGCCGAGGAAGGAAAGGGACGACTCGGTGATGATTGCGCCGCCAACGCTGAGGCTGATGATGACGATGAACAGCGCGGTCACGTTGGGGAAGACGTGGCGGATCAGGATGCGGCCGGACGATGCGCCAATGGCGCGCGCCGCCTCCACGTACGTGTACTCCCTGATGGCCAGCACCTGCGAACGCACTACGCGAACGGACCCGGGGAGCAGTCCTACAGCAATGGCAAAGGTCACCGTCCACGGCCCAGGCTCGAACAAGGTCACCCAGAACATGGCGAGGATCAGGCCGGGGAAGGCGATCAGCACGTCGACGAGGCGCTGCACGAGCAGGTCCACGACGCCGCCGAAGTAGGCGCTCATCATCCCCACGACCAGGGCTATGGTCTTGCCGATGAGGACCGAGATTATCCCTATGCGCACTGATACCTGGGCGCCGTGGATGGTCCGGCTGAGCACGTCGCGGCCGAGCTGGTCTGTCCCTGCCCAGAACTCACCGGTCGGCGCACCGTATCGCGCGCCAAGGTTGGGCCGGTCGGGCTCATGGGGGGCTATCTGGTTGGGAAAGAGGGCGAGGGCGATCATGAATATGACCAGGAAGGCTCCAAAGGCGGCCAGGGGCTTGGTCTGCACAAACTTCAGAAGAGTCCTGATCTGGTGCTGGACTCTGAACTGCCAACTGGTCCCGACAAAAATGTCTGTGGTCGATCCGGCCACGATCACGCCTCCATCCGGTGGTGCTCTACGAGTACCTGATGCGTGGGTCGATCCACCCGTAGGCGATGTCGGTGAGCAGATTGATTATCATGACCAGCGCGCCGATGATGAGCACCATGCTCTGCAGCGTCGCGTAGTCCCTGGTCTGGGCTGCCCTGAGCATCGCAAAGCCCAGCCCGTGCACCTCGAATACCGACTCGACGATCACTGTCCCTGAGATGAGATAGGCCAGGCTCAGCCCTGTTGTGGTGATGACCGGGAGCAGGGCGTTGCGCAGCGCATGCCGGAAGACCACCACCCGCTCCCGCAGCCCCTTGGAGCGCGCCGTGCGGATGTAATCCTCTCGAATCACCTCCAGCATCTGCGAGCGCGTCAGCCGCATGTAGGGCGCGGCCGCGTGGGTGATCAGGACCAGACCCGGGAAGATCATCTTCTTCATGTTCTCCGCGGGGTCTTCCGTGAAGCTGACAAACTCCAACGGCGGCATCCACTCCCATATCGAGACAAGGATGATGAGGACCAGGGCGGCGACGACGAAGGAGGGGAGGGTGATGCCCGTGATCGCGGTGACCCGCAGGCTGTAGTCCAGCGGCGAGTCCTGCTTGTACGCGGAGAGGATACCCAAAGGCACGCCAATGATGAGACCGCCCACGACACCCATAACGAGGAGCTGGAATGATGGTTCTATACGCTCGGCCAGCACCTCGTCGACCGGCCGGGCCCAGTCGAAGGAGAAGCCTAGGTCGCCCCTGAGCATGTGCCCCAGCCAGTCGAAGTACTGGACGTGGAGGGGGCGGGTCAGACCCAAGTCTTCCCGGATCTGGATCAGCCACGCCTCCGACATGACCTCCGTAGGGTCGGCGAAGATGGCCAGGGCGGTATCCCCGGGGATTGCTCGGAGCATGGCGAAGAAGACGACGGACAGCAGGAGCAGCGTCACCGGAATAAGCAGAAGCCGTCGTATGACGTACTGACGCATCGGCCTCTCCCTCATTCACCCAGGCCACCCGCCGTGTCGGCGGATGGCCTGGGTGAGGCTTTGCAGTGGAACTCAGGTCCCGGTCTTGCTAGTCCGGTCGGTTGGCCCGGTCCCTATCGATCCAGACGTGCTTGAGGTCGTCGGCCATCAGGGCGGGGCCCTGGGTCCAGTTCTTCAGGTAGTTCCACTTCATGTGGTGGCTGGCCAGCCATCCCTGGTAGAGGAGCGGGAAGTCAGGCTCGTGCATGATGCGTGTCATCTCGTGCATCAGGCCCTGGGCCTGAGCGTCATCTACCGTGCGGATGTACTGCTGCCACGTGGTCTGGAGCCGGTCCTGGCCCGGGTAGATCCACGGCCGCTCGGTCATCTGCGACGGGGAGAAGTCCAGGCAGCAGAGGCTGACGATACCCGAGGGCTCTGCGATGCTCACGAACTTCCCGAGCTGGTAGAACTCGAAGTTCCCCTCCCAGAGCCGCTCTCGCCGTGCCGCGTTCTCCTCGGACTGCTGGGAGATGTCGATGCCAAGGACGTCCTTCAGGTGGAACAGCGCCAGCTCGTGCATGTCGCCGGTGATGGCGGACGTGCCGGGTGCAAAGGGCCACTGCGCCTCGTAGCCGCCGGCGTAGCCCGCGTCGGCCATGAGTTGCTTGGCTCGAGCTACGTCCTCGGCCCGCTTGGACGGGTCCAGTCCGGGCAGGGTGACCAACTCTTCAGCCGGTAGGTTGAACCCCGGCCACTCGTTGGCGTCCACCAGGTCTCCGATGACGCCCCGGCCCCGGTTCGAGTGCTCGAACAGGTCGTGGGTGCCGATGGCCAGCCTCGCGGCCTCCCGGACCTGCGGGTTGTCAAAGGGCGGTAGCAGGTGGTTCAGCACGAAGAACTTGTAGAGGCCCAGGTTGATCTCCACGTGGGAGACCCGGTCGCCCAGCCTTCGCGTCAGCGCCTCGGCCTGCTCCACCGGCGCCGGCGGCCAGCCGCACGGCCAGACGTCGATGCGGCCGGTCTGGAACGCAGCGATGCGAGCGGTCTCGTCACTGACGACGAGGTGCTTGATCGAGTCCACGTAGGGGTACTGGTTCCCCAGCGGGTCCTTGCCGAAGTAGTCAGGGTTCTTGACCCAGTCCCAACCCTCCGAGCCGTTGTACGTGGTCATGAGGAAGGGACCGGTGCCCACGAGCCAGTCCATCTTGCGCCAACCGGACTCGGTGGAGGGGTCGGTGACGGCCTCGCGCGGGGTGATGGCGGTGCCGAAGGGGGCTGCCATGTGGGGCAGGAAGGTCCGGTTCGGCGCGTCGATCGTGAACTGCACCGTGTAGTCGTCGATGGCCGTCACGTCGGTCAGGAAGTCCCGGAAGGCGACGATGACGCGGCGGGAGACCTCCCAGTCGGGGTCCATGATTCGCTCGAAGGTGGCCACGACGTCGTCAGCGGTCATGTCCTGGCCGCTGGGCAGCTCCGAGTATGCGGACGTGTCGTGGAACTTGACGCCTTCCTCCAGCTTGAAGGTCCACGTCGTCCCCGCATCATCCACTTCCCAGGACTTGGCCAGGCCGGGGATGTAGACAACACCCCGCTCCGGGCTGAAGGGCCGCTCGTAGTCAACGAGCCGGTCATAGCCCGCCTGGAAGGCGCAGCCGGCAGACGAGCCGCGGTGGTCGAAGTGGCCGGGGTCGACGCCTCTCACGATGAAGGGCGCGATGCGGTTCAGGTGGCCACCGAACTTCGGGTCAATGTCTGCGGCCGGAGAGGCCGTCTCTGTCGTAGTGGCCGCGGTGGTGGTCGCTGCGGCCGTCGTGGACGGGGTTGTCGTGGTCGTGGTGGTTGACGCGGCGGTTGTGGTCTGCGCAGTGGTGCTCGCAGCGGTGGTGGTCTGAGCGGCGGCGGTGCTGCCGGAGTCGGTGCTGGTGGTCGTGGCCGTCGTCTCTTCGTCGTCGCCACCGCAGGCGGCGGCCATCAGAAGGACCAAGGCTAAGACGCTCCCGGCGAGCAGGGCCCTCCTCCGTGCGAGCCAGCGGGAGCCTCTTGCAAGGGTTCTACCGGAGTACATCATGACACCCTCCTCGTCGGTTTCGAGAAGCTGGCCGCAGGCAACACCCTGAGACGAACGAAATCCTGGGATTTGCGGTGTGCTGAGCTACGGATTTCGTATCACCTGCGGCATTTCCCCCCACGATACTCCAGATTGCTCGCCGTGATACTAAGGCCCTATGTCGGCATTGTCAAGCACGTCCTGCAACGGATTTGAAACGGGGCTCAGGCTTGACAAGCACCTAAACGTCCATGCTACACTCGCCTCACCTCATTTCTTGACGTGACGGAATAGCACTACCAACACCCAAAGAGGTGACGAAATGCACCAAGGCTTCAAAGTAATCGACGCTGACGCCCATTTCTACGAGCCGCCCGACATCTGGGACAAGTACATGGTCGGGGAGGACTGCTACGACCTGCGCCCGCGGGTGGACAAGGTCCACGGCAGGGGAATCCTCCAGTACACGGATGGGCAGATTGCGGTTGGCGGCAACCGTGACAGGTCCTCCAAGCTCTTGGAAGAGAAGTTCCCCCGCGCGTACGAGGACTGGTGGAGCGCCGAAAGCCGCCTTTTGGACATGGCGGACCAGGGCTGGGACATCCAGGTGTGCCTGGCCACGAACGCCGCCGTCTCCGCTGCCTATAATCGCGAGGCCCACGTGTACGCGGCCATGTGCCGCGCGTTCAACAACTGGGCCCACGAGTACTGCAGCGCCGCGCCGGAGCGCCTGAAGTACACCGCCATGGTGCCGGGCCAGCTCCTCGATGAGATGGTCACCGAGATGCGACGGGCGGTGGTGGAGAAGGGGGCCGTATCGGTCTTCCTGCCCCGTGCCCTCCCCGACAAGATGTGGCACCACCCGGACTACGATCCCGTGTGGGAGCTCGCGTCGGAGTTGGACTTCCCTCTCTCGGTCCACGGGATGGACAGCGCCAGCGGCGAGCCCCTGCTGTACTCCCGCTACGCCAATGTGAAGGGTAGCGCCCGGTCGGTTGGAGGTCTGGCCGTGTTCCCCTTCGAGAACATGATGGCGCTGGCCCACTTCATCCTCGGCGGGATCCTGAACCGGTTCCCGAAGCTGCGCATCCTCATCCTGGAGTCGAACGCCGGCTGGCTGCCGTGGTTCCTGCAGCGGCTCAACCAGACGACGGAGGGGCGCGAATCGTCCTTCCTCCAGGACTACCCGCTGGAGGCGACGCCCCTGGAGTTCTTCACGCGGCAGTGCGCCATCGCCGCTGACTCGGACGAGACCACCATCCAGTACGTGGTGGACTACGTTGGCGACGAGAACATCGTGTTCAACACCGACTACCCCCACTCGGACGCGCCTGCTCCGCCGATCCCTCTCAGGGACATGCTGGCCCAGCCGATATCGGAGGAGAACAAGCGCAAGATCCTGTGGGACAACTCAATCAGAATCTACGGCAAGCGATTGGTCGAAGGCCATCCGCTGGCTGAGGTCTAGGGCTATATCCGGGTACAGAATGCTTCCGAAGGAAGGTTAGAATGGCCGACTACAAGCTGATCTCCGCAGACTCCCACGTGTATGAGCCGCCGACGATGTGGGTGGACTACATCGACGCCGAGTTCAAGGACCAGGCGCCCCGCCTGGTGAAGGACCCGCCCGGGATGACCGGCGAGTACTGGGTCATGCCCGGCTCACCGCCCCGAAAGATGGGCGGCACCGGCTTCCTGGCAGGCGCGACGCCGGAGGAGTTGGTCCGCATCATGCACGACGCCACCTTTGACGAGTGTCCCCCCGCCGCCTATGAGCCATCCGCCCGCCTGGTGGAGATGGAGCGGGACGGCATTGAGGCCGAGGTGATCTACACCACCCAGGGGAGCGGCATGTTCCGGCTGAGCGACGCCCCCCTGCAGCTCGCGCTGTTCAAGGCCTACAACACGTGGCTCTCGGAGTTCTGCAGCCACGACCCCACGCACCTTCTCGGACTGGCGCTCATCCCGCTGTTCGACGTTGAGGCCGGGGTGGCAGAGCTCCGCCGCTCGTCCAAGCTCGGGCTGCGAGGCGCCATGATCATGACGTCGCCTCCCGGCGAGAAGGGCTACGACGACCCCAAGTACGAGCCGTTCTGGGCCGCCGCGGCCGAGCTGGACATGCCCCTGAGCCTGCACGTGAACACCGGGCACGCGGGCGAGAGCCAGCGCACGGGCAGGTTCAAGAACCACTACCTGAAGGCGGTGGCCGTCACCCACGAGGTGCAGCGGTCCTTCCTGGAGATCATCTTCTGCGGGGCCTTGGAGCGCCATCCGGGGCTCAAGCTCGTCTCGGCGGAGAACGACGTGAGCTGGCTGCCCCACTTCCTGTATCGCTCGGACCACTTCTACACCATCCACATGTACACCAACCCCACCGAGCTGAAGATGGCCCCCAGCGAGTACGCCAAGCGGCAGCTCTTCGCCACGTTCATGGACGACCCGGTGGCGCTGAAGGCGACCGGCTACTTTGGCGACGACAACTACGCCTGGGCCAGCGACTATCCGCACACGATGTCCACCTACCCCTACTCCCACAAGATCGTGGACGAGAACTTCGCCGGCATTCCGGAGCCCACCAAGGAAAGCATCACCAGGTCGAACGCCATCCGTCTCTATGGGATGTCGCTGAACTAGACGCACACAGGCACGCGGACGGCCACGCTTCAAGCGTGGCCGTTTCGCGTCCGCCTTGGTTGACTCGCTCGTCGGCACCGCCTCTGCGGCCGCGCCTGTTGAGATGCCGTTTCCGCGCTCTACGCCGACGATATACAATATTGCGCCATGAGCACCATCCATGAAGGCACGAGCGGCAAGAACAGCAGCGGCGAGCGCCTAGCGGGCCTGCAACGGGTCACCGCTCCCCTGCACAGGCTCGTAGAGTCTCTAGCGTTCGAGTACTTCATCATTGCCGTGATCCTGGCCAATGCCGTCCTTCTGGGTCTGGGAACCTCCCCGCGCATCGAGCGAGAGTACGGGGACTGGCTGCACCTGGGCAACCGGGTCGCTCTGGGCATCTTCGTGGCTGAGGCGGCGCTCAAGATGCTCGCCCTGGCGCCGCGGTCCCACCGCTACTTCGCCTCCGGCTGGAACCTCTTCGACTTTGCCGTCATCGTCTTCTCCTTCATCCCCACCACGTCTGAGTTCGCCATGGTCTCCCGCCTGGCCCGGCTGCTGCGCATCGTGCGGCTCATCACGATGGTCAGGGAGCTGCGGGTCATAGTCTCGGGGCTGGTGCGCGCGATCCCCAGCGTGGGACACGTGATGGTGCTCATGAGCATCGTGGTCTACATCTACGCCATCATGGGCTACCACCTGTTCAGCGAGCACGACCCTGAACATTGGGGAAGCCTGGGGGCGGCCGTGCTGACGCTGTTCGAGATCATCACGCTGGAGGGTTGGATCGACGTGATGGACGCCGTGAGGGACGTCTATCCCCTGGCGTGGCTGTACTTCATCAGCTTCATCGTTATAGGCACCTTTGTGGTCATCAACATGGTGATCGGCATCATCGTCAATAGCCTGGAGGAGGCCAAGTCCAGGGAGCGGTCGGCGTCCATGGACGAGCTGTTGGAGGAGGTCCGTGAGACAAGGGCGGCCCTGCGGCGCGTCGAGGAGCGGCTGGACGCAGAGACAAGGAAGTAGGGTGCTCGTGTCTACCCTCGTCGAGTTCGCTGTCCTTGCCCCGGCCAAGAGGAGTGCGGCATGACCAAGCCTCCTCGGAGCGTGGTCGAGGAAGGCTACGATCGAGTAGCGGCGGAGTATTCACGCCTTGAGGGGGACAAGCAGTGGCCCAGGATGAGGTGGCTGCAGAAGGTCCTGGGGCGATTGGATGCAGGAAGTGCAGTGCTTGACCTGGGCTGCGGGTCCGGCGACCCGGCCGACATTGAGATTGCCAAGCTGCATCGGATTACCGGTGTGGACGTATCCGGAGCCCAGGTAGAGCTGGCGCGTCAGAACGTTCCCAGGGGAAAGTTCATCCACGGAGACCTCGGGGCGCTGGACTTCCCCGACGGGGCCTTCGACGCCGTGGTGTCCTTCTACACTCTGGAACATATTCCTCGAGAGCAGCATGAGGCAATTCTGAGGCGCATCCACCGTTGGCTGCGGCCCGGAGGGTGGCTCCTGTTCAGCCACGAAGACGGGGATATGGACGATGTCACCGGGCAGTGGCTTGGCGTTGCCATGTTCTTCAGCGTCTTTGATGCCGAGACCATGAGAGGAATGGTGCGGGACGCCGGCTTCGAGCTTGTCGAGACGGCTGTGGAAAGCCAGCTGGAGCAGAACAGAGAGATTCCCTATCTCTGGGTGGTGGCCCGGAGGAAGTGACCTCCAGCTCCGCTGCCCCGCCCATCGTAGTCCCGCGCCCCTTCTGTGCTACAATCCTGGCGTCTTTACCTATGACCGCTCCACAGCCTGGGAGTTGACGAATGGGCCTGCGGACCATTGCAATCCTGAGCCCCGGCGACATGGGCCACGGCATCGGAAAGGCCCTGGTGGAGCGCGGGTTCGACGTGACTACTTGCCTGACCGGCCGGAGTCAGCGGACCCAGGATTTGGCGGAGCAGGCCGGCATGCGCGACGCGCCTTCGCTTGAAGACATGGTCGTGCAGGCCGACCTCATCATGTCGATCCTGGTGCCGGCGCAGGCCGTAAACGTGGCGAGGGCGGTGGCGGATGCGATGCGGGCCACCGGCGCGCCTCGCCCGTACGCCGACTGCAACGCAGTCTCTCCCATGTCGGCGTCCGTCATGGCCTCGATCATCGGCGAGCCGGGCGGCGACTACATCGACGCTGGAATCATCGGCGGCTCGCCGGCGCGAGGCGCCGTGCCGCGCCTCTACACGTCAGGCCCCCGCGCTGCGCTCATGGACGAGCTTGACGGAGTGGACATCGTCGTCAGGAACCTGGGACCGGGCGCCGCGAGCGCATCGGGGCTCAAGATGTGCTATGCCGCCATGACGAAGGGGACGAACGCGCTTCGCGTGGCGATGCTGACCGCTGCGGAGACCCTGGGCCTGTACGACGAGCTGATCGCGGAGCTTGCCGAGAGCCAGGGGGAGGCGCTTGCCGCCATGGAGTCCGGCATACCCGCACTGCCCGCGAACGCAGGCCGCTGGATCGGGGAGATGGAAGAGATAGCGGCGACCTTCGAGGCGGCAGGCGTGACGCCCGGCTTCCACCAGGGAGCGGCGGAGATCTTCCGGCTGCTGGCCTCCACGCTCTTTGCGGCGGAGAGCCCGGAGACCATCGACCGCACCAGGACCCTGCGAGATACGATCCGGGCCACGGCCGGACGCCTGCACGAACACCCGGCCGTTCCCACCTGTTGACGCGTGGCGGGCAAAGGGCCAAGAGCACTCAGGAGTTGATCAATGTACTTTGACTGGCGACTGTTCGAGCTGACCCGCGGCGTGAGGCTTCGGATCCTGTTCGCTGCCGCGCTGGGCCTGATCGCGGTGGGCGCCGGCGTTGCTCGACTGGCCGTCTCAGGCGTCATCATCTATCGGGTCATCACCGGGCAGGCGGGATTCTCCGCGCTCCTGGCGCCGCTGCTGGTCATTGCGGCGCTCATCGTCGCCCGCAGCGTCTTCCAGTACTGGCAGAACGCGGTGAGCCATCACACCGCGAACATCGTCAAGATCAGGCTGCGTGAGCAGGTCTACGAGCACGCGCTGCGGCTCGGCCCTGGGTACGCCGACCGGAA
The DNA here is from genome assembly GCA_965205235.1 of Dehalococcoidia bacterium. Classification (GTDB taxonomy): domain Bacteria; phylum Chloroflexota; class Dehalococcoidia; order Lucifugimonadales; family UBA1127; genus CBDBGD01. The sequence goes on from CBDBGD010000008.1 coordinate 91,078, forward strand.
TCGGACGGGCGACGTCGTCCTCACCATCGTGGAGGGCATCGAGAAGCTGGAGACGTTCTTCGGCCAGTACCTGTCGCAGATCATCGTCTCCGCCATCGCCCCCATCGCCATCTTCCTCTACATGGTCACGCTGGACCCCTACATCGCGCTCATCTTCCTGCTGTTCGCCTTCCTCGCGCTGGTGGTCCCCGCCATGTTCTACCGGTGGAACCGGGACAGCAGCTACCGGCGCCGCCAGTCCTACGGCGCTCTGGGGTCTGACTTCCTGGATAGCGTCCAGGGACTGGCGACGCTCAAGGCGTTCGGGCAGAGCAAGAGCCGGGGCAGGGCCCTGGCGCAGCGCGCTCACCACCTCTACAAGAGCACCATGGGCGTGGTGGCCGCCAACGGGGCCACCAGCGGCGCATCGATCTTCTTCATGGCGACGGGGGCGGCGATAGCCCTTGCCGTGGGGGCGGTCCGCGTCAGCGGCGGCGACATGGAGTTGCGGCCGCTGCTCATCGTGCTGATGCTGGGCGTCGAGGTGTTCAGGCCCATGCGGGAGCTGACCAACCTCTACCACCAGGGCATGACCGTGCTCTCGTCGGCGCACAGTGTCTTTGGCATGATGGACGAGCCGGCCACAATCCTCGAGTCCGAAACCGCCGCGGCGCAGCCGGCGCCCGACATCAGCCCGGAGGTCTCCTTCGAGGGCGTGACGTTCGGGTACGACAGTGGTCACCGGCCCGCCCTCAATGACGTGTCGTTCGATCTGCGCAGGGGCGAGACCCTTGGCGTCGTCGGCGCCAGCGGGGCGGGAAAGTCGACGCTGGTCTGGCTGATGTACCGGTTCTACGACCCGCAGGCCGGCTCAATCAAGCTCGGCGGGCATGATCTCCGCGATCTCCCGCTGGACGTGCTCAGGGACAACATATCGGTCGTCACCCAGGACACGTACCTGTTCCATGGCACCGTCGCCGACAACCTGCGTTTCGGCAAGCCGGACGCGACGCAGCAGGAGCTGGAGGAGGCCGCCCGCGCCGCCAACGCCCACGAGTTCATCGCCCACCTGCCCCACGGCTACGACACCGTGGTGGGCGAGCGGGCGGTACGGCTGTCGGGCGGTCAGCGCCAGCGGCTGGCGATCGCGCGGGCGCTGCTGAAGGACACGTCGATCCTGCTGCTGGACGAGGCGCTCTCCAGCGTGGACGCGGAGAACGAGTCCGTCATCCAGGCCGCCCTGGACCGCCTGATGGAGAACCGGACGACGCTCATCATCGCGCACCGCCTTTCCAGCGTCATCAAGGCGGACCGCATCCTGGTGCTGGACGAGGGCCGGGCCGTGGAGATCGGGTCGCATGCCGAGCTGATGGCCGCCGACGGGACCTACGCCGGTCTCATGCGCCAGCAGGCCCAGATGGGCATGATCGACCTGGCCGCGTTTGCCGCCCCCGAGCGGGTGCGGGCCAACGTCTCCGTCGACCACGTCTCCGACCTCCACCTGTCCGGCGGCCACGGGCACCATCATCACGCGCCGTCCCGCTCCCACCGCGGCGGCGAGGCGGTCAATATCCGGTCACTTAATGTTTGGGTCAGGCTGTTCGGTCTGGTGGGCCCGGTCAAGTTCCAGTTCATGGGAACACTCCTGCTGGGGCTGCTGCACCACGGCTCCGTCATCCTCCTGGGGGCGTTCAGCGCGCTCCTGGTGGGGGCGGTATTCCGCGACGAACCCCTCACCACGTTCCTTGTTCTCGTGTGCGTCTTCGCGCCGCTTTCGGCGCTGTTGTTCTACCTGGAGTCGTGGCAGGCGCACGACATGGCCTTCCGGCTGCTGGCGAAGATGCGTGTCGACCTCTACGAGAAGCTGGAGCCGCTGGCGCCGGCCTACATGGTGCGACGCCGCTCCGGCGACTTCATCAGCGTCGTCGGCGGCGACGTGGAGACCGTCGAGTTCTTCTTCGGCCACGCCGTGTCGCCGATGATCGTTGCGGTCTTGATACCAGCCGGGCTGCTGGCGGCGTTGGCCGTCATTTCGTGGCCCATCGCCGTCGTCCTTGCGCCGTTCCTCGTGGCGGTCGCCATCAGCCCGTTCTTCGCCAATGCCCGCATCGAGCGGCTGGGCATGGAAATCCGCGGTCGCATCGGCGAGATCCACGCCTACATGGTCGATAGCATCCAGGGCATGCGTGAGATCGTCGCATTCGGGCGCGGCCCCGACCGCAACCGGGAGTTGACCGAGAAGGGCTGGGATTACGCCGGTCACCTGGTACGGTTCCAGAAGTCGCAGGCGTCCCAGATAGGCTTCATCGAGGCCATGATGGGGCTCGGCGGGCTGGCGGTCCTGGCGATGGGCGTCTGGCTGGTGCTCGAGGGACAGATCGCACGGACCGAGCTGCCGCTGGTCAGCGTACTGGCCCTGGCGTCGTTCAGCCCGGTCACCGAGCTGGCGCGCACGATGAAGCAGATGATGGAGACGCTGGCAGCGTCCCGGCGCATCCTGGCCGTGCACGACGAAGCCGTGCCGGTGCAGGACGGCCCCGGCGTGGCGCACCTCGCCGACGAGGCTGCCTCGGGCAGGCCGTCCATCGACTTCGACGACGTGGCGTTCGCGTACTCGGACGGCGACCCGCAGGCGCTGGTCGACGTGTCGTTCGGCATAGGCTCGGGGCAGACTGTGGCCATCGTGGGCCGTTCGGGCGCGGGCAAGACGACGGTCGCCTATCTCATGATGCGCTTCTGGGACCCGGACCGGGGCGACATCGCCCTGCAGGGCCACAGCCTGGACGAGCTGCTGCTCGATGACCTGCGCGGCCGAATGGCCCTTGTCGCTCAGGACACGTACCTGTTCAACGACACCATCCGCGAGAACATCCGCCTTGGACGGAACGACGCCACGGACTCGGAGGTGGAGGAGGCCGCGAGGCAGGCCAACGCCGAGGAGTTCATCGAGTCGTTCCCGGACGGCTACGACACCCGCGTCGGGGAGCGGGGAATGCAGCTATCGGGTGGTCAGCGACAGCGTATCGCGATTGCCCGGGCAATCCTCAAGAACGCCCCGGTGCTGATCCTGGACGAGGCCACGTCGCACCTGGACGCCATCAGCGAGGCGACCGTGAGGGAGGCGCTCGACCGGCTCATGACCGGCAGGACGACGATTGTGATGGCCCACAGGCTGTCGACCATCCGCGACGCGGACAACATCCTGGTGCTCGATGAGGGCGTGGTCGTCGAGCAGGGCAAGCACGAGGAGCTGCTTGCTCGCGGTGGGCTGTACGCGCAGCTTGTGGCGACGCAGATGCAGGGACAGAGGGCGGCCCCGAGCTAGCCCAGCACCCCGTTCCAGCCGACTGATCCGTCGACTGCTATCGCGGCGAAGAGCAGTGTGAGGTAGGTCAGCGAGTAGAGGTACGTCCCCAGCGCGCCCTGGATCCCCGGACGCCTCAGCAGGCGCACCGCGTAGTAGATGAACAGCAGTCCCAGCGCCACCGCGACGCCCAGGTAGAGCCATCCGACCGCCTGGGTGACGACGAAGAGGCACGTCAGCACCAAGAGCAGGATGGTGTACAGGAAGATGTTCCTCTTGGTCTCGGCGACGCCCACCACAACCGGGAGCATGGGCACCCCCGCCCTCGCGTAGTCGTCCTTCAACAGCAGCGCCAGCGCCCAGAAGTGCGGCGGCGTCCAGAAGAAGATGATGGCGAACATGTAGGCCGCCGGAAGCCCCAGGCTGCCGGTCACCGCGGCCCAGCCGATGACGGGAGGCAGCGCCCCGGCCGCGCCGCCGATGACGATGTTCTGCGGGGTAGTCCGCTTCAGGCCCATCGTGTAGACGAAGACGTAGAAGAGGGTGGCGCACAGTGTCAGGACAGCGCTCAGTGGGTTGGCCAGCGTGAAGAAGAGGATGAATGCGATGAGGTTCGTTACGAGCCCGAACAGCAGCGCGCCCCGCGGTTTCACTCGCAGCGCGGGCACGGGGCGGTTCCTCGTCCTTCGCATCCGGGCGTCGATGTCCCTGTCGAGGAAGTGGTTCAGCGCGTTCGCGCCGGCGGCCGCCAGCGCGCCGCCGCCGGCCACGACCAGGGCCAGCGTCAGGCCGGGTGGGCCCTCGGCGGCGAGGAACATGCCGCACAACGCCGTGAACACAAGCAGCAGGACGATGCGCGGCTTGCTCAGGCTCAGGTAGTCCCTGAGGACGCTCCTAGGAGTGGAGACGTGGGTCGTCACGATGCTGTCCCCCCGGCCCCGGCGAGCGCCGGAGCGGGCTCACGGGACAAGCTGTGCAACGTCGCCAGGCCCACCACTGCGGCCCATAGCAGCGTGGCGCCCCCCAGGTGAGCGGCCCGCATCGCGACGGTGAAGTCGGCCCAGACCGTGAAGGCGCCCAGGAGCGTCTGACCGCCCATCGCAACGATGACCAGCCACGCGATGGAACGGACGGAGGTGGGTGTTCCACGCCTGAGCACCATGATCGCCGCGGCGATGACCACGACCCCGGCCAGAGCCGAGAGCAGGCGGTGGCCCATGTGTATCGCGAACGCCGTGCCTTCCGGCATCAGGCTGCCGTTGCACAGCGGCCACGTGTCGCAGGAGGCGCTGGCGCCGTAGCCCACCATGTACGAGCCCGACAGGATGACGAGGAAGGTGCCCGCAACCGCTGTGTGGGCCAGCGCCTTGGGCCACTTCGAGCGGCCAGCCTCGTGCGCGCCGTCCACTGCGGCCGGCCACGACGCCAGCGTGACGACGACCATGCAAGCGACGACGCCCTGTGCGAGCCCAAGGTGGATGAGGCGCACCCACCACGCCAGCTCCGTCCAGACCACGACGGCGCCCAGCAAACCAGCCGCGAGGACCAGGATTCCGCCAACAACGCTGGGGAGCAGCACTCGGCTCTCGGCCCGATGGCGGCGCACCGCCAGCACCGCCACGGCCAGCGCGAGCAGCCCCACGACGGAGCCCACCAGGCGATGGCTGAACTCGACGAGGGGCGCCCGTTCGAAGACTGGGATGATTCGCCCGTCGCACAGGGGCCAGTCCGGGCACCCCAGGCCGGAGTCGGTAACCCGCACGACGCCGCCCAGCGTCACCTGCGTGACGGCGACGAGGAGCGCGGCAAGTGCGAAATACGGGAGAGCGCTGCGGGACAGGAGGCCGTTGCGTAGCTGCTGCACGGGCGTTAGCGTATACCCACGTACCAGACCCGAGACGTAAGGACCGGAGAGACTGCGATACGAACGTGCTTCACGTGGCATCCACCCTTCGGATCATCGCTCTCCGTTCGTTCGGTGGCCTTCATGCGTCATGGTACAATACCACATCGAAAGCGCCGGATGCCTAGGGTACAGCGTCCCGTGAAGCATCGAAATTCGTCGCAGCCAACACCGCACATCTGGCAACACTGGAGGAGCCGCCGATGACGCCCACCCGCGAGCAGCTGGACGAGTACGCCCTCAAGCACACAACGCCGCTGCCGTCCCACCTCGCCGAGCTGGTCGCTTTCACGCGACAGAACATGGAGAGGGCGGGGATGCTCTCCGGCCCGGTGGAGGGGACGCTGCTGCAGTTCCTGGTCTGGGCCACCGGCGCCCGCCGCATCCTGGAGGCGGGCTGCTTCACCGGCTTCAGCGCGCAGATGATGGCCGCCGTCCTGCCGGACGACGGCAAGATCATCACCTGCGAGATAGACCCCGACACCGCCGCCATCGCCCAGCAGCACTTCGACCGCGGTCCCAACGGGCACAAGATCGAACTGCGAATCGGGCCCGCCATCGACACGATGCGTTCGCTCGAAGGGCCGTTCGACCTTGTGTTCATCGACGCCGACAAGAAGCCGTACGCCGACTACTACGAGCGCGCCATGGAGCTGATCTCCGACCGCGGGCTGATCGTCGTCGACAACGTCCTCTGGGGCGGCTCCGTGCTCGACCCGCAGAGCGACTCCGCCAGGACCATGGCCGATTTCAACGCACGCGTTGCCAATGACGACAGGGTCACGCAGGTCATCCTGACCGTCCGCGACGGCGTCATGCTGATTCGGAAGGTCTGAGGCCCGGGGACAAGCTCCACCGGAACAGACCGGCAGCGCCTGACAGCGATGGGTAGGGCATAGCCGTTCTTACGACGCTTATCCCCGCCGGATCCACCCGGCTTCGTAGTGACGGCTCGATGAACCGCCACGCCGCCGCCAGTCCTCCGGCGACAACGCAGGCTGTCGTCCCGGTCTCCGCAGCTAGCCGGACGATAGTGTTCGCCAGCGCTTCGCCCACCCGCTGCCAGATGCCGAGGGCTGCGGCGTCTCCGGTGCTCGCCCGCCAGTAGGCCGTCTCCGGGTCCACGCCATAGTGCTCGGCGAAACGATAGCCGGAGTGCCGCCACGCGTCCGGCCAGCCCCAGCGCCTGTAGAAACGCGCTATCGCATCGGGGAAGCCGCCGGTCCCCGTTGCGACCCGGCCCTCCCGGACCAGCCCGACTGCGGTACCCGTCCCCAGTCCGATGGCGAGGAAATTGTCGAGTCGCCTGCCCTCCCCGAACCGCAGCAGTCCGCAGGCGAGCAGATTGGCGTCGGGCACGAGAATCACTGGGACGCCCCGGAGGTCTTCGAGGTGACGCCGGAGGGGGTAGCCGTGCATCGAGGGGTATGCGGACAGCTTGCTGTCGAGGACGCCGCGCTCGTAGTCGCCGAAGGATGGGAAGCCGGCGCCCAGGCCGGCCACGCGCTCGCTCCGAAAGGGCCTCAGGGCGAGGTCTATGTCTGCCAGCACCTGTTCTCGCGTCCCGCCCGGATGGCTGGCGACCGTGTTTGTCGAGAGCACGCACCCGTCGTCGGTCACCAGGCCGGCCCGGATGCTGCTCCCTCCGACGTCCAGGCCCAGGTAGCGGCCCTCACCCGGTCCGGCCATGCGCGCCCTCAGGGCGACGGTCTCAGTCGGTGATGTACGTGTGGGTGATGACCTCCCACACGTGCCCATTCTCACACTCGAAGTAGAAGCCGCGCCCCATGTGCCGGTGGTTGATCTCGCCGTCGGTGCGCGAGCGGGGGCCGCTGCCGAACGCGACGCCCTCATCCTTGATCCGCTGCAGCACAGCATCGAACTCTGCGTCCGACGCCAGGAAGGCGTAGTGGTGCGACTGCGGACTGTCCGAGTTGTCGAAGTCGAGCGTCAGCGCATCGTTGACCTTCACAGGGGCGAAGTGCCCCCACGTCCCGTGATACTCCAGCCCGAAGAGGTGGGCGATGAACTTCGCAGACTTCACCTTGTCGTAGGCGGGCACGATTGTGTGGTCTAGCTGCAGCGGCATGGCGTTCCTCCTCGATGGTTCACTCCGTACCCACTAGTGATGGTGTGGGTGGTGGCTCCCGCCGGGAGCCTCAGGCGCCTCCACTCAGCATCCCGGTTGGCCGGGGTGCCCGCAGCAGCGGCTCCGCCGGCGAGCCTTGATCGACACGTTCCGCATCAGCAGCCACAGGCGAACGTGCCACGGCGCAGGGTACGTCCACAGCATTCGCAGCGAGTTCCGCATGCCGGCGAACATGGCGGCAGTATAGCAGGTCGGTCCTGCGGGGTGGCATGCCCGCATCCGACTGGCCTGTTCATCGACCCGGCATGTGGGTGATCCGGCACCGACTACACGATGGCCCAACAACGAAACGACTGTGGGAAACAGTCCTGAAACAGCCCAAATTCTTGCAAGTACTTCAAGGCGCCGTGCGGTACAATCGGCGCCAGCCTCCGTTGCGACGCTCCACATTGAAGGCGCCGATGGACCTGGCTCAAGCCCTGGCCCACGCAACGCGCATTCACTTGAGGAAGAGAGGTTGAGTCGGTGGCGAAGACCGGGCAGGACATTACGGAGCTCCAGGAGCTTGAGCGTACTCGCGCCGAGTTCCTGGCCATGGTCAGCCATGATCTCCGGGGGCCTCTGACCTCCATCAAGGGGGCTGCCACAACCGTACTCGGGGCCGAGTCGCCTTACGGCGCCGCTGAGATGGTGCAGTTCTTCCGCATCATCGACCGGCAGGCCGACCAGATGAGCAGACTGATCAACGACCTGCTCGACGTAGCGCGCATCGAGACGGCAACGCTGCCCGTCAACCCCGAGCCGGCCTTCGTAGCTGCACTGGTTGGACGAGGCCAGGAGCGCCTTCCAGTGTGGAGGGAACACACATCCCATCCGCGTCGATCTGTCGCCGGACCTGCCTCGAGTGATGGCGGACCGCCGGCGCATTGCGCAAGTGCTGGGCAACCTGCTCTCCAACGCTGCGCGGCGATCGTCGGAGTCGTCCCTGAATCCGAGTGAGCGCCATGGTCGAGGGTCCCCATGTGGCGGTGTCTGTGGAATACCGGGGCGCCGGCCTGGACCCCGAACGGATGCTCCTTCTCTTTCAGAAACCCTCACGGCTGGAGAAGGACGAACGAGGCGATACCGATCCAGGTCTATGGATAAGCAAGGGAATCGTCGAGGCCCACGGTGGTCGGATATGGGCCGAGAGCGACGGACCAGGTCGCGGAGCAAAGTTCATCTTCACGATTCCGGTGTTGGAGGAGACCGCATCTCACGCGGTCGCCGCACCTGCGACGCCGATGGTGGACGCTCAGCGTATGGGAACGGAGCAGGTGCGTATCCTCACGGTGGACGACGACCCTCAGATGCTTGGCTACCTTCACGACGTCCTCACCAAGGCCGGCTACGCGTCAGCGGTCACCGGCGACCCGATAGAGGCCTTGCACCTCCTGGAGGCCAGGCGCCCCCATCTGGTGTTGCTGGACTTGGTTCTGCCGGGCACCGACGGCGTCGAACTGTTGAAGGACATCCGCACCATGGCCGACGTCCCCGTCATCTTCATTTCAGCCTACGGCCAAGAGGATGTGGTCCGCCAGGGCCTTGGACATGGGGGCCGAGGACTACCTGGTGAAACCCTTGTCGCCTACGGAATTGGCGGCGAGGATTCGAGCGGCCCTGCGGAGCAGAGCGGCCCTGGAGGCCAGCCGAGCCGCCTGCGCCCTATGTCTGGGAAGGCCTGGTTGTGGACTTTGCGGCGCGCAACGTCAGCCTCGCAGGCCGCTCGGTAAGGCTGACCGCCATAGAGTTCCGGCTCCTAGCTGAGCTTGCAGCAAATGCCGGCAGGGACGCTGACCTACCGCCATCTCCTGGATCGAGTCTGGGACCAGCGGGGCGATGGCGACCTGAGGCCCATGCGGAGCGCCATGAGGAGCCTCCGCCGCAAGCTGAAAGACGATGCGAACAATCCTACCTATGTCTTCACCGAGCCTCGTGTCGGCTATCGTATGCCCAAGCACGGGACCTACTGAGCAGAAGAGTCGTAGGCTTGGCATGGTCCGAACAGCCATGGCGGTGGGGGCTCCCGGGGAGACGATCGCTTCTACTCAGCCATGGGGCACAGAGGTGGAGCTGGGGGGACTCGAACCCCCGACCCCCTGCGTGCAAAGCAGGTGCTCTCCCATCTGAGCTACAGCCCCGTGTCCCTGGCCGCGCCGCCTGACGGCAGGCGGGCCGAACCATTACAGCAGCCGCCCTGAGGGCTTGTCAACGCGGCGGGTGCCCAAGCGTTCCTGTTCTCGACGGGGGAAATGGGCTAGAATCACCCACAGTCCCGCCAGGAGGCCCCCATGAGTACGCAGACGCTCCGACGACTCAAGCCCCGCAGCCACGTGGTTACCGACGGCCCCGATAGGGCCGGCGCACGCGCCATGCTGCGGGCCACCGGCCTGACCGACGATGACTTCAACAAGCCCTTCGTCGCCGTGGCCAACCTAGCCTCTGACATCACCCCCTGCAACGTCCACCTCTCCCGCCTCGCGCAGCAGACCAAGGACGGCATCCGCGCCGCGGGCAGCGTCCCCTTCCCTCTTCGGCACCATCACCGTGAGCGACGCCATCTCCATGGGCACCGAGGGCATGAAGGGCTCCTTGGTCAGCCGCGAGGTCATCGCCGACTCCATCGAGACCGTCTGCTTTGCCGAGAGCATGGACAGCCTCGTCATCGTCGGCGGCTGCGACAAGAACATGCCCGGCGCGGTCATGGCCATCGCCCGGCTGGACCTCCCGTCGATCTTCTTCTACGGCGGCACCATCATGCCCGGCCGCCACCAGGGCGGGGACGTCACCATCCAGGACGTGTACGAGGCGTACGGCGAGTTCTCCGCGGGCACCACCTCCCTGGAGGACCTCATCGCACTGGAGCGGGTGGCCTGCCCCGGCCCCGGCTCCTGCGCCGCTCTCTACACGGCGAACACCATGGCCTCCGCTATCGAGGCTCTGGGGCTGTCCCTCCCTGGCGCCTCCTCCATCCCCGCCGTCGACCCCCGCATCGACGAGGCGGCGTTCAGGGTTGGGCGAGCCCTGCAGCACCTCCAGGAGGAGGGCATCACCGCTCGCGACATCCTGACGCGCAAGGCGCTCGAGAACGCCATCACCGTCGTCCTGGCCATGGGCGGGTCGACCAACGCCGTCCTGCACCTGCTGGCCATCGCCCACGAGGCCGAGGTCCCGCTGGAGATCGACGACTTTGACCGGCTGAGCCGCAGCACACCCTACATCGGCGATCTGCGGCCCGGCGGGCGCTTCGTCATGTCGGACCTCGACGCGGTTGGCGGCGTCCCCGTGGTGATGAAGGAGCTGCTGGACGCCGGCCTCCTCCACGGCGACACCCTCACGGTGACCGGCCGGACGCTGGAGGAGAACCTCGCGGACGTGGACCTCGCGCCCGACGGCCGCGTGGTCCACACCGTCCCCAACTCGCGCAGTCCCACGGGCGGGCTGGTCATCCTGCGAGGCAACCTGGCCCCGGAAGGCGCCGTGCTGAAAGTGGCCGGCTCCCGCTACCTCGCGCACGAGGGCCCGGCGCGAGTCTTCGACTCGGAGCGGGAGGCGTTCCAGGCCGTGAGCGAGGGACGCATCGGCCCCGGCGACGTGGTCGTCATCCGTTACGAAGGCCCCGTGGGCGGCCCCGGCATGCAGGAGATGCTGTCGGTCACGGCGGCCATCATGGGTCGGGGCCTGGGCGAAAGCGTCATGCTGGTCACCGACGGCCGCTTCTCCGGCGCAACCCACGGCCCGATGATCGGGCACGTGGCCCCGGAGGCGGCGGTGGGCGGCCCGCTCGCGCTGCTGGAGGACGGCGACGTCGTGACCCTCGACGTGGAGGACCGAGCGCTGACCGTGCGCCTCTCGAACGAGGAGCTGGCACGGCGCCGAGACGCGTGGCAACCCATGCCGCCCCGCTACACCCGCGGCGTCCTGGCGAAGTACGCGCGCATGGTCTCCTCCGCCTCCGTCGGCGCCGTCACGACGGGGTAGCGAAACATCGTCGTTCCTGCGGAGGCAGGAATCTCGCATCCTTCCCCCTCTCCCTCTGGGAGAGGGTTGGGGTGAGGGTTCCGCGTTCGCCCTGAGCTTGTCGAAGGGCGAGCCTCACCCCCGCGCCACCACCGCCGCCACCAACGGCCCCACGTCGTCGAGTTCCTCCACGCGCGTGATCAGCTCCAGCGCCGCCGCGACCTGCGCGTCGGGCAGGACGCCCTGCGCGCAGTCCCGGAACTTCCCCTCGATCTCCGCCCACGACATCGGCCGCTCCGGCGTACCGCGAGAGGTCGAAGCGTCGCTGTGGAGCGTGCGCCCGTCCGTGAGCCGCACGTCGAGCACCGACCGCATCCGCTCGGTCCCCAGCGCCTCCACCTCGGGCGAGTGGTAGGTGTACACGCGGGCCATCATCGCCCGGACCTCCGGGCTGCGCACCACCTCGTCGGTGAACTCGGCGACGCCCGCGCGACGGCGCAGCACCAGGATGGCCAGGCAGAACTGGAGGCTGAACTTCCCCTCAAGGCCCGACTGCGGGTCCAGGTAGCGGAGGGGCTGCAGGATGTTCTTCCCCGCGCCCACGCGCACCTCCTCGACGTCCTCCGGTGCGACGTCGTGGGCCGTCAGCAGGTCGAGCATCGCGTCCATGGTGGGGTGGGCCAGCGAGCCGCACGGGTACGGCTTGACCGACACCCCCGGCCATTCGAGCGTGTAGGGCGCGCCCAGGCGGCCCAGCACCCGCTCCGGCTCCGCGCCGCCGCCCGTGACCTGGAAGAAGCCCCACTGGCCGTCCAGCGCGGCGGGGTCGGCCTGGTACCCCAGCCCCGCCAGGCGAGCGGCCACGATGCCGTTCTCCGCCGCGGCTCCGGCGTGGTAGGGCTTGGTCATCGTGCCGAAGTTCGCCCTCAGCCCCGCTCCCTTCGACGCTGCGATGCCCAGCGCGAACCGGGTCTGCTCCGCCGTCAGCCCCCGAAGCTGCGCCGCGGCGGCCGTCGCCCCGAACACGCCCACGGTCCCCGTGGTGTGGAAGCCCTGCATGTAGTGCGTGGGGCTGATCGCCTCCGCGAGCTTGCACGAGACCTCGATGCCCGTGCCCAGCGCGGCCAGGAACGCTGCGCCGCTCGCGCCCGTCTCCTCGGCCACCGCCAGCGCCGATGCCAGCACCGGTACCGTGGGGTGCGTGAGGAGGCCGTAGACCCGGTCGGGCGTGGTCGAAAGCTGCGTGTCGTCGTAGTCCTCGGCGTGGCCGGCGACGCCGTTGGCCAGCGCCGCCAGGGACGACGACGTCCGCGTGGCAGTGCCCACGACCGCTGCCCTCGCCGGCGCCCCCTGCTCCCGCACGTACTGCTGCACCACCCGCGAGCAGCCGGCGGGGACGCCCGCCAGCATGACGCCCAGGCCGTCGGCCAGGCACCGGCGCAGCTCGTATTGGACGCCTGCGGGTATGGCCGCGAGGCTCATCCCATGGATGTAGTCGACCACCTCTTGCGTGACGGTCCGCTCTGTCGTTGACATAAAGCCTTCACCTCGCTTGGGGCTGTGTTGCTAGGCCGTCGGCGTCGCCTGCTTCTGCGGCGGGCGCGCCAGGAGCGCCGCCGCGGCGCACGCCGTCGGCATGGCCAGGAAGACCAGGATCGCTGTCGTGTAGCCGTCCGTCAGGTCGAACAGGAGTCCGAAGGGCAGCGGGCCCAGGGCGGCGAAGCCTACCATGCACGTGGACACGATGCCGCGGATGCTGCCGAGGTGCCGCCGCCCGTAGTAGTTGGGCCAGATGACTGCGTTGGTGGTCATCGAGAAGCCTCCGCCCAGGCCCAGCATTCCGCCGTACACAAGGGCCTGCCAGGGCTCAGAGATGGCGAATATCCAGAGCATGTTGAGCGTCAGGATACCCTGCGACGCCGCCAGGAGGAACCGGTTGGGCAGCTTGTCCGCCAGGTATCCCGCTACGAACGTGCCCGCTAGCGACATGGGCGCCGATACGCTCAGCACGGTGGCCGCCAGGTCTGAGTCCAAGCCGCGGCTGGTGATGACCGACACCATGTGGAAGATCAGGGCGGTGCTAATGAGCGAGTGCGACGAGCTGGCGAAGAGCAGCAGCCAGAAGCTGGGCGTCCGCGTGGCCTCTCTCAGCGAGAAGTTGACCTCCCGGACTGCCGGGGCGGAGCGCGTGGGCCCCGCGCTCGGGGGCTCCGCCTTTGCGCCGTCGGGCCGGAGGCCGATGGCCTCGGGGTTCCGGTGCGCCAGCAGCGCCAGCGGCGTGACCGCCCAGATGATCACCGCAAGCCCCGTCCACGCGCCCTGCCACCCCCATCGTGAGATGAAGAGGTGGATCAGCGGTGGAAAGGCCGCCCGGCTCGCCACCGCTCCCAGCGTGGAGAGGGCCATGGCCCTCCCTCGGAATCGCACGAACCATAGGGCGACCAGCGTCGTCCCGATGAGCGACAGCGACCCCTGCCCCAGCGTTCGGATGGCGGCGAACCCGGCGTACAGCTCCCAGGGCTCGTCCACCTGGCTCATCCACAGTGCCGCAAAGCCGAACAGCACCCCCACGACCATCATCAGCACCCGCGCGCCGTGCCTGTCGAGCATGCGGCCCACCAGCACCATGACCGCCGCCGCGGTCAGCGACCCCGCCGTGTACAGCCCTGACACCAGCGTCCGCGACCACGACGTGTCGCTGATGATCGGGTCGACGAAGACGGAGACGGAGTAGGTCTGCCCAGGCCCGGAGATGAACAGCGCCATGCTGGCGACGGGCAGGATGACCCAGCCGTAGTAGAAGGGAAGGCGAGCAGCGAAGGAGGGGCGGCCTGAGGACGAGCGGGGAGTACTCACGCCCCCGCATTATAGGCAGCCGCCCCCGCTTCAACAAGGCGAGGGGTCATGTCCCACCTCTCCCCGTGGGAGAGGTCGACGCGCAGCGTCGGGTGAGGGGCCGCGCGCCGCTGCGTGGCTAGGACAGCTGCAACTGCACCTGCGACGGGTCCTGTCCGCAATGCTCGAGCAAGCGAATGGAGCGGCGGATCGACGAAATGGCGGTCAATCTGGTTTCGAGAATGATCCCGTTGGCAACACGGAATGGGCGATAGAACTCTCTGGAGTCGGGATGTTTGCCGTCCCTACTCAGGATAAACTGCCCTCCTCCTGTCGTGGAATCCCTGAGTAAATCTGGCAATTCTGCCTGGAGGTCAGGCGTCCTGTATTGATGGAGCCAAACGAGCCGTTTGGACGAGCACATGCCCGCCAATATGTGGTGAGCTGCTTTCGCTCCCGTCTGGAAACTTCATGGCCTTGGGGCCGCAGGCTTTGCGAACGGGTTCAAAATCTTGGTTCAATGCCGTCCAGCCTGCAGGAGGCGCAAGGGGTGTAGAAGTCGGAGGAGGTGTCGTGGGTACAAGATCGAGCGGTGGTTGCGTGGACACCACCGGCGGAAGTGCGCTGCCTTGTGGGAGCCATCGACGATACTGCGTCGCCGCCAGAGGCCCAGTAGCTGTAGGGCGCACTTGGCAGTCTCATCCGACACGATGGACGTCTGTCAGCACTTTCTTTGGCCCATCAAAGATATCGTAGAGTTCCCACAAGTCTCCGTTGGTAAAGGCGCAGTAGCGAACTTTGGCCATGTTCTTGATGTATTCTGAGACGGCATACGAGACGGCCTGCTCTATGGGAGCGTCTCTTCCAGAGAGCCTCTTGGCCTCGACGAACACCAAGGTCCTGCCACTATCGTCCAGGAGAGCGTAGTCAGCCCAGCCCTTGTAGGTCCTCTGGGTTCAATTGTCACCAAGGAAGGGTCGGAGACGTCCCATCCCAAGGCCTGCAGCATTGGGTCTATCAGGGTGATTCGAGTCTGGAGCTCGTTGTCTTGAATCTCGCCTCTCTGTGCTCCTTGATGCGCTTCTTCAGGCGTTCGATGGTGTCGACTGAGCTCGTCCAGCACGGTTGCTTCCCTCCCCGCACGCGTGGCGCTTACCCGGCCCCATTATAGACGGTCGTCAAGGGTGCGCCGCTCGCGCATGCCCCCGCGCCCCATCGCGCGTATACTACGCCCACCACCAGCCGCCGCCGCAGGAGGCCCCATGGCGTACACGTTCGAGCAGTTTCTCAACGTCCGCAGCGCCCTCCGCCCCTCCTTCTCCCCCGACGGCGAGCGCGTCGCCTTCCTGACCGACGTCTCCGGCCTCCCGCAGCTCTGGAGCGTCCCCGCAGCGGGCGGCGCCCCGCAGCAGCTCACCGACTACGCCGAGCGCATCATCGACGCCCGCTACGCCCCCGCCGGAGGCAACATCCTCTTCAGCATGGACCAGGGCGGCGACGAGCGCGGCCAGCTCTACCTCCTCTCCGACGACACTGCGGAGGTCACGGCGCTGACCAGCGAGCCTGAGGTCATCCACACCTTCGGCGCGTGGTCGCCCGACGGTCGGTCCGTCGCCTACGTCTCCAACCGGCGCCATCGCGCCTTCTTCGACGTCTATGTGCGCGACCTGGGCGCGGACGAGGCGCGGCTCGTGTGGCAGCAGGACGGCAGCAACGGCGTCGTCGCCTGGTCGCCGGACGGCCGCTACCTCCTCGTGAGCCAGGCCGCCACCAGCCTCTACAACGAGCTCTTCCTGCTCGACATAACTACCGGCGAGGCCCGGCAGCTCACTCGTGGGACGGGCGACGCGGCCTACGCCTCTCCCCACTGGTCGGCGGACGGCACGAAGGTCCATCTGCTGACCAACCAGGACCGCGAGTTCCTCGCGCTGGCCTCCATGGACCCTGCCACCGGCGCCGTCACGACCCGGCACGCGCCCGATTGGGACGTCGAGATGCTGGCCTGCTCCCGCGGCGGCCGCATCGCCTACGTCACCAACGTCGACGGCTACTCGGAGCTGGCGGTGCTCGACGCGGAGGGCGCACAGCCCCGCGCCGTCGACGGCCTCCCGCGCGGCGTCATTACGACGCTCACCTGGTCCCGCGACGGAGAGCGACTGGCAGCGGCTGTGAGCGCTGAGACGCGTCCCAGCGACGTTTGGGTCGTCGACGCGTCGTCGCTCGACGCCCGGCAGCTCACGCACAGCGACCTGGGTGGCCTGGCTGACGACGCCTTCACCCCGTCGGCCCTCGTCCACTACCCGACCTTCGACAGGCAGCAGGTGCCGTCGTTCTTCCACCTCCCGCCCGGCGCCGCTGCGACCGGCGACCTGCCCGTGCTGGTGTACGTCCACGGCGGCCCCGAGGCGCAGTCGAGGCCGGGCTTCTCGCCCATCGTGCAGTACTTCGCCCACCGGGGCTACGCCGTGCTGGTCACCAACGTCCGGGGCAGCACCGGCTACGGGCGCACCTACGTCCACCAGGACGACGTGGAGAAGCGCATGGACGCCGTGCGCGACCTCAAGCACGCCGTCGACTGGCTGGTCAGCTCCGGCTACTCCCGGACCGAGCGCATCGCCGTCATGGGCGGAAGCTACGGCGGCTTCATGACCCTGGCCGCCGTCACGACCTACCCCGACCTCTGGGGCGCCGCCGTCGAGCTGTTCGGCATCGCCAACTTCCACACGTTCATGGAGAACACCGGCCCGTGGCGGCGCAAGCTGCGGGCGACGGAGTACGGCGACGCGGACCGTGACGCCGACCTCCTGCGGGAGATATCGCCCATCCACCGCGTCGACAGGATTCGCGCGCCGCTCATGGCGCTGCACGGCGCCCGTGACCCGCGCGTGCCCATCGGCGAGACGGAGCAGATCGTCGCCGCCCTCCAGGAGCGCGGCCAGCCCGTCGAGTATGTCCGCTTCGAGAACGAGGGCCACGGCTTCATCAAGTACGACAACCGGGTCCGCGCCTACACCGCCATCGCTGACTTCTTGGACCGCCACATCATGGCGGGGTAGGCGCACGACTGTCTGCATTCGACTGGAGGCCTGCTGATGCCCGTGGGGCGGTTCATAGCCATGGTCGGGATGCTGGTCTGGCGCCGCAGCGACGGCAGGTATCTGCTGCTCCGTCGGTCGCCGGAGAGGGACTTCGCTCCTGGGCAGTGGGAGACCGGCTCCGGTCGCCTGGAGCAGGGCGAAGGCTTCATCCAAGGCTTGCGGCGCGAGGCGCAGGAGGAGCTGGGCTTGGACGTGCGCATCGAGTGCATCCTCGGCACGACGCACTTCTACCGCGGCGCGCCAACGCCGGA
Organism: Dehalococcoidia bacterium; assembly: GCA_965205235.1. GTDB lineage: Bacteria > Chloroflexota > Dehalococcoidia > Lucifugimonadales > UBA1127 > CBDBGD01. Next base: position 108,536 of record CBDBGD010000008.1, read on the forward strand.
GAACGACATGGTGGGCGTCAGCTTCGGCTGCTCCGTCGAGGACGCGTCCGGCCTGCGGGTGAGCGCCGAGCACTCGGAGCACCGGTGGGTGACCGCCGACGAGGCCGCGGCGTTGGTCCCGGCGGGCCATTGGCTCAGCCGGCTCATCGCGCGCGCCGATGCGTTCCGCGAGCAGATGCCGGCTGAGCTGCGCAAGCTGCATTGGGATGGGGACTTCGAGTTCTAGCCGAGATTCGACACAACACGGACGTTGACAACAACACGCTTGTTGTGCATGGTATGAGAGGGTGAACGCACGGGAACTCCGTCGCTGGTTGAGGAAGCATGACTGCACGGTCCATACCCACAAGGGCGGAAGCGGCCATCTCACCGTCCGGCTCGGAGACCGCACCAGCCAATTGCCGATGCACGGTGGCCGGAGGGAGTTAGGACGGAGACTCGTTGCGAAGATCAAGAAGGACTTGGGGTTGGACTGATGCTTGCTTATCCCATAACGCTGGAGAATGACGACGGGACCCTGCTCGTAACATCCCCCGACTTCCCGGAGCTGACGACCTTCGGAGATGACCGCGAGGAGGCCCTCGCCTGCGCCGTTCACGCCCTGGAAGAGGCTCTGGCAGCCCGCATCCACGACCGCAAGGACATTCCCACGCCGTCTCTGGGCGAGACCTATGCAGTGCTGCCGACCCTGATTTCGGTGAAAGTGATGCTCTACCGGGAGATGAGAGACCAGGGTATCGGCAAGGCGGAGTTGGCTCGCCGCCTCGGGTGGTACATGCCGCAGGTGGATCGGGTGCTGGACGTCCAGCACCGGTCGGGAATGGACGCGATGGACGCTGCCTTGGGCGCCGTCGGACGGCGGTTGCACGTAACCGCCGCAGCCATGGCCCATTCGTCGGTTGCAGTCGGAGAAGAGACCCGTGGCTCGCATTAGCCGCAATGGGCCGTTACATTCCACTGTGAGGTGCTGAGAATGGCCGAAAGATCCGGTAGCATCGCCAACCTGGAGCGAGTCAACGCCCTCATGGACCGCGACGGCTTCGACGCCCTGGTCCTGCGGTCCGGCATCAACTTCACCTACCTCGCGGGCTTCGCCTACCCCGGCACCCTCGCCCGCCACCTGGACCTCGCCGACTCGCCTCGCGGCGTGTTGCTGGTCTGGCCCCGCCACGGCAAGCCTGCCCTCGTCCTCAACAGCTTCGCCGCGCCCCTGGCCCGCAAGGACTCGTGGATTGAACGCGTCGAGCAGTACGACGACTACGGCGAGTCGGTGTACGCGAAGGCCGCGGCGGTGCTGGCCGACCTGGGCCTGGCCGACGGCCGGCTGGGGCTGGAGAAGAGCTACGTCAACGCAGCCCACTGGGAAGAGGCGCACGCCCTCCTCCCCGATGCTCGCATATCCGACTGCACGGCGATGATGCACCGGGCCCGCTGGGTGAAGACCCCCGCCGAGGTTGCGCTGATCGAGGAGGCCGCCGACCTCTTGGACGAGGCCTACCTGGAGGTGTTCTCGACGGTCCGCGCCGGGCAGTCGGAGCGGGAGGTCCACGGGCGCATCCTGGAGAGCTGCATTCGCAGAGGCGCGGGGTGGGCCCACGGCATCCTCAACTCCAGCCGCAACACCGTGGTCTACGGCGGCGAGGGAGACACGACGTTCGAGCCGGGCGACATCATCCGCAACGACTACGTCGCGTATCTCCGAGGCTACCCCGGCCACCAGTCCCGTACGGTGATCATGGGCCCGCCGTCCGACGAGCAGCGCCGCACCTACGGCGCCGTGCGGGACGTCTACCGCGCCACCATCGACCACTGCCGCCCCGGCGTCCGGGCCAGCGACGTCTACCGCTACGCCGCGAATGCCTTTTTGGACGCGGGCTTCACGGGCCGCGTGGCCCTGGCCGGGCACAGCGTGGGGGCGTGGTGGCACCAGCAGCCGCCCTTCCTCGTGCCCAGCGACAACACCGTCCTGGAGGCGGGCATGGTGCTGGCCCTGGAGCCCCACGTCGACTACTGGCACCTGCAGGACATGGCGCTGGTCACCGACGACGGCTCCCGCCTCCTCTCGGACCGCTTCAGCACCGACGAGATGCTGGTGGTAGGGTAATCCTCTCCAGGGGCGGGACATCGAGCGGGCCAGGAGGATGGCGACGGAATGGGAAAGCCAATGACCGAGGAGTATCGAAAGTTCGACCCGGCGGACTACATACGGACGGAGGAGGATGTCCGGGGGCTTCTCAGGGCTGCCGTCGATGAGGACCCTGGGGACGGCGCCGTGATTCGTGCCGCGCTGCGACACGTGGCACGGACACGGAACATGAGCGCCCTTGCCCGCGACACCGGCCTGAACCGCGGCAACCTCTACGAGGCCCTGTCCGAGGACGGCAACCCCACCCTGGCGACGCTGTTGAAGATCACCAACGCCCTGGGGTTGAGGCTGTCCCTCGAGCCCGTGGAGGACCGCCCCGGACGTCCCGCTCGACCCCACATCGCGTCGTAGCGGCACCCCCCCGTTCGTGGTGAGCCCCGTCGAACCACGGGCCCACGCCCGCTGAGGGTGCCGGCGTGCCACCCGCCCCTATCCCCACACCCCTCCCATCCCCTACCATCACCCCATGCCCACACACCGCACGCGCCCGACCACCATCGTCGTCCCCGCGTCCTCTCTCGCCCCTGCCTGGACGTTGTTCCGCGCCCCCTCTCCAGCGGCCCGAATCGTGCCTGCGCCGGCCCCCTCCGTTGTTCCGCGGTTGTTTCGATCGGCACTCGTTTCCTATCTGCGCCGCGCGGTTCCAACCCGCCCTCGCGAAACAACCTCCAACCTGCGTCCCCCTCTCCGATGGCGGTTCGATCAGACGAGTCCAAGCTGGTCCTCCGCAAGCCCCGATTCAACCGCGATTCAACCTCAAAGCTGTTTCGGCGCCCCGCCGCGTCGCCCCAGGCACGGACGGGCCGGGAAAAAACCCGCGGGACGAAACGAAACGAATCGAATGCTTCCCGGAGGAGGGCGTGGCGCGCGTGGGCCCGTTCATGGTGAGCCCCGTCGGACCACGGGCGGGGAGGTGTGGGGGCCGACTACACTTTCCGGTTGTCCGTGACGTACACCGGCAGGCCGTTGACCATCTCCGTGCGGTAGTCGCTGAAGAGGTTGGGCCAGCGCTCCACGGCAATCTCGGCGATCTTGGCGAAGACCAGCCGGATCTCCTCCTCCGCCCACGGCGCCGTGCGCTGCTCGATGACGTGGCGCAGCGTCCGCATGTTGCAGGACCAACCCACGTTCGTCGCCAGACCGATGGGCGCCACACGCCGCATCGCCGACGTGATCTCCTTCTTCTCGTCGAAGGAGGCGCGGTCGTCCAGCGCGAACATCTCCGCCAGCTCCCGCTGGAGCTTCGACAGCTCCTCGAAGGTGCGGGCGAAGATCGTCATGGCCTCCGGCGACTCCTGGATGCTCACCGGCGCGTACCAGTTGAGGTCGGTCAGACGCACGAACCGCAGCGACTCCTGGGAGATGGCCGTGCCCACGCGGTGCCGCACCAGCTCGTGCGTGAAGACCCGGCTGACGTCGGCCAGGAAGAAGTTGACCACGCCGTGCTCCAGCACCGAGCCGTCACCCTTCTGGATGATGTTGGTGAGGTAGCTCTTGTTGGTGCGGCGGACCCGGGTCACGTTGGGGTTGAGGTCCGTGCCGAAGGATCGGTAGCACGCCCTGCCGAACACCTCGCACAGCAGCTCCATGTCGGTGGGCGCGTCGGACCGCCAATCGGGCGCGCCCAGGTGCGTCAGCAGGGCCTCCAGACCGTCGCGGTGCACCTGCGACTCGCCGATGAGGAAGACCTTGGGCTCCACCCGCGTGGCCATCTTCTGACTGCCCTCCCGGACCGTGTTCGTTGGGCTTTCGGCTTATCCGCTGCGATTGTAGAGGTAGTGGGGCGCCCCCTGCTCCGGGGGGTACGCCTCGTAGAAGCGCTGGACGTAGGGGAGCAGCTCCCGCGCCACCCGCTGCCGGGTGCGCTCCTCCTCCGTCAGTTCCTGCGCCAGCGACTCCTTGAGCTGCGCGACCACAGCGTCCCTGTCGACCCTGGTGAAGCGGCGCCCACGCAGCAGCACCTCGCCGTCGACGATCACGGTGTCGACGTCCAGGCCGCGGCCGCGGTACAGCAGCGCGTCGACCATGTCGGTGCTCGGGTCCAGGTAGGGCTCGACGATGTGCTCCAGGTCGACCAGGACGACGTCCGCCCGCGCGCCCACCTCCAGCGTCCCGATGCGTGCGCCGAAGAGCGTGGCCGTCGCGCCGTTGACGGTCGCCATGCGCAGCACGTCGCTCGACGACGGCAGCGGCGAGGCCACCCCCGGCTCCCGGTGGATCTTGGCGACCAGCCGCATCTCCTGCAGGATGTCGTTGTCGTCGTTGATCCCCGCCTCGTCAATGCCGATGGCCACGGTGACGCCCTTCTGCACCATGCGGTTCACCGGCGCGACGCCGCTCTTGAGGCGCAGGTTGGAGCTGGCGTTGTGGCAGACCACCGTCCCCGTTTCGGCCAGGATCGCCATGTCCTCCTCGGTGAGCCACACGCCGTGGGCACACGAGACCTCCGGCCCCAGGAAGCCCAGGTCGTACAGGTGCCGCAGGGGAGTCACGCCCCAGGTCTGGATGCCGTACTGCTTCTGGTAGACGCTCTCCATAAGGTGGATGTGGAGGCCCGTGTTGTAGCGGGCCGCGGCCTCCTTCATCCCCTGCAGGGCCGCGTCGGTGCACCACTGGACGTTGGCCGGGCTCAGCAGCAGTCGGACGCGCTCCCGCTCGTTGCGGCCGTGGGCGTCGAAAAGCTGGGCGAACTGCGTGATGTAGTCCTCCCAGGTGATGGCCATGGCCTGAAGCTCCGCCTCGAGCTGTTGGGCCAGGCTGCGGGGGAGCGTGGCCAGGAACTGCGCGTCGTCCTGGTAGACGATCTGGTTCTGGTCACGAAAGGCGGGCGAGAAGGCCACCCGCATCCCCGACACCTCGTAGCCGCGCAGCACCTCGTGGGCGTGGTGCATGCGGTCTCCCATCGCCGTGATGCGCACGCCGGAGCCGGCGCCGTTGTGCATCACCGTCGTGATGCCCGACCCGATCATTTGCAGCGCGCAGTACAGCGTGTCCAGGTAGGGGTCGACGTACCGTGTTCCCTTGCGCTCGGCGATCCACGTCTCCAGCGGCAGGTCCAGGTTGCCCAGCTGGAAGGGCGTCAGGCCCACGTGGTGGTGGGCGTTGATGAGCCCCGGCAGGACGATGTGCCCCGACGACCCGATCTCCTCGTCCGGCGTGTGGCGGGCCCGGAGCTCGGCCGTGGTGCCCACGTCGACGATGCGGCCGTCGCGCTGGAACAGCGCGCCGTTGTCGATGACCTGCGCGCGGCCGCCGGCGTCGACGCCGCAGACCAGGTGCTTGCCGTAGACCAGCGACGAGGGCATGGGAGACCTCCTCCGGGGGCTGGGTTGCCATGAGTGTAGTGGATGGAACGGCCTCGTGGAAGGGTGGGGCGTGCTGATTCACCGATTGTGGAAGGGCTCCCCCGCCTTGACAGCGTACGTTCAGCATCGGTAGCATCGGGCCAATCCGTCAACACCCTTGCTATACCGCTGCGCAGTTCGAAAGGAGAAGCCGTGAAGAGCGTTGAGATCGATCGCAGCAAACCCCTGGCCGGCGAGCCCCATACCGGACATAACCGCTGGCACCCTGACCTCACGCCCGTCCTGGAGGTGGACGAGGGAGAGGAGGTCGTCCTTCCCACGCGGGACGCGCTCGACGGGCAGTTTGACGCCTCCACCACCGTGGCCGACTTCGGCAACCTCAACCCCGGTCCCATCCATCCGCTCACGGGGCCGGTCTACGTGAAAGGCGCCGGCCCGGGGGACCTGCTGGAGGTGGAATTCCTGGACATCCAGCCCGAACCGTGGGCGTTCACGTGCATCATCCCTGGGCTGGGCTTCTTGCGAGACCTGTACGAAGCCCCCTTCATGGTGCACTGGAACATCGCCGATGGCTGGGCGACGTCGCCCCAGCTTCCGAATGTGCGCATCAAGGGCGCGTCGTTCATGGGCGTATCGGGCGTGGCGCCGTCGCACGACGAGGTGCAGCGTTGGGCGCAACGGGAGCAGGACCTGGTGGGCCGCGGCGGCTTTGCCTTCCCCCCCGATCCTGGGGGTGCAGTCCCCGTCGACGGGGCGGCCGCCACCGACGGCCTGCGGACCGTCCCGCCCCGGGAGAACGGCGGCAACTTCGACGTCAAGCAGCTCTCAAGCGGGTCGAAGCTCTACCTGCCCGTCTCCGTCGAGGGTGCTCTCTTCTCGACTGGTGACGCCCACTTCGCCCAGGGCGACGGCGAGGTGTGCGTGACCGCCGTCGAGATGGGGGCGACGGCCAACGTGCGCTTCCGGGTGCTCAAGGGCGAGGCGAGCCGTCGGAATATCCAGGCGCCCCTGTTCAGCCGCAGCGACTACTTCATCGACCCCGCTTGGGCGTCGCCGCAGAGGTTCACCGCGACGATGGGCATGCCCATCGCTCCGGACGGCACGAACGAGGGCGAGAACCTGACCCTGGCCTGCCGGAACGCTCTCCTGGCCATGATCGACCTGCTGGTAGACCGGGGCTGGAGCAGGGAGCAGGCGTACTGCATCTGCAGCGTGGCGGTTGACCTGCGCATCAGCAACGTGGTGGACGTTCCCAACTACGTGGTCTCGGCCCTCCTGCCGGAGGACATGTTCGTCCAGTAGCCGCGACGGGTCGGGACGTTTGGGCGCTCCGAGCGCTGTGTCGCTACTGGGCTTCGGGCGACGGGATGGTGGGGTCTGCGGCGCGCAGTGTGAAGTACTCCATGAGCGGCGCGAACTCGTTGTAGACGCGGCGGAGCTCGCCCACCGGCTCGTCGTGGAGGTCCACCCGCAGGTCCGTTCGGGAGAAGACCTCCCGGTCGAACACGACCAGGCCGGAGGAGCGCTGCCCGCCGTGCTGGCCGCCGGCGTCTCGCCCGGCCTCGATGGCCCGCAGTAGGCGCTCCTCCAGCACCTCGTCCTCAGACTCCTCGAAACCGCGTGCGATGGCCTCCGCCACGTGTCCGCCCAAGAGCACGTTGCCCATGGCCACGTAGTCGCGGCCGGTGATGTGCCCCGCCCAGTCCTTGTTCTCACTGCCCGTGCGGGCGGCTGAGTTGCCGTCCCTGTCGACGATCCCTATCTGTCGGTGCTCGATGTAGGGGTCGCTGGCGGCGACCTCCTCCAGCACCTTGGGCGCGGAGAAGCCCTGCTCCAGGAGGCGCAGGGCCAGTCGGCCCAATCGAGGGTCTGTGCTGGCCTGCGTGGCGACAGCGCCGACGTTCGCCTGGACGTAAGGACACCGGCTGGCCACGGCCATGGAGCGGGTAGTGATCCCCACGCCAAGTGCGCCGGTCCGCCGGCAACGGCCCATTATAGAGAACGTGTGAAAAGAGATGCCGCGTACAAGGTCCATGACGTGCTCCTGCCGATGGGGGTTGGAAGACGGGGCCATTGTTGACCAACGGTCAGTGTTCGTCAATCGCCATGGGGCCGCAGGCCGGTGCTGCGTAGCTTGTGGCGCCCAACTTCGCCATGCTACCATCCGGCGATGATCGCTAGCCGAGGAAACAGAGGGCAGCCGACAGCCGACGCAGTGGTCGTGGGCGGCGGGGTCATAGGCTGCAGCATCCTCTACAACCTGGCGACCCTGGGCATGAAGCGCCTCCTTCTGCTGGAGCAGGGCATCCTGGCGGGCGGCGGCAGCGGCCTGTCCCAGGCCATCCTGCGGCTGCACTACTCCAACCCCATCACCACGCTGCTGTCGTGGCACAGCCTCAAGCTGTTCCAGGACTTCGAGGAGGCCGTGGGCGGGCCCTCCGGGTACGTGCGCACGGGCTACCTCCTCCTCGCCGCCGCCGAGGACCGCGAGGCCCTGGAAGCGAACGTGGCCATGCAGCGGGAGATGGGCGTGGACACCCACGTCCTCTCCCAGGCTGAGGCTCGGGAGGTCGCGCCCATGCTCGACGTGGACGACGCGGCCGGCATCGCCTACGAGCCCCAGTCGGGCTACGCCGACCCCTCGTCCGTGGCGACCACCTACGCCCGACGCGCTCGGGACATGGGCGCAGAGGTGCGACTGTCGACGGAGGTGACGGCCATCCGGCTCGCGGGCGGGCGGGTCGTGGGGGTGGAGACGCCGGCGGGCGTCGTGGCGACGCCGACCGTGGTTGTCGCGGCGGGGCCGTGGTCGAACTCGCTGCTCGCCTCCGTGGGCGTCGACCTGCCGCAGAAGCCCATGCGGCACCAGGTGCTCACGCTAGAGCGTCCGCTCGACGTGCTGCCCTCGCACCCGACGGTGGCGGACCTCATCAACGAGTTCTCCTTCCGGCCCGAGGGCGGAAACCTGACCCTCCTCAGCTACGGCGAGGAGGACTGCGAGCTGGAAGGCTACAACCCTGGCGTGGAGATGCGGCTGGCGTCGGAGGCGCTGCCACGACTGGCGCGGCGATGCCCTGCGTTCGCCCAGGCCACGTTCCGAGGAGGCTGGGCCGGCCTCTTCGACGTCACGCCGGACTGGCACCCCATCCTCGACCGGGTGGAGGGCATCGAGGGACTGTACGCCGCGACGGGGTTCAGCGGGCACGGCTTCAAGCTGTCGCCGATGGTGGGGGTGGCGATGGCGGAGCTCATCGCCCAGGGCCGCTCGACGAGCTTTGACATCACGCCGCTGCGATGGAGCCGCTTCCGCGAGGGAGCACTGATGGACTCCCGCTACCGCTACCGCGTCCTGGCCTGACGGCGGCTCGGCGCAGCGGCGACTCGAGTCGATTCGTCCCGTTTTTCGCGTTTTTTCCCGGCTGCTCTGTGCCTGGGGTCGCGCCTTCAGCGCTCGAAACAGCTTTGAGGTTGAATCGCTGTTGTTCCGCGCCGGGATGGGGCGCAGCTTGGACTCGTTCTTTCGTCCGGCCATCGGAGAGAGGGGCCAGCTTGGGGGTTGTTTCGCGAAGGCGGGCTGGAACCGCGGGGCACAGATACGAAACGAACGCCTCGCGAAAAAACCGCGGAACAACCTCCAGATAGGAAACAGGGGTTGCGTGAAGGGGGCGCGAAACAAGCGGCCAGCCGCCTAAGCCAACACGATGGGACGGCGACTGTTGGAGGGGGAAAATGTCGAGGTTCCTGCGGAGGCAGGAACGGCGAATGGGCCGCCGCCGTTCGTGGGACCCTTCGACAGGCTCAAGGCGAACGGCGGCTTCGGCAGGCTCAGGGCGACCCTTCGACAGGCTCAGGGCGACCCTTCGACAGGCTCAGGGCGACCCTTCGACAGGCTCAGGGTGAACGTCGGGCGCGGGCGCGTGCGATCGGTGGGCATGGGGGTAGGGTAGGGGATGGAGGAGGTGGGGCATAGGCGCGAATGGCACCGAGCGGGTGGGCCCACCCAACGGGACACAACCCTCCTCAGTCTCCGCAGGGAGATGGGGCGCCCTAGCCCTCGATCCTTGGCCCGTAGAGGCGGACGGCGTTGTCCCAGAGGATCTTGCGCTTGGCGTCCTGCGAGATGGGCTGGACCAGGAACGCGTCGAGGGCCGTGTCCGGGTCGGGGGCGTCGGTGTGGGGGTAGTCGGTGTTCCACACGACGTGCTCACCCCAGCCCAGCGCGACCACCGCGGGCAGTGAGCCTTCGTCGCCGTCGCAGGCCACGAAGCCCTGGCGTCGGAAGTACTCGCTGGGGGCCAGGGGGAGCAGGGGCGCATCGAACCACATGCCCTGTCGACGGGACTCGAGGGCATGGTCGTCGAGGCGGCTGAGCCACCACGGGAGCCAGCCAGCGTTGCCTTCGAGGAAGGAGACGCGCATCTTGGGGAAGCGCTCCAGGATGCCCATGTAGACCACGTGGCCCAGGGCAAGCATGTTCTCGAACGGGAAGCCCGTGGCGTGGTCCAGGGCCACCTGCTGCCCCGGCACTGCGTGGCGAGGCTGATAGCGGGCGGAGGTGTGGGGCGTGCCGCTGCTGGCGCCGTGGAAGGAGAGGGGGAAGTCCAACTCCTCGGCCAGCGCCCAGAAGGGGTCGTAGGCGGGGTCTTCCCAGGCGAGGCCCCTGGCCGGCGCGGGCATCATCACCGTCACGTGGTTGAGCTCGGCCACGGCGCGGCGGGCCTCCGCCACCAGGCCGTCGACGTCATGCTGGTCGGGGATGGCGGCCACGGCGTAGAGGCGCGATGCGTCGGTGCTGCAGAAGTCGCGGGCCCAGGTGTTGTAGGCGCGGGTCACGGCCCAGAGCAGGCCTTGGTCGCGGTCGTGGACGCGGAGGAAGGGGAGGGAGCCGAGGTCCGGGATGCAGACCTGCTTGTCCCAGCCGAACTGGGCCATGTCCCGGAGGCGGCTCTCCGGGGTCCACTCGTCCTCGTAGGACTGTCCGTACTTGCGGGGCATGAAGTCCCTGGCCTGCGCGCGGCTCTGCCGGTTTGATCCGCCGCCCTGGATAGACGTGCGACGCCGGGGAGGCTCAGGGAAAAGCTCGCTGGGGAGGAACTGAGCGTAGCGACGCCCCTTGTGGAAGTTCTCGTCGTCGACGATGCGGATGCGGGGCCGGCGGTCGTAGTACTCGGGCTCGACCATCTCCACCCAGCAGGCGAAGATGTCCTGCATGTGAGCGTCGGCGTCGATGACCCTGAAACCGTCCTTCATGGCGCTCCTCCCAGGCTGGTGGTTTCACGGTAGGGCTGCGCGCCCGATGCTGTCAAGCGGCGCCGCCAGGTGCATCGAGCACGACGGGGTAGTCCATCGGGCCCCAGTCGACGTCGGGGTGGGACATCATGAGGTGGACAAACACGGGCACGAGAGTGGCCATGATGCGCGCGCCATCCTGGACCTGGGAGCGATTGACGGAGCTACCCCACGTCGCACCCCCGTGCATAAGCTGGATCCGCAGCACGTAGAGCCGGTCGAACAGGGTGCTGAGGATGAAGTGGGTGTCGCGCTGGGCCAGGGCCTGATTGACGTGCCGCGTGGCCTGCTCGAAGGTGTATTCCCAGTTGTCGTAGCCCCTGCCGCCGTGGTGCTCCCAGAAGGGGTGGTAGACGTAGCGGTTCTGCAGGAGGAGGCGGATGGGGCCGGAGAATGTCTCCCAGATAGCGTCGTAAATTGTGTTGTCAGAGTCCAGGGACAGGATGTTGCGGAAGAAGCCGGCGAACCGCTCCCGCGCAGTTGAGGTGGGATCGCGGGAGACCTCCTTGGCATAGGCGGCGTTGAAGGCTATCCAGTAGAAGATGAACGCTGCATCGTGGTCGCTTTCCCCTTCCTGCTCCGCTCGACACAGCCAGCTCAGCGCCCGACGCATGCGGAGCCCCAGCGGGCCCGGCAGCGTTTCCCGGACCTGCTCCCACTGTGCGGTTAGCTCATCGCAAGACGGCATGGTCGTAGGGTAAGGGATGGGAGAGGCTAGGGGAAGAGACGGGTGGCAGTGGAGGTGCGCCCCCTGCCTTTGCAGGGGCAGGCTCTGCACCCTCATCCTGGGGTGTCGGGCTGCGGCGGTTGGGCCGCTGGCTAGTCAGGCCCTTCGACAGGCTCAAGGTGATCGGGATACTGTCAAGAAGAGGCGGACTCGTCGCGGTGGGCGGCTGGGGGTTGGCCTTCGAGGTAGGTGGTGTGGGCGAAGGGGTCGGGGACGGGGAAGAAGGCGAGGACGTGAGCGTCGTCGTCGCCGACGGAGGTGAAGGCGTGGGGGACGCGCGGCGGGACGACGATGGTGTGGTCGGGGCCGACGCGCTGGGTGTCGTCGCCGAGCCGGGCTTCCAGTGCGCCCTGGAGGACGACGATGAGCTCGTCAGCCTCGTGGTAGTGGAGGGGGGCGCCTGCACCGGGGCTGACCTGGCTGTAGGCGAGGGTGCTGGAGACGCCCTGGTCGGGGCCGGCGATGTTCCACATGCGGTAGTTGGGTCGCCAGGGGGTCTCGGGGACGGCTCTGTGGTCGATGATGGACATGGGGTTCTCCTTTGCAGCGACCTTGGTTGGGCCCACCCTCTGGGGGCCTGCGGCCCCCGTGCCCCCGCGCCCTCACCCGACGCTGGGCGTCGGCCCCTCCCGCTGGGAGAGGTGGGATGAGTTGTCTCCCTACGGAGCGACCTTGAGGGGCCCACCCGCCCGCCCTCGGAGGTTATTTGAGAACTGGGGGCACATCCCCCAGACCCCCTTGCTAGAGGGGGCCTTCCCCCTCTGGACTCCCCCTTGACCCATTCCCTGGGTTCCGGCGAAGACCGGAACGACAAGGTGGGAAGGCGTCGAGGTTCCCCTGTCTTCGCAGGGGCAGGCTCTGCCGTCGCAGGAACGACGATGTGGGGACGCCCTTGCCTCGGCGCTGTGGGCGAGTTTCAAACCCGCCCCTAGGGTGTGTCAGGGCGATGGTTCGACAGGGTCACCACGAGCGGTCCTTCGACGAGTTCAGGCCCTTGACGGGCTCAGGGTGATGGGAAAAGGAAGAGCACCTTGACTGCTGGAGTGTGAGAAGAAGGGGGTTCAGGGGACCTGCCCTTAGGGGTGCAGAGGTTTGGCGCCGAGGGCAACGGCGCCGCCGCCGAGGCGGCCTCTGACCCACCGACCTAGGAGCTGAGGCCGAAGCCTGATGCTCCCTAGAAAGGAGGTGATCCAGCCGCACCTTCCGGTACAACTACCTTGTTACGACTTCGTCCCAGTCACCAACCCCACCCTCGGCGCCTGCTTCCCTTACGGGTTAGCGCAGCGACTTCAGGTGTTGCCGGCTCCCATGACGTGACGGGCGGTGTGTACAAGGCCCGGGAACGTATTCACCGCAGTAGTGCTGACCTGCGGTTACTAGCGACTCCGCGTTCACGGAGGCGAGTTGCAGCCTCCGATTCCAACTGGGGCGAGGTTTGCCGGGATTCGCTCCCCCTTGCGGGTTGGCATCCCCTTGTCCCCGCCATTGTAGCGTGTGTGTAGCCCAAGGCGTAAGGGCCATGCGGACTTGACGTCATCCCCACCTTCCTCCCCCTTGCGGGGGGCTGTCTCCCGTGAGAGTGCAACACGGGACGAGGGTTGCGCTCGTTGCGGGACTTAACCCAACACCTCACGGCACGAGCTGACGACAGCCATGCAACACCTGCGGCGGTGTCCGACTTTACGGGTCGTCCCCCTTTCGGGTTCCTACTACCGCCATGTCCAGCCTTGGTAAGGTTCTTCGCTTTGCATCGAATTAAACCACACGCTCCGCCGCTTGTGCGGGCCCCCGTCAATTCCTTTGAGTTTTAGCCTTGCGGCCGTACTCCCCAGGCGGGATGCTTATCGCGTAAACTACGGCACGGAGGGGGTCGATACCCCCCATACCTAGCATCCAACGTTTAGGGCGTGGACTACCAGGGTATCTAATCCTGTTCGCTCCCCACGCTTTCGGAGCTCAGCGTCAGAACCAGCCCAGCGGGCCGCCTTCGCCACTGGTGTTCCTCCCGATCTCTACGCATGTCACCGCTCCACCGGGAATTCCACCCGCCTCTGCTGGTCTCAAGCGGGGCCGTATCGCCCGTGCTATCTCAGTTGAGCCGAGACCTTTCTCGGACGACTAACCCTGCCGCCTGCATCCCCTTTACGCCCAGTGATTCCGGGTAACGCTTGCCCCCTACGTCTTACCGCGGCTGCTGGCACGTAGTTGGCCGGGGCTTATTCCCGGGGTACCGTCCTTACTCTTCCCCCGGAAAAGGGGTTTACGACCCGAGGGCCTTCTTCCCCCACGCGGCGTCGCTGGGTCAGGCTTTCGCCCATTGCCCAAGATCCCTCGCTGCTGCCTCCCGGAGGAGTGGGGGCCGTGTCTCAGTCCCCCTCTGGCTGGTCGTCCTCTCAGACCAGCTACCCGTCGTAGGCTTGGTAGGCCGTTACCCCACCAACAACCTGATGGGACGCAGGACCCTCCATCGGCGGGCCGAAGCCCTTTCCCTCCGAGACCTCCGCCCCGGAGACGTATGCGGTATTAGCCCCAGTTTCCCGGGGTTGTCCCCCACCGTTGGGCAGGTTCCCTACGTGCTCCTCAGCCGTCCGCCGCTGCTGACAGGCCGAAGCCTGGCAGCCGCTCGACTTGCATGCGTTAGGCACGCCGCCAGCGTTCACCCTGAGCCAGGATCAAACTCTCCACAATTGTGTCTGTTTCTTACGTGTGGTCCCTTTTACCGGACCTTCTTCCCACATTCCAGCTGTTAAGGTGCTCTTGCGCGCCGCGAGCGTTACCACCCGCGAGGCGTACCCGCCATGTTGACAGGTTCCAAAGGGGTTGTCAAGGAGGATACGGGGGTATTGAGAGGGTGGGGCCCGTGGGGTCAGAGGGTCCTGACGGCCTGCTCTATGGCTGCGGTGGCCTGCTGGTAGTCGGCGCCGGGGGTGAAGGTGAGGGGCGGGCCGAAGCGGACCTCGACGCGGCCTCGTCGGAGGAAGGGGAGCCACGAGGGCATGCCGAACCGCGTGACCTCCAGTCGTATGGGCACGACGGGGACCCGGCCCTCGACGGCGATGAGGCCCGCGCCCTGCATGAAGGGCTGCATGGGGCCACCGACGGTCAGCACGCCCTCCGGGTAGACGAGGACCGACCAGCCACGGTCGATGATGCGGCCCAGGTTCTCAAGGCTGGGGCGGATCGGGCCCTCCCTGGCGATGGGAAAGCCGTTGCCCAGGAGGGGGTTCAACACCCACCAGACGGGGTTCTGCCACAGCTCGGCGGCGGCGGCGATGGCGAGATTCCGTCGCCACCGCCGGGTGACGGCTTTGAGGATGAGGGGGTTGTCCAGGCCCAGGTGGTGGTTGGAGGCGAAGAGGACGGGGCCGGTGAGCCCGGCGAGGTTCTCCCTGCCCGACACCCTCAGGCCGTAGGCGAGGGTCATGAGCGGGAAGACGAGACCCTGCTGGAGGAAGCCGCGGGCCATGCGGGCCCACAATCGCATGCCCCAGACGGGGAACTTGACGACGGGCGGACGCCGGGAGCCCTCCTCGACGAGGGCGGCGAGCTGCGCGACCGTGGTCTCCGGCGCGACCTGGGACTCGTCGAGGTAGACGCCGAGCTCGGCCTCCACGGCGGAGAGGAGCTCGACGCGGCCGAGGGAGTCGAGGTCCAGGTCGTTGCCGAGGCTTGCGGTCTCGGGGACGTCCTCCGGCCGCGTGCGTGCGACTTCGGCGATGATGTGCACCAGGCCGCGGGGGCCTGGGGAAGCCGGGCGGGCCGCGGGGACTGTCGGAGGGGCCTGTTGGTCGGCGCCGCGTAGGATGGCGTCGATGACGACCTGGTTCTTCACCTTGAGGGTGTGGGTGCGAGGGAAGTCCTCCTCGGGCCAGACGGTGAAGCCGCGGACTCGCTGCTGCTCGGCGAGCTGGGCGTTGGTCCAATCGACGGCCTCGCGGGCGGCCTTGGGGTCGTCGAGGATGAGGGCGGCGTGGACCTCGACGGAGGCGCCCCTGGGCAGGCCGACGACCACGGCGTCGGTCACGTTCGGGTGCTTGACCAGGATGCTCTGGACGTCCTGAGGGTAGACGTTCTGGCCGCTGGGCAGAACGATCATGTCCTTGACGCGGCCCTGGATGTGGAGGAAACCGTCGTCGTCGAAATAGCCAAGGTCGCCCGTCTTGTACCAGCCGTCCTCGAAAGCCCTGGCGGTCTCCTCCGGGGCGTTGTAGTAGCCGGGGGTGACATTCTCGCCCTTGACCAGAATCTCGCCGCGGTCGCTGATCCTGACCTGGACGTTGGGGAGGGGGCGGCCGGTGGAGTCGGGGCGGCGCTCGCGCATGGTGTGGTTGCTGATGACCGGCGAGGCCTCTGTGGCGCCGTAGCCCTGGAGGACCTTGACGCCCAGGAGCTCCCACTTTCGGCCGAGCTCGCGGTCGAGGGGAGCGCCGCCGGACACGATGAGGTCGAGCTTGCCGCCGAACTGCCGGTGCACTGTGCGGAACAGGTGACGCCGCAGGCCGAAGGGCACGCGCTCGGCGATCCGGAGCAGGCGCTCCCAGAGCCGTTGCCTGCCCTGTCGGGCCACCTCCCTCTCGATGCCGTTCATCAGCAGCTCCAACGCCTGGGGGACCATCAGCATGGTCGTGATCCTGCGCTCCCGCATGGTGCGGGCCAGGACGGTGGGCTGCCGGCTGGTGGGGTAGGTGACGCCGGCGCCGGAGTGGAGGGTCATGAAGAGGCCGCCCATCTGCTCGTACATGTGGCTGAGGGGGAGGATGGACAGGAGCCTGCTGGACGGCGCGACGGTGATGTACTGGGCGATGCCCTCTATGTTAGCGGTGAGGTTGCGGTGCGTGATCATGACGCCCTTGGGGTCGCCGGTGGTGCCGGACGTGAACATGATTTCGGCGAGGTCGTCCCGGGCGATGGGGACGGGGGCGGGGTCGGGGAGGCCGGCGATGGCCGCTTCGAGCTCCTCGAACGTGATCTCCGGGACGCCGAGCGCGACATCGCCCTTGGGCGTGAGGCGCGAGGTGAAGGCGATCTTGGGGTCGGTGCGGGATACGACGCGGGCGACGTAGTCGGGAGCGCTGCGAAGGTCCAGCGGAACGAGCACGACGCCCGCCCTGATGCAGCCGAAGAACGCGAGGACCCAGTGCGGGGAGTTGGGGCCCCACAGGATGGCCTGGTCTCCCTTGACGAGACCCCGGCGTTGAAGAAGGGTGGCGACCCGGCCGGAGTCCTCCCAGAGTTGCTTGTAGGACCAGCGCACATACCGGAAGGCGGGCTTGATGAGCAGGGCGTCACGCGACCCGTGCCGCCCCACGGCCTCGCGGAGGAGGTCGACCACGGTGTCGCGAACGGGTGTGACGGGCATGCCTATGGCCTCTGGGGCGCGTTCTGCACAGAGCGGGAGGGTCGTGCCGTGTGGCGCTCGACGAGACGCCGGAGGGACTCCCAGGCGTTCTTTCGCAGGGGCGGGAAGTGGCTGAAGCAGATGGTCCGGAAGTCCAAGGTCAGGAGCTTCTCCAGGGAGCGCATGGCCGTGTCGGGGCAGCGGGTGACGCCGGGCGCGGGAGGATAGAGCCGCCAGCCGAACTTGTACTGCAGCGCGTCGCCGACGATGACTATGCCCTTCTGCGGCAGGTGCAGGCCGACGCTGCCGGGGGTGTGGCCGGGGAGATGGACGATGCGGACCTCGGTGGGGAAGGGTATGAGGTCGCCGTCCCGGAGGCGCTGGTCGACGGGGACGGGCGCGCCGTTCAGCCGGGACATGGCGGGCCGGGCGAGGGCGGCGAGGAGGTTTGACCGGAGGGGGCTGGGAGCGGCGACGCCGCCCTCGACGACGTCCGCCTCCGACTCGTGGACGGCGACGGAAACGGCGGCGCCGTCGACAAGCTCTGCGAGGCCGCCGGAGTGGTCGGGGTGGGCGTGGGTGATAACGACGCGGCTCACGCGGTCGCGGGCGATGCCGCAGTCCCTGAGGCCGCGCATGATGATGCGAGAGCTTCCCGGCAGGCCCGAGTCGATGAGGATCGCGTCGCCGCCCTCCGCGAGGACGGTGACCCGGGCCCCGAGCGCCCGTAGCTGGAAAACGCCGTCGGCTATTCTTACTGGCCTGCCGAACACATCAACCCTCAGCGTTCCAGGATGGCCTGCACGGCGGCCGTCGCGTCTTCGAGCGGGGGGGTGGTGGCTTCGCTGTCGGTGCGGGCCTTGACCTCGACGGCGTCGCTGCGGAGGGTGCGGGGGCTGACGACGACGCGAACGGGGAAGCCCATGAGGTCGGCATCGTTGAGCTTGACACCCGCGGACTCGCCACGGTCGTCGAAGAGCACTTGCGCGCCCGCGCGCGTGAGCTGGGCGTACACATCGTCAGCGGCCCGAACGACGGCGGGGTCCTCGACGTTGAGGGCGGCCAGGTACACCTGGTAGGGCGCGATGGCGGGCGGGAGGCACATGCCCTTGTCGTCATGGTGCTGCTCGATGGAGGCGGCGAGGAGGCGTCCGACGCCGATGCCGTAGCAGCCCATGATGCTGGGTATGGGCACGCCCTGGGGGCCCAGGTAGGTGAGGCCCAGGGTCTCGCTGAAGTGGGTGCCGAGCTTGAAGACGTGGCCGACCTCGATGCCGCGCTCGGAGCGGAGGGGCGTGCCGCAGTGCAGGCAGGGGTGGCCCTCCTGGGCGCTGGCGATGTCGGCGAGGAGGTCGGCCTGGAAGTCGCGGGGGTAGTTGGCATTGCGGAGGTGGAACTGGGGCTTGTTGGCGCCCACGACGAAGTTGCTGCCGGACCGGACCGACTCGTCGGCGACGGTGCGGACGGAGGTCAGGCCGATAGGCGACGCATAGCCGGCGACGAGGCCCGCCGCGGCGACCTCCGCGTCGGTGGCGGGGCGCAAGTCCTGGGCGTTCAGGGCGCGCTTGAGCTTGATCTCGTTGATGGTGAGGTCGCCGCGAACGGTCGCAAAGACCACCTCGCCGTCCACCCAGTAGAAGACGGCCTTGAGCGTCTTGCTCGTCGGAATGCCAAGATAATCCGCGACGGCTTCGATGGTGGTCGTGTTGGGGGTGTGGACCTCCTCGAGGGGGAGGGGGTCTTCCGCTGCGACGGGAGGCTTGCCGAAGACGGCGCGCTCGACGTTGGCGGCGTAGCCGCAGCCGGGGCACTGCAAGAGAAGGTCCTCGCCGACGGGGGTGGGCAGGATGAACTCGTGGGAGTCCTTGCCGCCGATGGCGCCGCTGTCGGCCTCGACCTGGACGACGGGCAGGCGGCATCGGCCGAAGATGTTGAGGTAGGCCTGCACCATGCGCTGGTAGGTGCGCTCCAGGCTCTCTTCGTCGGCGTCGAAGCTGTAGGCGTCCTTCATGTCGAACTCGCGGACGCGGATGAGGCCGGCGCGAGGGCGTGGCTCGTCGCGGAACTTGGTCTGGATCTGGTAGAGGATGCGGGGGAGGTCCCGGTAGCTCTGGATGAACTGGCGGGCCAGCAGGGTGACCGTCTCCTCGTGGGTTGGGGCCATGACCATGGGCCGGCCGCGGCGGTCTTCCAGGCGGAGCATGTCGGGGCCGAAGGCCTGGTCGCGGCCCGTGGACTGCCACAGCTCGCGGGGCTGGAAGGCCGGCAGCTTGACCTCGAGGCCGCCGGCGGCGTCCATCTCCTCGCGGATGATGGTCTGTACCTTGGCCAGGGCGCGCTGGGCCAGGGGGCCGTAGGAATAGACGCCCGCAGCGACCTGCTGGACCATGCCCGTCTTGAGCAGCAGGCGATGGCTGGGCGTCTCCGCCTCTCCAGGGTCGGAGCGCTGGGTCCGGAAGAGGCTCTGGGTTATGCGCACGCGGGCACCCCTGCAAGCAAGGTTTTCAACGTGCATCAGGGTACCAGAAGGCTCCCGTCTCTTCCAAGTGAGCCTGCGGGAACGGGCCATTGGCAAAACTGGGCCGGTCAAGAGGTTGACAGCCCAGCGATAGCTATGCTTACATTGGGCCACTTATCGCCTGTGCGAATGGTCTACCTATGCCCAGGCGATGCGGGAATCTGGGAGCACATGTGTGAGGAGGTGTCATGCGCAAGAAAGGCATGTGGAAGCTCGCTCCCTTTGCGGTAGTGGTCGCACTACTGCTGGCCGTCGCCTGCGGCGGCGGTGACGACGAGGAGACGAGCGCAGCCACAGGAACGACGACGTCTGGCACGCAGACGCAGGCTGCGGCGCAGACGACGACGACAGAGTCGACATCGACGACCACGACGGCGGCGACGACCACGACCGCGACCACGTCGACGACGACGGCCCAGCCGTCGGAGACGTCGGCGGAGAAGGTCGCTGAGGCGGGCGCGACGCTGACGACGTTCGAGGTCGGCAAGGGTGGAGAGGCCGTGATCAGCGTCAACCCGGACCTGGGTGAGCCGATCTACGGCGGCACCATCAACCGCCGCTCCTTCTCGACGTTCAAGACCATCGACACGTGGGTGTCAGACTTCGGCGGTGCGACGAGCACGATGTACGCGCAGATCCTGTACGAGGCGCTGCTGACGTACGACGCCCCCTTCGACCCGGAAAAGGGCGTGGTGCTGGTGCCCAACCTGGCGAAGGACTGGGAGTTCAGCGACGACGGCAGCCTGCTGACGCTGCACCTGCGCGAGGGCATCACGTGGCACGACGGGACGCCGTTCACCAGCGCGGACGTCGCTGCGACGTTCAACCGCTGCCTGGACCCGGAGTTCACGGCATCGGGTGAGTCGGCGAACAAGTGCAAGGACCTGGTGCAGAGCGTCCAGGTGGTGGACACGCACACGATCGTGCTGGACCTGGGCGGCCCCTCCTACATCATCCTGCCGTGGCTGGCCAACCCGCAGATCTCCATGGTGGCGGCGCACATCCTGGCCCGCGACGGTCACACCCGTGACGCGGACATGGGGACGGGCCCGTACCTGTCCACCGAGAAGGACACCGAGACCGGTATGACGTTCCAGAAGAACCCCAACTACTGGGGCCGGGACGACTCCGGCCGGCAGCTTCCCTACATGGACGCCATGAACCGGCCGGTCATCGCCGAGAAGGCGACGGCGCTGGCGCTGATGCTGGCCGGCAACCTGGACACGTACGAGCACTGGCCGGTCATCGAGCAGATCGAGGCCGAGGGCGTCAAGAACCAGCTGGGCGACAAGATCGACGTCCGGCAGGTGAACCCGGGCGTGTGGCACAACCTGATCATCAACGCCGGCAAGCCGCCCTTCGACGACATCCGAATGCGGCAGGCGCTGAACTACGCCATCGACCGGAACTTGGCGACGCGAGCCGGCTACGGGGACCCGCCCTTCGGCGGCATCCCCGGGCACATTCTGGACCCCCGTGACTTTGGCGACTTCGCCCTGACCGATGCGGAGATCGCCGAGCTGCCCGGCTTCAGCGCGGCTCGCAGGGCCGAGGACCAGGACCGGGCGCGGCAACTGGTGGCAGACGCGGGCTACGCCGATGGCGTTTCGCTCGACCAGGGCTTCCTGGTGTACACGCGGCCCCGAGACGTCGACATGATGTCGAACATCGGCGAGCAGCTGGCAGAGGTGGGCATCAACGGTGACCTGGAGGTCATGGACTTCGCAGCGTTGAACCCGCGACAGCTGGCCGGTGACTACAACCTCTCCAAGGGAGCGTGGGCGACCATCATCGCCGACCCGCTTGGGGTGCTGGACCGTGTCTTCACCAAGTTCGGCCGGCCCAACGGTTACACCTTCTGGGACACGTCCGAGTGGGACGCCTGGTGGATCAAGGCGACTCGAACGCTGGATACGGATGAGCGCCGGGCTGCCATCAAGGACGCTCAGAAGCGGTGGCTGACGGACGACGGGATCAGCAACATCACGCTGCTGTGGGCGACCAACAACGTGCCGTTCTACACGCACGTGAAGAACTACTTCCAGCCGGGCCCCACGTTCTACGGCAACTGGAGCTTCCGGCACGTCTGGCTGGACCGGTAGGCAGATAACGCAAGCAGGTCACGTTTCCCCAGCCCCGGCCCACCCGGGTCTGGGTTGGGGAGCGGTGACCGCAGAAAGACGAAGCTAGGCATGGGCTCGCCGAGGGTGCACCAGCCCCCGGCGGGCCCATGTGCGTAACGCAGGGCCTCGACCTCTCCCCGGCGACCTCACCGCGGCCGCCTCGCACAGGCGTCTTCTCCGGCGCAACGAGAGGCGCTTCCCAAGAGAGCAGCTACTGTCGGCCATTTACGCGCGATAAAGGCCTTGACAGCCCAGCAAGGGCTGTGCTTACATTGGGCAACTTATCGCCTGTGCGAAGGGTATACCTATGCCCAGGCGGGCCACAGTCCATCTGTGAGGAGGCGCTATGCGCAAGAGAGGCATGTGGAAGCTCGCTCCCTTTGCGGTAGTCGTTGCGCTGTTGCTGGCGGTTGCCTGCGGCGGCGGCGACGACGAGGAGACGAGCGCATCCACCGGAACGACGACGTCTGGCACACAGACGCAAGCTGCGGCGCAGACGACGACAACGGAGTCGACATCGACGACGACGACGGCCGCGTCCACGACCGCGAGCACGTCGACGACGACGGCCCAGCCGTCGGAGACGTCGGCGGAGAAGGTCGCTGAGGCGGGCGCGACGCTGACGACGTTCGAGGTCGGCAAGGGCGGCGACGCGGTGATCAGCGTCAACCCGGACCAGGGCGAGCCCATCTTTGGTGGGACGATCAACCGCCGCTCCTTCTCGACGTTCAAGACCATCGACACATGGGTGTCGGACTTCGGCGGTGCGACGAGCACCATGTACGCGCAGATCCTGTACGAGGCGCTGCTGACGTACGACGCTCCCTTCGACCCGGAGAAGGGCGTGGTGCTGGTGCCGAACCTGGCCAAGGACTGGTCCTTCAGCGACGACGGCAGCCTGCTGACCCTGAACCTACGGGAAGGGGTCACATGGCACGACGGTACGCCGTTCACCAGCGCAGATGTTGCGGCGACGTTCAACCGCTGCCTGGATCCGGAGTTCACGGCATCGGGTGAGTCGGCGAACAAGTGCAAGGACCTGGTGCAGAGCGTGCAGGTGGTCGACGACCACACCATCGTGCTGGACCTGGGCGGCCCCTCCTACATCATCCTGCCGTGGCTGGCCAACCCGCAGATCTCCATAGTCGCGTCCCACATCCTTGAGCGTGACGGTCACACTCGGGACGCCGACATGGGGACCGGGCCCTACCTGTCCACCGAGAAGGACACCGAGACCGGTATGACCTTCGTCAAGAACCCCAACTACTGGGGCCTGGACGACTCCGGCCGGCAGCTTCCCTACATGGACGCCATGAACCGGCCGGTCATCGCCGAGAAGGCGACGGCGCTGGCGCTGATGCTGGCGGGGAACCTGGACACGTACGAGCACTGGCCGGTGATCGAGCAGATCGAGGCCGAGGGCATCAAGAACCAGCTTGGCGACAAGGTGGACGTCCGGCAGGTCAACCCCGGCGTCTGGCACAACATCATCTTTAACGCCGGCAAGCCGCCCTTCGACGATGAGCGGGTGCGGACGGCGATGAACTACGCCATCGACCGGACACTGGCGACGCGAGCCGGCTACGGGGACCCGCCCTTCGGCGGCATCCCCGGACACATTCTGGACCCCCGGGACTTTGGCGACTTCGCCCTGACCGATGCGGAGATCGGGGAGCTCCCCGGCTTCAACCCTGCCCGCAGGGCCGAGGACCTGGACAGGGCGCGGCAGCTGATGGCGGACGCCGGCTATGCCGACGGTATTGAACTGACCGAAGGCTTCATCGTCGCCCCCAGCCCCCGGGACGTCGACCTGATGGAGAACATCGCTGAGCAGATGGCTGAGATCGGTATCGAGGCCAACGTTGAGGTCATCGACTGGCCGGTGAAGGGTCCGCGGCAGCTGGACGGCTCGATGAACGTCTCGAAGAATGCTTGGGCGACCATCATCGCCGACCCGCTTGGGGTGCTGGACCGTGTCTTCACCAAGTTCGGCCGGCCGAACAACTACACCTTCTGGGACACGTCCGAGTGGGACGAGTGGTGGCTCAAGCAGACCCGCACGCTGGACATGGAAGAGCGGCGAGCTGCGATCAAGGACGCCCAAAAGCGCTGGCTGACGGACGACGGGATCAGCAACATCACCATCCTATGGGCAACGAACAACGTGCCCTTCTACACGCACGTGAAGAACTACTTCCAGCCGGGCCCGACCTTCTACGGGAACTGGAGCTTCCGGCACGTCTGGCTGGACCGGTAGGCAGATAACGCAAGCAGGCCGCGTTTCCCCAGCCCCAGCCCACAGGGGCCGGGGCTGGGGAGCGAGGCCGTGGAAACAGCAAGCTAGGCATGGGCTCGCGTTGGGCGCCCCCGCCCCTGGCGGGCCCATAGCTATAGCATGAGAACCTGACCCCGTAGACGGGAACCAAGAGGGTGTCATATGTCTGGGACTGGGATGCGGAAGTACATAATCAACCGCCTCCTCGTGGTGCCTGTTACCCTCTTGATTGCATCCCTCTTCATCTTTGGCGTTCTCAGGACGATCCCCGGCGATCCCATTGCGGCCCTTTTCGCGGAGGACTCCTTCTTCGGCGGAGCCAACGAGCGGCGCCTCCAGATGCAGATGCGAGAGGAGGTTGGCCTGGCCGAGCCAATCCACATCCAGTACTACGATTGGTGGGCCAACCTACTCAAGGGCAACTTCGGCCAGTCCTTCGCCTACCGCAAGCCCGCGATCGACGTGCTGAAGGACCGCTTGCCACCCTCGTTTGCGATCATGGGCATTGGCCTGGTGACCGGAGTGGTCGTTGGGCTGCCTGCGGGCATCCTCTCCGCGGTCAGACGAAACTCGTGGCTGGACTACCTGGTCCGGGGTATCGTGGTGGCCGGCTTAAGCATGCCTTCCTTCGTGACCGCTGCTGTCGTCATGGTAGGCCTCATCTGGGCCTTCAAGTGGCTGCCTCCCGCGCGCTTTGTCCCGCTCCACGAAGACCCCATCGAAAGTCTCAAGACACTCCTCTTCCCCGGCCTCATCGTCGGATACTCGATGGCCGCGGGCTTGGCGCGCGTCTCTCGGACCCAGTTCCTAGAGGTCATCCGCGAGGACTACATTCGCACCGCGTGGGCCAAGGGGCTGCGGGAGCGGGCCGTGGTCTTCCGGCACGCCCTGAGGAACAGTCTGCTGCCCGTGATAACGCTGCTGGGGGTCTACGTGGCCCAGCTCATTGCCGGTGCGGTGGTAGTGGAGACCATGTTCAACATCCCCGGCCTGGGCCAGGGGCTGGTCCGGACCGTACTCTTCCGAGACTATGCCGTCATCCAGCTCTTTGTCATATCCGTGACGCTGCTGGTGCTGGGCATCAACCTCTTTGTCGACCTTCTCTACAGCTGGATTGACCCGCGCGTCCGCTACGAATAGAGGACAGGGAAAGGACAGATGGCAACACGCGAAGGCGAGGAGCTAGCAAGCGTACTGCGGGCGCCTCCCGGCATGACAGAGCGCTGGCAGCGGGGCGCAAAGATCGTTCTGCGGCACGCTCGCACGAATCTCCTCGGGAGCTTCTCGGCGGTGGTTATCGCGGTGCTGATTATCGTCGCCATAGCTGCTCCCGTCCTTGCGCCATACGACTACAGCGAGCGGAACCTGGACCGCCGGTACGACCCTCCGAGCTCCGATCACTTCTTCGGCACGGACCGCCAAGGCCGCGACATGTTGAGCCGCATCATGCAGGGCTCGCGGATCTCCCTGAGGGTGGGGATCTTCAGCGTTGCGAGCGGGGTAACCATAGCGCTGCTCATCGCGCTGACGTCGGGGTACATCGGCGGCATATTCGACAACGCCGTACAGCGCGTGGTCGACACGCTCCTGGCCTTTCCAGGCCTGGTGGTCGCTCTCTTCCTTGTCGCGGTCTTTACCCCATCGCAGAACACGGTGATAGGCGCGCTCGCCTTCACTTTCATCGCGCCCGCGAGCCGGCCTCTTCGCGCGCAAGTCATCTCCGTCAGAAGCAACGTCTACGTCGAGGCAGCTCGTGCCATTGGCTGCTCCAACGTTCGAGTCATGGCCCGCCACATTCTGCCCAACGTGATGCCGCTCTACGTGGTGGTGGTGAGCCTGTTCCTGGGCGGCGCTATCATCGTCGAGTCCTCGCTGACGTTCCTGGGCGTGGGCGTTGACCCCACGACGCCATCGTGGGGACGGATGGTGACGGACGGCACGACGAGCCTGTTCCTGGCGGGGGCGTACCTGACGATCTTCCCGTCCCTGGCCATTGCGGTCACGGTCTTTGCCTTCAACATGCTGGGGGACACGCTGCGGGACATCTGGGACCCGCGGCTTCGCGGCTCGCAGTAGCGTCTACGGTAGAGCGGAAAAGCACAGGGGAGGAGGCAACCGCCTCCTCCCCTGTTTCTTTCGCAGGGTCTTGTGACGGGGTCCGGTCTACGCCGTCTGCTTCGCCGCCGCCCAGGTGGTGATGAGCTCCTCCGACATGGGGCTGTCGTAGCGGTCGAGGAGGAGCTTGACGCCCAGGTCGTGCTTCTCATGGTTGCTCATGGTGATGCAGTCCTGGGCCATGAGCACGTAGTAGTCGTGGGCGTAGGCGCCGATGGCCGTCTCGAGCACGCAGCCGGTGGTGGCGGTGCCGGTGACGACGACGCTCTCAATGCCGTTGGAGCGCAGGACCTGGTCCAAGCGCGTGGCCCAGAAGGCGCCGTTGCGGTTCTTCCGCACGATGATGTCGCCGGACTGGGGCGCGAGCTCCGGGATGGTCTCGTGGCCCCAGGTGTCCTCTACGCAGACCTGCAGCGGCATCTTGTTCCTGCCGCCGGTGGGGCGCTCCCGGTACCAGTAGTGGATGTAGGCCGGGGCCACGGTGGCCAGGCTCTTCTCCACCACGTACTGGATGTAGATGATGGGCACCTTGGCCGCGCGGGCCGCGTCGAGCAGCACGCGGAGAGGCTCGATGATGCGCCGGTTGCCTGCGATGTTCTCGCCGCCCTTCGACAGCAGCCCCTCCGGGTCGCAGAGGTCGTTCTGCATGTCGACGACGATGACGGCGGTGTGCGCCGGGTCCGCAAGCTCGTCCAGGGTGTCATAGACCGAGTGGCCGAGAATCTCCTTCACGTTCCTTCTCCTTTCGTCAGGGCGGCTCTAGAGCGCCCGTTGGGAAACTAGGACCAGAGTCCCACCAGCTCGTCCGAGGTCACGCTCACGTAGCGGTCGACCAGGACGGCCAGGCCCTTCTGATGGCGCTCCTGGTTCGTCTCTGCGACGCCGTCGGTGAGGACGGCGGTGTAGTAGTCGTAGGCGTGGGCGCCGACGGCCGTGTCGAGGACGCAGCCGGCGGTGGCGGTGCCCGTCACGACGACGCTTTCGATGCCGTGGCCGCGCAGGGCCTTGTCCAGGTTGGTGGCCCAGAAGCCGCCGCGCCGGGTCTTCTCGATGATGAAGTCCTCCGGCTCGGGGGCCAGCTCCGGCACCACCTCCCAGCCCCAGCTCTTGTCGAAGAGCGCGTCCAGGGCCACCGTCGGCGTCTCCGGGTCGACGTTGCCGTTGTAGCAGGAGTGGATCCACGCCGGGGCCATGGCCGAGCGCAGGTCGTCCTGGGTGTAGACGATGTAGACGATGCGCACGCCCGCCTGTCGCCCCGCCTCGATGGTCCGACGGAGCGGCTCCAGGATCTCCAGCTTGGGGCCAACGTCGTGGCCGCGCTTGGCGGACCACCCGTCAGGCGACACCAGGTCGTTCTGCATGTCGACAACCAGGATGGCCGTCTGCTCGGGTCGCAGTATCTCCTCTGTGGTCTGATAGACCGGCTTTCCGTGCACCTCAATCATGGGCTCCTCCTCGCAGTTGTGTTCGTCGTATCGTATCTACGCCGCCACCGGCCTCGCCGCTGAAGCCCAGCAGGTGACGAGGTCCTCGGCGGACGGCCCGAGGTAGCGCTGCGCCAAAAAGGCCATGCCGAGCTCGTGGCCCGTGGGGTCGTTGGTCGCCACGCAATCCTTGGCGTAGACGGTGTAGTAGTCGTTGCCGGCGGCGCCGACGGCGGTGTCGAGCACGCAGCCGTGGGTGGCGGTGCCGGTGATGACCACCGTGTCGATGCCGTTGCCGCGCAGCACCTTGTCCAGGTTGGTGCCCCAGAAGCCGCCCATGTTGTTCTTCAGAACGCAGACGTCGCCCGGCTCGGGGGCCAGCTCCGGGATGACCTCCCAGCCCCAGGTGCCCTCGAAGCAGGCCTCCATCTCGACGCGGTAGGACCGCTTGCGCTCGCCCATGTACTCCAGCACGCCGCCCTGGTGGACCCACGCGGGCGTTGCGAGCCGGTGGCCCTTGTCCATGGTGTACTGGATGTAGACGATCATCACACCGGCCTGCCGGGCGGCGTTGATGACGGTGCGAATGGGCTCGATGATGCGGCGGTTGGCGCCGATGTCCTCGCCGACCTTGTCCAGGAAGCCGTCGGGGGAGACCAGGTCGTTCTGCATGTCGACGACGATGACCGCGGTGTGCGACGGGTCCAGAAGCTCCTCGAAGGAATCGTAGATCGGGGTATCGAAGTCTATCCTCATGCCCTACCTCCTCAACGTTGTGCTGTGTATCGAGCCGGCGGGTCGACCCTAGCCGGCGTCCTTCTCGACGACGACCGCAGTGCCGTACGCGAGTATCTCCGACGCGCCCGACATGACTGCGGACGTCGTATACCTGACGCCGACGACGGCGTTTGCGCCGAGCGCATTCGCCGCGTCGATCATGATGCCGGTGGCCTCGGCGCGTGCGGCGGCTAGGAGCTGCGAGTACTCGGGCACGTCGCCGCCCTTGATGCCGCGGAGCCCGGCGGTGATGTCCCGACCGATGCCGCGCGTCCTGACGGCGTTGCCCTGCACCAGCCCCTTCACCTCCACCACGCGCACACCGGGCACCGTGTCCGTCGTCGCAAGAAGCGTCACGCCGATGCCTCTTCGCCTGCGCCGTTGCCGTCGGCGGCCGCCCACAGGGCGAGCAGCTCCTCGGACGACGGCCCGTCGTAGCGGGCGGCGAGCAGCTTCATCCCCACCTCGTGGGTCTTGGGGTTCATGGTGGTCACGCAGTCCCGGACGTAGACGGTGTAGTAGTCGTTGGCCGCTGCGCCGACGGCCGTGTCGAAGACGCAGCCGGACGTGGCGGTGCCCGTCACGACCACGGTCTCGATGCCGTTGCCGCGCAGGATCTTGTCCAGGTTGGTGTCCCAGAAGCCGCCCAGGTGGTGCTTCTGCACCAGGATGTCGCCCTCCTCCGGCGCCAGCTCCTCGATCACCTCCCAGCCCCAGGTGCCCTCGAACAGGCCCTCAAGGCTGGAGATGCCCTTCTTGGCGGGCGAGAGGAGCGTGCCACTGAACAGCCGGATACCGTTGTACACCCACGCGGGCGTTACCGTGGGCAGCCCCGGATGGATGGTGTACATGATGTAGATCACGGGGATGCTCGCCTCGCGGGCGCCCTGCAGCAGCACGCGCAGGTCGCCGATGATGCGCCTGTTGCCCTCCAGTTCAGCGCCGTTGCGGTCGGCGAGGCCGCCGGGCGCGACGAGGTCGTTCTGCATGTCGACCACGACCACCGCCGTGTGCGACGGATCGACCACCTCCGCCAGCGAGTCGTAGACCAGTTTGCCGTAGGCTTCCTTCATACGCCCTCCTCCCGCTCGTCAGTCTCCCAGGAACTTGGCGACGTGGGCGGCGGCGCGGCGCAGCGCGTCGGCCACCGTCTCGGGTCGCCAGTCGTACCAGCCGTGGTGCTCGCAGTTGTACTGGATGAACTCCACGTACTTCCCCTTGGCTTTGGCCTGGCGGAAGTAGTCCTGGGCCATGCTAATGCGCACGCCGTCGCGGTCGCCCCAGAGGAACAGCAGCGGCGTGACGATGTTGTCGAGGTTGTAGACGGGGGAGCGCTCCATCCAGTGGTCGAGGGCGATGTCCGGGCCGCCGTAGTCGCCGCCGACGACGTCGCCGAGGGTGGACCTGCCGGCGGCGGAGCCGTAGCGCTCCATGTGAACGAGGTCCGGCGGGCCGTAGAAGTTGATGGCAGCCTTGATGAGGTCCGGGTAGCGGGAGATGGTCTGGTTGGTGAAGTAGCCGCCCGTGCTCCCGCCGTGCATGGCCACCCTGGCCGGGTCGATGAGGCCCTGGCTCGCCAGGTGCTCCACGCCGGCCGCGATGTCGTCGACGTCGCCGCCGCCCCAGTCGCCGAAGTTCATGGTCTCGTAGACCTTGCCCAGGCCGCCGCTGCCTCGCACCTCGGGCGCGAGGACGGTGTAGCCCTTGCTGCACCAGTACTGGATGAAGGGGTAGAAACCGTTGACGTGGAAGCCGTGGATGTTGGCCCGGGCGAAGATGACCAGCGGCGTCGCGCCCGTCGCGCTCGGCGGCCTGTACAGCCACGCAGGCACCTCCAGCCCGTCCTTGGACGCGTAGCGGATGAGCGTGGGCTCGACGAACGCGCTGCGGTCCAGGTCCTTGGGCATGTGGTCGGTGATCTGTCGAGGCGCGCCGCCGCTGACCGGGATGGCCCACAGGTCGCTGCAGGTCTGGTAGTCCGCGTGGGTGTAGACGATCTCCTTGCCGTCGGGCGTCCAGGCCAGGGAGCCGCGGACCTGGCTGCCCTCGTAGCCGCCGTTGATGCCGTCGCCCTGGGTGAGCTGGATGGGCTCGCCGCTGCCGTCGGCGGCGACCAGCATGATATGGAAGTTCCAGCTCTTGCTGGCCGTGTAGGCGATCCACTTGCCGTCCGGGGAGAAGTAGGGGTTGTTCTCGTCCCACTCGCTGGTGGTGAGCATGGTGGTCTCGCCGGTGGCGACGTCGATGACGCCGATGTTGCGCCACCCCGTGCGGTCCGAGACGAAGGCGATGCGCGTGCCGTCGGGCGACCATCGGGGGTGCGAGTCGTGGTGGTCCTTGGTGTTGGGCGTCAGGTTGCGAGCGGGGCCGCCCGAGATGGGGGCGATGAAGACGTCCATGCGCTTGTTGTCGGCATAGCCGCTGCGGTCCGACTGGAAGGCCACCCACTGGCCGTCGGGCGAGAGCTGGACGTTGGTGTTGTTCCACTCGTCGTTGGTGATGAGGCGAGGCCGGATCTTGCCCGTGGGGATCTCCGTGGGCAGGGCCTTGACCTGGCTGTGCCCGGTGGGGCCGCCGCCGGTGAAGACTACCTCACTGCCGTCGGGCGTCCATCGAGTCCACTCGTTGTAGCGGCCGGGGCTGTTGTCGTAGGTGATGTTGTAGGGGGCCTCCGTGCCGTCGGCGCGGACGATGTAGAGGTTGCCGGTGGGCGAGGAGTAGCGGGCCCCGTAGGAGATCCACTCGCCGTCGGGCGACCAGGAGGGGACGAGGCACTGCTCCGGGTACATGTGCACGATGCAGCGGTTGTTGGAGCCGTCGATGTCGACGACCCACAGGTCGTAGCCGCCGCTCTCGGCGGAGACGTAGGCGATGCGGGAGCCGTCGGGGGAGATGGCGAAGTCCTCCACCTTGGCGTTGGTGCGTGCCAGCGCGTCGATGAGGGGATCGTCGGGGAGCACGGGGGGTTCGGGGAACGTGGCGCCGCGGTTGTAGTGCGCAGCCATGTAACGCCTCCACTCGGGCGGGTACCCTGGGGTGGGGCCATTCTAGGTAGGCGGTGGGGGTTTGGTCAAGCGTAGGGGGAGTGGGGGGTGAAGGTCGGCGTTCCGACGCACGCTATTGCAAAGCGCCCAACTCTCGCACAACCTTCTCCAACCGCTCCACCATCACGTCAACGTGCGGCGCCAGTTTATTGTACGACGCGCTCCAGCCTCGCCTGTCTTTCTCAACCTTGTTCATGGAGTCGCCCTCGAAACTCGCTATGTACCGCCGAAGTACGGCCAGAACCATTTCGTCGGGTGAGGGGGTGTAGGTGGAGACCGCCTCGCCGAAATGGGCATCGTTCAGTTCTTCGCCCACCCAACCGCCCTGTGCACCTGGAGGCGTTAGTATGGCGACGGTAATCGGGTTCCTCCCCCATCGGGGGCACTTAGCGCGAATGCTGACACTGGTGCTGCCCCAGTTGAGCGTCGCGCCGGCGGCCACGGCACCATCCAGGAGGCGCTCTGCTACTTTGCGGTCAGTCGCATTGGTGAATGCGCTGAAGAACGACTCTCGCGTGTAGTTGGGGGTGCGTGGATTCGGCTTCCTGTCGCCCGCAATTCTGCCCATCACCCTCGGGACCAAAGTCTGTCCTCCATGGCCCCTGAACTGCTTGATCTCCACCGCAAGCACTTCGATGGCCGGCATTGCTCGGTTCAGGAATTCGATGACGCGCAGGAGCTCGTCCGGGACCTTGTCGGCGACGAACAGCAGCCGCATATGACGTGCATCAAGGTTTCGGGCGACCTCCTGGAAGAAGGACTCCATGTCGACCTCATCGGTCTGCAGGAGGGTTGCTAAGCGCGCCGCGGAGTCGTCGCCTACCTCTTCACATTGGGCCTCAAAGCGCTCGCGCATCACGTCGGCCGTCCAAGTCTCCGACGCGTAGGCCGCGTACTCTAACAACTGGCCGACAACAGTGCGACGGATCTCTGTATTGGCGCTGCGCTTGCACTCCACGAGTGTCGGAATGCGGTCCTGGTCCACAAGCAGGAGATCAAGGGACCAGCGGGTCGATTCTTCCGGCTTTTCGGCAATGCCCATTTCACGTGAGATGACGAGCCATCGCCTGGGGTCTTGGGGCCGCACCTGCTCACCAGCCAACAATTCGGGGTGGTTTGCGAGCAACTTTTGGAGATCGTCTTCCGTTGAGAAGCGCTCCTCTTCCAAAGGCTCCAGTTTTCCACCGTCGCCTCTGAGGTAGATGCGCTCGGCCATGTCAGGACTCCCGGTTGGATTCGCGGGGTGGGCGGGCGCGGCTACGCGATAAACCCGTAGAGGCGGCCGGCGTTCTCGCAGATGAGCTTGCGGCGCTTGTTCTCCGGCAGGCCTCCCAGGTTGCGCTCGATGACCGACTGGGACTCGGGCCAGACGGAGTCCGGGTGGGGGTAGTCGGATCCCCAGATGACGCGGTCCTCGCCCACCAGCTCCAGCACCGTCGCGACGGATTGCTCGTCCTGGTACGTCGAGTGGCCGTGCTCGTGCCAGAACTCGCTGGGCTTGCGGTCCAGGTCCGTGGCGAAGTCGCCGCGCTTCTCGGCGAACGCGGCGTCGAGTCGCTCCAGCGCGAAGGGGATCCACGAGATGCCGCACTCGCCCAGGACGAAGCGGAAGTCCGGGTAGCGCTGGCAGGCGCCGGAGAGGAGGATGCTGCCCAGCGCCTCTATCCCGCCCATCTGGAACATCGCGTTTCGGAGGTTCTCGTGCTGGGGCTTGTAGGTCTCGACGTCGTCGCCCACCAGCTCGCGGGGCCTGAGGCCCAGGCTGTGGAAGGAGACCGGCATGCCGCACTCGGCAGCTGCGGCCCACAGCGGCTCCCAGTCGCGGTGGTAGAGTGGCTTGGCCGTGAGCGGCAGGTCGGCGCCCTTGAGGCCCAGTCGGGCTGCGAGGCGCAGGTCCTCTGCGGCGGCGTCCGCGTCGTGGATGACCAGCGGCGCCAGGGCGGCCCACCGGCCGGGGTAGGAGGCGCAGAAGCCGGCGGCCCACTCGTAGTACACCCGGTACATGTAGCGGAGCAGCTCCGGGTCCTGGAACTGCAGGTGCGTGCCCGACAGGCCGTAGATGACCTCCGCCTCCACGCCGTCGCGCTGCATGTCGCGCAGGCGGAGGTGCGGCGTGGTGGGGTGCAGGCCCTCCTCGTAGAACCCGGCGTCGGACATGGCCGAGATGCGACGGGAGCGCTCCTTCACCGCTGGGTTGAAGGAGAAGGCCAGGCCGCCCTGGATGCCGAGCTGCCTGCCCTCCGCCCACCATCGGGGGCCGACGTTGGTGTCGACGACGCGGGGGGCGGTGTCGCGGAAGCGCGGCGGGGCGTTGTCGATCCAGAGGTCGCCGGGCATCCACGTCATGTCGACGTGGGAGTCGCCGGAGATGACCTGGTACTCCATGTCGCCCTCGCTTCTCTTCCGCCCTTGTAACGCTGGCTCTTGCTGTGTCGAGGTTTCCTGCTTCCGCAGGAACGACGAAATCGGCCGTCGCTTCCCTTGCGCCCTGCCCTCACCGTGGGCCCGTGGTTCGACGGGGCTCACCACGAGCGGGTGGTTGCTACGTGATGCGGTCTCCGTAGAGGCGGATGGCATTGTCCCAGAGGATCTTCTGCTTGGCCTCGTCGGAGATGGGCTGCTCCAGGAGTCCGTCCAGGGCCTTGTCGGGGTCCGGGGCGTCCGGGTGCGGGTAGTCCGTGTTCCAGACCACGTGGTCGCCCCAGCCCAAGGCCACGACGGCCGGCAGCGCGCCCTCGTCGCCGTCGCACGCCACGAAGCCCTGGCGTCGGATGTACTCGCTGGGCGTCAGAGGCAGCAGCGGCGCATCGAACCACATGCCCTGCCGACGGCTCTCCATGGCGTGGTCGTCCAGGCGGCTCACCCACCAGGGGAGCCAGCCGGCGTTGCCCTCCAGGAAGGAGACGCGCATCTTCGGGAACCGCTCCAGCACGCCCATGTAGATCATGTGGCCCATCGACAGCATGTTCTCGAAGGGGAAGCCTGCGGCGTGGTCCAGGGCCACCTGCTGGCCCGGCACTGCGTGGCGTGGCTGGTATCGGGCGGCGGTGTGCGACTCGCCGCTGCTGGCGCCGTGGAAGGACATGGGGAAGTCCAACTCCTCCGCCAGGGCCCAGAACGGGTCGTAGGCGGGGTCGTGCCACTGGGTCCCTTGGTTCGCCATCATCATCAGCACGGTCACGTGGTTGAGCTCCGCGACGGAGCGGCGGGTCTCCGCCACCAACCCTTCGACGTCGTGCTGGTTGGGCATGGCCGCCACGGCGTACAGCCGTTTGGGGTCGGCGTCGCAGAACTGGCGGGCCCAAGTGTTGTAGGCGCGGACGAGAGCCCAGAGGTAGCCCTGGTCGCGGCCCTGCACCTTGATGAAGGGCAGCGATCCCAGGTCCGGGATGCAGACCTGCTTGTCCCAGCCGTAGCGGTCCATGTCCTGCAGGCGGCTCTCCGCGCTCCACTCTGCCGGGAACGCGTCCGGGTACTTGGCGGGCATCATCTCGCGCAGGTTCAGCCGGGTGCGGCGGCGATTCGAGCCGCCCTGGAGGGACGTCGTTCGAGGAGCGGCGTCGGGGAGCAGCTCCGAAGGCAGCCACTCCGCAATCCGCGGCCCCATGCCGAACTGGTCCTCCGTGACGTGGATGCGAGGACGCCGGTCGTAGTACTCGGGCTCCACCATGTCGACCCAGCTTGCGAGCCGGTCCTGCATGTGGGCGTCAGCGTCGATGACCTTGAAGCCGTTCTTCACGATTCCTCCCTCTCCTGTGGGTTGTCGCTACGAGGCCGCTTGCGCTCCGCCGAGCAGTCTCGTGATCTCGCGAACGTCGTCGAGCTTGTCGAGGCGCTCCACCTGCTCCAGCACGGCCTGGGCCCGGGCTGCGCCGAGCACGGGGACTGCGAGCACCAGGAACTTCCGGTGCAGACGCTCCCGCGGCGCCGGGTTGGCCGCGTCGCCCCAGATTGCGCCGGCGGTCGACACCAGCTCGCGGCCGTCGGTCAGGCGCACCGACACGCGCGCCGTGTCGCCGTCGTCCCGCCGCATCGACATGGTCGCGTCCATGCTCACCTGCACCTTGCCCGCAAGCTCCCGCGCCCGCTGTGAATCGATGGCCTGGGGGCGGAAGGCGCCGGTGCCGGTCTCGCCGTGGACCAGGGCCGCAGCCACAGCGTAGGGGATGGAGAACCTGGCGGCAAGTGGGTTCTCCGGGTAGGCGCCGACCATGCCCGCGGGGAAGGGCACCGTGGTCACGTGCACCTGGTCTATCTCCTCGGGAGCGATCTCGTGCCGCCCGCGCAGGGCGTGGACGGCGTCGAGGGTGGGGTGGTTGTAGCGGCAGCAGGCGTGGAACTTGAAGTAGTTCTGCTCGATGCGGTAGCCGGCGCCGAGACCCTCCACCACGGCGTCGGGGTCGAAGGCGTCGCCCAGGATAACGCCGTAGACGTCGGCGGGGCCGTCGGCCAGGGCGGTGAAGCCGCACGCGTGGAGGTGCGTCGCCAGGATGCCCTGCAGGGAGGAGCGTCCGGGGTACAGGTTGCGCACGGTGGCGCCCTCGAAGCAGGGCGTCCAGGTGTTGGCGGGGCTCATGGACGCGGCCATGCTGATGACCGAGCGAATCGAGGGGGCGTCGAGGCCCTTGAGCCGCGCGACGGCGGCCGCGGTGCCGGGCGCGCCCCAGTGGCCGTGCGAGTGGACGTTGTGTCGAGGCTTGGTCGCGCCGCCAAGTCGAGAGGTCACCTCGTAGCCGGCGACCAGTGCGCCGAGCACCTCCGATCCCCCGGCCCCCGACTCCTCCGCGGCCGCGAGCAGGCCCGGCAGGACGTGGATGGCCGGATGGCCGCCGCCGTAGCGATTGCCCTCGTCGACCTCCAGGGCCACTCCGGCGGTGGCGTTGACCAGGGACGCGAGGAGGGGGTCGGCCTTCAGATCGTGGCCGATGAGCGTAGCGCCGGGCGTTCCCGGCGCGTGGGCCACCTGCCGCGCCAGCGATGCGTTCTCCGGGAGCGCGCTGCCCGCCACCATCGCCCCGACGGTGTCCAGGAACACGTCCTTGGCCGCGAGGACGGTATCGGTCGGCAGCTGTGCGCTATCCGTCCCGGCTACGTACTCGGCCAGCGCGTCCAGGTAGTGGGCCACAACCGCCTACTCCACTGCCCCCATGATGGGCGCCGTGGGCCGGCTCGCGGGGAGGAACTGGCCATACCCCGACTGCTGATGGAGCTCGCCGTCCTTGAGCACCACCTTGCCGCGGAGCAGCGTCATCCAGGGGCGACCCTTCACCGCCCAACCCTCGTAGGGGGTGTAGCCTGCGTTGCTGAGGTGGTCGACCGCCCTGATGGCGCCTTCGTGGTCGGGGTCGTAGATCAGCAGGTCGGCGTCGGAGCCGGGCCGGATGGTACCCTTGCGAGGGTACAGGCCGAACATTCGAGCCGGGTTCTCGCTCAGCACTCGCGCCATCCAGGTGATGGGGAAGTTGCGCTTGACCACGCCTTCGCTGTAGACCAGGCGCACCAGCGTCTCGACGGAGGGCGTGCCGAAGGGGATGGGCTTGCCGTCGTCCGGGTGCTTGAAGATGTTCTGCCAGCCCGGAGCGCGCCGGTCGTCGGGGGCCGGGGCGTGGTCGCTGCCGATGGCCGATACGTAGCCCTGGCGCAGGCCGCTCCACAGACCCTCCTGGTGGAAGCGGTCAGCGGAGCGCAGCGGCGGGCCGATCTTGGCGTAGGGTCCAAGGCGCTCCATCTCTCCTTCGTCCAGCAGCAGGTAGTGGGGCACGGTCTCCGTCCAGACCACCTGGCCCTGCCGCTGCGCCAGCTTGATGCGCTCCAGCGCCGTGGCCGTGCTCAGATGGACGATGAAGACGGGGCAGCCCGTCATTGCGCCGATGTTGATGCCCCGGTTCACCGCCTCCTCCTCCACCCAGGGAGGGCACGTGGCCGAGAAGTCGCGGGGGTGGACCCGCCCCTCCGCCATGGCCTTGTCCTCCAGGTAGTCGATGACGTCACCGTTCTCGGCGTGGAGCTGCATGATGCCGCCGTGGGCTGCGACCTGGTCCATGGCCTTGGCGATGTGGGCGTCGGTGCACATGCCGCCGCCCTTCTTGTAGGTCATGAACATCTTGAAGGAGGCCACTCCCATGCGGATGGCCTCTGCGATGCCGTCGACGATGTAGTCCTGGGGGCCCAGGATGAAGTGCGGCGTGTAGTCCAGGACAGTCTGGGTGCTGAGCTCCCTCTTCATACGATTGATGGCGTCGGGCAGGGTCTCCCCCGCGCCCCGGTCGTAGTGCATGAAGGGAACGAGCGTGGTGAGGCCGGCCAGGGCGGCCGCCCGTGGGCCCAGGTCGTGGTCGTCGGCATTGCCGAAGTGGACGTGGCAGTCGAGGGCGCCCGGGAGGACGTACTTCCCCGTGGCGTCGATGGTGAGGTCGGCGTCGGGCATGAACTCCTGGGGGCCCACGGCGGCGATCTGCTCGCCCTGGATGGCCACGGACGCCTCGAAGCTGTTGGCGGCGGTGACGACCGTGCCGCCGTGGACTACAACATCGACTTTCTGCGCTGGCATGATTCCTCCTTCGTGCGGGCCTTGAGAAGTTGCGCGGGTATTCCCCTTGAACGTGGAGCGTTGCCAATGTACCCCTAGCTGCATCAGGCGTCAAGCGAGGGGCGGGGGCGCGAGGGGATGAGGTGGTGTCGAATCAGGGATGCAATGCGGTTTGACTATGTCGACGGTTAGGGATGCCATTCGTATGACAGAGCGCGATGGATGGCGGTTGGTCCGGACTCGCGGCAGCCATCGGTAGTACCATCATCCCGACAAGCCGGAGACGGTTACGGTCCCCGGTCATCCTGGCGGCGATTTGTCGCAGGGCTTGTGGTGAAGGAGGCTATGGCCTACCACGGCGAGCCCCTTGCGGCGCACGTCCTGGAAAGCATCGCTGAGTTTGGTGAAGCGCCCGCCGATCTGCCGACGACCGTGGAGATGGTCGAGATCGAGGTCGTCCTGCCCCAGACTACGCCAAGCCGCGTGTAGCCATCCAGGCGGACCCGTAGGATTGACTTGGCAACTGGCCAGCGCAATAATCTAGCCAGCATCGCTAGCCAGAAGGAGCAGCAGGTATGGCCGAATGGTCACTGCAAGACGCCAAGAACCGTTTCAGCGCCGTGGTCAATGCTGCATTGGACGGCGCGCCCCAAACCGTCACGCGCAGAGGCGCCCCCGCCGTCGTCGTATTGGCGGTAGAGGACTACCAGCGGCTTTGCCAGGCGGAGAAAGCCAACGCACCCACCTTCATCGAACACCTGCTGGCAATTCCCACAGGCGGGCCGGACGATATGTTTGACCGTCCGCCGTTGAAGCTTCGCGACATCGAGTGGTGATGTATCTGCTGGACACCGACGTGATCTCCGCCCTGCGCCGTCCGGACCGCCATCCTGGACCAAGGCTGTGGCTAGAGGCTCAGCGGGCATCCGACGTCTACGTCAGCGTCGTCACCCTCGGGGAGCTGGAGCGCGGCATAGCCCGGCAGGCCCCCCTGAACCCGAACTTTGCTCGTGACCTTGCTCTGTGGGCGGAGCGTATCCTGGCATGGTTTGCGGACCGTGTCCTGCCAGTGGACGCCGCGACAGCACGTCGATGGGGCCGACTCTCCGCCTCCCTTGGCAACCGGGAAGCAGACCTGCTCATCGCCGCAACCGCCCTCGAACGCGGCCTCACCGTCGTCACCCGCAACGTCAAACACTTCGAACCCACGGGGGCGCCCGTGCTCGATCCCTTCGGGAACGAAACCGTCTGACCGTCTCTTGGTGACGCCATACTAGCCAGAGTCAGCGAAGCAGGAAGCAAGGAATCATGGCATGCCTGAGACAGAGAAACGCTAGGCGCTAAGGTTGGCCTCCTAAAGGACGGACGGTATGGACATCAACGAGCTCTTTGCCGGCGGCCTGAACGTAAACGACGCCATGGACCTGCTGTCCGACGTGGCGGTCTACGTGGTGGGGATGGCAGTCTACGCCGTCTTCGTGTTCAACTTCTATCGCTTCCTGGCCTCAAAGGACATGTTCCAGATCGACCTGAGCCGGTACGAGAAGTCGCGTTTCCGGTTGGTGCGCCGAATGCTGCACGTCTTCTTCTACGTCCTCAAGTACATCATCCTCTTCCCCATCTTCGCCTTCTTCTGGTTCGCGGTGCTGACGCTCATCCTGGCCTTTCTGTCCAAGGAGCGGTCCTTTGCCGACACGCTGCTGGTGGCACTGGCGACGGTCAGCGCGATCCGCGTGACCGCCTACTACAACGAGGACCTGTCGCGGGACCTGGCCAAGATCCTGCCGTTCGCAGTGCTGGCCGTCTTCCTCATCGACGCCTCGTTCTTCGCCATCGGGGAGTCGCTGGAAGCCCTGCGCGAGGCTGAGGACTACACGACGAACATCGTCTACTACCTGCTGTTCCTGGTGCTGCTGGAGTTCGCGCTGCGGATCCTGAACGGCATTGTGAGGGCGCTGTTCCGGCGGGGCAAGCAAGCGCCATGAGCTTGGACGTGGAAGCTGAGCTCCGCGCGGTGAAGCGTACCGTGTCGTCGTCGGACGTCGACGGATGCCCCGCCCACGTCGTCACCCTCTCCCGCCGCTTTGCGACGACGACCGCAGAAGCGTGGGACGCCCTGACGAGCGCGGAGCGCATCGCCCGCTGGTTCCTGTCCGTCACCGGCGACCTGCAGCTCGGCGGGCGGTATCAGCTCGAGGGCAACGCCGACGGGATGATCACGGCGTGCGTGCCACCGACCCACTTCGCGCTGACGTGGGAGTTCGGCGGTGACGTGAGTTGGGTCGAGGTGCGCCTTGCGGACGGAGGCGACGGCAGCGTGCGGCTGACTCTTGCGCACACGTCGCACCACTCGCCGCACTGGGACGAGTTCGGTCCGGGCGCGACCGGCGTCGGCTGGGAGATGGGGCTGATGGGGCTTGCGGCGCACCTGGAGCGACCGGACGAGCCGCAGATCGACGAGGCCGCGTTCGTCGCATCGGCGGAGGGGAGGGCGCTCATGGCCGGCAGCAGCGAGGCGTGGGGCCGGGCCGCCATCGCAGCAGGGGCAGACTCTGCGGCCGCTCGGTCGGCGGCCCAGCGCACCAGCGCGTTCTACACCGGCGAGGGCGCGTAGCCTACCGCCGCGGCTCCCACGAGAAGTACCGGACCGCGACCGCCAGCCCCAGGACCATCCAACCGCCCAACACCAGCAGGTCCACCCACTCGAAGCCTGCGCCGGTCTCGAACGGGTTGAACGCCGTGTGCATCGCCGCCGCGAGTCGCTTGATGGGGAAGATGTCGGCGAAGACGGTGAGCCACTGCGGAGCGTCCTGCAGCGGGATGAACACGTCCGATATGAACAGCAGCGGTAGCGTCGCGCCGTTCACGACCGCCGGAGACGCGTCGGCGTTGGGGATGATGGCGGTGACGGCCAGCGCGAGCGCGCAGAACGTGGCCGCGCCGACGACCAGGGTCACGGCCAGCGCCGGCAGGGTGTTGGAGGGAATGTCCACGTTGTAGAAGATTGCGCCCGTCGCCGTGACGATGGCGACCAGCAGGATGGCCAGGAGCACGGCGTGTGCGATCCTCCCGAAGAGGTACGACCAGCTGGGCAGCGGGGTGCCACGCGTGCGCTTCAACAACCCGCGTTCCCTGCTGTAGCACACGCCGATGGCCACGTTGTGGAAGCAGGTGTAGATGACCGACAGCGCCATGATGGCGGGGACGTAGAAGGTGGAGGTATGTGTCGTCCCGCCGGGCACGTCCATCTCCCAGTTCCCGAAGATCAGGTTGAAGACCACCATGAACATCAGGGGGAAGACGATGACGAAGAAGGCCGAGACGGGATTGCGCCAGAAGGCGGTGTTCTCGTAGCGGACCTGTCGCAGGGCTAGCGCGAAGGCGTTCACGCGTCCCCCTGGCCTGTGCCGCCGCGGTCCGCCAACTCGACGAACAGGTCTTCCAGCGTGGGCTGCGAGACCGACAGCTCCGCGAGCTCGATGCCGTGCTCCACGGCCCAGCCCGTGAGCCGGTGCAGCGTCTGCGTCGGGGTGTCGGTGGTGACTGCGTAGCCGCCGGACTGGCCGGTGGGCTCGGAGCGGAGTTCGGCAGGCGGGCCGCCGGCCCCAGGCGCCACCCTGAAGCGAATGGTCGTGGCCCTGTCCTTGCGGACCAACTCCGCCGGTGTTCCCTCGGCGACGATCTGGCCGTCGACCATGATCGCCACGCGGTCGGCCAGGTTCTCCGCCTCGTCCATATAGTGCGTGGTCAGCACCACGGTCTTGCCCAGGGAGCGGAGGTTCCTGATCATTCCCCACGCCCCGCGGCGCGCCGACGGGTCGAACCCGGTGGTCGGCTCGTCGAGGAACAGCAGCTCGGGGTCGCCGGCGAGGCCGATGGCGACGTCGAGCCGTCGCTGCTGGCCGCCGGAGAGGCGTCGCACGAGGGTGCGGCGCTGCTCCCGCAAGCCGATCACGTCCAGGATTTCGTCGGTGGGCAGCGGATGTGGGTAGTAGCCGCGGAAGAGGTTGATGGTCTCCTGCACCGTCAGGTAGG
The DNA here is from genome assembly GCA_965205235.1 of Dehalococcoidia bacterium. Lineage (GTDB taxonomy): Bacteria > Chloroflexota > Dehalococcoidia > Lucifugimonadales > UBA1127 > CBDBGD01. The sequence continues at coordinate 150,181 of CBDBGD010000008.1, forward strand.
GCTCCACGCCCGTGGACTGCAGCACGATACCGATGCGCCGCTTCAGCGCGCGCTCGTTGCGGCCGGGGTCGTGGCCCAGGACCGAGACCTCGCCCGACGTCCGGTCCCGCTGGCCCTCCAGGATCTCGACCGTCGTCGTCTTACCGGCGCCGTTGGGGCCGAGGAGAGCGAAGACCTCGCCGCTCGACACGGTCAGGTCGAGGCCGCGCACGGCCTCCACCTTGCCGTACGACTTGCGGAGGCCGCGGACGGTGATGACCGGGGTGGAGGTGTGCGTCATTGAGGTCGACATAACGATGGCGGGCAAGGAATGGTGGTCATTCGCTCGCAATGTCCGCGTCGGTGGGGTGTCCCTTCGCCCAGCGCGCCAGGGCCTTGTCTAGGCATGCGATGTCGTCGAGGGACGTGTAGTAGAAGTCCTGCCACCCCTGCTGGGGCATGCCCGTGAACAGCATCAGGTTGAGCGGGTACTCGTCGCTGTCGGTGGCGCGACGGAAGTCATCCCGAAACAGGAACGTGGGCTTGCCCAGGGCGATGGCCATGCCAAGCTCGACCATGACGCCCTCGTCCGGGGGCACGCCGTTCACCACGGCGAAGATTGCGTCGGCGTCGCGCACGTCCTTGTAGTCGGCTTGGCCTATGCGGTACGCCCAACCCGGCGCCGAGAAGTCGACCTGGTTGTTGCGCTCGAAGGGCTCCCAGACCTCGAGCCCAAGCGACTCGAGGGCGGCGACAAGCTGCGGCAGCAGCAACTCCCGCTGTTGCGCCGAGAATCCGTAGGGGCTGGCGAGGTAGACCGTTCTGCCCATGCGAGGCCCTTCCGTTCCCTCCCCGTGGTCGTCGAAATGCGTTCGTTCGATTATAACATCGCCGCCGGACACGGACGGGAAGTGATGCGGCGATGCGGTGGGAGCCCGGCTTTCCGCCAGTCCCGGTCCCGCTATGCGAGTGGGGCCCCAAGTAGGCTATAATGGCATTGGGCCAGTGCAGTAACGACCGTATCGGACGAGGGTGGTCGCAGCTCCTGAGCCTGTGAGGAGGGACATCATGCTGAGGTTCGCCGAAGAGTTCATGCTGCTCCTGCTCAACGACGAGGACGGCAGGTTCGCGAACGTGCCGAGCTGGTCAGTGAACTATGCCCTGGCCGGCAGCGTGCTCATGGACCTGGCGCTCGAGAACCGCATCGACACCGACCTGGAGAACCTGCTGCTCATCGACGCGACACCTGTGGGCGATGGCCTGCTCGACCCGACGCTCGCGGAGATCGCCAGGGAGGGGAAGCGGGACGCTCGCTTCTGGGTGGAGCGCACCGCGAATCGCGCCTACGAGATCCGCGAGGAGGCGCTCTCCCGGCTGGTCTCCGGCGGCATCCTGGAGCGCCGCGACGACCGCTTCCTGTGGGTGTTTCGCTCCCGCCGCTATCCCGCCGTCCAGGGCGAGGCGGAGCGCGAGGTCAAGCTGCGCATCATGGGCGTGCTGTTCAGCGACGACATTCCCGACCCGCGCGACGTGGTCATCATCTGTCTGGCCGACGCGTGCGGCATCTTCCGCGGGCTCCTGTCACGGCGGGAGCTCGACAGGGCGTCCGCCCGCATCGAGCAGGTGCGCAAGCTGGACCTCATCGGCCAGGCCATGACCCAGGCCATCCGGGACATCGAGCTGTCCGTGGCCGTCTCCATCCAGTCGTACATCCACTAGCGGCGCGCCGCCTGGGCGCGCGTGGAACATCGACGGCCTGCGGCCCGGGAGGGAAGGGGCGACGTGAAGACAACGATCGAGTACGAACCGGCCTATGCCATGCTGACGGTGGACCTGGAGCCGGGCGAAGCCATCAAGGCCGAGCCGGGTGCGATGGTCCTCCAGCACGGCGTCGAGATGCAGACGGGCATGGGAGGGGGCGGCCTGCTCGGCGGGTTCAAGAGGATGCTGGGCGGCGAGTCCTTCTTCGTCAACACCTTCACTGCGGAGAGCGGCGGCGGGCTGGTCAGCCTTGCCCCGAGCTCACCCGGAGACATAGGCTCCTTCAACCTGCAGCCGGGAATGGACCTCTTTGTCCAGTCGGGCTCCTTCCTGGCATGCACCGAGAACGTCCAGACCGACGCGAAGTTCCAGGGCATGAAGGGCTTTTTCAGCGGGGAGAGCCTGTTCTTCATCCGGGTCTTCTCCACGGAGGGCGTGGGGACGGTCTTCTACAACTCCTACGGCGCGATCAAGAAGGTTGAGGTTGTGCCGGGGATGGAGCTTGTCGTCGACACGGGTCACCTGGTCGCGTTCGGCGAAGGCGTCGAGTACTCCATCGGCAAGGTGGGCGGCATCCGGTCGCTCATCGCCGGCGGAGAGGGCCTGGTGATGAAGTTCCGGGGCACGGGCGAGGTGTGGATTCAGACCCGGAACCTCGCGTCCCTGGCCGACAAGATCATCCCGTTCCTGCCCAAGACCAGCGGCAACTAGCGTTCGGCGCAATCCGCTGGCGCCCTTCGCCCGAAACGAGATGCTGCCGTTGCTGGACCGCCGCGTGGATTCCCCCGTGGAAGCAGCGCCATGATGCCTGCGACTGACCCACGCTGCGACTACAAGGACGTGGTGCGTCGCGGCTACGATAACTGCGCGGTGGCGTACCATGAATCTCGAAGCGCCGAGTCCGGGGCCGAGCTCCAGGCGCTGACCGCGAGACTGGTCGACGGCGATGCGGTGCTCGACATTGGCTGCGGCGCCGGAGTTCCCATCGCCAAGTCGCTGGCCTATCGCTACCGTGTCACGGGTGTGGACATCTCGCCCGAGATGGTCCGACGAGCGCGGCGAAATGCGCCGACGGCCACCTTCCTATGTGTGGATGTCACGTCCGTCCGCCTGCCCCCATCGAGCTTCGACGCAGCGGTCGCGCTCTACTCCGTGTTTCACCTCCCCAGGGAGGAGCACCCGCGTCTGTTCGAGAAAGTCCACGGGTGGCTCAAGCCGGGCGGCTACCTGCTATGCACGCTGAGCCATCACAGCGAGGAGGGCTACACGGAGCAGGACTTCTACGGGGCGACGATGTACTGGAGCAACTACAGCCTCGATGAGTACGTGGACATACTGGCCGAGGTGGGTTTCGAGCTGCTCGAGACGCGATCGGTGGGTTGCGAAAGGGGGGAAGACTATCCCCTCGTGCTCGCTCGCAGGCGCTGAGGCGACGCCGGCAGCCCCGCTACCCGCCGCCCCGCCCCGCGCGCACCCGCACCTCCACCTCCAGCCGGGTGCTGCCGCCGCCCAGGAAGATGCCCCGCACGGGGGCCACGTCGTGGTAGTCGCGGCCCACGCCCACCCGAATGTGCCGTTCGCCGGCCAGACAGCGGTTCGTCGGGTCGAAGCCCACCCAGCCCAGACCGGGTAGGCGACACTCGACCCACGCGTGGGAGGCGTACTGCATCTCGGCCTCGCCGTTCTGGCCCTCGACGTAGAGGTAGCCCGAGACGTAGCGTGCGGGGACGTGCCAGGAGCGGGCAATCGCGATCATCACGTGGGCGTAGTCCTGGCAGACGCCCTTCCTCGATTGCAAGGTCTCCTCGATCGGCGACGCGGCCGACGTGCTGCCCGGCACGTATTCGAAGCTGTCGTGGAGCGTGTCCGACAGGCGGAGCAGGGACTCCAGTGGGTCGTCGCCGGCCTTGATGTCCCGCTCGTCGACGAAGGCTGCCAGGGCGGGCGAGGGCCGCGCGTAGGCGCTGGGGCGGATGAAGTCCCAGTAGTCGAACGCGTCCCGCCACGAGAGGAGCTCCTCCCAGGCGCCGGCGCCCAGGGAGTCCGGGAGCCTCGCGGGCTTCGCGCGCTCCACCGTGGAACGGGTCACGAGCTCCAACGATGCGTGCTCGCCGTGGACGTTCAGGACGTGCTTGGTGTTGCCGAAGACGTCCGTCTCGCTGTTGAACGCCGCCGGAGGGTCCGTGGCCAGGGCGAACGACAGGAGGCGTTGTCCGGCGTCGCTGCGGGGCTTCAGGCAGAGGGACAGCATGCAGTGCCGTATAGGCGAGGAGTAGGTGTACCGGGAGACGTGCTCGACATGGTAGAGCACCGGCTCGCTCATGCAGCTAGCGGGTGGGAAAGTCTTCCACGGGGTAGTCGAAGTAGGCGGCGGTCACCAGGTGGTGCAGGTCCCGGCAGTACTCTCGCACCTGCAGCAGCAGCTCTGGGCGGTCCTCCCTGTCGGGCCACTCGTAGTGGATCAGCGCTGCCGTGCGGCCCGCCAGCCGCTGAGCGGCGCCGCTGGACCTCGCGTCCGGCCCCCGGCCGATGGTGCGCAGGTCTGACGCCGTCCGGTCCAGCGATCTGCACAGCGAGTCCGGCAGCAGGGAGTCCGTGGCCAGCAGGTCCAGCACCTGGTCCGGCCGCACCTCCACGCTGTACGTGCGGTTGTACACCTCGAAGGCGTGGTAGATGCGCAGCAGGCTCGTCCAGTCGGCCTCCGACGACTCCCCCGCCTCCTCATCTGCGGCCAGCTGCGCCAGGAGCAGCGACGACGAGATCTGGGCACGCTCGATGAAGCGGCCAAGCTGCGTGAAGCGCCAACCGTCGTCCCGGTACGTGGTGGCCGCGGCGACGCCGGAGAAGGTGTTCATCTCCGCCTCGGTCTCCGCGTAGAAGCTCTCGGGCGAAGTCCGCCAGATGTCCTGTATGGTGAGCCTCTGGATTTTGAGGTAGGCCAGGTTCAGGCTGGTCCAGAGCCCGCTGCTGATGCAGTGGCGCATCTGGCGGGCGTTTTCCCGCCCCAGGGCGAAGCAACTCCACACCGAGTCCGGGTTCGTGCGCTCGAAGGTCAGGTCGTCGGCGAGGGTGTACGAGTCGGCGAGCGTGAACTCTTCGCCGCCGAGGAGGTCGCGGCTGCCTCCGGGGGGTTCCCGGCCCAGGGTGTCGTAGATGCGGAGCCAGCCGGTGTGAATCTCGCGGACGGGCCGATCGACCAAGGCTTCCACCTGCAGGCGCAGGAGGCGGCACAGGAACTCCGCCCGCTCCAGGTAGCGCCCCATCCAGTAGAGTCCCTGTGCGCTGCGAGCAAGCATGTCAGTCCCCCAGCACCCAGAGGTCCTTGCCGCCGCCGCCCTGGCTGGAGTTCACGACCAGGCTGCCCCGCCGCAGTGCCACGCGGCAGAACGCCCCCGGCACCATGCGGGTCTGCTGCCCTTGCAGCACGAAAGGCCGCAGGTCCACGTGCCTCGGCTCGAAGGCGCCCTCGACCAGGCATGGCGCCCGGGAGAGGGCGAGCACCGGCTGCGAGATGAAGTCGGCGGGGTTCGCGCGCAGCTGCACGGCGTACTCGGCCCGCTCCTCCCTGGTGGAGTGCGGGCCGATGATCATGCCGTATCCCCCGGACTCGCCCACCCGCTTCACCACCAGGTCCTGCATGTTGTCCAGGGTGTACTCCAGACCCTCAGGATTGCGGCAGAGGTAGGTCTCGACGTTTGCCAGAATGGCCTCTTCGCCCATGTAGTAGCGAATCATATCGGGCACGTAGGCGTAGACGCTCTTGTCGTCGGCAACGCCCGTACCCGGCGCGTTGACCAGGGCCACGTTGCCCAGCTTGTAGGCGTGGATGAGGCCGGGCACACCCAAGAGCGAGTCTGGTCGGAACACCAGCGGGTCCAGGAAGTCATCGTCCACGCGGCGGTAGATCACGTCCACGCGGCGCAGTCCCGTGGTGGTCCGCATGTAGACGAAACCGTCGCTGACCAGCAGATCGCGCCCCTCCACCAGCTCCGCGCCGAGCTCGCGGGCCAGGAACATGTGCTCGTAGAAGGCCGAGTTGAAGACGCCGGGGGTCAGCAGCGCGATGGACGGCTCCGACCGCCCGCTGGGCGCCAGCTCCCGCAGCGTCTCGAGCAGCAGCAGACCGTACCGCTCCACCTCCTGGACGCGGGAGCTCCTGTACAGGCGAGGCAGGCTGGCCTTCACTGCCTTGCGATTGGCGATCATGTAGGAGACGCCGGAGGGCACGCGCAGGTTGTCCTCCAGCACGCGAAAGCCGTCGTTGGTGCGGACCAGGTCGGTGCCACAGATCGCAGCCCAGGTGCCGTGGGGCGCGGAGACGCCCCGCATCTCCAGGCGGTACTGGGGGCAGCCCCGCACCACGTCGACGGGGATGACGCCGTCGTTGATGATGCGGGCCGGGCCGTACACGTCTTCCAGGAAGAGGTTGAGCGCCCGAACGCGCTGCGTGAGACCCTTCTCCAGATGCCGCCACTCGGCGCCCGACAGCACGCGCGGGAGGCAGTCGATGGGGATGATGCGCTCTTCGCCTTCCTCGTCGCCGTAGACGGTGAAGGAGATGCCCTCGTTGGAGAAGGAGCGGGTGACCCGTTCCTGGATGCTGCCGAGCTCCTCGACGGAGAGCTCGGTCAGGGTCTCGTGGATGGGGCGCCAGTGGTCCCTGGGCGTGCCGTCCGACAGGAACATCTCGTCATAGATGGTGGGGTCGAGGTTGTAGCTGTCGAAGTTCACGGCGCTATTCGTCGTCCTGGGAGCCGTCGCCCGGCGGCGAAGCTTCCACAGCCTCCGCCTCTTCTTCGTCCTCCTCCACTTCTCCGAAGAGCGTTCGGGGCGGCACCAGTGGCAGCTCCACGGTCATTTCCGTGAACTGTCCCGCCTCCGATTCGACGTGAATGGTGCCGCCGTGCTTCCGCACGATGTCGCTGGACATGGCAAGGCCCAGGCCCGTGCCCTTGTTGGTGGGCTTGGTGGTGAAGAACGGGTTGAAGATCTTGTCGATGGCGTCCAGCGGGATCCCGTTCCCGTTGTCCCTGATCCTGACCTCCACGTGGTCCTCCGACCGCTTGGTGGCCAGCACCAGCGTGGGCATGTAGCCTGCGTCGCCCGCCTCCAGGCCCTGGCGCCGCTTCTCGTCAGTGGCGTAGCACGCGTTGCTGACCATGTTGAGGAAGACGCGGCCCATCTCCTGCGGAATCACCTGGAGGTTGCCCATCTGCGGGTCCAGGTCGTGCTCCAGCGTCAGGTTGAAGTCCGGGTCCGTGGCGCGGGCGCTGTGGTAGGCCAGGCGTGCGTGCTCCTCCAAGAGGTTGTTGATGTCCGTGGCCTGGACGTCTCCGGCGTCCCGCCCCATCTGCAGCATGTCGTGGACGATGCGGTTGGCCCGCTCACCGTGGGACCGGATGCGGCCCAGATTGTCCTTCAAGTCCCCGAAGATGTCGTCGATCAGCCCAGTCTGCTCTTCAGTCAGGGTTACGCCCTCTTCCTGGAGGACCTCCTTTACCTCGGTCACAAGCTCCTGGGAGACCTCTGAGAAGTTGTTGATGAAGTTCAACGGGTTTCGAATCTCGTGGGCAACGCCCGCGGTCAGCTCACCCAGCGCCGCCAGCTTTTCCCGCATGACTATCTGGTCCTGCGCCTGCTGTAGGTCCGCCAGCACAACCTCCAGCTGCTCGTTCTTCCCCTGCAGCTCGTCCGCCAGCTTCTCCACCAGGTTGAGGCGTTGGACCTCCAGAGCGTGGCGGCGGAAGACCTCCAGGGCGGCGGCCATCTCCGCCACCTCGTCGCGGCCTTCCATCGTCACCGTGGCCTCCAGGTCGCCTCCCGCCATGCGCCGCATCCAGTCCGACAGGAGCTTGAGGCGACGCACCAGCATGCGCCCGACGAAGAGCCAGGCGATGAGCAGAGCGCCCGCAACGCTGATGGCGCTGATGGCGAGAAGCAGTGTGCGACCGGTGAAGATCGCATCGCTGGAGGCTTGGGTCGCCGCCTGGGCGCTGGCCCCGGCAACCTCCACAAGCCCGTTCACCTCTGCCACCAGGTTGTTGGCGATGTTGCGATTGCCCTCCACCAGGCCCTGCTGGGTCAGCGTCAGCGCCAGTCGGTCGGCGATGAGATCGAAGCCGTTCTCATCTCCCGTGCCCAGGTCGGACAGCTCAGCGAAGATGGGCTTCACCTGGGCCTGCAGCGGCGACCCCTCGAGGGCCGACAGGTTGCGGTCGATGCGGCTGGTGGACGCCTCGAACCGCTCCCGCAGAGGCTCGATAAGCGACAACTCGGAAATCGCGAAGGAGTTCGCCAGCAGCTCCATGGCGATGTTGCCCTCCACCTGCAGCAAGGCCAGGTGGCGGTAGTGCCCGAACTCCTCCTCCGAGAAGTGCTCGGCGCGCGCGTCCGGAGGCTCCCCGAGCGTGTGATAGCCCGTTATCGTGTAGAAGAGTTGGTCGTCGATGGCCGGAACGATGATGCCGTCCAAGCGCGTGCGCAGCCTCGCCAGCTGGGACCCCAGCGCTTCGGTCTCGGAGGTCAGGACGAAGGACTGGAGCGTGGCTGACTTGATCGCCTCGATGTTCTCGATGAGACCCCCCGCCATGTCGAGGATGGTGGCAAAGTTCTCGTCCTCCGTGCTCCCCACGATCAGGCGGTCCAGCTGCTCCGAGAAAGCCGTGAAGTCCTCGTCGATGCTGAGGACGACGCTGTTGAACTCCTCCTCGTTCGCGGCGGTGGTCAGGCGAGGGGCGGCAGCGGAGAGAATACCGGTCAGCCGTGCGACCTCGAAGGAGGCGGAGATGGCCGGGATGCTGCCCTCGTTCACGCGACTCTGCACTTCGCCCACCCGGTTGAAAGAGAGCCACCCTACAAGGCTGGCGCACATGGTCAGCGCCACAGCGCCCCAGATCGCCAGGTAGAGCTGGGTGGAGACGCGCGAGGCGCTGCCGGGTATGCGTTTCAGCGTCTGTATCACCGCCGCACCTCCTCCAGGCTGTCGATGGAGTAGTAGCCGGCGTCGGCGCCAATCACGGTCAGGAAGACCTGGTCGGACCCCTGGTTGTCCTCGGGCCCGAAGAGGAGCTCGAAGCCGTCGATGTCCGTGAGGCTGGTGCCCTGCAGGGTCTCCAGGAAGCAGTCCCTGTCCACGTCCCGACCGCAGAGCTCCAGCGCGGCGATGGTGAGCCGGCCCGCCATGTAGCCTTCCAGCGACACGAAGCTTGGCGCGGCGCCGGAGCCGGCGGCCTGCAGTGCGTCGAGGTAGGAGGCGACGATGGGCACGGAGTCGTCCGTTGGGAACGGCACCACCTGGGTGACGAAGACGCCCTCGCCGCCGGGGCCGTCATCGGTCGCGGGGCCCAGCTCCGCAGCCAGCGCGTTGCTGCCCACGAAGGAGACGGTCATAAAGATTGGGTCCATACCCGTGTAGCGCGCCCACTTGATGAGCTCGGCGACCGGCTGGTAGGCGCCTATGATGACCACCGCCTGGGGCGAACCCTGCGCCAGGTCCAGCAGCGCCGCCTTCACCGCCAGCGTGTTGCGGGTGTACAGGCCCACTGCGGCCGGCGTCATACCCCGGCGCGCCAGGGCGTCCCTGGTCCCGGTGTAGCCTGCGCGGCCGTAGGAGTCGTCCTGGTACATGATGCCGATGCGCTCAATGCCCAGGCGCTCCGTCAGCTGGGCCACCATCTCCTCGGTCTCCTGGTTGTAGGAGGCCCGCAGGTTGATCACCGTGCTCCACTTGGGGTCGCGCAGAATGGCCGCGCCGGTGAACGGCGCAATGTAGGGCACTCCACGGGCGTCGGCGACGGGGACCGCGGAGCGGGACGTGGGTGTGCCGACGGCCCCGATCAGCGCGAAGACCGAGTCCTGCTCGATGAGCTGGAGGGTGTTGGAAATGGCGGCCTCCGGCTCGTATGCGTCGTCCAGGGACAGGAGGTCCAGCAGCCGTCCGTGGACGCCTCCGGCCTGGTTCACCTCGAAGAAGGCCGCCTCGATGCCCCGCCTCATGTCCTTGCCCAACTCCTGGGCCGGGCCGGTGAAGGCCGCCGACTGTCCGAAAAGGATGGCGTTGTCCGTGATGCCCGGCGGGGGGCCTGCAGGCGTGGATGCCGTTGTGGGTGTGGCGACGATTACCGGGTCAACGACCTCGGCTTCTTCGGTAACGCCCAGGAAGAACCATGCTGCCAGGCTGAAAATGATGGTGAGGGAGACACCCCCGCCGATCCCCAGCGCAAACAGTATGTCGGACTGTATTCGAGGAATGCCCCTCACTCAACCCTGCGCTTTACCAGAATCAGATGGTTCTTGCCACCCTCTCGGCTGTACCGCATGTCGTCCATCATGGTGCGCACCAGGTGGACGCCAAGCCCGCCTATCGACCTGTCGCCCAGGGCGGCGGTCACATCCGGGACGGGCGCGTTCTCCAGCGGGTTGAAGGGCTTGCCGTCGTCGGTGATCTCGATGGTCAGCGACTCCGCCTCGGACGTCATCTCGATCTCCACGACGTGTTCGCCGTTGTCGTGTCCGTGGTTCACCACGTTGAGCCACAGCTCCTCAAGGACCAGGTTCACCTGGAACGTGAGGTCGTTGGGCCATTCCTGCTCCCGGGCAAAGTCCTCCACGGATGCAGCCAGACCCTCCAGCTCCTCCACCCGGGTTGGAACGGTCAGGGACAGCTTTGCACTCACTGGGCGTCCCCGCTGCAGTGGAGTGCCAGGCACGTGATGTCGTCCGACTGGGGGGTCTCTCCGGCGAAGGCGTTGACAGCCTCGAAGACCACCTCCGTGGCCGTCTCGGGGTCCTTCGGCGGACTGGCGTGCAGCTGCTCGCGCAGCGTGTCCAGACCGAACTCCTCCTCTGCGTGGTTCATAGCCTCGGTCACACCGTCCGTATAGAAGAGGACCGTGTCTCCGGGAGCTAGGGTCACCGTATCCTGCTTGTACTCCAGGTCAGGCACAATCCCCAGCGCTATGCCGCCCGTGAGCGGGAGGAGCTCGGAGCTCCCGTCGGCGTGGACGATGAGGGGGCTGTTGTGGCCGCCGTTGGCGTAGGACAGCTCCCTGGTCGCGGGGTCGTAGATGGCGTAGAGGACGGTGACGAACATCCCTTCCCTGTTGTCCTCCAGGAGCAGCTCGTTCACCTCCCGGAGCACGTCTCCGGGCGGGCCCACGCCGATGGCGGAGCCCTTCAGCAGGGTGCGGCTGGACATCATGAAGAGGGCCGCGGGCACACCCTTGCCGGAGACGTCTGCCACGGCAAGGCCAATGCGTCCATCGCTCAGGGAGAGGACGTCGAAGAAGTCGCCGCCCACCTCGCGTGCGGCCTGCATCTTGCCGTGCACGGCGTAGCCGTTGCTGCGGGGGAACTGGGTGGGAAGAATGGACTGCTGCATTCCCCTGGCAACATCCAACTCGTTCTGGAGCGAGACCAGCTTGTCGCGGAACTGCAGCGCCTCGCGCCACTCGGCCATGTGGCGCAGCGTCCGGTCGATGGTCACCTGCAGGTCCTCGAAGTCGACGGGCTTGGTGACGAAGTCGAACGCGCCCCGGTTCATGGCCGTGCGGATGTTCTTCATGTCGCCGTAAGCGGAGATGATGACTGATCGGATGTTGGGGTCCACCTTGGGGATCTGGTCCAGGAGCGTGAGGCCGTCCATCTGCGGCATGTTGATGTCGGAGAGCACCATGTCGATCTCGTCGTCTTCGTTCAGCTTCTCCAGGGCCTCCACGCCGTTGTGCGCGAAGACGAAGGTGTAGCGCCCCGCGCGGATGCTCCGCCGCATGCGTTGGAGCACCAGCGGCTCCAGGTCGGGCTCATCATCGACGACGAGGATCTTGTATGGCTCTTGCATCGTTGTCATCCGGTACGGCTTCCTCCTTGCGTTTGTCATTCGGTTCCGTCCAAGGAGTGCTCGGCTGCAGGGCTTGGCAGCCCGGCGGCGCCTATCTGTTGAACGCGGCCAGGGCCTCCGCCTGCGAGGTGTGCACCGTGATGATCTTGTCGAATCCGCTGATCTGGAAGACCTCTTGGATCGAGTTCGAGAGGGAGCACACGGCGAACTTGGTGTTCTTACCCTGCAGCGTCTTCGCCATAAGCAGAATCACGCGCAGCCCCGCACTACTGATATACGACAGCTTCTCCATGTCCAGGATGACGCCGCTCTCGCTGTCGTTGAGAGACTCCTCCAGAGCGGTCTGAAACTCGCGGGCGTTGGTGCCGTCCACGCGCCCTTCCGTCTTTGCGATGAGGGTTTCTCCGTGTCGCTCGGCCGTAATTTCCATTGATTGCGTCTCCTTACCAGTAGTATGGCTGCCCAGGTGGTCCTGCTCGTCCCGCCCTTGGAAGTTTGTCCCTTATTGCCGCAAGGAGTATATGGCTAGGCCATAGTTGGCGTCCAGTTTAGCCGCGTTCCCCACCCCTTTCAATACCGGACACCCCGCAAGCCTCAATTGCCACAACAATTTTACGCCCTAGATCGCCAGTATGCGCTTCGCAACCTCCCTTGCGCCGTCCAGGTCCTCGACGAAGTTCTCCTCGGGCACGTGCCGCAGCACGTTCAGCGCGCTGAGCGTGGTGGCGGGGAGGCCCGTCAGCCCCATCACGATGCAGTTCACGTCCTCCGCCATGGCCCCGTCGATGAGTTGCTCCATGACCAGGGCGGCGCTGTCGTCCATGTAGACGGTGTTGGAGAAGTCCAGGATCACAATCTCATGGTCGCGTATGTCCACGCTGATGGTGTTGATCATCTTGGCAGCGGACGCCACGGAGAAGTTCCCTCGCAGCGCAACAAGCCCAACCCGTGCGGAGAAGATGTCCGCATCGTCGCCGTCGGCGCTGTTGGTGCCCAGAAATGCCTGGTCCAGCAGCGGCGTGGAGACCACGCTGTCCAGCTCCAAGCGCTCGAACTGCCGCGCGCTGGTCACCATCGCGGCGATCATGCCGACGACGACCGCGGTGAGCAGGTCCAGGAACACGGTGAGCACCAGGGTCAGCAGCATGACCATGAGGTGCTCCCGCTGGACGTGGAGGACCCGCGTGACGAAGCGCCAGTCGATCGTGTCCCAGCCCACCTTGATCAGGATGCCGGCGAGGACGGCGTTCGGGATGGAGGCCACCTGCTCCCCCAGGACGACGACCATGGCAACCAGGACGCCCACGGCGATGATGCCGGACACGATGGTCCATCCCCCGGCAACGATGTTCGCCACGGTGCTCGGCGTGGCCCCGGCGCCCGGCAGCCCGCCGATCAGCCCCGTGACCATGTTCCCGAGGCCCTGGCCCAGCAGCTCCTTGTCGGGGTTATGGCGCGCCCGCGTGTGCGAGTCCGCCACCAGAGAGGTGAGGAGCGTGTCGACGGAGCTTACCAGCGCGATGACCAGCGCGGGCTCGATTGCGCGGAGCAGGAAGTCGCCGGAGAAGTCCGGCACCTGCAGCGTCGGCCACGTCGTCGACACCGTGCCGATTACCGGCGCGTCGGTGAGCCAGACGACACCCAGGAACGTCCCCGCGACCAGCGCCACCAGCGTGTACGGCATGTACCGGCTCACCCGGCTCGGCCACAGCGCCGCCACCGCCAGCGTGATCGCGGCGATGCCCAGCGCGTCGATGTTGAAGTCCTCGATGAGGTCCGGCCACGATTTGATGGCGCCAACCGGCCCGCCCGCGGCGATGTTCCCGCCCATGAAGGGGAGGCTCTGCACCAGAATGATGATGATCCCGACGCCGGACATGAACCCGGATATGACGGAGTAGGGCGTGTACGCGACGAAGCGCCCGATTCTCATGACGCTCAGGAGGATCTGGATCAGCCCCGCCATCATGACGATGGTGAACGCTTCGACCAGGGAGTCCGCACGGCTCGTGACGATGACCGCCATCGCCACGGTCATGGAGCCCGTGGGGCCGGAGATCTGCGACCGGGTGCCCCCGAAGACGGCTGCGAAAAAGCCGACTGCGATGGCCCCGTAGATGCCCGCAAGCGGCCCCAGGCCGGAGGCTATGCCGAACGCCAGCGCCACCGGCAGTCCCACCACGGCCGCGGTGACGCCGCCGAAGACGTCCCCCCTCAGGGTCTGTAGGTCGTAGTCCTCGGGGGGCCGCCAACCGAGGATGCGGCGGAGCATACCAGGCGTTTCCCGCCTGACGCGGCTGGAGAATGCGTCCAAGAACCCCTCCACGGTTGCGTGTCTTCCCTGGTCGGCGGCTTTTTCGCCGCGCGGAAGCCTGCGGAACGGCCTCGTGCCCCCGCATTCTACGGGACGATGGCGTGATTGTCCAAGTGCCCGCCGATTTGGGACCATCGTGGTGTATCCTGAAGGGGCAGAGAACGGATGAACGCGCTGGAGGGGCATGTCATGCCGGAGAAACTGGTGCAGGGCGACCGCTTCCCAACAATCGGGCTATCCCTCACGGACGGGTCCACCCTTACGCTCCCCGACCAGGCCCCCGGCCGCTACGTTGCCCTGCTGTTCTTCCGAGGCGCGTGGTGAGGCTACTGCAGGCGGCAGTTGGCCGCCTACCAGGGCAGCATCGATGCGCTGGACGAGCTGGGCGTGACGGTCGTCGCTGCAACGGTTGACGACCGGGATGCGGTGGCGGACATGGTCCGGGAGGAGGGCATCACCTTCCCCGTCGCCTACGGCGTCACGCAGGAGGCGGTGGGCGCCCTGTCGCCGTGGTGGACGGAGGACAACCGGCACGGGCGCTACCTCCAGCCCATGGAGTTCCTGGTTCGGCGCAGCACAGTGCTGGGCTCCATGTACGCCTCCGGCCCCATCGGGCGGATGGACGTGGAGCAGGCGCTGGCCTTCATCAGGAGCCGGGAGCAGCGGTAGCGGGGATTCGGCGCCAGCCGGATGAGGAGGCAGCGAGTGGACGTGAAAGAGGCGGTCCGGACGGCCAAGGCGTACCTCATCGACCTCTTCGAGGACGAGCAGATCACCAACGTCGGCCTTGAGGAGGTGGTGTTCGACGAGGAGTCGGCTGCGTGGAGGATCACCATCGGCTTCTCCCGGTCGTGGGACCTCAAGGGCCCGCTGTCCGTGACGATGGCCGGCGCGAGCCCCGACCGCTCGTACAAGATGCTCAGCATCAACGACGCCACGGGCAAAGTCGAGTCGCTTCGGGACCGCGTCCTGTGGGCCGCGGAAAGCTGAGATCTCAACGCCAGCTAACTTTTTCGATGCGCCCAGCGTTTCCCATGTCGGCGGTGTGGGTGGACGTCGGGCGCGTGACAAAGATATCGGAGGGTGAGCATGGCAGTTCCGGCATCGCGGCTGAAGTGGGCACGGTCGAGGAAGGCCCTGGTCGTTGCGGTGCTGGCGGCCGTCGGCATTGGCGCTGCGGTGTTCGCGTACATGGAGACCCGCAGCGGTGACGAGGCGCCGCTGGAGGAAGGGCAGCAGCTCGTGGAGGTGCGCCTGGGCGACCTGGTGAACCAGGTCAGCAGCAGCGGCAGCATCATCTTTCCCAACCGCGAGGAGCTCTCCTTCGGCGTCGCCGGGACCGTGAGCGCGCTCATGGTCGCCGAGGGCGATCAGGTGACGACGGGCCAGGAGCTGGCGCGCCTCGACGATGAGACGGTGGCCGGACTCGAGCGCGACCTGGCCCAGGCCGAGGTGGACCTGCAGGCGTCCCGGAACGCACTCGACGACGCCATGGCCCCGCCCACGCCCCTGGCGCGCGTGGAGGCTGAGGCGGCCGTGGCGACGGCGGAGCTGGCCCTCCAGCAGGCGGAGCAGGCGCTCGTCGACATCAACGCGCCCTTCACCCAGGCGGAAATCGACGAGGCGCGCGCTGACGTGGCCCTGGCGGAGGAGAGCGTGGTCAGGGCGCAGGCCGACCTGGCCCTCGACGTCCGCGAGCATGCGGACATGGTGGATGCGGCCGCCGAGGCCCTGGAATCGGCGAGGGAGGGCTACCAGGACGTCGTGCGCAGCTACCTCGGCATGACGCTGGCTGCTGGTGACTACGCGAGGACGCCGTCGGAGTTCCTGGCCCACCACGGAGTCGACGTTGACGACATCTTCTCGGATGCTCACCAGGAAGCGGCTATAGCGTGGGTGTTCCCCGTCTTCTTCCAGCCTGCGCAGCCCCTGGACGACCCCTCGACGCCGTGGGACGAGTTCACCGTCTACAGCTGGATCGCCCTCTATCCGGGGACCGTCTACGGGACGTGCGAGGACGTCGTATTTGACTCGCAGGACCGGTGCATGCTCCAGGACTTGGAGAAGGTATGGGACGTGGTCGACGCCGAGCAGGGGGGCCTCGACAACGCCGAGAACAACGCGGCCAAAGTGCGCTCCGATGGCGACAAGGCTGTCGATAAGGAGGAGGACGCGCTGACCGCGGCCCGCGAGGCCCTGGACGACATGCTCGCGGCAGCGGACCCGCTGGAGGTCCGGGTGAAGACCCACGACATTGAGGTGGCCAGGGCGAAGCTCGCCGATGCCCGCGACTCCCTCGCCGACCTGGACGTGGGGCCGGACCCTGCGGAAGTCGCGCTGATGGAGGCGGAGATCAAGTCGGACCAGGTGGCCCTCGCCGCCGCCAGAGATGCCCTGGCCGCCCAGGTGATCACGGCGCCCTTCGCCGGCGTCGTCAGTGCGATCAACGTCGAGGAAGGTCGCAGCGTCAACGCCACCGCCGCCATCCTTGAAATCGTGGACCCCACCGTGGCGGAGGTGGACGCCCGGCTCGACGAGATCGACGTCCTGGCCGTGCGGGAGGGCGCGGAGGCCATGGTCTCGCTGGACGGCCTGCCGGGGGCACAACTCCCCGGTATCGTGGCAAGCATCTCCCGGACCGGCGACAACCAGCAGGGCGTGGTGACCTACCCCGTCCAGATCTCCGTACGGACGCCGCCCTTCTTCCAGTTGCACGAGGGGTTGAGCGCAACGGCCAGCATCGTCCTACACCAGGAGCTGGGCGTGCTGCTCATCCCCAGCACCGCCATTGCCGGGACCATCCAGCAGCCCACGGTGCTGGTGAGCCTTGACGGCGAGGTGACCGAACGCCCGGTGACCCTGGGCGCGTCCGACGGCTTCTGGACCATCGTCACCTCCGGGGTGAACGAGGGCGAGCAGCTCGTCTCGACCAGCGGCAGCCCAACTGCCAACATCTTCGGCAACATCGCCCGGTTCCAGAGCATCGCCATCCAGGGCGGCGCGGGGCCCGGAGGGCAGGGCTTGAGCCCGGAACAGCGGCAGGCGTTGCGCGAGCAGTTCCGACAGCAGGGCGGCGGCCAGGGCCAACAGCAGCAGGCGCCGGGCAGGTAGGGGCCGTCGCCGTGCTGCACGACTCGCCGGTCATCGTCCTGCAGGACGTTGCCAAGACGTACCGGATGGGGCGCGTGGGGGTTGCCGCCCTCCAGGGCGTCAGCCTCTCCATCGACCGCGGGGAGATGCTGGCCGTCATGGGCCCGTCCGGGTCCGGCAAGTCCACCATGATGAACATCGTCGGCTGCCTGGACGTCCCCTCTGAAGGGCGCTACTTCCTGGAGGGCGAGGATGTCCGGGACATGAACGACGACCAGCTGGCGGAGGTCCGACAGGGGAAGATCGGCTTCGTGTTTCAGACGTACCACCTGCTGCCTCGCGCCACCGCGCTGGCCAACGTGGAGATGCCCCTCCTGTACGGCAACGGACGAAACCGGCGCGAGCGGGCGATGGAGGCCCTCGATCGCGTGGGGTTGGGCCACCGGGCGGGGCACCTGCCCGCCGAGTTGTCCGGCGGCGAGCAGCAGCGCGTGGGCATCGCTCGGGCGCTGGTGAAGGACCCGTCCATCCTGCTGGCCGACGAGCCCACGGGCAACCTGGACACCAGGTCCAGCGACGAGATCATGGCCGTCCTCCAGCGGCTGAACCGCGAGGAGCGCCTCACCATCCTCCTGGTGACCCACGAGATGGACATCGCCCGCCACACGGACCGCATCGTCTCCTTCCGCGACGGACGCGTCGTGGACGACGCCCCCGTGGGGGACCCCCTGCTGGCGGGACAGCGCCCATGACGCCGCTGACCACGCTCCTGACGGCCCTGGACGCGCTGAACTCCAACAAGCTCCGCTCCGTGCTCACCCTGCTGGGCATCATCATCGGCGTCACGGCGGTCATCGCCCTGACGGGCATCGGTCGCGGGGCGCAGGAGTCCATCACGTCCCGCATCGAGGCCCTGGGCACCAACCTGCTCTTCGTCCAGCCCGGGGCTACCGTCACCTTCGGGTTCGTCGGTGCGCCGGGCAGCGGGACCAGCCTCACGCTGGAGGACTCGGAGGCGCTGCGAGACCCAGTCCTGGCGCCCTCCGTCGTGGACGTCGCGCCGGAGACCACCACCTTCGGCCAGATCGTGTTCGAGCGGAACAACACCGGCACGCAGGTCGTGGGCGTCACGCCGTCCTACCTTCCCGTCCGAGCCTACGAGCTCGAGGACGGGAGGCCGCTGACAGAGGCGGATGTGGCCGCCTCGGCGCAGGTGGCGCTGCTGGGATCGAGTACGGCGGAGGACCTCTTTGGGCTGCGTCACCCCGTGGGCCACACCATCCGCATCAACGGGCGGCCCTTCGAGGTCGTGGGACTGCTGGCCAGCAGGGGCGGCGGCGGCTTCGGCAACCTGGACGACCGCGTGCTGGTGCCCATCACCACGGCCTACTACCGACTTGGCGGACAGCGCACTCCCGGCGGCGAGGTCACCGTGCAGCGCATCAGCGTGCAGATTGTCGACGAAGAGGCCAGCGACGCCGCGACGGCGGAGATCAGCAGCATCCTCCGCCTGCGCCACCGCATCACCGGCGAGGACGACTTCAGCGTGACCAGCCAGGTGGAGACGATCGAGACGCTGGAGGAGACCACGCAGACCTTCGTCATCTTCCTGGGGGCAATTGCGGGCATCTCCCTGCTCGTCGGCGGCATCGGCATCATGAATATCATGCTCGTGTCCGTCACGGAGCGGACGCGGGAGATCGGCATTCGCAAGGCCATGGGGGCCAAGCGGCGGGACATCCTCTCGCAGTTCCTCGTCGAGGCGGTGCTGCTGAGCCTCGCCGGGGGCGTCGCGGGCGTGGCCCTCGGCTACGCCATCACCCACTTCTTCGACGGCGTGGAGCTGGCGTCGCAGCCGTTGGACATGGTGTTCAGCACGGACATCGCTCTGCTGGCGACGGCGGTCTCCGGGGCCATCGGGCTCTTCTTCGGCATCTACCCGGCCATGCAGGCGGCGCGCCTCCACCCCATCGACGCGCTCCGCCACGAGTAGACGGAGGAGGGCCGGCCGCGACAGGCGGCCCTCCTCCGCACGGTCGCCCGCTACTGGCCGGCGAGGTGGGCCAGCTCCTCCTCCACCAGCTTGACCACCAGGTCATCCAGGTTCTCCACCGAGTACTCGCTCACCTGGTGGGGAGTCTGGCCGCCGTAGAGGATGAACAGGAACCGCCCCATGGTGTGGACGGCCACCTGCCGGAATATGTACTCGCCCTGGGTGTTGAGTCCGCTGGATGCGATGGGAAAGACCTTGATGCCGCGCCGGCTGGCTTCCATCATCTCCACGGCGTAGTCGTAGTCCTGTGCGTAGTCCAGGTGGGGCGGCGCATCGGCGATGAGGAAGACCAGCCTCAGCGCCTCGCCGCCTCGCCACTCCGGGCCGTTGACCGCGGTGTGGAGCGCCTCGTTGAGTGACTCCGGCTCGTCGCCGCCGCCGTCTGCCTGCACCCCGCGAATGGAGTCCAGGAACTGCCCGATGTCGGCCTCGAAGTCGTACGTCCTCGTGACGAACTCGTCGCCCCGGTCGCGGTAGGCCACCATCCCGAACCGCAGGTCAGGCTGGGACGGCAGGTCGCTGATGCGTGCGGCGATGGACAGAAGCGTCGTCTTGATCTGGTCTATCTCGTCCGACATGCTCCCGGTGGCGTCCAGCAGGAACAGAACGTCCAGTGGCACGTCCCCGGAGCGCTCCGGCGCGCCGTCCATCGCGATGGTCCATTCGGAGTCTCCGTTTCGCTCGAACTCGGCGGTCTGGCTGGCGTCGCCCTTCTCGACCACGACGCGGAACCGCATGGCCTCGGCGTGGTCCGACGACAGTCGGGGGAAGAAGAGGGTCTGCCCGTTCGCGTACGTGCGCCCCTCCGACAGCAGCGCCTCCCCTGCGAACGTCCGCACGGTGGCGTTGGGGATTGGCCGGCCGTCGGGCCCGACGATGGTGATGATATAGCGCTCGGACACGTCCAGGTCGTGGACTGCCGGGCCCTCGTACCCCTGCCGGTACGCCAGGTACTCCTCCCATCGCTGGTTGTCGTCCACCTCCCCTGCGGAGATCGAGACTGGGACCCAGTCCGCCGACGAGGAAGATTCGGCGCTCGTCGTCACCGCGGCTGTTGCAGCTTCCGCTGAGGAGGCGGGCGCGGCACTCATCGAATCAGCTCTGGCCGCCGCTGATGAGGTGGATGCGACGCTGGTCGTCGTCGCGGCAGTCGTGGCCGCGACGGTCGTCGTGGAGGCTCGCGTGGTGCTGGTCGTCGTCGCGGTGGTTGTCCCCGTCGTCGAGGAAGCGGGCGCGGTGCTGGTCGTCGTCGTTTCGGCTGCCGTCGCCGTCGTCGAGGAGCCGATGGCCGGGCTCGTCGTCGCCGCGGTGGACCCGCTGCTGACGTCTCCTCCGGAGTCGGACGCTCCCCCGCCGCACGCGCCCATCATGACGGCGATGAGTGCCATTCCCGCGATGCTGGCGGCTAGCTTGGATCTGGCGAACATTGGGCCACCTCCTTTGTCTGGCTGTGCGGCGTCGCTGCCCAGCCATGGTGGCACGGCCCTGCCTGCACTCTCGATAGCTGTCTGTCGCATCGTGTGCAACAGGCGCCGTGCATAGGAGTATATGCAGAGAGGGGCGATGTGGTTCCCTGGTGCAAGAATCGTGTCTGGCCCCTGCGTCGTTGAGTCGATGGGGGCAGGCTATGCCCTGCCGTCCGCCTTGACCGGCTCTGACGGCCTCAGTATGCTTGGGCCACTCAGCCCCGGCATTCCTCCTCGTTCGGCATGGGAGGCGGTGGCGTCGCACAAGGAGAGGAGCCATGCGAGAAGCGTACGGCAAGCTCGTCTACGATTCGTTGGAGGAGGTCGTCGACCCCGCCCACACGGCCCTCATCGTCGTTGACATGCAGAACGACCTGGTCTCACTGGAGCGGCCGTCGGCCAGGGAGGGTGCGCCGCCTCCCAACGCTCGTGCCATCATCCCCGCCCTGCAGAAGCTCATCGCGGCCGGGCGCGCGTCCGGCGTGAAGATGGTCTACCTTGTCGTGGGCAACAGCGAGGACCCCGCTAAGACCGTCTCGCCGGCCTACGCCTACTACTCCCTGCGGGAGTCACCCTACCACGGCTCCTACGCGGGCAACCTGAACGCCTCGCCCGACGACTCCTGGGGCAAGGAGGTCATCCCGGAGCTCGCGCCGCAGCCGGAGGACGCCGTCGTCCTCAAGCGGCGGCTGGGGGGCTTCTGGGGCACCCACCTCGACTCCACCCTGCGAGGCATGGGCGTCGAGACGGTGGTGGTCACCGGCACGGCGACCGCGGGCTGCGTGCTCGATACCGTCATGGGTGCGTTTGTGAACGACTACTACACCCTCTACGTCCCCGACTGCGTCTCCGACGGCAACGCCAAGCTCCACGACATGGCCCTGGCCTTCTTCCGCGACCGCTTCGACGGGCCGACCTCCGACGAGCTGAGCGCCCTCTGGCAGACGGCGGAGAAGAGCGCAGCGGCAGCGGCCTGATGCCGCGGACGTAGAGCAACTGACGCTATTGACATAACCGTCGCAATCGCGAGGGAGGGACGGCATGAAGGAAGTGTTCGGCAAGCAGGTGTACAGCACCCTGGACGAGGTGATCGATCCGGCCCACACGGCCCTCATCGTGGTCGACATGCAGAACGACCTGGTGTCCCTGGACCGGCCTTGGGCGAAGCCGGGGTCGCCGCCGCCGTCGGCCCGCCGGATCATCCCTGGCCTGCAGAACCTCATCGCTGCGGGCCGAGAGGCCGGGGTTCGCATCGTCTACATCATGTACGCCAACGAGCCGAACCGGTCGACGGCGTCGCCCGCGTGGATCTACTACTCGGAGCGCGACTCGCCCACCCACGGCACCTTCAGCATCAATCTGCAGGCCTGCGTCGACGGCACGTGGGGGCAGCAGATCATCCCGGAGCTGGAGCCCCAGCCCGGCGACTTCATTGTGAAGAAGCGACGACTGGGCGGCTTCTGGAAGACGGAGCTGGACATGGTGCTGCGCGCCAACGGCATCGAGTCCGTCGTCGTCACCGGCACCGCCACCTCCGGCTGCGTCTACGACACCGCCATGGGCGCGTTCGCCCACGACTACTACACCGTCATCGCCCCTGACTGCATCTCCGGCGGCGACGGCTTCCTCCACGAGCTTGGCATGGCGCTCATGCTGGACCGCTTCGACGGCCCGTCCTCGGAGGAGGTCATCACCGCCTGGGCCTCCGCACGGAAGGGGTAGCCGCCGGGCGCGGGGCCTCGACGCGAGCACTGATATTCCCTTCCCTCAGCGACAGTTCGCGGCCAGTGCGTCGGCGTAGGCATGGTGTGGGGCCCATGCGGCCCAGACGTTCTCGGCCCACGCCACAACTGCTCTTCTGTGCGCTTCGACGCCCTCGGCCGCCAGCACATCGGACACCGTCATGGTCCCGTTGGGATCCGGCGGCGTAAGCCAG
This sequence comes from Dehalococcoidia bacterium, assembly GCA_965205235.1. Taxonomy (GTDB): domain Bacteria; phylum Chloroflexota; class Dehalococcoidia; order Lucifugimonadales; family UBA1127; genus CBDBGD01. Next base: position 172,618 of record CBDBGD010000008.1, read on the forward strand.
ACGAACTGCGAGGGGTCCCGCAGCAGCTTGCGGGTGGCCACCATGATCTCAGGCGGCCGGAACCCGCGCTCCAGGGCCAGGTGCAGCCGCACCAGGTGGAGGCTCACGGACTGAATCGTACGCCGCTCAGGCACCCCCGGATGCTGGAGGGAGTACGCGTCCACGGTGTAGAGGTGGGTGTCGCGTAGGGCGATGTAGTTCTCGTACTCCCGAGCGAGGACGCGGCCGTAGAGGCGCCAGCATCCCGCCGTCGCGCCGAGGTAAGGGTGGGGCCTCCCCGGTAGGTCCTCCACCATCGCTCCGCAGCCGGGGCACGCAACGAGATCAGCCATTCGCAGTTCCTCTCGAGGGTCTGTGGAGCCCTCGGCCTCGCATACCAGGTTGCCTTTCCAGTCTACACGCCAGCATCCGCGGCACTTGTGGTAATCTAGTACGCGCTATCCGATGCTGCGGAGGAAGCGCCACGGCGACCGCATCGCAGTCTCCTCGATACGAAGAGCACGAGAATCCTCCCCTCCTTCCGACGCTGGGGCACGGCTTCCAGTTCAGCCTGATGGCCGCGGCCACCCTGCTCGTGACCCCGGTCATCGTCGCCAACGAGTCGGGCCAGGACGAGTCCTACCTGACGTGGATGGTCTTCGCCTCCCTGCTGGTGGTCGGCGTGTCCACGTTGCTGCAGGTGCGGCGATTGGGCTCCGTGGGCGCAGGGGCCGTCCTGCCCATGTTCACCGCCGCCGTCTCCATCCCCTTCTGCATCACGGCCGTCATGGACGGCGGCCCGGCCACTCTGACCACCCTGGTGCTGGTCTCGGCCGCGGTCCAGCTTGTCGTGTCCAAGTGGCTGTTCATCCTGCGGCGCGTGGTCACGCCCACCGTGGGCGGCATTGTCATCCTGATCCTGTCGATTACCCTGGCCTCGGTGGTGTTTGCCCTGCTCGACAATGCCGCGCAGGAGGAGCCCACCGGCGCGCCCCTGACGGCGCTGGTCACCCTCGTCGTGGTCGCGGCCCTGACCCTCCGCGGGTCGCCGTTGCTGCGCATGTGGGGGCCGGTCATCGGCATCGTCGTCGGCACCGCCGTTGCCGCGGCCCTCGGCATGTACGACGTCAGCCGGATCGTCGACGCGCCCTGGGTGGGCGTGCCCGACTCCGCCCCCGGACTGTCGTTGGACTTTGGCATCCCCTTCTGGACGCTGCTGCCGTCGTTCCTCTTCCTGGGCATCATCTTTGCCATCCAGGCGACGGGCGAGGCCATCGGCGTGCAGCGCGTGTCGCATCGCGAGAGCAAGGCCGTCGACTTCCGCGGCGTGCAGGGTGCGCTGGCAGGCGGCGGGGCGAGCAACCTCATGGCGGGCCTCGCCGGCGCAGTGCCGAACATCGTCAACTCCAGCATCATCGCCTTCATCCGAACGACGGGTGTCGCCTCCCGACGGCTCGGCTACTGCATCGGCGTCATCTTCCTAGCCATGGCCTTCCTGCCCAAGGTCTCCGCCGTCTTCAGCAGCATTCCCGGCCCCGTGATGACCGGCTACCTCCTCCTTGTGACCGGCACCCTGTTCGTGGACGGCGCTCGCACGGTCATTCTGAACGAGCCGAACCGGGAGAAGGTTGTTGCGGCGGGGATATGCTTCTGGATAGGCGCAGCCTTCCAGTTCGGCCTCTTTGCGCTGCCCGACGTTGGGGCCGTGCTCGGCGGCCTGTTCAAGAGCGGCATCACCACGGGCGGTTTCGCCGCCATCGCCATGGTCCTCTACCTGGAGCTGACGAACCCCCGGCGCATGCGTTTCGAGTCCAAGCTGGACATCGACGTACTGCCCGAGCTGAACGAGTTCATCGACAAGTTCGCCACCAGCCGGGGATGGAGCGACGCGATGAAGCAGCGGCTGAGCCAGGTCGCGGAGGAGACGCTCCTGACCCTCGCGCCACTGGACCTGACCGCGCCTCTCGTGGAGGAGGACGATGAGACCTCCCCGGAGGAGGAGCGCCGGCTGGTGGTCGTCGCGGCCAGCGACGGCCCTGCCGCGGACCTGGAGTTCATCGGCGGCGCGAACGAAGAGACGAACATCGAGGACCGCATCCGCCAGATCCAGCAGCACGACGAGGAGGGGCCCGTGGAGAACGAGATGTCCCTTCAGATGCTGCGGGGATTCGCCTCATCGGTGCGGCACCAGCAGTACCACGGCACGGACATCATCACCGTCCGCGTCCTGCCCCCGGACGCCTAGACCGCGCGCCGCCTCAGTATCCTCGCCGCCTGCCCCTGGTACACGATGGCCATGGCGAAGAAGCCGATGGCTGTCAGGGCCATCAGCGGCCCCGAGGGGAGGTTGAAGTGCCACGAGAGGTACAGCCCGGCAACGGCTGACGCAACGCCGAAGAGGGCCGCAACAGCCATGGCCCGCTGAAAGTTTCGCACCAGGAGCAACGCCGTGGCTGCCGGCGTGATGAGCATGGAGATCACCAGGATGACGCCCACGGCCGTCAGCGCCAGGACGATGACCACCGACAGCATCCCGAGGAGGAGGTACTCCAGCCTCCCCGTGGGCAGGCCGATCACCGCCGCCCCCGACGGGTCGAAGCTGGCGAAGACCAGCTCCTTGTGCAGACCAATGACGAGAGTCAGCACCACCACGGCCAACGCCAGGGTGATGTACATGTCGCTGGTGGACACCCCCAGCACCTGGCCCAGCAGGATGTCCTCCAGGTTCACGGAGACCCCGCCGGAGGCGGTGGCCATCACCAGGCCAAGAGCGAACAGACCCACGAAGACGATGCCCACGGACGTGTCCTCCCGGACGCCCGTTCGCCTGATGAGGTAGCCGATCAGCAGGGCCGCCGCCAGCGCAGCCGGGATCGCCCCGAAGAAGATGCTGACTCCTCCCAGCAGCGCCGCCACCATGCCCGGCAGGACCGAGTGGGCCAGCGCGTCTCCCATGAACCCCAGCCCCCGCACGACCACGTAGACCCCCAGCACCGGGCACATGATGCCCACCAGGACCGAGACCACCAGGGCCCGGACCATGAAGCTGTACTGGAACGGGTCGATGAGGGCCTCAGTGAGGATGTCCATGGCCATCTCCGGACAGGCCGTGCCCGTGGCCCGGCACGGCCCCAAAGCTGCCGTACAGCTCCATCAGCACCTCGGGGGTCAGCACCTCCTCCGGTGTGCCGCACGCGCAGACGTGGCAGTTGAGGCAGAGGCACTCGTCGCAGTAGTGCGCCAGATGGTTGATGTCGTGCGAGGAGAGGAGGATGGTGCGCCCCTGGTCTCGGAGCTCCTGCAGCACCGCGACGAGCGATTCCTGGGAGGCGATGTCCACGCCGCTGAACGCCTCGTCCAGCAGCAGGATGTCGGCTCCCTGGGCCAGCGCACGGGCGACGAACACCCGCTGCCGCTGGCCCCCGGAAAGCTCGCCAACCAATGAGTTGCGGCGGTCCCACATGCCCACCTGCCGCAGCGCCTCCTCGGCGATGTCCCGGTCCTCCGCTCCCGGTCGGCGAAGCCAGCCGATGCGGCGGGTGCGGCCCAGCAGCGTCATGTCCCACGCGCTCATGGGAAGCCGCCAGTTCACCTGCTCGTGCTGGGGAACGTAGGCCACCAGCCCGCGCGCCTCGTCCATGGACTTGCCGTGGACCAGCACGCGCCCGGAGGTCGCCGGCAGCAGGGACACAATCACGTGGAACAGCGTGCTCTTGCCGGCCCCGTTGGGGCCGACCACGCCCATGAGGCATCCGGGGCCGGCCGAGAAGGAGACCTGGTTCAGCACCAGGGCGCCGCCCCGCTCCACCGTCAGGTTCTCCGCCACCAAGGCGGGATTCGTTGCGGAGGTCCTCACGGCTATTGCAGGGCCTCTACGATGGTCGTCGTGTTGAAGCGCATGAGCTCGATGTAGGTCCCTGCCTCGCCGCCGGGCTCACCCAGCGAGCCTGTGTACAGGCCGCCTATGAGCTCGGCGCCGGTCTCCTCCGCGACCCGCCTTCCCATCCGGTCGCTCTGGGTGGTCTCGGTGAACACGGCAGTGACGCCCTCGTGCTCGATGATCTCGACCAGCTCCGCGAGCTCCTGCGCGGTCGGTTCCCGCTCGATGTTGATGGGAAGGATCGCACCGACCACCTCGAACCCGTACCTCACGGCGAAGTACTGGAAGCTGTCGTGAGACGTGACCAGCTTCCTATGATCGGCAGGCACCTTCTCCACCTCCTGCTCGATCCACGCGTGCAGGGCGTCCAACTCCTGGTTGTAGGCGGCAGCATTGGCCTGGTAGATCGCGCTGCCTTCGGGGTCCAGCTCCGAGAGCTTCGCTGCGATGCCGTTGACCGCCTCCTTCACTCGCAGCGGGTCGAACCAGAAGTGGGGGTCCAGCAGCCCGTGCCCGTGGCCCTCGTGGCCCTCTTCGCCCTCTTCGCCGAGGTGCTCCAGCTCCTCGATTGCTTCCTCCGGGTCCAGGCTGCCTGCCTGCACCATGGCCAGGATCTCTTCGATCATCTCGGGCAGCTCCTCCTCCTCACCCTCCTCTTCCTCGTGGTGCTCCTCCTCCATCGCCTCCATGGCTGCCAGCAGCTCCGCGACCTCCTCCAGGCCCTCCTCGGCGCTGATTTCGCCATCTTCCACTTCGTGGATGATGTGTTCCAGTCCCTCCAGCAGTTCAATCTCACCGGCGTGGCCCGCGGCAAACTCGATCGCCTCGATGGCTTCCGCCTCGCCCAGCTCGACGATGGCCGACTCATCCTTTGCGGTGTTGGTCAAGAGCTCCGTCAGCCACGCTTCCTCCAGGCCGAGTCCTATGCTGAGCACCACGTCCGCGTCTGCGACGCGCGCCACGTCGCGAGCGCCCGGCTGGAAGGTGTGCGGGTCCGCGTTCGGCGGCAGTATTGCAAACACACTCACCCGGTCCTGCCCCACGATGCTCACCCAGTCAGCGATGATGTTGCTGGTGGTCGCCACGTTTACCAGGGTGGCTTCGGCTGTCTGGGTCGTCTCAGACGCCTGGGTGGTCTGAGTCGTCTGGGTGGTCTGAGTTGCCTGCTCCTGCGGCGCGTCGGCTGCGGGGCTGTCCCCGCCGCACGCGGCGGCGATGAGCGCCAGAACAAGCACGGCGATAAGGGACCTCACTGTCCGACTCAACACGGTATGCCTCCTTGCGTCGCGTCTACTTGGCATGGACCAGGTCGTTCCGATGGGGTTCGGCCTCCGAGGGGTCTGCTCGCCGGCACTCCCGGCAGCGTCCATAGACCTCGAGGCGGTGACTGCTCAGCTCGAAGCCGTGGAGGGCGGAGGCGCTGGCCAGCACCTGTTCGATGTCGCACCCCGTCAGGTCCTCTGACAGGCCGCACTCCACGCAGAGCAGATGGTGGTGGTGGTCGCGGTGGCTCAGCTGGTAGTGGAGCTCATCGTCCTCCAGCAGCACGCGGCACAGCACGCCCGCTTCGACAAGAATCTTGAGGATACGGTACACCGTGGCCCTGCCCAGTTGGGGTGGGAGCTGCTGTCGCAGCCCCTCGGCCGTGAAGTGCCGGTCCTGCTCCGCGATGGCGAGAGCCAGGGTCCGGCGGGGCGTTGTGTTCCGGTATCCTCTCGCCTTCAATGCCTGCAGGATCTGCTCCGCCACGGGAGAGCCTGCTCGTGTTACCGCCATCGCAGTGCTGCTCTTAGTCTCAAAATTGTGCTGTTATTGATACTCAGTATCTATAATTTGAGATTGTATACGGTCTGTTAGGGGTCGTCAAGGGGCTGCGGGCTTTGTACCCTAAAGGCCCATTTGTACTTTAAGGCCCTCTAGGCTCTTCCTACCCAGGGATCCCTTCCGCCCCAGCGGTCTTCGCCCTGCGGAGGGCCGTACTGGTTTGCCCCCTTTGTGCCCGTCAGGAGCCCCAATAGGAGGAAAACCACAGTTCCGACGAGCGGGACGAACTGGAACAGCGTAAACCAGCCCGATACCCCTAGGTCGTGCCATCGCTTGACGCTGATTGCGATGCTCATGAAGGACAGTGCTAAGCCGCCTATGATCATAATCAGCAAGGCTATCCCTTCCGAATAGACGCCGACGAATCCGAATACGAAACCCACCACAAGCGAGATTGCGAGTAGGGGCAGGAACCCCTGAAGCCAAAACGTCTTGCGGTTGATTCTGCCGTCGAAGCTAAAGAGCACCTCAGTCCATTCCATGTGGAACCCCCTTGCGGCTTGGGTTGGAGCTACGTGCTTAGGGCAGCCCTGTGACCCGTACTCGCCAACAAGGGGGCACAAGAGCTCCGCCCTCGCCTCAAGGAGAGTACAGGTCAACACCTGCCCTAAGCACGGTCACTCTATACCGAATCGGGGGAGGATGTCCAGCAGGCCCAGGCGTAGGATTTGAGAAAATGTCAAATCCCGTAGCTAATGGGACAGACATAGCGGGAAATAGTTAGGCGCTACCTGGATTCTTGCGAATTCCTTGACAGGGGGTGTCCGCGTAAGGGAAGATGTGCTGGCCATAAAAGGAGCGGCCCGCCGTCAGTGCAACCTAACGGCGGACCTGAAGGCTCCACCCGTTTCCGGAGAGGAAGCCTAACCACAACGGTCAGAGCATACAACCTCTCCTGCACGATTGCTAGTCCTTCAGGCGGCAAGTATCACGGGTCCTTGCCGCTCCGACCCCAGGAAGGAGAACATCGTGCTAAATCTGCCTACTCGGGCTGCACCCGTTTACCATTGCGAATGCGGAACGCGTATGGGCGATCCCAGTTGGGAGACTTACACTTCGGGCAGACCCGGGGTCGTTGAGTGCTCCGTATGTTGGTGGCCACCCATTCGTGACCACATCGGCAACGGTACGCTGTAACCTGGAACGTCCCAGGCTTCGGCAAGACGCACCTCCAGAACGCAAAGTATACCCCTAATGGTAGCTACCGTGATTGTATACTAATGGTATTGCACTGTCAAGCCAGATGTGTTATACTGATGGTAGTTACTAGCGGGGGTCAACAACAAGGAGACGAAGCGCATGACCATGACAACGTATGTGACGGCTCTAGGGCCGAACGACCCAGACGACGGCGACGAAGGGCGCAGGCAGCGCGGGCTTGCCATAGCTGCGCTCGCTCGTATACGAGTTGTGCCCGCTGGGTATCAGGTGCCATCGCAGAGCGGCAAGGGCAGCTACATCGTTAACCTTGAGCACGGCCTGTACTGCCAGTGCCCAGACTTCGAGAAGCGCAACCCAGACTTCTCGCGGCGAGAGCATCGATGCAAGCACCTGTACGCCGTTGAGATTGTGATTAGCCGCGAGGAGCTTGCGGACGGCACGGCAATCGAGACCCTTGCCGCGCGACGCATCCTAATCCCTCAGCGGGCGTGGGCTGCGTATAACGACGCACAGACCAACGAGAGCCAGCTCTTCAAGGAGCTTCTGTGGGAGCTGGTTTCCCGAGTCCCGCAGCCGGAGCAGGGCAGAGGGAGGCCGCGCCTACCGCTAGCCGACATGCTCTACGCGATGGCAAACAAGGTCTACACGACGCACTCGACCCGCAGGGCTACGGGCGAGCTTCGCAACGCGGTTGAGGCGGGACGCATGAGTGCGTTGCCGTTCTTCACCACGACGGCAAGGTACTTCGACAAGCCAGAGGTGACGCCGGTGTTGCGGGAGCTCATCAAGGTTAGCTCCCTGCCCCTGCGCGACATTGAGACGCACTTTGCCATCGACAGCAGCGGCTTCGCATCGACCCGATACCAGCGCTGGTTCGATCACAAGTGGGGCAAGGCAAAGAAGAAGGTCCAGTGGGTAAAAGCTCCACCTCATGTGCGGGACGGCGACGAACATCGTAACGATGGCCGACGCAACGGCGGGGCAATCCGCCGACTCAAAGTACCTGCCGGAGTTTGTGCGGCTCACGGCGGAGAACTTCCAGGTTCGGAAGGTATCGGCGGACGCCGCGTACTCGGCAAACAGCAACCTGGAAGCGGTGGACGAGGTAGGCGGGGTGGCCTACATCCCGTTCAAGCGGCCATCCGTCTATGGCAAGGGGACGGGCAAGCGGAGCGACCTGTGGATGGAGATGCTCCGGCTCTTCACGGACAACCGAGCGGAGTTTGATCACCACTACCACCAGCGTAGTAAGGTGGAGACGGTGTTCCATCAGCTCAAGGCGAAGTTCGGCGACCGAGTGCGGGCAAAGAACCCCGTGGCCCAGGTCAATGAGGCGCTGACGAAGGTACTGTGCCACAACATCGTTACGCTGATCCACGCCATGTACGCGCTAGGCGTAACGCCGCGGCTTGAGGTACCGACCAGCCCTTCGGCCCTGCCTGCCCCTAACTAAACGGCGACCCTACCGACGATCCTGGACTCCAGCGGCCCACAGTCGGTAGGGTCTTTCTCGTGGCGGCACAGGTGGGGTTGTCAGCCTACTCGGGTACCCGAGCACCAGCCATCGCCCTGGCTGGCCACCTGCGCCGCCCTCTAGTATAGACCATAGGAGAGTAACCGATGCCGTGGATTGATTGGCTTTTGACGGAGCAGGTTCCTGCGCTCTATGCCATTGTGCTGCATGGCGGCGCATTGCTGCTAGCCGACCTTGTGGTCAGGCAAAAAAGGACAATACGAGGGCTACGAACCCAAGCGCAAGCAGCCCCTTGCCTTGCTTCTGATAATCGTACTTCCCGCTGCTGTCCAAGTTGCGTCGGATCCAATCCTCAAACCGAATTATCACCAGCCCAATAACAACCAGGACGAGGGCAACGATCCAGAGCAAGGTAGACATCGGTTGCATTGTATCACGGGCGGCTGTAGCAAAAGGGGTCGCCGTTGCAAAACTCGGCCTTACGGTACAAAGCCAGGGGCTGCGGAAGTCTCAATGCCTGGTGCAGACCGGTTGGTTGCTCCAACTGGCCCGCATGGGAGACCCTGGGATATAATTGCCCCAAGGCGGCCTCCTCGCGGGCGAGAGGCTGCCTAGCTTATGAGTGTGGTGGTGTGCATCGTGTCCAAGCTGCTGGTCTCTATGGTCCTGCTCCTGCTGGTTGCGTCGCTTGCCTGCTCCGACGATACAGCCACGCCGACCCCCACGCCTCCGGTCGCCGAGACCCCGGCCCCAACCCCCACGCCGACCGCCGCGCCCGCACCCACGGCGACAGCCACCCCCGCGCCGGCTCCGACTGCCACGCCCCCACCGGCTCCTACGCCCGTTGCCTACACGACCTACGAAAACCAGGAGATCGGCGCGTCCCTCCGGTACCCGGAGCAGTGGACGGCCACCACGCCTGACGGCCCGACCGAGTGGTTGGCTCTCGCCGGCGACGACGGCCTTTCGGGGCTGACCATGGTGACCGTGTTCGGCCCGCCCGATGCGCCTCTGGACGCCAGGCTGGAGGATGCTGTCGAACAGCTCGTCACGGAGGACGCGGACGCTGAGGTCGAGTTCCTCGATTCGGTTACCCTGGCTGACGGCTCAGCGACTGAGCGTGCTCGGATCACCTACCAGGGTTCAGAGCAGGTGCAGCTGGTACAGGTCGCCCGTCGGGGCGGCCTCACCTTCGTGCTCACCCTCTCCACACCCGCGGCCCAGGAGGAGCGCCTGCGGGACGTGTTCGACACCGTGCTGGGAAGCTTCGAGAGCTTCCCGCCCGCGCCCTACGGCATCCCTCGCGACCGCGCCTTCACCATGCCCCTGGGCGAACCCTCCACCCTCGACCCCGCGCTCACCGGGGACACCATCTCCGGGTTCTTCGTGACCAGCATGTTCAGCGGCCTCGTCCGCTTCAGCGAGGACTTTATCGCCGAGCCCAACCTGGCCGCAGGCTGGGACGTCGACGAATCGGGGACGGTCTACACTTTCACCCTGCGCGACGGCATCACCTTCCACGACGGCCGCCCCATCACGGCGGACGACTTCGTCTACTCCATCGAGCGCGCCACCGACCCTGATCTGCACAGCGACACGGCGCCCCTCTACCTCGGCGACATCGTGGGCGTGGAAGAGAAGCTGGCCGGCACCGCTACGGTCGTCGCCGGCGTGAAGGCCGTGGACGAGCGCACCGTCCGCATCACCATCGACTCGCCCAAGGAGTACTTCCTCGCCAAGCTGGCCTACCCCGCCAGTGCCGTCGTCGACCGCCACAACGTGTTGGGCAAAGGGCCTGAGTGGTGGATGAGCGAGGAGGTCAACGGCTCCGGCCCCTACAAGCTGCTGCGATGGGAGCCCGGGGAGGTCGTCATCCTCCAGCGGTTCGACGACTATCATGCGCCCGCAGCCCTGGAGCATATCATCTCGCCCCGCGTGGCCCTTCCCGGCGCAAGCGCGCTGGACATGTACGAGACGGAAGCATGGGACGCCCTGTTCGCCGGCATAGGCTCCCTGGACCGGCTGCGGGCGGACCCGGTGCTGAACACAGACCTGCGCGAGTTCGACCAGTTCACCAGCTTCTTCGTCGTCTTGGACGGCACGCGCCCCCCCTTCGACGACAAGAAGGTGCGGCGCGCCTTCGCGATGGCCCTCGACCGCGAGCGCCTCATCGACGAGATCTACGACGGCAACGTCCAGTTTGCCAACGGACTGCTGCCCCCTGGAATCCCCGGCTACTCGGAAGCGTTGGAGGGCATCCCCTTCAACCCGGAGGCGGCGCGCCAGTCCCTCGCCGAGTCGCAGTACGCGGACGACCTCCCGGAGATCGTCTTCACCGCCGTGGACAGGAACGGGGAGCCGCCGCAGACCGTCCAGTTCATGCTGGACGCATGGGAAGAGGAGCTGGGCGTGACGGTCCAGGTGGAGCTGCTCGCCCCGGACGCCTACTACGACGAGCTGGAGTCGACGGCGAAGCACATGTACACATACGGATGGGTGGCGGACTACCCGGACCCGGAGAACTTCCTTGACCTGCTGCTCCACTCGGGGGGCCATGGTTCTCGGTATCGCAATTCCGCCTTCGATACTCTGGTGGTGCGCGCCCGTGTGGAGCAGAAGTTCGAGACCCGCCTGGACCTGTACCGCAATGCGGAGCAGCTGCTGATGGACGACGCCGGCATCATCCCCCTCTTTCACGTCAAGGACTACGTCCTCGTTCGCCCCCATGTGCAGGGCTTCAGGATAACGCCCCTGGGCCAGCCCTACCTGGAGGAGGTCACTCTGGCGCCCATCGGAGAGTAGGCGGTCGGACTCTCTCCAGGTTCGGCGTAGTGGAACGGACCCGGAGGCTACCGGGGAACGTCGCGTTCGACAACGTACTCGGGCGCTTCGGGTATCGACCGCACGTACTCGGCGAGAAACTCCGGGAAGAGAACGGTCTGTCCCAACTCGTCCACGGGGAGCCACTGGAAGACCGTCCCCGGCTCCGCTCCTTCGAACGTGCCGCTCCGCCCGAGCGTCTTCGAGTCGGATCCAAAGGTCATCAGGAAGTACAGCGCAGCTTCCTGGAACCGCTGGCCCTCCTCCTCGAAGAAGTTGTCGGTGACCAGGAGGAGGCGTCCGATCTCGGCCTGCTCGCCAAGCTCCTCGCAGACCTCCCGTGCCAGCGCCTCCGCGGCGCTCTCCCCGTACTCAACGCGGCCGCCGGGGACGAAGCAGTAGCCGTGTCTGACGTTGCGCTCGACGAGGAGACGGTCGCCGTGCAGTGCAATGCCGCCCACACGGTACATGAACGTGGTCTCCCCGTCCGACGACATGATCATGTCCAACGGTGGCCCCCGCTCCGACGAATGCTATCGGCTCGCAGTATTGTACACGGACGCAGACCCGCCGTTAGCGGACCGCGTTCCGGCCTCGTTCGACGGTCCAGCTGGCTCACCACCGGCCCTGCAAAGGCTCCGCGAGAGGTTTCGAGTGGCATTCCGTTCGGAAATGGACGTGAAATGAAATGGAAATGAGTTTGAAATAGAACAGCAAATACAGTACACTTTTACGAGTAATTCAGTCGAAATAAAATGGAAATAGAACGTACATGACAACCGCACCCGTTAGCCTTTACGTCGCCCCTCAGTGGTGGGCGCGCTACGACAGCGCAGCTATTGCTCAAGCGCTCGTCGAGGCCAGGACCGCGGCCGGCGTTCTGGCTAGGCTGCCCTACCTCCACCAGTGGATCGAGCAGGCCCACGAAGAGCAGCTGCGTCTGGAGGCAGTCGGCACGTCGCGCATCGAAGGCGCCGAGTTCACCCCGCGCGAGCAGGCCGAGGCCCTGGCCCCCGACGCACACGAGCGCGCCGGACTCACCCACTCGCAGCGACAGCTACGTGCGGCCGACGCCACTTACCGCTGGTTGCGCTCGCTGCCCGCCGACCGGGCCGTCACCGCCGAGCTGGTCCTGGACATCCACCGGCGCGTCGTCACCGGCTGTGATGACGACCACTGCGAGCCGGGCGCGCTCCGGCGTGCTAGCTCGAATGTCATCTTCGGCAGTCCGCGCTGCCGCGGTGCGGAAGGAGGCGCCGAGCTTACCGGCGCGTTCGAGGGCTTCTGCCAGGCCATGGCCGGAGAGCTCAGGGGGCACGACCGCATCATTCAGGCAATGGCGGCTCACTACCACCTGGGGGCCATGCACCCCTTCGACGACGGTAACGGGCGCACAGCGCGCGCTCTGGAGGCGTTCATGCTGCGGGTCGCCGGGGTCAACGACATGGTCATGGTCAGCCTCGCCAACTACTACTACGAGCATCAGGGTGAGTATCGGGCGGCGCTCTACGCGTCGCGCGAGCGGGGCCATGACCTGACCCCGTTCCTGCTCTTCGCTCTGCCGGCCGTGGCGGAGCGGTGCAACGCATTGGTTGAGGAGATTACCGTACGTAGCAAGCAGGTGCTCTACCGCGAGTTCGCTCAGTCTCTGTTCGGACGGCTTCGCAACCCCCGTCGCCGGGCGCTGGTGGCGCGTCAGTTGCAGGTGCTCGACACCCTCCTGGACGGCGGCCCCGCGCATGTGCGAGACCTGCTGCGCCGGCTAGTGGTGCACTACGAGGGGCTCAAGTTTCCCGTGCGCGCGCTGTTGCGGGATCTAAATGGTCTGCTCGGCCTCTCTGCCGTTGCGCTGAGCGACGACCACCTCGCTGTCAACTTGGACTGGCCGCAGCAGTTCTCGCAGTCGGCGTTGCTGGAGCAGTACGAGCGGATGCCCTCTGCCTCTGGTCATCCGGCGATGGCGGAGCTGTCGCGACTGCTCGGTCGCCTGCCCTGAGGCGGGGCCCCAGGCCCTTCACCGCCGCCACTCGCCGATGTTCCACAGCTCGCTGTCCCAGCCGTTGATGCGCACGCCCTTGAGCGTGTTCAGGTGGGCTGAGACCGCGCCTCGGTTCACCAGTGGAATCTCGTAGTAGTTCTGCACCTGGATGTCGTTCATCCGCTTCACCAGCGCAGCGCGCTCGGGCCCGATGGGCGTGTGGGAGATCTCTTCGACCAGCGCATCGAACTCGGGGTCACATGCCCGGGTGACGTTGTTGCCGCCCCAGTTGTTCTCGGCGTCCGGGATCTCGCTGCACGTCAGGCCAAAGAGGTATTGCTGCGGGTCTATGTCCGGGCCGGTGGCGTACATCTGCAGGTCTGCGTAGAACCGGCTGTAGACCTTGTCTCTGTCGGCCACCGGGTCCCCGCCGAAGAACGCGGCCGCATCGTGGTGGACAATCTCCGTCTCGATGCCAAGCTCCCGCCACCACCCCTGCACCAGCGCCTGCGTCTTCTGTCGCACGTCATTCGTCGACGTCTGGAACACGAAGCGCAGAGGAGCACCGTTGTACTCGCGGACGCCGTCGCCATCGGTGTCCAGGATGTCGCGGCTGAAGAGGAGTGCGCTGGCCCCCTCGATGTCCTGCTCGAGGCAACCGTCATTGTTCGTGGAGACGTAGACCGGCGGCCCCATGATCAGGTTGCACGTCGGCTGGCCGGCGAAGCCGTACAACGTCTCCGCTATCGCCCTCCGGTCTATCGCCATGGACATCGCTTGGGCGATGGGCGTGAACGTCAGCAGGGGGTGCCGGTTGGCGCCGTCCAGGTACTCGGAGCGGTTTGCGCCCAGGGCGGGGTTGGCGTTGGTCTGGTTCAGCACGATGCGCTCCACCAGGCTGGAGAACGCGGACACCACCTTCCCCCTGCCCGCGGCCTCCATCTCGGCCAGGGCGCTGGGGTCGATCTGCAGGTTCCACGCGTAGTCGGCCTTGCCGTCCTCCAGCACAGCCTGCGCTGCGGACATGGCGTCGCCGCCGCCCCTGAGGACAACCTTGTCGAAGTAGGGCTTCTCGCCGTAGTAGTGCGGGTTTCGTTCGTACACGGCCACCTTGTCAGGCGTGAAGTCGACGATGCGATACGGGCCGGCGCCCATCGGCGCGAAGTTCTCCTCCTCGCAGCCGCTTGCCGCCGCGCCGACGCAGTCGGCGAACTGCGCCCGGCTGATGACCGGCACGCCGGTCCCCACGAACGCGGTGTAGGGGTAGGGCGTGGCGTCATGGAAGACGACCCGCACTGTCCGGTCGTTCAGGGCCTCCACGGACGTCACGTCGGAGTAGGCGCTGGTTGCCGTGCAGCCGGTCGCCGCGTTGGTGCAGTACTGCCACGTGAAGACCACGTCGTGCGCGGTCAGGTCGCTGCCGTCGGACCACGAGAGGCCGTCCCGGAGCGTCCAGGTGATGGTGGTCAGGTCCCCCGAGACGCCGCCGTTGGCCGGCGTGGGGATGTCGGCTGCGAGGGCCGGCACCAGCATGCCGTCGGGATCGTACTTGGCCAGCGGTTCCAGGGTGATGGCCCCGGCGTCCCGGTCCTTGAACCCTCCGGAGAGATACGGGTTCAGCGTCGAGGGCGCTTGCCAGTAGAGCAGGGTCAGTGTGCGTTCCTCTGACTCCTTTGCGAGCGGACCCGCGTCGAAGGCCAAGGCGACGATGTAGATGATCAGGGCCACCGCCGCCACCACACCGGCTATTCCACCGAGAAGCAATCGAGTGCGTTTCACACTGGCGTCCACTGGCGTCTAGCCTCCATGCGAGAGACGGTCGGCGGCGCTGTTGAGGGTGAGTGGTGGCGCATACGGGATTCGAACCCGTGATCTCCGCCTTGAGAGGGCGGTGTCCTTGGCCACTAGACGAATGCGCCGTCTGGCTGGGGAGCGTGGATTCGAACCACGGCTAGCAGATCCAGAGTCTGCCGTCCTACCGCTAGACGACTCCCCAATCGCACTTCCATGGTAGCAGAAGCGCGCGGGGCGGGGCAAACCGGCCGGGGCCGCTCAGCCGGGGATCAGCCCCTCACCGACGAACAAAGCCCGGGCCTCCTCGAACTCGATGTCCCGGCGCGGCAGGATCAGGTCCGACTCTACAATCTCGTCGTCCGACAGCGCCACACCGCGGCCCACCACCAGGTCCAGCATCTCCTGGTACAGGCGTGCAAAGGCCTCCGCGTCGGAGGCCGCGGCCGCCACCACCAGCCGGTTGTCTGCGTCGTTGATGTCGTCCAGCACCGCGCTGGGCACCCGGTACTGGCCCTCGCCCTGGATGCGTATGATCACAGTCGCCCCCTGGCTTTCCTATGTCGATGCGGAGGAGCCGGGCGGAAGCTGCTTCTTCATCGCCTCCAACTCCAGCTCCACGTTCTGCTCTGCCGACAGCTTGGCCAGCTCACGCCCCACGGGGTCCTGGAGCTGCGTGAAGTCGTCCAGCAACCCCACGCTCGCCAGCTCGTCGATGGCCGCCGAGCGCGCCTGCATCTGCTCCGTCTTGGTCTGCGCCCGCTCCACCGCGCTGCCCACGTCCGCCATCTCCTCCGAGAGGCCGGACAGCGCTCCGCCGATCCTGACCGACGCCTCGGCCGCGGTGTACTGGGCCTTGATGACCTCTTTCTGCGTGCGGAACGAGTTGACCTTGTACTTCAGTCGCTGCTCGGCCTGGGTGAGCCTCTCCTGCTCCTGCTCCAGCCCGTCGATCTGCTCCTCCAGCCCCTGCAGCTCCACCAGCGCCGTCTGCTTGCGCTGCAGTGCGATGCGTGCCAGGTCCTCCCGGCCCAAGCCCAGCGCCTGCTGCGCCTGCTGCTCCACCTTGGGGATGTCCCCCCGGACGCGCTCCGCCTGGTACTGCAGGCGTCGCTTTGCCGCCACAACCTCCACCAGGCCCTGCTTCACCTTGCGCATCGTCTCAAGCTGGCGCTCGTACGCGTAGTCCAGCGTTTCCCGCGGGTCCTCCGCGCGGTCCAGCAGCTTGGTCATCTTGGCCTTGACGATGGTCGTGAAACGTGAGGCCATTCCCATGGCATCCCTCCTGGTTGAGACCGGGTACATTCTAGTGGGCGGCTAGGGCGGTGTAAACCAACCGCAGCTACGCCTCGGCCTCCTCGACGCCCTGCGAGGCCGAGTCGAACACGAGCGTCGGCTGCCAGAGCCCCATCTCGCGCTTGTAGTGCGCCAGGGCCACCAGGCGCCCGTCGGTGGTGTAGAGCCGGCAGGGGCCTTCGACCGTCGAGCCTGCCCCGCCCCACATCCCCAGCGCCACGCGCCGCCCCTGGCGCACCGACGATGCCAGCGCGGGGCTCACCACCGCCGCCGGCAGGTGCTGCACTACCGCATCGAGGGGCGAGAGGAGCGCCTGCCAGCGCTCCGCCGTGGCCGCCTCTTCCAACTCCTCCAGCGTGACCGCGTCGTCGACGGAGAAGGGCCCGGCCCGCAGCCGCACCAGTCCCGTGAGGTGCGCACCGCACCCCAGGGTCTGGCCCAGGTCATGGGCCAGCGACCGCACGTACAGCCCGCGCCCGCACTCAACCTCGATGGTCGCTTCCGGTGGGGCCCAGTCCGTGAGCTCCAAGCGCATGACCTCCACCGGACGCGGCTCGCGTTCCACGTCCACGCCCGCGCGGGCAAGCTCGTAGAGCCGCTCGCCGCCCTTCTTGAGTGCGCTGTACATGGGCGGCACCTGTAGCAGCGAGCCTCGGAAGTCATCCATCGCAGCCTCGAATGCCTCGCGCGTCACCCCCGAGGGGTCCGCCGTGCCGGTCACGGCGCCCGTCGAGTCGAACGTGTCCGTGGCCACCCCCAGGCGGAGGCGCGCCTCGTACACCTTGGTGCTGTCCACCAGGTAGCTCATCAGCCGCGTGGCCTGGCCCAGGCAGATGGGCAGCACCCCGCTCGCGATGGGGTCCAGCGTGCCGCCGTGCCCCGTCTTCCGCACTCCCGTCAGCCGCTTGATCCTGCGCACCATGTCCATCGACGTGGGCCCGGCGGGCTTGCTCAGGTTCAGTAGCCCGTGGACGATCATTGCTCGCTCCCCTCGTCGTGCGCGGCGGTGGGGCTGACCTGGTCGATGAGCGTGAGCAGGTGGCTCCCGTGCTCCATGGCCCTGTCGCGGTGGAACTGCAGCTCAGGGATGTTGCGCAGCTTCAGGCGACCCCGAAGCCCCCGCCGCAGGAACCCCGCCGCCGCCGACAGCGCGTCGATGGCGGCCTGCTGCTCCTCCGATTCGCCCATGACGCTGACGTAGACGCGGGCGTGGCGCAGGTCGGGCGAGACGTCAACCTCGGTGATGGTCATCAGGGCGCCCAGCCGCGGGTCCTTGAGCTGTCGCTGCGCCAGGTGGCTGAGCTCCTCTCGCAGCAGCTGGTTGACCCGTTCCATTCTGCGCGCCATGGAGGACCTCGCTCAACGCTGGGGGTGTCGTGCCGAGATGGAGGGCGTCGCTTGGGGTGTGCCTAGTCCCCACCCTCGAGGCGGAAGCTTTCGAGCACGTCGTCTTCCTGGAAGTCGTTGAACCCCTCCAGGCCCACGCCGCACTCGAACCCCTGCTGTACCTCCCGAACGTCGTCCTTGAAGCGCCGCAGGCTCGACATCGGCCCCGTGTGCAGCACCTCGCCGTTGCGCAGCACTCGCACCTGCGCCCCGCGGCGAAGGAGGCCGTCCACCACCTGGCACCCGGCCACCCGCCCGCGCCGCGGAATGCCGAACACGGCCCGCACCTGCGCGTGCCCTTCGACAACCTCGCGCGCCTCCTCCTTGAACAGCCCGCGCAGGGCCGCCTCCATCTCCTCCGTCAGCCGGTAGATGATGTTGTACAGGCGAACGTCCACGCCCCGCTGGTCCGCGATCTGGCTCGCGCCGGGCTCGACGCGCGTGTTGAAGCCCACGATGATCGCCTTCGACGCCGTCGCCAGGAGCACGTCGCTCTCGTTGATGGTGCCCGCCGCGGCGTGCAGGATGCGCACGTGCGCCGTCTCCATCGACAGCCGCTCCAGGCTGCTCCGCACCGCGTCGATGCTTCCCTGCACGTCGCACTTGACGATGAGCGGAAGCTCCTGCACCTGCCCCGAGCGGATGCCCGCGGCCACGTCCTCCAACGACAGGCCGGTCGAGGCCGCTCGAAGCGCAGCCTGCGCGCGACGCCGCTCTTCCACCAGCGCCTTTGCTCCCCGCTCGTCGCCCAGGACGAGGATCGGGTCCCCGGCCTGCGGCAGACCGTCCAGGCCCAGGATCTCCACGGGGCTGGAGGGCCCTGCCTCCTTCACCCGCTCGCCGCTGTCCGAGACCATGGCCTTGATCCGGCCCCACGTCTCCCCGGCCACCACGGGCTGCGACACTTGGAGGGTCCCGTCCTGCACCAGCACCGTGGCGACGGGCCCCCGGCTCTTGTCCATCTTCGCCTCGATGACCACGCCGCGGGCTAGCTGCGTCGGGTCCGCCTTCAGCTCGGCGATCTCCGCCACGGCCAGGATGCTCTCCAGCAGGTCGTCGGCGCCGTCGCCGCGAAGGGCTGAGACTGGCACCATGATGGTGTCGCCTCCCCAGTCCTCCGGGAGCAGCCCCTGCTCGGCAAGCTGCCGCTTCGCCCGCTCCGTGTCCGAGCCTGGCTTGTCGACCTTGTTGATGGCGACGACGATGGGCACCTTGGCCGCTCGCGCGTGGTCCAGCGCCTCCACCGTCTGCGGCATGACGCCGTCGTCGGCGGCGACGACCAGCACGGCGATGTCCGTGGCCTGGGCGCCGCGGGCCCGCATGGCGGTGAACGCCTCGTGGCCCGGCGTGTCCAGGAAGGTGATGGGGTTGCTTTTGTAGTCGACCCTGTACGCCCCGATGTGCTGGGTGATGCCGCCGGCCTCCTTGGCCACCACGTTGCTCTTGCGGATGGTGTCCAGCAGCGTGGTCTTGCCGTGGTCCACGTGGCCCAGGAT
The DNA here is from genome assembly GCA_965205235.1 of Dehalococcoidia bacterium. Lineage (GTDB taxonomy): Bacteria > Chloroflexota > Dehalococcoidia > Lucifugimonadales > UBA1127 > CBDBGD01. Next base: position 191,703 of record CBDBGD010000008.1, read on the forward strand.
TGTGACGACCGGCGCCCGGTCTGCCAGGTTCTCGGCGTCCTCGGCCGTGGCCGCGCCCGCGCCCTGCCGACGCGTTCCTCTCGCCGCGGTGTCCTGCGCCAGCACCCGGAAGCCGAAGAAGGCCGCAACCTGCGCCGCCGTCTGGATGTCGATGGCCTGGTTGATGGCCGCCATCACGCCGTTGCGCATGAGCCGCTTGATGACGTCGATCGGGTCCACGTCCATTGCCTCGGCGAGCTGCGAGACGACCACGACGGCAGGCAGCCGGATGTCCCGCTGCACGGCTGTCCCGGCCGCGGCCTGTCCCGCCCGTCGCGCAGTCGTGCGCGGGGCTGTCTGTGCGGCGCTCTTGCCGTTGCCGTCAGTCGTCATCCCGATTCCCCCTTACTTCCGTCCAGCCCCTGGGCGTACTCCGCGAGGGCCTGCCGGCTTGCGGGAGCGATGGCGCCTCGGAGGAGGCGTTCCAGCCGCCCCTCCCGGAGTATGCCGGTCTCCCAGCAGGTGCGCTGAGGACAGAGGTATCCTCCCCGCCCTGCCCGCTTCCCTGTTCGGTCTACTTCTACCGTCGTCTCTGCCGTGCGGACGATCCGCACCATCTCATGCTTTGCCCGCTTGCGCCCGCATCCCAGGCAGGTGCGGGTGGGGATGTGTCTGACCCTCATGGCCTAGACCTGGCCTAGCGCCCCCGTCGGCCTCTCCGAGACTTTCCCCTCGACCGGTCGCGGTCGGAGCGTTCACCCCGCCCTGGCAGGATGTCCTCGGCGAACCGAAGCACGGAGGGCTCGTTGACGGCCGCGGGCACCACCCACAGCCGCTCGTCGTCGGCGGACATACCTGCCGGCTCCGGCTCCTCCTGCACCTCCACCACGGGCTCCAGGCCTTCCACCTCGGCCAGGACCTCCTCCTCCGCCGACACCTCCGACAGGATCTCCTCGGGCTCGACGCCGTCGACGGCGTCCACCGGTACGAGCTCTTCGACCTCCGCCGGCAGCTCGACTTCTGTGACAGCGTCCACCGGCGCGGGTGCGGGCGCCTCCGCCTCTGCGACAGCCGTCGCGGTTGCCGCCTCCGGCGCAACCTCCGCGGTTGGGGCCTCGCGCTCCTGTCTCGATGCAGTCTCTTCGGGGCTCAGGATGTCGATGTTCCAGCCCGTCAGCTTGGCCGCCAGCCGCACGTTCTGGCCCTCCCGGCCAATGGCCAGCGAGAGCTGCCGCTCCGGCACGGTCACCGACGCGCTCTGCTCGCTCTTCCGCAGCTCCACCCGAAGCACCTGGGCGGGGCTCAGCGCATTGGCGATGAAGACCGTCGGGTCCTCGTGCCACTGCACGACGTCGATCTTTTCGCCCTGCATCTCCGTCACGATGTTCTGGATGCGAATGCCCCGCAGGCCCACGCACGACCCCACCGGGTCCACGCCTTCCTGTCGGGAGGCCACGGCCAGCTTGCTGCGGAAGCCTGCCTCCCGCGCCACGGCCTTGATCTCGACCACGCCGTTGAAGATCTCCGGCACCTCGCGCTCAAAGAGACGCTGCACCAGGTTCGGGTGCGAGCGGGAGAGGATGAGCTCCGGCCCCCGCGTTGTCCGGGCCACCTCTTGGAGGTAGAACTGCAGGGTCTGGCTGGAGCGGTACCGCTCCGTGGGCACCGTCTCCTCCCGGGGCAGCAGCGCCTCGGTCCGGCCCAGGCTCACAACCAGTCCGTGCGGCTCCAGCCGCTCCACGCGCCCGCCCAGGATGTCCCCCACGCGGTGGGCGTACTCGGCCAGCACCAGCTCGCGCTCCGCTTCCCGCAGACGCTGCAGGACCACCTGCTTTGCCGTCTGCGCGGCGATGCGCCCCGCCATGGGGAACTCCGCGTTCATCTCGATGGTGTCGTTGAGGACGGCGCCGCTGTTGTACTTGCGCGCCTCCTTGATGTCGATCTCCCGGCGGGGCTCCGTGACCTCTTCCACCACGTCCTTCAGGACGTAGACCTTGATCTCCCCGTTGTTGGGGTTGAGGCGGACGGTGATGTTGTACCCGGCGGCGTACGCGTCCTTCTTGTAGGCCGAGACGAGCGCGGCCTCGACCGCGCCCACCACGCTCTCCTTGGGCAGTCCGCGCTCCGCTGCCAGCTGCGTCACGGCGATGAGGAAGTCGCTCTTCATCGCTTCGCCTCCGTCCCTCTACTCCCTACGAATGAAGAAAGTGGGCCCGAAACCCACTTTCTCGTTCGTCTCCGCTCGTATTCGGGAGACTTATGTGGAGCACCAGATGACCACGTGCGGCCCCTGGGCTGACCCTGCTAGTCTACCACCGCGACCCTTGCCGCGCAACCCTGCGCGCCCGCGAACCCTGCCTTGTTCCCTATCTGTAAGGTGCACTATCATAGCCGCTTGAGCAGGGGAGAGAGTGACGTGAAGGCAGCCGTCCAGGTATCACAGTTGAGGGTGTTCTACGGGCCCACTCCCGCCCTCCGCGGCGTCGACCTCGATGTCGCTTGGGGCGAGCACCTCGCGGTCTTCGGCCCCAACGGCTCCGGCAAGTCGACGCTCATCCGCGTCCTGGCGACGCTCACCCGGCCCACCGCCGGCGCTGTCCACCTCGACGGCGCCGCCCTCCACGACGACCGCGAACGAGCACGCAGCATGGTCGGCGTTACCACGCACCGCAACCTCCTCTACGGTGCCCTCACCGTCCGCGAGAACCTCCAGTTCTACGGGCGCATGTACGGCCTGGACGACGTCCCCGGCCGAATCGACGAGGTCGCCGGTGGGCTCGCGCTCACGTCCGCACTCGACCTCCGCGTCCGTACCCTCTCCAACGGCATGCAGAGACGGGTGGCCCTGGCCCGGGCCCTGCTCCACAGTCCCCCGCTTCTTCTGCTCGACGAGCCCGACGCCGGCCTCGACCAGGAGGCCCAGGCGCTGCTGGCCGGCATCCTGCAGGCCCACCGCAGCGGCGGGGGAAGCGCAATCGTCACCACGCACAACGTCGAGCAGGGGCTGGCGCTGGCCGACCGCGCCGTCATCCTCTCCCGCGGCCGCGTCGCCCACGAGGGCGCATGGGACGCCGCCGACGCCCCCGCGTTCCGGGAGGCCTACGCCCGGCACACGGGGGTGGCCGCATGAGAGGCTACTGGGGCCCGGTGCTGGCCATCCTCTGGAAGGACCTGCTGTTGGAGGCCCGCACCCGCGAGGTGATCGTGCCCGTCCTCCTCTTCGCCGTGCTAGTGGTCGTGGTCTTCAACTTCGCCATCGAGCCCAGGCCCGCGCTGGTCGCCGTCGTCGCGCCGGGCGTGCTGTGGCTCGCCTTCGTCTTCGCGGGCGCCATGGGCCTCACCCGCACCTTCGCCCTCGAGAAGGAGGACGGCGGCGTCGAGGGCCTCATGCTCTGCCCCGTGGGCCGCGACGTCCTCTACGTCGGCAAGATGCTGGGCAGCCTCGTCTTCCTGCTCATCGTCGAAGCGCTCACGCTCCCGGTCTTCGCCGCGCTCTTCAACCTGCCCATCTGGCAGCCGGAGCTCTGGCTGCTGGTCCTGCTGGCGACCATTGGCCTGTCCGCCGTCGGCACCGCCTTCTCGGCGATGGTCGCCAACACCCGCGCGAGAGAGGTCCTGCTGCCCGTTCTCTTCTTTCCCATTCTCGTTCCTGTTATCATTGCCGCGGTCGAGGCCACGGGCGCGATCATCGAGGGCGACGCCTGGGGCGGCTACAGCCGCTGGCTGGGCCTCACCGCCGCCTTCGACGCGATCTTCCTCGTCATCGGCGCGATCACCTTCGACTACGTTCTGGGGGAATAGTGACTGCACTGGCCGTCCGAACGGCGCCGCTCTTGGCCGGTGGCGCGCTGATGCTGGCCAGCCTCTCCCTCATCTTCCTCTGGGTCCCCACCGACGCCGTCCTCGGCGTTTCGCAGCGCATCTTCTACTTCCACGTCCCGCTGGCCTGGGTGGGCTTCCTCGCCTTCGGCGTAGTCTTCGTTGCCAGCGTCGCCTACCTCTGGCGCGGCGGTGACCGGTGGGACAGCCTGGCCTTCGCCTCCGCCGAGATCGGCATGCTCTTCATGACCATGCTGCTCGTGACGGGCGTGCTGTGGGCCAAGGCCTCGTGGGGGGTCTGGTGGACGTGGTCGCCCCAGCTCACCACCTCGCTCATCCTCTGGCTCATCTACGCCGGCTACCTCATGCTGCGGGCCTACGGCCCCGTCGGCGGCCAGGGCGCACGATACGCGGCCGTCGTCGGCATCATCGGCTTCTTCGACGTCCCTATCGTCTACATGGCCGCCAAGTGGTGGCGCGACGTCCACCCCGAGGCCGTCGTGGGCCCGCTCGCCGAGGAGGGCTCGCTCGAAGGCTCCATGTACCTCGCCCTCATGCTCAGCCTCGTCGCCTTCACCGCACTGTTCGGCCTGCTGCTGTCCCAGCGCTACCGACTGCGACGCCACGAGGAGGCCCTGGAGGTCCTCCGACAGCGATATGACTAGCCGACTTGCCCTCCTTTTCCTCGCAGCCCTGGCCGGCGCGCTCACATTGGGCGCTGTCCCGGCCCAGGACGGCAGCGACCCCGAAGGCTATCTCCCCTACCTCTTCGCTGCCTTTGCCCTGACCTGGGTCGCCTTCTTCGCCTACCTCTTCTTCCTCGCACGCAAGGAGCGCTCCCTGCGACGAGAAATGGAGGCCCTGCGCCAGGCCATCGAGGCCCGGGACGCGGACTGCCTGTACCCGGAGGACCGGTGAGCGCGGCCGCAGCCGTGGGCGTGCTAGACTAGCCTACGGAGACGTCTGTGACGACCACCGGACCCACAGCACTCGCCCGCCTGCGCAGCCTGCCCAGCGTGGACCGGCTGCTCGGCCATCCGCGGCTTGCGCCGCTCCTCGCCGACTTCGCCCGCGAGCCGGTAACCGACCTCGTGCGCCGCGAGCTCGACCGAGCGCGGGCCTCGATAGCCCGCGGCGGCCCGGCGCAGTCCCTCGACGCCCTCGCCGAGGCCATCGAGGCGACGGCGGCCGCCCTGTGGCGTCCCAGCCCCCGCCGCATCATCAACGCCACCGGCGTGGTCATCCACACCAACCTGGGCCGCGCCCCGCTGAGCGCGGACGCCCAGGCCGCCGTTGCACGCGCCGCCGAAGGCTACTCCGACCTGGAGTACGACGTCGAGGAGGGCGCTCGGGGCACCCGCCACAGCCGCGTCGAGCAGCTCGTGACCGCCATCACCGGCGCCGAGGCCGCGCTGGTGGTCAACAACAACGCCTCGGCGCTGCTGCTGGCCCTGGTCGGCCTCGCCCATGGCCAGGAGGTCATCGTCTCCCGCGGCGAGGCGGTCGAGGTCGGCGGCGGCTTCCGCATCCCTGACGTCATGCGCCAGTCGGGCGCAACGCTCGTCGAGGTCGGCACGACCAACCGCACCTACGTCCGCGACTATCGCGACGCCGTCTCGCCGCAGACCGCGGCTCTGCTGAAAGTGCACTCATCCAACTTCCGCATCTCCGGCTTCACCCACGCCGCGTCGCTGGAGGAGCTTGTCGCGCTGGGCAGCGACCGCGAGCTGCCCGTGCTCCACGACCTGGGCAGCGGCTGCCTGCTCGAGACGAAAGACCTGGGCTTGGCCCACGAGCCCATGCCCCAGGAGAGCATCGGCACCGGCGCCGACCTGGCCCTCTTCTCCGGCGACAAGCTCCTGGGCGGCCCCCAGGCCGGCATCATCGCAGGCAAGCGAGTGACGGTTGAGCGGCTGGCGCGACACCCCCTGGCCCGCGCCCTGCGAATGGACAAGCTCAACCTCGCCGCCCTGTCGGCCACGCTCCTGCACTACCTCCGCGGCGAGGCGACGGAGAAGGTCCCCGTGTGGCGCATGCTCGCCGCCGAGGAGCACGACGTCAGAGCGCGCGCCGATGCGTGGGCCGAGGCCGTCGGCGGCACTGCGAGCGTCGTCGCGGGCCGGTCGACCGTCGGTGGCGGCAGCCTCCCCGACGAGACCCTGCCGACATGGCTCGTCGCCCTCGCCCCCGGCCCCGGCGGCGCCGGCGCGCTGGCGCGTCGGCTCCGACACGCGCACGTCCCCGTCGTCGCCCGCGTCGCGGACGAGCGCGTGCTCCTCGACCCCCGTACGGTCCTCGCCGAGGAGGAGAATGACCTGCTGCAGGCTGTGAGGGCCTCCCAAGAGGAGGGTGCTGAAGCATGACCGACTTCCTGCTCCTCCACGGTCCCGGCCACGGCGGCTGGGTGTGGGACGGCGTCGTCGGCGCCATCGACGACGCCCTGCGACGTCGAACGGGCCTTTACCACTCGATGTACACGCCGGGCGCTATCCTCGCCCCGGACCTCCCCGGCCACGGCGCTCGCTTCGGCGAGGACAACCCCCTCGACCTCACCTTCGAGCACTGCGTCGAAGACTTGCTCCGCACCGTCGAGGACGTGGGCCTGCGCAACCCCGTCATCGGCGTCCACTCCCTCTCCGGCCTCCTCGCCCTGGAGCTCGCCCGAAGGCTGGGGGACGTGAAGGCGCTGGTCCTCGTCGGCGCGGCCGTCCCCGACCTCTTCCACAACCCCGTCGAGACTCTGCCACTCCCCACCAGGGTTGCCCTGGGCGCACTGCGGCTCTACCCCAACACGCCGCCGGAGAGCGTCCGCATGGTGAAGGAGATGGCCCTGATGCTCCTCTGCAACGACATCCCCTTCCCCGACGCCGCCCGAGCCGTCGTCGGCCGTCTGCGCCCCATGCCCCTGCGGCCCTGGGACGCCCTGCCCGACCCCGAGGCGTTGGAGCCGGCCTGCCCCGTCACCTACATGGTGCTGGGCCGCGACCGCTTCCTCTGGCCGGGCACGCAGCGGGAGATGGCCGCCTCCCTGCCGGGCGCGCACGTCGTGGAGCTCGACTGCGGCCACGAGGCCCCCGTCACCCACCCCCAGCAGGTGGCCGACGCGTTGCTTGCCTACGCGTCTTCTATGTAGCTCTTAGTGCCGCAAGTTGTGTTGACCAGACTGGCCCTCCTATCTATACTCAGCTTGGCTACGGGGCGATTGATCTCGACGGTGTTTCGCCGATCGTGCCCAGTGATGTGCTCCAATCGCAGTCACTGGTCTCACCTTACAGCGCCTTGCTGCGCTACGCCTCCGGTTGGAATTGCCCCGTATGCCTGTCCTACTACAGTTACACCGTGAATCTCTAAACGATAGCAGGACTTGCAGCGTGTCTAATCGCTCGTCTTCACTGCGACCCCAATGGAGCACGATCCCTCAGGGCGAGTTTCGACGCAAGTACCAAGAGTTGAGTTCGTTGCACAACCTGGCCACCTTTTGGGGTGTCCGGCCTTGGCAGCTCAGCTACTATGCGTTCCGTGTCGACAAGAGAACGGTATATAGGACATTCCATATTCCCCGACGAAATGGCCGCGAGAGGCAGATCGACGCTCCAACACCTACACTGAAGTACATTCAACGTCTCATCCACGAGTCACTAGTGCCAATCTATGGTCCTCATCCGGGTGCTCACGGGTTCGTAATCCAGCGATCGATTCTGACGAATGCACGCAATCACACAGGGCGCCGGTACATCTTGAATGTCGATCTGGCGGACTTTTTCCCAAGCATCACGCGGAAGAGAATATACGGAAGACTGGTGGCGGCTCCGTACTCGCTTGACCAAAAGGTGGCAAATCTGATTGCGGCGCTGTCCACCGACGTGTATTCGCGACTACCTCAGGGAAGTCCATCATCGCCGGTCCTTGCCAATATTGTAGCCTCAGAACTGGACTCCGATCTGGCAAAGCTGTGTGGGTCGCTTGGCTGCTGGTATACGAGATACGCCGACGACATAACGATTTCAACGCGCGGAGAGATGCCACCGCAACTCGCCAGGTATCCGAATGCACTCGGCACCGGCCAGGTAGTCATCGGGGATAGACTACTAGACGTAATCCAACGTCATGGATTCCGCATCAATGATAGGAAAAGCAGATTGCAGAGTTACTGGACCAGGCAATTGTGCACGGGTTTGGTGGTCAACAGTGATCGCATCTCGCCTCCCCGGTCGTACATTCGCCGGCTCAGGTCATTGATTGACCACTGGCAGAAAAACGGTTGGCAAGATGCTGCCCAAGTGCTTCACTCTAGGGAGAACCGACCACTGTTTGCTGACAGACAAGCGCTCATGAATCATGTCACTGGCAGAATCGGGTATCTGAAGATGGTCAGGGGCCAGAATGACCCGGTTTCTCAACGACTTGACCGGATTGTAGCTTGTCTGCCGTAGGTCGGGCGCTCTGCAAATCCAGATTCTGAACCCAAGGACAATTGTGGTCATTTCAAGAGAAGCAGCGCCTGACTTCTCCGTCCATACAGCGAAGTCTGTCCGGGAGTTCCTTGACTACCTACTGCCAAGTGCGGAGCACTGGGCCTCAGCCAAACGTGGAGATCTCGCGTATCGTGGACAGGCATCGAGTCAGTGGCTACTAGTACCGAAGGCCTTCCGCCCTGGTGAAGTGAATGCGTATGCACCAGATGCTCCCGCCGGTGGTCCGACTCGGGTTGTCCCACAAGCGGTAGCGGAGTTGCGGGCAGTACACGAATTCGTGAAGGCAGCGGACAACTCAGGGCTTCAAGTCACAGGCGCTGGTGGCCGGTTGCTGTTGCAGGACTCCCCGCGACACATTCTCGGCGATGCCGATTGGGAGTATAGGTGGCCCCAAGAGGAATTCTTGGAGATCCTTGCGTTGGCCCAGCATCACGGAATACCGACTCGACTCCTTGATTTCACGGAAGATCCCTTGGTTGGTGCATACTTTGCGGCTAGTGCCGCGTGGGACCCGAAGAAGCGCCAGAGGCTTGGGGGAAGAGGCAGACGCCACTTGGCGGTTTGGGTTATCGACCTTAGATTCATTCAGGCCCTCAATAGACTTGGTGGTCGTTATCCTGAGAGAATAGGCGAAGTCCGAGTGCCTAGGGCCAACAATTCCTACCTGCATGCTCAGCTTGGTTTCTTCCTCATTGATCGCGGTGCAAACGATGTGATGACACGAGGAACATCGCTGTCTATAGAAGAGGCGATAGGGGATAGGGCCAGGTTCTGGCACAATGGGGCCAGACTTGCTGGAAAACGGATTGAACGGACATGGTTTGATCAGATTCCAGTCCGACAAGTAAGATTGGTTACCAGTCTTACGGGCGAACTGCTTCGAGAATTGGCGGACCGAGGAATTACGCGAGCGAGCATAATGCCGAGTCTAGACCGTGTAGTAGAGTCTCTCGAATTCCAGAGAAGCGTCCCTTAGCTGGAGCAGCACGGCGATGTTGAGCGCAGCCTACGCATGAGCCCCAGCCCGCCTCCTCGTCACCCCTCCCTCTGCCCCGGTCGCACGCCCATGAGCCGCCACGCCACCCACGCCCCACAGGAGTCCCCACCCCCATGACCCTCTTCGACCACGCCTCGCGAGACCGCATCGAGCGGGAGGCGCCCCTCGCCGCCCGCATGCGCCCGCGCTCCTTCGATGAGTTCGTCGGCCAGGGCCACGTCGTCGGCCCCGGCCGCGTCCTCCGCCGCGCCATCGAGGCCGACCAGATCCCCTCGCTGCTGCTCTGGGGCCCGCCGGGCTCCGGCAAGACCACCCTCGCCAACCTCATCGCCGGCCTCACCCGCTCCCACTTCGAGCCCGTCTCCGCCGTCACCGCCGGCGTGGCCGACCTCCGCCGCGTCGCCGAGGCCGCCCGTGAGCGCCGCGCCATGCACGGCGAGCGCACCATCCTCTTCGTCGATGAGATCCACCGCTTCAACAAGGCCCAGCAGGACGTCATCCTCCCCCACGTCGAGAACGGCACCGTCGTCTTCATCGGCGCGACCACCGAGAACCCCTCGTTCGAGGTCATCGCCCCCCTCCTCTCCCGCTCCCGCGTCTTCGCCCTGCGTCAGCTCGAGGACGACCAGCTCCGCCTCATCGTCGAGCGCGCCTTGGGTGACGCCGACCGCGGCCTCGGCGCGTTGCACGCGGCGCTCGCGCCCGAGGCCATGGGCCACCTCGTCGCCATGGCCAACGGCGACGCTCGCGTGGCCCTCAACGGCCTCGAGCTCGCCGTCAACGCCACCGAGCCCGACGACGACGGCACACGCAGCGTCTCCCTGGCCACCCTCGAAGAGGCGTTCCAGCAGCGCTCCCTCCTGTACGACAAGGCGGGAGACCAGCACTACGACACCATCTCCGCCTTCATCAAGTCCGTGCGAGGCTCGGACCCCGACGCGGGCGTCTACTGGCTCACCCGAATGCTGGAGGCGGGCGAGGACCCCATGTTCATCGCACGCCGCATCGTCATCCTCGCGGCGGAGGACGTGGGCATGGCCGACCCCATGGCCCTGCCCATGGCCGTGGCCGCCCAGCAGGCGGTGCACTTCGTCGGCCTGCCGGAGGGCGCCATCCCCCTCGCCGAGGCCACGGTGTACCTCGCCACCGCGCCCAAATCGAACAGCGCCTACGTCGCCCTGAGCAGGGCGCGCGAGGACGTCAACACCACCCGCAACGACCCGGTGCCGGAGCACCTGCGCAACCCCGTGACGCGCCTCATGCGAGAGATGGGGTACGGCCGCGGCTACCAGTACGCCCACGACGCGCCGGGACACTTCGCCGCCATGGAAAACCTGCCCCCGCGCCTGCAGGGACGCCGCTACTACGAGCCGTCCGACCAGGGGTACGAGCGTGAAGTGGCGGAGCGCATCCGTCGCTGGTGGGGCGACCGCAAGAGGTGAGCTCCGAGGCCTGCGCGCCCCGCCCTACTCTGGGCCTGCGCCGCCTTGGCCTTTGCCCAGCGCCTGCGGGACCAGGTTCCACGCCGCACGACGCCTCAGCGGGTCGATGAGCAGCAGCCCGAACGACCCGACGAGGTAGATGAGCGCGAAGACGTAGCGAGACCCGGCCGTGGTGAAGCCAAGCTGCGTCGCCCACGGGATGAGCAGCGCCAGCGCGCCCTTGGCGCCCACTCGCCAGCGCAGCAGCAGGATGATGGCGAAGAGCGACTGCGCCGCCGTGAGCCAGATCTCCTCCGACTGCCGGCCGTCCAGCGGTAGTCCCTCCGCCGTGACCTGTCCCAGCGAGATCGTGTACACCACCGGCAGGCTTCCCACCAGCAGGCTCCACTGGTTCACCTTGGAGGACACCAGCATGCCCATCGCGGCCGTCGCCTGGTTTTTGAAGGCAAAGATCATGGCGATGAGAATCTCCGGCGACTCCGACGCCAGCGGCGCAACCCACTGCACCAGGATGAACTCGTCCACGCCCACGGCCGCGCCCACGTCCAGCAGCCCCTCGGTGAACGGCTCCGCCGACGCCAGGATCACCGCCGCGGCGTAGACGAACAGCACGAGCACTGCGATCCGCCGCGTCCGCGTGTCCAGCCGCCCGATGAACGCCGCCGGACCCGCGAGTTCCGGCTCCGCGGACTCGCCCTTGCCGCTGCGCCACAGGTACAGCCCGAACAGCCCGATGAGCACCGCGCCGTCCCACAAGGCAATGCTGCCCTTGAGGGGGATGGTGAAGGCGTACACCGTCGCGGCCAGCAGGAAAAGCAGCTCCAGCGATAGCGCTCGCTCCAGCTGCAGCGGCTTGCGCCGTTGGTACCATGCCACCAGGATCACCAGCGGCCACCCCAGGCCCACCAGCAGCCGGTTCGCGCCCGTCATGTTCGCCGTGGCGTAGTGGACGTAGTCGCCCGCGGGGTCCTGCCCGGCCTGCCACGTCAGGTAGAAGTCCACGGCGTACTCCGGCAGCACCGCAACCAGCGCCACCAGCGCCAGCACCAGCCCTTGCGTGACGTCCTTCTGCGCCACCTCCGCCGCCCACGACAGCAGGAACGCGGAGCTGATGATGGCCGAGCTGAAGATGAGGACGGTCAGGCCGGAGCTGAAGTGGAGGTCCATGACCCCGGCGAGGTCGAGAAGTCGAAGGAGTGCTGCGGGTACGCCGATGGCCGCAGCCACCGCGATGAAGAGGAAGTCCCGATTGGTGGAGAGGGTCACTCGACGCGAAGTATCTGGTAGAGGAAAGATCCCCTGGGCGCCTTAACCTCGACTTCGTCTCCCTCGTGCCGGTCCTGCATCGCCTGCCCCACGGGGGAGCCGATGGAGAGCTTGCCGCCCAGCGAGTTGGCTTCCCGCGGGTCCACCAGGAGGTACGTCAGCTCCTCGCCGCTCGCCACGTCCTTGAGTGTGACCAAGCTGCCCTGGCGGACCTGCTTGCGCTCCTCCTGCTGTTGGCCCTCCTGGAGGAGTTGGGCCCTGGCCATGGTGTCTTCCAGCTCCCGAATGCGGGACATGATCTGGCCGTGGTGCTGGCGGGCGGCCTCCAGCGGTGCGTTCTCGCGAACGTCCTTGTCCGCCGCGGCCCGCTGAATCTCCGCCGCCGCCTGCGTCAGCTCCTTGCGGAGCCGCTTCAACCGCTGGTCTATCTCGGCCAGCCCCTCCGACGTAAGGCGGACGGGCTCCGGCCCGGCTCTGCGCTCTCTGGTCTGCTGGCGCGTGCCCCGGCCGGTCCGGCGCGCCTTGAGGTGGACGGCCAGGTTCCGCTCCAGCAGGCCGCGCTTCTTCGCGTAGATGAGGAACTCGCGCACCGGTCGAAGTCGTCCCTCGCCGTTGGACGATCCCGCCGTGGCCTGCTCGGCGTAGTCACCGATCTCCGGTGGGGTGAAGTCTGCGAGGGCTCGCTCCCGCCCGAACCACCGGGCGAATTTCAACAGCTCCTGCTGACCCTCCACGCGTCCCTCTTGCAGGGACTGGAGGTACTCGCTGACCGCCTCCATGAGCTTCACGATACTGCGTCCCTCGAGTCCGGCATCGCGCGCGATGCCGTCGGAATCCGTCGCCGGTGTTCATTCTATGCACGCGCCCGCGCGGTGTCAATTTGCGTCGGTGCGGTGGCAGCGCGCTCACCACGAGCGTGAGGTCAACGCTCGTAGACTTTCGTCGTTCCTGCGGAGGCAGGACCTCGACCCCCTACGGCGCTTTGCGCCGCTCACCCTGAGGCCCTCGAAGGGTGAGCCGTGGTGCGGTGCGGCAGGGCGAGCGTGCACCCCGTCGGAAGGCGCTACACGCAAACGTCACCCCCCGAACAGCCCCACCACCTCCGTCAGCGATCCCACCCTCACGACGCCCCCCACCGGCTCCGCGGTCCCGTACCGGTCGATGAGCACCGTCCCCATCCCCACCCCCAGCGCGCCGACGATGTCCGAGGCGTACTGGTCGCCCACGTGGACCGCCTCGGCGGCCTCCGCGCCCAGCCGCTCCAGCGCTGCTAGAAAGATCGGCGCGTGTGGCTTTTCGGCGCCAACCTCGCGGGAGGTGACGGCGCAGTCCACCACCACCTCCAGGCCAAGGCTCTGCAGCAGGTCCTGCCCCGTCCGGTTGATGTTCGAGATGATGCCCAGGCGCAGCCCCAGCTTCTTCAGGCGTCGCAGCGAGGGCAGGACGTCGTCGAACAGTGCGAGGTCGTAGCGGATCTTCCGCACCTCCTGCCACACCCGCCATGCGAACTGATGGCTCACCTCCACCCCCGCCCCGTGCAGCACCAGCCGTTCGTACTCGGCGAAGAAGGCCGCAGTCGCCTCCGGCGAGCGCATGCGCACCGGGAGCCCGCCCGCGTTCTCACGCGCCATGTACGCGTCCGCCAGGGCGTAGCCCTGGTCGATGCCTTCCGGCGTCACCTCGATGCCGAAGACGCTGCAGGCCTGCGCCTGGATCTGCTCCCGCGGCGGCCAGAAGCGCGCCAGCGTGTCGAACAGGTCGAAAGTCACGGCGCGCACGCCCGCGAACTCCCCCGAGCGCACGCGGCCTAGGCCTCCCGGGCCGCGGTCACGGCCCACACGGAGGAGACCCCCGCAGCCTTGAGCGCGGCCGCGCATGCCGACAGCGTGCTGCCCGTCGTGCAAACGTCGTCGACCAGGAGCACGTGGCTCCCCGCCAGCGACCCGTCCCGCACGCTGAAGCTCCCCTCCACGTTCCGCCTGCGCTCCTCCATGTCTGACGACCGTGCCTGCGGGGGCGCGGCCCGCGACCGGCGCAGCGCCCGCTCCGCCACCGGCAGACCCATCTGCCGCCCCATCGTGCGGGCCAGCAGCGCCGACTGGTTGTAGCCCCGCGCCCGGAGCCGGCGCGGGTGTAGCGGAACGGGGACCAGCACGCTGGCCGGCAGGGATAGCTCCGACGCGTACGCGGCCAGCAGTTCCCCCAACACCCCACCCAGTGCGCGGAAGTCCTGGTACTTGAGCCTGTGGACGCAGTCTCGTACCGTGCCCTCCATGAGGTAGGGCGCTCGGATGCCTTCCAGGCAGGGCAGCGGCGTCTCGCGGCAGCGGCCGCACAGGTCGCTCGAGGCGAGCGGTTGGGCGCACTGTCGGCAGAACGGAGGGGCGAGCCGTGGGAGCGATGCCTCGCAGCGTCCGCAGAGGAAGCTGCCTTCCTCCTCGCATCCCACGCACCGGCGCGGGAACAGGAGGTCCAGCGTCGCCGACAGAACGCGGCCCGGGGCCTGTCGCACCGTCACGGACACCTCCTTACCCTTGTGGGCCGGGAGCCTCGTCTGCGGAGCATGGTACTATTGAACGGGGTGGAAGCGCATCGGCTTTCACGCCGTTGGCCAATACGCGAGAAAGGACCTGCTATGAAGAAAGGACTCCTCCTGGCGCTGTTGTCGGCTCTCGCGTGTGCGGCGATGGTCGCATGCGCTGACGACTCGGACGAGCAATCGGCCGTCGTCGACCAGATGCGAAAGAACGTGGAGGAGTTCGAGTACAAGGCCGGAAAGCGGGGCGGCGCTCTGACCTTCGCCACCATCTCCGACCCGCTCACCTTCAACCTCGCCATTTCCACCGACGCCTCGTCGTCGGGCGTCCTCGGCTACCTCTTCGAGGGTCTCACCGAGACGTCCTGGCTCACCGACGAGGTGGAGCCGGCGCTGGCCCAGTCCTGGGAGCACTCGGCGGACGGCCTGACGTGGACCTTCTACCTGCGCCGCGACGTTCAGTGGCACGACGGCGAACCCCTCACCGCCCACGACGTGGACTTCACCTTCAACCGCATCATCTACAACCAGGACATCCCGGCCAGCTCCCGCCCGTCCTTCAACTTCCGCTTCCTCGACGAGCAGACCGGCGAGTGGCAGCAGGCGCCCATGACGGTCACCGCACTCGACGACTACACCGTCCAGTGCGTCCTGCCTGCGCCTTTCGCTCCCTTCCTCCGCTCCATGGGCACGGCCATATACCCGAAGCACATCCTCGAACCTCACGTCGACGACGGAACCTTCGTCGACACGTGGGGCCTCGACACGCCCCCCGCCGAGATCATCGGCACGGGTCCCTTCACCATCGCTACCTACGAGCCCGGCCAGCGCGTGGTCATGCAGCGCAACCCTAGCTACTGGCTCCGTGACGACGCGGGCAACCCCCTGCCGTACCTGGACCAGGTCGTCCACCTCATCGTCCCGGACCTGGACGCCGAGCTCGCTCTGTTCCTCTCCGGCGACTCGGACGCCTACGGCGTGCGTGGAGAGGACTACGCACGGCTCGAACCGATGCAGGAGGAGGGCAACTTCACCATGCACCGGCGAGGCCCTGCCTTCGGCACCACGTTCATGGGTTTCAACATGAACCCTGGCGTGTCGCCTGACACCGGCCAGCCCTATGTCGCTCCTGAGAAGCTCCGGTGGTTCCAGAACCTGCAGTTCAGGCAGGCCGTGGCCCACACCATCGACAAGGCGACGATGGTCGCGCAGGTGCAGCACGGCCTTGGCTATCCCCAGTGGGCCTCCATAAGCCCCGCCGCAGGCGACTTCCACAACCCCAACGTCCCCCGCTATGAGTACGACCTGGAGAAGGCCAACGAAATCCTGGACGACCTGGGCTGGACGGACACCAACGGGGACGGCATACGAGAGGACGACCAGGGCAACGAGATCGCCTTCTCCCTGGTGACCAACACCGGCAACACCGTGCGCGGCGAGGTGGGCGAGCTGGTCCACCGGGGCATGCAGGGGCTGGGCCTCAGGGTCGACTTCCGGCTGGTCGAGTTCGGAGACCTCGTCGGTCAGCTCACGGCGACCTACGACTGGGAGGCCATGATCATTGGCTTCACGGGCGGCACGGAACCCCATTTCGGCATCAACTTCTGGCACAGCGGGGAGAACTTGCACCTCTGGTATCCCAACCAGCCGGAGCCGGCGACGGACTGGGAAGCCAGGATCGACGAGCTCTACATAATGGCAAGCCGTGAGCTGGACCGGACCAAGCGGGTGGACCTGTACCACGAGGCGCAGGATGTCGCCGCCGAGAACCTCCCCGTGATCTACACCACCCTCTCCGAGCGGCTGAGCGCGGTGCGGAACGTCTTTGGCAACACCACGCCCACCCTCTACGCGCTCTGGGACATCCGCTACCTGTACCGCACGGACTAAGGGCTGATGGTGCGTAGGAGCGGTTCGCGGACCGCCCCTACTGCGAGATGCGGCGGATGAGGGGGCGCTCACCCTGAGCTTGTCGAAGGGCGACCCTACCCGGCCGGTCCGTGGCTCTCAGCGTTTCGCTCGTGCCAGCCCCACGGTCGTTAGGTCGTCGACGCTGTGCGCTCCCTCCTGGACCGCCTCCACCTCGTAGATGCTCACGACGGGGGCGACCCCGGTCATCGCCTCGACTCGCCCCATCGTCTCCACCTCGTCGAGCAGTGCGGCCTTCGACTCCCAGAGGTAGAAGGCCCCCCAGTGCAGCGTTTCCGCGTTGGAGAACCACACCTTCTGCCTGAGACCCTTCCGCGTCCCGTACCGCGCCCACGATTCGTTGGCGATGTAGTCTCGGAGCTTGCGCAGCACGTCGGGACCGAGGCCGCTAAAGTCCCACTCTAGGATGAGTGCAAACATGGACCCTCCTCCGCCTCTGCGCCGTCAGTCCGCCCGCGCAGCCTGCCCCGCGCCCGCCCGCTCCGCTGCGTACTCCTCCGCCCGACGCACCAGCATCCCGAACAGCTGCTGGAACTGCCGCGGCAGCTCGTCCTGCCACTCCGGGTGGCACTGCACGGCCACCACCCAGCGGTGGTGCGGGCTCTCCAGTCCCTCGATGATCCCGTCGTCCAGCGAGTACGCGCACGCCAGGAGGCGGCGTGACCGCTGGGCCTCGCGCAGGCCCTGGTGGTGCAGGCTGTTGACCCGCACGCGGCCGCCCGACCCCAGCGCCGCGGCCAGCTTGCTCCCCG
The DNA here is from genome assembly GCA_965205235.1 of Dehalococcoidia bacterium. Classification (GTDB taxonomy): domain Bacteria; phylum Chloroflexota; class Dehalococcoidia; order Lucifugimonadales; family UBA1127; genus CBDBGD01. Next base: position 208,898 of record CBDBGD010000008.1, read on the forward strand.
GCGACACCCAGATGCGGTGCCGGCTCGACTCCCACTCCCCGTCCTCCCGCTCCTTGCGATGGTCCGGCAGGTCCTGCAGCAGCGTCCCGCCCGACACCACGTTCAACGCCTGCATGCCGCGGCAGAGGCCTAGCACCGGCATGTCGCGCTCCATCGCCGCTTGCAGCAGCGGTAGCTCCAGCGCGTCCCGCGCCGGGTTCATCTCCACCCCAGCCTTCGGGTCCACCTCGCGATGGTAGTACGACGGGTCGATGTCCTCTCCGCCGGTCACCAGCAGCCCGTCGATGCGCGCCAGCGTCTCCTCCGTGCTCGGCGCAGTGCCGGGCAGCAGGGTCAGTGTCTCCGCTCCCCAGGCCGCTACGGCGTTCACCGAGTCCAGGGCGTCCTTCTCCGTCGATGCAACGACTCCGATAACCGGCATTGGCCTCTCCTTACGGCTGTAGACGTCGGCGCACCAGGCGCACTGCAAGAGTGGTGAAGACCGCGGCGTAGGCCGCGAGCTCCAGGATCGCCAGGAGGTGCGTGGGCCCCAGGTCCCCCATGAACAGCCCCCGGATGAGGTAGGCGGCGGGAGTCAGCGGGAGCGCCCACGCGATGATCTGCACGGCCTCCGGGAGAGCGGACAGCGGGAAGAATATGCCGCTGACGTAGAACATGGGCAGAGCGAATATCGAGACCAGGTTGTTGACGCTCGCGATGCTGGGCGCGATCGACGTATAGCACAGCCCCATCCCGTAGAACGCCAGCCCCGTCAGGAAGCCCGCCGGCACTATCAGCAGCGCCCACGGTGACGACACCAGCCCTAACGCCGCAGCCACCGACAGCACCGCCACCGAACTCATCGCCGATCGCGTCGCCCCCCACAGGCACTCCCCCACCACCATGTCCGACACTCCCACCGGCGTCGCCAGCACGTTGTCGTAGATGCGGTGCATCGACATGCGAAGGTACGCGCCGTAGCCCGCTTCCAGCAGCGAGTGGAACATCGCGTAGGCCGCGATGAACCCCGGCGCCACGAACTCGGCGTACCCCACCCCGCCGTCCACCTCCCCCACGAACTGCCCCAGCCCGTAGCCGATGGCCACCAGCAGGAGGATGGGCTCAATGACCATCCCACCCGTTTCGGTCGTCCAGTTCTTGAAGAAGGCGTCGCGGTGCCGGGCCCAGACCGCGAAGCTGTACCCTGCGTCCTGCGCGATCACGCTTCACCCTCTTCCAGCCCCCGGCCGGTCAGACGGAGGAACACGTCCTCCAGGTTCGCCGTGCGATGCACCACGTGGAGCCCCTCCGTGGCCAGGTCGCGCTCCAGGGCGTCCCCGTTTCTGCTCAGCACCAGGAGGGCCGTGCCCGCCTCCTCCACCCGCAGGCCGCGCGACGTCAGCAGCCCCTTCACCGACTCCATCTCGCCGAACTCCGGCCTCACCTCCACCACCTCTCGCCCGGCGTACTCCAGCACCAGCTCCCGCGGCTTCCCCTGCGCCAGCACCCGCCCCCCGTCGATGATCACGAGGCGGTCGCACAGCGCCATCGCCTCCTCCATGTTGTGCGTCGAAAGGAGAATCGTCGCGCCCTGCCGCCGGAGCTCCAGCACGCGGCTCCACACCAGGTGCCGCCCCGCCGGGTCCAGCCCCGTCGTCGGCTCGTCCAGCACCAGCACCGTCGGGTGGCTCAGCAGCGCCCGCGCGATGACCAGCCGGCGCTTCATACCCCCCGACAGCGCGTCCACCCGGCTCTCCGCCCGGTCCCAGAGTGCCAGGAACTTCAGCGTGTCCTGCGCCCGGCGACGCGCCTCTGCCTTGGGGATGCGGAAGTAGCGAGCGTGGGCCAGCAGGTTCCCCAGCACGGTCAGGTCCGGGTCCAGGTTCTCGTCCTGCGGCACGATGCCCAGGACCTTCTTCACCTCGCGCGGCTGCTGCGCTACGTCCAGCCCCGCCACCACGGCCCTGCCGCCCGTGATGGGCGAAACGGCCGTCAGCATGCGCATGGTCGAGGTCTTCCCCGCGCCGTTCGGCCCCAGCAGCCCGAAGCACTCCCCGGCCTCGACGGAGAAGCTGACGCCGTTCACGGCGGTGAAGTCGCCGTAGCGCTTCACCAGGTCATGGACTCCGATGATCGATTGCATTCGTTGCTCCGACGAATATCGTACCACAGACGTTCCTGCCGCCCTGTTCGCCGCTCCATCCGCCGACGTATAATCCCCCCAGAGGCCCGCAACACAGGAGGTACGCATGCCGGTCCACTTCGAGGACGACAAGCTCCGCATCCACAAGGTCGTCGCCAGCCCCTACGACAACAACGCCTACGTCATCGTCTGCCGGGCCACCGGCGAGAGCGTCGTCGTCGACGCCCCCCGCGAGGTGGACAAGGTCATCGCGGAGACCCAGGGGACCAAGGTGAGGTCCGTCCTCATCACCCACAGCCACTTCGACCACATCGAGGGCTTCGCAGCCATGCGGGCCAAGCTCGACACGTCCTACGCCATCCACCAGGACGACGCGCCCCGCCTGCCCTCACCGCCCGACTACTACCTCGAGGAGGGCGACGTCATTCCCGTGGGCAACCTCTCCCTGCAGGTGCTCTTCACCCCCGGCCACACGCCTGGCGGCGTCTGCCTGCTCATGCCGGGCCACCTCTTCTCAGGCGACACCCTGTTCCCCGGCGGCCCCGGCAAGACCGTCGGCCCGGACGAGTTCCGACAGGTCGTCGAAAGTATCACCGCCCGGCTGCTGCCCCTCCCCGCCGACACCGCCGTCTACCCCGGCCACGGCGGCGACACCACCATCCGACAGTCCGGCGAGGAGTACGCCGCCTTCGCCGTGCGGCCCCACCCGTCCGACCTCCACGGCGACGTCCTCTGGCTTACGAGCTAGCGCCTAGCACCTCCACGGAATGTGGCCGGGGTACTGCGATGCCTTGGCGCTCTCTTGCCAGCAGGCAAGGTCGTCGAGCGTCGACTCCCAAGCGCGTTCGAGCGTTTGCAGCCGCACAAAGACGTTGGTTGGGACTGTGCACCGCTGACCGCGCTCGCAGTACCGGTCGTAGAGAGCAAAATAGGCCGCAACGGCCTCCTTCCACGTGTCGATGGCCTCGTTGACCAGCTCTCTGAGCTCGGCGTTCTCGGGCCGGACGTTCCGGTGCATCTCAACGATGTAGCCGCGGATGTTCTGCTCCGGTATCCAGCATCCGTCCGCCGCCAGGTTGTTGTCCCCCTTGGGCCAGTAGTAGTGCACCCCACCGCGTACCTCGATCGCCTCGACGCGATGGGCCGTCCCCCGGCCCGAAACATCGTCCCCGCAACCCGGATGAAACGCGATGGTCGCACCCACGGTGATGTCCTCCGGTCGAAAGTCCTCCAGCCACGTCGCCTCGTCCAGGCACGTCACCACCGGCTCCATGCTCCCCGTGCAGGCGAACCCGCTGCGCCGTTTCGCGTCCACGCCCAGGATGAGCGGCTTGCGCGCCTCCTCCAGCCCCAGGATCTCCTGCCGTAGCGTCCGTATCTCCTCCCGAAGCCCCTCCGCCGTCCCCGCTTGCGCCTTCAGATCTTCGAATTGGCCGGTGAGCGTCATGTGGGACGTCTCGAGTGCGTTGTGCGTGGCGGTCAGGGCGCCAAGCTCAAAGTTGGCGCTGGCAAGCTCTCCCCGCAGTCCGTCCCTGTCCGCGATGGTCGTCGTCAGGTCGGCCCTCAGCCCGTCGTTCTCACTCGACAGGGCGATGTTCGTGTCGTTGGCAGCTCGCAGGTCGGTCTCCAGGTCATCGTTGGCCGCCTCCACCGCTTCCTTGGCCGTCTCCAGGAGGCGGTTCTCCGCCGTCAGGTCCACGTTCGCCGACCGCTGCTCCGCGAGCGCATCGTCGGTCTCCCGCAGGTCGGCCTGCGTGTCCGCCAGGTCGTCCTGCGTCTCGGCGAGCGTGACCTTGGTGGCCGAAAGAGTGGCGAGGGTGCCGCTGAGCACCTTCTCGGTCTCCGTCAGAGCGGCCTGGGTCTCGGCGAGGAGGTCGTTGCTCTCGCGAAGCTCCACGTACAGCCACACCGCGAGGCCTCCCACGGCGAGAATCAGAATAGCGGCGACGACGACGATGCCACGGTAACCTGCGAACATGGGAGCCCTCCTCGAGTCTGACTACCCTCGGACTGCGCTGCTACCCACCGCCGAAGCGAAGGGCCGACCGGTCCCCACGCCTCCTAACCGTCCAGCGCTGCCAGCGCCGCCTCCGGCAGCCGCACGTCCACCGCCGCCGCATTCTGCGCGACCTGCTCCGGTCGGCTCGCCCCCACGATCACCGACGACACCGCCGGCCTGGTCAGCGCCCACGCCAGCCCCGCCTGCACCGGTGTCAGGCCGCACTCGGCGGCCAGCGCCGCCACCCGGTCGACAAGCGCAAAGCACTCCGGCGTCCAGTACTTGTTGAAGGCGGCCCCGGCGTGGCGTGATGCCATGTGGCTGTCGGCTGCGGGCTTCTCATCCCGGCGGTACGCCCCGGTCAGGATGCCGCCCATCAGGACCTGGTACGGCGTCACCCCCACGCCGTGCTTCTCGCACAGCGGCAGCAGGTCCCCCTCGATCTCCCGACGGGCGAAGTTGTACTCCGGCTGCACCACCGCCAGCGGCGCCATGCCTCGCTCCCGGGCGATGCCCAGGGCCTGCGCCACCTGCCATGCGCTGAAGTTGCAGCATCCCACGTAGCGCACCTTCCCCTGCCGCACCATGTCGTCCAGCGCCCCCAGCGACTCCTCCAGCGGCGTCTCCGGGTCCCAGAAGTGCAGCAGGTACAGGTCGATGTAGTCCGTCCCCAGCCGCCGCAGGCTCGCGTCCACCGCGTCCGACAGGTGCCGCCGGGAGCTGCCTCGGTCGTTCGGCCCCGGCCCCATCGCGCTGAACCCCTTGGTCGCCACGACGAAGTCGCCCCGCCGACCCCGGATGGCCTTCCCCACCACCTCTTCGGAGCGGCCGTCGTTGTACATGTCAGCCGTGTCGATGAAGTTGATGCCGTGCTCCGCCGCCGCGTGCATCACGGCGATCGCGCGGGAGTCGTCGACATAACCCGCGCCGAACATGTTCGTCCCCAGGCACACCTTCGACACCTTCAGCCCGCTGCCGCCCAGACGTGCGTACTCCACGGCGTCCCCCTTTGGGTTCCTCTGGCTATTCCGACCTGATATTATGCGCAACAGCCCACCGACTGCCAGGGGGAGCGCCGCCATGACCATTCCCACCGAACAGCAGTATCCCTACGAGAATCTGGACCGCCTCGTCCGCGTGGTCATGCGGCCCAAGGGCATGTCCGCCAAGAGCCTCCTCAACGCGCTCCTCTACGCCGAGGCTCGCGGCGATGCCCCAATCTCCTACGACATCGCGTGCGCGCTCGACCCGGCCGCGCCCCGCACCGTCGGCATCTTCACCGGCGCCAGCGAGCCGGAGCACTACCCCAACGGCGAGAACGACGGCCCCCTCGGCACGATCATGCTCGCCGAGGGCCTCCGAAAGGTCGGCCACAGCGTCGGCCTCTTCATCGACCCGCAGCTCCGGCCCGTCATGGGCGCGCTCATGGACTACGTCGGCTACCGCTATCCCGTCACCGTGCTCGACATCGACTCGCCGGAGAACAACGACCCCCTCGCCGACGGCCTCCAGGTCGCCATCGCCGTCGAGAAGGCGGGCACCAACCCCGCCGGCAAGGTCCACTCCATCACCGGCTTCACCCGCGAGGGCACCCGCGCCAAGGTCGATGGCCTCTTCCGCCGCGTCGAGGAGCAGGGCGGCATCACCGTCAGCGCCTGCGACGGCATCAACGAGATCGGCTTCGGCGCCATCTACGACGCCGTTGCCGCCGCCGTCCCCTGGGCCACCGAATGCCGCTGCGGCTGCGAGCGCGGCGTGATGTGCTCCACGCCCGTCACCTACCTCTACCCCACTGCCATCTCCAACTGGGGCGCCTATGCCCTGGTCGCAGCCATGGCGCTGTACACCGCCAACCCGGCCCTCATCCACACCCCGGACGTCGAGCGCGACCTTGAGCAGATCGCCCTCGACTACGACGTCCGCGACGGCAGCCTCGGCGAGGCGGGCCTGTCGATGGACGGCGTGCCCCTGGCCGTCACCCAGTCCATGCTGGCCATGATGCGGCACCTGGTGGAGGTCTCCCTGACCACCTACGTCCGCCCCTACTAGCGCCTGTTCCACCAACGGAGGCAGCGTCGAACATGGCCGAATTCCTGACCACCACCGGGATAAGTAGTGAGTTGGAGAAGATCATCAAAGGGTCGCAGCGGGGCAGGCTGCTGCTCATCTGCCCCTACCTCAAGTTCAGCCGTAGGATTAAGGAGTTGCTCGAATTTCAGGCAAAACGCTGGAAGACGAGCATCTACATTGTGTATAGAAAGAAGCCTGACCTCGAGGAGACCAAGTGGTTGGACGAAAACAGCGTGTACGCCTTTTTCCGAGAAAATCTCCATACCAAGTGCTATATGAACGACACTCACGCTCTCGTCACATCCATGAACCTGCACGAGTCCTCACAGGTGAACAATGATGAGATGGGCATCCTGGTGTCAGTCCAAGACGACCCCGAACTCTACCAGGAAATCAGGGATGAAGCCGACCATATTCTCAGACAGAGCATGGCTGCAAGGAAAACGAGCCCGGCCCGGGCTGTAGGGCAAACTGCACAACCCGCGTCTGGATTCTGCCTGCGCTGCGCTTCTGCGATCCCATTCGCTCCGGCACGCCCATATTGCAACTCGCACTATCGAAGTTGGGCCAGATACCAGAACAAGAATGAAGCATCCAAAGAGAAACACTGTCACGCCTGCGGTGAGAAGCACGGCGCTAGTATGGCCAAACCCGTGTGCTTGTCCTGTTACCGGAAGTGGCCGCTCGTAGGAACGCGATGAACAAGCTCCACGGCGTCATCACCTCCATGCTCACCCCCTTCACCCAGGACGGCGCGCTGGACGAGGAGACCCTCGCCGGCGAGTTGGAGCACCAGCTCCGCAGCGGCGTCGACGGCGTCTGCGTCCTCGGCGGCACCGGCGAGTCCCTCAGCCTCACCGCCGACGAGCGCCTGCGCGTCGTCGAGACCGCCGTCGGCGTCGTCGACGGTCGCGTGCCGGTCATCGTCGGCTGCTTCGCGGCCCAGGAGGCGGAGCTCATCGCCTTCGCCCACGCTGCCCACGCCCGCGGCGCCACGGCGATGATGCTCACGCCGCCGCCCTTCTACAAGGTCACCGCGTTCCATTTCCAGCGACTGCTGGAGCGCATCACCGCCGCCTGCGACATCCCCCTGGTCCTCTACAACGCCCCCAAGCGCGCCGGCGTGCGCCTCACCTCCGGCGAAATTTGCGGCCTCGTGCGCGACGTCCCCGCCGTCGTCGGCGTGAAGGACGCCACCGGCGACGTGCCCGACCTCGCCCGCATGGCCCACGGCCTCGACGCCCGCTGCGGCCTCCTCCAGGGCCTCGACGACGTCTTCCTGCCCAGCCTCGCGGCCGGCGCGTCCGGCGGCATCCTCGCCCTCGCCTCCGTCCTCCCTGAGCGGTTCGTCGCGATGTACCGCGGCTGGAGGTCCGGCGCTGTCGACGACGCGCTCGCGCAGCAGATGTCCGTGCTGCCTCTCATGCAGGTCGTCAACCGCGAGCCCATGCCCGTGCTGGTCAAGGAGGCCATGGCCGCAGTCGGTCGACCCATGGGCCCCACCCGTCCGCCCCTCTACCCCCCGGACGCCGACGTCGTGCGCGACCTCCACGCCGCCGTCGAGCGGCTGCTGGCGGCCTAGCTCGGTGCGCATCGCGCAGCTTGTCGGCCCTCAGCGCTTCGAGATTATCGACGCGCCCGCGCCCACACCCGCCGACGGCGAGGCCCTCGTGCGCCTGCAGCGCCTCTCCGTCTGCGGCAGCGACATGCGCTACTTCGACCGCGTCCTCCCCGAGGAGCAGTACCCCCTCCTGCCCGGCCGCCCCTGCCACGAGTGCGCCGGCGTCGTCGAGGAGTCCCGCTTCCCCGACCTACGCCCCGGCCAGCGCGTCATCGTCCTCCCGCCCGGCAGCGCCGGCCTCGCCGAGTACGTCACCGCGCCCGCCAACCGCATCGTCCCCCTGCCGGACGATGGCGACCTCTCCATGTGGCTCATGTGCCAGCACATGGGCACCGTCATGTACTCCTACGGGCGATTGGGGAGCGTCTTGGGGCAGCGCGTCGTCGTCCTCGGCCAGGGCCCCATTGGCCTCAACTTCACCCTCTGGCTCACTCGCGGCGGCGCACGCCAGGTCATCGTCACCGACCTGCACGACGACCGGCTGGCGATGGCCCGGACCCTGGGCGCGACCCACACGATCAACGCCGCGACCGACAACGTCCCCGCCGCGGTCGCCGAGGCCACCGGCGGCGCGATGGCTGACGTCGTCATCGAAGCCGCGGGCGAGCCCGAGACCGTGAACCAGGTCGCAAAGGTGCTGCGATTGGAGGGCAGGGTCGTCCTATTCGGCCAGCCCCGAATGCAGGACGTCTTCCCCGTCGACTACGACGCCCTCATGGGACGCATGGCCACCATCGTCATCACCATCGGCGGCCGCACCGCCAACCCCACCCGCCACCTCGCCGACTGCGTCGCCATGGTCGAAAGTGGCCGCCTCGACCTCTCCCACCTCGTGACCCACACCCTCCCCTTCGACGACGTCCAGCGCGCCTTCGAGCTCTACAGCGAAAAGCCCCCCGGCCTCCTCAAAGTCGTCCTGGAGATCTGAGGCCCCCGCGCTCACCGACGGGCACCGCGAGGCGGTATATCAGGACTGGATCAGCCCCTCCTGCGGCCGCGTCCACGGCAGGTTGTACAGGGGCGCGAACTGCGGCGCCCGCGGTATGGGCATGTCGCCGAACGGTACGTCGATGAGCGCGGGCGCGCCGCACTCCAGCGCCTCGGGGATCAGCGTTTCCAGCTCCAGGGGGTCCCTCGCCCTCATTCCGACCGCGCCGAACAGCTCCGCGAACTTCACGAAGTCCGGGTTGTGCAGGTCTGTCTCGTAGGCGCCGCCGAAGGCCTCGTCCAGGTCGCGGCCCACGTTCCCGTACGAGTCGTTCCTGAACACGACGGTCACCGCGTTGATCCCGTACTTGACGGCCGTGGAAAGCTCTGACGAGTTGAACATGAAGCCGCCGTCCCCGGCGATGCACACCACGGGCCGGTCGGGCCTGGCCACCTTCACGCCCAGCGCTGTCGGGAACGCGTAGCCCAGGTTGAACGAGTAGCCGGAGTCAATGTACGTCTTGGGGTGGTTCACCTGGTAGTGGGTGCGGGCGTAGTAGCCGAACTGGGTGACGTCCCAGACCATGAACGCGTTGTCCGGAATGCCCCTGCGCATCGCCTCCATGACCGGATACTGCGGCTCCTTGTCCCGGATGTCGTAGTAGGCGATGAGGCTGCGCGCCGCGGCCACCGCCTCGGCCGGGGATGGTCGGTCGCCGGCCCCGGCCTCGATGAGTAGCGGCAGCAGGGCCTCCATCGTGGCCCTGGCGTCGCCGTGCAGCGGGACCGTGTTTGCCTGGATGCGCGTGAGGTCGGCGTCGTCTATGTTGATGTTCACCAGCGTGGAGGCCTCGCCGGCAGGGTTGCCGAGCGAGAACCGTGCGCCGATGCCTATCACCACGTCGGCCGACTGCATCACCTCGTAGAGCTGGTTCATCTCCTGGCGGTCTCCGCGGGGGCTGAAGCACGAGCCGTAGGAGAGGGGATGGCTGTCGGGGATGGTCCCCTTGCCTCCGCTGGAGGTGACGACGGGTATGTTCGTGGCCTCCGCCAGTCTGACCAGGGCTTCCTCGGCGTCGGAGCGCGCCACGCCCCCGCCCGCGAAGATCAGCGGCGTGCGGGAGTTGGCGATGACGTTGGCGGCCTCTCGGAGGTCTTCGCTGCTCGGCACGATCCGCGGGGCGCGGGCGGGGTCGCGCAGCCTGACCTCCTCGCGCTCCACGCCGGCGTCCGGGGGAATCTCGAGCAGAACGGGGCGGGCGCGGCCCGTCCGCATCTGCCTGAACGCCTCGAACACGGCGTCCGGGATCTCGCGGGGCCGCAGGGCCCGCCGCTGCCACTTGGTCACGGAGCGCACGGCGCCCGGCTGGTCCTCGATCTCATGGACCGCGCCCAGGTTCTTGCCGATTGCCGCCCGCGGGATCTGGCCGGCGATGACCAGCACCGGCGACGAGCGTGCGTAGGCGTTCGCCATGCCCGAGGCGGCGTTGTAGAGGCCCGCGCCCGGCACCACCAGCGCAACCCCCGGCTTGCCCGACGCTCGGGCGTAGCCGTCGGCCATGTATGTGGTCGCCTGCTCGTGGCGCGTCGTGATCATGCGGATGGCCGGCTCGTCTCGCAGGGCGGCGACGATCCCGTACACCTGTATGCCGGGGATGCCGAACACAACCTCCACGCCCTCCCTCACCAGCGACTTGACGAGGGCTTCGCCCCCGCTCATTACGGCCATATCACGCCCTCCCGGCTCGCCTTGGCATGAGACACTATCCTATCACTCGTCGGTCGTGCGCAGACAGAGCCCGTCCCTGCGAGGGCTGGGGAACCTCGACCACTCCCTCACGTCGTTATTCCGGCGAAGGCCGGCATCCAGGGGTGGGGGGGCATAGGGGGTGTCCAGAGGGGGATATCCCCCTCTGGCAAGGGGTCTGGGGGATGTGCCCCCAGTCATCAAAATAACGTCCGAGGGTGGGCGGGTGGGCAAGACCAACGCCGCTCCGTAGGGAGCCGAATTCCCCTGTCACGCGAAGTCGTACACCTGCAGGGGGACAGACCTGGTCGCCTGCGCCCCTCCCACCATCACCCCACCCCCAGCACGCGCTGCGCCTCCGCCGCCGCCGACACGAGCGGGAAGCCCTCAGGCCTGCCGGAGGTCGTCCCAGCAAAGCTCCTCGTCAACCACGAATCTGGGGTCCCGCTCGTATGGGCCGAGAGGACGGCCGTAGCGACGGCGAATCTTCTTCCGAGTGACCTTCCGACCTCCCCGCCGGTCGCGTAAGGCATGAACTTCGTGCAGGAGGGGAACCACATGGACCACGTCCTGGGATGGTAGACCCCGTCGCCTGGGCGATAGACGCGCATCCTCATCGGGTCCGGGCCGTAGGCGATGAAGAAAGTGTTGCCGTCACGGAACCAGACGAACCACACCTCTCTGTCAAGGTCGGCATCCTTATCCTCCACGAACAGCCTATGGTCACGAGCGATGCCGTGCCTCTCCGAGAATGCGTCCCACGTGCCTTCAATTTCGAGAAGGTCAGCTAAATCGTTCAGGCCCATCGGTAGCACGTCGTCACAGTGCAAGAGGAACCTCAAATTCATGCTCGATTCTTCGAGCATGCGCCGAAGCGTTTCCGCTGTCATGTCCCCCATCACCCCACCCCCAACACGCGCCGCGCCTCCGCCGCCACCGCTGCGTCCGCCGCGTGCACCTCCCCGCCCTGTAGCGACGCCACTGGCACGCCGTCGCGCACCACCACCCGGTTCCCCGGCGTCGCCGGCACCCGAGGCCCCGGCGTCAGGATGCCCGCCAGGTTCAGCGGGTCGCACGCCGACACCACCGTCAGCGCCCCCGACGCCTCCGTGCGACGCTCACGACGCAGCGCCTCCACCGCCTCCGGCAGCGCGTACTGCTCCCCCACCAGCCCCGCCACGAAGCGACCGCCGCGAATCTCCCCCCGCGCCTCGGCGCGCCGGAAGACCGGCAGCAGCGTCCGCCACGGCGGCGCCATCGTCTCGCGCAGCAGCAGCTCCGGCGTGACCACCCCGTAGCGGCGCAGGAGCTGGAACGCCCGCTCCTCCAGCACGTCCCCCGTCGACTCCGGCGACTCCAGCAGCGCCCACCGGCTCGACCGCGCGTGCCGACGAGGTCGAGCGCGCAGCCGCGGCCGTCCTCGACGCACCCGGCGGTTCACGCCGCTGATGAGCCCCCGCAGCGCGCCGAAGCCGTCCGCCGTCACCCGACCCGCCGCCACGAGCTGCCACAGCGCGTCCTCCACCTCCGACGGCAGTCGCGCCACCCCCGCCAGGATGTCTGGCAGGAACGACGCGCCCCGCTCCTCCAGGCACGCCAGCACCTCTCGCGCCGCGCCCGACAGCGCCTCCCCGTCCGCGGTCCGACGGTCCAGCAGCCACGGTAGGTCCTCCCGAAGCCCCAGGCTCAGCGGCCCCGTGCGCGACAGCGGCGTCCGGGCGACCGCCCCGTTCGCGCTCGACTTCCGACGGGCGAAGCGGCCCCACACCACCTCGCCCCCGAAGCACAGCCGGTCCAGCATCAGCGGGTCGTAGTGCGCCAGCCGGGCGGGCAGGAGCTCCTCCTCCCACGCGCCCGCCGCCGTCTCGTACCCCTGCAGCTGGTCGATGACCTCCAGCAGCCCCCCGTCGCCCTGCAGCCGCGACGTGGGGTCCACGTGCTGCCATCGGAACAGGAAGCGCAGGAACAGCGCCACCGGCGCCGGCTCGATCTCCCGACGCAGCCGTGCGATGGTCGCACGGTGGATGCGCGCCAGGATGCGCCGGTCGCACATCTCCTCGACGGTCCCGCCCGGCGTGAACCGCCCCCGCAGCAGCATCCCCTCGCCCTCCAGCCGCGCGAGCGCGATGCCGACGTCCCCCTCCCGCAGCGACAGCCATCCGGCCATCTGCCCGACCGTGAACGGCCCCGAGCACTCGGCGCGGCCGCGCACCAGCGCCGCCACCGCCTCCTCCTCCGACGGCACATCGCCGTCAGCCGGCATCGCCGGCTCGAAGCGCGCATCGGGGTACGCCGCGCCCGCGAGCGCCGCCCGCTCCGCCGCCACCCAGAACACCGCCCCCTCCGGCGTGCGGAGCAGTGCCGCCCGGTCGTCGGCCACCAGCGCCTCGAACCACTCCCTCCACGTCGCGGCCCACGGTGAGTCCTCCGGCAGCACGCCCAGCGTGAGCAGTGCGTCGTGCAGCTCCTCGGCGTCCCGCACCGTCGGCCACGCATCTTCTGCCGCCGCCTCGATCGCCGCCACGTCCAGCGCGCCCAGGTCCTGCGCGTCCTCCGGCAGCGCTCGCCGAAGCGTCACCGCCCTCGCCCGACGCTCCTCCAGCGGGGCGTCGTCCAGGAAGGCGTACGGCATCGCGTTGAGCAGTTGGTGGCTGAACGCCGACGGCTGCGGCGTCTCCCGGGCGAACACCTCGATCTCCCCCCGCTCGACAGCCTCCAGCACCCCCGTCAGCCCCGCCAGGTCCAGCGCCTCCGTGAGGCAGTCCCGCACGGTCTCGAACACCAGCGGGTGGTCCGGCGCCTCGATGTCCGCCCCCCGCAGGCCGTTGTCCTGGCACGCCACCTGCGCCGGGAACACCGCCGCCAGCAGGTCGTCCGACCGCATGCGTTGCAGCGGCGCGGGCACCTTGCGCCCGCCCGTGTGCCGCAGCACCGCCAGCGACCGCGTCGCGTTCCACCGCCAGCGCGTCGTGAAGAACGGCGATTGCAGCGCCGCCTGCAGCAGCACGTCCTCCACCGTCCGCGAGTTCAGAAAACGAAACACCTGCTCCAGCGGGAACGAGTGCTGCGGCCCCAGCGATATCACGATGCCGTCGTCCGTCGCCGCCGCTTGCAGCTCGAAGTCGAACGTGCGACACAGCCGCTTCCGCAGCGCCAGCCCCCACGCGCGGTTGATCGCCGTCCCGAACGGCGCGTGGATGACGAGCTGCATCCCGCCCGCCTCGTCGAAGAACCGCTCCGCCACCACCCGGCGCCGCGTCGGCACGTGCCCCAGCACCCGCACCCCCTCCTCGATGTACGCCACGGCCTGCTCAGCCTCCTCCGCCGATGCCCCCGTCTCCTCTCGGAGCCACGCCGCGGCCGCCGACGGCTCCTGAAGCCGGTCGTCCAACGCCTCCCGCAGCGCTGACACCTCGTCCGACAGCTCCAGCGTGCGGCCCGGCGCCTCCCCCAGCCAGAACGGGATCGTCGGCGCCATGCCCTGTGCGTCCTGCACCCGCACCCGCCCCTGCTCGATGCGTCGAATTCGCCACGGCGTGTTGCCCAGCAGGAACACGTCGCCGGCCATGCTCTCGATGGCGAAGTCCTCGTTCACCGTGCCTACGTGCACGCCCTCCGGGTCCGCCACCACGTCGTAGTCGGCGTTGTCCGGGATTGCGCCCCCGCTCGTGATCGCCGCCAGCCGCGCCCCCCGGCGCGGCCGAAGCACGCCGTGGACCCCGTCGCGGTGCAGGTACGCGCCCCACCGGCCCCGAACGGGCGCAACGCCCTGGCTCAGCTGCTCCACCACCTGGTCGAACTTCCCTCTGGGCAGGTCACGATACGGGTAGGCCCGGCGGCACAGCGCGTACAGCGCCTCCTCCTCCCACTCCCCGGCGGCGCACGCGGCCACCATCTGCTGCGCCAGCACGTCCAGCGGCCAGTCGGGGATGCGCAGCCGGTCCAGGTTCCCGCCCCGGTACGCCCGCACCAGCGCCAGGCACTCCAGCAGCTCGTCCCGCGTCAGCGGGAACAGCCGCCCCTTGGGCGTCGCCGCCACCGCGTGCCCGGACCGCCCCACGCGCTGCAGCATCAGCCCTATCGACCGCGGCGACCCGATCTGGCACACCAGGTCGACGGCGCCGATGTCGATGCCCAGCTCCAGCGATGCCGTCGCCACGCATATCCGTAGCTCGCCCCGCTTCAGCCGCTGCTCGACGGCGAACCGCGTCCGACGCGACAGACTCCCGTGGTGCGCTGCGACCGCCTCCTCGCCCAGCCGCTCCGACAGCTGGTGTGCGACGCGCTCCACCAGCCGCCGCGTGTTGACGAAGACCAGCGTCGTGCGATGCTCGTTGCCCAGCGCGGCCACCCGGTCCAGCACCTCGCCCCACAGCTCGTGCGTGGCGATGGGCCCCAGCTCCCGCTCCGTCGGCGTCTCCAGCGCCAGGTCCATCTCCCGCCGGTGCCCCGTCTCGACGACAAGGCAGTCCGGCGCGCCCTCGTCCGACACCTCCGACGTGCCCACCAGGAAGCGCGCAACCTCCTCGATCGGCCGCTGCGTCGCCGACAGGCCGATGCGCGTCACCGGCCCCGACGCCAGCGCGCACAGACGCTCCGCCGACAGGCTCAGGTGCGCCCCGCGCTTGCTCCCGACGACGGCGTGCACCTCGTCGAGGATGAGCGTGCGCACGCCCGCGAGCCCCTTCCGCCCGCTCTCGGATGTCAGCAGGATGAACAGCGACTCCGGCGTGGTGATGAGGATGTGCGGCGGCCGGCGGGCCATCGCCTGCCGCTCCGACGCCATCGTGTCGCCCGTCCGCACCGCCGCCCGGATCTCCGGCAGCGGCGTCCCCATCGCTTCCGCCAGCGCCGTCATCTCCGCCAGCGGCTCCGACAGGTTGCGCTGGATGTCGTTCGACAGCGCCTTCAGCGGCGAGACGTACACCACCTGCGTCGCGTCCGGCAGCCCCTCAGCCAGCCCCTGCCGCACCAGCCCGTCCACGCACGTCAGGAACGCCGCCAGCGTCTTCCCCGACCCCGTCGGCGCCGATATCAGCGTGTGTCGCCCCCGTGCGATCGCGGGCCACCCCTGCTCCTGCGCGGCCGTCGGCGCGGCGTACCGCTCCTCGAACCAGCGCCGGACAATCGGATGGAACCCAGCCGTCGCGCCCATAACCAGCCCATTCTATCGCGCAACGCTCCCGACACCCACCACCCCCTGTCACCCCCACCACCACACCATCGTCGTTCCTGCGAAACCTCTCGTCGTTCCTGCGAAGGCAGGAACCTCGACTCAGCCCCTCAACACTTCATCGCGTTCCTACCACGCAGACCGCAAATACCCCCCAGCAGCCTCCGCGAGCCGGCGGTCAAACGTGACCAGTGGGATCGACAACGCCCGCGCCAGCCAGAGGTAGCTGGCGTCGTACGTCGTGAGGTCCGCATCCAAGGCCAGGCCCAGCGCCGCCGAGTGGTCGACGTCGCTCCAACGAATGGGAAGCATCAGGGCCGCAGTGAGCGCCTCGGTGAGGGCTTGAGCGTCCCTCGGGTAGGCCGCCACCTTCCTCCGTGCAATGCTGGCAAGCTCATAGGCCAGAAGGCGGGGCGCGTACAGGTCGACGTCCCGAAGCAGCCGCAGCGCCTCCGCGGCTCGCGGCTCCCGAAAGCACCACGCCGCCACCACCGACGCGTCGACGACCCTACCGGCCATCGCGCAGCGTTCGCACCCATGCCGTCGAGTCGTCCCCTGTCCCGAAGCTGAGAGCGCTCAAACGCCTCTCTGCTTCATCCAGGGAGAGTCTCTCAGGACCTGTCGCCTCCTCCAGGATGACCATAAGCTCGCCCTGCAACGAGCGATGGTGGCGCTTTGCCCTGCTGCGCAGCTTTTCCATCACCTCGTCGGGCACGTTCTTGACGGACAGATTGACCGGCACGTCTTCTGCTCCATAACGCATCTATTCTGGCGCCATTCTAGACCGGATATGACGCCGGTTTCAAGCACGTCAGTCCCCTCTCCCTGGAGGGTGAGGGCTCCCGCCCCTCGCCTCAACCCACCCCATCCCCACCGCCATCCTCACCGTACAGTATCCGCAGCGCCAGCTCCCGCGCCTCGTCCAGGGTCGACACGTAGTGGCCGGCGGGAACGTGGTCCAGCACGTTCAGCGCATGGAGATTGTCGGCCACTGGCCCCGCAGGCCCATGATGATGCACGGGGTCATCTCCTCGTTCTCCTGTTCGATGAGCTGCTCCACCACCATCGCTGCGCTGTCGTCCATGTACACCGTCTCGGTGAAGTCCATGATCAGCACCTCGTGGTCCCGAATGTCCGCGCTGATCGTGTTGACCAACCGACGCGACGACGCCACGGTGAACGTCCCCCGCAGCGACACCATCCCCACCCGCGCCGAGAACTCGTCGCCGCCTGGGCCGACGCGCCCCAGGAACGCCCGGTCCAGCAGCGGCGTCGAGACCACGCTGTCCATCTCCAGCCGGACGAACTGCCGCGTGCTGGCTATGCCGGCGGCGATGAGGCCCACCATCACGGCGGTGATCAGGTCCAGGATCACGGTCATCGCCATCGTGCCCAGCATGACGAACAGGTTTTCCCGCTGCACCTGGTGGGCTCGCGCCAGGAACCGCTTGTCCAGGATGTCCCAGCCCACCTTGACCAGGATGCCCGCCAGCGCCGCATGCGGCACCGATTCCACAAAGTCGCCCAGGCCCACCGCCATCGCCACCAGGATCACCGCCACCAGCACGCCCGCCACCGCCGTTCTGCCTCCGGCCTGGAAGTTCACCAGCGTGCTCAGGGTGTTCCCGGCCCCTGGCAGAGCGCCGATGAGCCCCGCCACGGTATTGGCGATGCCCTGTCCCACCAGCTCCTTGTCGGGGTTGTGTACGGCCCTGCTCTTGGCGTCGACGATGAGCGAAGTGAGCAGGCTGTCTATCGACCCCAGCAGCGCCAGCGTCAACGCAGGCACCACGGCGTTGAGCAGCAGCCCCGCGTCGACGCTCGGTAGCACCAGGTCGGGCATGCCCGTGGGCACCTTGCCGATGACCGGCGCCCCGTCCAGCCATAGCACGCCCAGCAGTGTCCCGGCGACCAGCGCCGCCAGGGTTGGCGGAAACCACCGCCCTATCCTCGCCGGAAACAGCACGCCCACGGCCAGCGTCACGACGGCGATGATGAACGCGTCGTAGTTCACCCCTGCTACCGCCTCCGGTATCGCCCGCACCGCGCCCAGCGGCCCCCCGTCCGCCGACCCCGACCCCAGGAAGGGCAGCACCTGCAGCACGATGATGATTAGGCCGATTCCGGACATGAACCCTGAGATGACCGAGTGGGGTGTGAAGGCCACCAGGCGGCCTATCCGCAGCGCGCCCAGGAGGATCTGCAGCAGCCCCGCCAGTATGACGATGAAGAAGGCGTCGGCCATGTTGTCCGAGTGCACCGTCACGATGGCCGCCATCGCCACCGACATCGGCCCAGTGGGCCCCGATATCTGCGACCTCGTCCCGCCGAACACCGCGGCGAAGAACCCCACCGCCACGGCCCCGTAGATGCCCGCCAGCGGTCCCAGCCCCGACGCCACGCCGAAGGCCAGCGCCACCGGCAGCCCCACCACCGCAGCCGTTATCCCGCCGAATACGTCACCCCGGAACGTCCGGAGGTCGTACCCGATGTGCGGCATTCCCAGACTAAGCGACATCAACACCCCCCGACGACACATCCACCCGCGCCCCTACCCATACCACGCCCCTCCACCCCCTGTCACCCCTGCCGTCTCCCGCTCGCCCTGAGCCTGTCGAAGGGCCACCCTGAACCTCAATCCCCTCTCCCAGAGGGAGAGGGTTAGGGTGAGGGTCCCGCGGTGCAGGCAAGCGCCACTCCACTCGTGGTCAGCCCAACCCCCGCTCATGGTGAGCCTGTCGAACCACGGGCGCGCACACCCGCCGCACCCCATCTCGTCACTCCGGCGCAGGCCGGAGTCCAGGGGTGGAGTGGGGCATCCTCCGTTGTGGACGGGTTCGCGAGCCGCCCTAGAGCAATGGCACTACCGAGGCCTTTAGCCGAGGCTTGCGAGGCTGCTCGTCTCAGCCAGCCAGCACGCTCCTGACCGCATCCTCAACACGCAGCACGGCCAGTTGCACGCCGCGTATATCTTCTCTGGTTTGCTGGATGGCTTCCAAATCCGTGTTGCCGATAGCTTCGTCGAGAGACCCAAGCCTTCCTCGAAAGCCCTCCAGTGTGTTACGAAGTTCGCCCATCCGATCCCCTAGTACAGAGTCCCTGCTAAGGCTAAAGTCGTTCTCAATCTCCTTGACGGCGACTTGGATTCCCGTAATCGCCTCTGGCTTCTCGCGTAGAGTTGCTCTTGCTTCACTGATCTCAGCGAAACTTCGATCTGAGTCCAGTGCCTTTGTGCTCGCCAGGATGTCTTCTAGGAAGGATTCGATGCCGACAGCGTCCATGCGCTCCAGGAAGCTCTGCCGCAGAGGTCCGGTCACGCTGCTAGGCATCCCTGCTGTACGCTGGAATCCGAAGAGACGTTCTGTATCAACCACGCCGGAGACTTTGAATTCGGCGGCTATGAGTCCTGGCCTCGCGACCGTCACGGCCATACACTGGATGTCCCCCGGCTCCATTCCCCCTAGTTGCAACTCCCTAACCTCTCGCCTATCTCGTCCTTCACCTTGCCACATCGGAGTGCCACTCCTCTGGATGACGACGTCCCTAAAGTGGACGGCAGGGACATCACTACTATCAGGCACGGTGTTGCGAACTGTAATGGTCACGTTCGCTAAGTTGTCTGGGTCATGCTCGTTGTCCCCCACCTCCACCGTCATCTGCAGGCTGTCCACCAGTTGATGCCAGAAGTCCCACTGGTCCGCGGGCATATCCCTAGGGGGCGCTTCACCTACTGGTTCCTCAACGTCTGGAAGAGGCCTGTCTGGGGGCGTATAGTCGCCGTTTGCGGCAGCAGTGTCACGCACCATGTTCTCAATCTCCAAAGCTTCGTCACGCCTCAACGAGACGAGAATGTGCTTCATCATGTCGGCGCCCCAACCGACGCGGTCCCACGACATACTGAGATCGTGTGCCCACTCGTTGCGGAGAGCCACTAGTCGTCGCAGTATCGTTTGCACGTCACGCGGGTTGTCGAACGCGTCGGAGAAGGAACGATTGTAGTTTTGCTCGACAATCTGTGGAAAGTGATTGGGGTCCAGGTGGAGATGCTCCTCTCTTGCGGGGTATCTGTCGAAGTACCTTCGGATCGGACCCTTCTGGTCCTCCGACAGCGCCATCATGACACCCCAGTCCCACCAGTCCTTCCCAAACACTTGCTCCAGTCGGTATCTGATGGCTTCTCTCATCCCGCCCACGTATAAGCGGTGAAGAGCCGTGAATAGTAGATATGGGTCGCTATACAAATCGCACCTCGCAATTTTGCATAATACCACACCCTTCCCGGCGCCCCCACCCACTGCCACCTCCCCCTACCCCTCAACCCCTCCCGTCCCCTACCATGACCCCATGCCCACCGACTCCACGCGCCCGACCACAATCGTCGTTCCTGCGCAGGCAGAGTCTGCCCCTGCGAAGGCAGGGGAACCTCGATGCCCTCCCCCACTAACCCCCGCCGTGGACCAACGACAAAAGGTGTGGGTCCAGGGCGTGCCCTGCAAGTTGTTTCATATCCCTCGTTTTCGGCCCCTGTTCCCTATCTGGAGGTCGTTCCGCGGTTGTTCCGCGCGGCGTTTGTCTCCTATCTGCGACCCGCGACTCAAACCCCGCGTCGCGAAACAACCTCCAAGCTGCGACCCCCTCTCCGATGGCCGGACGAAAACACGAATCCAAGCTGCCCCCCATCCCCACGCGGAACAACCGAGAATCAACGTCAAAGCTGTTTCGGGCCGGGGAGAGCCGACCCCAGGCACGGGAGGCCCGGAAAAAAACGCGCGAAACGGAACGAATCGAATCGAACCCCAGCCCTTGCTGGACGGCGTCCCAGACGTCGTGTACCGTACGGGAGTGACGCACCCCGACGACCAGGAGGCGCCCATGACCATCCGTAGCACACCCTGGCGAGAGGGCCACTGCACCCTCGCCGGCGCCACCGGCACGGCCACCCGAGACGGCCGCCCCCTCATCGGCGGCACCAGCGACGACCCCTACAGCATCCGCACCCGCCTCCTCGTCGTCGCCCCGCCCGACGGCGCCCGGTTCGTCGCCACCCAGATCGTCTCCGGCAACGGCGCCCACGCCGCCGACTTCGACCGCATGCACACCCGCGGCGTCAACGACCGCGGCTTCGCCTACACCTGGTCCTCCGCCGCCCCCGACCCCAGCGTCGAGCCCCTCTCCACCCAGGCGTTCGGCGTCCCCTACTCCCAGTTCGGGCGGCTCCTCCTCAGCCAGGCCGGCTCCGTCGAGGAGGCCGTCGGCCTCTTCGAGCGCTACCCCCGGGCCATCCACGGCAACTTCCTCCTCGCCGATGCCTCCGGCGTCGCCGCCCTCGTCGAGGTCAGCACCCGTTCCCTCAACGTCGAGACACACATGTCGAATGGCGTCCTCGGCCGCAGCAACCACTACGTCTCACCGACCATGGCCGCCATCGCCCCGCCAAAGGACGCCGAGGGCTCCTCCGCCGTCCGCCTCGCCCGCATCACCGAGCTCATGGAGGCCGGCGCCGGCGACATCGACGTCCCGTACATGGCCCGCTGCTTCAGCGACCACGAGACCCTGGCCGAGACCGGCTGGTCGGTTTGCGCCCACGGCATGGGGCGCGACGACGGCGGCGAGCGCGGCGGCACCGTCAGCTCGGAGCTCCTCGACCCCACGCGCCGGGTGCTGCACTACTGCTACGGCTGGCCCTGCGGCGGCGACCCGGAGGCTCCCGACGATCAGCCTCTGCAGGACCGCTCCTGGGGCCGCTACCTCCCCTTCCGCCTCGACGACCTGGAGCCCGGCGAGTACGTCACCGCCGACGGCAGACTCACCCCCCTCGCCGTCCGATACCTCGGCGCGCAGGCAGGCGCATCGTAGAAGTCGGCCCCTGGGAGGGGTAGGCTTGAGGGCGATCCGCTGCGAGGGCAAGAACCTTCCTCCGAAAAGGGGGAGTCCAGAGGGGGAAAGCCCCTCTGGCAAGGGGTCTGGGGGATGTGCCCCCAGCTATCAAAAGACGTCCGAGGGCGGGCGGGTGGGCCCACCCAAGGTCGCACCGTAGGGAATCACCACCCCTGGGAGAGACCGGGGTGAAAGAACCGGAGGCGCTGAATGCTGGAGCAGTTCAAGGTTAGAGAGGGCGACGCCGTCCGGGTTGACTCGGACGCCCTGAGGTCCACGGTCCAGGCGGTCTTCGCGGCCATGGGCGTCCCCGGCGACGATGCGGCCCTCGCCGCCGACGTCCTCGTCGCCGCCGACCTACGCGGCGTCGACAGCCACGGCGTCTCGAACCAGCTACGCTCCTACGTCGCCGCCTACCGCGACGGCCGCACCAACCCCACGCCCCAGTGGCGGGTCGTGCGAGAGAGCCCTTCCACCGCCACCATAGACTGCGACCATGGCCTGGGCCTCATCCTCGCCCCCAAGGCCATGGACATCGCCATCGCCAAGGCGCGGCAGGTCGGCGTGGGCATGGTCAGCATGCGGCGGGGCCGGCACCTCGGCATGGCCGGCTACCACGCCATGCTCCCCCTCAAGCACGACATGATCGGCATCTGCATGACCGCGCCGGGGCCGCTGGTGCTCCCCACCCACGGCAGCGCCGCCCGCCTCGGCACCAACCCCATCGCCTTCGCCGCGCCCACCAGGGACGAGCAGCCCTTCGTCCTCGACATGGCGACCAGCGTCATCGCCGCCAACAAGATCGGCCTGGCCCGGCGGCTCGGCACCCTCATGGCCCCCGGCTGGATCGCCGAGGAGTCCGGCGCGCCCATCATGGTCCCCGCAGACCCTCCGCCTCCGGCGCCCCACTCGCGCTCCGGCTACCCGGACCGGCTCCTTCCCCTGGGCAGCACTCGGGAGATGGGCGCGCACAAGGGCTACGGCCTTGGGGTCATGGTGGAGATACTCTGCTCCGTCCTCTCCGGCGCCGCCCCCTCGACGCTGGGTGAGACGGAGGATATGGACCACTTCGTCGCCGCCATCGACGTCGCGGCCTTCACCGACGTGGACGAGTTCAAGGCGATGATGGACAGCTTCATGCGAGTGCTGAAGGAGACGCCGCCCGCGCCCGGCCACGACCGCGTCATGGTGGCTGGTCAGCCCGAAGCCGAAGCCGAGGCCGACCGGCGCGCGAACGGCATTCCCTTGCACCCGGAGGTCATCGACTGGTTCGCCGCAACCTGCGAAGAGCTCGGCATCCCCTGGACCCTCACGGCGCCCGCCGCCTGATGAGCGCCCCCGCTCGTGGTGAGCCTGTCGAACCACACCGCCCAGGGCGACCTTACGCGTGCGTCTCCAGCAGCCGCGGCCCGTAGATCCGTAGCGAGTTGTCCCACAGGATTTTCGACTTGGCCTCGTCCGAGATGGGCTGCGCCATCAGGTCCTGCAGCGGCTGCGGCGGGGCCGGCGCGTCGAAATGGGGGTAGTCCGTGTTGAAGACGATGTTCTCGTCGCCCAGGTAGTCCACCACGTACTTGAGCGTCGGCTCGTCGGCGTCCGCGGCGATGGCGCACTGCCGCAGGAAGTACTCCTTCGGCGACGCCTTGAGCGGGTGCTCCCGGAAGTAGGTCGCCTGCCGGCCACCGGTGATCTCGCCGAGCCGGTGCAGCGCCCACGGCAGCCACCCCGCGTTCGACTCCAGCACCAGCAGCCGCAGCGACGGGAAGCGGTCCAGGATGCCCGTCAGCATGAAGTGGGCCATCGCCAGCATGTTCTCGAACGGGAAGCCGGTGAGCCCGTTGATGGCCCCCGCTCCGCCGGACGCGCTCCGGTAGCGCGCCCCCGCCAGCGGGAAGCCGCTCGCGCTGTCCATCCCGTGGATGGCGAAGGGGAACTCCATCTCCACCGCCGCCTGCCACACCTGGTCGTAGTCCGAGTGGTGCCAGGGAGTGTCAGTGAGGACCTGGGGAAGGAAGACTGAGACGGCGCCCAGCTTCCCCACGGCGCGGCGGGACTCCGTCACCATCGCGTCCAGGTTCCGGCCCGGCACCATGGCCGCGTACTTGACCCGCCCTGGAGCGCCGCCGCAGAAGTCGGCGGCCCACGTGTTGAACGCGCGGCACATGGCCGCGTAGAGCATGACGTCGCGGTCGTACGCGGCTGACACGGCGGCGTTGGTAGCGAGGCACACCTGCACGTCCCACCCCTGCTCGTCCATGTCCTGGATGCGGCTCTCCAGGCTCCACCACGCATCGTACGCCCGCCCGAACTTCTCCTGGATCATGCGCGTGGAGATCGTCCGGTCCGGCCCCACGGCCACCTTGCCGTCCTCGTACTCCAGGATCGCCCTGCTGTGGATCTGCGCCACCCGCGGGATCTGGTCCTGGTACGCGGCCTCCACGTACTGCTCCCAGATGTTCGCGGGCTCGTAGAAATGAGCGTCGGCGTCGATGACCCGATAGCCCTGGTACATACTGGTCTCCTTCTCCAGCTGCGTGGGGGGAGGTGTCGAATGCCGAAAGGGCCCCGAAGCTGGTGTTCCTGGTTCCCTGGCTACTCCGCCGATGGGCCGTGGGGGGCGTACGCGGTCGCGTTGGGGTTTCCCGGCACGAACAGCGCTTGGCCCTGGCGCCCCACCAGCCGCCCCTCGTCGACCACCACCTGGCCTCGCACCATGGTCAGCACGGGCATCCCCAGCAGCTCCATGCCGCTGAAGGTGCCCAGGTCGCTGATGCCGTGCTCCCGGTCCACCACGTGGGGCCGGGCCGGGTCCCACAGCGCCAGGTCCGCGTCCGAGCCCGGCTGCAGCACACCCTTACGCGGGTAGATGCCGAAGACCTTGGCCGGGTTCTCGCAGAAGAGCTGCACGAATCGGGGGATCGTGATCCGGCCGGTGTTGACGCCGTGGCTCCAGACCACCGGCATCATGAACTCCAGCGTGCTGAGCCCCGCTGCGATGTCAAAGATGTTCTCCCCGTCCAACGGCGGCTCTTGCGGGTCGCCGTCGAGCTCGCCCGTCAGCTTCAGCGTCCGCGTGTAGCCGGTGAAGTCGCTGCTGATGACGTTCAGCGCGCCCGACGCGACCCCGCCCCACATCGCCTCCCGGTCCTGCGCCTCGCGCAGCGGCGGGGCCACCTTGAAATTGTAGCCCCTGGTGATGAGGTCCTCGTTCGTCAGCGTCAGGTAGTGAGGGCAGGTCTCCGCGTACAGCGGCAGCCCGCGGTCCTTGTAGTGCTCCAGCACCGGCACCACCTCGTGGGCGCTCAGGTGTACCGGGTAGAGCGGCGACTGCGTCACCAGGGCCATCGTTGCGGCCCGGTTCACCGCCTCCGACTCCAGGATGTTGGGCGCCGAGGCCAGCCAGCTGTGCCGCGACACCTTCCCCTGCCCCCGCAGCGAGTCCTCCAGGTACGCCTTGCAACACCCGTTCTCGGCGTGGACCATCGCCATGCCCCCGTCGCGGGCGGCAAGGTCCATCACCTCCATGACCACCTCGTCGGGTATGGCCATGAGGCTGGGGCGGATGCCGGCGGCCCACGGGTTCCACGTCATGAACATCTTGAAGGAGATGACGCCCATGCGGATGAGCTCGGGCACCACCTGCGTCAGCGTGTCCCGGTCGCGCATGGTGATCAGGCCGTGCACGGCGAAGTCGGTGTACGACGCCTGCTCGGCGTACTCCACGAACCCCTTGACGATGTCGGGGTTGTACGACCGGACGCCCCATTCGTTGCCGAACTGCTCGTGGCGGTGCGTCTCCGAGCCGATGAACGCGGCGATGGTGGTCACGCCCCCGTACGCTGCGCAGATGGAGAAGGTGTCCATCTTGTCCGCGAAGATGGGATGGGCGTGGGAGTCGATGCCGCCCGGCAGGACGTACTTCCCCGTCGCGTCGATGACCCGGCCTACACCCTCCGCCGAGAGGTCCGGCCCCACCTCGCGCACCTTGCCGCCACTGATAAGCAGGTCGGCGCGGGTGATGCCGCGTCCCGAGGCTAGGAGTCCGCCCCGTACCAGCGTATCCGCCGTCGTGTCCGCCATCTCTACACCGCCATCGGAGAGGTCGGGGCTTGAGGAGTTGCTGCGAGTCTACAGGCGCCCCCTGCCTCGGTCAATAGAGCGTCCCCCTTGCGGGGACGCCTGTGGGTGGTACAATGCGGCATCGCACGCAACCACCGGACGGCCTCGGTCTCCCTCTGCGGAGGAAGCACGGAAAGGGGAAAGCCATGGACCTTCTCACGATGACACTTGCCGACGCAGCGGAGGCCATCAAGTCTCGCAAGCTCTCTCCTGTCGAGTTGACGCAGTACACTCTGGACCGCATCGACCTCCTCGAGCCCAGGCTCAACGCCTTCATTACCCTCTGCGGCGACCGGGCCATGGAAGCCGCGCGCGTCGCCGAGCAAGAGGTCATCAGCGGGCGCTACCGCGGTCCCATGCATGGTATTCCCTACGGCGTGAAGGACATCTTCTCCACCGCCGGCCTGCGCACAACCAACGGCTCCAAGGTCTTCCAGGACCACGTCCCGGACGTCACCAGCACCGCCGTGCGCAACCTCGACGCCGCCGGCGGCGTGCTCGTGGGCAAGAACAACTGCGCCGAGTTCGCCAGCGGCGGCGACCACAGCAGCTTCCACGGCGCTGTCCACAACCCCTGGGGCTTGGAGTACTCGCCGGGCGGGTCCTCCAGCGGCTCCGGCGCGGCGGTGGCCGCCGGCATGCTCTTCGGCTCCATGGGTACCTGCACCGGAGGCTCCATCCGCGGGCCCGCGTCCTACTGCAGCGTCGTTGGGCTGAAACCCTCCTACGGGCTGGTGAGCCGTCATGGCGTCTTCCCGCTGAGCTGGTCCATCGACCACGCTGGGCCCATGACGCGTACCGTGGAGGACTGCGCGCTGATGCTGGAGGCCGTCGCGGGCTACGATCCGCTCGACCCTTCCTCAGCCAACGTTAGGGTCCCCCACTACGCCGGCGCGCTCGACGGGGACATCCGGGGCATGCGCATCGGCATCACCCGCGAGCTGAACGAGGGCGCAGGCGCCGAGACCGGCGAGCTGGTGCAGCGGGCCTTCGAGGTACTGCGCGAGCTTGGCGCCGAGGTCGAGGAGGTTCCCGTGCCCATCACCGGCGACTATGCCACCGTCGCGGGCAACGTCATCACCTGGGCGGAGTGCGCCCAGATTCACGCTCCCTGGCGCGACCGCCTGGCCGACTACTCGGTGGGCGTTCGGGAGAAGGTGCTGGTCGGATCGGTCCTGCCATCGGCGTTTTACCACAAGGCGCAGGAGATGCGGCGCGCCGTCCAGGCGGAGCTGACCGAGGTCCTCCAGCGCTACGACGTCCTCGTGGGCTACACGACGAACAACCCAGCGGGGCTCCTGGAGGCCGGTACCACGGGCGGCACCGCCATGGGCATGGCCACGGCCCGAAGCTCCACCCGTCCCTACAACCTCACGGGGATGCCGGCCGTGAGCGTCCCTTGCGGCTTCGTCGCCTCCAACGGGCTGCCGGTGGGGCTCCACATCTCCGGCCGCCTCTTCGACGACGCGACGGTGCTCAAGGTGGCCCACGCCTACGAGCAGGCGGCGGGCTGGTACACCCGCCACCCGGACCTCTAGAGACAGGTCGCCTTCGCAGGCGAGACCAGAACGGCTTGTCCACGGTCCTGCTGGGTGGCAGGTGATTCATGCACAACCCTCGCCACCCTGCCGCTGTTCTCCTATCGACTCACGGTGCAGTCGCCATCGTCGCGCTAGCCGCCGTCCTGACCCTCGCACTCGGCGGCGGCGAAGAGCCGGGCGGCCACGTGTACGGGCCCATGGCGCTGGGCGTGGAGTACCCCGTCTCGTGGAGCACCCGCTGCGACATCCACTATCCCATCTTCGATGGACGACACTGGGAGCTGTTCGCCCAGAGCGGGCCGAGCGGAGAGCCTGGGGAGGAGGACGACCTGCGCATCGGCATGCGCGGAGGCGGACGAGACGATGTGCAGCGCGGCAATCTCATGCTGCTGTGGCCGGGCCTGGCGGTCCTCATGGGCGACTTCGGAGAGAACACCTGGTACGTCGAGAGGCGGCGAGTCGAGAACTACTACTGGTGTTGAGTCGCGGCAAGGCGAGAGGCGCTCGTTGACGGATGAGTGGGACTAGGGTGTGACGCCGACGGTGAGGGAGACCATGTAGCCTTCCCCGTGCTCGGTGACGTGCCCGATCAGTGAGCTGCCCACCGCATCGCCGGGGAAGATGCCATCGTCGTCGTTGCTCACGCGATGAGGGCCGCGGGCCGCGTAGGGCTCGGTCCGGTAGACGGCCTTGGAGATGGCGTCGGGGAAGTAGAGCTGCGAGGTCACCAGGCGTCCCCGATCCGTGTATGCCATGAAGTGGATGTGGACTGCCCTGGTGGGGTACCAGCCGGGGTAGATGGTCTCGAACTCGGCGACGCCGACGGCGTCGGTGACCTGCTTGCCGCGGAGGAAGCTCTCGCCGGTGGTGTCGACACGGTCGACGCCCTGATCGCGGTAGCCGGAGTAGCGGCCGAAGACGTCCGTGTGCCAGACGTCGACGGTCGCGCCGGCCACCGGCTCACACGAACCGACTTCGACGAGGCGCAGAGACACGAGAAGGGGCGTGCCGGACAGGCCCTCGGTGATGTCGCGGCGGACCTCGCCGGTGTCGAAGTAGAAGGGGCCCTCGGTCTGGGACGGCGTCCGGACGCAATCGTCGAGGGCAACCGAGTCTGCCGTCTGCGGCGCGGCGTCGGCGCGCTCGACAGAGGCGTCGTCGGAGCCGCCATCGCATGATGCGAGGGCGAGGGACGCCGCCAGGAGCGCCGCAAGGCCGAGGGGTTGCAGCATGTTCATCGCCTCAAGTATAGCGGCGGGCGCACGCGTGGATGGACCCACTGGATGGAACGAGGGGTAGCTGCCGGAGGTTAGCTCGTCGTCCCGGCCAGGCCGCTCTGCGCGTCTCCCAGCGCCCCCGCGTCTTTACGTGCCGTACGTGCGTGTGCTATAGTCCCGTAGCAGAATTGCAGACGAGTTTTGGAGGTAGCGTAGCATCCCACCGCGAGAGTACCGGGTGAACCAGCAGATCCGGATCCGTGAGGTCCGGGTCATTGGAGAGAACGGAGAGCAGCTGGGCATCCTGCCCACCGTCCAGGCCCTCCAGGCGGCCAGGGAGCGGGAGCTGGACCTGGTAGAGGTTGCGCCGACAGCATCGCCGCCGGTCTGTCGCATCATGGACTACGGGCGGTTCCGATTCCTTCAGTCGAAGAAGGACCGGGAGGCCCGGCGGATCCAAAAGCCCAACCTTCTGCGGGAGATGCGCTTCAGGCCCCGAATCGCCACCCATGACCGGGAGGCGAAGATCCGCCGAGTGCGGGACTTCCTGGATGAAGGAAGCAAGGTCAAGCTTACGGTGCTGTTCCGGGGTCGAGAGATGAGCCACCCGGAGGCGGGTGTGACCCTTCTGCGGAGCGTGGCGGAAAGTCTGAAGGAACGTGCGAAGGTGGAGGCGGCGCCGGCCATGGAAGGTCGGCGTATGAGCCTGATTCTGGTCCCCATCGCCCAGCCGCGAGCGAAGAGCGATGGGGCTGCTCCAGCCAAGGAGACCCCTGTTGGCGAAGAAAGCAAAGAAGTCAAAGCTTAAGACCCACAAGGCAGCGGCAGCCCGGATTCACGTCACCGGGACCGGCAAGCTGCTGCGCATGAAGCGCCATCGCAGCCACCTGCGTCGCAAGAAATCGGCGAAGGCCAAGCGCGAGTTCGGCCAGAAGCTGCCTGTGTCCGGCAACGGCAACGTGGCCCGACTGCGGCGTCTCATCCCCTACGGCGTTCCGTAGACCTCGAATAACAGGAGCACTCTCGTGGCCCGTGTAAAGCGCGGTACCGTCAAGCGACGCAAGCACAACGCCATTCGCAAGCTGGTGAAGGGCCACTACAGCGTCCGCCACCGGCACTATCGCAAGGCGAAGGAAGACCTTCTGCACGCCATGCGGTACGCCTACGTTCACCGCCGCGAGCGGAAGGGCGACTTCAGGCGGCTGTGGGTCATCCGCATCGGCGCGGCGTCTCGAAGCCTGGGCCTCAACTACAGCACCTTCATGCACGGGCTGAAAGAGGCCGGGGTGGACGTCAACCGCAAGATGCTGGCCGACCTGGCGGTGCGTGAGCCCGAGGCCTTCGCACAGCTCGCCGAGAAGGCCCGCGGCGCCCTGGCCTCCGCCTGACCTCGTCGCGAGGTCCCGGCCCCTTGCACCGGCGACTCGCCCTCCTAGCTGTCGGACTTGGTCTTCTGGCCCTGGCTTGCACCGAAACGTCGCCCTCGCCGCCACCCGCGCCCACGACCTCGACGCCTACCACCGCGGTCGAGTCCGCCGCCGCTGAGACCGCGACGCCGGAGGCCGCGACACCAACGCCTGCTGCCCCGCAGGCCGGGACCGCGCCTCCCGAAGGCACGGCAGCACCGGCGCTCCACAGCCCCGTCCCCGTGCCGCCGGACCGCGACGTCGTCGGCCTCGCCCAGCGCCTGCGAGGCCTCTCGGACGCGTCCTCTGCGACCGGCCTTCCGTCGCGTCCGGCCCCGAGGGTAGGCCAGGAGGAGGACTTCTGGCTCATCGAGCTCAGGGGGCCCACGGCCTACCAGACCACCGCCGAGCTGCGACTGATCAGCGCACGGGCGCTGTGGTACGTGGAGTCCGGCGCAACGGTGGCTGATCGCTCGCTGGAGACGGCGGCTCGTGCGTTCGAGGAGCAGATATACCCGCAGGTGACCGCGGCCTTTGGTGAGCCGTCGCTGCGCCCCGGTGAGCGCATCACCGTCCTCCACGCCCGGCTCGGCGGAGCGGGCGGCTATTTCTCCAGCGGTGACGGCCACCCGATTGCGGTGCAACCTTTCAGCAACGAGCGTCCCATGCTGTACCTGAACGTGCACGGTCCGCCCGTGGGCAGCCGCAGCTATCTTTCCATCTTGGCCCACGAGTTCCAGCACATGGTCCATGACGCCGCCGACGGCAACGAGGAGTCCTGGGTGAACGAGGGCCTTTCTGAAGTGGCCACCGGCGTGGCCGGCTACCCCACGCCCCTGGGCGGTCGTCCGCTTCCGTCGCCGCCTGTGTCGCTGACCGCCTGGCCCGACGCTCCCGGCTCGACGCTACCGCACTACCTCACGAGCTTCCTCTTCTTCCACTACCTGTCGGAGCACCACGGCGGCACGGACGACCTGGCGCGCCTCCTGCAACGGCCGGAGGACGGCATCGCCGGCATCGACGGCTACCTGCGGGACCTTGGCATCGATGTGACCTTCCTGGACGTGTACCGGGACTGGACGGTAGCCCTTCTTCTCGGCCCTGAAGGCCGGGGCCCCTACGCCTCCTCCGCGATCAGGACGTCTTTGTTCCCTCGCCAGTACCTTGCGCCGGGCCAGGAGGAGGCGGGGGTTCTGACGCCCTTCGCCCCCGCCTACGTCGCCCTGGACCCAGGCGGGGCGCCCACCACCCTGCGGTTCCAGGGTGACGGCAGCGTCCCGCTGGTGCCGGTGGACGCGTACAGCGGGGATTTCTGCTGGTGGAGCAACCGCGGCGACTCGATCCACAGCAGCCTGCAGCGGACGGTCGACCTGAGCGGCGTGGAGGCTGCAACGCTGGAGTTCCGTCTCTGGCACGACATCGAGGAGGGGTGGGACTTCGCCTACGTCACCGCCTCACCCGACGGTGGCGACACCTGGCACGTCCTCGCAGGCGACCACACGACGGACGACGATCCGGTGGGGAACGCCTACGGGCCGGGCTACACGGGCGCGACCCGCGGCTGGGTCCAGGAGAGCATCGACCTCACCCCGTTCGTCGGGGGAGACCTCTTCCTGGCCTTCGAGTATGTCACCGACGACGCCGTCCACGGCCCCGGCATGTGCGTCGATGACATCAGCGTGCCGGAGACTGGCTTCGCCGACGACGCGGAGTCGGACGCGGGCTGGCAGGCGGAGGGCTTCTATCGCACGAACAATGCCCTGCCTGCGCGTTACCAGGTGCAGGTGGTGGAGTTCCCGGAGGACGGAGAACCTCGCATGCGCCTGGTGCCACTGGAGTCGGGAGCGCAGGGCGAGCTGCGGCTGTCGGAGGGCCTGGAGCGGGCGGTGGCGATCGTCTCGCTGGTCACGGAGGAGACGACGCAGGGGGCGGGGTACACACTCCGGCTGCAGGAGGACTAACCGCCCGCAACCGTGACGTCCACCCCTCGCCCAACCCCGCCGCGCCGCGGTACACTACCCTAGTCGACGCAGCCGCACAGGAGGAGGCGCGATGCCGCTGGAGCACATCGTCGTCAAGGGCGCACGGGAGCACAACCTCAAGAACATCGA
This sequence comes from Dehalococcoidia bacterium, assembly GCA_965205235.1. GTDB lineage: Bacteria > Chloroflexota > Dehalococcoidia > Lucifugimonadales > UBA1127 > CBDBGD01. The sequence continues at coordinate 240,828 of CBDBGD010000008.1, forward strand.
CGTTGAGGTCCCGCGCAACCAGCTGATCGTGGTCACCGGGGTCTCCGGGTCAGGCAAGAGCTCCCTGGCCTTCGACACCATCTACGCTGAGGGCCAGCGCCGCTACGTCGAATCCCTGTCGGCGTACGCCCGCCAGTTCCTGGGCCGCATGGTGAAGCCCGACGTCGACTACATCGACGGCCTCTCGCCCGCGATCTCCATCGACCAGAAGGGTGCCTCCCACAACCCCCGCTCGACCGTCGGCACCGTCACCGAGATCTACGACTACCTGCGCCTGCTCTTCGCCCGCGTGGGTAAGCCCCACTGCGCACGGTGCGGGCGTCCGGTGCAGCGCCAGTCCGTACAGCAGATCGTGGACGCCGTGCGCAGCCTCCCACCGGAGAGCCGCATCATGGTCATGGCGCCGGTGGTGCGGGACCGCAAGGGCGAGTACCGGGAGGTCTTCGAAGACGCCCGCAAGAAGGGCTTCGTACGTGTCCGTGTCGACGGCCAGGTGCGGGACCTCTCGGAGCAGTTTGCGCTGAGCCGGTACAAGCAGCACACCATCGAGGTGGTCGTGGACCGTCTTGTCGTGAGCGACGAGCTCGAGGAGGCCCGCGTCCACGACTCGGTCGAAACGGCCATGCGGCTGGCCGACGGCGTCGTCTCCGTGGCCGTCCTCGCGTCGGAGGGATCGGACGGGCCGCGGGAGGGCCAGGAGCTGGTCTTCTCGGAGCAGTTCGCGTGCCCGTACTGCGGCGTGAGCATGGGAGAGATCGAGCCCCGAAGCTTCAGCTTCAACAGCCCCCACGGGGCGTGCCCGTCGTGCACGGGACTGGGCTTCAGGCTGGAGCCGGACCCGGACATGGTCATCCCCAACCGGGACCTCACCCTCGCGGAGGGCGCGGTGGCCCCGTGGATGCGGGCCGGCACGTCGAGCTCCGTGTACCTGAGCCTGCTGGAGTCCGTCGCGCGGGCGCACGGCTTCTCGACGCAGGCGCCGGTGCGGGAACTGTCGAAGGAGGCGCTGGGCGTGGTGCTGTACGGCAACGGGGGACGCAGCATCACGATGCGGCACAGGAACTATCACGGCAAGGTCTATACGTGGCAGACTCGCTTCGAAGGCGTGATCCCGAACATCACGCGCCGCTTCCGCGACACGGAGTCGGACTGGGTCCGGGGCGAGCTGGAGCGCTATATGGCGCGCCTGCCGTGCCCCTACTGCTCGGGCCGACGCCTCAAGCCCGAGGCACTGGCGGTGACCGTGTGCGGTCGCAACATCATGGAGGTCAGCGGTCGCACCATCGAGGGCGCGCAGACGTGGGTGGAGGAGATCGGGCGGGAGAGCAGGGCCGCGATCGCCGCGGACAAGGCCCTCAACGAGCGCGACCGCTTCATCGCCAACCAGATCCTCAAGGAGATCGACACGCGGCTGCGCTTCCTGCTGGACGTGGGCCTTGAGTACCTCACGCTGGACCGCATGACCAGCACGCTCTCCGGCGGCGAGGCGCAGCGCATCCGGCTGGCGACGCAGATCGGATCGGGGCTGATGGGCGTGCTGTACGTCTGCGACGAGCCGACCATCGGCCTGCATCCCGCTGACGACCAGCTGCTCATCGACACGCTGAAGCGGCTGCGCGACCTGGGCAACACCGTCTTGGTGGTCGAGCACGACGAGGCGGTGATGCGCGCCGCCGACCACATCCTCGACCTGGGGCCGGGCGCGGGCGAGGCCGGCGGCCACCTGGTCTCGACCGGAACGCTGGAGGAGGTTGCGGCGTCGGAGGCGTCCGTGACGGGCGCGTACCTGTCGGGTCGCCAGCGCATCCCGATGCCGTCGAGACGGCGCCGGGGGAGCAAGACTGCCATCACAGTCAAGGGCGCGCGGGCGAACAACCTCAAGTCGATCGACGTCGACTTTCCGCTGGGCCGGTTCGTGTGCGTGACCGGCGTATCGGGGTCGGGCAAGAGCACCCTGGTCTACGAGGTGCTCTACAAGCGGCTGGCGCAGCTCCTCTACCGGGCGAAGGACAAGCCCGGAGACCACGACGCGATACTGGGCATCGAGCAAATCGACAAGGTGGTCAACATCGACCAGTCGCCCATCGGCCGGACGCCGCGCAGCAACCCGGCCACCTACACCGGCGCGTTCACGCCGATCCGAGAGGTCTTCTCGCGGCTGCCGGAGGCCCGGGCTCGCGGCTACCGCCCAGGCCGATTCTCCTTCAACGTCAAGGGCGGCCGCTGTGAGGCGTGCGAGGGCGCCGGCTACATCCAGATCGAGATGCAGTTCCTGCCCGACGTCACAGTGCCGTGCGAGGTGTGCAAGGGCCAACGCTACAACCGCGAGGCCCTGGAGGTCCGCTTCCGCGGCGCGACCATCGCTGACGTGCTGCACATGCCCGTCGCCGAGGGGCTGGAGCTCTTCCAGAACATCCCCCGCATTCGCTCCAAGCTGGAGACCCTGGTCGACGTGGGCCTGGGCTACATCAAGCTGGGACAGCCCGCCACGACGCTCTCCGGCGGCGAGGCCCAGCGCGTGAAGCTCGCAACGGAGCTCAGCCGGCGGGCCACGGGCAGCACCTTCTACATCCTCGACGAGCCGACGACGGGCCTCTCCTTCGAGGACGCGGCGGCGCTCCTGCGCGTGCTGCATCGTCTCGTCGACGCGGGCAACACCGTCACGGTCATCGAGCATCATCTCGACGTGGTGAAAAACGCCGACTGGGTCATCGACCTGGGGCCCGGAGCCGGCGAGCGCGGCGGCGAGCTCATCGTCGCGGGGACGCCGGAGAAGGTGGCCCGATGGTCTCGCTCGTCCACCGGCCACTACCTGCAGCCCTACCTCAACGGCGCGAAGTCGAAGGCCCTCGCCCTGGCCGCTCCCGACTAGCGACGCACGCCTGGCTCAGCGATGCGCTCCTTGATGAAGGTCCAATGCAGCGACGCAAGACAACCATAGGCAGGGGCCAGTTTGGGCACACCGTCCCGGTTGATCAGCACGCTGCCGAAGTGCTGGACCGCATCCTTAGTAAGGGTAGGCCCCTGACCGAGGACGCGGTCTTTCTTAGCATGTACCTCCACCTACGCCGGCACAACCGTAGCCGAATGTTCCAGAAGGTGCGGGCCAGTAAGAACATCGGAGGCTACCGCGACTTCGGCTTCTCGCCGGACGTCGACCTGCTGGAGGTGCGGAGTGGCGGTGTTGTGGTGGGCTATGAGCTGAAGGGGTTTCGTAGGGCAGGCAGGGAGATGCAGGCGCCTCCGTTCTACGATGGTATAGACCAAGCCTTAGCGTTGCTCAAGAACCCAGTTCGTTCGCCTTTGTCAGAGTCCTTTGCTGGAAGCGTGTTCGACTACATGTACTTGGTCCACCCCGGAGGCTCCGATGTGGATGCACTCGTCGACCTGTTGCACATGTGCACACCGATAGGCCTCATCGTCGTGGAACACTTCACCATCAAAGAGCTAGTCAAGCCCAAGCTCAATCCGTTTCTCGAGCAGGGGATCAAATCGTTTTTCGTCTCTCGGCTTGACGCTTTGGAGACGTACACCAAGTTCAGAGTCAATCCTATTCAGTGAGAGCCGGTTGGTAGCGACGGCTCATTCGATAGGAGACTCCCGACCGGATACCCCGCATCCATGAGCGCGATGAGGAGACGGCTTGCCTCTACCTGAGCTTCTTGCACTGACTGGCCTGGGCGTCCTCACCGGCGCGTACGGGGTCATCGTCGGAGCGGGGGTGGGCTTCCTGCTGGCGCCCCTCCTCATCCTCGTCTGGGGCTTCGAGCCGGGCACGGCCGTCGGGACCAGCCTGGCCGTCGTCCTGGTCACCGCCGTCTCCGGCTCTCTGCGATACGCCAGGTCCCGCAGCATCGACTACCGTAGCGGCATCCTGTTCGCGCTGGCCGCGCTTCCCGGCTCGATCCTCGGCGCCGTGGCCGCCGACTGGACCCCCGGCAGGCTGCTCACCGTCGCGTTCGGCCTGCTGCTCATCGGCATAGCGGCCTACACGGCTCTGCGACCGGCGTCCCGGCCCGCGCCTCCTCCGCCGCCGACCCCACACCAGCCGCCGAGGCAAGGCCTTGCCGTCCGCACCCTGACCACGGCCAGCGGTGCCACCTACACCTTCTCCTTCTCGGAGAGCCGGGCCATGGCCTACAACGTCCTCTTCGGCTTCTTGTCCAGCTTCTTCGGCGTGGGCGGCGGCCTCGTGCGAGTCCCCCTGCTGGTCTTCGGCTTCCGGTTCCCCGTGCCCGTCGCCGCGGCCACGTCCCTCTTCTCGATGGCTCTCTACACGGGCGTTGGCGTGGCCAGCCATGCGGTGCTGGGCAACGTGGAGGTGCAGGCGCTGCTGTTCGCCGGCGCGGGCGTGGTCGTGGGCGCGCAGATCGGCGTGCCCCTGGCGCCCCGGCTGCGAGGCGGCCTGGTGTTGCGGCTCCTGGCCGGCGGCCTGGCCTTCAGCGGCGGCTGGCTCATCCTCCGGGGCGTCGGGGTCGTGTAGGCCGAGGCTACACCTTGATCCGCCAGCCTAGGTCCCAGTCCCCGGTCAGCCGCTCCGCCCCGTTCGCGGTGATGAGGATGTCATCGTAGACGCGGGGGTGAGCGACGAGCGGCACCGTGTCCCTGTGTGGGTGGTAGGAGAAGACCATCCCTTCCACCAGCGGCGTGTCCCGGTTCCCCGCCATCATCGGCGAGAAGTAGGGCCACTCCACCGAGTCCATCCCCTGGCCGTGGAGGTAGTAGTGCCACGCCGGCTCGCCGAGCTTCCAGCCGTCCTCCGCCACGATGCGCTCGAACGCGGTCGAAAGCTCTTCCAGCGTGACGCCGGGCACGGCGATCTTTCGCAGCTCGTCGAAGGCCCGCATCTCGCTCTCCAGCAGTCTCACCTCGTCGGCGGTGGGCTCGCGGAAGGCGCACGTCACGTTCAACTCCGACCAGTGGCCGCTTTCGCCGCAGATCTCCAGGTGGAAGCCCACCAGGTCGTCGCAGGCCATGGGGATGTCCTTGGGCAGCCCCGCCGCGCCGCCCACCTGTATCAGGCTCAGGTCGTCGAAGACGCCGCCGGCGCGGAACACCTTGGCCGCCTCCGCCGCCACCTCGCGCTGCGTCAGGTCCGGCCCGAGGACGTCCACGAATCGGCTCAATGCGGCCGTGGCCAGCGCGCACACCTCGCGGACCTGCTGCACCTCCAGCGGGCTCTTCACCGCGCGGATGCGGTCCACCATGGCGTCCGCGCTCACGAACGTCACGTTCGGGAGTGCGTTTCGCAGCGTCTCGTAGGCGCCCACCGTGATCGCCCTCTCCAGCCCCGCAACGCCCACCTTGCCGCTGGTCAGTCCCTTCTCCTTCATCGCACTCACGATCTCGTCCTGCGGCGCCGGCGCAAGCCTGACGTCCGAGACCCACGGCACGTCGGGCCTCGATGCACCGGCGTAGGTGACCTGTGCGTGCGCCGGCTCGCTCTCCAGCGGGATGAGCAGCAGCGAGTCGCCGGTCCAGAAGTGCGCGTCCGTGAAGTACCGGATGTAACCGCGGATGAACATGCTCCCGTGCCCCGCGACCACCAGCGCGCTCAGCCCCTCCGCCTCCATGGCCTGCCGCGCTGCCTGCAGCCGACGGTCTCGCTCTGCCAGGTCTGCTCGTGTGCCCATTGTTGCTCCTCTCTGGTGTGGAATGACGACGTTAGCTGGTGAAGCGGATGATCAACGGCACGATGATGGCCGTGGCCGCCAGTGAGATGATGACCGCGGTGAAGAGAAGGTAGCGCACCCCGTAGTTCGACATGAGGGCGGGGTCGTAGTACTTGTCGACGTTGTTGTCGCGGTACATGGCGACCAGCCCGCCGATGAGCGTCCGGCGGTTCCGCCCGCCCAGCACCAACGCCGCCACCGCGACGACGTTCAGCACCACGGTCATGACGATGAACACCGCCAGCAGGATGTCGTAGGTGGCGGTGGTGTCATCCACGGTGGCCTCCGTCGCCACGCCGAAGTTCACGGCGAGGACGATGAGGTTGAAGACGATAGCCGTCAGCACGAAGATCGTGTCCGTGCGACTGCTCTCGCCCAGCTCCCTCACGATGTGCTCGTGGACCTGACTCTGCACGTCCGACACCTCCTCCAAGTCGCTCCATGATAGCACCCTTCGCCTTGTGCAACAGCCGTAACCGATGCTCCAGGAGTCCACCTCGCCGGCCCGCGGCGGGTGACAAACGCGCCTTCCGCGTGGCCGCCTCTGCACGAGAAGATGGAGCCCATCACGAACGAGGGCAGGCTCGAATGACACAGCACACGCATCCCGAGTACGGTCGACCGGGCGGCCCGCCCACCTCCAACCCCGGCTGGTATCGAGGCGACGGCGGCCAGTGGCGCCTCGACCCCGTGCGCAGGCCCTCCTGGTGGCGAGAGGGCCAGCACGCCGTCATCGGCGCCCTCACCGGCGCGCTACCCTACGCCGCCTACTGGTGGGGCGACCTGCCGCTCGTCGCGGCCGCGCTGGTCGCCCAGTTCCTCGGCGTCACCCTCTTCCTCGCGTACGAGGTCACCGAGGGCTGGCGCATCCGCGACTGGGCCTACCGGGACATCGGCGGCTTCATGGCCGGCATGCTGGCGGTCACCGTCTGCGGCCTCGCGGCGACGCTTGGCGTGCGAGCGGCGCTGGGGTAGCCGACCTTTTTGGTTTCTCGAGCCTTGACCATGGTCACACGCGACTCATTCACCTGCGAGGCACCGGGGGAACGGAGGACGTACTCTCTTGTGCACGCGGCCGTGGCAAAGTATCTTGGCCTTGGCCGCCTGTTCGTAGCGTAAACGATAGGACTCACGTGGCGAGGAGATCCCTTATGGCCCATATGGTGTTGGATTGTCCCCACTGCGCCTCCACAAAGATTGGATTTGATGTGATCGCCTCTTCGCCCGCAACAGGAGAAGGCCAGCCAAACCGACGGTGGAATGTGTTCCTGCATTGCCGCCACTGCAATAGAGGTGTAGTCGTAGAGTTGTACGCAGTAGCGGTTGCTTCAACGACGAGCCCGGCCCAGTTTTCCGGCGATCCGCGAGACCAAGGATATGCCGAGGGCGAAATGTTTCCGAGACCTCAGAAAGCTGTAGCTCCAGAGCATGTCACAGAGGCAATCGCAAGAGACTATGAAGAAGCAGTGGACAATCTAGGCCGTGGCAATTACACGTCTGCAGGAATGATGTTTCGAAAAGTCCTGCAGCGGTCGACGACGGCTCTAACGCGCGACGCGGCCTCGATGAAATCCAAGAGACTAGAGGAGCGCATTGAGATTCTAGAAACCAATGGGCTCATCACCAGCGCTATGCGAGACTGGGCTACGATAATTCGGCTTGAAGGCAATGCCGCTACACACTGGGAAGAGGAATATGGCGAAGCAGAATTCACGAAGGAAAGCGCTACGCAGTTACACCACTTTACGGAACTCTTCCTAATCTACACATTCACACTTCCTGCTCAAGTTGCACGATATGCTCAGGTCGGAGAAGAATAGAAGCTCTTGTCTCCACAACCACCTTCCCCAGGGTCAGCCTAGACTAGCCGTCTAATGGCTGCCCCCCGTTTGAGGGATAAGGAGGCCCCACCATGACCACCCAACGCGACCTCATCGGCTACGGCGCCAACCCCCCGCAGGTCGAGTGGCCGGACGGCGCCCGCATCGCCGTCTCCGTCGTCGTCAACTACGAGGAGGGCTCCGAGTACTCCCTCCTCGACGGCGACGCCGCGCACGAGGTGAACAACGAGATGCCGTCGCCCGTCCCGCCCGAAGACCGCGACCTCGCCAACGAGTCCTTCTTCGAGTACGGCAGCCGCGTGGGCGTCTGGCGCATCATGGACCTGCTGGACGAGTACAACGTCAAGTGCACCTTCTTCTGCTGCGCCCTGGCCGTGGAGCGCAACCCGGAGGTCGGCCGGGCCATCGTCGCCCGGGGGCACGAGGTGTTCGGCCACGGCTACCGCTGGGAGGAGTCCTTCAAGATGGACCGCGAGGCCGAGCGGGAGGCCATCCACAAGGCGGTGGAGTCGCTCCGGCGCACCACCGGCGAGCGGCCGCTGGGCTGGTACGTCCGGTACGGCCCCAGCGTGAACACCCGCCAGCTTGTGGTCGAAGAGGGCGGCTTCATCTACGACAGCATGGCCTACAACGACGACATCCCCTACTACGTGCAGGTGGACGACCGCAAGTGGCTCGTCGTCCCCTACTCCCTCGAAGTCAACGACACCCGCTTCTGGCGCGGCAACATGATCAGCCCGAACGACTTCTTCGAGACGATGAAAAACAGCTTCGACACCCTCTACGCCGAGGGCCAGAAGACGCCCAAGATGATGAGCGTCGGGTTGCACTGCCGCATCGTCGGCAGGCCCTCACGGATCGTCGCCCTCCGGCGCTTCATCGAGTACGCCCGCGGCTTCCCCGGCGTCTGGTTCGCCCGGCGAATCGACATCGCTCGCTGGTGGCTGGAGCACTACCCGTAGGAATTGACATAACACATGGAGGCTTGGTGGACGGTCGGTTCGGGAACATCATGGCGTCGATGAACGTCGGCAGGTTCTTGCCGCTCGTGTTGCTGGCGCTCGCGCTGGTAGTCGCGGCGTCGTGCGACTCGGAGGCGCCTCCGGGACCGGGCGTCGAGTCGGGGGTGGCCCGAGTGGCGCGCGAGGCCGGACCGTCGACGGGGGCAGACTCCACTGCCGGCCAACCCGCCCCTGCGTCGGAGGCGGAGCGGATCAAGGCCGAGATGCAGGACCGCTCGTTCCGTCAGTTCGAGCCGTCGGTGGATGCGAGTCCCAGGAGGGGCGTCATTCTCAGCTTCTTCGGCCCGCTCACCATCTGGGCCCAGTACGCCGAAGGCGACCACGCGCTGCACGAGTGGGAGATCGCCGCCGCCGACTACAGCGTTGAGCTGCACGGCGGCGCTTCGGAGGTCACCCTCCACCTCGACCAGCCCAGGTCGTCCCAGGGCATCCCCACCCGCTGCGACGACTGCATACCCACGGACGGCGTATCCCTCTCGATACGCAATCTCTTTGACAGCGAGAGGATTGAGTTCAGAGTGAACGACCCCGACGGCGTTCTACCGCCGCCGTTCCCGGTGTTCGGCTCGTGGACACGCTTCACCGAGGACGAGATCCAGAACTGACAGGTCAGCGCCGGATCGCGGCGAGGCGCCGTTCCACGCTGCCCCGTAGCAGCAGCACTCCCATGACCACGAGCCATATGAAGAAGGCGTTGCCGCTGATGCGGTGCATGATCGTCGCCGCGTCCACCCATATCAGCAGCATCCCAAGGCCGATCACCAGCGACGCCGCAGCAATCACCCTCGAAGCCTTCCACTGGCCCAGCCCCACGGTCGCCAGCGCCAGGCCCGCGGCCGAGAAGCCCAGCTTGCCCGTCACCCACCGCAGCGTGGACACTGTCTCCGTCGTGGCGGTGGCGGCGACGTCGGAGGCGTCGCCCACGAACGCCGCCAGCACGAGCGCGCACACTCCCGACGCGGCGGTGATGACGCCCGACGCTGCGAGCAGGTACGGGACCAGCGGCGTCCCGAGGCCCTCTCGAACGACCGTGCTCCTCCACAGCACCCACGCCGCGGCGACGAGCGTGAACCCCGAGAGAACCCGCGCAACGCCGGCCACGGTGTACATCCCCGTGTTGGTCGCAATCGCCCGCAGCGACTCCTCGATGGTCGGCTGGTCGGCGTCGGCGGAGATGCGCGCGAACACCGAGATGCCCGTCGCTACCGCGGTGAGCAGCAGGAGCACGCCCGCTCGGCGCGCGGCCCTGTCCATGGGTCCTTCTGGCATGCTCTTTGTCAGCGTCGACACGTTGGCCGCTATGTCACGTCCATTTTCCTGAGCCGCCTGACGGTCAGGAGGAAGAACACCACGGTCACAGCCGCCACGCCGACAATCGCCGCAGGCAGTTCGATGACCCGCTCTTCGAGCGGAGCAAAGCTCTCACCGTCTATCCCGTGCAGTATCGCCAGCGTGTAGGCGCGGATGCTCAGGTATCGGACGCCCTCCAGGAGGCTGGACAGGAACCCCTCCCAGATGAAGACGTAGATGAGGCCCGCCGCCAGCGCCCGCGTCGTCACCAGCCCCGCCCACGTGAACACCGACGAGTAGGCGATGACGCCCACCAGCACGGCGACGCCCACGGCCACGAGGGCCGTCACGTCGCTTTCAGCGACGAACAGGGCGGCGCTCGCACCTAGCGCCGTGCTGGCCACGCCGCTGACCACCAGCGCCGGACCGCCGATGGCGATGGGCGCCAGCGTCTTGGGCAACGCGATGAGCCACCGGGGCACGGGCTTCAACAGGAGGTAGCTCAGCGTCTTGTCGTCCACCTCGTTGCCGAACGACGCAGTGGCCAGGACCAGCGCCACGATGGGCAGGGCTCCGGCGATGATCATCGGGTCCAGCACAGTGGAGATGAAAGGTCCGTTTGTCGATTCGGGGCCGCCGGTCGTGATCATGATGATGGCCGTCAGGCCCACGGGCAGAGCGGCGAGCAGCAGGATGAAGAGCAGCCTGACCCTGCCGCCGAGCTGGCGCAGACTGAGGCGCAGGACCGCCGTCATGCGCCCTCCACCAGGTAGCCGAACACGCTGTCCAGCGACTCGTCCAGGGGCTCGACCCTGAACAGGCGTATGCCCCGCTCCTTCGCCAGCCGCGGCAGCGACCGCTGCAGCTCGGCGATGTCCCTGGTCAGCAGCGTCAGCGCACCCTCCTCGTCGATCGACACGGAGTCCACCGCATCGACGCCGATGAGCGCGGCGGCCATCGCGCGGGTGTCGCTGCTTCCCACCCGCACCTGGTAGGGCCGCTCGTCCAGCTTCGCCCGAATCGCCACGAAATCGCCGGCCGCCGCCAGCTTGCCCGCCACCAGCAGCAGGATGTTGTCCGTCAGCGTCTCGATCTCCTCCAGGATGTGCGACGACACCAGCACCGTCCGACCCTCCGACGCGAGGCGGCGCATCAGGTCCTGGGTGGCGATCCGCTGCTGCGGGTCCGTACCGTTCATAGGCTCGTCCAGCAGCAGCACTTCGGGGTCGTGCACCAGGGAGGCCGCCAGCCTCGTGCGCTGGCGCATCCCACGGGAGAAGGTCGATACCGACCGGTGTTGGACGTCGCTCAGAGCCACGTACTCGAACGCCCGGTCAACCGCCGGCCCCACCGGGTCGAGTCCGTACAGCGTGGCCGCCATCTCGATGAACTGCCTGGCGGTGAGCACGTCGTACAGGGACTCGTGGCCCGGCATGAAGCCTATGCGCCGGTAGAGGGGCGTGTTGTCCCGCACCGGCTCGCCGAGCACCGTCACCTCACCCTCGGACGGCGCCGCGAGCCCGGTGATCAGGTTGAGCATGGTCGTCTTGCCCGCGCCGTTGGGGCCAAGCAGCCCGGTGATGCCGGGGCCGACCTGCAACGACACGTCGTTCACGGCAACGAGGTTGCCGTACCATTTCGATACGGAGCGGGTCTCGATTGTTGCGGCGCTCGTCATATCGACAACCTCCGGTAGCGCCACCAGAGGACGTAGCCGAGCGCACCCACGACGGTCAGGTACCACGCGATGGGGACCGCGTCGTGCAACTCCGACGAAGCTTGTTCCGGCCCGCCGAAGCCGTCAGGGTCCTCGAATGTCCCGCCGGGGAATATCAGGTCGTTCACCAGCGTAGGCACGCCCAGGACGTTGATCAGGCTCAGCCACTTCGCTGCATCGCCGGTGGCATAGTCGCACTCCGTGATCCTGTTCGATGAATCGTTCGGGTCCGAGATGGTGGTGCACTCGGTCGAAGTCAGGGCCCCGGAGATGATCGGCGTGATGATGAAGACGGCGACGACAAAGGCCGTGGCGTAGGCCCGTCTCGTCGTGAAAGCGGAGACGGCAAGCGGAATGGTCGTCGTGAATGCGGCCAGGGCCAGGCCCGCCAGCAGGAACCTGGGCACGTCGAGCCAGTTGTCCCGCACGTAGTCCAGCGGCTCGGCGGCGGCCAGAAGCAGCCCCGCGAAGAGCACCACCTGCCCGGCGAGCACGAACCCCAGCGTTATCGAGAAGAAGGCGAACCATCGCGCTGCCACGTAGTCCGTGCGCGTCAGTGGCCGCACCAAGTACAGGCCCAGCACGCCGTGGCGCCTGTCCGGGCAGAGCAGCTCCGGCGCCATGATGGCGGCGAACAGCGCGACCACGATCAGCACGATCGCGTAGTACTCCTCGTGCCGGAAGACCTGGAACTCTCCGAGACCAAGTACGCTGGCGATGATTGCCGCCACCAGGGCGGGCGTGATGACGCAGATGAACAGGATTACCGGCAGCACCTTGGAGCCCCAGCCCCGCCCGATGCCCAGAACGGTCCGGATGCCGTCGACCCAAAGGGCCTTGTGTGCGCGCAGCCGGCCCTCGCGCGGCCCATCGTAGTGGCGGTATCCGAGGTCGTAGACTTCGCCCTGCGGTGTGCTCACGTCGTCCCGCCTCGGAAGAGGTCTGCGAGACCGCGGCGCCGGGGCGCCAGCCTGCGCAGCCGCGCTCCAACGTCAACGATGGCGTCGCGAATGAGGTCGTACTGCTCCTCGGTCGCGCCCTCGACAACCAGCGACCGGCCGTCTTCCGCCGCCTCGACGCCTCGGGCCGCTAGGGCGGCCACGAGCTCACCTCGCCGGTCGTCCACGTCGATGAACAGCGTCTCCGTCTCCCGCGTGTAGCCGGAGACCTCGCCCTGCTCCATCACCCTGCCGGAGTCGAGCACGACGATGCGGTCGCAGATGCTCTCGACGTCGCCCATGAGGTGGGTGGAGAGCAGGATGCTGATGCCGAACTCCCGCCCGATGCGGGCAATGAGCTCCAGCATCTTCTCCCGGCCGCCGGGGTCCAGGCCTGCCGTGGGCTCGTCCAGCAGCGCCAGGACGGGGTCGTGCACCAGCGCCTGGGCCAGCTTCACTCGCTGCACCATGCCCGTGGAGTACTGGCCGATGGACCGGTAGCGCTCCTCGTCCAGCCCCACGAGTCGAAGGATGTCGGCGGCCCGCGTTCGCGCCTGGGCTGGGGGCAAGCCGCTGATCTGCGCCATGTGGATGAGGAACTCCGTGGCGGCCACGCTGCGCGGCAGGCAGTCATGCTCCGGCATGTAGCCCAGCCTGCTCCGGGCGTCCGGCGCTTCGTAGGGCATCTGCCCCATTACCTCAGCCGACCCGGCCGTGGGCTGCAGCAGGCCCAGGAACAGCTTGATCGCCGTGCTCTTGCCGGCCCCGTTCTGCCCAAGCAGCCCGGTGATGCCCTCCGAGACCTGGAAGGACGCCGAGTCGAGTGCGATGACGGCGCCGTAGCGCTTTGTCAGGCCCTTGGCTTCGAGCAGGGCTTGCATCTATTTCTCGAAGAAGTCCAGGTCCACGGCAAACGCGGTAGCGAGGACGAGGCTTTGCAGGTCCTCGTCGCCTTCGGCTGGTAGCTCGACCGTGAAGGTGTCGGCGTCGGTGAACATCTCGCGGCCCATGCCGCTCCACTGCTTCGTGATCCTGCCGACCTCCTGGCCTCTGCGGTTCACCATGAAGGTGTAGCGGCGGAAGACGGAGCCGTTCACCTCGGCGACGGGGCTTCCGCGCTCGTTCTCGAGGATGATCTTGCGCTTCAGCAGCCCGAACTTGCGGCGTATGGCGCCCACGGGTCTGCCGTCGGCGGTCCGTACGTGCATGGTGGGGAAGAACCAGAAGAAGGCGCGGCTGGCTGCCAGGAGCTCCCGGCCGCCCATGTCTGCGATGTGCAGCGTGAGGGCCCGGTTGCGCTGCAGGAGCACCCTCCCCCAGCCGCCCGACTCTTCGTAGGCGAGCAGCACGGTCCTGCCGTCCGACGTCATCACCTCGTACCGGTTCCGAGTTTCGATGCCGGTGATGGCCTCCCAGCCCTCCACTCGCTGTTTCACAACCAGCCGGCCGTCTTGCGCCAGGTCACGTATCGACATTGCCGCCTCCCCTTCGGGTTCTCTCTATTGTACCGTTTCCCGGCCGCGATTGTATGGTGCGACCTGTGAGATAGAATGACATGCGGGTCATGACCTTGGTAGCCTGTATGCAGTGGGAGCAGGTGCAGCACGCGTGACCGGCCCTTAAACTCGCCACCGATTTCCGGAGGAGGCACACGGACTTGAGAGCGGCGTTCGCCATGGTCAGTCTTGCAGCGCTCATGGCCGCGCTGTCGGCGTGCGGGGAGGACGCGGGACCCGCGGCCACTGCGGCGGACCCGACTCCGGCGGTGACGCCCTCCGCTGCAGCCGCGCAGGCGACCGCGCCAACCCCTGCCCCACCCACACCGGTATCCACGCCGTCGCTGAGCCCCCTGCCTGCCGCCTTCTCCCCCGGCGACCGTTCGGACGGGTCACAGGGCCCGTACGAAGCGCCGGACTTCACGCTGGCGGACGGGTTCGGCGAGAAAGTCGTCCTCGCAGACCTCTTGGGAGAATACGAGGCCGTCGTTCTCGTCTTCTACCGAGGCTTCTTCTGAGGCATCTGCCAGCAGCAGCTGGTCCAGCTGCAGGTCTCATACCCGGAGTTCATGAGCCGCAACGTCGAGCTGGTCGCCATCAGCACCGACGCGCGACCGGACGCCCTGGAAATGATGGCGCTGTCGGGGGCCAAGTTCCCGGTGCTGACGGACCCGGACGGCGCGACCGCCCGCAGCTACGGCGTGTTCGACCTTCTGGGCGACGGCGTTGCCACGCCCGCGACCTTCATCGTGCGGGAGGACAGGAGCATCGGGTGGTACCGGGTCGGCGTGGATATCGTCGACAGAGCCACGGTCGAGGAGATCATGACCGCGCTGGACGGCTCGTAGCGCCGTGGGGCGGGAGATGGCCCCGCGCCTACCCCGGCTCCAGGTGCGTGAGCAGCCACTCGCCGTCGAACTGCTCGTAGATGAACACGATGTTCACCGACCCGCCGGTGAAGCTCGCCTTGTGCTTGGTCTCCCACTTGCCCGGTGCGGTCTCGGTGGGCGGCGACGTCTCCTCCGGCGTAATCCGTAGGCCGCGGTTCTGGAACGGCTGCATCTCCAACCGGGTCTGCTCTTCCCGCTCCTGCCAGTAGCTCTCCTCGTAGAAGACCTTCAGCCCCTCCAGGTCGTACGTGTTGTAGACCTCCCACAGCTGCATGCTCTTCTCGCGCAGGTGCGCCACAAGCTCCGTCGTGTCGCTCGACCCAGCTGCAGCCTCTCCCGACGCGCTCTCGGCGGGCGTGGGCTCGGCCTGAGGCGCAGCGGCGGCCGGTGCTGGGGCGGGTCTGTCGGAGGCCGCGGCGCTCGTCTCCTCCTCCTCCGCTGAGCCGCCGCACGCAGCCAGGGCCAGGGACAGCGCCAGGATGACCGCCAGTGCCGTTCGCCGATGCGGCATTCCGTCTTCTCCTCAGCCTGCCACTTACGTATGCAACTAGCTCGATGGCAAAGGGTAGTGAAGACTGGCCCGTGCGTCAACAAACACGGGGACTGCCGCCCGGCGTGCGTGAGGACGGCGGGCTACCCGCCGCGCTCCTCCAGCAGGTCCGCCGCCTCCGTCGCGGCCTTGTGGCCGCTGGACAGCGCGCCGTTGACTGACGGAATGCCCATGTAGTCGCCCGCCAGGAACAGGTTGCCGATGCTCTCCGCCAACTGCCCCGGCGCCTCCGCCAGTGCGGCCAGCATTCCCGGCGTTCCCATGCACAGCGCCTCCTCCCAGCGGTACACGCGATGGAACAGCCCCTCGTCGTCCCCCGGAAGCGCCGACCCTGGCGGCGCCTTCCGGCGAGCGGCCCCGAGCATCTGGCGCTTGATCTCTTCGTCATCGAGCGGTATGAGCTCCTTTGCCCGTTCGCGTCCGATGAGCAGGTCCAGGATGCTCTTGCCTGCAGGAGCGCAGGCGGGGAGGAAGGCGGACCGGTTCAACAGCAGCGGAGTGTCGTCGTCCTCCGGGAAGAGCGCGCCGTGCCAGCCGGGAGGAAGCGGCGAGCGGTCCATGCCTATCACCACCCGGCAGCCTGTCGAGTAGCTGACGGTGCCGAGCGCGCGGCGGGTCGCTTCCGGCAGTTCGGGGATGAGGCCTGTGACCTTGGTGCCGGGGACGGCGCAGATGACCGCGTCCGCTTCGATGGTGTTGCCGTCCACCACGACGCTCGTGGCCCGCCCGCCGTCGACGATGATGCGTCTGACGGGCGTGGACGTTCGGATCGCATCGGAGCAGACGTCGCCTAGCGCTGCGCTCAGGGAGCCGATGCCGCGCTCCGGCATGTACACCCTGCCGCTGCTCAGCATCGTCTCACCGATGTACGCCCGCATCAGCGCTTGGCCGGCGGGCATTGGATCGCCCAGCACCATCTCCAGCGGCCCGCCGAGCGTCACCCGGAGCTTCTCCGGCACGCGCAGGCGCTGCAGGTAGTCGCCGTAGGACTCGGCGTCGTCGATCTCGGCGAGGGGGCTGTTGCTGGCGAAGCTCATGTACTCCGCCTCGCGGTAGAGCTGCCGCATCACCTTCAAGCTTGCCCGCATCCCGGAGGGTGACAGGAACCCCATGGCCATGGCCGATGGAAGCTGCCGCACGATGTTCCAGAACGACTGGTCCGGTGTCGTGGTGACCCACCGCCCGCTGCGGCGATGCCCGAACTTCATCTGCGAGGGCACCAGCGGGAGCCCCAGCTCCTCGCAGATGCGGAACGCCGTGTCGTAGGTGGAGGTGAAGACGAATGCGCCCCTGTCCAGGGAGAAGCCGTCGACCATTTCGCCGCTGCCGCGCCCTCCAACTCGCTCTTGGGCCTCGAGCAGGAGGGGCGTGATGCCCCGTTTCATCAGCGTGTAGGCCGCGCTGAGGCCGGCGAAGCCCCCGCCAACTATCACGACTCGCTGAGTGCTCATAGGCGCGGCGCCCTCCTCGCCGCCACGATATTATGGCACAGGCGCCCTCCGCACGTTCTTCGAGCTTGGCGAAGAGGCCTAGGGCGCTCCTGTGTCCGTTAGCCGTTCGCTCAGGTCCCAGAGACCGGAGGCCAGCCCGGCGTCGTAGCTCAGGGCAGACGATGGGACGGGGCGACCGGCCACGAAGTACTGCCCTGTGGTCCCCTCCACCTCTGGCGAGGTTGCCAGGTAGACCACCTCCTGCGCCGCTTTCGAGGGGTCGATTCCCAGGACGCCGACCACGGCGTTGACTGCCAGACCCAGGAGGCCGTTGTTGCGTGCCATGTTGGTGCGGACCAGACCGGGGTGCATGGCGTTGACGGTCACCCCCGAACCTTCGAGTCGTCGGGCTAACTCGCAGGTGAACAGCAGGTTGCACAGCTTGGAGCGAGCGTAGGCCCGGTGACGGCCGCTGTGGTCGGGGTCGGGCAGGTCTTCCAGCGATAGGTTGTCGACCGAACGGTGGTAGCTCGAGGAGACGTTGACGACCCGTGCCGGGGCGGAGTCCTTCAGCAGGTCCAAGAGCAGCGTGGTCAACAGGAAGTGTCCCAGGTGATTCAGAGCGAAGGTCATTTCGATGCCGTCGACGCTGCGGCGCTTGGAGAGGAACACAGCGCCGGCGTTGTTCACCAGGACGTCCAGCCTTGGCAGCTGCTCCCTGGCCTGGCCGGCCAGCCTGCGCACGTCTGCTTGCGACGACAGGTCCGTCGCCAGGTGACTGACTCGGTGGTTGCCGGTCTCCTCGACGATACGCGCTACGGCTGCGGCAGTCTTCGCGGCGCTCCGGCTGGCGATGACAACGGTCGCACCCAAGCGGGCCAGCTCCCGGGTGGCCTCAAGGCCGATGCCGCTGCTGCCGCCGGTTATCAGGCAGGTCTTCCCTTCCATGTGTGGTGTGTCCATCAGCGCAACTTGCCTCGGTTCATGCGTAGCCATAGTCTCGGAACCAGCGCACCGAGACCGTCACGACCTCCCAACCACCTGCACAGTCGTCGTTGTCGACAGTCGTAATCGTCGCAGTTCCGGTGCTGACAGTCTCCCCCGCGGCCAGACGGCCCCAAAGGCAATACGGTGGAGCCAATGAGGCTTCATATGCTCTAGCGAGTCTCAGCCGTACGGCACGCCTGAAAGCTGGTGGGCCGGACTTGACGGTAGACAGAACCGAGCCGTTCAGCATGATGTCCTCCGCCTTCCGGCCGGGTATCCGGCTGTCGTCCGGCATGGGCACGGTGTACCGGACGACAGCCTTCCCGGGCATGATGACGATCTCCTTGACGAAGGTCTGGATGAAGGCCCGGCGCTCGGTGAGCTCGCTCTCCCTGAGAAACTCGCTCATGTCCTGTGCGTAGGCCGCAATCGTTTCCACGTCGTCCAGGACCTCTCTGCGCTGGGACAGAATCGCCCTGGCTTCGGACGCCGCGGCTTCAAGGCGCTCCTGCCGATCGCGGTGCTCCCTGATGCGGTCCGAGGCGTCGGCCATCTGGACGTTGTCGGTTGACTCGATGTACATCCAGATTCGACCCAGCTTGCGCTTCACGTCCTCAAGCTCATCCTCGATGGTCGCAAGCCGCTGGTTCTGCTCGGCAGTCACCCCGTCCATCTGCTCGTCCACGACCTTCACAAGGGCGTGGATGTTGCCCTCGGTGAGGATGTTGGAGCGGATGCTACCGACGATCATCTCCTCGAAGCGCCTGGCGTTGATCCTGGGAGCGTCGCAGGCATCCTTGCCGTGCTTCATGATGGACTGGCAGACGTAGTAGGAGAACTGGCCGCTCTTGGCGTCGTGGCCGCTGAAGGCCCGATTGCACGCCTTGCACTTGACCAGACCGCTGAGCATGTAGGTGCTCCCTACACGGCGGGGGTGAGTCCTGTTGGGCGCCCGGGAGCTCATCAGCCGCTTCACACGGAGGAACTGGGCCTTGGAGACGATGCCGGGGAACGCATTCTCTACGCGCACCGGCTCGGCCTTGCCCTTCCCATTGAGGCCCCAGACCAGAGTGCCCATGTAGACTTCGTTTCTGAGCATGTTGTGAACAACCGTCTTCGACCATCGCTTGCCGGCGGGGCTGGCGATGCCCTCGTCGTTCAGGGTCTTGGCGATGTCGAGCATCCCCTTACCGGATTCGGCCATGTCGAAGATGCGCTTGATCACGTGAGACAAGTCCTCGTCAGGGTCCAGCCTAGGCCGCTTCTTGGCCCCGTCCTGCACCATCAGCTTGCGGTAGCCGTAGGGGACCCTGCTGGTGACCCAGAAGCCCCTGGACGCCGACTCGCGCATCCCTCGCGTGACCTCCTGGGCCAGATTCTCGCTGTAGAACTCGTCGACGCTTTCGATGATTCCCTCCAGCAACTTGCCGGTGGGGGAGTCGTCGGCCTGCTCGGTGATGGAGACGACGCGTACTCCCTTGCGTCGGAGCATGGACTTGAAGGCGACCGCGTGCTCACGCCTGCGGGTGAAGCGGCTGAACTTCCAGACCAAGATTTCTTCGAAGGGGGCATCGGTCTTGGTGGCTTCGTCGATCATCTTGCGGAACTCAGGGCGGTCGGCTACGCGGCCGCTCTCGGCCTCGTCCACGTACTCGCGGGCGACGACATAGCCGTTCTTGTTTGCGTAGTCCCTGAGCGCCCTCATCTGGGCGGCGACGGACAGGTCCACGTCCTGGCGGTCGCTGGAGACCCTCGCGTAGAGGGCTGCGGGTGTGTAGTCTTGCTCGCTACTCATCGGTTGGTCCTCCTCGTGCGGGGCGTCTATTCCTGCGGGCCTCGACCCGTTGACGACGCTGCGTTCGCAGCCACTCCTGGTCGTCCAAATACATCCGGATCGCCTCTCGCAGGAACTCGCTCATGGTCCGGTCTTCCTCTTCTATGAATCTCCTGACCTGCTCGTCCATCTCCGGGGGGAGGGACAGAGTTATGGTCTTTCTCTTTCTGGGCATTTCTCAACCCTTTGGGGTAACACCGGGTGTTACCGGCATTGTAGGCGAACAGGAATACAGTTGTCAAGGATGCGCAGTGTTATGCGTAGATATCCGACAGTGCCTGCCCTCCTCTCCTCAATGGTGGTTCCAGGCCAAGGCTCAGGTGGGGTCGGTGATAGTGGTACCGCTCCAAGAACCGTTCCACGTTGCTCCGACACCCGGACAGGTCCTCGACACCATACCGCACCCAGCCCAGGCACTCCTTGCGCAGCGTCCGGTTGAAGCTCTCGATGTAGGCCTGCTCGTTCTTCTTGTACGGCCGGGCAACGCGGTGGTGCTGGCAGTAGGTCAGCACCCGGTCTGCGAAAGCCTCTTTGAACTCACTGCCCCCATCGGTTTGGATCAGTTCCACCCTGCCGTCGAAGCGCCGGGCCATGGCCAGCTCCAGGAACGCACAGCCGTAGGCGGCCGTCAGCGCTGGCGCCAGGAAGACGTCTGCCTCTCTGGTGTAGATGTCGATGCCCGTGAAGGCAAAGAGACCGCCGAAGAACACGGTGTCCATCTGGACCACCTGACGAGGGCCGCCGGCGACCGGCACGGGTCCCCGGGGGCGGTGCTTCTTCCACCTGGAGCGGATGACGTACTTCTCCCGAAGGATCTCATACACCTTGGGCACGGACAGATGCACCCCATATTCCCGTTCCAGGAAGTAGACGATCTTCTGCCCGCAGCACCCGGACTCCCGCTCTCGGATGGCCCACACCCAGCGCTTCACGACCGGGTCGACCTGCCGCTTTGGGCGCGGCCCTTTCTTCGCCTGCTGATAGCGGTCGAGGAAAGGCAGCAGCCCCTCCTGCTGGATGCCGCAGATCCAGAGGTGCACCGTCTCCCGGTGTTTCCCCAGGCGTTGGGCGATCCGAGCTTTCGGGACGCCCTGCTGGTACAGCTCCCAGGCCAGCGCAATCATCGTGAGGTTTGACATGTCCATGAGCATACATGGACTGTCGGATTTCTACGGCAACATTGCGGGTCGGCGAGCCCGACGGTTAGGCTTCGAAGATTGGGGGGGCGACTCCCTTTGTCTCCATTCACCGCGTCCCCTTGGTCAGAATGTCGAAACCTTCGCTCAGATCAACCTCTGTCCTCTTGATTGAACAGAGAACGTGAATGCTCGCAAGGCGGTGCCCCTCCTAATCGCCCGGATCTTTGGTGAGCCTTTCGATTAGAGCAGGTGCAACCAATAGCATGGGCTTCCCGTCCAGCAGTGTGACGCAGCCGCTTATAGTGATCCTGTCACCAAGATTGACGCCCTTGAGTTGGTCCCGCTCCTTCTCGGTTGCGAAGAAGCACTCGACTTGGGTGAAGAATGTTTCGTCCCACAGAGCCAGTTCTACCTTCCCGGGTTGCCCATATGCTGCATGCACGACCCTGATGTCATAGATAACCCCCCTCAGCGTGCGACATTCAGAGTGATATGTTGGCCCTCCTGTTGGTTCATCCCTGTGGCTGGGCCACAGCAGCAGGTCTGGCTCGTCTGCTCGGATTTCACCGACGAGCGATACCCACTTGCCGTCAAGGCCGTGGTAATCCTCGGCGTCCCGCTTGTAGAACTGGGCAACTACCTCGCGCTGGCGTTCTTCGGAGTTGACCACAACCTCGACGACGCCATACGGGTCAAACCCGTCGGGTATCCTCACCGCCCGTACGCGACCTTCTACCAGAGCCGGTACGGACCGGGGCCTAGGCTTGCCTTCATCATCCTCTGCGCTTGGGGATGTGGTCGTCGTGATGCTGACCTTGATTGGCGAGTTGTCTCTGAACACCCGGTTCGAGGCAGACAACAGGAAATCGGAGGCACTCAATAGCTTGGGCATATCTAAGGAGAGATCAGGAGAGGTGAGGTCGGTGATGTACCTCCACTTCTTGTAGAGTCTATTGTTCTCTGAGAGGAATTCCCGGAAGCTACCCTCGAAGTGGGCTCTCTTTGCATCCGACTGGTTCCACCAGTTCTCCAGCTGCTTCTTCTCTTCCTCATCAAGCAAATTGAATAGGTCGATGAGGTCGTGCGTTCGCCATTGCCGGATGTCTCCGGGGTTCGACGATGCCAACTTTCCCAGAACTTCCAGATACGCCTTGAGTGACAGCTCAAGGGTGAGGGCGACCTGCTGCGCGTAGGCCAAGGCCTGGCCCTTGCCCGCGTCGGTGTTCCAGAAGTGACCGTTCTCACCGTGGTGATCGAACATTCCCTTCAGGTTGATGCCGGACACCGGAATCAACCTTGATGCCTCGTAGTACATTCTCGCGAGGTGCGTGAATGTTGTGATGCCGGGGACCTCGGTTGCGAGTGACTTGACGTCCAAACTCAGCGCAACTGCTTTCTTCTTTTCCGCCTCTGTGAACTTCCGCTGGTTTCCCTTCTTGTCTACGGCGGCTATCACGTGGACATGCTTTTGCGAGATTGGATGTACTGGTATCTCACTGCCGTGGCGTTGCGTGACCGTGGCGAAACAGGCAGCGGCATCTTCCAGACTGGAGTGGGCTCCATGTATTTGAGAACACCGGGCGAAAATGCTGAATACTTCGTAGGGCATGCTCAGCGGCTCCTCTTCGGCCTTCGGAGGGTCGTTTCAACCAGAAAAGGAGCGCTCCACTTGGAACAGGTATGAATAGGCGGTGACCTTGCTCGCCCCCGCAGACTTGAAGCCAAGAGAGCTTGAGGTCAGGCCCAGCGCAGACAGGACTGTTCCAATTGGATCGCCAGCAACCGCAGACCAAGCGCTGCCAGCCAGCCCAAAGGACCAAGACGGGAGGTTTTTCCCAAGTGCACTTCGAGTGGACCGTTGAAGTTCGTGGGCCATGTCGGATATCTCCTGCCTTCGCTGGAGGAGCATCGCAGCTCGTTCTTCTTGGGTATCAATGTATGCAAGCTCGGCCATGAATCCCCGCAGATCTCGCATATATGCCCGATGCGCATCCTTGTGCTCATTTCGAAAATCAAGAAGCTCGTCGATGGGAACCGACTCCAGATCAAAGCTCACGGGTTCAAGGTCGAAGGCGATTACGCTGCTGCGGGATGGCATCCGCTCCCTCGAAAGAGTCTCTACCAGGTCCTTGACGGCACACCTGTCGCGGGTTGCTGGATGGACGTTCATGTCGTGCTTCTTGCCTGCCGAGCGGGATAGTTGGGCGAGCAGGACAAGAATAGTCGTGCGCACTACTGGGTGAAGAGGAATCGAAACACCATCTTCGCTGGGCTTTGCCAGCCCCTTCTGTTGAAGTTCCGACACGACCCACTTGGCCAAGCTGAGGTCGGCCCCGTAGCCGATGCGAGATTGGGACAATTCGTGGAACATGACGTCCTTGGCGAGGTCATCAAAGACACCGTTTGCGAGCAGCCCGATTACCGCCTCAGCCAGCGCCTTGGTCATCTCCTCGTCGATCCAATAGCCGGGTTCCAGGACCTCAAGCAAGCCCAAGTCTTCCAGCGGCTCAGCCAGCGCGGGGGCAGCCACATGATGTCGGCCGTACATGTAGTGTGGTAGCAGGATGGAGATTTTGTCGAAGAACAGAAGCAGTGATTTGACCCACCCCCCTTCACCCCAACCCCAATAAGGTGCAGGGTAGTAGTACGCAACATCCAGACGTTCGCTCAACTGGTTCACCTACCTCTAGCCGCTAACCTTCAATCTGGATCAAATTCCCTCGGCAACTCTGAGAGAGCCAGGTCAATCACCTCTGGTCGTTCGCCATTGCTACGCGTCCTGCGACACTCACGGGCCCGCGCCTTCCGGGGACCACCTCCACCGGCGTGGGGATGAGCCACTCGGCGCCAGCCTTCGTAGCCCCCCGCACACGGCCATCGCGGGCCAACTTGCGCACCCTGCGCTCCGACACGCCCAACCGATTGGCCGCCTCCTTCACCGTGACGTTGGCGACGTCATCGGCGGGGGCCTCGGACGCCAGCTCGAACTCGACGGGGCTCGGCTCGGTGAGTGTGCTCATTTCGTGGATGAGGAAGCCGATGACCTCGCCGTTGTCGTCCAGCCGCTTGAGGACGCGCTCGTCGTCGGTCGGAGTGAAGTACCCGTCTCGGAGCGCCCACAGCACCTCAAGCATGTCGCCTTCGTGGTCATAGGAGACGAACACCTTCCTGGTCGTCATGGTCACGCTCCTTTGATTCTCCGGTCGAGATAGGCGGTGAGGATGAAGGAGTAGTCCGGCCCTCGCTTCACCACCAGGCACACATAGCGATTCCTGCCCTGCAGGTCCGGGTAGAGTCGGTAGTAGAGTCGGACCGCCGGACTCGACCTGGAGGGACTCACCGCGCCCGGGCTGGCGAGGGTCTCGGCGAACCGGTGCAGATGGAAGGCCACTTCAGGGTGCCTTCGCAGGATGTGCCGGAGGCGCTCGTCGGTGAGCCGAACCTCGTTTCCATGCTCATCGGTGAACCGCCGCACGCCGGTCTCCATCACCGGATACCGTTCCGTAAAGTATACCGTGAGACTGCATGGACCGGCAATCCCTGGACGGCGTGACGAGGGGTGGTAATAGTGAGAGTCGGAGGGAAGTGCATCAGCATTCCTCCGCGGTCGGCCCCGGCTCGGCGTCCTCCGATGACGGCGGAGCTGCCTGCCGTCCCATGTGGGCGCGGATGGCGACGTCGGCCAGGATGCGGAACCCCCTGAGGAAGATCTCCCGCTGCTTGGGGGTGTATCCCGCCAATGGGTCGTCGTGCGGCGATTCGTCCTCGCCGCCTCTCTGCGGTTTCCTGCTTTCTTCGTTGTCTCTCATGGTGTGCAGTCGCAGCAGTGGGGTAACCGGTCCACTGGCCTCTCGTTTCAGGTCTCTGGATTCGCCGCCCGGCGCGGACGGAAGGGGCGAACGCCGGTCAGCGTCCATGCCGGCTCATGCACCGCCGTTGCGGTTGCGCGGGCGGGCGATCCGGTCAGTCCCTGAGGTAGGTCAACTGGAACTCCCGGGCCAGGAGGATTGCGACCCCTCCGCGGATGGTGCTGGCGAAGTCGTAGAGGGCGTGCATCGCGCCTCCGCTGGGTTCCACGTCCTCCCTGTGCCACCGGTACATCTGCTTGTAATCGACGCCGACGGCTGCTGCGAGGCCGCTCCAGGTGAGGCCGCTGGTCTCTTTGAGGCGCCTGAGCCTGTCGGGGAAGTCGTTGGGAAGCAGGCTCCCGTAGGGGAGGCGCTCCTGGTCGTCCGGGATCAGTTTCAGTGTCCCGCCGGGGCGGGACGCGCGGCTAGTGTTGGTCATGTCTATCCTCCAGTCTGAACAGCTCTTCGAATCGGGTGATTCCCAGGGCCACTTGCATCCGTTGTCGGATGCGGCCCGAGGGTGCTCGCCCCTCGTTGACCAGCGTCGAGAGGTAGCCGGGACTCATCCCGACCTCCCTGGCGAGCCAGTTCTGGGAGCGGTTCAGCACTGCCAACCGCCTCCAGAGCGCCGCCGTGTCGAGCCGGACAACGGTCCGTCCTGCACGCCTCGGGCGTCCCTTGGCTTCGTTGGCGTCTGGCAAAGACATGGCTTCTCTTCTCCTGTATCAGATGTGCCGGGAGGAGTGCTTGGGCTCACGCTCCCGGCGTTGGACCCTGTTCACGGGGTGGCATGGCCTGAAGGGACTCCCAATGGCTTGGGGTGCGCCAAGCCAGCCCCAGGGGCCCCAGGGCGTTGACGGCCTCCCTGTGGGAGACCCACAGAGGCACGCTCACCCCCTCCGCCCGCATCTCCTCCCGCGCCACCCGCAGGAAGTGGGTCAGAGCGATCTCGTTGTCCAAGACGACCAGTACCGCGGGCCGGGTTCCGTGGTCGTCGGTGGGCCTGTGCGATGAGTAGTAGCGGAGATAGGGTGCGAGCCGCTCCGAAATGGTGGATGGGCGCACCGCGCGACGCTCCCATTCAAGGAAGAAGGGCCACGTTGTATCGCCCTTCCTCAGGACGCCGAAGGCGTCGGGGTTGACGGCGCGCATCCCGTCGTCGTGCCGGAAGTGGCGGGAGGCCCTCCGCGGTGGGTCGAGCTGCACGATCTCCCAACCCAGGTGGCGGGCTTGGACGGTGAGCCCGGCCAGGAAGACGTGTACGGCGGCGGTGTGCTCGATGTTCCTGAGGAGCTGCCGACCTCGCCTGCCGGTGACGTTGCGCCACTCGAAGGGGGAGTCGGCGTCCTCGGGGGCGATGCTCCAGCGCCGCTTCCCAACGCCCACGGAGGTGCGGTCCCTGCGGGCCAGAAGGGTCAGCGCCCGGTCGGTGACGGCCAGCCGCCCCCCCGCCTCGCGGTGTCGCGCCACGAGATTGAATCCCTCCAGCGGGTTGAGCAGCTGGGTGACCCTCGGCGGCGACACGTCCAGCATCCCCGCCAGGTCCGCAAGGGAAATCCAGGGCCAGTTGTGTATGACGTCGAGGGCGCGCTTCTCGGCGGGCCTGAGCATCACCGGCAGCATGTGGTCCGCGATGTCGCCCGCCGCGCCCCTATCGGGAATGTCGGCGGGAACGGAGACACGCTGGGGCTCGTCCTCCTCGGGTAGCTCTCCGCCGGGGTCGGTGCGGTCGAGGATGTAGCGCAGGTCGACGGAGGCGGCGACCCTGGCGGGGCTCCATATCCGGTCGTCCTCCCCGGCCAGGACGGCATCGCGCTCCAGGGCGAAGAGGGCGGGCACGTCGGTGGTGGAGAGCACCCTGCGGGCGTGCCGGAGGCGCACGTCGTCTGCCATGAGGACGAGCACCGCTCCGGGCATGGGCTCCTCGCGCATCCGCCAGAGCCGCTTGGCGAAGCCGGACCGGTCGGCGGTGAGGCCCTGCCTGATAATGCCCACGGTCCTGCCGTCGGGCAGGGTTACGGCGGCGTCCATCCGCACGGACCGGTACCAGCGGAACCGGATGGGGAAGGCGATGCCGGAGAGGACGGCGGCCAGGCGATAGATGACGGCCAGGGCGTCGAGGCGTTCCATTAGGCCGCGCCGCCACTGGGCCGAGAGGGGGCGGGTGCGCACCAGCAGGTGAAGCGATACGTCCTCCTCCTCGGCGAGCCTTCGCAGCCCCGCCCCGGTCAGATGAAACCTGCGCACCGGGGGGA
Organism: Dehalococcoidia bacterium; assembly: GCA_965205235.1. GTDB lineage: Bacteria > Chloroflexota > Dehalococcoidia > Lucifugimonadales > UBA1127 > CBDBGD01. The sequence goes on from CBDBGD010000008.1 coordinate 267,737, forward strand.
GCGGGTCGATGGAGTGGAGCACGGAGGCGCAGATGCCGTCCGCCTCCAGCTTCTCCACGGCTTGGTGGACCGCGCCCCTGGACCTGCCGGTGACGGCGGCCATCTCCTGTCGGTCAAGGAAGGGCATCCAGCCCAGGGCGTGGAGCACCTGGGACTCGCAGCCTTCGGGTTTCATGGCTGAGCCTCCTCTTCAACGCCGGTCTCGGTTGATTCGCCGGTCGCATCCTCGTCGGCCTCCGCGGGGGCCTTCATGGGCTCTTCGGTCTGCTCCCCCTCCTCTTCCCGGGCGGCGTTCTCGATGTCCTCGACGCGCCTGCGGTAGTTGCCCACCTTCCTGTGGCCGTCGGCATCGGCGTAGTCCGCCTGCCGATTGGACATGGTGTAGACGTGGGACGCGTCGCGAATGCGGTCGGCGACGGCGGGGTCTCCGTCCTCCGGCTTGCGCACCATCATCGAGAAGGCGGGCATCCGTTCCTTGCCCACGGTGGCGCGGACGTAGCAGTGGTGGACGGGGAGCGACGTGATGTCGTCCTCGGTCACCCGCTCCTTGCCCAGCTCCCAGACCAGCGTCCGGGCGTCGTTGCCCGCCACCTGGAAGACGGCCAGGCATCCGATGTTGGCGAGCAGGGTGTCCCGCATGGTCCGGGAGAGATCGTCCAGCTTAGCGAGGCTCTGGGTCGCCAGCACGAAGCTGGCCCCGAACTTCCCAAGCTCGGAGAGCATCGACTCGTAGTCCACGCCGGGCATGGACTGCATCTCGTCGACCACCACCAGCGCGCCCCGGCGTCTGCTCAGGGGCAGCCGTCCCTGCTCCCGGATAACGGCGTCCACGAGGTTGAGCATCGACGCGCCCACGAGGGCGGCCACGTCCCGGCCCACCGTGCCCTGGGAGGTCGAGACCAGCAGGACGCCGCCTTCGTGGATGGTGCGGCGCAGGTTGAGGGTGGAGCGGCGCTGGCCCAGGATGGCCCGCGCCCGCTTCGACGACGCGTAGTAGGAGAGGCGGGTCTGGACGGGGGCCAGGGAGTCGGCCCTGTAGTCGCGGCTCCAGCCGGCGAAGGTGTTGCCCCACCACTCCAGCAGGTAGGGGTCGGAGACCTTCTTCAGCACGTCCTTGCGGAACTTCTCCACCGACAGGAGCTTGAGGCCGTCGAGGATGGTGTACTGCCGCTCCTCCTCCACCTGCTCGTTGGCCTCGTGGAGGGTCTTCACCGTCTGTTCGAGGATGGACTGCATCCTCGGCCCCCACTGGTCCCAGAGTCCCTTGGCCACGCGGACCACGGAGTCAGCGGTGCGGTCGCGGTCGGCGAATATCCTCGTGTCCAGCAGGTTGATGCCGGGGGAGCGGGTCTCGTCCGAAAGGTCGATGAGCCGCACCCGGTCGATGAGTTCCTCAGGGACGTGCTCCATGAGCCCGGCCACCAGGTCGGTGTGGGGGTCGATGACGATGATGGCGTCGCCGTCCCTGCCCGCCGCCTGCTCCCGCATCTTGTGGACGGCGACGTGGTGCATGAGCGTGCTCTTGCCCATGCGGGTGCGGGCGACGTAGAGGTGGTGGCGGCGGAGCAGGTCCTCGGGGAAACGGATGTCACGCTTGGCCCCGGCGGTGGTGTCTCCCACCAGCGCGCCGCCCTTCACGCCCTTGGCCAGGGGGCTAAGCGCCTTGGCGCCGGAGCGCTCGACCAGGGGCGTCTCGTCACCCGCGCCCGGCGGATGCCAGAGCGAGGCGACCTCGCGCACGCCCAGGACGCTGCGCCTGCCAAACAGGCCGACGCCGGACGGGTGCAGCATGTCGGGGTTGGGGACGACGGGCTGGACCTTTCCGACCTTGAACCTCGCGCCGGCGGGGTTGTCGTAGTGACGGTAGGCGGCGGCGAGGGCGCTGAGCAGCTCCCTGGCCCGGTGGTGCTCCGTGCTGGTGGGCAGCACCGCGACGATCTGGAGCTCGGCGTCGAAGGCGATGCGGGAGACCTTCTCTCGTATGAGCAGCGGGTCTTCGACACGGCTCCTAGCCTTCTTCCAGCGATGCCAGGCGATGCCGCCCGCGGCCATTCCCAGCGCCGTTCCCATGCCCAGCAGCGCCGCCTTCCACACCTCGCCGTCCTGCACCCAGAGGTAGCACCTGAGGGCGGCCAGGGCGCCGATGCCGAGGACGGCCATCGTCACGCCGTCCAGCTGCAGGGGCTTGGTGGTGAAGGTGTAGGCCGGCTCGCCGGACCCCATGCCAGGCCGCCTGTGGGCCTTTTCGAGATAGCCCTGCGACCAGTCGGGTCCCAGGGAGCGCAGCATCAGCCTCGCCACCACCCGCTCCCTCTCATAGAGGGCGGAGAGGGCGCCCATCAGGGCGATGAGGGGGTCGGAGCCGGCGTCGAGCAAGTCGTCGTCCCGGAAGGTGCGCAGGGGCACGTACTCGGGAGCGTCGGCCCTGAGCGTGATCGACCACGCCTGCTCTCCCTGGCCCAGCCGCAGGGGGTCGTCCTCCGGGTCGACCTTCTGGATGCGGGCCTGGGGGTAGTGGGCGGAGATCTGGCCGCGCACCACCCGGTCGTCGAGGCAGCGGGCCATGAGGGTCACGCCGTCCATGTCCCCGGCCAGCTCCAGGGAGAAGGGCTCGGGGACGGCGATGGACTGGAGGAGGTTCTCGACACCAAGGAGGGTGCGCTCTCCGGCCCTGGGCGGCGTCACCGCCAGCAGGACCGGGCCTCTCTCCTCGGCGTCCTCTCCAAACAGGATGCTCTTGGGGTTCAGCTTCACTGCTCTACTCCTTCCTCTATTGGCCTATCGCTATCCGTCCGCGGTCGCTTCCTCTACAGCCGGCGCGGTGCGCCGACCGTGCTGGCCCGGCCGCCACTCGATGACGGCCGTTTCCTCCGGGGTGGCCTCGATACGGACGGGGAAGCGGTTGCCTCGCGCCAGCAGCAGCCCGTCTCCCCTGGGGCAGGACAGGAGCCAGCGTTGGAGTTCCTCGGGCAGGTCGAATGCGTCGCCGACGGTGCCGATGGCCGCGGCGTCCTGCTGGAGCAGGAGCTTGAAGGCGGCATTCTGAAGCAGGGCGCGCCCGGAGTGTCCGGTGATGGTTCTCGACGAGTCCTCGGAGAGGAGGTCCTGCACGTCCTGGGTGATGAACTGCAACCCCAGCCGGTGCTTCCTGGCCCGCTTCGCCATCGACACCATGAAGGCCGCGCCCTCGGGGTGCTGCATGATCGACCACACCTCGTCGACGACCAGCAGGCGGGGCTTGGGGTCCCGGGCGGCGGCGGCCCACACCGTCTCGGTGCAGACCATCGCGGCGGCGGGACGCAACTCGGGTTCGAGGAGGCGCAGGTCGAAGACCGTCACCAGCGCTTCGTCGCCGAGCAGGTCGTCGCCCTCGTCGGACAGAAGGTGCCGGAGGCTGCCGGTGGCGAAGGGCCGGAGCAGCCGTGCGAGGTCGGGGTCACCGGCCTCGCTCTCCTGCAGATACCTGTAGAAGTCGCGGAAGCCGGTGCGCTCTCGGGGCTGGGCGTAGTAACCCGCCAAGGCGTGGTCCAACGACGCCCTCCGCTCCGCGCCCAAGCTCTCGCCCACCATGACCTCGATAAGCCTTCTGAGGCTCCCGATGCGCTGGAGCATCTCCTCGGAGTCGCCCCGCTTGATGACGAAGGGGTTCATCCCCTCGCCGGGGACGCCGGGGGACAGGACGCGGCCTCCGGCTGCGCGGGCCATGTCCGCGTACTCGCCCTCGGGGTCGATGACGTAGGCCGTGATGCCTCTCGTCAGGCCCCTGAGCACGCCGAGCTTGGTCGAGAAACTCTTGCCGCTGCCGGACCGTGCCAGGACGGCGGTGTTGGCGTTGAGATGCGTGCCGTCCCAGGGATCGTAGACCACCGGCGAGCAGGCCCGCATGTCGATGCCGTAGAGGGTGCCGCTCCGGGTGTCCAGGTCGGGCGGCGAGAAGGGGAAGAGGCGGGCGATGCTGGACGTGTCCAGGCTGCGCCACTCGGCCACGGCGTTCAGGGCCAGAGGCAGTGTCGAAAGCAGCCCCTCGCGCTGGCGGAAGGCGAGGTTGTCCAGCTTGCCCAGGGTGGCGGCGAAGTGGGCCTTGGCCCGCTGCGTCATCTCCTTCAGCGACGCCTCATCCTTCGCGTGAAGGGTTACGGACAGGGATGAGTGAAACAGCCGCTCCCTCCCCCGCTGCACCTCGTCCCTGAGTCGGGTGATGTCCTCCAGGGCGATCTCCGCCTCCGGGGACATCGTTCTGCCCCGCTTGAATGAGAGACTCTGCGCGGACTCGAAGCGGACCTTCTGCCACTCCAGCGTCCTGGCCGCCTGCTCGGCGGGAATGGGACCGACGTGGACGGAGAGGTCCATGGGCGCTCCCGCCGCCATCAGCCCCTGCAGGAAGCCGGGGGCGAGGGACCGGGGCCACTTGCCCAGGTGGAGGGAGCGGACCAGCCGGTCTCCGACGCGCACTTCGCGACGGTTGATCTCCACCTCGACGGGACTCTCCTCGTCGAAGTCCGAGGGCGAGCCGCCGAGGGTCGCGGAGACGAGGAACATCCGTAGCTGCCTGCCCTTCAACTGGTGGACGGACAGCCCGGCCCTCGCCAGCAGGCCGCGCAGGTCGTGGATGCGGGGGAACTCGCACACGGCGTAGAAGCGCCGGTCGAGGATGCCGTCCCTCGATTCAAGGTCGGTGAGCAGCCGCTGGAGGGACTCGCCCGCCGCCCTCGTCTGGGGCGGCAGGTCGCCGGGCTGGGCCTCCTGCAGTCTCTCCCGCATCCGGCCCAGGCGCGGCGGGTGCTGCCTGATGAGCAGCTGCGCCGGGAAGTCCAGCGCGTTCAGGGCCCCGGCGAAGGCCCCCAGCTTCGGCTCATCGAGCTCCAGGCCCATCACCTCGCAGACGCCCAGCTTCACCCCGTCCAGGCGGACGGGTCCGTCCTCCTCGAGATGTGAGAGCATGAAGAAGAGGGGCAGCTCTGGCGGCGGCTTAGGGACCGGAGCGGGGGCGCCAGAGACGGGTCCGACGCTGGCGGCGGGTCCGTCTTCCGGCCTCTCCCCCGGAGGCTCCTGCGCTCCCCGTCCCAACAGTCGCCGGATGCGCTCCTTCAACGGCGTTCCAGGCGCGGCTGCCGGTGTCTCGCGGGGGGCTCCGGCATCTTCCGGCCGGGTCTGCGTTCCTCGCATCGTCATTCGTTCAAGCAGCTTCTTCAACTCGGTGGCTTCCTTTGCTCTAGGGTGTTGGAAGGGGGACGATGCCGCTCTTCAGCAGCGCGGCCACGCCCTTGGCGGACAGCACCAGGACCAGGCCGATGACGGCCAGGACGACGGCGGTCTTCGCAGAGCCGCCCCCGCGCTCGCCGCCGCCCTCGGCCATCAGGACGAAGCCCGCCCAGACGATGGCGAATACGCAGAGGCCGGAGCCGGCGTAGGCCATCGCCGTGAGCACGCGGTCGAAGGCGGCGAGCATCGCCTGCTCTTCCGCCGGGGCTGCGCCGGTCATCGCCAGCGCAACCCCGGCCAGGAGCGTGGTCGCCGTGGCCCGCCTCACCAGGGCCACTCCCATCCGAGCCCCTCGAACCACTCACGCAGCCCGTCGGCGGGCTCCTGCTCGGCGGGCGGGTCCTCCGGCTCGGGTTCCGGCAAGGCCAGGACGGCGTAGGGCTCGTCGGCCCCCACGCCGGACGGCACAAGGGCAAGGCTCTCCTCGCGGGTGCGGGTCACGGGCTCCCGCTCCTCCGTCTCGGCCTTGACGTGCTCCTTGTGCAGCACGTCGACCGTCACGTCCTGGGTGATGGTCGTGCTGGGGACGTGGGCATGGGCCGTCGCCGTGGCTGACTCCGTTTGGCCGTCCTCAGTGGTCACGGTGACCGTCTGGCTGTCGTAGTCGCTGGCCCCAGGGCGGTGGATCTGCACGGTCTTGGTGACCTGTTCGACCCGCTCAGGGTGATGGGTGAGCACGGTCAACGGAGGTACGGGGATGCGCAGGCTCGCCTCAAGGCTGGCGCCCAGACTCACGGCGTGGACCGCCTCGCCGGTGGGCACGCTGAGTCGGAATCGGGTCTCGCCGTCGGGGACGAACGCGATGCTGGCGCTCGCTGGGCCGGCGGTTGCGTCGACCATCCCGGTGACGGCCGTCACCCCGGCGTCGAGGAGCGTCGTCTCGGTGACGCTCTCGTGTCCGGCCACAGTCTGAAGCTCGACGGGGTGCTCGATGGCCGTCACGCACTCGGACTCGATGACGCCCTCGACAAACCCCGGCCTCCAGCCGAGGGACGTCACCTTCAGGTCGCAGAGCTCACCCTCGACCTCGGGGAGCGGGTACGGGATCCTGTCGTGCTCGACGGTGAGCGCCCCGGCCTGGCCGAGGCCGTCCTCCCACGACACGGTGAATGACGGCACGGGCCCGTACAGCGGGAGCGAGTAGTCGACGCGTTCGCCCTCGGCAAGGGTCGCCGAGCTCCAGAACCGCAGCCGCGTCCCGGTCGGCCCGCCGAATGCCCTGACGCGGATGTCCAGGTCCGTGGCTGCCCGGAAGGTGACGGCGGCGCGTTTACCGGAGACGGTCAAGCCCTCGACGAATATCCGCCGTCCCTCCACCGGCTCGTTCAGCTGGAAGCCGACCTCGTCACGCCAGCGCTCCTCGTCAGGGCTCTGGGCCAGAACGCCGGGGGAGAACGCCGCGGCCATCGCCACCAAGACGACGGCCACTGCGGCGAGCCAACCCCTCCGGGGTCCGCTGCGCCTGCTCTCCAGCGTCTCGACCCTCTTGCCATGATTCTTGCGGTGTCCCGCGTCCTTGCGACGCTTGCCGAACCAGCCGTGGGGACGGAAGGGCATCCGCCCATCGCGGCGGTCTCTCCGCCGGTTCTTCTTCTTGCTCCGCAGATTGCGCACGCCGCGACGCACCCTTCGAGCCATCAGGTGCAGGGGACCGGGGCCGCGCTTCACCGGCGGCGGGGGAGCCGGGGCTTCGGACCTCACCAGCTGGGCAACCTGCCCGGAGTAGACCCGGGCGCCCAGCCGGTACTTGAGGAGGTCGGCGGCCACCAGGGGCAACGGCCTGCCGCCTATCCTGCCCACCACCATGGCGATGCCGACGAGCCCGAAGACGACGGCTATCGCCATGCGCATTTCGGATGGGCCTACCGGGGCGTAGCGATATGCGCCGTACGAGAGGGCGCACACCGCCACGACCGCCACGACCTGCGGGAAGGTCAACCCCAGCAGCACCCGGTCCTCTGCTTGGACGTGAGTCGGTACCTCATGTTCTCTCATGTCTCTCTCCTCCTGCCTCGCGTCCCTCTATCCGCCGCCGCCACCGTCACCGCCGTCTCCGCCGTCGCCGCCGGGCGCTTGGGGGTCGGGCAGCGCGTTGTCGATGTCCACGGCCGGGTCCACGACGGCGTTCATCACCAGATCCACGACACCGTAGGCGACCAGGGCCAGCACGATGCCCGCGAGGGCGGTCATCATTGCGCTCTTGCCCCGCTCCATCTGGTGGGGCGCTCCCGAGGCCGTGAGGTAGAGGTACGCGCCGTAGATGAAGAAGCCGACGCCTATCCCTCCCACGACGCCCAGCATGATTCCCACCAGGTTCGAGATGGTCTGCGTCAGTTGTTCCATTCCCTCTTTCTCCTCTCTTTGTTGCCGGAGCCTTCCGCTCGTCCCTGTCGTTCGTTGCTTTGTGCGTCCCGTTAGCTGCACATCGCCGCGCCTCCCGCTGTGGTATAGGCGACGCGGGCGAGACCCGCGCCTGCATGATTTCGTTGTGTGGGGCTACTCGCCGCTGCTCCGGGGCGCTGCGCCACTCTGTCCACCCGCCGACGGGGTCGCCATCGACGCTGCTGAGCTGATGCCAACCGCAGCCGCCGACAATCCCGCCTTGGCGGTAATGGCTCCCACGGCAGCGCCTCCGGGCCCTCCCGCCGCGCCGCCCGCCATCAGGCCCAGGACCTTGCCGGACCGCACAAAGGACGCGGGCAGGTTCATCCCGAAATAGAGCATCGAGAGCCAGCTATCGAATGTCCCGGCGTTCCCCAGGAGGGTCGGAACCCTGGTCGCCATGTAGATGAAGGCCAGGGACATCAAGAGCTTCCAGATCAGGTCCTGGACCGGCTCGAATGCTGCGATAGGGGCCACCTCGTTCAGGAGAGCAAACCCCATCGCAAGGACCATGAGCTGGATGGCCTGCTGGAAGGTGGTCGTCATGAAGAGGCGGAGCCAGTGGCGGCCCCAGCCCGCCGTGTGCGGCAGAATCCACAGCCCCATTGCGATGGGAGCCAGGGCGAGCAGGATGTCGATGAGGGCCAGGCGCAGCACCATCTGCACGATGACGTAGAGGACGAAGAAGCCGTAGACCAGGTAGAGGACCGCCAGGAGCAGGGCCATCCCCACGCTCCCGGCGTTGACGGCGGTGAGCAGGGTGTCCAGGGTGGAGCGGAGCATGTCGCCCGCCGTGACGTTCAGGGAGGCGGCGACGAAGCCGGAGATGGTGTCGGCCACGTCCAGGACCAGGGCGCACCACCACAGGGACGACGCGGCGGCGACGAGGCCGAGGACGAGCCTGGGCACCAGCTCCCGCCATCCCGCCTGCTGCCGTCCCAGGTGCTCGGCCATGATGAGACTGAGGCCCATCCAGCCGAGGATCACGATCAGGGCGCCCGATGTGATGGCCCAGACGACCATCCATGCCTGGCGCACGATGTCGTGGGCGTAGGTCAGGTCGGGAGGGGTGCCGGTGATGATGTCGCTCATCGCCTACCCACCCCCGCAGTTCTCGACGTCCTCGCCTGAAGCGTGCTCGATCACCCCGCAGAGGGTCCCGTGGGCTCCCTCGACCATCCAGCCGGCGAAGGCCCTCGCCCACCGTCCGGGGTTGAGCGCGCTGAGGATCTTGTCCCAGATGCGCCCCGGCTGGTGGATTGGGACGACTGCGTAGAAGTCTCCCCGCAGCCCGTCCTCGGACTGGGCCAGGATGACCAGCAGGTACGCCCTGTCGCGGTCGAGGTCGGGCTGCTCGTCCAGGTCGGGGTACTCCCACGAGTACTCCCATCCGTCCGAGCGCTTCTTCTCTCCGCCAGTGACCCGGTACACGGCGCTGATCCAGTCCCCCGTGTCCGCGTCGCGGACGGCGTAGTGGAGGACCGTGATCTTCCGGTCGAAGACAGGGCGGGCAACGAACTCGCCGCCGCCCTTGCGCTCGACGAACTCCCGGCCCGCGTTGACCAGGGTCAGCCTATCGCCGGGCGGGGTCTGGGCGAGGGCAGTGGCGCCCGCGGGTATCGCAAGAAGCGCCGCCAGAAGCATCGCGGATGCCAGGGGAATCAGCCATCTTGCCGACCGGAGATTCGATTTCAACGCCAACTCGTTCACCTCTCTGCGGTTTCGTGCGGCCCATCGGTTCGGGGTCGCCGCAGAAGAGTCTGAACAACCGAAACCCGGCAAGAAACAGCCTGAAAGGTATAGCGAACGATGCACCTTTCAAGGGAGTTGGAAACCGGACTCGCCCGTGCTGTCATGGGGGTGTACAGGAAATGGAGTTGGGTGACGGCGTCGCCCTGTGGGGGATTTCGTAGCTGAAATGGGGGTAAAGCACCCCCTACAGGAGGTGAGCGGCGAACACTCTGGGTTAAGTCCCGGCTCCGGTCGGAAACGCCGAAGCCCTACCGATGTCGGGGGGCAGGACGGGACGGAAAACTGCGGCCCCGTGGGACGAGGGTGTTGCGTTAGCCGATGGATGCGGGGGTGCAGGACGCCGGTCGGAGTCAGCGGCGGAGACCGGGCCAAAGCTGGACCGAAGTGGCAGGCAGTTCAGAAGAAGGAGGAAATTGCCATGAAAACCACCGAACACGGCATCGAAAACAGCAGGGACGTGGAGAACATCCACCACATGCGGCTCATGGCGTTGCTGCAGGAGCTGGTGCGGGAGAAGGGCTACAAGGGCGCCGCCCGGGTGCTGGAGATAGACCCGCAGACGGTGACGGACAGCGCCAAGACGGGCAGACTCTCACGGCGGACCCGGGACGCCCTGGAGCGGGCATTGCAGGAGGGCGTGGGGTCGGCGGCTGAGCGGCAGCGCAGGCGCAACGAGGAGCTGGAGGGGCGGCTGAAGGAGCTTGAGGAGAGCCACGACGCCCTGGGCAAGGAGGTGCGCAAGCGCCTGGCGACCCTCGAAGGGCGCAGCGCGGCCATGCCCGGCGGCGCCCCCCAGAGTACCGGGGCCGATCACGCTGGCGCCGGCCCCTCCCCCAAGGCTGAGCATGCGACGGGAGCAGGCGGCAGGAGACCCCCGACGAGACCCTCGATGCGGCGGGAGCACCCCGACCTGGCGACGCTGGAGCCGGCCGATGATGACCAAGAGGTCTTCGGCGAGGCCTGGCCACTCATCGTCGAGTGGCGAGGGCTCAGGGAGACCCACCCCAACGACGGCGGAGGCCTTGCGTGGCTGACGGACCACGTGCGCCTGCTGGAGGTGGAGCTGGTGCTGCTGGAGGCGCACGGGCTGACGCTGCCGCCGGAGAAGCAGCCGCTGCGGGGTCTGGACCGCAGCGGGCAGATCAGCTGGCGCAGGGCCGCTCTCTTCGACACGCGGAGAGAGCGCAGAAGGGCCGAGGTCCTGGACACGGCTTGGAGCATCGTGACCCTCCGATTCTGGCGCAAATGACCGGGGCGTCGCGTTGCCGGACGGTTCATCCGAACTTTTTCCGAGGTACTTCACAACCAAACAGAACGATGTGGGCTGCTGGACGGCAAAAGTCTTCCATCGCGGTTCGGAGTGCGGCAATAATGGCCTCGCTGTTGGCTTTCTCCAAGGTTTCCGACCTAGAAACCTGGGTGCGTGATCCCTGTTGCACGGGTTGACCTGCGGGTCGCCCAAGAGGGAACGCTGGCGCTGCGGAGTTGACGTTGGTCCTTCGCAACCAGCACGGACCGGATCGACGGGGTTTGACATGAGTCCCCCGTCCTCGGTCCAGTCCGGCGGATGGAGTTTGACGCTGGTCCTCCACCGCTGGACGCCTGCGACGGAGCCCTGAGCTTCGTCCTCGAGCATCGGTCGGAACGGGTCTTCCCCTCCGGCCGGTTCCTCATGACTGCGGCACGGCTGGTACACAGCCCTGGCCGCAGCTTCGACACGCGCCGGTCTGCCAGTGAGTGGCAGGCTGGCCGCTTTCCGTCTCGCAGCTTCCCAGGTCGAGCCTTGTCCTGGGCCGGGCTGCCTCTTCTCTCACCCCGACATCTCCTGCGTTCGCCGTGCGACCGTGGGCGGAGTGCGACTTCTGCTCGGGGTGGCGGGTTTCATCGGCATCGGCACAAATCGGCAAAGGAGGTGCATCGGCATGGACGGATCAAGTACACAGTCAGGCGAAGGAGGTGACGCAATGGCGGAACGGTACACGCGACCCAGCGCGAGGCAGATCGCAGACCTGATCTGGAGTCCCGACGAGCCGGTGAGCGACGCGACGGCCAGGGCCCCCGAGAAGCGGCCGTGGTGGAAGCGCAAGCCGGTGGTCGTTGGCGGGGTGATGGCGCTGCTCATCGCGCCGCCGCTGCTGACCTTCGACGGCGAGCTGGCCTTCCTCAACCTGTTCGGGCTGGGCATCGCCTGGCTGCTGCTCAGGCGGTTCATACGCTGAACTGCGAGGTCTCCGGGCCTCGCACCAACAATCCATCCCAAATCGCAAGGGGTCGTCTCCATCCGGGGGCGGCCCCTTCTTCTTTGCCCGCGACGCGGGCGCACGGATTCGAGGCAACGAAGCACAAGCACTAAGGAGGTACGTGATGACGACGGCGACTCTGACAGCGGGCAACGGGACGATGGATGTGGTGGACAGGCCCAGGCGGAGCCTCGAGGAGTTGGTCGACCAGCTCTTCGCCTCAATGGGGTTCACGGACGAGCCGGAGGCTCAGGTGGAGCCTGAGACGTCGGTGGTGGAGCTGGGCGCGACGCGCTCGATCCACGAGGCTCGGCGTCTCAGGCAGGCGGGCGACGTCGACGGCGCCCTGGGGGTTCTCGCTGCCGTTGACGCAGCGAAGGCGACGCCGAAGGAGACCCGGTGGGCCTTCTCCGAGTGGACGCAGCTCCTGAAGCGGCGGTTCGGGAAACGGGGGACGATGGTCTACAGCCAGGGCACGGGGCGGGCCGCCGCGCTCATGCCGCATGGTGACGGGACGCTGGTGGTCGCGGCGGTGCTGGGGATGCGCTGGCGACCGGGCAAGGTCGTCTCGGAGCGCAGCCTCCGGGGCCTGCGGCCCCTGGTCGGGGGCGCGTGATGGCCACGGCCAGCGTGGACATCCCGGCGCTGAAGGCCCGCCACCCCTTGGGCGACACGGTGGAGGCCGCCGGGGTGCAGCTCAGTGGAAGGGGCAGGGTCCGCCAAGGCGTCTGCCCCTTCCACGACGAGTCGGAGGGCTCGTTCACGGTGTACGCCGACAGCGAGAGGTGGTACTGCTTCGGCTGCGGTTTGGGCGGCGACGTGCTGGACTTCGTGCAGAGGGCCGAGGGCCTCACCCTGCCCGAAGCCATCGCGCGGCTGGACGGCAGCCCTGGGCTTGCGCCCAGGGCCGCCAACCGTCCAGCCCGTACGCGGCGTCCTGTGTCCGCCGCGCTTGCTCCCCGCGACCCCACCCTGCTGACGGCGGCGGCGCGCTTCTACACCGGACGGCTCCGGCGTTCGACAGAAGCGCGGGAGTACCTGGCCTCGCGGGGCGTCGGCCCCGTCGCCGCAGCCCGCCTGGGTCTCGGCTATGCGCCGGGCGTCGGGCTGCGGCAGGCCCTGGAGTCCCTCGGCTTCTCGGAGAAGCGCATCGGGGACTCCGGGCTGTTCACCGAGCGAGGTTCGGAGCGGTTCGCCGGCATGGTAGTCGTCCCCGACGCCTCCGGCGGCCTCGTCCGCTGGCTGGCGGGACGGGCCCTGCAACCGGACGCAAGGCCCCGGTTCCAGGCCCTTCCCGGCCCCAAGCCAGTGCTCGGACTCGGCAGGCTCGGCCCTGCGCCCCCATGGGTCATCGTGGCCGAGGGCGTCTTCGACTGGCTCCTCCTCATCGGATGGGGCCTCCCCGCCTGCGCCGCCCTGGGCACCCAGGGCGTTGAGCGCATCGCCTCGGCCCTCCGGGGCTGCCCCCGCGTCTTCCTGGCCTTCGACAACGACGACGCGGGCCGCGAGGCGACGGAGCGGCTTCTGACCCTGCTCGGACGCAGAGCCGCCGCCGTCGCCCTTGCCCCGGGCATCGGAGACGTGGGCGAGTTCGCCGCCCTCCCACACGGACGGAGCGTCTTCCTCCGCCTGCTCTCGCAGGCCGCCCGCTCCGTCCGCTAGCGGCTCCCAGCCGCTTCTCAGCGGGCACCCCCGCCCGCTCTTCACCCATCCCACGCTCATCTCACAGGAGGTCCTATGCCCGATTCACGACGGAGCTTGCCCCGCGCACGGGCTTTCCCGTAGGGGAATCCCCGCACCGCTCATTCGCTACAGGAACGACAGACAAGGAAGGAGAACAGAGATGTTCAACAGGAACGGAAACAACGGCGCCGCAGTCGGCTCTCGGAACGGCAACGGGCACAAGCCCGAGGCCGCCATCCCCGCCGAGCACGCGCTGCTCTGGGACGGGCTCCCGCCCGTCGTCACCCAGAAGCTCGACCAGCCCCTCGATTCGGCGCTGGTCTCCCAGCGCAGGGGGCGCGGCGGCAGGACCTTCGACTACCTCGAAGGCCACACCGTCATCGCCCAGGCCAACGCCATCTTCGGCTACGGAGGGTGGGGCTACGAGCTGGCGGGCGACGTGACGCTGCGCCGGGTCGAGACCGTCGATCCCCAGACCGGCGAGGCGAAGGTCTCGCTCGGCTACAGAGCCCCGGTGCGGGTCACCGTCGCGGGCGCGCCGCCCCGCACCGACCTCGGCGTCCACCCGGTCACCGAGGACAACTTCGACGGGCACGACACCGCGATGAAGGGCGCCGTGACGGATGGGGTAAAGCGGGCCTTCCGCAGCTTCGGCGTCCAGTTCGGCAACGCCTTCTACGGCGACCAACCGCCGGCCGGCGCCCCCCAGCCGGAGCGGGCGCCTGCGCAGGCCAAGGCGGAGCCCGCCAAGCCGCAGACGGAGGCCAGGGGCCGCAGCGACGCCCAGATCGCCAAGCTGCGCAAGCGGCTCTTCAAGATCGCCGCCGAGCAGGGTCTGGGCGAGGACCAGGTGCGGGCCGCCGTCGTCGACCGGACGGGCAAGGGCATGGACGACCTGACGGCCGCCGAGCTCGGGCCGCTGGTGGAGGCCGCCTCCAACAAGCTCCGGCAAATGCAGCAGGCCAAGGCCTCCTAGTCCGCCGGTCAAGCGGCACACGGAATCGGGCGGGGTCGTCACCTCGGGGCGGCCCCGCTCTCACATTACAGGGAGGGAGGAAACGACCGATGACTACGGAGACCCTGGTAAGCACACCCTGGGGATGGACCCACGACGTCGAGGAGTTGGCCGAGGGCGTCTGGCGGGTGACGACTCCCTCGCATGGCGGGCTGAAACTCAGCCGGGAGCGGTGGAGCGAGCTTCCCGCCGCCGTCCGCGAGTCCATGCTCACGCCGACCTTCGCCGAGGAGGACTGCGAGGAGCCCATCGTGCGGCTCCTCCTCGGCATCGGCGACGACGGCGACCGAGAGATGGCCCTGACCGTTGCGGGCTACTTCGACCGCTACGAACCCGCGCTCCGCTTCATCCGCTGCCACCCGCCCGGCCTGCACTACCACGCCGTCGCCTACCGGGGAGGGCTTGCGTCGGACCTCTTCGAGCGGTTCGACACGAAGGTCGAGGCCGAGTCGTTCACGGGCGACCCGGAGAACGTGCGGGCCTACGGGCGGATGGAGGTCGTCGCGTGCAGCGGGACCGGCCCGCGCTGCATCGCTGAGGGGGTGAGGCCATGACCGGCCAAACGCAGGCCAGGCCCCGCAGCCTGCCCGGCACCACGACCAAGGAGGTAAGACTATGACGACGACCGATACCAGCAGGGCGGAGGTCTTCTCCCGCCCTGCCGCACAGATCAACGGGGACGGCGATCTCCTGGTCCGGGCCTCGTCGGCCCTGGGCTGCCGCCGCGCTCTCTGGTACTCGGCGACGGGCTACGAGCCCACGCATCCACCAAGCGAGGAGTCGCTGACGGCGATGGAGGCGGGCAACGCCTTGGAGCCCGTGGTGGTGCGGGCGATGGAGCGGGCGGGCTGGAAAGTGGACGCCGCCAACCCCCAGGATCCCCAGCAGGTGGCCGTGCGGGTCGGCCCCAACCTGCTGGTGACCGGCCACCCGGACGGCACGGTACGGATTCCTCTACCCGAGGACGAGGCCCCGCCGCAGCCGTTCCTCTTCGAGGGCGAGCCAGACAGCCCCGCCTACGGCGACCCGATGGTGGTCGAGATCAAGAGCAGGGGGCCGGAGGCGTTCCGCCGCTGGCAGACGCTGGGAGCGGAGCGCAGCCATCCGGGGGCGGTGGCCCAGGCCGCCCTCTACACCCTCGGCGAGTTCGGGGAGATGCGGCCCGCCGTGATCGCCACGATGGACACGGGCAACCGCACCTGGGACTGGGAGCGGATTCCCGCCGACCGGCTGGAGAGGGCCATCCAGGACGCCTGCGAGTGGCTCGGCGAGCTCTCGGCGCACCACACACGGAACGGGCCCGACCCCGACGCTCTGCCGGAACGGGACTTCACCGCCACAAGCTGGCAATGCCGGTCCTGCCCGTTCCTCGACATCTGCCTACCGGGGATGGAGGAGCCGGGCGATGAGACCGACGACGATGGAAAGGAGGTGACGGGACAGGAGGCGCGGGAGGCGGTGGCGGCCTACGCGGAAGCGCAGGAGTCCGTGAGGGCACCTGAGAAGGCCAAGCGGGCCGCCCTGGACACCCTGAAGGCGTGGATGCGCCGCCAGGGGGACACGAAGGCGACCGTCGGCGGAAAGACGGTCAGCCTCGTGCGGACGACACGGTACTCGACGAACTACCGGCGGCTCAACGAGCTCCTCGACCCGGAGGTCCGGGCCGACGTGGTTACCGAGAGCGAGTCGGAGTACGTGCGGGTCAGCTAGGACGCTCTCCGGCGGGAGCGCAGGACGGGCTCTCCCTCCACGGGAGACGGCCCCGCGGAGTCTCAACAACCTCACTGGAAAGGAGGATACATGAGGAGGTTCGCTCGAAAGACCATTCGGCGGCTGCCTCCAACCGCCCGCGAGATCGCGCGGCTGGCCAACGACCTGGCCTCGGTGCAGACCCGCCTGTCGAACCGCGTCGAGGTCCTGGCGAGCACGGAGATGATGGCCAAGGCCTCCCTCCGCATCGACTGCACCAACGGGGCGCACGCCAACGTGATAAACGCCGCGCTGACCTACTTCAAGGCGGTGGACAACCCGAAGGCGCACGCCGGCGAGGCGGTGGACGCCCTGGCCTGGCTCCGGGGCGCGGTCGAGCCGTTCGACCCGGACAGGCTGTTCGAGGACGACGAGGGGCCGAAGCCCCAGGACTTCGCGTTCAGCTAGACGCTCCCGTACGGAAGCGCAAGACGGGGCCGACATCCCCCTAAAGGTGACGGCCCCGTCTTCATCAAAGACGGGCGCGGGAAGACCGCGCCACATCCACTGAGGAGGATACGAAAGATGGCACGCACAATCAACAAGGTAGAGCTCCTGGGCCGGGTCGGGACCGACCCTGAGATGCAGTACACGCCGAACGGCACCGCCGTCACCAAGCTGCGGCTGGCGACGGACCGCTACCGCAAGGACGCCGAGCCCGAGACCGACTGGCACAACATCGTCGTCTGGGACAAGACCGCTGAGGCGGTGAACCAGTACGTCTCCAAGGGCCAGCGGGTCTACGTCGCCGGACGCCTCGTCCAGAACACCTGGCAGACCGATGACGGCCAGCCGCGCAGCCGCACCGAGATCCACGCCTCCGAGGTCGTGTTCCTTGACGGCAACGGCAACGGCGCGAGGCAGGCGGAGGGTCCCTCCCCGTTCTAGCCGTTCGCCCGACAACCGACCGACGACGCCCGGATCAGACAGGCGCACCTCCACGGGGCCGCCCCCAATCCACAGGGGGCGGCCCCGCCTCTGTTCCAACCGATAGGCAAGGAGGCCGACATGACCACCGTCACAGCACAGCACGCCGACACCCTGCTGGACGCCCTGCGGCGCAATCTCGACGTTCTCGGAGAGCTGGCGGTGCGCTACCAGGTGGAGCTGCTGCCGGAGCGCCCGGATGATCTTCCCACCATCTCCTGCCCACAGGACGTGCATCGCCTCGTCGGGCGTGAGATGTCGCAACTCGCCCAGGAGCAGGTGCGCGTCCTGCTCCTGAACACTAGGAACGAGGTCGTCGGCCAGCGGGTCATCTACCAGGGGAACGTCAACTCCTCGATCATCCGGCCCGCAGAGGTCCTGCGTCCCGCCGTCGTCGAGGCCGCCCCCAGCATCATTGTGGCGCACAACCATCCATCCCAAGACCCCACGCCCAGCCAGGATGACATCGCGATCACGAAGGAGTTGGCGCAGGCGGGCAAGCTCCTGGGCATCGACCTGCTCGACCACGTCGTCATCGGAGGCAACCGCTTCTCCAGCTTCAAAGATAGGCGCCTCTTGCCCTGACGACCCGGGCCGTCAGGCTGTCACGCAGGGGCATCGTCCCCGCGCATCTCCTCAGCACTGCACGACAAGGAGGTGCACCATGCTCGCATCCCACACCGTACACCCCGAGGACCTGTTCACCATCTCGGCGGGCGGGTTCTCGGCCACCGCCGACGCCTTCGCCCGCGACGAGGAGACCGACGGTCTCTGGTTCGTCTCGATGGTCGGCTCCCAGACGGCGCTCAAGGCGATCTGGGCGTCGCTGCTCAAGCAGCCCCCTGACACCGCCCACATCATCCGCGGCGCCGACGGGATGGCGCTCCACGGCGGCTACCAGCGCTGCATCATCCCCTACGAGACCATAGGCACCTGGACGACCAAGATCGCCCGCCTGCCGGCGACCGGCGGGTGGCACGCGCTGGTCTACACCAAGACCGCCGAGTTCGCCCACGAGAGAGATTCGTTCCTCCTGCTGGCGCAGTCGGCGGAGGAGGCCCCGGCCCTCCATCACCGCTTTCTGGACAGGCGCAGCTCTCTGCCTCTCCACGGCTCCTGGGCGGACTGGCTCTGGGAGCGGGGCATCGCCGAGGGGGAGATCGTCCCCCTGCAGTCGGTCGGCGTCTCCGGCTACCGGTGCTCGCCGAAGGCAGCCAAGCTCCGGGAGGACCTGTCCTACGCCGTGGCGTCGGGGAGGCTCGCGCTGCCGAGGGAGGAGCTCGGGGCGGCGGTGGGAGCGACGTCATGATCGGCTACCGTTACGACGACGGGGGCCGAGCGGCGGCGGGATACCGGGGCAAGACGGGTGACTGCGTCGTCCGCGCCATCGCCATCTGCGCCCGCGAGGACTACCGAGCCGTCTACATGACGATGGCCGAGAACATGAAGCGCAACGGCTATGCCGCCAGCGGCAACGCCTACGCCACACGGGAGCGCAACCGTAAGGCGCCCCGCCGAAAGGGCCAGCTCACCGCCCGGCGCGTCCAGGACCGCGTCCTCCAAGCCTACGGCTTCCGAAGGGTCCACCTGCCGGTGGGAGAGCGGCCCACGTACACCGACGCGCACCGCCGGTTCGGTGACTGCATCGTCGGCACCACCAAGCACGTCGCGGCCATCGTGGGCGGCGCTCTTCGAGACACCTTCGACGGCCGCACCTACCAATGGGACTTCGAGACACGCCAGCGCAAGGCCCAGTCCGTCTGGGTGCGGCCAAAGGCGACGGAAGATCAAGCAAGGGAAGGAGAGACGACATGAGACTGGCTGCACAGGCGAAGGGCGGCTACTACCCGACTCCCGAGCGGGTGGTCGACCTGATCGCCCAGCTGATTCACACACCCTCCGGCTACTACTACCGGGAGCGGGAGACGGTGCGCATCCTCGACCCCTGCTGCGGCGCCGGGGACGCCCTTCAGAGGCTGGCGGAGAACCTCGACCGGCCCAACTCGGTGACCATCGAGACCTACGGCGTCGAGCTGCACAAAGATCGGGCGGAGGAGGCCGAAGGGCGGCTGCATCGCACCCTGGCCTCGGACCTGTTCGCCACGTCGATTGCCAACGGGGCCTTCGGCCTCCTCCTGCTCAACCCACCCTACGACTACGACTCGGAGGACAAGCGGACGGAGCACGCCTTCCTGACGCACTGCACGCGCTACCTGGCCGAGAGCGGCCTGCTGGTCTTCATCGTCCCCAGGCAGCGTCTCGCGGTATCGGCCCGCTACCTATCCACCCACTACGGGCGAATGCAGTGCTGGGCGTTCCCCAACCCGGAGCGGGAGGTCTTCGATCAGGTGGTCCTGATGGGCTACCGCAAGGAAGACCCCATCCCAGACCCTCACGCCGAGAGCATGGTCATCGAGTGGTCGATAGGGGAGCCGGAGCCGCTGCGCTCCCGGCGCGACTCCTACTCCTACGGGGAGTACACCCCGGCCACGTCGCCGCTGGGCGACGTGCTGTTCACCACCCGCACCGTCGACCCAGTCGCCGCGGCCACGGAGGCCAGACGATCGGGGCTGTGGACGAACACGGACATCACCGACAGCCTCTGGCCCGCCGGCGATGCCCGCACCCGCCCGCTGATGCCCCTCAGACGGGGGCACATCGCCATGCTGGTGGCGGCGGGGTTCCTCAACAACCTCGTCCTCGAAGGCGACGGGCGGCGCATCCTCGTTAAGGGGCGGACAAGCAAGGAGATGGAGCTTGTGGAGGACAGCCCTGAGAAGGAGGTCCACCGCGAGAAGCTCAAGACCACGGTGGTCGCCCTCGACCTGGACGATGGCGGGATCGAGGACATCGCCGCCTAGCCCGGACGCCACCCGACACACACACCCTCTACAGGGAAAGGAGAAGGAAGATGCAGACGCAGACCATCATGGTCCTCGAACCCTGCTCGCTTTGCGGGCAACCCATCGCTCCCGGCGAGCCCGCGATGCAGACCGCCTCGGTGGACCTGGACGAGTACAGCAGGGTCGTGTCCTCGCCGGTGAAGTCCTACCACCTCAGCGGGCGCTGCTATGAGGACCACAGGGCCGCCGAGAAGGCCCGCAGGGAGTCACTGCTCACCGCATAGAAGGCCCCGCCTGGGGCCGCGAAACGAGGCCCCGTGGACGGGAAGCGTCGAAGACTGAGACCAATCGGAAATACTGCCGAAAGACAAATGGAGAGGGCGCCCCGCGGGCGCTCCTATGGGGGCCCTTGAAAGGGGGCGCCCTCTCCACTCCTTTCCAGGGGGTGGGGGGAGGTGTGCCTATCGCTAGGCGCTCCCCAGGGGTTCCGCGGCGTGTACCTCCTGAAAGGAGACGCCGACATGAACCTCGGAGAGTTCATCGACAAGTTCAAGGAGGCCATCGCCCGGCGGGTGGTGGAGTCCTACCCGCCGCTCTACCGCCCCTCGGAGAACGGCGGGATTCTGCCTCGCCTGCTCCGCAGGCCCCTGGGGGCGCAGGCCGACGCCATCAAGGGCGCGGCCCTCTCCCTCGAAGCCCACCGGGGCACAACGGTCGTGGGAGAGATGGGCACCGGCAAGACCTTTATCGGAGCGGCCGCCGCGCACATGGCGGGCTTCAAGCGGGTGCTAGTGCTCTGCCCGCCGCACCTGGTTCCCAAGTGGAAGCGCGAGGTAGAGATGACGGTTCCCGGCGCACGGGCCGTCATCGTCACGTCTATCACCGACCTGGAGCGGCTGCGCATCTCGGTCGGCACCGGCCCGCTGTTCGCGGTGATGAGCCGGGAGCGGGCCAAGCTGTCCTACCGCTGGATGCCCGCCGTCATACACCGGTGGGCCACCTCCAGGGGCAGGCTCATACGGGAGGAGGAGACGGGCGAGGCGTTCAGGGTCCCCTGCTGCCCCACCTGCACGGCGCAGATCGTCGATAAGGACGGCGTGCCGCTCACGGACAAGGACCTGAGCCGCCGCAAGCACACCTGCGACTTCTGCGGTGCTCCCCTGTGGCAGGCGGACAGGTCGGGCCCGGCCCGCTACCCGCTGGCCGACTACGTAAAGCACCGGATGAAGGGCTTCTTCGACCTGCTGGTCGGAGACGAGGTCCACGAGTACAAGTCTCGCGGCTCGGCCCAGGGCATCGCCGCCGGCACCCTCGCGGAAGCCTGCGGCAAGTCCCTGAGCCTGACGGGGACCATGATGGGCGGGTACAGCTCGACGCTCTTCCATCTCCTCTACCGGTTCTCACCGGAGATACGGAGGGAGTTCGGGCGCTCCGACGAGCACCGCTGGATACAGCGGTACGGCTTCGAGGAGGTCTCCATCGGCAAGGACGACGACGACGCCCTGGAGGACGGGCGCAACAGCAGAAGGCGCAGCTACCGGAAGGTGGTCAGGGAGAAGCCGGGGCTGGTGCCCTCGGCGTTGTTCCACATCATCGGGAACACCATCTTCCTCAAACTGGCCGACGTCGCCTCGGGGCTGCCGGACTACGACGAGCAGATCCTCCTGTCCTCGATGGACTCGGAGGAGGACGCCACCGGCTACTCCCAGCGCAGCGCCTACAACCACGTGTTCGCGGAGCTGAAGGCGGAGCTGTCCAAGGCCCTGAAGAGCGGCTCGAAGCGGCTGCTGGCGACCTACCTGCAGACCCTGCTGGCCTACCCGGACGGCTGCACAAGGGGCGAGACGGTCTTCGACCCCAGGTCGGGGGACATCATCGTCGCGGTGCCTCCCCTCTCGGAGGAGAAGCTCTACCCGAAGGAGAAGGCCCTGGTCGACCTGGTGGCGGCGGAGCGCATGGCGGGACGCAGGGTCCTGGTCTACGCCACCCACACGGGGACGCGGGACATAACCGGGCGGATGGATGACATCCTCACCCGGCACGGCTTCCGGGTGGCGGTGATGAAGGCCGACGCCGTGGCCCCTAAACGCCGGGAGGCGTGGGTGGCCGACAAGGTCAAGCAGGGCATCGACGTGATGATCTGCCATCCCCGGCTGGTTCAGACCGGCCTGGACCTGATCGACTTCCCAACCTTGGTCTGGTTCGAGACGGATTACAGTGTATATGTGTCAAGGCAGGCGTCCCGCCGGTCCTGGCGCATCGGGCAGACGCGCCCGGTCAAGGTGGTGTTCATGTCCTACCGGAACACCCTTCAGGCGGACGCCCTCAAGCTGGTGGCGAAGAAGCTGCAAAGCTCCCTCGCCGTCGAGGGCGAGCTGCCGGACGACGGGCTCGCCGCCTATGGCGACGACGGCGACGACCTGATGATGGCGCTGGCCCGGAAGATCGTCAGCGGCGACGAGGAAGAGGCCGACGAAGAGTCGATGGAGGAGGTCTTCGCCCAGGCCAGGGACGCCGAGGCTGCCGCCGAGGAGCTGCTGGTGGACGACGACTGGAAACCGGTGGAGGTCGAGCCGGAGGCCGTAACGGTCAATGGCAATGGCAACGGTCACGGGGCCGACCTGTTCGGGCCGACGGTCGAGCTTGTCCCGGCCAACGGTCACGCAACCAACGGTAACGGGGCCAACAGCCTGCCCCGTACTGGATACGGGGGCCACCACGACGAGGAACCGGAGCCGCAGCGGTCGCTGTTCTCCTGGGCCGAGTTCATGGCCGAGGAGCCGGTCAGGCCCAAGCGCCGCAACGGGAAGCCCCAGCCCGCCACCCTCTCGATGTTCGAGTGGGCGATGGAGCAGGAGCGCGAGGCCGAGCCGGTCGGGGCCGGACGCTAGCAGGAAGGATGCGGGGGAGGACATCACGCCAATGGACGGCGGTGTCCTCCCCCTGCGGCCATCCATGTATGCCGCCTTTCTTGCGTTTCCGGCAACCCGCGCCGCCTCAGTCGGTGAAGATGTGGCGGAGGCCCAGCTCCTCGGCCAGCTCCAACAGGGCCATCATGTATCGCATGTTGGGGCGCGACCGGCCCAGCACCCACCGCCTCACCGTGTAGGGATGGGCGCCGATGCGACGGGCGATCTCCGCCCACGTCAGCCCCGACTCCTCCTTGAACCGCTTCAGCCGCTCAGGGAAGTCGGGGGGGACTCCGTAGGTCACCCTCGTGTGGTGTAAGCGCTGTCTCGGCATGGCGTCGCCGGTCCTTTGCAAAGCCCCCTTCCCCAGGGGAAGGGCCAGCCGTTTGCCCATCCCCCAGGCAGCCTTGGCGAGTCCATCGCGGGCGGGGCCGGAGGCCCCACCCGGACATCCATGTGCGGGCTTTCTTGTTGCCCAACCCGCGCCGGTCGGCTACCCCGCCGAAGGCGTGGCCGACCTGGGGCCGGCGGTGGCTTCGCCGTGGATGTTGAAGACAACCACCCTCACCTCGTACCTCACCGCCGTTCTCCAGGTAGTCGATGGTGGCTCTGGTGCCGAAGTATTCTCCTGCCGACACCCAGCTGCCCCTGCCCGCTTCCCGGAACTCCACGAAGTAGCGGTCGATCTCCGGATTGCCCATCGTCCGCGGGCGCACTCCATGACTCCGTTATCTTCCCGTCGCCCGGCGTCAGCGACAGGTTGCGAGGGGCCGAGGGAGCACGCTCCTCATCTTCGTCGTCTCCGCCGCCGTTGTCGTCCTCGCCGCCATTGTCGTCCTCGCCGCCATTGTCGTCCTCGCCGCCATTGTCGTCCTCGCCGCCGTTGTCGTCCTCGCCGCCATTGTCGTCCTCGCCCTCATCTTCGTCGTTCCCATTGTCATCCCCATTGCCGTTATCACCGTTGTCGTCCTGGTCGTCGCCGTCGTCACCGTCGTCGGGTGGTGGCGGCGGCGCCTTGGGCACGGCCGTGGCCGACACCATCTCGGAGTTGCCCTCGGCGTTGACGGCCCACACCCGGACGGTGTAGGGCCAGGTCGTTCTCCAACGCCCAACCGCGGTCGAAGACCATGGTGGTCCCGCTGACTTTCTCGCCGATCCAGGGGCTGGAGGCCGGGAGTGTCGTTGGCCCGGATCTCCGCCCAGTAGTGGGTCAACGGCGGGTTGCCCAGGTCCTCCGGCGGGAGCCAGTTGACGCCGTTATCGTCCCGTCGCCCGGGGTCAGGGTCAGGTTGCGGGGAGCGCCGGGCACCCGCTTCTCTTCCGGCGGCTCCGGCGGCGCGACCGGCGTGGCCGATCGCACGAGACGCTTGCGGCGCTCTGGCCCCTGGCTGTTCACGGCCCACACCCGCACGTGGTAGAGCTCCACGCCGTTCTCCAGATTCTCCAGCAGCAGGGTGTTGCCCGACTGCCGTGTCTCCTGCCAGTTCGGATGCGCCGTCGGCCTGATGCCACACCAGGTACTCGCTCACCGACCGGGTAGCCTCGGGTCCTCCGGCACTGTCCAGGACACCGCCAGTTCACCGTCACCCGGCGTCAGGGTCAGGTCGCGTGGCGTACCGGGGACCCGCTTCTCTTCCCTGGCGGCGGCGGCTCCGGCGGATTGGGCACGGCCGTGGCCTCGGCGGCCATCTTGGAGCGGCCGTCGGCGTTGACGGACCACACCCGCACGGTGTAGGACTGGCCGTTCGACAAGTACCGGAGGTCAATGGTGGTCCCGGTCACCTCGTCTTCGAACCAGATGTCGTTGAAGACCGAGGTTTGGGTGGCGCGGTGCTCCACCCGGTAGTGGCTCAACTGCGGGTTGCCCAGGTCCTGGGGGCGTCCCAGGTCGCCGTGATCTGCCCGTCGCCGGGCGTCAGGACCAGGTTGCGGGGCTCCGTGGGCAGCCGGACCGGGCCCGGGTCGGGCTGCGGCTTCGGCAGGTCCGGCGTGGTCCTTGGTCACCGGATCGCCGCGCCGAGGGCCTCGACCGCCAGTTCGATGAAGGCCCCCGTGCCCGTGACGTAGTTGGACACCCATACCCGCACGTGGTACAGCGACCCGTTGGTCAGGCCGGTGAAGGTCTTGCTCCTGCCGCTCTGATGGAACTGCTGCCACGTCGGGGTGCCGTCCAGACGGTAGGAGACGATGTAGCCGGTGATGGGCGGGTGGCCCAGGTCCTCGGGCGGCTCCCACTCGGCCTCTATCTGCCCGTCGCCGGGCGTCAGGGTCAGGCTCTTGGGCGCGGTGGGCGGACGGACCGCCGCGCCGAATTCGGGTTTGGCAGCCTCTCCCGTGTTCCCCGCGACGCCGATGGTCAGCACCCGCACCTCGTAGCTCCTGTGGCCGGCGTCGATGCCGGTGATGGTGGTCTTGGTGCCCGTGCCCTCGTGGGGCCAGTCGCTCCACTCCGACTCGGGGTCCGTGACCGGCCGGTACTGCACCTTGTAGCCCACGATGCCCGGCGGGTTGCCCACGTCCTCGGGGGGGTCCCAGGAGACCTCGATGCGCCGCGAGCCGTCGTTTGGCGAGGTCTCGATCTCCACCTTCACGTTGCGGGGTGCCCCGGGCGGACGGCCCGCCGCGGCCTCCGCCGTCTTGGGCGCGGTGAAGCTGCCGGCGGTGCGGCCGCCGCCCTGGCTGAGCAGCGAACCCACCCGCACCTGGTACGTCCCCTCCGCCAGGCCGGTGATGACGGCGGTGCGGAGAGCCGCACTGTCCGTGACAACCGGGGTTTCGGGGTCGTTGTCCGTGTCCCCGTATTCGATGCGCGTGGCGTCGATCCACGCCGTGCTGCCCGCCGCCCGGTACTGGACGACGTAGCCCGTGTGGCTTGCGTCCGGCATCGAGGGCCTATCCCACGTTGCCTTGATCTCGGCCACACCGGGGGTCAGCACCAGATTGAGGGGCGTGTTCGGGTCCACCTCTTCAATAACGGTCAGGAGGGTCAGCGCCGAGGGCGTGGCCTTCACGGGGGCAGTGAAATCGCCAACGTAGTCCTCGGTTTGGCCGGGTTGGCCGGACGGGATCACCACGTAGCAGTCGGCGGTGGGCGCGGTGCCGTCGGTCGGGCACTCCGGTATGGAATCCTCACCCGCCTCGGGGTCAGGCACGTCCGAGGCTGCGAGGACGGGAACCACCTCAACGCCCTCGGTACGGGTGACCGACAGCTTGTGGAAGGCCGCCACCCGCACCTGGTACGCGACGCCGTTGTCCAGATCGTCCAGTTCCGTATCGGTGTCGATGCCGATCAGAACGACGCTCTCCCACGCCGATTCTCCATCCCGCTGCCACTGGACGACGTAGCCGTCCAGTTCCGGGTTGCCCAGATCCGGGTTGCCCAGGTCGTCCTGCGGCGCGTCCCACAACACGGTTATGCTCCGGTTACCGGGCCTCAGTTGCAGGCTCTGGGGCTGGCCGGGCAGCCGCTCTGCGCTGGGCGTGGCCGACTCGGAGGCCGTGTAGTCTCCGATGTTCGTGTCGGCGACCACCACGTAGCAGGCAACGGCGGTAGGAGTAGCGTCATTGGGATCGGGATCGGGAACGGTCGAACACTCAACTCCAGTTCCCGGAGCCGCGAGGTAGAAGGTCACGTCCAGGTGCACGGCGGACGTGTCGACGTCCGGGGTGTGGAACGCCGCGACCTCAACTTCGTACTCCGTCCCGTTGTCCAGTACGGTCAGCTCCGCACTGGCCGAGGTCGCCAGGAGTCTCGTCCAGGCCGGTTCGGGAGTCGTGACTTCCCGCCACCGGACGACGTAGCCGTCCATCTCGGGGTCGCCCGGGTCCTGGGGAGCGTCCCAGGCGACGTCAATCATCTCGTTACCGGGCGTCAGGCTCAGGTTCTGGGGGACGCCCGGCTCCCTCAGTCCGGGCGTTTCCGTCACCGGCGGATCGCTAAAGTCGCTTCTCTGCCTCACGTAGGTGCCGGGGTTGTCCGGGTCCTCCACCCTGGGACCCTCCGCCGCCACGCGCACCTCGTACTCGACATCGTCGTCCAGGAATCGGAGCCGCATGGCGATCTCACTGAAGGGGTCTTCGGGGAGGGCGCCGGAGAGATTGACGAAAATGGTCGCCCATCCCCCCTCGGTGGTGTGGTCGATCACGCCGTTACCGTCGATGTCGGCACAATACACGGCGATCTGGTTGGCGTTGTCGTTGGTAGTCGGGTTGCAGTCCCACTCGCCAACAACGGGCTTGATCTGGACGACGTACTGGAGGGTGTCGCCGCCGGGGTTGCCCAGGTCCTCAGGCGGGTCCCAGATCACGAGCAGTCCGCCGACCTCAGGCAGGACCCGCACGTTGCGGGGCACGCTGGGAGCGCGCGCCGCCTCGCTCGGCGTGGCCTCGCCATACACGTATGGGCTGACGCCCAGGGCGTTGGTTGCCGCCACACGTACCTGGTACTGGGTGTTGGGGTGAAGGTCGGTGATCTCTGCCTCCAAGACGTCGGAGGCGGTCGAGGCGTCGTCGGCCCAGGCGCCGTCGAGGACTGTCCAGGTTTTGTCGTTGCCCTCGCATGTCGTTTGGTCCGTGTGGGCCGGGTCGGAGCAGAAAGACGCGGTCGAGCCGACGGCGAGGACTGTCCAGGTTCCGCCGTTGTCCTCGCACTTCGTTTGGTCCGTGTACTGCCGGTCGGTGCAGTATGCGGACGCGCGGTATTGACCGAGTAGCCGGTGATTCCCTCGGCGTTGGCGGGAGCGCTCCAGGAGACTCCCAGGGACGTCTCGTACGCCAGCAGCGTCAGGGCCGTGGGCGCTCCTGGCGGCCCGATGCGGGACTCCGCGCCGTCGCTCTGGATTTCCATGTTGCCCCGGGTGACCAGGTTGACGGCGCGCGCCGCCACGGTGTAGCCGGTGTTCACCAACGGCGTGAAGGTGTGGCTCGTGTCAGACGTGTCCGTCCAGTCGCCCCAGTTCGTCCCGCCGTCTGTGCTCACCCTGTACTGGTACGTCTCGAAGACCCCGCTGCCGGGGCTCTCAGGCGCTCCCCAGGTGACCACTATGTGATCGTTCGCGTCCCGCGCCGCCGCCAGGTCCGTCACCGGCCCCGGCGCGCGCTGGAGACCGAACTCCGGCCAGGTGGCCCGCCCGTCGTTGTCGTGGTCCGCCTTCAGCGCCGGATACTCCTCGGTCGTGCCGAAGTCCCAGCGGTCGGCGTTCCACCCATCGTAGATGCCGGTGTTGGCGGTGGGCGCTTGCAGTTCGGTGGTGGTCTGGCCCGTGCCGCCGTCACTGCCGGACTGGCCGCTGGTGGTCGTGTCCCAATAAGAGCCGGTTACCGTCGCGGGCACCCGACCCTCGCCGTCGCCCGGGATGAAGTCCTGGTTGTTGCCGACCAGGCCGCCTACGCTGGGGGTGTTGGCCGTCGTGGCCGACACCGCGCCGGTGGCGTAGGAGTTGGTGATGCTGCCGCCGTGGTTCCAGCCGACGAGGCCGCCCGCGGTGTTGATGTTGATGGAGGAGTTGTCTAGCTTGACTGCTCCGGTGGCGTAGGTGTCAGAGATTGTGCCGCTGTTGCGGCCCGCCAGCCCGCCGATGTTGTAGCCGTTGCTGGACACCAGCGCCGGTGGCGTAGCTGCGCTCGATGCGGCCGGTGTCGTTGCCGTGTTTGTCGTTATAGCCGACGAGGCCGCCCGTGTTGTTGCGTCGCCGCCGTTCACCGTCCCGCTGGCGTAGCTGCCCCGCACGTTGCCCTCGGCTGCGCCCCACGAGGCCGCCGGTGTTCTCGCCCCCGGTCACGTTCGCCGCCGACCAGCTATTCTCGATCAGGTCCCCGCCGCCGTTCCAGCCGACCAGCCCGCCCACGTTGTGGGCGTTGCCCGTCACGCTGCCCGTCGACCACGCCCGCCGCACCGTGCCGTTGTTGATGCCCGCCAGCGCGCCCACGCCGTCGTTGCCGGTGACGTTTACGTTCCGCAGGCCCAGGTCGCGCACCACGGCGCCCCAGGCGATGCCGTCGAACAGCCCGGCGCGGGTGTGCCCGCCCCGGTCGATGAACAGGTTGGAGATGACGTGGCCGTTGCCGTCGAACACCCCGCCGTAGGTGGCCGGGGACGCTTCATCGTTGTCCGGGTCGCCGATGGGCAGCCAGCCCTGTCCGGCGTTCCAGTAGGGGTTGCTTGCGTTCCACGCGCCGAAGTTGAGGTCCGCCATGAGCTCGTAGCCGGAGCAGCCCCCTGGCGTCGCCCTGCACCGGGAGGACAGCCCATCCCTTCCATCGGCACGGGGAAGGCCAGGGCGTAGTCCACCTCATGCTCGGCGGCCACCATGCCGTCGCCGTTCATGTCCCAGCGCACGGCGTTCAGCTGCGCCAGCGTTGCGTATCTCTATCAGGCCGTCGCCGTCGGTGTCGTAGTCCTTGGCGTCGTCGGGCGTGGCCGTAGCAGCCTCCGACCAGTAACGCCATTCACGTCGTCCGTCCCTTGCGCACCGCCCGCACCCGGAACCAGGTCTTCGTCGTTGGTGAGCCCGTCGATGGTGACGGACGGGTCCTCATCGGCGGCCACGGCGAGGGTGTTCGCGCCCACCACGGTGATGAGCGGCGACAGGGCCGTAGAGGTGCTGCGTGTACTGTTCCAGCCCGAATTTCTCCACGACAGTTCCTCACCTGCGGTCGTTATATGTCCCGTGGGCCGGGTTGGTGCTCACTCCCAACGCATGGTCTGGTACCGTCGCCGTCGGCATTCTCCACACCCGCAGCGGTGGAACCGGTCCACACCAGGCGCTCCGAGAATCGAACGTTCTGCCCGTCTCGGGTCCCGCCACGTCCCGCGAATCCCAGTCCCCGTCGTAGAAGTCCGGCGTAGTCGTCGGCCGCCTTCTTGCCGCCCAGCCAGTAGATGGGCACTCCCCGATTGCCGGCGAGTCTGGGTGGTGGCGGTGTTGTCCCGGGCGTCCACGTCCTCCGTGGAGGCTACGACGGTGAGCTGCTGGGCGAAGCCGTCCTGGATGGCTCCGTGGCCGGACGCCGCCTCCGGCGGCCTGCACGAAGCTGTTGTAGTCGGCGATGTCCGACGAGCGGGCGTCGCTCGCGTTCCCGAAGTGACGAACAGCAGCCGGAAGGTGTCGCCCTCCCCCAGGCCGGAGGGAACTTCAGGGCCCAGTCCGGGGGCACCTGGCCCAGTCTCCCGTGCACCACCACGACCTGCTCCGTGTCCACGCTCTGCGGATTGGTGAACCCGGCGTTGGCGGCGTGCTCGATGTCGTAGCGGTGCACGTCGGCGGGGCTGTTCACCGTCGGGAGCCGTCCACAGCAGCCGCGCCTCGGTGTCGCCCGGTATGGCGACGAGGCCCGTGGGCTTGCCCGGCGCCGTGCGGAAGGCCGTGGCCGGAGACCACTCACCCCGCCGGGTGTTGCCGTCTCCGTCCAGGTTGTTGGCCCGCACCCGCACCTCGTAGTCGGTGCTGGGCTCCAGGTTTTGCGGCGGCGTAGGGTCATAGGGGTCATAGCCCGTCAGCGTCAGGCTCCTCCCCGTGCCCCCGGCGTTGGGCACGGAGGCGGCCCAGCCCCCGCCGGGCAAACGCACCTCCACGTCGTAGTCGTTGATGGCCGTCGGTCCCTGGTGGGCCGGCGCGCTCCAGTTCACCGTCACGCTCAACTTCTCGCCGGTTGCGGTTGAGCCGACGCTAAATATCGTGGGCGCAACGGGCGCCCCGGCGCTCCGGGGAGGGTTTCCGCAAAGGAGGATGGGCCCGACCACGCCCCAAGCAGGTGCTCCACGTTGCCGTTCTGGTGCACCACCCGGCTCACCGCCCGCACCCGCACCCGGTACTCCGTGCCCGGGGCCAGGACATGGGCAGTGTTCGTATCACCGGACTTGACGGTGTAGCCGGTCAAGGTCAACGGACTCGTGTCATTCCCCCGCGGGGGCGTCCTGGGCAGTGACTCGTGCCAGCTCCCGTCGACCTGCACATACACGTCGTAATGGTTGATGCTGTCCGTCTCGCCCAGCCACTCCGGGGGCATCCAGGACACATCGATGGTCGTGCCCTCCTCAGGCGTACTTTGGGGGTTCGACAGGGTGGGCGCGTCCGGCGCCGTCGGCTCCCGCGTCCGCATGTTGAAGCCCCGCTCGTCCGAGGCCGGGCTCCAGAAAGTCGGACACGTATCACTATCACACGTCCGCGCCCGGGCGAATACCCGCACCTGGTAGTGCTGGGTGACGGCGTTGTTCCCAATGGTCGAGGGCGTCAGGTTCCGCACCACCACCGACGTCTGGTTGGCGTTTGCGTTGGCGGCCCACTCCCAATCGGTTAACCCGCCGCTCCCGTCCGGTTCCCGTCTCTGGACACCCCAGCTGTAAATGCGCTCCGCGCCGTCGTTGGTCAGGGGCTCCCAATGAACCCGCACACTGTCATGACGCAACTCGGAAATGGTCGGCTTGTTGGGCGCCACCGGCACCGGCGAGATGGTCTGTATCTCCAAGAGCTCAGTCCAGGCGCTGTCCCGCGCCGTGGAGTTGGTGTTCCCGATGTTGTTCCGTGCGGCTATCCGCAGCTGGTAGTAGGTACCCGGCTCGAAGTCCACCAGATTCGCGGACGGACAGTAGCTGTGGCTGCCGCCACCGCTGCAATACTGGGTGACCAGGTGGCTACCGGCGTCGGGCGCGACGTTGGCGGAATGGCCCCAGGCGGTCCAGGCCGAGCCGGTCCAGCGTCGGGCGTGGATGGTGTACCGGGTGAGGGGCGAATGGCCCACGTGCGACGGCGCCCACCACCGTACCTCGGCGCGGTTGTAGTACACCTGGTGCGCCCGGAAGCCCGTGGGCGGGTCCGGGTCCAGCACCGAGCGCGTGGTGAAGCCTAGCTCGTCCGACGCAGGGCCGTAGTAGATCGCGTCGCCCAGTTCGCTCAATCGCGCCCGGGCGAAGACCCGCACCTGGTAATGGGTGCTGGGTTGCAGGTTCTGCACCAGCGCCGACAGCGTGCCCGTTCCCTGGTTGACGCTCGCCGCCCAGCCCCAGTTCGTGAAGGTGTCGTCGGGCTTCAGGCGGCGTATCTCCACGCCGTAGCTGTAGATGCGGTCGGAACCGTCATGAGTGTTGGCCGGAAATTCGATGCGCACCTGGTTGCGCGTCGGCCCCCAGGCGATGGTGGGCTTGGGAGGCGCGTCCGGCACCGGCGCGACATATACCGTGCCTATATGGCCGTTGTTGCTAAGTTCGACGTTACCGTTGGAACCCTGGAAGAAGGCGATCTTGAAGGTGCTGCCCCGGGGAGCCTGATTCGGGATGTACACGGGCATGTTGTGGGTTCCGGTGCGGTGAAAGCGATTCGTCCGGTAGGATGTGGACGGCACGCCATTTGTGGTGCGCTCCGCCGGATGGTGTTGATTGCCCGGATTGACGTTGGCCACGCCCTGTTGCAACCATGCCGCGTCGTCCGCCGAGCCTGTGTTGTAAGGGCTTACCGTGCCCGTGTCCGATATGAGACCCACCCAGGCGTCCCTGCTGTCGCCCACCTTCTTGCAATCGAAGAAGAGGGTAGAGCCATCCCTATCCCACCTTCTACCGTCGTGGTGAAAGCGATACTGGTACGTGGTGTTCCGGTACACCACCTCCGGACCCCACATCCAACGCTCATTGAGAAAGTGGTCTGACCTACTACAGCTTGAGCCGCTGGCAACTTCAGACTCCTGCAGTCCAAAGTACGCCTCCGTGTCCCCCGGACCTGGCTCGTGAGGGTGCGCGGCTACGTCAGAGGGTATGAGGAGGAAGAGGGCCAGGACGCCGAGAAGGAGAAGAAGCGGGAGCGGCGCGACCCGCCGCAGGGCCGTCATCCCGCCGCCCCGTGCGAGAGGCGTGGTAGAACTGATATTCGGGGGGGGGGGGGGGGGGGGGGGGTAACAGAACGCCAGGGCGCGTGGTCATAGGTCTAATCCTCAAACCGGACATCGCCTTCGGCATCCTGAATCCCATTGAGCGTCTCCCCCTTGAGTTCATTTGTCGGGCCGTATGGCTACATGCGCCTGATGTTTCCGCTCCGTGCCATCGCCGGAAGACGGACAAACAGAAACCGCCCACCGTCGATGAGCCGAAAAACCCCATATAGTTTACCGGACAGGTATGATATCGCCGTGAGAATATCGGCGAATTTGCATGATATCAGTATGAGTTTTGGGCCGGAACTGCTATAATCGACCCGCAGCGCCCAATCCGGCTCCCGTTTGGACCGTCTGCCCTGAACCGGAATACCGGGCCTTCCGCAGCCCACATAGAGAGGTGGAGATGAACCGCGACGACGCCCAGGGCCGGGAGATAAAGGCCCTCAGAGACCGGCTGGCCCGGTTGAGCGAGGTCAGCCTGCGCATCAACGAGAGCCTGGAGCTGGACGCCGTGCTGCAAGGGGTCCTGGACAGCGCCCGGTCGCTCACCCGCGCCAGCTACGGGGCCTTCGTCCTGCTGGACGACTCCGGGCAGATAGAGGACTTCCTGGCCTCCGGGCTGACGGCGGAGGAGTCCCAGGCGATGTGGGACCTGGCGGACGGGATACGGTTCTTCGAACTGCTAAGCAGGCCCGAGGGACCCCTGAGACTGCCCGACCTGCTGGGCCACGTCACGTCCCAGGGCCTTCCCGACCTCCAGCCGCCCGTGGAGGTGGGACCCTCGCTGCCGTTGCTGGCGGCGCCGGTCCTCCACATGGGGAAGCGGGTGGGCCACGTCTTCCTCGCGGAGAGAGAGGCGGGCGGGGAGTTCAGCCCCGATGACGAGGAGACCCTGGTGATGTTCGCCTCGCAGGCGGCGCTGGTCATCGCCAACGCCCGGCGGCTCCGGGAGGAGCTGCGGGCCAGGGCCGACCTGGAGACGCTCATAGACACCTCTCCCGTGGGCGTCGTGGTCTTCGACGCCAGGACGGGAGCGCCCGTCTCCGTCAACCGGGAGATGAGAAGGATAGTC
Organism: Dehalococcoidia bacterium; assembly: GCA_965205235.1. Taxonomy (GTDB): domain Bacteria; phylum Chloroflexota; class Dehalococcoidia; order Lucifugimonadales; family UBA1127; genus CBDBGD01. The sequence continues at coordinate 301,435 of CBDBGD010000008.1, forward strand.
GACGGGCTGCGAGACCCGGACCAGCCGCCCGAGCAGCTTCTGGAGGTGCTGACCGTCCGCCGGGACGACGGCAGGGAGATCGCCCTGGATGAGCTGCCGCTGTCCCAGGCGCTGAGCGTCCCCGAGACGGTGCGGGCCGAGGAGATAGTCCTGACGGTGCCCGACGGCCGGAGCGTCAGGGCGCTGCTCAACGCCACCCCCATCCTCTCCGAGGAGGGCCATGTGGAGTCCTTCGTCGTGACCGTGCAGGACATGACGTCCCTGGAGGAGCAGGAGCGGCTGCGGGCCGAGTTCCTGGCCACGGTGAGCCACGAGCTGCGCACCCCCGTCGCCACGGTCAAGGGCTCGGTGGCCACCCTGCTGGACCCGCCCTCTCCCCTGAACCCCTCCGAGATGCGCCAGTTCTTCACCATCATCGAAGGCCAGATGGACCGGATGCACGTGCTGATCAGCGACCTGTTGGACGTGGCCCGCATCGAGACGGGGGCTCTGGCGGTCTCCCTCGAAGCGACCGACGTTGCCGCCCTGGTGGACGAGGCCAGGGACAGCTTCCGAAGCGGCGGAGGCGGACACCACATCGAGATCGACCTCGCGGAAGACCTTCCCTGGGTGATGGCGGACCGGGCGCGCATGGCGCAGGTGCTGGGCAACCTGCTCTCCAACGCCTCTGGGAACTCTCCCGAGTCGTCCCCCATCCGGGTGAGCGCCGTCAGGGACGGGGTGCACGTGGCGGTGTCGGTCACCGACCGGGGCCGGGGCATCCCGGCGGAGAGCCTTCCCCACCTGTTCCGCAAGTTCTCCCGGCTAGAGTCCGGTGAACAGGTGGGCGGCACCGGTCTGGGGCTGGCCATCTGCCAGGGGATAGTGGAGGCCCACGGGGGCCGCATCTGGGCCGAGAGCGACGGGCCGGGCCTGGGAGCGCGGCTCACCTTCACCATACCGGCGGTGGAGATGGCGGGCCACGCCTCTCAGGCCGCGTCAACTCGGGCCCGCTCCTCCCGGCGGCGGGCGGGGGAGCAGCTGCGGGTGCTGGCGGTGGACGACGATCCCCAGGCCCTCCGGCACATCAGGGACGCCCTGGTGAAGTCGGACTACACGCCCATCGTGACGGCCGACCCGGAGGAGGCGCTTCGCTTGGTGGAGGACGAGAGGCCCCACCTGGTCCTGCTCGACCTGGTGCTGCCGGGGGCCGACGGCATGGAGCTGATGAAGGACATTGCGGCGGCGGCGGACGTGCCGGTCATCTTCCTGTCGGCCCACGGTCGGGAGCAGCTCGTGGCCCGGGCGCTGGACGAGGGGGCGGCCGACTACCTGGTCAAGCCCTTCTCGGCGGTGGAGCTGGCGGCCCGCATCAGGGCGGCCCTGCGCCGGCGGGAGACGCCCGAGCCGTCAGCGCCCTACGTGCTGGGCGACCTGACCATCGACTACGCCGAGCATCAGGTGAGTGTGGCCGGTCGTCCGGTGCAGCTCACCGCCATCGAGTACCGGACCCTGGTCGAGCTTGCGTCCAACGCCGGGCGTGTGCTGACCTATGAGCACCTGCTGCGACGGGTCTGGAGGCTTGAGGCCGACGCCGACCTCCGTCCCATGCGAACGGTGATAAGGAGCCTGCGCCGCAAGCTCGGAGACGACTTCAAGGACCCCACCTACATCTTCACCCAGCTTCGCGTCGGCTACCGGATGCCCAGGGGGAGGAATAGCGACGATGGCTATGTCTGAAGTGGCAACATTCTTTGCAGATGTATATCAGGCAGTACTGGACCTGCTTTCTGTATCCTCAGCATGGCTCAAATGGCTGGTTTCACCGCAGGCCCTACTCTGGTATGCGTTGGGATTGCTGACGCTGCCCATTCTCCAACACGTTCGAATGCGATTTGCCTTCTGGAGAATGAAGCGTCGATTGATCCGCGAGGTCCAAAGTCCTAATCACCTGATTCCTGCCGCAATGACTATACTGTCCAGGGCTTACCCGAAGGCTCCAATTGAGATTCGCAAGGAGGAAATCGAGAACATTCTCGGCGTTCTGAGAAGACTTGTTGAGATTGGTGGCAGGAATCCAGCGGCTAATCGGAAACGGTCGTGGTCTGAAGTTGAGTCTAGCTGGCTAGAGCACTTTGTTTCGAAGTGTCGCATGATACAAGAACCTCCTCTTCAGGAGGCTATGGCTAAGGCCTTTCTACGTGAGGCGACCAATCCAGGCCACCTCAGTCATCGAGATATCGATGCCCTCGCGACTCTTAGTATTCGGGATTGGAGGACATTCACAGCGATTTGCAGCTGTGCTTGTCAAATGAGTGGACGTATAACCCCAGTCGTTCTTAACTTTGAGGACGGGGTTTACAACAACCTAGGATTGCAGCATCAGGCATTGGATAGTCTCATCGCGGCCGGATTGGTGACGTCAGGAGGTACAGGCGATACCTACACACTCAGAATGCCTAACGAGGGTATTCGCGTGAAATATTTTGACGAAGAGGAATTTGTCGTAAGCCCCCTCTCCGGACCGATCGAAAGAAATCATCTGGGAAGAAGGAATGTTCAGCCAGACCCTCTTGACAAGAGCCTGAATGTAGGCGTGGTCGATTTTACTGAACTAGGTCGAATACTTGGATTCCTGACACCGTGCTCCAAGATTGATGGGTTCACCGAGTACCTTAGGCGTCAATGGCAGGAATACCTTGGCGACGAGAAGAGCTCTTGCTGAATTGAGCTGTATGAATGTGTAACGAGGGTTGAGGTCTCTATGTCTTAGCCCGAATTAGGACGCGTCCGCCACTCTCGACGTCGATGTTCAGGTTGTGCCTGTCGAGCAACAGCATACCCACCAGCGGGGTGGTGTCCGCTTCGTCGACCAGCACAACTCTCGGGTCGCCTTCCCAGAGCACCGTAGCGTCATAGGCGTCAAACGACACTCCGCTTCCGTCGGCCAGAGTCGCCTCGCTGGTGCCCCTGAAGACCAACCCCAACTCCGCCACGAGCGAAGGTGGCAGCGTCAGGAATCCGGTGAAGCCGGTATCTATCACGGCCTCGACCTGCTGCGTCCGACCCGCTGGGCCTTGCAGAGACAGGGGTATGATGGCTTCGTAGGCGGAGTTCACCTCTCCCTCAATCACTCTGCTCTCCGCCAGGGCCTGCCCCCGAAGTGATGCAACGCCCGGTGCCCGACCCGAAGCAGATAGACGTCTACTGCGTCGGGACGCTGCGCCCGCAGATTCTCCGCTGCGGCGAGAACGTCATCGGACATGGCCCATCCCCTGGTCTCGATGTCGATAGCGACGTACTCTCCATGATGGTCGGCTTCCACCTGCGCCTTGATGTCCCGCTCGTATATCTCCCTGCCGAGCCGGGTAGTTTCCTCCTTGGGCCTGCGCTCGCGCGCTGGGGTCTCTGCGTTCGCCATTCGCGCTCCTTCTGAAGTGGCACTTCTACACTTATCATTTTACGACAACCGGCGATTTCAGGACAATTGCGAAGGCCCCGCACGCGGGGCCTCGAACAGGAAGAACATCGAGAGGGCCGCAGGCCGGGGCTTCGCGTTGGTGCGTCGGCTAGCCAAGTTCCCCGGCTTGCGTTCCCCCATGCCCAGGCTTCACACTACGGGAATCGCGAGTCCTCGGTGCGCCGACAGGCTGCCGAGCGACATCTCGAAGATGGCGGTATCTACCGTAAGCGGTGGTGGGCCGGGGAGGACTCGAACCTCCGACCTCAGCTTTATCAGAGCTGCGCTCTAACCAACTGAGCTACCGGCCCTCGCTGCGAAACGGCGCGCGGCGGGCGCCGCGCGAGCGCTCATTGTAGCTACGGCTCGACTGCAGGGTCAAGGCTCAGGAAACCAGCCCGGCGATGCGTTCCTGCACCGTCGCGTGGTCGGCCGGCTCCACCGGGTCCGGCAGCAGCTTCAGCTCCGGCGCCACCACCTCCCGCAGCGCCTGCGCCTCCTCCGCCGTCAGGTCCGAGCCTGCGATGACGTCGTCCGTGCCCCACATCACCGCCAGCCGGAACCCGTAGTCCGCCACCGATTTGTCGATGATCGCCCGTAGCGCCTGCTGGGACATTGTCCTTCTCCTGTCGACCGTCTTACGCCGAGCCGCCGCCGTTGATGTTGAACGCAGACCCGCTGATGTAGGACGACTCCTCGCACGCCAGGAACAGCATCAGGTTGGCGATGTCCTGCGGCGTCCCCACGCGCCCCACAGCGATCCGGGCCGTGCTCTGCTCGAACTCCTCCGTGCTTCCCGTGCTGCCCCGCGACTGCGGCGTGTCGATGAGCCCCGGCACGATGACGTTGCATCGTATGCCCTGCGGCGCGTACTGCCGGCTCGTCGTCATCGTGAGCTGGATGACCCCCGCCTTGCTCACGCCGTACGGCACCGCCGTGGGCGACGGCCCCGTCCCCGCTCCCGACGACACGTTCACGATCGCGCCGCCGCCCGGCAGCATGGCGGGAATCGCGTACTTGGTGCAGAGGAACACGCCCCGCAGGTTCGTGTTCATTGTCAGGTCCCACTCCAGCTCGGAGACGTCCACCAGCGCCGGCGTCCGGATCATCACCCCGGCGTTGTTCACCAGCACGTCGATCTTGCCGAAGCGCTCCACCCCCTGCTCCACCATCGCGCTCACCTGCGCCGCCTTTGACACGTCGACTTCGACGAAGAACGCGTCGCCGCCCGCGTCGCGCACCAGCGACACCGTCCGCTCGGCCTCCGGCGCGTTCCGGTCCGCCACCACGATCTTCGCCCCCTCGCGAGCGAACAGCACCGACGCCGCCCGGCCGATACCAGTGGCCCCGCCCGTGATGATCGCCACCTTGTCCTGCAGACGGCCTGCCATCGCTCCTCCTTCTACTGCCCCCTCTCCCTGTGGGAGAGGGTTGGGGTGAGGGCAACCCCCACATTGTCGTTCCTGCGGAGGCAGGAACCTCGACGCCACACACCACGGATGGCGCTGGCGTGAAGTCCGCCTTGAGTGCGACGCGAGTATACCACCCACGTGCGTCGAGGGTGCGCATCGTGCGTGCGCCCAAACGGCGCCGATGGTACAATCGCGCCGGCACCAGCCCGCACGACGAGTGGTCGAACACGATGATCGCGAGAGTACCCCTGGTCCTGGAGCCGCAGCCGGAAGGTGGCTACACCGTCACCTCCCCCTTGCTGCCGGAGCTCGTCACCGAGGGTGATACCGTCGCCGAGGCCCTGGCCAACGCCCAGGACGCATTCGCGGCCGTCGCGGAGATCTACGAGGACCGGGGGCTGTGGCGTCGCAACCCATGGGCCTCACTGTAGCTGCGGATGACCTCCAAGAACTCAGGGCCGTATTCCTCCAGCTTCCTCTTTCCTACACCCGGGATACGTGCGAACTCCACCATGGTCAATGGCAAGTCCGCAGCCATATAGCGGAGCGATACGTCACCGAAGACAACGAACGCCGGTTTGCCGCGTGCCAAGTCCCTTCGCAGGGCTTTCAGTTCCTCGAACAGGCCCCGATCGTATTCCAAGTTCTGCCACGACACCCTGGGTCGCGGGACTACTGCCTTTCGCACAGCAGCCTTACGTTCGGGCCTCTGAGACGAGACACGTGCGCGCCTCCTCAGGCAGTTGTCGCAGGCGCCGCAGTTTTCATTCTCAAACGGCTCTCCGAAGTATCCGAGGAGAAAGCGGCGTCGACAGGCCCGCAGTCGGGCGAACCCCGCCATCGCGGCCAGCTTCCGGCGATCGTTTCGCTGCTCAGCCGCGTCCTCCATTTGGTCGATGAAATAGTCATACGTTTCCTTGTCGTCCTCGGAGAAGAAGAGTACGCAGTCGCTGGGAAGCCCATCCCTACCGGCCCGGCCTGTTTCCTGGTAGTAGGCTTCTAGGGACTTGGGCAGAGTGTGATGGGCCACCAAGCGAATGTCCGGCTTGTCAATACCCATTCCGAAGGCCATGGTGGCCACGATGATAGGCACGCGATCGTGGATGAAGTCCTCCTGCGTCCGTCGTCGTGTATCGGCGTCCATCCCTCCGTGGTAGGGCCGCGCAACCAATCCCTGCGCATTGAGACTTGCCGCTAGGTTCTCCGTCTCCTGTTTCTTGAAACAGTAAATGATCGCTGACTGGTCCCGTCTATGGCGGAGCAGCGACAACAGCTGCCCAAAAGCGTTTCCCTTGAGAAGGACGGAGTAGTTCAGGTTCTTCCGGTTGAAGCTGGACTGGAAGACGGAGGCTCGCCGCATGGCGAGTTGGGCCATGATGTCTTCGCGCACCCGCTTGGTCGCCGTGGCGGTCAGCGCGATCACCGGCACGGATGGAAACTCCTGTCTGAGCTGTCGGAGGTTCCGGTAGTCGGGGCGGAACTCGTGTCCCCACTCGGAGATGCAGTGGGCCTCATCGATGGCTATCAGGGAAATGTGAAGACGCTGGAGGTAGCGACGGAAGCCTTCCATCGCCAGCCTCTCCGGCGCAACGTAGAGGAGCTTGACCTGGCCCTTCCCAAGCTGCGCCTGCACCTCCGCCATCTCCTGTGGTCGCAGGGAGCTGTTGAGGAAGCGAGCAGGTATGCCGTTGGCGTTCAGGGCGTCGGCCTGGTCCTTCATCAGCGCGATGAGCGGAGACACCACCAGCGTGACGCCGTCGAGGAGTAGGGCGGGAAGCTGGTAGCAGATGGACTTGCCGCCGCCGGTGGGCATCAGGACCAGGCTGTCGCGGCGCGCCAGCGTGTTGGCTACAATCTCTTCTTGCAGGGGGCGGAAGGCGTCGTAGCCGAACCGCCTCTTCAGGACCTCAAGCGGGGAGCTGCTTTGCATCTACCCCGGCCGCTTCTGGTACCACCCGGCGCGCTGCTGGTACGCGTACGATGCCCGCAGCACCGTCGCCTCGTCGTCCGGGCGGCCCATGAGCTGGATGCCCGCGGGCAGGCCTGCGCTCGTGAACCCGCACGGCACGCATATCGTCGGCAGGCCCGTCTCGTTCGCCAGCGACATGAACCCCTCGCCCTTCCACCGCCCCAGCGGCTCGAACCCCTCGAAGCTCGGCGCGGGGCTGCGGCTGCCCGGCAGCGCCACCAGGTCCACGCGCTCCAGCGCCGCCGCCGTCTCCCGACGGATGCGGCTCCGCACCCGCTGCGCCTGCACGTAGTCCGACGACGTCACCAGCGCGCCGGTCGAGAACCTGGCCCGCACGATCTCGCCGTAGTTCTCCGGCTGCGTCTGCAGGTTCGCCCGATGGTACGCGAACGCCTCCGACAGCATGATGACCGAGTTCGCGGCGTCGCCGTAGATGGCGCTGGGGATCTCGATCTCCTCTATCTCCGCGCCCAGCGCGGCGAGCGCATCGAGCGCCGCGTCGAAGGCCGCCAGCGTGTCCGGGTCCATCGGCTCGTCGCCGCGGTTGATGAACGAGCGGAGCACGCCCACGCGCAGCCCGCGCACGTCCTCGACCAGCGACGCTGCGTAGTCGGGCACGGGCGTCGAGCGGCACGTGGGGTCGGCGGGGTCGCGCCCGGCGATGGCCTGTAGCATGTAGGCCGAGTCCTCCACCGTCCACGTCATCGGCCCCACGTGGTCCAGCGACCAGCTCAGCGGCAGCACGCCCGCACGGCTCACCCGCCCGTACGTCGGCTTCAGGCCGACGATGCCGCACGCCGACGCCGGCCCCCGGATGCTGCCTCCCGTGTCCGAGCCCAGCGAGCCCATGCACAGCCCCGCCGCCACCGCCGCGCCGGACCCGCTGCTCGACCCGCCGGGGATGTGGTCGAGGTTCCACGGGTTGCGCGCCGGCTCGAAGAGGCTCGTCGGCGGGCCGCCCAGGGCGAACTCGTGCATCGCCAGCTTGCCCAGCAGCACCGTCCCCGCCGCCTTCAGCCGCGCCACCACCGTCGCGTCCTGCGTCGGCACCCGGTGCTCCAGCACCTTCGACTGCGCCGTCGTGCGCACGCCCGCCGTGTCGTACAGGTCCTTCAGGGCGATGGGGATGCCGTGCAGCGGGCCCCGGTACTCGCCCGCGGCGATGGCCGACTCCGCCGCCCGCGCCTCCTCGATGGCCGAGTCCGCCAGCACCGTCACGTACGAGTTCAGCCCGCCGTCCACGGCCTCGATGCGGTCCAGGAACGCCTGCGTCAGCTCCACCGGCGATAGCTGCTTCGATTCCAGCAGCAGCGCCGCCTCCGGGATCGTCAGGTAGTACAGCGCCTTGTCAGCCATCAAGTGCCCCCTCTCCCCCTGGGAGAGGGTTGGGGTGAGGGTCCCCCGCCCACGGGCTCTCCTCCGGCGTGAAGGTGGCCGCAGGCTCCTCAGCCTCGGGCAGCTCCACCGAGTACAGCAGGTCCAGGCGGTTCAGGTACTCCTCGGCCAGCGGGCGCAGGCGCTCCAGCTCCTCCGGCGGAAGCTGCAAGCCGCCGCGCTCGAACAGCGTGCGAAGCTCGCGTTCGTCCATAGTCGCTCCTTGCTCGTGCCATGGTGGTCGGACGAGGCCATTATCGCCCCCGCCCGATGCACGTCAAGGCCCGCTGTGCCAGGGGGTATCCAGAGAGGTCTTCCCTTCTCTAGGGCGGCGAGCCGTTTCGGGGGATGTGCTCCGGCTTTCAGCACCAACCAACCGTCGAGGGCGAACAGGTGGGCCAGACAACGCCGCCCCCCGCCGAATGGTAGAATGGCTCGCGTAACAGCACGCCCTTCGAGGGGGGACGCATGAGGGACACTGACACCCCAATCTCCGCACAGCGAAAGAGACATACCAGGCCTCCGGATCGCACGAAAGAAGAGACGGCACGCCTCGGCAAAGCGATATACGAGCGGGACATCCGCCGGCAGGTTGAAGCCGACCACCATGGAGAGGTCGTCGCCATCGACGTGGAGAGCGGCAGTTGGGCCCTCGGAGACAACGTCATCGCCGCGACCGACCGCCTTTGGGTCCAACACCCGGCTGCCCATGACATCTGGTGCCTACGAGTCGGGCATCGGGCGCTCTATCGCTTCGGGGGTCGTCCCCTTCGGAGAGTCGAGTGATACAGGGTGAGGTGAACGCCGCCTATGAGCCGGTGATTACCCTTGGCGTACAGGGTCCATCGGGGCAGGCAAGAGAGATCGAAGCCGTGGTCGACACCGGTTTCACAGGATTCCTGACCGTGACTCCGGCCATGGTGGAGGAGTTGGGACTGCGATTCCGAAGCAGAGCATGGGCACTCCTGGCCCCGCCGAGGTGACACTGGACGCGATGGACAAACACATGCTGCCCCTGCTCAACAAGTCTGTGCCGCTAAGCCTCCAATCCCGCTCCCTCGCCGCGCAGCGGGATGCGCTGTTGCCGCGTCTGGTGTCGGGAGAGAGAGAACTATGTATACGAAGCGAATTCAGCTAGTCAACTATGGACCTCTCGAAAGACTCGACATCGAGTTTCCCTTCGAGGGCGAGACTCCCAAACCAGTCGTGCTGGTCGGTGAGAATGGTTCTGGAAAGAGCATCCTGCTATCTCATATCGTAAACGGGCTCATTGCAGCCAAAGGAGTTGCCTTTCCGGAATCCTCTGAGGTTGAACTGGACAAGGTCTACAAGCTGCGGAGTAGCTCCTACATTAGGCCGGAAAGTGAGTACTACTTCGGCAGGGTTGACTTTGAGGGCTCATTCTTTGCGAGCGAACTACGGACACGGCGCAATAAGAAAGACTATCCTGACGTTCCCGCGGGTATTCCAAGCACTGCGGTCCACGCTATCTGGGACAAATTGGAGCCCGAAAGGAACGATCACTATGACTCGAACCTCATTCGCGATCCCAGCACGAAGAAGAAGGTCGAAGAGATATTTGCAAAGAACTGTGTGCTCTACTTTCCCTTTAATCGCTTTGAAGAACCGGCCTGGCTCAATGAAGAAAACTTGAAAGCCCGCGCCCAATACATGGATCTAAGACGTCTCACCGGACAGACTAGCCGCAAAGTCATCGCATCTTCCCCGCTCCACGACAATCAAGACTGGCTTTTTGAATTAGCTTACGATAGGGCGGTCTTGGAACTTCAGACTCAGAGCTTCCGTCTCCCCGTCAACGACGGCAGCAAAACAATTCCACTACCTTTGTTCTTGGGCTATTCAGGACATGCAGCCAAAACATATGACGCTGCACTTGACATAGTTCGAGCAATTGCAAGAAGGGCAGATGTCAGATTTGGGATAGCCAGACGCCACAATAGAGTCGTGTCAATCATGTCCGAGGTAGGCCTGGAAGCGAGGCAGTTGGTACCGAATATCTTCCAGCTCTCTAGCGGGGAGACTTCCTTGCTTAACCTCTTCCTATCTATCCTGCGCGACTTCGACTTGTCAGGCAGTACATTCTCCAGTGCCGCTGACATACGAGGAATCGTAGTAGTGGATGAGATAGACTTGCACCTACATGCGGTCCATCAGCATGAGGTGCTCCCAGAACTGATTCAGATGTTTCCCAAGGTTCAATTCGTGGTGACAACACACTCGCCTCTCTTTGTCCTAGGCATGCAGAGGGCTTTAGGAGAAGGGGGTTTCGCTCTCTATCGCCTACCTCAGGGGCAGCAAATCAGCCCGGAAGAGTTCAGTGAATTCGGCGAGGCCTATCGGGCCTTCGCCGCGACGCGTGCGTTCAAGGAGGATGTGCGAGCAGTCATTGAAGAATCACAGAGGCCTATTGTGTTCGTTGAAGGCACAACTGATCAGCGCTACATAGAGAGAGCTTCGAGACTACTTGGGAGAGAAGCGACGTTTGACGGCCTCGAATTGCGGGATGGTGGTGGCAAAGGCAACCTAGCCAAGATGTGGAAGGACTCCCTGTTGACGCTAACTGAGGTGCTGCCACAACCGGTGTTGCTCTTGTTCGACTGCGATTCCGAAAGGCCCCATGGAAATAAAGGCAAACTCTTACAGCGGAGCATTCCATACCAGGAACGGCACCCGATTGAGAAAGGTATCGAAAACCTGTTCAGCAGATCTACACTAGAAAGGGCTCGTCAGCATAACCCGGCGTTCTTTAGCACGGAGGATGAACACGGTGGCACCAATGAGGTCGGGAATCCAATCACGATCCCCGAGAAGTGGGCCGTCAACACCAGTGAGAAGGCGAACTTGTGCCACTGGCTTTGTGAGAATGGCACGGCGGAAGACTTTCGGCACTTCCGAGTGATTTTTGAATTGGCAGAGGAATTGGTAGCTTCTACTGGCTCAACCATCGAGGCCACGGGGCCGACACCCCCATGACCACCATCACCGAGGCTGACGTCGAACAGGCCGCCCTTGACTGGCTGGCCCGCCTCGGCCGGGGGATCGCCCACGGCCCTGTGGACGTCCAGCCGGAGACTGAGGCAAGCTGCCGCAGGCGCGGCGTCCGTGCCATCAAGACCTTCGACGACGCCCTGGCCGCAGCCGCCCCCCGCTAGCCGCCCCCGTGCCATCCGCCCCCGTGCCATCCGCCCCCGTGCCATCCGCCCCTTCCGCCTAACCCCTCCCACGCCTTACCCTACCCCCATGGACAACGCACACGCGCCCACCCGCAAGACCGCTCCCCGACCCGGAGGCGGTCAGCGCGGCAACCAGAACGCCCGCAAGCATGGCCGCTACTCCACGCTCACGCCCGCGGACCGTTATGCCCCGCTGGAGAAGGTTCTCCGCTCCTACGGGCTCAGGGACCTCAAGCCCGGTGGCCTCACCATTGAGGAGCTCGTCGACGACCCCACAACCAACATGCGCCTCCTCTTCCACCTTCTCCAGACCACCATCGAGCTCTTCAACGTCCGAGAGCGCCTTCGCCGTTAGTGACCACCACCCGACACCCCCCATTCGCCCTGTCCTGTCGAAGGACGTCAGCGCTGAGCGGGCGCAACTCCACCGCAGCCTGCCACCCCAAGCTAAGGCGGCTAGCCGTTTGTTTCGCGCCCCCTTTGCGGCGCCCCCTGTTGCCTATCTGGAGGTTGTTCCACGGTTGTTCCCATCGGCACTCGTCTCCTATCTGCGCCGCGCGGTTCCAACCCCCGCCTGCGAAACAACCCCCAACCTGCGACCTTCTCTCCGATGGCCGGACGAAAGAACGAGTCCAAGCTGCGCCCCATCCCGCAGCGAAACAACCGCGATTCAACCTCAAACCTGTTGCGGCGCTCTGCCCCGCGTCCCCAGGCACGGTGGGCCCGGGAAAAAACGCGCGGAACGACACGAATCGACTCGAATCCCTGCCCCACCCCCGCGGGGTGGCGGGTGGCCGCGTCCGTTGGTATGATAGACCCCGCATCGCAGGGTTGGCCCGCTAGGGCCGTGGAGGTGACCTATTGCGCGAGTTTGAGTACGTTGCCCCTGGCTCCCTGAGCGAGGCCGTCGCTGCCATGGCCGAGAAGGGTGAGGCCGCGCGGGTGCTGGCCGGGGGCACCGACATCCTTGTCGAGCTTCGGACCGGCCGGCGCATCATCGAGCGGCTGGTTGACCCCAAGGCCGTGCCGGAGCTCAACGAGCTCTCCTACAGCCCCGACCAGGGCCTGCGCATGGGCGCGGCCGTCCCCTGCTACCGGCTGTACGAGGACGCCGCCATCGCCGGCGCGTACCCCGGCCTCATCGACGCCGCGTCGCTGATCGGGGGCATCCAGATCCAGGGGCGGGCGACCTTCGGCGGCAACCTCTGCAACGCAGCGCCCAGCGCCGACGGCGTTCCGCCGCTCATCGTGCTGGGCGCACGGGCGGTCATCGCCGGGCCCAACGGCACCCGCGAGGTGCCGGTCGAGGACTTCTGCCTCGCGCCTCGCCAGAACGTGCTGCAGCCCGGCGAGCTGCTGGTGTCGCTGGTGCTGCCGCCGCCGCCCCCGCGCTCGGGCGCACACTACCTGCGGTTCATCCCCCGCAACGAGATGGACATCGCGGTGGTCGGCGTCGGCGCGTCGGCGGCGCTGGACGAGGCGGGGCGGTTCACCGCCGTCCGCGTCGCGCTGGCGGCCGTGGCGCCCACGCCCGTGCTGGTCGGGGGCCTCGATGCACTGGTCGGGCAGCCTGCGAACGACGACACGGTGCAGCAGGCCGCGTCGCTGGCCCGGGCCGCCGCGAGGCCGATCTCCGACATGCGGGGCACCATCGAACAGCGACTACATCTCGTCGAAGTGCTGACTCGCCGTGCGCTCCAGGGCGCGCTGGCGCGAGCTCGAGGAGGATAGGGATGTCGATAAAGACTCACGTCCGGACCTGCATCAACGGAGAGGAGACGGAGTTCCTCTGCGAGTCCCGCCAGAGCCTGCTGGAGGTGCTGCGCGAGACGCTGGGGCTGATGGGCACCAAGGAAGGCTGCAACGACGGCAACTGCGGCGCATGCAGCGTGCACCTGGACGGCCGCCTGGTGGACTCGTGCCTGGTGCTGGCCGTGGAGGCGCAGGGCAAGACCGTGGACACCATCGAGGGCATGGCCGGGCCCGACGGGCTGCACCCGCTGCAGCAGGCCTTCCTGGAGGAGGCCGCGCTCCAGTGCGGCATCTGCACGCCGGGCTTCCTGATGGCGGCCAAGGCCCTGCTGGACAGCGAGCCGAACCCATCGGAGGACCGGGTGCGGCTGTGGCTGGCGGGGAATCTCTGCCGGTGCACCGGCTACGACAAGATCGTGCGTGCGGTGCTGAGCGCAGCCAAGAAGATGGAGGTGCAGTCGTAATGGCCACCGTCACTGGAAACGAGTATCAGGTCGTCGGGACCCGCCCCATCCGCCATGACGGCGTCGACAAGGTCACGGGCCGGGCGCAGTACGGCGCCGACATCCGATTCGCAGGGCTGCTGCACGGGAAGATACTTCGCAGTCCGCACGCGCACGCACGCATCGTGTCGATCGACGCGAGCCGGGCGGAGGCGCTGCCGGGCGTGCGCGCGGTCGTGACCGCCAAGGACATGCCCTGGGCGTCCATGGAGATACAGGACCTGGGTGAGTCGGTCGTGAGTCTGCGCTACCTGAGCAACAACGTGCTGGCCGACGACAAGGCGCTGTACCGCGGCCATGCCGTCGCAGCGGTCGCCGCGACGAGCGCGCACATCGCCGAGGAGGCGCTGGCGCTCATCGACGTGAAGTACGAGGTGCTGCCCGCGGCGGTCAACGTGCGGGACGCGATGAAGGAGGACGCCCCCCTGATCCTGGAGGACCTGACGACCGAGGAGCTGGGGGAGACGACGGACAAGAAGAGCAACATCGCCAAGCACTTCCGCTTCCTCAAGGGCGATCCGGACAAGGGCTTCAAGGAGGCGGACCTGGTCATCGAGCGGGAGTTCAACACCGCCACGGTGCACCAGGGCTACATCGAGACGCACAACGCGACGGCCATCTGGAACGCCGACGACAGCTGCACGATCTGGTGCAGCACGCAGGGCGCGTTCAACGTGCGGTCGCAGGTGGCCAAGCTGCTGCAGGTGGGCGAGTCGAAGGTCAAGGTGGTGCCGATGGAGATCGGCGGGGGCTTCGGCGGGAAGATCAGCGTGTACCTGGAGCCGGTCGCTGCGCTGCTGTCGAGGAAGACGGGGCAGCCGGTGAAGATGCTGATGAACCGCGCCGAGGTGTTCGAGGGCACCGGGCCGACGCCGGGGACCTACATGACCATCAAGATGGGCATGGACCGCAAGGGGCGCATCACGGCGACGGAGCTGGACCTGTACTACGAGGCGGGCGCATACCCCGGCTCGCCGGTGAACGCCGGAGCGGCCTGCGCGCTCGCGCCGTACAACCTGGACAACGCCCGCGTGGACGGCTACGACGTCATCGTCAACAAGCCGAAGACGTCGGCGTACCGTGCGCCGGGCGCGACGACGTCGTGCTTCGCCGTCGAGACGGTGCTGGACGAGCTGGCGCTGCGGCTGGGGCTGGACCCGATGGAGGTCCGCTTCCTCAACGGCGCCAAGGAGGGCGACCGTCGAGTGGACGGGCCCGTGTACCGGCGCATCGGCTACATCGAGACGCTGGAGGCCGCGCGCAGCCACCCGCACTGGTCGGCGCCGCTGGAGGGGCCGAACCGCGGGCGCGGCATCGCCACGGGCTTCTGGTTCAACGGCGCAGGCCCTGCGAGCTGCTACATCACGGTCAACGGCGACGGCACGGTGAGCCTCGTCGAGGGGTCGACGGACATCGGCGGGACGCGGGCAGCGGTCGCGATGCAGGCCGCGGAGGTGCTGGGCATCCCGGCGGAGTCGGTGAACCCGAGCGTGGCGGACACGGACGGCGTGGGCTACACGAGCGTCACGGGAGGCTCCAGCGTGGCCTTCAAGACCGGCTGGGCCGCCTGGGAGGCCGCCCACGACGTGGTGCGGCAGATGACCGAGCGTGCAGCGCGCATCTGGGAGACGGACGCGGAGAACGTGGAGTTCGCCGACGGGGTCTTCAACCATCGCGCGGAGCCGGAGCTGCAGATGACGTTCAGGGAGCTGTCGGAGCAGCTTCTGAGCTCGGGCGGGCCCATCACGGGCCGTGCGAGCGTCGACCCGCGGGGCGCGGGGCCGGCCTTCGCCGCGCACATCGTGGACGTGGAGGTGGACCCGGAGACGGGCAAGACGCAGGTGCTCCGCTACACCGCCGTCCAGGACTGCGGCACGGCCATCCACCCCAGCTACGTGGAGGGCCAGATCCAGGGCGGCGTCGCGCAAGGCATCGGCTGGGCGCTGAACGAGGAGTATGCCTTCAACGACAAGGGCGAGATGTCGAACCCGACGTTCCTGGACTACCGCATGCCGACGAGCCTGGACCTGCCGATGATCGACGCGGTGCTGGTGGAGGTGCCGAACCCCAGCCACCCGTACGGCGTGCGCGGCGTGGGCGAGGTGCCCATCGTGCCGCCTCCGGCGGCCATCGCGAACGCCATCGCGGCCGCGGTGGGCGTGCGGCTGGAGGACCTGCCAATGTCGCCGGGGAAGGTGCTGGAGGCCATCTGGGCGGAGAACGGCCAGGACAAGTCCTGAGGCGACCCCATGCCGGAAGTCTGGATCCCGCCGATGATGCAGCGGCTGACCGAGGGCCAGGAGCGGGTGACCGTGGCCGGCGCGACGGTGCGGCAGCTCCTGGCCAACCTGGACGACGCCTACCCCGGCCTGCGCGCGCTGCTGTACGACCCGGACACCGACCGCATCAGGCCGCAGATCGCGGTCGTGGTCGACGGGGAGGTGTCGCACCTGGGGCTGCTGGAGCGCGTGGGCGAGGACAGCGAGGTCCACTTCCTCCCGGCCATCGGTGGAGGGTAGGGGCCGGCGCCGCGCCCCAACCGCGGGCCGCTTTTCTTCGTATATCCCCATGGGCGCGGGCTTCGACTGCGCTCCGGCAGGACGCCCCACCGCTTGCGCGGCGAGCAGGCCGCGCCTACAGTTAGAAGGAAGCTGTCAATTCACGCGGGCAATGAGTAGGAGACATGGCGCGTAAAGAGCGGCGCCGCGGCGACATCGCCATACAGGCGCAGAGCATCACCAAGACCTTCGGCGCGCTGACGGCCGTGGACGACGTCAGCTTCTCCGTTCGCAGAGGCGAGGTGGTCGGCTTCCTCGGGCCGAACGGGGCGGGGAAGACGACGACGATGCGCATGCTGACGGGCTACTACACGCCGGACGCGGGCGCGATCTTCATCCAGGGCATGGACACGCAGGAAGACGAGCGAGTCGCCAAGCAGCGCGTCGGCTACCTGAGCGAAAACAACCCCCTTTACGGCGACATGCTAGTCTGCGAGTTCCTGGACTTCGTGGCGGACCTGCGGGGCATCCCCGTGCCGGACCGACCTGCACACGTCGAGCGGACGGTGGAGGAGACAGGCATCGAGGAGGTCTTCTACCGGCCCATCGGGCAGCTGTCGAAAGGGAACCGGCAGCGCGTGGGGCTGGCGCAGGCGATCCTCCACCAGCCGCAGGTGCTGGTGCTGGACGAGCCCACGGAGGGGCTCGACCCGAACCAGCGGGTCTCGATCCGGGACCTCATCCGGTCGCTGGGGGCCGACCGCACGGTGCTCCTCAGCACCCACGTGCTCGGCGAGATCGAGCACACGTGCGACCGGCTGCTGGTCATCCACCGGGGCAAAATCGTGGCAGACGGGGCCGTCGGCGAGCTGGCCCAGCGCGCGCGGACCGATCGGAAGGTGCACGTGGAGGTGCAGGGCGACGGCGTCGCTCCTGTGCTGCAGGGGCTGGACGGCGTGCTCAACGTGCAGGCGCGAGGCACGATGGGGAGCCGCCGCCGCTTCGTTCTGGCCGTCGAACGGGACGCCGACCCGAGGCCGCACATCTTCCGCCTGGCGGTGGAGAACGACTGGACGCTGTGGGAACTTCGGGAGGAGGGCGCCAGCCTGGAGGACCTCTTCCACGAGTTGACCGCAGATCGGGACGACGGCGGCGACAGTGCCTGATCGCCTGCGACCCTTCCTCGCCCTGGTGGTCAAGGACCTCAAGGGGTACTTCGACCAGCCCACGGGCTACATCCTCCTGGTCATCCTGGCCGCCACGCTCTCCTTCCTCTTCTTCCGCGAGGCGCTGCTAACGTCGGAGGCGTCCCTGCGCCCGCTGTTCAACACACTGCCGTGGGTGCTGGGGGTCTTCGTGCCGGCGGTGACGATGCGGCTCGTGGCGGAGGAGGACCGGGACGGGACGCTGGAGCTGCTGTTCACGCACCCCATCCGCGACTGGACTATCGTGCTTGCCAAGTTCGTGGCGGCGGAGCTCTTCCTGATGGCGGGCATCGGGGCGACGATCGCCATCGCGCTGCTGCTCGAGACGGCGGGGGACCTGGACCGCGGCGCCACGGTCGCACAGTACCTGGGGAGCTTTCTGCTGACGGGGTCGTTCATTGCCATTGGGCTGTTCACGTCGGGACTCACCCGCAACCAGATTGTCGCATTCATCATCGGCGTTACCGCCAACTTCGTCCTGCTTGCCATCGGAGTGGACACCTTCCTCCTGGCCGTGCCTGCGGGGGTCGCCGCGGTGCTGCAGGGGCTGAGCCCGCTGACGCACTTCGAGAAGATCGCCCGCGGCGTGCTGGACATGCGGGACATGGTCTACTTCCTGGCGCTGATCCTGACCTTCCTGAGCGGCGCGTACTTCATGCTGCGGCGCAAGACGCTGAGCCATCGCTCGCCGCTGTACAACAACCTGCAGGTGGGCTTCGTGGCGCTGGTGGTGCTGAGCCTGCTCACGGGCTGGTTCGGCGGGGCGATCCACGGGCGGCTGGACCTGACCGACGAGAAGCTGTACACGCTGAGCCCCTCCACCGAGGCCATCCTGGACGACCTGGACGACGTGCTCACCCTCCACCTGTACGCCTCCAAGGACCTGCCGACGCAGGTGGCCCTGGTGCGGCGGGACGTGGGCGACTTCCTGGAGGACCTTGGCGCGCAGTCGGACCGGGTGCGGGTGGTGCACAGCTTCCCCGACGAGGACGATGACGCCGAGGCCTGGGCGCAGCAGATAGGCATCCAGCCGGTGGAGTTCAGCCTGGTGGGCGAGGAGGAGCTGCAACTCAAGCGCGGCTTCTTCGGCCTTGCGCTGACGTACCTCGACCGGCAGGAGGTCATCCCGTTCATCGAGTCAGCGGAGCCGCTGGAGTACCAGGTGGCCACGCTGGTGCACAAGATGGCCCAGGAGAGCCGCAAGACCGTCGCTTTCCTCAGCGGCTACGGAGGGCGGGTCAGGTCGGAGGAGCTGCTGGCGCTCTCCTTCCAGCTTGCGCAGCAGTACGACGTGCGGGACATCGCCGCGGGGGAGGACGGGTCGCTGGACCTGCAGGGAGTGGACCTCGTGGTGGTGGCGGGCCTCAACACCGCGCCCCCCGCCGCGGTGCTCGACGCCCTCCACGCCTACATGGCGCAGGGAGGCAGCATGCTTCTGCTGGTGGACCCGGTCATAGGGCCGGTGACCACACCGGAGCTGGAGGGGCGGCTGGTGGTCTTCCCCAACGACCACGGGCTCTCGCCCTTCGCCGAGCGCTACGGGATCGTGCTGAACAACGACCTGGTGTCCGACGGCCGCGTGAACGAGGCCATCGCCATGAGCCGGGGCACCTTCAACCTCCCCGTGCCGTACCCCTACTGGCCGCGGGTGGCGCCGCTGGAGAACCGCATATCGGGCGACGTCAGCTCCGTGCTGCTGACGTGGGCGGGCTCCGTAGACCAGGTGTGGCCTCCGATAGACGGAGTGGAGGTTTTCCCGCTGCTGCAGACGAGCACCTTCGCCGTGGCGGAGCAGGAGTACCTGGACGTTACGCCGGGACAGGAGCGCAACTTCCCGGAGGCGGCGGAGGGGTCGCGCCTGATGGCCCTGGCGACGGTGGGGCCGGCGCCCCAGGCTGCAGGGGACGGCGAGAACACCTACCGGATCGTCGCCGTGGGCGACTCGGAGTGGCTGACGGACTTTGCCGTGTCGCGTGCGCCGGAGAACATGGTGCTGGGGCTCAACGTCATCGACTGGCTGGCCCAGGAGGACGCGCTGGCCGCCATCCGGTCCAAGGCCATCTCGCCGCGGGAGCTGCTCTTCTCCTCCAACACGCACGAGAACATGGTGCAGTACGGGAGCATCTTCGGCGTGCCGGTCGTCTTCCTAGTCATAGGGGCGCTGCGCTACGCCCGCCGCCGGCGGATCAGCTCGCAGGTGTACATGGATGAAGGCTAGACAGGTGGGGCTGGTCCTGGCGCTGCTCGTGGGCGTTGCGCTCGCCGGGCTGGTGCTGCGCGTCGTCTCCGAGGCGTCGGCGCCGTCCACGCTGTCGGGCATCTTCCCGGTGGCCGAGGAGGTCGTTGACCAGGTGCTGATCCAGTCGGCGGGGGGAGAGACCCGGCTCATCAAGACGGACGACGACGAGTGGCGGATAGGCATCCACAAGGCGTTCGAGCTGAGGCTTGCGGGGATGTGGAGCGTGGCGGAGCGGCTGCGACAGTCGCAGCTGGTGGCGGAGGAGGTGGTCCACCACGAGCGCCTGGGCGTGGACGAGGTGAACGCGGTGCGCGTCTCCTTCTACAAGGGCGAGAGCCCGGTGGAGGAGCTCCTCATCGGCCACTGGTCGCCGCAGGCAGGCCTGGCGTACGTCAGGCGCCCCGTGGACGACGCGACCTTCAGCATGCCCGTGAACCTTCCCGGCGTCTTCGAGTCCAACCCCAACGCATGGCGGAACCCCGTGGTCCTGGAGCTCCAGCCGGAGGAGATCAACAACGTCACGCTGATGTACCCGGACGGCCGGGTGGCACTGGAGCGCGGTGAGGCGGGCTGGGCCGTGGTGACGGCGGAGGGCCGCGATGCTGCGGACCCGGCGAGCGTGCTGGCGCTGCTGCAGCTCTTCGCTCCCCTGCTCACCGACGACTTCCCGACGGACCGGGAGGCCCGGGACGTGAGCTTCGCCGAGCCGGACGCAGCCATCGAAATCATCAGCACCGGCGACCGGCCCTTCGTCGTGGTCTCCTTCGTCGAGCGGGACGAGGAGTCATACTACGTGAGGGTGTCGGACGAGACGACGGTGTACCTGTTCAGCCGGGCCCTGGCGGACGAACTGCTGAAGGCGCGGGAGGACTTCCTCCCCCCATCCTAGGCGTCAGGCGGTGAAGCCGAAGTCGCTTCGCCAGCGAAGGTACTCGCGCAGGCCGGAGACCAGGTCGTACTGCGGGCGGTAGCCCAGGTCGTCGCGGATGCGGGACGTATCGAGCAGGGACCGCCGGGCAGGCTCTTCAAAGGCAGCGACGGCAGCGGGGTCGGGCTCCTCGAACGTCGCATCCGGGAAGACCGCCCGGAAGGCTTCTACCAACTCCTCCAGGGACACGCCCACGCCGCTGGCCAGGTTGTAGACGTCGTGCGGCAGGGTCGGCGCGTCGAGGATGGTGCGAATGCCCAGGGCGATGTCGGCGACGTAGGTATAGTCGCGTGCGCCCTGGGGCTCCTTCACGATGCTCTCGCCGCGGAGGGCCTTTCCCGTCCACTGCTGGAGCTGCGACATGTTGGTGCGGTGGCCGGTGACCCGCTCCATGGGGCCGTAGGGTCCGCCCAGCCGAACGCTCGCCACCTGGAAGCCGTAGAGCTCGCCGTATCGCCGCGTGAGACACTCGCTGGCGAACTTGGTGACGGAGTAGAGCCGGCGCGGGCTCAGCGGGAGGTCTTCGTGCAGGAGGCCGTCGGGAGGGTCGACAGTCTCGTAGACCGCGCCGGAGCTGATGTAGACGAACCGCCGGGCGCCGGCCCGCACGGCCAACTCCAGCATGTTCGCAGTGCCGGTGAGGTTGATGTCGATGGTGCGGCGGCTTTCGGCGCGCTCGATCGCCTCCTGGCCGGGGGTGATGGCAGCGCCGTGGATGATGCGATCGATGGAGTGTGCCGACGCGACCTGCTCCAGCGCGCCGGGGTCCATGATGTCGGCCTGCACCCACGTGATGCTGCCGGCCCACGGGGCGAGGTAACGCTCGACCATGTCGTTGGGCGCGACGACGTCGAGGGCGAGGACGGTGTGGCCCCTCTCGGCGCACTCCCGCACGACGTTGGAGATGACGAAGCCGGTGCTGCCCGTTATCAGAGTCGACATATCACAAGTCCCTGCTGTTGAAGAGTCGGACGACCACAAAAGGAAGGGCCACGGTGGGTATGAGGCCGATGGCCACGGTGAAGTAGATTTCGATGAGCTTGGACTCGCCCTGGAGGAGCAGCGGCAGGTTGCCCAGGACGCCCTGGGGGGTGAGGCCGCCCGCATAGGTGAACGCCAAGCCGACGATGCAGATGTACCAGAAGGAGCCCAGCACCACGAGGCCAAGAAGCGTGTTGTTGAACACCACGCTGATAGTGATGCCCAGCAGTACGAGCACCGCAAGCATCAGGCACCAGTAGACCAGCGACAGCACGATGCCGGAGAAGACCATGTCGTTGTTCAGGCCCTGGGCCTGGACCAGGAACATGGTGGGCCCCACGACGATGAGGAACATGCCCAGCACGTAGAGGCAGCGCGAGGCCAGCTTAGCCAGGATGTAGGGCGTGGGCGCGATGCCGCGGCTGATGATGGCGACGCCCAGGAAGGGCCGCTCGGCGGAGATTGTGCTGACGCTGATGACCAGCGTGACGAAGCTTCCGAGGCCCGCGTACAGGGCCAGGGCCCACGCCATGAAGAAGGACGTGGGGTCCAGGTAGTTGCGGGAGACGAGCACGGCCGTGGTGGCGCCGACGATGGTCAGGAGGAACCAGAAGCGGATGATGAGGGAGCGGGACAGTATGCCAAGGTCGTACCAGAGGAGGGAGAGGAAGGCGGGCCAGGAGAGCTGGCGGACGACGACCGCGTCCTGCTCTTCGCCGACTGCCGGAGCAAAGGTGTCGGTCTGCGTCTCGGTCATGATGCGCCGTTGCCTTGGCTAGGCGTGACGCCGTCGACGATCCCGCCCTTGTCGTCGAGGGCCCGGGCAAAGCCTCGCATGCGGTCTTCGCCGAGCTTCTGGATGAGCGCGTCCTCCAGCTCGCCCACCTGCCGGACGGAGCGGAGCTGCAGGCGGTGGTGGGGCAACTCCGACAGGACCGCTCCAAGCTCCGCGCTGTAATCGCCGTTGGGCGACCCGAACGTCACCCGGATCGTCTGGTGGCCCGCGCGCTCGAACTGTGCGGTCGCGAAGCGCACGGCGAGGGCGCGCACGGCGACGTCAAGCTCCTGCCCGGACACGATGAGATCGACAGTGTTGGGGCCGGCGATCTGCTTCATGTCAGCCACGGACCCGTGGTAGATGAGCTTGCCGTGGTTCAGCACGGCCACCTGGTCGCAGACCTGCTCCGCGTCGGGCAGGATGTGCGTGGAGAGGACGATGGTGCGCCCCCGACGCTTGAGGTCGCTGATGAGGGAGAGGGTGTAGGTGCGCCCCTCGGAGTCGAGGCCGACCGTGGGCTCGTCGAGGAGGAGGAGCTCTGGGTCGTTGATGAGGGCCGCTGCGATGCCGACCCGCGTCCGCTGGCCGCTGGAGAGGTGGTCGATGCGCTGGGCCGAGGCCTGGAGCATGTCCGTGGCGTGGAGCAGGGCGGCGGCGCGCTGCTTTCGCAGCTCTCGAGGGATGCCGAAGAGCATGCCCACCTGATCCAGGTAGCTGATGGGCGTCATGTCAGGGGGGAAGGAGCCGGTCTGGGGGAGGAAGCCCATTCGGCGCCGCAGGTGGCCGGCGGCCAGGGACATGGGCTCGCCGAAGACGCGTACGGAGCCTGCGGTGGGGTGCTGCAGGCCCAGGAAGAGCATCATGGCGGTGCTCTTGCCGGCCCCGTTGGGGCCTATGAGGCCCAGGACAGAGCCCTGCGGCACCGACATGTTGAGGATGTTCAGGGCTACCAGACGGTTCTCGTATATCTTGGTCAGGCCGCGGGCTTCGATAGCGTTCAACCCTATCCTCCAGGAGACCCTTCAGGGGGGGTGTCCGTGGCAGACAATCCAGCGGGCTGCAAGGCGGTGCCTATACTATACACTCTTGGCCCATCGTTGCAATCGACCCGCGGCGATGGACTGCCGTCCGGCAGGGGAGGGCGCAGGCGCCCCGGAGTCGAAGCGAACACGCCGGCCGAAGGGTAGCGGTAAGCTGGTGCGGTGCTATACAATGCCGAAAATGAGACCCGCAACTCCGCAAAGTGAGACTGGAGACCGGACTATGGCCGACGGGTTGGCAGAATGAGGGATAGGGACGCCCACGCTGGACACGACCACGCTGCTCACGACGAGCACGCCGGGCACGACCACGGCGCGCACGACGAGCATGCGGGGCACGGCCACGAGGGACACGGCCACGGCGCGCACGACGAGCACGCCGGCCACGGCCGCGAGGGGCACGACCACGGCGCGCACGACGAGCACGCCGGGCACGGCCACGAGGGGCACGACCACGGCGCACACGACGAGCATGCGGGGCACGGCCACGAGGGGCACGACCACGGCGCGCACGACGAGCATGACCATGACCACGACCATGCCCACGACCTGCGGGGGGCCAGCCGCCGCAGCCTGCTGATTGCCCTTGTCCTGATCTCCACCTACATGGTGGCGGAGGTCATCGGCGGCATAGTGTCGGGCAGCCTGGCGCTGCTGGCGGACGCGGGGCACATGCTCACGGACGCGGCCGCCATCGTCATGGCGCTGGTGGCCATGTGGATCGCGGGGCGTGAGGCGTCCGTCGAGCGCACGTTCGGGTACCATCGCACGGAGATTCTGGCTGCGCTGGCCAACACCTTTGCCCTGTGGCTGATTGCCGGGTGGATTCTCTTCGAGGCGTACCACCGGGCCTTCCGGGAAGACGTCGAGATCGTCGGGCTGCCGGTGCTGATCATCGGCATCGGCGGGTTCCTGGTGAACCTGGTGGCCGCGTGGATCCTGCACCGGTCGTCGGGGGAGAGCATGAACGTCGAGGGGGCCTTCCAGCACGTGCTGGCGGACCTGCTGGGTTCCGTGGGCGTCATCGTTGCGGCGGTCCTGATCATGGCCTTCGGCTGGTACGTTGCGGACCCGATACTGAGCGTCGTCATCGCAATGCTGATCGTGTACAACACCCGGAAGCTGATTGGCAGGATCCTGAACGTGCTCCTGGAGGGCAGCCCGGAGCGCATTGACGTGTACAAGCTCTGCAGCGACCTGGAGGACATGGAGGGAGTCACCATCATCCACGACGTGCACGTCTGGACCATCACCTCCGGGAACGAGGCCTTCACCGCCCACGTTCTCCTGGACCCGGCGTACAAGGGGAACATAGACGAACTGAAGAAGAGGATGCAGGACCTGGTACACGGCGCCTACGGCATTGGCCACGTGACCCTTCAGCTGGAGTGGTCAGTGGACAGCTGCAAGGAAGACCACCACGTGGGCCATCTGCTGGCCCGGGCGCGGTCGTGAGGGCTACAGGCGTCCCATAGGGCGGCCGCCCGCCGCGCTAGGAAGGAAAAGCAAAGCCCCCCATGTCTGTCATGGGGGGCTTTGCTTTGGAGTCGGTGTCGCTTGCCCGGCTAGGCGGTGGCGTGGGCGTGGTGGTCGTGGGTGTCACACTCGTGGACGTCGTGGACGTGGCCGGGCTCGTCGGCGTGGTGCTCGTGGGTATCGCACTCGTGCATGTCGTGGGCGTGGTCTTCGGCGTGGTGCTCGTGGCCATCGCACTCGTGGACGTCGTGGACGTGACCGGGCTCATCTCCGTGGTGTTCGTGGGTGTCGCACTCGTGAACGGCGTGCTGCTGCATTCGCTCCTCCTGCCCGTTGTTGGTTCTCAGTCTCAAATAGGGGCCAAAACCCTATTTGGCACATCTATTGTAATGAGACTGGCATAGAGGTTGTCAAGTACATGAGACTGTAACTACGGCCCTCCTCTTCCAAGCGCTTGGGCGGGTGCATCCGGCTGCATTACAATGCGACGTGGGAACCAACCAAGAAGGAGCAAGGCCAATGGTCGGAGAGACGCCGGAACGCAGCTACACGATGGGCTACAGCGAAGAGTTCCGGCAGATGCTGGAACAGCGCAGCGCTGAGACCCACGCCGCCTACCTGCTCCCACACCTCAAGCCGGGTCACCGCGTCCTCGACTTCGGGTGCGGGCCGGGCACCATCTCCGTCGGCCTCGCGCGCATGGTTGACCCTGGGGAACTGCACGGCGTCGACATGGAGGAGTCGCAGGTGGAGCTTGCCCGCGCCGCGGCCGAGGCCGGTGGGCACACCAACGCGACGTTTCACGTGGGCGATGCGACCAAGCTCCCCTTCGAGGACGGCTACTTCGACGTTGCTCACTGCCACGCCGTGCTGATGCACGTGCCGGACACGCTGGCGGTCCTGGCGGAGGTACGGCGAGTGCTGAAACCCGGCGGCATCATCGCCGCCAGGGAGGCCATCCTCAGTGCGGCCTTCCTCCACCCGTACGAGGACAGGGACGCGTGGGCTACCTTCATCCGGCTCCTGGCAGCCAACGGAGGTCATCCTGGGATGGGCATGGAGCTGAAGGGCCAGATGTTGGAGGCCGGTTTCGTCGATCCTGCGTCCAGCGCGTCCTTCGACTTCTACGGCACACCCAAGGATGTGGCGTTCTTCTACAGCGTCGCAGCGGGCTGGTTCTTCTCGCCACAGGTCATCGGGGCTGCGGTCATGTTCGGACTGGCGACGCAGGAGCAGTTCGACATGTGGCGGGCCGGGCTGGACGAGTGGAAGGACAACCCCGCCGCGGTGGGCGGCGTGGCGTTCGGGGAATGCCTGGCCGTGAAGCCGTAGGGGCTACAGCCTGCGAGCGGAGCCTTCGGCGGAGAGTGACATAACTGCGAGCGAATGGGCTCGCTCCATACGGCTTGCGCCGCGGCCAAGCTGAAACCGAACATAGTTTTCTGATTTGTGGCACAATAGATAGAGAGGCAGGCTACCTCGGGCTCACACCCCGTCTCGACTGATTTGACCAAGGCGCTACCAGCCGCTGACATCTGCAGCCAACGGAACGCTCGTGCAGTCTCCGCTGCCTCCACATCCTGACCCGCTGAAGGTGACATCATCGACGGTGTGATTCCCAGCTTTGCCGTGGGCCTTGTCAACGGGGAGGCGCTGCTCCTCCGCGACTTCGCCGTCATCATGGCTGCGGGGGGAGCGGCCATGCTGCTGTGCCGGCAGCTCAAGCTGCCCCCCATCCTGGGGTACCTGGGCACCGGCGTGCTGCTTGGACCGTCCGCGCTTGGGGCGGTGCAGAACGCGGACACCATAGGGCTGCTGGCGGACCTGGGGTTGGTGCTGCTGCTATTCGGTATTGGACTGGAGTGCGGGTGGAGCCGCATTCGCGAGGTGGGCGCCAGGGTCATTCTCATCGCCGTCGTCGAGATGGCGATCATGTTTGCCCTGGGCTTTGAGATTGCCAACCTGCTGGGGTGGAGCACCACCGAGGCGATCTTCCTGGCATCGGCCATGTGCATCAGCAGCTCTGCCATCCTGATGACGATGCTGCGGGGGGCCGGTCAGCTTCGCGCTACCCGCGGCAGGCTGATCGTGGGAATCCTGGTGGTGGAAGACTTTGCGGCGGTCATTCTGCTGACCATGCTGGCGGGAATCGCCAGCACCGGCCAGGCGGACCTCGGCGGCTTGGGCCCGCTCGTCGTGAAGCTGGGGGTGTTCGCCGTATTGGCGTTGGTGCTGGGCGCGGCTTTCGCGAACAAGCTGGTGGGCTTCGTCGACCGCTTCAGGTCGGAGGAGACGCTGCTGATCACGGGACTCATGCTGTGCTTCGGCCTGGCGCTGACGGCGGAGCTGGTGGGCCTGTCCGCCGCGGCCGGGGCCTTCCTCATCGGCGCGGTGCTGGGCGATTCGCAACACGCCGACCAGATGGAGCGAACGATGGGGCCGGTGCGGACCCTCTTCGGCACGATATTCTTCGTCTCGATAGGGATGCTGATCGACCTGTCGGTGATGGACGACTACATTGTCCCGACGCTGGTGGTCGCGGCGGTGTTCATCGTCGGGAAGGTTGTGTCGGACACGGCGGGGGCCTTCCTGGCGGGCGAGAACGGCCGCGTCTCGCTGAGCGTGGGGCTGGGCATGCCGCAGCTCGGCGAGTTCTCCCTGGCGATGGTCAGGACGGGCGCCACCTTCGGCGCTGTGGGGGCGTTCCTGTACCCGGTGGTGACAGGCGCCACGGCGGTCACGGCACTGCTCTATCCGTTCCTCTTTCGCGCTGCGGACCCCATTGCCAATCTCCTGGAGCGACGGTCTCCAAACCTGCTGAAACGGTACGCGGAGGGGCTGGTCCTGATGCTCGCTGCGCTCCGCAGCGCCGTTCGCTTCGACACCCCCAGGGCAAGGCAGATCCAAAGGAGCGGGCGTCTGATCCTGCTGGAGCTGGGCATCATTGCCGTCTTCCTGGCCCTGGGCACCGGCAGCCTTGGCTACACGGCTGAGCTCTCCGACCTTGTCCCCCTGAGCGAAAGCATGTGGGGGTTGGTCATAGGGAGCACGGTGCTGGCCCTCTGCGTTCCGCCGGCCTTTGCCATCTGGCGGTCGCTGGGGACCCTCACCGACACGCTGGTGGAGTTCAGGTTCGCCCGCTTCTTCGGCACCGCCGATACGTGGACCTCTACCAGCCTGCGCCAAGTCTTTCGCGACACGGCCCTGGTGCCAATTCTGCTTGTGCCCGGCGTCTGGAGCATTCCGTTGATCTCTCGCCTGCTGGCCCTGGGCAGCTTCAGCGCCCCGCTGTCGCTGCTGATCGCGGTGG